>NZ_AUHI01000027.1 GCF_000423105.1 Halalkalibacillus halophilus DSM 18494 | reverse complement strand
ACAAGGTAACAGCCCTGTAGCCGAAAACCCCTCTCCTCCGGAGTGGATCCTGAGTACGGCGGAACACGAGAAATTCCGTCGGAATCCGGGAGGACCATCTCCCAAGGCTAAATACTCCCTAGTGACCGATAGTGAACCAGTACCGTGAGGGAAAGGTGAAAAGCACCCCGGAAGGGGAGTGAAATAGATCCTGAAACCGTGTGCCTACAAGTAGTCGGAGCCCGTTAATGGGTGACGGCGTGCCTTTTGTAGAATGAACCGGCGAGTTACGATGGCTGGCAAGGTTAAAGAGAAGATCTGGAGCCGCAGCGAAAGCGAGTCTGAATAGGGCGATTCAGTCAGGCGTCGTAGACCCGAAACTGTGTGATCTACCCATGGCCAGGGTGAAGGTAAGGTAACACTTACTGGAGGCCCGAACCCACGTATGTTGAAAAATGCGGGGATGAGCTGTGGGTAGCGGTGAAATGCCAATCGAACACAGAGATAGCTGGTTCTCTCCGAAATAGCTTTAGGGCTAGCCTCAACGGAAGAGTTTTGGAGGTAGAGCACTGATTGGACTAGGGGCCCCTATCGGGTTACCGAATTCAGTCAAACTCCGAATGCCAATAACTTATCGTTGGGAGTCAGACTATGGGTGATAAGGTTCATAGTCGAGAGGGAAACAGCCCAGACCGCCAGCTAAGGTCCCTAAGTATGTGTTAAGTGGAAAAGGATGTGGCGTTGCTCAGACAACCAGCATGTTGGCTTAGAAGCAGCCATCATTTAAAGAGTGCGTAATAGCTCACTGGTCGAGTGACGCTGCGCCGAAAATATACCGGGGCTAAACACATCACCGAAGCTGCGGATTGTCCGTAAGGACAGTGGTAGGAGAGCGTTCTAAAGGCTGTGAAGTCAGACCGTGAGGACTGGTGGAGCGTTTAGAAGTGAGAATGCCGGTATGAGTAGCGAAAAAGAAGTGAGAATCTTCTTCACCGTATGCCTAAGGTTTCCTGAGGAAGGCTCGTCCGCTCAGGGTAAGTCGGGACCTAAGCCGAGGCCGAAAGGCGTAGGCGATGGACAACAGGTTGAAATTCCTGTACCACCTCCTTTCCGTTTGAAC
>NZ_AUHI01000026.1 GCF_000423105.1 Halalkalibacillus halophilus DSM 18494 | reverse complement strand
CTGACGAATACTAATCGATCGAGGACTTAACTTCGATCGAACGTGAAACGTTTCGACGCTTGGTTACAAACTCTTATCTAGTTTTGAAGGTGCATTTACATAAACCTTCAAAAAATTAAAATTTGCACTTGCAATTTTATGTTAAAGTGAATATAATATAATTTGTCGCAGAAAAACAAGGCAATTTTAAATTGTCCGGTAACAATGGCAGAGAGGCCACACCTGTTCCCATGCCGAACACAGAAGTTAAGCTCTCTAGCGCCGATGGTAGTTGGGGTTCTTCCCCTGTGAGAGTAGGACGTTGCCGGGCAGTAAAATTCGGAGGATTAGCTCAGCTGGGAGAGCACTTGCCTTACAAGCAAGGGGTCGCAGGTTCGAGCCCTGCATCCTCCACCATTTACTTTTTTTATGCCGGCCTAGCTCAACTGGTAGAGCAACTGACTTGTAATCAGTAGGTTGGGGGTTCAAGTCCTCTGGCCGGCACCATTACAACTTTATAACTTCTCATAATAAGATGTGGCCTGTAAAAATTATTTAAAGAGCCATTAGCTCAGTTGGTAGAGCATCTGACTTTTAATCAGAGGGTCGGAGGTTCGAATCCTCCATGGCTCACCATTATGCGGGTGTGGCGGAATTGGCAGACGCGCTAGACTTAGGATCTAGTGTCTTACGACGTGGGGGTTCGACTCCCTCCACCCGCACCATTTAAATAATTTTCATTGCGGAAGTAGTTCAGCGGTAGAACATCACCTTGCCAAGGTGGGGGTCGCGGGTTCGAATCCCGTCTTCCGCTCCATGAACTGCCGGGGTGGCGGAATTGGCAGACGCACAGGACTTAAAATCCTGCGGTAATTTTTTACCGTGCCGGTTCGAGTCCGGCCCTCGGCACCATCTTATTTTAGCGCCCGTAGCTCAATTGGATAGAGCGTCTGACTACGGATCAGAAGGTTAGGGGTTCGACTCCTCTCGGGCGCGCCATATTACGGGAAGTAGCTCAGCTTGGTAGAGCACTTGGTTTGGGACCAAGGGGTCGCAGGTTCGAATCCTGTCTTCCCGACTCTCAAACGGGGCCTTAGCTCAGATGGGAGAGCGCCTGCTTTGCACGCAGGAGGTCAGCGGTTCGATCCCGCTAGGCTCCACCAATTTTATCTTTTGAACCTTGAAAACTAAACAAAATAGCCTGTCGTCAATTCTTTTTCTT
>NZ_AUHI01000025.1 GCF_000423105.1 Halalkalibacillus halophilus DSM 18494 | reverse complement strand
GATGGGTCTGACGAACCTGATAATGAATCCGTAGATAACAACGACATTGAAATACAAGCAAATACCATATGGAGAACTTATAACAAAATTGTCCCTAGACTTGGACAGTCTATATACACTCCATATGCCGAGAGAATTACACGCTCGGGAGCAGGTAGCACAGCAGTAAATAACAATTCAAGTATTGGAGGAGATAGAACTTTATATACAGAAGTTTGGAGAACTTGGTCAGACCCAGGAATGAGACAGGCCACAGAAAGAAGGTCAATAAGGTCTGGTGATCGACTCCCACTAAGGTATGATGTATCAGAAAGAGTAACAGGAGCTCCGTATCGACTTAAACATATTAATACCGCTTTTGCAACAGTTCAAGTACAAACGTCGGGCTCTTGGACCCCGTATTAAAAATATAAAAGCGGGGAACTTCCCCGCTTTTATATTTGGAGGTAAATATAATGAAATATTTAACTATCTTAGAATTAAAAAAATCAATTTTTTCCTCAAGGTTTCTTCTAGTATTTGTGTTAGTTATTTTTTTAATTGTTGCAGCGGGCTATGACCAAATAAATTTTGCGTTATCAGCTGGTTTTGATGATATGGGGGCACTGTATTTTTTCACACTTGGGCATGCCTCTCCTACTAGTTTACTGGGAGTTCTTGCTCCAATCATTGTAACAATACCTTATGCGCATACTTATGCTTTGGAAAGAAATACTGGATTTATTAGAGAAATATCATTCAGAGTAGAGAAAAGAAAGTATTTGTGGGCGAAATTTTGGGCTAATTTTGTAACAGGTGGGCTTATAATCTTTCTCCCACTCTCCATAATTTATGTAATTTATATAATAGTTTTTGGTGTATATCCGTTCCCTAACCCTAGTGCTGGTCCTTTAGGGCATCTAGCTGTTGAATCTCCAACTATTTATGGCTTTTTTATCATTATTATTTCCACAATTTTTGGAGCAGTTTATGCTTCGATAGGTATAGCAGTATCATCGTTATTTCACAAAACAATAATTTCTCACATAGTTCCTTTTATGGTCTTCTTGTTACCAGCATTTATCTTTCCATTTATAGGGTTGGACAGGATTGAGCCATCTACTACTTGGAGCCCTAATCTAAATGCTAATACAACTTTATTAGGAGTATTGAGTCAATTATCCTTTTTGCTTATTACGAGCTTATGTATTTATTCATACGGAATTAGAAAAAAAGGTGTTTTATATGAAAAAACAGAGTAACAATTTAGCATTGTACATAGTACTAAGAACTATAAATCAGCCCTTGGTCTGGATTTTATTTATATTTGTCCTAGTATATATTTTGTATACATTTAATGTATATTTACAAAATAGTAATGTTTATGATTTGAGCTTATCTACTTTAGAAGTAATCTTAATTTCACTGGATGAATATGTAATCACATTTGGATTGAGTATAGGTTTTATATTTATATTATTTTTCACCCCAACATTAGATGAGATCCACCATGAATTATTAATTAGGTTCAAAAACCGCACCACTGTTCTTATAGGCTTTTTAAAAGCCTATACTTTAATAGTGATTTCTTTTATTACTTTTATTTTCTCAACTATGTTTATATACGTCACAATTAGTAAAAGGAAATTTAGTACTGATTGGTCTAATGAATTAATCAGTATCGCAAAAATAGTTGAATCGGGTAGTGAACTTCATCCAGTGCTAGGTTTATTTGCCACAAGCCCTGATAATTTGGAAGAAACTAATTTAATTTCACTGTTTCTCCTGAATTTAGTATTCATTTTTATTGTGCTACTAGTTTATGCTCTGTTGTACTACGTTCTTACTATAGTTGTATCAAAAATTATAGCAGTTATTCTTATCAGTGGTTATGTATACTTATATCGTATGATTCCTTTAGAATATGAACATTTGGTGAGGGATTTTTTCTTACCTTCCCACATCATACCAACATATAAAGTATCAGGTTCTCCCTACTATATTTCAATTAATGAGACTTCATTATATTTAGCTATAATCTTATTTACTTGTGGTATTTTTATGTGCGTAATAACTAGAAGAAAGGGTATACTATAATGCATTTATTTTACTTAGAAATTAAAAAGAACATTGTAGCGGTAACCCTTTTTTTAAGTATTAGTCTAATACTTTCTCTTTGTACGCTTGGCTTAAGTAGTATTTCTGCTGTTTCTCCAACGGGTGTTTTTGAAACTTTTATTGTAAGTCAATATAGAGTTTCCCAATTGTTTTGGATTCTTATATTCGTATCACCACTAAGTTTTATTGTAGTGTATTGGCACACAACATTTATTCACTCTTCCTTGATGGAAGTTTATAGATATAAATCATATAAAAAATGGTTAGCGAATAAGGTTGTTTTTATTTTCTTTTTAAATATCTTTTCATTCTGTATTTTGTTCTCATTTCCTATTATGTTGGAAGGGGATTTTTCAAGAGATTTTATTAGTTCTTATATTTTGCTAGTTATTTATTCTTTAATATTATCTTTATTATTTTTAATATTGACTTTTTACATACGGTCTTTCAGCATTTTATATTTAACATTGATGTTATTTCATGTAATTAATGTGATTTTTTATATACCACAATCTACATACACTTTTATATATTTCACAATGTTGGATGAGGTGAATTTCTACTTTGGCACATCCATACTTTTGTTAGTATTCTTTATTTTATTAATAGTGGCTTTTAATTTAGAGCAAAATAAATTATTTATTAAAAAGGGTGATAGATCATGAGTAATATAATAGAAATATCTAATTTGAGTATTAAATTAAAAAAAACGATGATAATTGAGGAACTAAATTTTTCATCAAGTGGGGGGGAAATTGTAGGTATTGTAGGAAAAAATGGATCGGGGAAAAGTGTGTTATTTAAAGTTATTTCGGGTCTTTACCGTCCAGATAATGGTGATTTGATTGTAAATGGCAAGAACATTTCTAGTAATAATTCTTTTCCTACAGACTTCGGTGCTTTGATTGAAAATCCAGGATTTCTACCTAATAAAAGTGGGTTTAAAAACTTAAAAATTTTATCAGAAATACAAAAAAAGATTTCTTCAGAGGAAATAGTTAATATAATTGAGAGTGTTGGACTTAAAGATGCCATGTATACGAAGGTTAGAAATTACTCTTTAGGGATGAAGCAAAGATTAGGTATTGCTCAAGCTATTATGGAAAAACCAAAATTGGTTTTACTAGATGAGCCAACTAATGGTTTAGACGATGAAGGAACTGAAATAATTAAGAAATTGTTATGGAATATAAAATTACAAGGTACTACTATACTCTTGACAAGCCACAACTTTGAAGAAATCGAAGAGTTGAGTGATAGAATATTCAGAATAGAGAGAGAAAATATGTTGCAAATCAAATAGAAGATGGTCGTCCTTCTAAGGTGACCTTGTATAATTAGATAAAATTTATATACTTGTTTTAGAGTGGATAGAAATAATATTCTCAGCCCTTGCTTCTCTTAATAGGTATCTTCTTTAACGTGGATAAATAATTCTGAAGGTTGATAGAGTTTTGTAGAAAGGGTATAAAAAGTGGTTAAAAACCTCTTGAAGGGTTGCAATATCTTTTGTTCTCCTATAATAATGAAATGTTTTTCATATTGTGTGAAATCGATATCAATCCATTTAAAGATTCATTGCACCTTAACATTTGATGGTGTATTTCATCGTTTATCACTTATATTATTATCATACCCTTCACTTCTTCTTAAGTAAATAACTTATATTTATTTGAGCTAGACTAACCTAATTTTTTGAGACAATATAAAACACCTTCGACATGGTACAATGAGGAAAGAAGTACTTAATCGGAGGTGTTTTTGCATGGGCAAAAACGTGTATTCAAGTGACGTGAAATGGGCTTGTATTTGCAAGAGAAAACTTGATAAAAATGCAAAAGAAATTCGAGAACATTGCCGATTGGACGTCCTAACGCCTGATCCACAGCTGCCTTGAAAGAGGGACTCATATCCATTACCACCACATCAACCTCATCTGCATGATCTTTCAAATAAGAAATCAATGTGGATTTCTTCCGATCTTTTAAAATCTCTAGCGGTTTCCGTTCAATCGGATCGGAAATAATTGTTTGAAACCGTTCGCCGTTCGTGTCTCCCTTATACTCATTAATCGCAATAATCGAAGGAAGCTTTTCTGTTTGTTTAATAAGCGAATCGCTTATGGTATCAAACCGTCTCATCACCGTGGTTGGAGACACGCCAAATCGGTTAGCTGTATCTTGAAAGGATTTCCCATGAATCGTTTCCAGTCCCAGCGCCTGATTGAATTCGATGGACTGCCGTTGATAACGTTCGACAAGGTCATTCGCTTCATAAAATCGCTTCCGACAACCGGACTGATTTCATGCATAACGACGTTTTCGGTACCACACATTCGTCCTGCGATTCAACACACGATTATGCTTAATCTTTTGCCAACGATAATCATGTACCGTATTGGTCAAAGACTCACAAGCAGGACACGTGGTCGTTTCCCTTGGTTTTTCAATATACACGTGATACATACCTTCTTCTTCTCTCGTACCTACCGTTTGAAAACTTTTCAACCCTGGTAAAGTAATGTTATGAAGCATATACACGCAACTCCTTTTGTTTGTTTTAGTCCTATAAAACAAGGATAACAAATCAGGAGCTTGCGTGCTTTTTTTGTCTTTTTTCCGTTTGGAAGAGGGTTTCAACTACACGTTTATAGCATTCGAGGCATCGCGTGAGGCGGCGACTCCTGCGGGAACAGCGCGAGCCGAAGATCCACTTTGGCAAATGTTTTTCTTGCCAAAGTTAGCTGAGGCCGTGCCCGCGGAAAGCGATGCCTCGAATGCCTCCACCCAAACTTGTCAGAATTTTATCCAAACCTCAACATATATATTAGAGCCAGAAAAATCAGGCTACCTTCCTCCAATTAAATTTGGAAAGAAAGTAGCCTAAGAAGGTGTTATATCTTTGTCTCATTTTTGCCAGGTCAGTCTATTATAGAGGTCCATAGTTTTTATATTTTTAATACGGGGTCCAAGATCCCGATGTTTGTACTCGAACTGTTGCAAAAGCGGTATTTGAATGTCTCATTTGATACGGGGCCCCTGTTACACGCTGAGAGGCATCATATCTTAAAGGAAGTCGATCTCCAGACCTTATTGATCTTTGTTCAGTAGCTTGGGTCTTACCAGGGTCCGACCAAGTTCTCCAAACCGATGTATATAAAGTTCTATCTCCCCCAATACTTGAATTGTTGTTTACTGCTGTGCTACCCGCTCCCGAGCGTGTAATTCTCTCGGCATATGGAGTGTATATAGCCTGTCCAAGTCTCGGGACAATTTTGTTATAAGTTCTCCATATGGTATTTGCTTGTATTTCAATGTCGTTGTTATCTACGGATTCATTATCAGGTTCGTCAGACCCATCCGCAGCTATAGGAGAACTAAATGATAGGGTGGTAAAAATTAGTGCTAAAGTGAGTACTGACATAAATGATTTTTTAAACATAATTTTCCTCTCCTTAAAAATAGTGATTGTTAAGTTTTTTTACATCCTCCTTCCTAATTTAATAAGAAAAACAATTAATGGTGTATTTTGTAATTGTTTGTTACAAATTGTAACTTAATTTTTAAAAAAT
>NZ_AUHI01000024.1 GCF_000423105.1 Halalkalibacillus halophilus DSM 18494 | reverse complement strand
ATTTTATTGCATCATCAATATAAACATATACAAGGACAAATGGCATAAATTAGGAGTGCTCCTAAGAGAGCACCCCAACATTTGACTTAGAACCATTAAATAAACTAAAAAATTCTTTAATAAAATATAAAAGGGGTAATGAAAATGGGCATTATTTTTTCAGGCATTCAACCTAGTGGTTCACTTACAATTGGTAACTTCGTGGGGGCTTTGAGGCGTTTTCCGGAACTACAAAATGAGAATAAATGTTACTTTTGTATTGTTGATGAACACGCAATTACTGTTACTCAAGATCGTTTAAAACTTCGTGATAACATTCGTTCTTTAGCAGCTCTTTACTTGGCTGCAGGTATTGACCCAGAGAAGTCTACGTTGTTTATTCAATCTGAAGTTTCTGCGCACACGCAAATGGCTTGGATTTTACAATGCAACAGTTACATTGGTGAATTAGAAAGAATGACGCAGTTTAAAGATAAGTCGGAAGGAAAAGAAGGGGTTTCAGCTGGATTGTTAACATATCCTCCTCTCATGGCTTCAGATATTTTACTTTATAACACAACACTCGTACCAGTTGGCGATGACCAAAAGCAGCATATAGAATTAACTAGAAATATTGCGGAAAGATTCAACCGAAAATACAATGATATATTCACACTTCCAGAACCACATATACCTGAACACGGTGCGCGTATTATGTCCTTACAAGACCCAACAAGAAAAATGAGTAAATCAGATGAAAATTTAAAAGCTACTATCTTTTTATTAGATGAACCGAAGCAAATTGAAAAGAAAATTAAAAGTGCTGTTACAGACTCCGAAGGTATTATTGAATACGATAAAGAAAACAAGCCAGGGATTTCGAATTTATTAACGATTTATTCTAGCTTCTCCAATAGTTCTATCAACCAGATAGTAGAAGAATATCAAGGGAAAAATTACGGTACATTTAAACAAGATTTAGCAGATGTAGTAGTAAATAGCCTGACACCACTTCAAGAGCGATACCAAAAGATGTACCAGTCAGAAGAATTAGATGATATTTTAGATCGGGGAGCTGAAGAAGCTTCACAAGTAGCTAATAAAATGCTTAAAAAAGCAAAGAAAGCTATGGGTCTTGGACGTGTACATTTAAAAAGATAACCACATAAAATAAAGGCTTGCTCTGTGGCAAGCCTTTATTTTAATACATTTTTTTTTATTTCTTCCATATCAATTAACCTCTCAAAAAATGGCTGACCTTTTGCCATTTTCCTACAGAACTCTTCGTGCTTTTTACTCCACCCTGCTTTGACTTGCGATGTTAACCAGCTAATTCCATTTTTAAACTGTACGTTCTGGATTTCTTTATACCTGTTTGGTTCCCATTCAGTGATCCAATATCTCAACTCATCCAATCTTGCGGATTGTTCTAATTGGTCCACCATTAAAAGTAACACATGCTTTAATTGCCTTTCTTTGCGAGTTAACCCTATAAATGCTTGTGCTTCCATCAGTTGTACTCTTTCATTTCTTTTCTTAGTAGCACACTTTGGAACAACAGAAATAGGTTGGCGTTTTTTAATTAGATCAAGCACAAGCCTTTCTTGCCTTGGTATTAATCTACTTTTTCTTAATGGTATTTTATAGGATGCCGTATCCACTACTAATGCTTCCTTACCGTTTGTCACTACGAATGCATAATCAATCGGAATTCTTTTGTGTTGTTTTTTTATATACGCACGTTTATAGACTGCTTGAAGCAACTCGTCTGGTAAGTCTTTCAAATCATTCTCTATGTAGTGAAAGAGTTGTTCATTGGCATAAATAACCGGAACTTGATCCATCAATTCAATAGAATCAGTCTTTTTCCATTCGTGAAAAGCACATACGTTATAGCCAATACTTTCTCCCTCAAACCAATTCACCCAAATGTCATGAACGTACATCATTACGACCCCTCACTTTTACATCAACTTTGTTTACGTCCATTATCACCATTACAAACAATTTCATACTTCTTTTCGATTAATTTTTTTTGCAGCAATGCAATAATATTTTATGAATGAAAAGGATTTTTATACATTGCAAGCGCCATCACTATTAGACCAATCGGCAACAGATATATTTCTGGACGCTTGTACACAAACAAAAGAAAATCAATCACACTCATCCCAGCAGGAATAAAGTTTAAATAGCCAATAATAGATACAGCTCCGACACATGTGAAGCCGAAACCAACAAAGAAAAATATTAATGCATTCATTTTATTTCCTCTATTCCTAAAATTAGTTTGCTTGTCCTACCTCTATTATTATTGTATGTTACAGATTTAAAAAAATAATTTAACAACAAAAAAAGGCTTGCTATTTTTAGCAAACCTTTTAGGATCTTTCTAGTGTTTTCTAGTGCATCTTAATATTTCTTAAAAATTAAGGAAGCATTATGCCCGCCAAAACCAAGTGAATTACTCATTGCAACATTCACTTCTGTTTCTCTTGGAGAATTGATTACATAGTCTAAATCACAATCTTCATCTGGTGTTTCATAATTTGTCGTAGGAGGCATAATATTGTGTTTGATTGATAAGATAGAAATAATCGCTTCTAACCCACCAGCAGCACCTAGTAAATGCCCTGTCATAGATTTAGTGGAGCTCATACCTAACTTATAAGCATGATCTTTAAAAATCGTTTTTACTGCCATTGTTTCAAATTTATCATTATACTCTGTGCTAGTACCATGTGCATTGATATAGTCAACAGATGTTCCTTCCATTTCTGCATCGTTAAGTGCTTGTTGCATTGCTCTTGCAGCACCTTCTCCATCTGGGGCAGGGGCTGTAATGTGGTGAGCATCACCAGTGGAGCCGTACCCGGTAATTTCAGCATAAATTGGGGCTCCGCGTTTTTCAGCAGATTCTAATGTTTCCAAAATTAAAATTCCTGCTCCCTCACCCATAATAAATCCATCTCTGTTCTTATCAAATGGACGACTCGCTGTATTAGGATCTTCATTCGTAGTCATTGCCTTCATACTTGAAAAACCAGCAAAAGCCATATTATTAATAGGTGATTCAGCACCACCTGTTATCATAATATCTGCATCTCCTCTTTCAATAACCTTGAACGCATCACCAATCGAATTCGTTCCTGATGCACAGGCTGTTACGGTACATGAATTGATCCCTTTCGCACCAAAAGTAATGGAAACTTGCCCAGAAGCCATATCTGGAATCATCATTGGTACGAAAAATGGACTGACACGACGTTGCCCTTTATCTAGAAACTTACGAAATTGCTCTTCGTATGTTGTCATACCACCGATACCAGAACCAATCCATACACCCGTACGATCAGCAATTTCATCGGTGATTTCAAGCTTTGCATCATCTAAAGCCATTTTACTAGCTGCCACTGCATATTGAGTGAATAAATCCATTCGTCTAGCTTCTTTTTTATCCATATAGTTAGCTGGATCAAAATCTTTTAACTCCGCTGCAAGTTTAGTTGGAAATTCATCCGGGTTCACTTTTGTTACGGGTCCAATACCAACTTCACCTGCTATTAAATTGTCCCACATTGTTTTTACATCATTACCGATTGGAGACACTGTCCCGAGCCCGGTAACTACTACTCTACGCTTTGTCATCTCTAATTACCTCCGTTATCCGTTACTAATAATTTTCTATGACCTACCCCAGCGAAGCGCTAGAGCTCCCCATGTCAGGCCTCCACCAAATCCGACCAATACCATTAAATCATTTTCTTTTATTTTACCTGCTTTCACATCCTCAGACAATGCGATAGGAATCGATGCAGCTGAAGTGTTTCCATACTTATGCACATATTTAGACATCTTCTCAACAGGAATATCTAGTTTTTGACGTGCCGCTTCCATAATTCGAATATTTGCTTGGTGTGGAATCAAGTAATCCACATCATCCTTCGTCAATCCGATTTTCTCTACAACATTTAATGCAGAATCTCCCATTTGACGAACCGCAAATTTAAATACTTCTCTTCCATTCATATAAAGAACATCTTCGTCTTGATATAAATGAGGAATCCCAGAACCGTCAGCACCTAATTCATGAGAGATAATACCTTTTTCGCCTGATACTGGTGAAATTACGGCAGCTCCTGCACCATCACCAAACAGCACTGCAGTATTTCGGTCTTCCCAGTTTGTAATCTTAGATAGCTTTTCCACACCCACTACTAAAATATTCTTGTGAACATTTGCTTCAACAAATTGTTTCGCAGTAACAACTCCATAAATAAAACCTGCACAAGCTGCACTAATATCCATTGCTGGAATCTGTTTAGCACCTAGTTTATGTTGAATCTGACAAGCTACGGAAGGAAAACCCATATCACTTGTCACAGTTGCTACTAAAATCATATCTATATCTTCTGCAGTAATACCTGCTTCATCTATCGCCATCTTTGCCGCTTCATAGGCCATGTCGGATGTGTTTATATGGTCTGGCGCTATTCTTCGCTCTTCAATACCAGTTCTTTCTCTGATCCATTCATCTGAAGTATCTACAATCTTCTCCAAGTCTTTATTTGTAAACACTTGATCAGGAACATAATGTCCCGTTCCGATTATTCCAGCATTCATACTGTCATCCCCTCATAAGTTAATATCATATATTATGACCTGGTTCTAATTTTACCAAAAAAACATCCTATTTAAAAGAATTATTTCTTCTAAATAGGATTATTATCTCGGAAGGACTCCTGATTCAATATAGGAATCCATTTCGTTATTAAGTTTCGATTGAAGACCTTCTGGAACTTCATTACTGTATGTACCAAGCGTTACAAATGACTGGTCAAAAGGAAAATTGATAATTCCCGGTGTCAATTGTTGCTGGTCATACATATCAGCAACCTTTAGATATAAGCCATCTAATTGTTGAACGGTACTTGTTAGAACAGTACTCTCAGAAATATGATGCTGATCTTGAATGTATCCAACCGCGAATATATCTTCTGCTTCTGCAGCTTTTATCACCGGAACATTAAAGCCATCTCCCGCAGGATAAACAACATCAATCCCTTGTTCCGTCAATTGCTGAAAGTGTAACATTGCTTTTTGTTGATCATACCAACTATTCACGGATCTGACTGATACTTTGATTGTTGGGTCTACTGCTAAAACACCTTCATAAAAACCTTCTGCTTCTTCCTGCATTTTAAACGCTCTAATAATACCAATATGTTTTGTAGAAGTCATTTCTCCTGCTAAACGACCAGCAAAATAACCCATATCATATCCATCAAAATGAATGCTGGTAATATTATGATCAAAGGTTTGTCCATTAAAATAAACAAAATGAATTTCTGGATAATATTCATTTAGTGAATCAAATATTCTCCCATAGTTAGAACCGTGACCAAAAACCAAGTTTACACCTTGTCTTTCTAAATCTTTCACAGCCTTTTCAGCAGTTTTAAGTGTTGCAATATTTTCTCTAAGTAACACACTTACATTTTTATCTTCTTTTATATTTAACAAGCCTGAATAAGCACCACTCCCCCATGTTTCATCATGGATGGTACCTTCCATTAACAGCCCTACATTATTTAATTTTCCATCATCAAACATATTACATCCAGCTAAAAATAGAAACAAAAATACAATTGCTGAAAGTCGGAACAATATGGACACTCCATTATTTTAATGTTATACATTTATTCTGCAACCCTGCTTTTTAAATAGCAAGTTTTTTATTCCGACTTTACAGAATCTAAATATATTATGTGTGACGCCTCAACTTTTAAATTTTTATCTAGAAGATACGCTTGATCATACGATTCCTCTGTTCGAAACTCTTTTTCATCCATAAATTTAAAGTTGGCATTTCTACCTATTGATTCAAAGTAAAACCATTCATCATCTTCTTCAAGTCTCCCAACACCATCTACTTTAACGCCAGAATTCAAGAAATAATCTACTAGTTGAAAACCGAATTTAGAAAAGCAAGGATAAATGAGAATATGCATAAGGACCGCCCTCCATAAAACCTTCATATTTTTATATTTATTTTTCATACAACCTTTGATAAACTATAGAGTGGAATGTATAGATAAATGAGGTGAACAAGATGCGCTTAATTTGGACAGCTGCTTGGAGCTTTATGCTAAGTGCTATGATTGTATATGTAATTGGTAGCATGGCAGGTGACGCGTTCAGTATTTCTGGGACGATTGCTCTTGCAATTACCTTTACATTAGTAACTGTAATCTTATCCGAAACAATTCTTAAAGATGAAAGTAGTCAATAAGAAGAGAGGTTGACAGACAATATTCGTTGCTGTCAGCCTCTTTACTATCAGAAATACCATTACCAAGGTAAGACACTTAAAGCCGCAATAAAGGTTAGTGGTAAAATCAACCTTTGTAACCCGTATCCGTGTGGAGCACCATAGCCATACCCATAACCACCTGGACCAAAGAATCGATTCATATTTTGCAATTGATTTGCCGGCACCACTAAGTAAAGGTATTCATCGTCCACATCTAATATTACAGCCTCTAATTGCTGACCATCGTTGGTCCGCAAATGGACTCTGTTTCTTACATTGTTTTGACATAAGTTTTGAATTTCATTTGCCACCGCTATCTCCCCTTTCACCAACACATTATTCATATTCTATAAATTGGTGCATACACACAGGTAGTGAGGTACATTTTTTTACATAGCAGGAGGATCTCAATGACCGAAATATATGAGTTACTTAAATTTTTCTTACTAGGTTTATTTCAAGGTTTCACAGAGCCAATCCCGATTTCTTCTAGCGGACATTTAGTTATGTTACAGTCCCTTATGGACATTGACTTGCCCGGACTTACTTTTGAAGCATTTATTAATTTCGGGTCTTTGATTGCAGTGTTAATTGTTTATAGAAAAGACATTATTGCACTTGTAGTAAATGGATCCAATTATTTATTTAAACGTGATCAAGCTTATCAACAGGATTTTTATTATTTGTTCTTGCTTTTTATTGCAACTATTCCAGCTGGTATTCTTGGCGCTTTGTTTAATAGTGAAATCGGTGCAATTCAAGCACAAATGGTTGGTGTTACGTTGATCCTTACTGCGATAGCTTTATGGATTATTCGTAATCTAAAAGGGTACAAAGGTGATGCAGAAATCACTTGGAAAGACGCGCTAATTATAGGGTTTGCCCAAGCTGTATCGTTAATTCCTGGAATTAGTCGTTCCGGAGCTACCATTGTTGCAGCTATGCTAGTTGGCTTCAAACGTTCAAGTGCATTACGATTTTCATTTTTAATGTACATCCCTGTAAGTTTAGGGACAATGGTATTAGCTACTGGTGATATAATGAGCGACCCAGAAATCTCCAGTCAATTCGTTTTATATTTAGTGTCACTACTAGCAGCTATAGTATCTTCCTATTTCGCATTACTTTTCTTTATAAATGTTATGAAAGCTGGAAACTTAAAGTACTTTGCATTTTATTGTGCAACGGTTGGGATCCTAGCGATTATTTTCTTGTAAGTTGAAATTGCGTGAGGAGATTTTAGAAAAAAATGTCAAGTCCATAATTATGTGTAAAAGTGCTACTTCATTTTCACCTGTGGGTAGAGCGGGTCATCTAGGGGACGACTTCGTCTAGATAACGCTGCGCATTTGACGCCGAGGAGGGACCATGCGAGCCTTTTAGGCAGAGAGGCAGAATTTTTGAAAAGCTGCCTGTTGACCTCGAGATGCATGGTCCCTAAGGGCGGTGTCAAATGACTACGTGTTCGCTCGATAGATATACTTGCGGTTGCCTCGATCTAGGTTATCGTTGTAATCCATTAACACGGCTCCAATTAGACGAAACGCGGCCTTTTCATTGGGGAAAATGCGCGCGACCTGTTCCCGCCGCCTTA
>NZ_AUHI01000023.1 GCF_000423105.1 Halalkalibacillus halophilus DSM 18494 | reverse complement strand
AGCTGGGTTCAGAACGTCGTGAGACAGTTCGGTCCCTATCCGTCGTGGGCGCTGGAAATTTGAGAGGAGCTGTCCTTAGTACGAGAGGACCGGGATGGACACACCGCTGGTGTACCAGTTGTCCTGCCAAGGGCATGGCTGGGTAGCTACGTGTGGTCGGGATAAGTGCTGAAAGCATCTAAGCATGAAGCCCCCCTCGAGATGAGATTTCCCATTGCTTCAAGCAAGTAAGATCCCTCAGAGACGATGAGGTAGATAGGTTCGAGGTGGAAGCGTGGTGACACGTGGAGCTGACGAATACTAATCGATCGAGGACTTAACTTCGATCGAACGTGAAACATTTTAATGCTTGGTTACAAACTCTTATCTAGTTTTGAAGGTGCATCTACATAAACCTTTATAAAAGTTTAAATAGTACTTGCATTTTTACTCGAAGGTGAATATAATATAATTTGTCGCAGGAAATCATGATAGATTAAAGAAGATGACTTTTGTCCGGTAGCAATGGCAGAGAGGCCACACCTGTTCCCATGCCGAACACAGCAGTTAAGCTCTCTAGCGCCGATGGTAGTTGGGGTTCTTCCCCTGTGAGAGTAGGACGCTGCCGGGCAATGTTCATCATTTCTCCTTCATGGACAGTCAAGAACATTCCAGCGTAGCTCAGTGGTAGAGCAGTTGACTGTTAATCAATTGGTCGCAGGTTCGAATCCTGCCGCTGGAGCCAAACTGGAGAGCTGTCCGAGCTGGCCGAAGGAGCACGATTGGAATTCGTGTAGGCCTCTTCCGAGGTCTCGAGGGTTCGAATCCCTCGCTCTCCGCCATTTATACTGGCCCGTTGGTCAAGTGGTTAAGACACCGCCCTTTCACGGCGGTAACACGGGTTCGAATCCCGTACGGGTCATCATTATTTATTCGGAGGATTAGCTCAGCTGGGAGAGCACTTGCCTTACAAGCAAGGGGTCGCAGGTTCGAGCCCTGCATCCTCCACCATTTACAATTTTACTAAGGTCGATCGACCTAGTCTTCACACCGCGGGGTGGAGCAGTCTGGTAGCTCGTCGGGCTCATAACCCGGAGGCCGTAGGTTCAAATCCTACCCCCGCAACCAATATTTATCACGAAACTACGTAGAATTTACTTCTATGCGAAGTGATATCAGGAGTAATTTAGTGCAACCAATAATGGTCCGGTAGTTCAGTTGGTTAGAATGCCTGCCTGTCACGCAGGAGGTCGCGGGTTCGAGTCCCGTCCGGACCGCCACTTTTTTATTTATAAATTACATAAGTTATCCAAGTATAACTTTACGGCTCGGTAGCTCAGTCGGTAGAGCAACGGACTGAAAATCCGTGTGTCGGCGGTTCGATTCCGTCCCGAGCCACCATTTTTTGGAGGGATAGCGAAGTTGGCCAAACGCGGCGGACTGTAAATCCGCTCCCATCGGGTTCGTAGGTTCGAGTCCTACTCCCTCCACCATTTTCATATATATAATGTAGGGGTATAGTTCAACGGTAGAACAGCGGTCTCCAAAACCGCCGATGTGGGTTCGATTCCTACTACCCCTGCCATATTTTTATATGGCGGTCGTGGCGAAGTGGTTAACGCACTGGATTGTGGCTCCAGCACGCGTGGGTTCGATTCCCACCGGTCGCCCTTTTTCTTTTGGGCCATAGCCAAGCGGTAAGGCAACGGTTTTTGGTACCGTCATGCGCTGGTTCGAATCCAGCTGGCCCAGCCATTTGCGGAAGTAGTTCAGCGGTAGAACACTACCTTGCCAAGGTAGGGGTCGCGGGTTCGAATCCCGTCTTCCGCTCCAGAGACGCTGGCGGCATAGCCAAGTGGTAAGGCAGAGGTCTGCAAAACCTTTATCACCGGTTCAAATCCGGTTGCCGCCTCCAAATATTTATCGACGATCATCAGGAATACATAATCCAAGCTGGTAGACAGTACATGCTCTGTCTATCAGCTTTTTTATATTCTTTATGGTATATAGGAATGGACCTTATCAAATAATCATAAAATTATATTACAAATTTATGATTATTAAATTGACAGAATAGTTCAATCACTATATAATAAGACACATTAACGACATATTTTCAATTTTAAAGTAGACAACGTGAAAGCGCTTACTATTGAACCTGAGGAGCTAATTTACATATGGAATTATCTAATCTAATTACGGAACAACGAAACGAAAATAGTAGGAATTTAGATCAAATGACAACTATAGATATATTAACTACTATTAATCAAGAAGATAAAAAAGTAGCGAATGCAGTCGAGTTAGTTCTCCCTCAAATCGAAATTGTTGTTGATCAGATTGCAGAACGATTATCTAAAGGTGGAAGATTATTCTATGTTGGGGCAGGTACGAGTGGAAGACTTGGGATCTTAGATGCCTCTGAATGTCCACCGACATTTATGGTGTCACATGAATTGGTCCAAACATTGATGGCAGGTGGCAAGGATGCTTTTTTTGAAGCTGTAGAAGGTTCTGAAGACCATGAGCAACAAGGTGTAGTCGACCTTCAAAAGCAAGAAGTAACGAAAAAAGATGTAGTCATTGGCATTACAGCGAGTGGAAGAACACCTTATCCAACAGGAGCATTAAAAGCAGCTAATGAAATAGGAGCGTATACGGTATCACTTACTTGTAATGACCGATCATCTATAAGCAACTACGCACAAACGGCAATAGAAGTTGTGGTTGGCCCAGAGGTTTTAACTGGATCAACTCGTATGAAAGCAGCAACTGCTCATAAAATGGTGCTTAATATGATTAGTACAACAGCAATGGTGAAGCTTGGGAAGGTTTATGAAAATCTCATGGTGGATGTACAGGCGAGTAATAATAAATTAAGACACAGAGCAAAGTCGATTATAATGGAAATTACTAATTGTGATTATGAAGTTGCAGAAGAAGTCTTAAATCAAACCAATAACCAAGTTAAACCTGCAATTGTCATGTTAAAAAGTGGAGTAACTTTTGAGCAAGCTTTGGATGCAATTGAGGATTCAAATGGATATGTGAGAGAAGCTATTGAGTTAACTTCTAACTAAATTTGTTGAAACCGTGTAGCAAAGCTATACGTTTCATATATTAATTAAAGTACAAGGGGGATATTACATTGAATAAGAAGTTTAAATGGCATTGGTTAGCGATTGTCTTAGCTATGTTCCTTTTAATCTTTGCTGCAGCTTGTGGAGCAGATGAAGTGCCTGATGAAGGCGGAGATGATGACACAAGTGAAGAGTCAGGGGAAGATGATTCAGAGTCTGATTCAGATTCAGATGCAAGCGGAGAAGAAGGTGAGATCAGCGGAGAACTTGAAATTCAATATTTCGTTGGTGGATACGGGGATTCTTGGTGGAAAGAAGTAATTGAAGATTTCCAAGCAACTTATCCTGAAGTAGAAATAGTAGAACATGCAGGTCCAAATATTAATGAAGAGATGCGTTCACGCTGGGTTTCTGATGATCCACCTGATGTAGTTTATATTGATGGTGCTGGGTCTAGTGAAACACAGATGGTAGAAGATGGTCAGTTAATGAACTTGACTGATTGGGCTCAAGATCTTGAATTAGAAGATGGAACGCCGTTGTTAGATAGCTTTATTGCAGAACCATCTGATTATGATGGTGAGTTATTCAGTTTACCACTTGTATTTGATACATGGGGTACATGGTATGATGCAGCATGGTTTGAGGAAGGCGGATATGAAGTACCATCCGACTTTGATAGTTTTATGAGTACGATGGGTGATCTTCAAGAGAATGAAGATATTGAACCGTTTGTAACTACTGGTCAGCACCCGTATTACATGTTACGCGGAATGTTATACCCTGCATTTGGTGCAGCTGGCGGTAATGAATTATTAGAAGATATTATTACAGGTCAAGAAGGTGCATGGGAAACAGACGAAGTCCGTCAAGTTATGGAGAACGTAGCAGCTATGCAAGAAGCAGGTTATATTGATGGTGGTACTGGGGCACTGAACCATACACAGTCTCAAATGAACTTCCTACTGCATGATAATGCGTTTATTCCTGTAGGTTTCTGGTTGCCAAATGAAATGGCGGATGATGTACCTGAAGACTTTGAGTTTGGGTTCATTCCTTCTCCAATGAATGAAGCAGGAGATCCAATGGCTGTAGTACCGGATTTACGTCCATTAGCAATTGCAGAAGAAGCAGATAATCCAGAAGCAGCTAAAGCATTTGTTGAATTTGTCTTCTCTGAAGAATATGCACTTTCATTCTCAGAGCACACAGGTGCATTAATGAATATTGAAGGAGTAGACCTTTCTGAAAGTGAAGAGGTTCCTCCATATCTAATCGAAGCAAATGATTTGATTAATAATGAATCAGAAGTTTATTACAAGCCTCACCCAATGAGTTCTGACTTAGAAACACCAGTCAGTGATGCGCTTATCTCCTTAATGTTAGGTGATATTGACGTAGATGAGTTCATTGAAAGAGCAGAAGAAGCAGCCGCAGATTATAGTGGTGAATAATTAATGTAGGAAATAAAATTGTATGGAATGTAGAGAGAAGGATTCTCCGCATTCCATACTGTTATTTCCATAGAAAGAGTGAGCAATCATGGTCCAACCAAAAAAACAGAAGTACATATTTCTCGCGTTTTGTTTAGTACCGACCTTTATTATGTTTAGCATTTTTACTTTGTATCCTATGTTTAGTGGACTTTATTTTTCTTTCTTTGAATGGTCAGGTTCTTCCCAAACACGTGAGTACGTAGGTCTAGATAATTATCGAAGAATGTTCAATGATGATATTATTCCACGGACGATTTACCATGACTATTTCCTAGTTGCTACAAAAGTCGTTGGAATTATGATCATGGCATTATTTATAGCGGTAGCATTGACCCAGCTAAAGATCAAAGAAGCACCGTTCTACCGAATCGTGTTCTTCTTTCCGAATATTATGTCTGTGGTTGTTATTGGTATACTGTGGACATTTATCTACAACCCAAATTTAGGTTTAGTGAACTCTGGTTTAGAAGCAATCGGATTAGAAAGTTGGACCCGACCTTGGCTAGGAAGTACAACCTGGGCCTTACCAAGTTTAGTTTTACCTTCCATATGGGCAGGAATTGGACTATTCATGCTCTTACTAATGGGAGGGATTGCAAACATTTCAAAAAGTAATTTTGAAGCAGCAGAAATTGATGGAGCTTCAGAATGGCAACAGTTTTGGCATGTAACTTTACCATTGATCTGGCCACAAATTAAAATCTCGATTCTTTATATCGTTATTACAACACTAAATGGTTCCTTTATTATCGTTCAGGTTATGACTGGCGGTGGACCTGACAACTCTACACACGTTATGGGGTCCTATTTATACCAACAAGCATTTAATCAGTATAACTTCGGGTATGGAGCAACAATTGGTGTAATGATCTTAGCACTTTCACTAATTACCGTATTATTACTTCAATTCTTACTACGTAGAGACAAAGTAGAGTACTAAAGGGGGGATTGCACATGAAAACGAAAAAAACAGTCGGTGAAATGGTCGCACGAACAGGAATTAGAATCCCTCTTGTCATTTGGTCCTTAGCGGTACTTTATCCGTTATTCTGGATGTTCCTAGGGGCATTTAAATCAAATGCAGAGATTTATGCGAATCCTTGGGGGTTCCCAGAGTCATTTAATTATCAAAATTTCATTACCGCTTGGTCAGATTATAATATTGATACAAGTGTATTTAATAGTTTAATTGTAACCGTTATTGGTGCAGTCCTTTGTTTAGCACTCGCCATTCCAACAGCGTATGCTATTGAACGGCTTCGTTTTAGAGGTAGCGGCGCGCTATTCACGCTGTACATATCAGCCATGATGATTCCAATGGTATTAGGTTGGATTCCATTATTCTTCTTACTAGCTCAATTTAATATGTTAGATAGCATCTTAGGATTAGGTGTAGTATATGCCTTATCACAGCTACCGTTTACCATTTTCGTATTAACAAGTTTTATGAGTACGATTCCGAAGTCACTAGAAGAATCCGCAGCAATGGATGGCATGTCGCCATACGGGATTCTTTGGAAAATCGTTACACCACTTACGATGTCGGGGATTATTACCGTTACAATTATGAACGCGATACAGTTTTGGAACGAATACTTCATGGCTTTGATCTTCTTACAGTCGAGTGAAAATTATACACTTGCCTTGGCGATTGACTTTATTAGTAACGAAGCCCAGTACACAAACGCATGGGGCACGTTATTCGCAAGTCTAGTCATTGCGATTACACCTGTAATTATCTTGTACGCAATCTTCCAACGTCGTATTACGAAAGGTATGACAGAAGGAGCGATTAAAGGATAGAATGAGTCAATAATCGAAGCTTGGTTATCGCAAATAACCTTGCTTCGATTTTTATATTAGAGGCGATTGACAAACCATAACCTACTGTATTATGATTGTAATCGGTCACGAAAAAAAGACCACATGCCGGTGTGGCGGAATTGGCAGACGCGCACGACTCAAAATCGTGTTCCTCTGGAGTGCCGGTTCGAACCCGGCCACCGGTATTATCTTTAAACGTTTCTCACATTGTGGGAAACTTTTTTTATAGTGTCACCTATCCGAATTCAGACACACCTGCAATTTATAAATAAGTGGGTGTGGAAATATATGAAGTGGTTTCATCGCTCCTTTAAGAAAGTCTTTGTCCCATCTATTAGCACCAAGGAAAAATTGATATTTAAAAACGTTCATAGTGACATAGAAATATGGGGACGAGGGGTTAACCAGGCTTTTTATACACCTGCTAAAAGAAGTGATAGCGTGAGGAAAAAATATAAATTCAATGAAGAAAATATTTTGCTGTACGTAGGTAGGATTGCACCCGAAAAGAATTTACCAACAGTGATTGAAACCTTTAGATCCTTAGCTGACCACATTAAAAAGAACACACGCCTATTGATTGTTGGAGATGGCCCGCTTCTTAAATCTCTATCTGAAACGGAAACGGATAACATAACCTACACAGGCTTCCTTCAAGGAGAGGAGCTTGCGGAAGTATATGCCTCAAGTGATCTCTTCTTATTCCCCTCAACAACCGAAACGTTTGGCAATGTAGTTCTTGAAGCGATGTCATCAGGTTTGCCTGTCATAGGTGCGAATGAAGGGGGAGTGAAGCATCTAATTAATGATGGTGAGAATGGTTACGCTTGTAATGCAAATAATATTAGTGAATTTGTAGACGCAACAACTAGGCTTTTAGATAATAAAATATTATGTGAATCATTTGCTTATAAGGCTCGGCAATTTGCGCTAACTAAATCATGGGCCCTAGTAAAAAGCTGTCGAGACGCTGCTGATTCTAAGGAGTTTTTCTTGTCTAAAACGGGTAGTTGAGTATTTATAAGGAAGAAAGCAAAACTTCTTACCAAGAAAAAATTAGCCATAGATACGTTGCTCATCTTTAGTCTTATTTTTTTCGACATTCTATTTAACCAGTTAAACCTCTTAAATGGTAGGTTAGATACTAATTTCTTATCATTTATAGTATAGTCAAAAGAGAAGACGTCGGAAGATATGAGAGGAATTGGAATGTGTGGGAAATAACAAGTAATAACGAAGACTTATTTATCATGTTTTACTGTTTATTGATCTTATGGGTTAATGTAAGTTATTTAAGAGAGCATAAAGAAATAAAAAAAGGGTTAAGTGAATTATCAGACGAAGATGAACTGGAATTAAATCCCAACTCCTTTTCTATGATGGTGATTGGTTTAGTATTCAATTTCTTCAGAAGATGGTTACTATACATATTGGCAGTTCTGATGACGGAGAGTGTGGTTGTCTTAATCATTTCACTCCTTCTTTTTGTCGTAAGTTTATATGACACTTTGTTTAACTATAGTTTAGCAAAGGTTAAAACTTCAAAAATCGGTTTATATCTTGCCATAGCAGATGTCGTGTTCATTTTGGCATTTTTAGTTTATTTGTTTATTTAAAAAGTAGTTTTTATTGGTTAAAAAAGAATGTAACTGCAGCTTCTTATTTATTACATTTAATTTTCTCAAGTTAAAAAAATTAAATTGACCCAACTTTAAAGATTACTTCCTATAAGTTAGGTCAATTTTAGCGAATCCTATTCAAATAGAATGTCTTTTTAGGAAAAAGTTTTCTTAATAAATGATAGAAAAGAATTTGGTTTATTCTCTTGTGATTCATGTTCGGATGTAATTGTTGTTTCTACGTTCTTAATGGATAAGTCTTCCGATTTATTAGATTTAACTTCTTCAACCTTCTCTTTTTCTTCGATCACGTTTTCTTCTTTTAACGCATGCTCCTCTACAACAACTTCAGTAGATGGCTTTTTCATTTCTAACTCCTCTTGTTTCTGTTCTTTTATAAGCGTGTCTTTTTCGTTAACTTTGGTAGGTTTGAATGAAATAATTTCTGTTTCTTCCTTGTTGGGTTCTAAAGCAGATCCTGTCATAGCTTTTCTGGAACTGTAAGTACGAGTAATTATATTTTTATTATATGGATTATGATAATTATTTAGAGGGCTGCTTTCCTTTCTTCTTGTAATAGGTCTTCGTTGTTCCGTAAATGGTCTATTAGGGATCGTATTTGATGAATTTTTTAAAGGCCGATTTACTCCTAAGCTATGTGGCTGTTGTTGCTTACTTAAAGTGTTAAGAATTTTTTGTAGCTGTTTATATTCGGATGGGTGGGAGGTAGAAGCCTGAGCGTAATTTTGCTTAGGGGATTCTTTTGTTTCTAATAGTTCTGCTTTTTGTTTTTGAAGCTGTTCTTTAACTGTTATCAAATTTTCATCTGTTCTATTAATTATTACGTTCATTTTATCTAATGCTTCTGTAATCTGTAAATCTTCCACCCCCGACCTAATTGTCTCCATGTCTTTTTTTAACTTATATAAAGAATCATTTATCGTCTCCATACTATATAGGATCTTTTGGTCTTGATGTTCATACTTTTCTAGCTGTCTATATTTTTCTTCCATCGTTTTCACTACTCCTTTTACTTGAGATAAATTTCTTTTTAAATCATATAACTCCCGCTTTAATTGAAGGTGATACTCCGTTAAATCGTTAGGCATATTGGGGTTATACGTTTGTTTATATACATCTAAATCTTCCTTTAATTTCTCAATTTCTTTTGAATTATATAATTTGAATTGTTGCATCGGCATTCACCCTTTTATTGCACACTAATATATTATTAATGAATCATATATTCGTGATACATGTGTATTTTGCAAGAGAAAACTTGATAAAAATGCAAAAGAAATTCGAGAACATTGCCAGCCCATATTTTATGATGGGTAATTCGATAGTGCGTGTGTGACACGATAACTGTTGCCGGTGAAACTTAGAATATGCGCATGGTGAATCACACGATCCACCAATGCAGCAGTCAGTCTTGCATCAACAAAAATGCGATTCCATTGGCTAAATTCTAAATTAGAAGTGATGATAAGACTTTTCTGCTCATACCAGTCTGTGATCAACTGAAACAGAAGCTCCGCTCCATCTTTACTGAATGGAATATAACCCATTTCATCTA
>NZ_AUHI01000022.1 GCF_000423105.1 Halalkalibacillus halophilus DSM 18494 | reverse complement strand
CTTTTAATTCAATCTTTCCTAAACCTGTGACATAGTCCCGGGAATAGTAGCCATTGCGGTAATCTTGTCGGTCCATGTGTCGTTCATATTTCGTTGTTTGTACGTATTGATCTCGCTCCATCTCCATGTAAGCGTTCATCATAATGACGATATATGATTTCGATACGGCTCCGAGATTCGACTCCATCAGCTCTGCTTTCAATTCCTCGTAATCTACGTTAATATGAAGTTGGGTCATCATCAATTCCTCCTGTTATGTTTTTACGGTGAAAACATTGTAACATAAGGATTGATGAGACCCTTTTCTTTTTACACAATTATATGGACTTAATCATTAGAATAAAAACCATAGAACTGTATCCTATGACAAAATATTTATCACAAAAAAAACAGAGAAGGCAATTGCCTTCTCTGTTTCTCTATAATGACTTATTACATGTCGTCATCGTCATCATCATCATCGTCCATCATGTCATCATCATCGTCGTCATCATCGTCATCTGTGTCCATGTCTGAATCAGAATCAGTATCTGTGTCCATGTCTTCTGTGTCTTCTGTTTCTGGATCTCCATCCATTTCGTTATCTTCTGTGTCATCACCACATGCAGCAAGTGCTAGCATCGGTACCATTAGGAAAGTAATTAACCATTTTTTCATTGAAACTCCACTCCTTATTTTGTATATATATTTTACAACTTTTTGCGTTGTAGTACTCCTATACCCACGTATTCGAAAAAAGTATGCATAGATTACATAATTGTAATGTTTGTAATATTATTGAAATAAATAACATTATCACTCCAGTTCGAACTTTAACATGTTAAAAGAATTTTTTTGGAATTTAGATAAATCTATCCTTCCACCTCTATATGATAAGCCCTCATCCAATAATCAATCTGCCATAAGTGAGCAAGTAATTGCGGACCAGCCATCAATTGACCATACCACGGAGTCTCAAATGTGGACTCATGATCCATTAAGTTTCGGAATGCTTCTTTTGAGACAATTTCAAATATCCTTGCTTCAGGATCTACTAACATTTTCTCCGCTTTCACTCGCACTAGCTTTTCATAGAGCGGCTGGAATGTCTTCGGATAAGGACTTTTCTTCCGGTGTACAATTTCATCTGGCAATAATCCTTCCATTGATTTTCTCAGTAACCCTTTTTCTTCCCCATCGAGTTGTTTCATCTCCCATGGCACATTCCATAAATATTCAACTAAGTAATGGTCTGCAAAAGGTACACGAACCTCAAGTGTTGCCCCCATACTCATTCTGTCTTTTCTTTCTAATAATTGCGCCATGAACCACTGCATATTCACATAAAAAAGCTGACGCCTTCTCTCGTCTTGTTCGCTTTCCCCTTCTAATAATGGAGTGTCTGCGATTGTATCTTGAAATCGCTTCTGAATATATTTATCTAACTGTAACTTCTTTCGCCATTCCGGTCGTAGTAACGCATTTCGTCGCTCTAAGGAACGAATCCAAGGAAAATTGGAGTAACTTTCTTCTGCTTGAAACCATGGATACCCCCCAAAGATCTCATCCGCGCATTCTCCTGATAACCCAACACTTACCTCATCTTTTACTTGTTCACAAAACCAAAGTAAGGAAGAATCAATATCAGCCATACCAGGAACGTCTCTCACATGTACAGACTCTTGTAAGTACGTTGCCAATGTTTGTTCATCTATGAAAAAATCTTTGTGCTTCGTCTCATATTTTTCAGAAATTAATGCCTTAAAATCACGGTCATTATTCGGTTGAAAAGTCGATGTTTGAAAATATTCTTCGTTCCCTTGATAATCAATCGAAAATGTCTTTAAAGTTGTTTGTTCCCGGTCTTGTAAGTAATTCGCAGCTACCGCAGTGATTGCACTTGAGTCTAATCCACCAGATAAAAAAGTCCCCACCGGAACATCTGAAACTAACTGACCCTCTACAGCATTGATGAATAGTTCTCTTACTTTTTCAATTGTTTCTTCTAAAGAATCATGATGAGGCTCACTTTTAACCTGCCAGTACCTCCACTTCTCCACACTCGAAGGTTTAATTAACATCGCGTGGCCCGCTTCTAATTCTTGAATTTGTTTAAATACAGCATGCCCCGGCGTCCTAGAAGGTCCAAGTCCGAATATCTCTGAAAGCCCTTCTTGGTCAACAATTGGTCGTATGGTCGGCACTTTTAACAATGCCTTGATTTCGGAGGCGAAATAAAACGCATTTGATTTCTCAGCATAAAATAAAGGCTTTACTCCCAACCGATCCCTTGCCAAAAAGACCTCTCTCTTTTCCTCATCCCAGATAGCAAAAGCGAAAATACCATTTAAATGGTCAAGGCAGTCCGCACCCCAATGGGCATATGCATGAACAACCACCTCTGTATCACACGTCGTTTGAAACGCATGCCCTTGCTCGATTAAATAATTTCTCACTTCTTGCATATGATAAAGCTCACCATTATATATAATCGTAAATTTAGCTTCTTGATATTCTACTGTCATTGGCTGCGCTCCGTTTTCTACATCAATAATCGCAAGCCGTCGATGTCCAAAAGCAATATCCTTATTCATATAAAAACCTTCTCCATCCATTCCTCTTCGGTACAGTGAATCGGTCATCTCTTTTAATTGCGTTAATTCACTTGCCTGCACGTTTTCATAATTGATCCAACCAGCAATTCCACACATCTAACCATTTCCTCTCATAAAAAAGACTTATGTACCTATCCTATGAGGAGGTTGATTTAAAATTTACTTTAAATTAAGTTAGACGTGCTTATAAATTTATTGATATGATAAACATACTAAATGACCGACAAAGTGGGTTTCTAAAATGGAAAATCGAAATCAAAAAGCACAATTTGCTTCGATTGTAGGAATTGTTGCCAATTTAATATTAGCTATCTTAAAAGGAATTGTTGGAGTTGTTGGAAATAGTAAAGCGCTAATAGCCGACGCCTTCCACTCTGCTTCTGATGTCGTAAGCTCGATCGCTGTATTAGTAGGTATTCGAGCAGCTCAAAAGCCACCGGACCCGGAACATCCGTATGGTCACGGGAAAGCAGAGAATATCGCTACGTTAATCGTTGCGATATTACTAATTGTTGTCGGTGTCGAAATTCTAACAGATGCAGTAACCGCGTTATTTGAAAATGAATATACACGCCCAAGTACCATTGCCTTATATGTAATTATCTTTTCGATCATTGTAAAAGAAGTACTTTTTCAATATAAAAAACGCCTCGGAGATCGCTTGAACAGTCCCGCCTTAGTAGCAGATGCTTGGCACCACCGTTCAGATGCGATTTCATCTTTTGTAGCATTGGTCGGAATCGGTTTATCGCTATTAGGTAGCCAATTTGGCATTCCGTTTTTATATTACTTTGACCCGTTAGCAGGAGCAATTATTGCATTACTCGTTATGTGGATGGGCTTCAAGATAGGAAAAGATGCAGTCAGCGTTACATTAGAAACCGTACTTGATGATGGACGTACAAAGAAATTTGAATTAACGACGATGGAAATTAGCGGAGTCGAAAGATTAGATATGTTACTTGCACGCACACATGGCTCGTATGTGATTATTGATGTGAAAATAAGCGTAGACCCGCACATCACCGTGGATGAAGGGCATGCCATCGCAGCAAGAGTAAAAGAGAAATTAGTAGATAAACATGCAGAAGTTCAGGACGTATACGTGCATGTGAATCCTTATCATTAAAAGGATTTGGAAAGGGGGAAGATGAATGGCTACGGAAAAAATGAAAATGGTAGCAGGAGAAATGTATGACCCTGCTGACCCCGAACTAGTAAGCGACCGTCTGGAAATGAGACAGAAGGCGAGAATGTACAACCAACTACCTGAAACCGAAGCTACAGAGCGCTCCGCTATTTTAAAAGATGTGCTTGGATCGAGTGGAGACAACATCTTTATGGAGCCTAACATCCGCTTCGATTATGGATACAATACACATGTAGGCAACCATTTTTATGCAAACTTCGATTGTACTATTTTGGACGTTTGCGAAGTTCGTTTCGGTGATAACTGCATGCTCGGACCAGGCGTACATATATACACCGCCACCCATCCACTTCACCCTGGGGAACGAAATGCAGGAAAGGAATTTGCCCAACCGGTTACTGTTGGAAACAATGTATGGATCGGTGGAGGCGCGATTATCAACCCTGGTGTTACGATTGGCGACAATGCTGTCATTGCTTCTGGAGCAGTCGTCACAAAAGATGTACCCGCTCAAGTAGTTGTGGGAGGTAATCCGGCTAGATTGATTAAGGAGATTGAAGTGTAGGAAGGTTAAGAATTGAGGTTTCTGGATAAAGTTGAAGATTTCTGTAAATACACTTAGATTTCTGGATAAAATGTTGTGTTTTATGGATATTGTCTCGACTTTTCTGGATATAAAAATTTTCTCGTGGATAAGAGCTTGGATTTCTGAATTTAACTTTACTTTCGTGGATATATTGCACCAAATAAAATGAAAACAGTTCCGCCTAAGGAGTCTACTCCCCCTTAAACGGAACTGCCTAACCATTTACTATCCTTCTTGACTACGTAATTCTATACGACGGATCTTACCTGAAGTTGTTTTAGGTAATTCTTTAATAAATTCTATCTTACGTGGATATTTATACGGTGCAGTGAGTTGTTTCACATGTTCTTGTAACTCATTCACAAACCCTTCTCGCTCCGCATCCACGCCATCTTTCAATACGACAAATGCTTTGACGACTGCTCCTCGAACTTCATCAGGACTAGCAACGACTGCACATTCTTGCACATCCGAATGTTTTACAAGTGCATCTTCGACCTCGAATGGTCCAATCGTGTAACCCGAACTGATAATGATATCGTCACTACGTCCTTCAAACCAGAAGTAGCCATCTTCATCTTTACTCGCTTGGTCACCAGTTAAATAATAGTCCCCTCGATACGTTGCTTTTGTTTTCTCATCATCTTTATAGTAATTTTTAAATAAAGCAGGTGTTGTTTTATGCACGGCAATATCTCCTACTTCACTAACGCCAACTGGTAAGCCATCTTCATTGATAATTTCGACGCGGTTACCCGGTGTAGGTTTACCCATCGATCCAGGACGAACTTCCATCTCTTTTGTTATCCCTACCAGTAACGTGTTTTCCGTCTGGCCATAGCCATCTCGCACGGTTAAATTAAAATGTTTCTCAAACGTATCAATCACTTCTCTATTCAGTGGCTCTCCTGCAGAAACAGCACTGTGTAGATCTTTCAACTCATAACGATCTAACCCGTCCACTTTTGCCATTAACCTGTATTCAGTAGGAGTACAACATAAAACATTGACCTTTTGTTCTTCTAAAAGATCTAAATATGTTGTTGGTGAAAACTTCCCTTGATAGACAAAGCCAGTCGCCCCAGATCCTAATACAGATAAGAATGGACTCCATAGCCATTTCGCCCAACCAGGTCCGGCTGTCGCCCACACGACATCTCCTTCATTGATTCCTAACCAATTGGAAGCTGCAGTTTGTAAATGCGCGTACCCCCAACCATGTGTATGAACGACACCTTTGGGGTTTCCAGTCGTTCCAGACGTATAAGATAAGAAAGCCATATCGTCTCTTGAGGTAGACACCGTTTTAAAATCACCAGACGACTTACCTGCTTCTTCATCTAAATTCAACCAACCTTGCTTAGATTCTCCAACAGTAAAACGTATTAAATCGTGCACACGATCTACCTTTTCAAATTCCTCCACATAAGGGTGATAACTAATAATCGCCTTCACATCCCCATGGTGCACACGATATTCAATATCTTTCGCACGCAACATTTCGGAACTTGGAATTACGACAAATCCTGCTTTTAAAGCAGCCACATACACTTCATAAGCACGGATAAATCTTGGAATCATCACTAAAATTTTATCGCCTTTATTTAATCCTTTTCCATAAAGAGCTCCTGCAATTTTATTTGCACGCTCTATCAAATCATCATACGTTACACTTGCTTCTTCCCCATGTTCACTTTTATACTTTACTGCCGTTCGACCTTTTCCATCTGCATATTTCTCAAATTCACTTACAATATTATACGTTTCGGGTGCAATTAATTCTTCTCTATTCAATTCCGATCCCTCCAGTAAGTTGTCTTTCCATTATAATGTCAATCTGTGACAACAGTAGTATAGCAAATATTGAATAGTTTTAAAATTCATTTTATTCTTATTATGGAATTTGCTAAGATATAATAAGGAAGAAAGGAGAATGATGATGAAAAAAATTATCGAAACAAGCAACGCACCACAAGCAATCGGCCCTTATTCTCAAGCCGTACAGGTGGAAAATACCCTGTATATTTCTGGCCAGATTCCATTAGATCCTAGTTCCATGGAAATAGTAAGTGAAGATGTCGAAGAACAAACCAAACAAGTAATGAAAAATGTCGGCGCAATCATACAAGAAGCTAACCTCGACTACAGTCATTTAGTGAAAACAACCATTCTTTTAAAATCGATGGATGACTTTACAAAAGTAAATGAGATCTACGCTAGCTTTCTAGAAGAACCATACCCAGCAAGAGCTGCATTTGAAGTGAGTAAATTACCGAAAGATGTACAAGTAGAGATTGAAGCTGTAGCTTATATCAAATAAATAAAAAAGAAGCTGGTTGATTTGCGAAAAAACAACCAGCTTCTTTTATTAGGACTTCTTCAACCAATCCCCGATTTTCCTTAGCTGCCATAACCAATCGCTCCTGGAAGGAAGTCTCCAATTATAAAGTACCGACAGCATGCGTAATAATATAATTAAAACAACCAGTGCAAGCAATTCGAATGTCGAAGAAGCAATTCCTAAGCCAATTGCTAAAGCACCAAGCACAGCCCACATGGCATAAATTTCTTTATGTAGTACTAATGGTTTTCTACCAGCTAGTAAATCACGAATCATTCCTCCACCTGTACCAGTTAATACAGCTGCTACAATCGTTGCACTTAATGGAAATCCTGCAGCGACAGCAAAAGTCGCACCTTGCACCGCAAATGCCGCAAGCCCAATCGAGTCGAAAAACGCTCCCCATCGATGCCAACCGTTCATAAACCAGTGAAAAGGAACAAAAAATAATATACTAAGTGTAATAAATGCTATAAAAAACAACATACTTTGTTCCCAGACTTCAGCAACAGGGAGACCTAAAACAACATGACGAATAAGCCCACCACCAAAAGCAGTAGTGAAACCTAACAAATAAACACCAAACAAATCATATTTTTCATCTAATGCAACAATGGCACCACTGATCGCAAAAGCCATTGTTCCAATTACGTTTAAAATTTCCCAAGTCATAGGATCCCCCCATTTCTACTGCCACCAATATCATAATGTACAGTTGAAACAAGGTGTTTGTCAATTAATCGTTCTCATTACCTTGGATGATGAGCTTCATCGCATTCATTTTACCTAAATGTAAAGTTTCTTGAGAAGTTAAAAACTGACATACTTCGCCAACCGTTTGCATGTTTGCAAAAGGAGCCTTCAAAGGGTGGTCACTATAATCATTGATTATGGATCCCAGGTCCTCTGTTTGTTGGTTTAATAAAAATAATAACTTTTCATGAGAAGGTGGTTCTTCTTCCCAATCTTGAGGACTAGTTCCATTCCCAAACATTACTTGAAACTTATCAGGTAAAATTCTCTCCCTATCTAAGTTCACGGCGACAACTTCGTCCCAACCAACTAGAATATGTCCTATGTTCCAACGAATCGTATTATCAAAATTAATCGGGGTAACGTCAAGCTCCACTTCATTCAAATCTTGCACAAAATCAATAGTATAATTCCTCCAAAACAACCACTGCTTAACAATCATTTCCCCTTGCATAATGAACCACTCCTAGGTGTATATATAGTCATTATTTATATTCGGTCATTTCCCTTTCCCTATACCCCACTTTTCTAGTTTGTTACCAAATTTTTTTAAAAAATTAAATTTATTTTTTTACATAATATAAAGACGAGCTTCGATCATTTTAAGATTTGTGCATATCGATGGACTATCGTACATAACTGGTGACTTTTGTGCATAACATCAAATGTTTCGTCGTAATCTAACTAACTTTCGTTGATATATTAGAATCCTCGAGCGTAACTAGTCACTTTTGTGAATACATGCGGACTTTTGCGCATAAGTATCTTCCATGTTGAGTTGAAATCCCCCACAAACTGACCAATAGAAAAAGCAGGCATCAATCGCCTGCTTTTCCTTAATCTAAATATCGCTTGTTTTCATCTACATGGCCAATGGCAACCTCGTCTTGATTCTCATACTTTGAGACAAATCCATCGCCACGACAAACCGTGCATGTATAGCGCCATGATTCATCATCCATTAATAAACCTTCGCCATCACATGCTTTACACCGAAACTGTTGAGAGCCCACTAGAATTAAACCTCACTTTCTTGTTTGTCTTTAATCCAGTTAATAACTCCTCCGGCTAATAGTATATCCAGGTGACGGTCCGTTAACTCATGATAAACACGAACTGTTTCATTTTTATCCTTAATTTGCACATCGAATTCATTATTGTTTTGAATTGTGTCGCGCACATTATCAAATATTAAAATATCATCTTGTTCAATTTTATCGTAATCTGATTCATCTACGAACTGAATTGGCAAGATACCAAAGTTAATTAAATTCTGTAAGTGAATACGGGCAAAGTCTTTTACCAGAACTGCTTTTAGACCAAGGTATCTTGGTGCAAGGGCAGCATGTTCACGACTAGATCCCTGTCCATAGTTATTTCCTGCAACAACAACGTGACCTGTTTCATCTTTACTACTCATTGAGTTTTCATAATATTTATCATCTACAATTTCAAAAGTAAATGTACTGATTTTCTCTAAATTACTTCTAAACGGCAGTACGCGCGAACCACCAGCTAAAATTTCATCGGTAGATACGTTGTCTCCCAACTTCAACATAACCGGAACCTCAAAGTGATCTTCTAAAGGATCCATTTGTGGAATGGAATTGATATTTGGACCTTTTTCTAGTTCTACTTTCACTCCGTCTTTCTCAGAAGATGGAGCTTCAAGCATTCTCATCTCAGCTTTCAGGTTTTTATTTTCTGGTTCCTTAATTTTCGGATACTTCATATCCAATGTTCTCGGATCAGTGATCACACCCGTTAAAGCGGAAGCTGCCGCTGTTTCTGGGCTACATAAGAAAACCGCATCTTCTTTTGTACCTGAACGACCAGGGAAGTTACGTGGAGTTGTACGTAAACTATTTCTTCCAGAAGCCGGTGCTTGTCCCATTCCAATACAACCATTACAACCTGCTTGGTGTAAACGGGCACCTGCGCCTAATAAGCTAGCAATATGACCCTCGTCAACCATTTTCGTTAGTAACTGACGAGAAGTCGGGTTGATATCAAAGGAAAGTCCGTCCGCAATTGTTTTGCCTTTCACAATCTCTGCAGCAATTGCAAAGTCACGGTACCCTGGATTCGCAGAAGAGCCGATATACGACTGATAGATCGTTTCACCAGCTACTTCACTTACTGGCACTACGTTTCCTGGACTAGATGGCTTCGCTATTAATGGTTCCAAAGTAGATAAGTCGATCTCTTCCTCTAAATCATACTTCGCACCACGATCTGCTTTTAGCTCATGCCATTCATCTACACGTCCTTGTGCATCCATATACCTTTTGATTTCTTTATCAGAAGGGAATACAGTTGCAGTAGCACCTAGCTCAGCGCCCATATTTGCAATAACGTGACGATCCATCGCAGATAATTCTTTTAGCCCTGGACCATAATATTCGATAACTTTACCTACGCCACCTTTTACATCATGGCGACGAAGCATTTCTAGAATAACGTCTTTTGCACTTACCCATTCAGGTAATTTGCCGGTAAGTTTAACACCCCAAACCTCTGGCATCTTCACATAATATGGTTCACCTGCAATTGCCATGGCAACATCAATTCCACCAGCTCCCATCGCAAGCATACCCATACAACCATTTGCACATGTATGGCTATCTGAACCTAATAATGTACGCCCTGGACGAGCTAAACGTTGCATATGAACTGGGTGACTTACCCCATTACCCGGTCTACTATAGTACAAGCCAAAACGATTGGCAGCACTTCTTAAAAATAGATGGTCATCCGCATTACGATAGTCATCCTGGATTAAGTTATGGTCCACATATTGAGCGGACGCTTCTGTCTGAGCCCGGTCGACTCCCATAGCCTCTAATTCCAACATAACCATTGTACCAGTTGCATCTTGTGTTAACGTTTGATCAATTTTTAGTCCGATCTCTTCTCCAGGTGTCATTTCCCCGGATACTAAATGTTCTTGAATTAACTTTTGCGTGACATTCATTTTCACGTCTAAAACCCCTTTCTAAAGTCTACCCACTTAGTACAAATTTACCCCATATCTTTCCATTGTAAACGCACGATTGTATTCCAAACCATATTTATCATTCACAGTTTTGGTGGGATTCATCCATACTTTTAGTTCCATATACACAATTTAGTCCCTCCTCTTTACGAAACTAGGTTCGTGATTTATACTTATTCATACGAACACATGTTCTTATTTGGAGGTGCATTACTTTGGAAACATATGGATATATTTTGGTTGTACTAGCGTTCGGTACATTTATCATAGGGTTACTTTCTTTAGTAATCCAAATTGTTGTAGCAATCGCCAAGAAAAAATAATGTTTATAACTTTTTATAAAAACCCGTTGCTTTCGGTTCAAAACCGCGCTGTATATAGAATTGATGGGCTTGTTTTCTCTCTTCTCGATTTCCACTGTTTAAAGTGATCATCGCTAGGCCTTGATCTCTTGCCCACTTTTCTATATGTTGAATCATTGCTGTACCAATTCCTTGCTGCCGATAATTTTCGTCTACTACCATAGTAGTGACGCGAACATAACTATCATCTGATTCATACCGGAAACATTTCATCATCCCAGAGAGTCCTATTAATTGTTGATCCTGTTCATAGACAAATGTTTGATAATCTTTATGGGTTAAAATTTTTTCTAAACGTGTTTTCATACGCTCTTCACTAACTGGATAGCTCAAATGTTTCATAAGAGAGGCAATTTGTACCGTATCTTCAAGTGTAGCTTCTCTAATCATCCAATCCTCCTAATTCCTCAATGTTTTGGCATAACCATTGCATTCATGAACCCTTGTGAAACTATTTTTTACTTCATCCACTTCTGTCCCATTATAATGAGCAAATGCTTGTAAAGTAGAATAGCCTTTTTTCTGATCTACTAGTTTGCCGACTTCATCATTCCCAACTGCAACAACATGTAAGTACGTTTGGAACTTTTCAAAGCCAAACTTTTCATACCAAAGATTCACCCACTGATCATCTCTTGTCCAAGCCTCTAAGTAGTCAATCTCCAATTCGCGAGCCAACTTCTCAGCTTCTTTTAGTAACCTTTCACCATACCCTCGGCGTTGATAATCAGGGTGAGTCGCAACGTGCCAAATCATGCCACCTCTACCATTCCCTCGAGCACAAACGGTATTTGGCTCTTTTTCATATTCGATATCCATTAAACCTACAACCATATCGTCTTCAAGAACTACTAGTTCAATCGATGGGTTTTCATAACTTTCTTTTGCTTGTAACACATTATCAAAATAGGCGGTATCTAGAAACGAAAGCACTCGACACCGTAACCACCCTTGTTCATCCTCCGATTGATATCTTCGAATAATCATTTAATAAACCTCATTTCATTTCACTCCTTGCCCTATTCGACAATACATAAGAAAACTCCTTGGGAATGATCCCAAGGAGTTTTAGTCATACTTATGATTTAACTGCCGCACCGAACTTACCGTTTTGAAAATCACGAAAAGCTTGTTCCATTTCTTCCATCGTGTTTGTGATGAATGGACCACGTGCTACGACTTCTTCGCGCATCGGTTTACCAGTGTAGATAACAAATTTAGAACGATGATTCGCTTTCAATTTAATTTTGCTCATCGACTCATCAGCTGCTTCTTCTTGAAAATCCATTAGTGCAACGGAACCCTTATGAAGTTTTTCCTGGTTACCACCAACTTCTAACTCTCCTTGTAAGACATACATGAACGTATTATGGTTAGCTGGTATTTCCATTTCATGTTCTACATTTTCTTTTAATACCACTTCCGCCATACCAAAGGGCACAACAGATTTCATCGGTCCTATAGTGCCGTTAATAGTACCAGAATAGACACGCATCATACCGCCGTTAAAGCGATTAACTTCTGCGTCCTCTGCATATACATTATGATAAAACGGATCTGTGTTCTTTTGATGCTTCGGTAAGTTTAACCATAGTTGCAAGGAATGAACAATGTCATCCGCTACTGGTTCTTCAGCATGACGCGCCCCTTTACCTGCATTCATATATTGCACATCTCCAGCTTCCATCACATCATGTCCACCTGCATTATCAATATGCTCGAGTCTTCCATCCACAACATAAGTCACTGTTTGGAAGCCTAAGTGTGGATGATCGGAAAATGTTCCACGCTTAAACCAGTCTTCTGCCATAATTAAAAAAGGGTCAAAAAGCTCATTTTGATCAGGTGGGATAACTAATCCATTTTGTACATGGGGATAACCATTATTACTATACTTGACTTGCCAAGATTGCTTTACACTTCTATTGAAAAAATTCTCACTTGTCATTTATTTTATTCCCCTTTCTGATACAATTCTTATTGTAGGACAATTATATACTTACTAAAAGTAACTTGCCTAGCTGGGTGAAAATTAAAATGAAAGAGTTGGTGAAATTAAATGCTCTTAAGAAAGTTCTTAGCCTTTCTCGTCACCTCATTCGCAACAACCATCCTATTCGTCCTCCTATTAGGAAGCGAATTACAATTAGGAATTGTTCTATCCACTGCTATTATAGGAATGTATGCAGTTGGTGGGATTATCTCTTATGGAATTCCAACTTCTGTTCTAGCAGATGTGATAACTAAAAAACTACCTGAACCAAATAGAAAATACACCTCGTTAATTCTACATATCCTATTTGGTATGGCCTTTATATTTGTTCTCGGAATAATTGCAGATCCATCAGGTATGATAGGTCAATTTCCACAGTTCTGGTCTAGTATGTGGGTCTTCTTCTTAGCTGCAACATTCGCATCTACATTGTTTTGGGGAGTGGATGAATGGTTAAGAAGCAGACCAAAAGAATCTTAGGGAGGAGCTCTAAGATTCTTTGTTTAAAGCATATTTCACTGCGGCTTTAGCATGAATTTGGGTCGTGTCATACACTGGTACCACCACATCATCAGACTTAACCAACATCCCGATCTCTGTACAACCTAAAATAACCCCTTCAGCACCCTGGTGAGTTAAATTTCCTATAATATCTAGAAAACCGGATTTGGATGGAGCACGTAGATCTCCTAACACCAACTCATTAAAAATGACATCATTAATAAGCATTCGATCTTTTTCATTAGGTACACTCACTTGAATCCCTTGCTGTTCTAATTTCCCTTTATAAAACTGCTCCTCCATCGTATACTTGGTCCCCAATAAAGCTACACGAGTAAAGCCTGATTGTTTAATCACATGGGCCGTAGCATCAGCAATATGAATGGTTGGTATGCTGACAGCTGCTGCCACTTCGTCAATAACCTTATGCATCGTATTCGTTGCAAGAATAAAGAAATCAGCACCAGCTTTCTCTAGGGACTTAGCAGCATCAGCCAACACGTTCGTTGCTTTCTCCCACTCATTATTCGCTTGGTACCTCTCAATTTCTTCAAAATCAACACTATAAATAATCATTTCCGCTGAATGAAGCCCACCTAGTTCACGCTTCACTTCTTCATTAATCATTCGATAATACAAAGCTGTTGATTCCCAACTCATTCCGCCAATAACTCCTATTTTCCGCACGCAAATCCACCCCTCATTCGATTATTTCCCGGGAAATATAACAATTATCTACAAAGAAAACTCCTTCGAGTGTACCAGATTAATATGGAAATATTGCTTCAGCCTGTCCCAATTTTTCTCCGTTTCTTCTTCAAATCCAGGGATGCAACTCATACAATCTTTTAAGACAAATATGTTTTTTGTTATTTCAGGTCGATCATAAAAATATTCGCAAATTTGCCTAACCGATTCATACACACAGTGTGACTCAGCTTGTCCCGCAATCACTATTCGATCGAACTTCTCCAAGTGGCTGAGCAATGCGTAATCAGTTAAATCATCCTGACTATACTCAGGTTCAACGATCCCATATTTCTCACTATAGGGATCCTTCCCCTTTACTACCTTTGAAATCGGACTTCCAGAGACAAACGTGTGAAAATGAACCATCCGAGAGAATTGACTTTCTAACGCGGCACCCGGAGTTCCTTCTATACAATGGAAAGGCCAAATACAAAGGTCCTTATTTCCATGTTCCTCTAACCCTTTTACATAGTCACGAGTCATTTCCTCCGCCATTACAGGTCGCCATGACCCTGCATCAATATCCTTCGAACGAATAATCGTTAAAGGAGCTGGGTGATTTCCATCCCGATCCACCCACCATGTAGGGTGGAATACTTGTTGAAGAGAATGCGTATCTAATGAAACCATTATTTGTGAAATACGATTAAAATTATGATAAATAAACTGAAGTGTTCGCTTCATATCCTCATGAGAACCTGGTACCCCTAAAGCACCACTTTCCATAAAATCATTTTGCAGATCAATACCAAGAAATAACGTTCGGTCTTGATCTTCCCAAGAAAAATTAGGCATCTCCGCCTGAGATAATTCTTGTATTTCCCCTAGGTCGAATTTTTGAAAAGAACCTATCAAGTCTTCTTTAATTAATGCATCATAACTCGTTAGCAACTTCTCCCACCCCTTTTATATCTGACTAGTTTAATTATAACCAATAGTTAAAATAAGGTGAAACACGAAGCAAGCATATTAACTAATAGGCAACATAAAATAGGATGAGCTAGCTTTAAAATCCTATTAAGAAAGATTGGTTCCTAAGTGGATGATAAATTTAAAAACGATAACAACCAAGATGAAATAGAGTTACCTGAAAGTTACAGAACAGCACTCCTAGCCTCCTCTCTAACGACCATAGCAGATTTAATAGGTACCATCTCGGTCATTCAGTCGATAGAAGAAACCAAACTTTCTCTGCAACAAGATGCAGAAGATCAACAAAACTTAGATGCAACTATAGAAAATATGCAAAGCCAAATTAATCAATTAATTGATTCTAACAATCAGTTGGTTCAACAAGTGGCCGAATTAACAGAATGGATGGAGGCTGTGCAGAGAAAGATTGATCAGTTGAACTTGTAGAACATATATATTTTAAATTTATAATAATCTCTCGAGTAAGAGGGGTTATTTTAATTTTGCTTCAAAACAGAAATAATTCACAAAAAAATTGACATTGTATATATAGTACATATACAATATATACAAACTTACTACCAGCGAGGTTATTTATGAAAATCATCCTTTCCAATTCATCACAAGAACCAATTTATCAACAAATTAAAAATCAAGTGAAGCAGAGTATTCTGCGAGATGAATTAAAAGAAGGCGCTTCCCTACCATCTATGCGGGGACTCGCACAAGAGTTGCGGATTAGTGTAATTACAACAAAACGAGCATATGAAGAACTAGAAAAAGAAGGTTATATCACTTCTTTCGTAGGCAAGGGGTCTTTTGTCGCTGGCCAAAGTAGTAATCTAATTCAAGAAAAGCGCCTAAAAATGGTGGAAGAAGAACTTGCTGAAGTGGTTAAAGAGGGAAAGAACTTAAACATCTCCTTACCACAACTACAAGAACTATTAACTATGTTATATGAGGAGGGAGAGTAGTGGAAGATGCTGTAATATTTTCGAACGTAAATAAATCCTATCAAGGTTTTCAAATAAAAGATCTATCCTTATCAGTAAAAAAAGGGTACATTACAGGTTTTATTGGACCTAATGGCGCAGGGAAAACAACAACTATTAAGTTGATGCTCAACCTTCTCGAACAAGATTCAGGCGCAATTAAAGTATTCGGTGATGATTACTCAAATCATCAAAAGGACATAAGACAACGCATAGGATTTATTTACGCAGACCACCAGTTATATGAACATTTAACTATTAAAAAAATGAAAAAAATTATAGCACCTTTCTATTCCAAATGGGATGATGATGTATTTGCTTATTATATGAAACGTTTAGACCTTCCTTGGAATCGAAAAATCAAGTACTTATCAAAGGGAATGACAACCAAACTTTCTATTGCTATTGCCCTCTCACACCATGCAGATTTAATGATTCTAGATGAACCCACATCAGGTTTGGACCCAATTAGTCGCAGGGAGATTATAGATATACTAACAGACGTCATTCAAGACGAAGAGAAAACAATCTTTTTCTCTACTCATATCATTTCAGATATTGAACAAATAGCTGATTATATCACTCTGATCAATGACGGAAGGATTATCTTAAACGAGGACAAAGAAACGATGAAGGAGCAACATTACATCGTTCGAGGCGCATGTGAATTAATAGACTCTGATATTCGAAAACTATTTCTACAAATCAGAGAAACTTCTATAGGCTTTGAAGCTCTAACAAATCAGCCCGAAGTCGTCAGGAAATTAATGGGAGATTATATAGTAATGGAACGTGCATCACTTGAAGATATTATGGTGTATACATTAGGAGATTTTTAACCTCAGGATGGTCATAACAATTTTTAAAATAAGGAGATATAGAATAATGGAGAAAATTTTAGAAGTAGATAATTTAAGAAAAACTTACTCTGATTCTGCGTTTGGTTTAAAAGGCGTTAATTTATCCATCCCCTATGGTTCCATTGTAGGTTTCATCGGCGAAAATGGGGCTGGCAAATCAACAACTATGAGTTCTATTTTAGGCCTATTAAAAAAGGATAGCGGTACAATTAAAATTTTTGAAGAAGAAATGGATACGGACAAACTACATATGAAAGAAGATATTGGTGTGGTATTTGACTCCATACATTTGCCGGCTACTTTAACTATAAAAAAGTTAGAGGGGGTCTTCCAACACACATTCGACAGATGGAATACAGATACTTTTTATTCTTATATAGACTTCTTTGCTTTACCAAAATCAAAAAAGATTAGTGAATTTTCAAGAGGCATGTCTATGAAACTGTCAGTTGCAGTGGCCCTCTCACACGATGCCAAACTCCTTATATTGGATGAAGCTACAGCAGGCCTTGATGCTGGTGGAAGAAGTGATATGTTATCTGTACTCGAAGAATTTGTACGTGACAAAAGAAGAGGAGTGTTACTTTCTTCCCATATAACAAGTGATATCGAAACTATTGCAGATACACTTGTTTTCATTAAACAGGGTGAAATTTTATGGGAGGTATCCAAACAAGATCTTCTAAATAATTTTGCAGTCATTCAATGTGATGTAAGTCAGTATGAAAATCTAAAAAAACGTGACATTGTCGCTTATCAGAAAAAGGGAAATTTATTAGATGTGTTAATTTCAAACCAAAAGGGATTACCCCCATTTTTAACAGCTAAAAAATTCTCAATCGACGATATTACATTAATCTTAATGAGAGGTGAAATAGTATGAAAGGCTTAATGCTTAATCAATATTACTCTGTTGAAAAATCAATTCTATCTTATGTTCCACTTGCCTTACTAGCAGCAACTATATTAATTTTCTTCGAGAATCCAGTGTCCCAGCGTTTAGCGGCTTTTATTCCAGTTATTCTAATGGCCACAACAGCACTTGAAGTATTAAAGCACGAGTCAAAATCAGGTTGGAATAAGTACGTACTTACTTTGCCAGTCAAGCGGAGTAGCGTCGTTAATAGTCATTATCTATTCTTCGCTGCGTTAACCTTAACTGGATTACTAATTGCCTGTATCGCGTTTCTATTAGCACAATATGTATTAAACTTAGACCCATCAATGGGTTACATGTATGCCGTGATGAACATACTAGGAATCACGTTCACCTTAGGGTTTATTGCATACCCATTAACTTATCTATTAGGTACGGAGAAGGCAGAGTTTGTCATTATGATTGGTGGCGGTGCAGGGCTTGGGTTATTTTTCTTAAGTGCATATATTTATGAAGAGTTTCTTATGACACTGGAGACACTTCAGAGATTCAATCCTGACTTTCTCTTTTCAGCCAGCTTCATGGTAATTAATGCGGTATTATTTATATTATCTTATATCGTTTCCATACAGATCTATAAGCGAAAGGAATTCTAAACGTGTGGTTACAACAAACTTAATGTAGGGGGACTTTGCTGTGTATTCTATTGAACCAGATGAGTTTACAAAGGCATTGCTTGATGAAGATTTTGAAAATGTATATGAGGCACTGTCCAATCAACTGAAGAACATCATAAGTTCCGAGGATTTTATCGAGACGGTCCGAACTTTTAACAAAGCCGTTGATTACTATCAGGTAGAAAGTATCACAAACATCCAAGGGCTAGTCCATTATGTTTGGTCAGACAACACTCGAAAGAATGCAATATCAGCAATATTTGACAATTCAAATCAAGTTCACCAACTCTTCTTAAAGCCATTTATTACTTTTCCCGAAAGCGATTCAATACTTTCAAAAAATCGCTATTCGATGCCAATTGAAGGTGAGTGGAGTGTAGTATGGGGCGGTTTAAACGAGTTCATTAATCATCATTACCAATTTGAAAACCAACGATATGCATACGATTTAGTACAAATGAAAAACAATTTAACTTACAAAGAAACCCCAACTCATAATGAGGACTATTTTGCATTTAATGAAAAAGTTATTGCCCCAGCAACCGGAAAAGTAATAGAAATCATTGATGACATTCCAGATAATAACCCTGGAACAATGAACGAAGAACATCTTTTAGGAAATGCAGTCATAATAGAACACGATTATAAAGAATACAGTTTAATCGCACATTTAAAACAAGGATCAATACCTGTTCACAAAGGGCAGTTTGTTGAATAAGGACAAGTGATTGGAGTTTGTGGAAATTCCGGTAATTCATCTGAGCCACACATTCATTTTCAAGTAATGAATTCTCTCGATTTTGAAAAAGGGAAGTCCATTCGTATTAATTTTCATGATGGTACGGAGCCTGTGCAAGGGGATGAGGTTTAAAGGTGTTTAATAGTTTCATTACGCTATCATCTATTATAATTCCACCTAATTAACTTAATGAAATCAAACTTATTGCTCTTAATTAAACTATACTAATCAAAACTTTGTCACCTCTTTATAGAAAAAAATATGGCTGAAGTAAAAAGGATTATAGAAGATAAACTGAAATAGATTCATTTCATTCACAAGAAATAACGTACCCAACAAAAAAGCTTAATGCTTAGACAATCAATAAAGTAAAAATGTACATTCATAATCAATATCTTAGAGTGCTAAAACTATATCCCACTACGTTCAGATCAAACTTCATTTGCACATTCATAACTAAAATCACAGAGTGCTAAAACCA
>NZ_AUHI01000021.1 GCF_000423105.1 Halalkalibacillus halophilus DSM 18494 | reverse complement strand
TAGATAATCTTATTATTACGACGTAACTTCTTTTTCAAAGCGTAATCTTCTAACAGCCAATCAGAAACAATTTCTCCCCATTTTTCTTCATACATCATGCCGCCCTTTTTAGGGAGAATCTCCGAAGGAAATTGATCCTCATCTGCATATTTCTTTACTGTTTCCCAGCTGAATCCCGTTCTTTTTGATATTTCATTGATCGATAATGATTTCTCGTTTCTTAGTTTTTTGATATGATTAACTTCAGGCATTGCCAGCATCCTTTCATTCCCCTCCACCATTAATTGTTTAGTCACCATTAACGGTAGGGTGTTTTGATTGGGCTGGCAAGCCTTTTTTTTGCTTTTTGTCGATTACAGCGTTCTAAAGTTTTCTTTGCAATTCTCACTACTTTTATTTTGCACTATACACTTCCTTTGTTGTTATATTCATATTCTTTTGATAGGTTATCATAATGATGCTGATAGCTTTAATCTAGAAAGCTTTGTATTAGAAGTAAATGAGGATGAATTATTAGTAGCTGAAGAGTCTTTTCAACTACTTGATGCGCTGGTAATGGAAGCTGAAGAAACGATTACTGCTGTAAAGAAAGGGGTTGAAAAAATCCCAGAATCAGTGAGGGACGTTTCTTGGAGAAAATCATTTACATCAATTAAATAAAATTAGATTTTTCTAGGTTATTATCAAAGAGAAGATGCCCAGCTGTAAGAACAGCCGAGGCATCTTCATTAATGATGTGGAGTATTTTAAACTTTTCTATCCTTTTCGAAGATAATTTATCTTTACTTCGAATAGTAAGTCCTGAATTTTTGCTGTCTGAGCTTCTAAATTATAGTTGATTTAAATAACTATCCAGTTCTTCATAATGTGATGTTAACCCTTGAACTACACCCATATCAATAACTTTTTGTACCTCTTCCTCAGATGCGAACTGAGTCCGTGATAGAAGCTTGGTCTTACCTTGATTTTCTTCAAGCGTCAATGTGATATGCATTTCCGGGGCTCCAGGTGTAGGAGTCCCATCCTCATCAGCAAAAACATCCGTGTACACGATTTTGTCAGGGGATACAATTTCATGAAATATTGATTTCCCACAAGATTTTTGACCGTAAAAATCTACTTGGTCTTTATCCACACACTCCATACAATAATTCCATACACCGTTCGGCTCAAATTCAAAACGAGAATTGGTTGTTTCCCAACCTTTTGGTCCCCACCAATTAGCTAAATGAACGGGGTCCGAGAACATTTTAAACACAAGATTCCTTGGTGCAGTAAATTCCTTTTCAACCACTAACTCTTTCCCTTCTACCCAATGCTTCATCTGTGAACTAGCTTTGTTTTCATTCATCTACATTCCTCCAACTTGAGATTTTTTGAAGCTAAAAATACTGAGTACTCCAAATGAACAGTTGGTTACACAATGGTGAAGTTCTTTTTAATCCTCATTCGATTCTTCTGCCTGTAAATCATGTAGATAATCGTCCAACCGGTCTAAACGACCCTCCCAAATCGATCGAAAGGAATCGAACCAAACGTCTAACTCTTTGAATGGCTCAGGGCGCAGTCTGTAAAATCTCCGGTTAGCCTGTGGTATCACTTCAACAATGCCAGCATCATGAAGTACTTTTAAATGTTTAGAAGCCTGAGGTTGACGCAGTTGAAGATTTTCGGCGACCTCTCCTACTGTAAGTGGTTTTTCTTTTAATAGTTGAACGATTCTTATTCGATTTGATTCTGCTAGAGCACTAAATATTCTTTCCATATTTTAAGTATAACTCAAAAGGAATATTCCGTAAAGAGAATATTAATAAATTAGTTAAAAAAAGAACCCTTGATAAACAAAGGTTCCGTTCAATGGAGCATATCGGGCTCGAACCGATGACCTCTTCACTGCCAGCGAAGCGCTCTCCCAGCTGAGCTAATGCCCCGTTAATACAAAAACATTCTATCATCACTGAAACTATTTTAAAAGAAAATTTTATTCAGTTATTGGTATTGCAATTCATGTGGTATCATTTGGTTAATCTTCATAGGTGAATATGCAGCTATTCTCCTTGTGTTGATTATTATCATTTTAAATGCCTGTCCAATCAAGAAAAATAGATAGAGTCTTTTAATGTACTCTTCTATGTGAGTCGCCTCATAGGTAGCCCAATATGCATTAGTACAAACGTCTGCAATCCCTTCCACGTGACTTTCATTAGCTTTTATAATTTCAGTCATGATGACCCCCCATTTCATTAATTTATAAGCCTTGCATCTACAACTCTAAGTAAACTTATGTCCACCCACATCCAACAACCTATCCAGCTGTCTCGTATGAAAATGATACGACTGTTGAAAAATTGGACTTTGGATAAAGGTATAAATAAACGTGAAAATGAATACTGGCCCTCCTAGCACAAATGCTAGAACAAGTACGGAAGATTCCACAATAATTCTTACTCGGCTAATCGACCAGCCCACTTTATCTGAAATCGACAACATGAACCCATCACGTGGGCCGACACCGATCTTGGCTGCTGCATACATTCCCCCACCGAATCCCATCACGACAATTGCAAATAATAAAATGATAACTTGAACGGCATAAGTACTGCTGGCAGGAAACCAGTCTAACCATAAGAATAAATCAACTAATGGACCGACAAGAATACCGTTTAGGAATGTTCCATAATTGATGTATTTTTTATCTAATATTAACGAAATCCCGACGAGCACCATGCCAACAATGACCGCCCATGTCCCAATAGATAGTCCGAACAAATCAAATAGAGCGATACTTAACACATCCCATGGGTGGATCCCAAGGTGTTGCACTGTCACCGCGAGCGCGATTCCGTAGCTAAAGATCAATAATCCTAACGTAAACATACTATGTTGAATGATAAACTTCATAGGTGCTCCTTCTTTCTATATGTACATTATCGCTATTATAACGGAAATAGTGAGCGCAGTAACTATTAAAATCACCCAAATTACTGCACTTCACCACCACCCTTCACAAATTCATTTTTGTATTGTAAGCTGTTACAAAAGTATGTTATTTAAAGAAAATAAATCCATACAATATGGGTAGTTGATTTAAGGGGGGTAATCATGAAATCAAAACTAAGAAAAAAGTGGCTCTATACAATCAGCATTTTTATCCTATTACAGTTCATCTTTATACTTATAGATGGGACATTTCTCGAACCTAGTCCTAATCGAATAGGAAACTTTGCTAGTAGAATTGTAGAGACAAAACTTTTTTCAGAGTGGCTTACTTTATATGAGAACCCGATATTTAAAATAATTACCGTGCTTGGTGTATTGCATATAATTTTCACAGGTATGAAAGATCTTTTCCTTTTTCTACTAAGACGAGATCACTCAAATTGATTTGTAGCCTTTTTTTATGTAGAGGTCTTCCTTAAATCAACTTTTGAATCATCACCCTTCAAAAAAGTTAGAAGACCTCTTCTTACAATGTTTATTACTCCCTAACACTTACACACCCTACATTAAAAAATTCCTACCAACCGCCAAAAGTTGTCCCTTGCACTTTTCGTTTGATACTATTAAAGTATATAATGGTGAATTCTAGTGTGACTGCAGAATTCACTTGTGAAAGTTTATGTTGAAAGATGATTTCCTGATAGAAAGGGTTCAGATATAGTATGAAGAATAATTTTTGGCATGAGTTGCCGAAGCCGTTTTTTGTGTTGGCACCGATGGAAGCTGTGACAGACGTTGTTTTTCGTCATGTGGTCAGTGAAGCAGCGAGACCTGACGTGTTTTTTACTGAGTTTACGAATACGGAAAGTTACTGCCACCCGAGAGGAATAGACAGTGTGCGCGGGCGACTAACGTTCACAGAGGATGAACAGCCGCTTGTTGCGCATATTTGGGGAGACAAGCCGGAACATTTCCGCGAGATGAGTATTGGCATGGCAGAAATGGGCTTTAGTGGTGTAGATATCAATATGGGCTGTCCAGCGCTTAATGTTGCAACGAAAGGTAAAGGTTGCGGACTAATTCGTCGCCCGGATGTTGCAGCAGAAATCATTCAAGCAGCCAAAGCAGGTGGTCTACCTGTAAGTGTGAAGACTCGTCTTGGTTATACGGAAGTAAGCGAATGGCACGACTGGCTGAAGCACATCCTTGAACAGGATATCGTCAACCTTTCCATCCATCTCCGTACGAAAAAGGAAATGAGTAATGTCGATGCGCATTGGGAGTTGATTCCTGAAATCAAGAAGCTTCGTGATGAAGTGGCCCCCCATACGCTACTAACGATTAATGGAGACATTCCTGACCGACAGAAAGGGCTGGAGCTTGTTGAAAGATATGGTGTAGATGGCGTGATGATCGGACGAGGAATCTTCCATAATCCGTATGCCTTTGCAACCGAGAAGAAGGAACATACGAGCGAAGACCTACTCGGACTACTGCGACTGCAGCTTGATTTACATGATAAATATTCCGAAGAACTCGAACCACGGAATTTCAAACCACTTCGCCGCTTCTTTAAAATTTACGTCCGCGACTTCAAAGGTGCAAGTGACCTGAGACATCGCCTGATGAGTACGGAATCTACGGATGAAGTGCGTGAATTGTTGGATGAGTTTGCGGAACAGAATGAAGTGAAGGAAGAAGAAGGGATTACTTTTTCTTAGGTTGATAAAAGTTATTAGAGAGATGAGCAGTTAGTGCTTATCTCTCTTTTTCATATAGTGACTGTTTTATTTATCCAAATGCCTTTTGCTTTCAAAGGCATATATTATTTTACAATCCAATTAATTCTCTTAACCCTTCATTCTGAACTTGTAAGTAATACTTACAAGTTATAAAAAAAGACCAGTCAGCTGACGGTCGAGTAATTTTTTCATTTCAATTGATAGATTATTTATACATATTCTTTGCTTACAGTAGACGATGTCATTAAGGATAGTAACGCGCCATAGTTTAAGTTAAAAGCGACTGCATCTCCTACTTGTAAGTCGACTTTCTTTGCATCAAGGACGGTATGGTCACTGCTGAATCCTATGATGTTGACATCTAGGAGTGAAGTTAGGCCACCCACAAGGACGTCTTGGATTCCGACGCCTAGAATTGCGTGTCGTATGTTCCCTTTTTCTTCAAATTCGGGGTAAAACCCTAATGCGTTTTGTGCAATTTCTCCGTACGGGACGGAGGGTTTGATTTTTGATTCAATGACTTCCGAATAAAACGTGAAAGCGTCCGTATACAATCCTGGAATAGGGGTGCGTGAAAGGGTTTCCTGTCCGAGCAGAATTGATTCGCCAATACGCAACTGATTAATTTCACCCATCTGTTCAGTGGATGTGAACCAGTTGTAATTAGCAGAATTCCCCCCTGAAATAAACGGCAAGGATAGGTGGTATCGATTTCTAATTTCACTGGCTAAGTGCGAGAGTGTATTCATTTTTTTTGCATCCGGCTTTACTCCTCCAAAACAAGCGAAATTAGCTCCAACCCCTACGACCTCTATGCCGCGCAGTTGTAAAATACTTTGGATGTAGCGATCGAGTTGGTCTGGCATTACGCCTTCACGTAAATCACCCAGCTCGATCATAAGAATTATTTTATGCACGGTGTTTTTCTCTAATGCGCATTCAGATAATCGTTGAATGACCTCCAGTTCAGAGTTTAAACTGATATCTGCATAGTCTACAACGGCCTCGATTTCACTAAGTGCAGGCGTTCTCAATAAGACAAACTCTGCTTGTACACCTGCTTCTTTCATTCTTTTTAGATTCTCTATCTTGGAATCTCCTAATTGTGATATACCCTGATCAACGAGAAGGTTGGCAATTTCAAGGCTGCCACAGACACCTTTTGTTACACCCATTATATGAATGCCTTTCGACTGGTACATCGACTTAAGCATTCTAGCATTATGAGCGATTTTGGAAAGGTTAATCTCTATTTTCGGCATTTTATGTTTCAGATAAAGTTGTTTAGGTGGTTCGACTGTTAGATTCATCTGACCAGAACCTTCTTCTCTTTTAACGTCGGGAAGGCTGTTAGAATACTTTGGACCAGCTTATCTGATCCGTGCTTTAGAACGTCTGTCGCAGGTATTTCAAACTTCTGCTCATAGGAAGCGACGGTTTGGTCGATTTGATCGTCCCTCATGTTCTCATGATTAATCGTAATGGCAACCACTTTTGCGTTCGAAGAATTTTCGATTAAATCAATTTCACTTTTCAAAGTTGGCATTTTCATAAATGGAAAGTCTCCTAAATTAACGCGCATCGGAGGGTGTTGAACAATGACAGCACTTGGTCTCGCTCCTTTTAATATGCCTGACGAACTAATGTAAGCAGGGTGGCTAAGTGCTCCTTGTCCCTCCACAATAATGACGTCAGGTTTTTCTATGTTATAAGCTCTCATGATCTGGTTTTCAATTTCACCAGTTATATATTGAGAAGGAAGGGCATCAATCGCAACTCCATAGGAAGCACCTTGAATTAACCCTGTTTGTCCCGTCGCAATCATAGCAACGTTAAGCCCTATTTCTTCAAGAGCACTCTGGAGCACAACAGCTGTGGTTCTTTTCCCAACCGCACTATCGGTTCCTAAAACTGCTATAATCGGCGCCTCCACTGAAAATATTTGGCCGGAAAATAAATGTAAGTCTTTCTTCATAGGTGGTTTGCGCACATCTGTGATAGTGACTCCACACTGGGCTGCGTACTGCAAGAATTCCTCATCTTCGCCTAGGAACTCATGTAATGGATTAATAAGATTCATGCCATACTGCATCGCTTGAAATAAAAGTTCCCGTTCAGCTGATTTAAGAAATGCTTCAGCGGGAGCAATTCCATAGATAAATTGTGCTGGAAGTTCATCAAGTCGATTAATTGCATCCTCCAGACTATGAAATACTGGAATGCTATTTCTACCTTGATTTAGAACCTCACCTGCATCCATTCCGGCTTTCTTACTGTCAATGACACCTACAATGTCATACTTTTCTGAGCGACGGACTAACCCATTTGCTGTTTTTCCGTCCATTTTACCGAAATAATCTTCACAATAAATTAATGCTGTATTCTTCAATATTTGTTCCTCCTAGTTTTTAAAAACATTTAAAAACACAAAAAACACTTTACCCATTTAGACGAAGTGAGCCGAGGACTGTGGTCTGAATGGGTAAAGCGTCTTTCGTTGTATTATCTATTATAACACACTTTTTATAAAAGTTTTTATTTTATAATAGTTATAAATAAATCACATCCGGAATGCCAAGTATATCACTCAGCTAACATCTCTTGTAAGGCATTGGCATCAATCTCTTTAATATCTTTGATGTGAAGTTTATTACTATTTAAACCTGGTGTCGTTTCAACTAGTAGTGAGTTATCTTCATGATCTGCTTTCACAATGAAAAATTGACTTACCTGAGTTGAATGTTGAAAATAGTTTACATGATTTTCTATGTCGGTACTTTCTAATGAGGAATCATTTAAGATCACATCTTGTAATTCACCATCTTCATTGACTGATATATAATTGACCAAATCCACACTTGTCTTTGGTTTATTATCTTCATAAGCAAACCAGATCCAAGAAACAGTGAGAAGGATCGTAAGTAATATAGATAAATGACGGGATTTCATAATTACATATCTCCTTTTAAAGAAATTTCTCTAAATTTTTCTAGTATCATAAAAGATATTATCAAAAAAACAGAAAAAAGGAAATACTTGGTGCATGGAAAACCAGAGCTATTAGTTGACACGTAACCCTCCTGGGCCCCACAATCATCCCCATGCATAAAAGTATTTCTAGCGTATTCAGATCATGCTAACGATATACGTTCCAAGAAGGAGAGATAATTATGAATACGATGAGAATGTGGGTCAAGATGCGAGATAGTTTTTGGTTTTTACCCACGATTTATGGCTTAATGGCACTTATAGCCATAATATTAACAATTTTATTGGATACGTGGCTTGTTTCTAATTTTCAAGGACACACCTTCTCTCAGTACTTCGTAGAAAAAAGCACTGCGAGGAGCTTATACAGCGCTCTGATAACTGCTGTGTTGACGATGACGACAATTAGTTTCTCTACCATTATGGTCGTCCTAACTAAATATTCGACTCAGTTTTCACCACGAACGTTGCAAGATTTTATGAAAAGTCGAGTGACCCAGCATGTCCTCGGTGTCTTTTCATTCGGGTTTGTTTTTACGCTCATCAACCTAATGTGGCTTGGAACTAGTAGTCAGAAAGAATTTTTAGCTGCATATTTAACAGTAACTATCGCTATTATTAGTCTCGGATTTTTCATTCTATTTATCCACCATTCTTCAAGCTTTCTACAGGTGAATAACTTGATTGGACAAATCCGAAATGACACTTCCTTTCTTATCCAAAACACTTTCCGAGAAAAAGACTTCATCGAAGCTTCTGAATGGGACGAGGATACGGTCAACCAGTGGAAGGAAAATGCACACAACACTGTCAAAGCAAACCAATCCGGATATCTCCAAGGGTTAGAAATCCAAGGGTTAATTAAGTTCGCTAAAAACAATGACATCCTAATATCTTCTGAATACCAAGTAGGAGATTTCGTTACCAAAGGAACTCCGGTCTTCTATTATTGGCAAAGAAACCAGTCGGATGAGGTAGAAGACATGAGTTATTTTCTTCACTATATGTTAATTGGAATTGAACGTACGAATGTTCAGGACATTGAATTTTCGATTCAGAAGTTGGTTGAAATTGCAGTTAAATCGATTTCACCAAGTATAAATGACCCCCACACCGCCGTGAACAGTATAAACAGGATCGGCTCTCTTTTAACAGAGCTTGCATCTATTCATAAACCTATTCGTTATTATGCAGACCAGAATGATGAACTAAGATTTATCATGGAACCGAAAAAATTCGAGGATTACCTTTACAGAAGCTTCTACCAAATTCGTCTATACGGAAAGAAAGATATGACGGTAATGGCCGCGTTGCTTGAAGCACTGTATACGATAGCAATTACAAGTGAAGAACATGTTAAAGAAGACACATGGCAATTTGCGAAATATGTCATGGATTCTACAGATACCGAGGAGTTACATGAGCTTGACTTTAATCGTTTTTATGAGACATGTAAGAAGATTGCGGATGTTTGTGAAGAGGAACCGCCAATTGAAAATAGGTAACATGTTTAAATAAGTAAAGAAGAGAAGAGCAGTATACGCTTTTCTCTTCTTTTTATACTTAATGACGAATTATCCAATATAAGCTAAATGGTTTGAAATACTAATTTGGCCTTTATTCTCGATTTGAATTTTTATATCTTTCGAACCATTTTATAAAATTTATTAAACGAATCTTATGAAAGTTTACTTTTTTATATTTGGTTACTCGGCATGCAATCAAGTGTTACCGACTCCTTTTCAAGTTATCATAAAATTTTTAAGTCGTTTGACTTAAGAAATGTTATGATAGTATTAAGCACCTTACAAATTAAAGGAGTACTTTTATGCCTAAAAAAATTGACCTCGCTGAAAGAAAAGAACATATTGTAAAAGCGACTTTTGACGTTATCCACCAACACGGCTTTGAAAAAACGACTTTACGGGAAATTGCTAAAAAAGCTGATTTATCTTTAGGATCTGTTCAATATTTTTTTCCAAAACAAAAGGACATATACGCGTTCGCCATGGAAGTTATTTTTCAAAGATTTGAAAATAGAATGCAACAGGTCGTCCAAGTAGAGCACGATCAAGATATCTTTGAAGCCGCTGTTCGTATGGGGAAACAAATCGTTCAAATCCATTCAAAAGAAGGAAGAATCGAGAATGATATTTGGGTGAAATTCACCTTAATGGCTAGTATGAATCCAGAATATAAGGATTTGAGTGAAGAATATCGGAATATAAATCTTAATTTTGCAGAGAGTATATTAAACATTCTTTCTCAACATGGCTATCTGTTAAATGAGGATAAAATTAAGGAACAAGCCCATGCCTTCATTATTTTTATTACAGGCTTAGTATTCGAATCTGTTATCTATCACTATTTATATAGCGAGCAAATAGTAGAAGATAAAATCAGAAACTATTTACAGGAGATATGTAAGTAATCGGTCTACCTCAAAATGTAGAAAATAAACAGTGACTAATTTATGTATGTAACCTATCTATATGAAAATACATCTCGTACCGGGTTCCTTCTAATGAAGGCCCGAGTACAAGATGTTATACAAGTAGCTAATGTGCCTATATTCCTTTGTAGGTACTTGAAAAAGAGACATCTAGGGATAATCTAGAACCAGTTTAACGGTTCAGGCTTCAAGTTATGAAAAATGTGTTTTGTCTCCTGGTATTCCTCAAGTCCTTCTTTCCCTAGTTCACGACCAATTCCAGATTGTTTATACCCTCCCCATGGTGCTTGTGGGAAGTAAAGGTTAACATCATTGATCCAAACTGTACCCATTCGCATTTTGGTGGCAAGTCGCTCAGCCTTTGAGATATCATTTGTAAAAACACCACCGGAAAGGCCATAAATAGAGTCATTAGCCAATTGTATAGCCTGTTCTTCGGTGCTGAATTTTTCAATAGTGATGACAGGCCCAAAACCTTCTTCTTGGACTACATACATATCCGTTTTACAATCCGTTAATATGGTTGGAAGATAGAAAAAACCACTTTGTAAAGCAGGATCATTTGGACGACTACCACCGATGGCTACCGTCACTCCCTCCTGCTTTCCTTTTTCCACATAATTAATTACTTTATTCAAATGTTCATTCGAAATAAGTGGTCCCATTTGGGTTGATTCGTCAAAACCATTGCCTAGTTTAATATGCTTTACACGCTCGACCAGTGCATCAACAAATGAATCATGAATACTCTCTTCGACAATTAAACGTGTGCCTGCGGAGCAAATTTGCCCTGCATGGAAAAACACCGCATTCATAGCCTGATCAACTGCTGTTTCAAAATCAGCATCTTCAAAAATCACATTAGGATTCTTACCCCCTAATTCAAGTGCTAGATTCTTTACATTCGAGCTTGCAGCCTGCATCACTTTTTTCCCTGATTCAATTCCACCAGTGAAAGAAATTAAGTCTACCTCATGATTAGAAGAGAGCTCTGCCCCAACAGTGTCACCCGCACCCATCACAAGATTTATAACTCCTACTGGAACTCCTGCCTCTTCCACTAATTCAAATACTTTAATCGAGGTCAAAGGTGTAATTTCACTAGGTTTCAGTACGAGGGTGTTACCTGCCACTAATGCCGGGGCTAACTTCCAAGATGCCTGTAATAAAGGGTAATTCCATGGCGTGATCTGCCCACACACACCAACAGGTTCACGAACGATTCTACTAGTTGAATTTGGAATAGGGGAGTCAAGAACTTCACTACTACTATCATCAGTCATTTCGGAAAAATATCTGAATACCAAAGAGATTTCATCCATATCTCCACGGCTTTCCTCCATTGTTTTACCTGTATTAAGTGATTCGAGATAAGCCAATTCTTCCTTATCCCGTTGAATCAAGTTCGCAATTTTTTCAACAACTTTTCCCCGCTCTACTGCCGATGTTGTAGACCATTCTCCTTGGTCAAAGGCTTTTCGAGCGGCTTTGATAGCTTTAATCGCATCGTTTTTATCACCTTCTGAAACCTTTGCGATAACTTCTTGATTGTATGGGTTGATAATTTCTCTTAATTCACCAGTATTCGCTTCAACCCATTCCCCATTAATGTACATCTTTTTGATTTCCATTGGATACCCTCCTTTTTATCAGGCGAACTCTAGGCATTCACTCTTAATCGTTAGTTATTTCATCAATTCTATCTTGATTATCTTCGACCCATTCTTGCGCTACTTCTTCAGCATCTTCACCGTTATCAATCTTAATAATCATTTCTTCCATGTCAGGAATAGAAATGGTCAAACCTTCTAATAATTCATAAGCTCCAGGTGCTTTCTCATGTAACTCATCATTAGCGATAGGGTGAATCGAACTTCCTGAGAAATACTCTGGGTGTTCTTCATTTGTTAATATTTTTAACCCCATGTCATTAAACATGGAATGTGGACGCCATCCATATAATAAAATAGGCTCCTCTTGATCCGTACTTGCTTTCGCAGCAGCAATCATTGCTCCTTCGGAAGAGTTTACGAGATTAAGGTCAAGATCATAGGCATCAATTAATTCTTGTAATTCATCCATAGCAGGGTCCCCATCTTCAATGGCAATTACTTCATTGTTAACCATATCTTCATTCCCAACTAGATCTTCCACATCATTTATATCTTCCATATAATTTGGAACTACCATTCCTGCATTTGCATCTTCATAGATTGGTGATAATTGCTCGATAGAATCTGAGTACTGCTCTAAATATTGTGTCTGTTGTGGATACCAAGAGTCCATGTAGATATCAATGTCACCTTCTGCTAATGCGACATAAATAGCGCCAATATTCGCCTCTTTTACTTCTATATTATAACCCATGTCCTCCAAGATATATTTAACAATCTCTGTAGGCGGAACCGTACTTGTCCAAGTCGTTAAACCTAACACTAAATCTTGGTCCTCAACATTTTCCGCTTCACTATCATTTTCTGAACATCCGATTAAACTAATTGCTACTATTAAAGATACTATAACTAAACTTATACGCTTCATACTATCTACTCCCTTTTATGTTTTACATAAGACATCTATTTAACGATTCATAAAAAGTCACACTATATTATCTTTTATTATTAATTAAAGTTAATTTACAACGCTATCTTATTCTCTATTTATTTTGCCAATAATCTTCTTTCTGTTCTTCGAGCCATTCAATAATATGATCATTACCGATTCGAGAAACACCTAATTCCTCAATATAATAGAGGCACTCTTCCAAGTTTTTGGGGTCGCCAGAAGATTTGATTTTTATTCGATCTTTTACAATCTCACGCATTGCGCGTACATTATCAATCCCTGTATTTTCGTAAGGTTCAGCCATCTCATCGTTGTAATCTACATAGCCTGTACCATCGTAACCAGCGGCAAATCCAGTAGCATTTTTGACGAAGTCAGCACCCGATTCAATCACTAACTCACAAGCTTTAGCTAACTCCTCTCTATTTTTAAGGTGCGGTGTTTCAATAATAACTTTCACAATACAATCGCTACGTTTATGTTTTGCTGCTCCGACAACTTGTTTCAATTCATCTAACACATAATCATAATCCCCCTCTTTAAAGCGAGCTATGTTCATTACCATATCAATTTCGTTAGCCCCATCATCTATCGCTACCGTAGCTTCATGGACTTTCGTCTTGGTCGTCTCAAATCCAAAAGGAAATCCAACCACACCACTGATACTAGCTTTGTCTCCTATTATATTTTTAGCTACCGCTACGTCCGTTGGATAACAACATAAGCATGCAAATCCGTATTTAAGTACTTCTTGACTTCGTTTTTCTATGGAATCTTGTGTTCGATTTTGCCAAAGAAGCGAATAATCGATATACGAACAAAATTCTGTTTTATTCATATTTTAACCACCCTTTTTGTTTCACCAGCTACCATGGTTCTGGTTTTATCCATTTAAATTTGTACTGATATGGGATAACCAAATATTCTCTTTCAAAAATCATTGTAATACATATGACTTAAAAACATCATAATACAACTGACTTAAAAAAACAAGGGCTATTGCATATCCCTTATAAAACCAGGCATCTAGCAAACTAGCGTTAGAATAGATTAATTGATGAAAACCACAAGCTAAATAACCCTATTTACATGGAAGGGATAGGGTTTGCCATGCGTAATTCTCCTCTTTTTTTGGGTTTAAATTCTTCCTACTTCTAATAATTCTCATCCAATGGGCAAAAATAGAATCGATACTCCTAAAAGATGAGAAATGAGGTGCGATGATCAGTGCTTTTAAAATATAAAAACTTTTTCTCCGTTCTTGTTCCATGGATTTTCTTTGGATCCATAATTGGAATCATCGTTGGTTCAGCAACTACTTTTCTTTTAGTGACAAACGATTTTTTAGGAGATGATATACGATCCACAAGAGATTGGCTTATCTTCCTTCTTCCTTTTGGGGGACTAATCATAGGCTACATATATATGAACTATGGAAAGGTGTTTTTGAATAATACGTGGAATGACACCGCTGAATTAAATAATCTCGTGATAGATGCCGTGCATGGAAAGAAAGAGGTACCGCGGCGAATGGGGCCGATCGTTTATATCGGAACCTTTATCACTGTCCTTTTTGGCGGGTCAACTGGTCGAGAAGGGGCAGCTGTCCAAATGGGTGGAAGTGTAGCTGCAACGGTCAACAAATTCTTCAACGTAAACAAGGTCGACAAGAAAATTTTAATGATGAGCGGAATAAGTGCTGGTTTTGGATCTGCCTTTGGTGCGCCTATAACTGGTGCTGTTTTTGGCATGGAAATGTCCACATTAGGAAAGCTGAAATTTAAAGCATTTGTACCCTGTCTTACCGCAAGCTTTGTTGGGCACTATGTGACTGTAGCTGTCTGGGGACACGAACACGAAGAATTCATCATACACACCGTACCAGAAGTATCTATTAGTACCTTTCTACAAGTTATTCTGATATGTGTGATCTTCAGCTTGGTGAGTGTTTTATACTGTCAGTTGAGACATGGGATTCAACATTTTTCAGAGAAAATTTTTAAGAAAAACCATATGAAAAGAGCCTTTGTTGGAGGAATTATCATTGTCATATTAACAATGATTGTCGGTTCGCAAGACTATAATGGCCGTGGATTAGATATGCTAGAGCAATCTTTTAATGAAGACATTCCACCGTTCGCTTTTCTAGCCAAGCTAATATTTACAGCAGTAACCCTAGGTAGCGGCTTTGTGGGCGGGGAAGCTATCCCTTTATTTTTTATCGGAGCGACCTTAGGGAATGCCTTACATGCATTTATTGATTTACCTATGTCATTTCTCGCCGCTTTAGGATTAATCGCCGTTTTTTGCGGCGGGGCTAATACACCTATAGCAGCTTTCCTATTGGCAATGGAGATGTTTGGTGGAGAAGGATTAGAATACTTTTTTGTTGCTTGTATGGTCAGTTATCTATTCTCAGGACACCATGGGCTCTGGCCGTCTCAGAAAATTTATGACCCTAAGAGCAGATTATATAATACCCCACGAGCAGAAACGATTGGAGATGTGGAGAAAAGGAAGCATTAGTATTGAGGATTCGGTCTTAGACGATTCCCGCTTCTTTTATTATCAGCATATGAGGATCAGTAAAAGATTAGAGAATAAAAGTGGAGCGTCTCATCCACAATAAACAATAGATCCTATACATCTTATAAATATAGAGTTTCAACTATTGAAAAGAGGGGATGTTTTTGGACTTTCACTTCCTATGGAAAGCTCTTGTCGTAGTCATTGGAGGCGTCCTGATTTTGCGACTAGCTGGAAGAAAATCAATTTCACAGCTTACGGTTGCGCAAACCGTCATGATGATTGCTGTTGGTTCCTTGATTATTCAACCTGTTGGTGACAGAAGCATTTGGATAACAATGGTTATTACATTTATTATGGTGAGCACGCTTATCTTTATAGAGTATATCGTTTTGAAATCGGATGTTCTAGAAACATTTATATATGGAAAATCAATGATCGTAGTCGAAAACGGACAAGTAAATGAAACCAATTTAAAGAAGCTACGGTTAACTGTTGATATGCTTGAAGTACGAATGAGACAAGAAAATATCCAACATTTTAGTGATTTACAATGGGCTACAATAGAAGCGAACGGTCAATTAGGATATATGTTAAAACCCGAAAACCAATATGCTACTAAAAAAGATATTCAGATGCTCAAATCGCTGATTGAATCAAGTCAATCTCATCCCCAGAATGGAAGTTTGGAAAGTCAAACAAGCTTGGAAGAAAACATATTTACTGAGGTTAAGGACAGGAAGCATAAAGAAGAACCTAAAAGGGATTTAGATTAAATGGAAGGAGGAGATAGAAAATGAGTGGAAAACCTAAAGGACCAAAACAGCAGGAAGAACCAAATCTACCAAAGAGTCCGAAACAGCCATATGGCGAACCAATGCAAGGCTCGCACAAAGTAAAACAGCGAAATCATACAGGGCAAAAACAAAAATCGGATCATGATATGTAAAGTTTAGAGAAAAGAAACGAATCCAAATTACATGAATTAACCCCGTACCACTTTAATAGTAGTACGGGGTTTCTCTTGGCATGAATACTATGAAAGGTTTCGTTTGATAACTTTACTTAATTTTTCAATTCCTTCTCCGATCTCTTTATGATCGGCGTAACTAAATGATAAACGAAGGTACTCTGCTCCCTCCTGATGATTTAAGAAAAAATGCTTCCCTGGGATGTAGGAGACACCTTCATCGAGAGCTTGAGTTAATAATTTCGCCGTATCTACACCAACGATTCTAACCCAAACAAAGTAACCACCTTCTGGCACATACCAGGAGACCGATTCCGGCATATGTTGTTCCAAGGCAGAAAGTAAGGCGGTACACTTTTGTTGATACGTTTCTCTTAAGGTGTGGAGCCTTTTCTCTAAGTCTGTTCTATCTATATAGGAAGCCATGGTTGCTTGTGCAAAGGCATGGTCTAAATCCTTTTTAAACCGAGCCAGAGTATTAATAAATTTGGGGGTTGCCGTTACCCAACCGATTCGCATTCCCGGTGCTACTACCTTGGATAAGGAACCAAGATATAGAACACGTCCTTCATTGTCCATCGCTTTTAATGGAACTGGGGGTGCTTGAAAATGTAATTCGCCATATGCATCGTCTTCTAAAATAAGAAAATCGTACGTGGAAGCCAGTTCCAACACATGTTTCCGACGATCCATGGTCATCGTTGTCCCTGTTGGATTTTGAAAAGTTGGTATCGTATATAAAATGCTAGGAAGCGGTAGCCCTTTGCTTTCCCTTTCCGCTAGCATCTCTTCTAATTTATCTGTTTGCAGTCCGTATTCATCCACTGGAATACTAATAAAATGCTCCGTGTAGTTTTGAAATACTTCTAATGCTTCCATATAAGTTGGCGATTCTACGGCAACGACTGTTTTATTATCAAGTAAAATCCGGGCAATGAGATCGATTGCTTGGCATGCACCGGATGTAATTAACAGTTCTTCTTCGGAAGCACGGATCCCACGTTGTAACATCCTCGCTTGAAGCTGCTCTTTTAGCTTTGCCATGTTAGGGCTTCCCACGTAATGAAGCGGCATGTCCTTCTCTTCTTCCAGTAAGCGGCTCACTGCTGCTTGCAGCTCCTCAACGGGAATCAGATTAGGTGCCGGAACCCCAGAACTTAAACGTACACAACCATCTGGAAGTGTGGGCATCCATTGGCCTGGTGGATCATTTTGAAGGGCAGCTTTCGTGTCTTCCGTGAAAAATGCTTCTATATTCATTTCTATCCTTCACCTTTCCATTAAAAAAATAATAGATGCGCCATTAATGCAGCAATTGGCAACGTAATGATGGTTCTTTGTAGAAATATAATAAATAGTTGCGCGAACGAAACGGGAATTTTTGATTTGATTAATAGTATACCAATTTCAGACATGTATATTAACTGGGATAAGGACATGACACCGATCACAAAACGTGTAAGTTCTGACTCAATGCCACTTCCAACAACAGCCGGTAAAAACATGTCCGCAAAACCAACAAGCATAGCAGGTGCAGCTGCTTGAGCCTCAGGGATTTGTAGTAACTGAAGTAATGGGACGAAAGGATACGATAAGACATTAAATATAGGAGTTAATTCCGCAATAACAAGAGCTACCGTTCCGAGCGCCATCACTAACGGAATTAAAGCAAACCAAATATCAATGACATTCTTGACCCCGCCTTTTATCACACTCGTATAACTCTTCACTTGATCTGCTTTTTCAACAGCCTTTCTAATTCCCCATTGGAAACTAGATACCCCTTCTGGCACAACTTCATCTATTTGCTTCCCTACCGGCTCGTAATACGTATCTTTCTTTAACGAAAGAGGCGGGATTCTTGGACATATAATAGCAGCGATGACTCCTGTTACAACGACACTAAAATAAAACTGGATAAACATATGGTCTATATTTAAAAACCTTGCAATAATAAGACTAAACGCAATGGATGCAATAGAGAAGTTCGTTGCAACAACAGCCGCTTCACGTTTTGTATAGTAACCAGCCTCATACTGTTGTGTCGTTAATAATACCCCTACTGTTCCACTTCCCATCCATGATACTAAAGCATCCACAGAGGAACGCCCAGGTAGTTTAAATAAAGGAATCATTAATTTACGTACCAATGCTCCGATAAAATCCATCAACCCAAATTGAAGTAAAAGCGGCATAAACAAACAAGCAAATAAAAACCAAACCATGAGGACCGGAATTAAATCATACAGTACCACTCCACCTGTCAGACCAGACCAAATGAATTCAGGACCTATTTCATTCAAAGTGAGAACAGCAAATAATGCGCCAAAAGCTCTCAATAGGAACCAGAATAGCGTGATATCAAATAAGCCAGTTAAGAATGCACTTTTTTTAACTGCTTCTATGGTAGTAAATTTAACAATCAAACTACCAACGACAGAAGCACAGAGTACAATGGTCATAAATAAAGGAATATATTCCTCTATAGCACCCTGTAGACCATCCGCTAAAATTCCAAGCCCGATTGTTACATTTCCATCTACAGAAACAGGGACTAAAAATAGCAAAATTCCAATTAATGACGGAAGCAAAAAGCGTATGTATTGTTTCGGTGTATATCCCTTTTTGTTAGTAACTTCTTCTTCCTGCTGTGTTTTTTTCATTCCCATGTTGAATCTCTCCATATTTTTATATTTTAAATAATTTTTGATTATATTATCACTACTTCTAAACTTGATAGCTAATAACATATCATGATTATGTATAATTATGCAATGGTGTATTTTGATTTTCTTTATGTTTTTAACTCAAGATTTGATTATTTACATTAATAAAATCCTGTTTTCTACTACTAACTAGAAAACAGGATTTTTAGTATAAATATACATGCATAAAATCATTGTTTTTATTTTGCTCCGGATTGATGCAATGTTCTTTTAGTGATTCATATTAAAACGCCTCTGGAAAAGGGTCTCCTGCTGCCACCTGATTAAATTTTTTATACAAGGGTAAAATACTTCTAATACATTAGTGAGGTGATGGAAATGTCTAATAAGCTAAAGCAAGAAGAAGTAGAAACGTTAAGGAAGTTAATTAAGGATATAGATACAGCCATGCTGACAACTGCATCGGAAGAAGGGCTTGTGTCCCGCCCGATGAAAACGCAGGACGTAGAGTTTGATGGAGACTTATGGTTCTTCACCAAAAAAGAAACGGATAAATTTGATCAGATTTTACACGAACAAGATGTGAATGTGGCTTACGCAGGTGACTCCTATGTTTCTGTACGTGGAAAAGCAGAAATCGTGGAAGACACAGAAAAGAAAAAAGAATTTTGGAGTAAGGCACTTGAGAAATTTATGCAAACGTCTTATGACGATCCGAACGTGGTCCTTATAAAAGTGAATGCGGAAACAGCAGAGTATTGGGACAGCGGTGATTTCAAGAAGAAAACCGCCTTTTTGTATAAACGGATGACAGGGAAAGATTCGGAATCAACGGGGATAAATGAGACGATTGAATTGGATAAGGAATAGAAGAAAAGGGTGGTCTTAATATGGGACCACTCTTTTGAGCGTTATAATAAATGAAAGAATAACTTAGCCTCAAACTTCTACTACCACTTTAACCGATCACCTCTAATAGATTCAAGACGGTTATGACAACATATCGAGTAGGAGGAGGTAATTAACCTCCGACCTCTCACACCACCGTACGTACGGTTCCGTATACGGCGGTTCAATTTTATATTAAGCATGTATTTTATTATAGTGTTGTACGCAAGAGATTAGCCCGAACTGGGCTAATCTCTTGTTCGTTATCGTTGTGGTAAGAACCCACGAATAGGCTATCCGTATCGCACCTTTACTGGTGTGACTGTTCTTATACGCGTGATTTCTTTTCATACCGAGCTTCACTAGGTTCTTCCGACGCTTCTGGGGTGTTTTCCACTTCTTCCAGATACACATTCTTAGTCGAACTCTTGTGTGAGAGTCAATTCTATTTAAAACGGATTTCATATAACCTATTCTAAAATAGTTGACCCACCCTCGAATGACTTGATTAATTCGTTCCACTTGATACTTCGTATCAACGCTCCAGTTCTTTCTTGTTAGTTCTTTTAACTTGTATTTGAACGCTTCCACGGATTTTTCATGTGGTTTTGCTTTATATTCTTCCATTTGGTAGTCTTTAAAGAAGCCAAAACCTAAGAACTTTAGGTTAGGGTCGTTTGGTTTAGTCACTTTCGATTTTGTCATGTTAACGATTAAACCTAGTTTCTCTTCAATGAATTTTGATACAGACCGCATGACGCGTCTTGCTGACATCTCGCTCTTGACCATAATAATGCAATCATCAGCGTATCGAACGAACCTTAATCCTCGTTCTTCGAGTTCTTGGTCTAACTCATTCAACATGATATTACTCAGTAATGGCGAGAGATTTCCACCTTGCGGTGTACCTATGATGGTTTCTTTGTACCCTTCATCAAGTTGTACACCGCTAACCAAAAACTTTCGAATAAGAGAGATGACATCTCCATCTTTTACCGTCCTTGATATGATATTCATTAGCCGGTCGTGGTTGACCGTATCGAAAAATCGTTCCAGATCAATATCCACAATCCATTCGTAACCATCATTCAAGTAGTCAAGTGCTTGTTGGATAGCCATTTCGGCATTCCGTCCAGGTCTGAATCCATAACTATGTTCATGGAATTGTTTATCAAATACAGGGGTTAAGACTTGCGAAATAGCTTGTTGGATAACCCTGTCCACTACCGTTGGAATTCCTAGAAGGCGGGTTCCGCCATTTGGTTTAGGAATTTCAACTCTTTTCACAGGCGAAGGGTCATATTCCCTTTGGCGAATTTGAAGGATGACATCCTTCCTGTTTTCAATCATGAATAACGATAGTTTCTCCACCGTCATTCCATCTACGCCTGCTGCACCCTTGTTCTTTTCTACTTGTTTATGTGCTCGTTCAAGGTTATCCCTGCGAAGTATTTCATCAAGAAGTTTTCCTTCATACATGCTTGTTAGTTCCTTTCTTTCACGTGAAGTCGGTATCCACTTTAACGCGGTATGCCAGTGGTCTTTTTTTCTCTTCCAATTCAGATTTCCGTAACGATAAAATTGTTCAGCCCTTCACTCGTTCTAACTTTCGTTAGACTTCTTCATTACTATGGCTTCTGCTGACTTCTCCCTATCCAGACTTATATCTCTATAAGCGTTTGGGGTAGATAGGGAGACCTCCCCAGTTAAGGTACGAACTCTTTCCCTCCATCTATCTGCCATATATACACCATGTGATGTTCGTAGCTATGGGACTTTAACTTCTTTTGCAGTCTTATCCTCACATGTTGCCTCTTATATGATTTCTGTACGTCAGACCAGAGGTTTGCCTACAGCTTCCTTCAGATTCTGCGTCACCACAGACACCCTTGCTTTCGGCTAGGTGCTTACCGCTACTTGGTCGCACTCGGGACTTTCACCCGTTAGAGTTCGCCCATGCTGGGCGAACAAAAAAAGACCGTCAAATAACGGTCGAGTAATTTTTTTGTTTAAATTTATAAGTTCATACATAATACATTACTTGGTTTTATGCTCCGTTATACATATGGACGGGCAGCGCGTAGTAAACAGCCTTCAATTTTCATTTTCTGAACTACAAAATGCATGGGCGCGAGGCATTGTATAATTGCCTCAAAAAGCTGTTTGCTAAAAATTACATTCAAAGAAAAGAAATTAACGGTTACATGAAATACTGACTTCATATCAAAGAATCCTCTGATTATCTTTGGTCGATTTAATTCAATCTGAATCCATTGAGACACAAGAAGTTCAGAATTTCCCCAATTAAGGTTTAAAAAAATAGATATGATATTAGATACGGAAAGCAGCCCTCAGAATTTGACTAATGATACACAATATAAATCTAGTAATCCAACACATAATCAAGCAATTACTAAAAGAAGGGTTAAAAAATCATTTACCTTTGTCTATTCATGAAACCTTTTTTTTAAGGAGGAGTTTTAGAGGGTAGGAATGTGGCTATAGGTTGGAAATTATAAATAACAATATATTTAATATAATCCTTTTATTGACATCAATTATTGTGATATCAATCTTTTTTACCTGGCCTGAATAGGTTGGTTTACAAGAAATCACGAATTCCGAGTATAAAAATATAAAAGGAAATATCTAGATACATAAGAAAATACAGAAAAAGGTAAATAAATTCAAAATATTTCGTTTATATTATTGCAATTTTTTAAAAATTAAGTTACAATTTGTAACAAACAATTACAAAATACACCATTAATTGTTTTTCTTATTAAATTAGGAAGGAGGATGTAAAAAAACTTAACAATCACTATTTTTAAGGAGAGGAAAATTATGTTTAAAAAATCATTTATGTCAGTACTCACTTTAGCACTAATTTTTACCACCCTATCATTTAGTTCTCCTATAGCTGCGGATGGGTCTGACGAACCTGATAATGAATCCGTAGATAACAACGACATTGAAATACAAGCAAATACCATATGGAGAACTTATAACAAAATTGTCCC
>NZ_AUHI01000020.1 GCF_000423105.1 Halalkalibacillus halophilus DSM 18494 | reverse complement strand
GTCTGCTTCCTGCGCTCGACTTGCATGTATTAGGCACGCCGCCAGCGTTCGTCCTGAGCCAGGATCAAACTCTCCATATAAAGTGTTTGATTAGCTCTTGCTAGCTTGTTTCTGTTTGTTGCCAATGTTTTCTCCTATTTAATAGAAAGAAAACGAATTGACGACAGGCTATTTTGTTTAGTTTTCAAGGTTCGAGTTATATGGTGGGCCTGAGTGGACTTGAACCACCGACCTCACGCTTATCAGGCGTGCGCTCTAACCAGCTGAGCTACAGGCCCATATATGGAGCGGGTGATGGGAATCGAACCCACAACATCAGCTTGGAAGGCTGAGGTTTTACCATTAAACTACACCCGCATATAAAGTTGAAAATATTTAATTGAAAATTTTGGCGCGCCCGAGAGGAGTCGAACCCCTAACCTTCTGATCCGTAGTCAGACGCTCTGTCCAATTGAGCTACGGGCGCCAATTGCGACAAAGATTATCATATCAAATCTGAATTCGAAATGCAAGGGATTATTTTTAAATGGTGCGGTCGAGAGGATTTGAACCTCCACGGGATAAACTCCCACTAGGCCCTCAACCTAGCGCGTCTGCCGTTCCGCCACGACCGCATGAGTTGAGTCACAAAATTCTGACCGGCCTCTAGCGTGCATTCCATTATGTTTAAAGTTTTAAGCAATAAAAAAAGACTTGCAATAACTATATAATTGAGAAAATAAATGGCTGGGCCAGTAGGATTCGAACCTACGCATGACGGCACCAAAAGCCGTTGCCTTACCGCTTGGCCATGGCCCAACAAAATGGCGGTCCGGACGGGACTCGAACCCGCGACCTCCTGCGTGACAGGCAGGCATTCTAACCAACTGAACTACCGGACCTTTGAGAGTGACCCGTACGGGATTCGAACCCGTGTTACCGCCGTGAAAGGGCGGTGTCTTAACCACTTGACCAACGGGCCATTTAAAAAAATGGCGGAGAAGGAGGGATTTGAACCCTCGCGCCGCTTACGCGACCTACACCCTTAGCAGGGGCGCCTCTTCAGCCACTTGAGTACTTCTCCGTATGGCTCCAGCGGCAGGATTCGAACCTGCGACCAATTGATTAACAGTCAACTGCTCTACCACTGAGCTACGCTGGAATAGACTCTCAAAATGACGTAACATATTTAGAATTTACTTTTAATAGATCGATTAGAAAAGTTAACTTTTAATACCCTCTTCTAAAGTTGCGACGTTAAGTATCATACAATAACTTTGCAAAGCTGTCAATTCCTATCGAGAAAGTTTTTCATTACATTTTCATTCGGAATCAACCAAACTTTTTCGTCAGCTTTTATAATTTAACACGACTCTTTTTGTCGAGTCAATAGAAGTTTAATCTTTTTCTATAAAGAAAATCTCACCTCTACACTTTCCACACCGATACCGCTCTGTATTTAACTTTCTTTTTCGGTTATACTTCATGCCACACTGCCCACATTGATAGATTAATGTAGATTGAGAAGCTTCTGACGGTAACCTTTCACAAAATCTCGGTGCATTTGTTTGGCTTAATAACTTTTTAAATTCAGCACTTCTGTGATGAAAAGGTTTCCCTTCGATATGTAAGTGATAATGACAAAGCTCATGTTTGATAATGCCAACTAACTCATCACGACCTAACTCCGTATAATATTTTTTATTGATTTCAATAATGCGCCTTGTAGGAATATACCGTCCGCCCGTCGTCCGAAGCCTTGGATTAAAAATGATTCGGTCATTAAATGGACGATTAAAATCATTCTGTGAAATTTGCTCCGTTATTTGTTGAAGTTCTTTATTTTCCATTTTAATTCACCTACACTTTCTCACGAACAATTAATCACCTACATATTATACAATAAAATCATAATGGGGTTGTGTAAATGCCTAAATGGTTAATCAATCAGTTCGAGAAAGCTTTTAAAGAAAAAGATCTGTATACGATTAAGACGCTTAACCAATGCTGGTTCTATTATCACCGTTTTTAATTTAAAGCTACTTCACTTAGTATGATTCATATTTTAACATTAATCGGTACGCTAGCCACGTATATAGATTGAATAAAGCAGTAACAAATTATTACTTGTTACTGCTTTAGAGCATTGGTACTTTTATGAATAAATTAAGTTGGTTATATTACTCTTATCTTGGATAACCTCGCACCATGTTGGTTATATCCCTCTTATCTTGGATAACCTCCCACCAAGTTGGTTATATCCATATCATCCTGGATAACCTCTCACTAAGCTGGTTATATTCCCATTAACCTCGATACCCTCCAACTAAGTTGGATATCCCACCCTCAGCAAGCAAGCCTCAACCAACCACACAAAAATAACCTCCCAACAAATGAAAGTCAGGAGGCCATTCTTAAAGGCTATTATTTTACCATGGTTAGTGCTACACGTTGTCTTTTTACATCTACTTCTTCTACCCAAACGGTAACGATGTCGCCAACAGCTACCACGTCTAATGGGTTTTTAACAAAGCGTTGTGATAGTTTGGAGACGTGCACTAGTCCATCTTGTTTTACCCCAATATCAACGAACGCGCCGAAGTCTACTACGTTTCGTACTGTTCCTTGTAATTCCATCCCTTGTTCTAAGTCTTCCATGGATAGGACGTTTGTCTTTAGTAATGGCTTAGGTAATTCATCACGCGGGTCTCGATTTGGTTTCTTTAGATCGTCCATGATGTCTTTTAATGTTAGTTCGCCAACTTCTAACCCGTCACTAACTTCCTGAAGCGTCACTTGGTTCAATCGCTCGACAGCTTCTTCGCTACCGATCTGATCGGATTTCAAATTAATTCTTTTCAAGATTTCTTTTGTATCTTTATACGATTCTGGGTGAATCGACGTACGATCTAGTGGTTCTTTTCCATCAATAATCCGCATAAAGCCAATTGCTTGCTCATACGTTTTCGCCCCAAGTCGTGGTACTTTTTTAATTTGCGTTCGACTTTCGAAGCGCCCATTCTCTTCTCGATACTTCACAATATTATTTGCTACGGTTTTATTTAACCCGGAAATATATTGTAGTAAGGACGAAGAAGCTGTATTAACGTTTACCCCTACTTGGTTCACTGCTTTCTCCACTACAAAGGTTAAAGAATCATTTAATTTCTTTTGGCTTACATCGTGTTGGTATTGGCCAACTCCTATGGATTTAGGGTCAATTTTCACGAGTTCACTTAACGGGTCTTGTACTCTTCTCGCTATAGAAACGGCACTTCTTTCCTCTACTTGTAAGTCCGGGAATTCTTCACGCGCTAACTTGGAAGCTGAATAGACACTTGCACCAGCTTCATTGACGATTAAGTATGCTAAGTGATCTAAGTTATTCTTCTGGATAAATTCAGCTATAAACTGCTCTGTTTCCCTAGATGCAGTACCATTTCCGACTGCAACTAATTCGATCGGATATTTCTCTAGCAGTTGTGAGATTCGCTTTTCAGACCCAGCAATATCATTCCTTGGAGCTGTTGGATAAATGACATCGACTTCTTTCATCTGCCCTGTTTCATCAACTACTACTAATTTACAACCAGTACGGTAGGCAGGGTCCACACCAAGAATCGTTTTCCCTTTTAATGGTGGTTGTAGTAAGAGACTGTTTAAATTCTTACCAAACACCGTGATTGCATGATCTTCAGCCTGTTCTGTTAAAGTTGTTCTTAAATCACGCTCGATCGAAGGTTGGATTAATCTTTTATAGCTGTCCTCAATGGTTTGCTCTAGGAATTCTCGAGCCTCCCCGGAGGATTTATGAATTTTTTCTTGCTGCAGATAGTGAAGGATCTGTTCAGTTGGTGTATCAATGGTGACTTTAAGAACTTTTTCTTTTTCTCCGCGATTTACAGCTAATACGCGGTGAGATGCTATTTTAGAAACAGGTTCCTGGTATTCATAGTACATCTGAAAAACACCTTGTTCATCTTCTGCTTTCTTTTTCTTCTCCGTTGCGATTGTTCCTTTCGCATACGTCATGTTTCTGATTTTATCTCGGAAAGATGGTTCATCAGAAATCCACTCGGCGATTATGTCACTCGCACCTTGTAGAACTAAATCCACATCTGTTAGTTCTTGCTCTTCGTCTAAGTAGTTCTCTGCTACTTTATTTAAATCCGTAACCTGCTCTTGCTCAATAGCAATTGCTAAAGGTTCGAGTCCTTTTTCTTTGGCAATAGTCGCACGTGTTCTTCGCTTTTGTTTATACGGGCGATAAAGATCTTCTACCCGTTGTAACTTTTCTGCACGGTTAATATCATGCTTTAAGTCATCGGTTAATTTTCCTTGTTCTTCAATTAAACGAATGACTTCTTCTTTTCTTTGATGAAGCTGCTGCTGGTAATCATACGTTTCCTTAATGGATTGAATTTGCGTTTCGTCTAACCCTTTGGTTTGTTCTTTTCGATAACGGGCAATAAACGGAATCGTATTTCCTTCTTCTAGCATATGGACCACGGTTGTTACGATCGGCATTTGCAGTTGCGTTTGCTTTGCTACGATCTGAATAATTGCGTTTGTTTCTGTTGTCAATCCAAGTTCCTCCTCATAAATCATCGTACTAGGAAACGGGATACGAATATCCTCGGTTATCCACACTTGCTTATACCTTTTTATTGTACCAAAAAGCCTTACAAAATAAAAAAGCCCTCACAATGAGGACATGTAAGAGCTAAATTAAGAAACCTCACCTTTATACTTCATCGCAATCAAGGTGGTGTCATCATTCATTTTATTCTCTTGGCGTTTATACCAATCAACGGTTAAATCCATTGTTCGGTGATTATAAAATTCTTTTGTCAGCTGATGCTCGTCTACTCCATCAGAAAACATAAAAAAGATCGAACCTTCTTCTAATGGACCATTATGGACTTTTACTTTATGAGGAACTCCAGATAAGTATCCAGGCACTGGGATATTTCGTTCTTTCTTCCCATCCTTCGCAACCATAATCACACTTATATTCCCTAAGGAAGAATAAGCATAAGATTGTTCCACATAATCTACACGTAAGATTCCTAAGACGCAGCCACGGATATTGGTACCAGCCATTGCTTTATTGCAAAGATCAACCAAATCATCCAAAGGTGCAGATTTATTATTCTTGATAACTTCAATCGCAGCCTCTGAGGAGTTCATTGCAATCTCTCCACTTCCAAGACCATCCGCTAAAGCACAAATAAATCCATCTTCGAGTTCCTCATAAAAAAAAGAATCTCCTGAGTAATAGTTTCCCTTTTTGGCCTTTTGATAAGTCGCAATTTCCATTTGGTTTTTGCGTTCAATCAAAATAAAACCTCCATGTCCTCTGCGCTGATCGAATCTCTTAGTTTTCGAAGTGCTCTACGTTGTAATCGAGATACATGCATTTGGGATAATCCTAAGCGCTCACCAGTTTCTTTTTGACTCAAGTTTTCGAAATACGTGCATTTAAGAATTTCTTGTTCCCGCTCATTTAATAGCGGTAAGATTTTATCAATTAACATCTTATAATCTGTTTGTTCATATCCATCGTCTTGATTACCTACTAAATCAAGAATTGTTACTGTACTTCCGTCAGAATCTGCCTCAATCTTACGGTCTGTAGATAAAGCATTGTAGCTTTTACCCATTTCCATTGTTTCTAAGACTTCTTCTTCAGAAACTTCTAAATAAGCAGCGATCTCTGGTACAGACGGTGAATCTTGCATATCTGTCGTTAGTTCTTCTACAGCCTTCTTGATTTTAGGACCAAGCTCTTTGATTCTTCTAGGCACATGAACGCTCCATGTTTTATCGCGAATGAAACGTTTGATTTCACCAATAATAGTAGGGACTGCGAACGATTCAAACGATTTGCCGAAGGATTCGTCATACCTTCTAATAGCTGCTAGCAAACCTAGCATCCCTACTTGTACAAGATCTTCATGAATCTCGCTATTTTTTGAATACTTCTTTGCGATGGAGTGTACCAAATTCTCATATTTTCGAATGATTCTTTCTTGGACTGCTTCATCGTTAGGGTGTTGGTGTAGATGATTTATTAGTTCATAAATATCTTCTTCATTACTGTGATGTTGAGATCTGGTCGTCATTTTGGCCCACCTCATTTTCGTACAAAAACTTCGTCATCAGTACGATTACGCCATGATTATTATTGATTTCTACTTTATCCATCAGGGCATCGATTAAAAATAGACCGAAACCTCCCTCACGCATATTGGTAACTGGAACTCCTTCATCATACGGGCCCGTATCTTCTTTAACTTCTTTTAAATTAAAGCTTCCACCATGATCAGCGACCATAACTTCTAAACGATCTTCATATAAGCCGAATCCGATTGTAACTTCACCAGTTTCTTCATCATAATAAGCGTGTTTAACTGCATTCGTAATCGCTTCTGATACTGCAACTTTCAAATCTTCAATTTCTTCATAAGAGAAACCCATTCGATTAGCAACACCAGAAATAGTTAAACGCAAAACTCCTACAAATTCTGATTTTGCAGGCAACTTCATCTCTAAAAAGTCAAATGCTTCCTTCATTTTACATACCACCTTGAACTGTGTTTTCAATATCAATGACTTCATTCAAGCCTGTGATGTTAAATAGGCGATACACGTTCTCCTGCAAATTAATCAATTTGAATTTGCTTTCATTCTCTTTAGAAGTTTTTAGTGCGCTAATGAATACACCTAGTCCAGTACTATCCATATAGTTCACTTTCTCTAGGTCAACTTGTACCTCGTCATACTCTTTAACATATCCTAATAATTTCTCTTTCAGTTGAGGTGCTGTGTAAGCATCAATCTCACCAGAAAGTTTCAACGTAGCTACATCATCATTTTTAAAGTCATCGATATGTAGATTCATTTCTTTCGCCTCCGATTCTTTCGTACTATATTTGTAAATACCCACTCTTGTATAACCATAAACATTCTTACTTGATTCTTTTTAATACTGCTATAGTAAAATCATCTCTAAGCTCAAAGTCCTGGAGTCTTTCAAAGTATTTATACACACTATCGACAATCTCTTGTGCCGGTAAATGTGAAAATGACTTAATTACATCTAAGACTTCTTCTTGCTCTATAAAGCGGTCTCCATAACGACATTCTGTTACTCCATCTGTGAAAAGAACAATAATGTCGTCCTTTTCGATTTGAGTAAATTTTTCTTCGTAGGTTACTTCACTTTCCACGCCAAGAAGTAATCCTTTTGCATCAATTTCTTCAAATTCATGGGATTCTTTACGTAAAATAAAACCTGGCTCATGTCCAGCAGAAGCATAGTGGAAATAATTCGTATCCACGTCGTAGAAGCCATAGAACATCGTTACAAACATGCCTTCTTTTACATTTCTTTCAACAACACGGTTAATCGAATCTAAAATATATTTAGGGAAAATTTGATTTTCAGAGAAACTTTCTAAAGCATACTTAATCATCGACATACAAAAAGCTGCCGGAATCCCTTTTCCAATCACATCTGCAATCGCAATACCAATATTCCCTTTGTCATCTATTATAAAGTGATGATAATCGCCATTCATTTCTTTTGCAGCAACTGATTTTACACCTATATCCAAAGAGTCCACTTGTGGAACTTGTGTCTTTAATAGTGTGTCCTGCATATTCGCAGCTACTCCAATTTCTGATCGAAGTTCAATCTGTTTCTCTCTTAACACATGATATTCCTGATAAGCCATACCATAAGAAATCATTGTTTCAATAAGAAATTGAAATGAACTTTTTATCCGATCGTCCATATCAGGGATGATATCAAGGAGGGACTGATAATGTTCATTCACAATTTCATCAGGAGATATACTCTGTTGGATCGAATTTTTGCTAAACTGTTCCGCACGGTAAAGCACAGATTCGTCTCCTGTTTCTAAATATTCCATCAATAATTGTTTATAATCTTGTTTTCCTGACTTAGTTGAGCCCACCTTCATCCCCCTTTACAATTAGGTACTGCCTTTACTCGCTTTGTTTATTTTCTTTATAGCAAGTAGAAGGGGCACTTGAACCCTATAACAGAACCTATTTCAAATACGAGTCCATTTAATGACAGTCACTACAGTACCTGCATCCGTCGATTCAATATCAAACTCGTCCATTAATCGTTTCACACCAGGCAAGCCAGCACCCAGCCCTCCAGATGTGGAATATCCATCTTTCATTACTTTACTTACTTCTTTAATCCCTGGACCTTGATCTCTTGCAGTTATCTTCAGACCAATACTAGGCACAGAGTCTAATCTTTCAAAGTTGATTTCGCCAACTTTAGCGTATAAATATATATTTCGAGCTAACTCGGAAATTGCTGTCGCAATACGGGCCTGATCCACTGATCCGAAGCCTAAATCTTTAGCCCAATTTCTACCAGTTTGACGCGCACCTACTATATCCCATTCTTTTCGAATTGGCACAGAGGATAAAGTTTCATTCATCACTTCTCCTCCAATTCTTGTCGTAGCTTGATTAGTCCTTGTTCAAGGTCTAGCGCTGTAGGAACTTCTTTTAAATATATACCTAATTCAATTAAAGTCATAGATACAGCAGGTTGAACGCCAGTGAACACTACTTTAGCTCCCATTAAATCAGCCATCGATACGACATCACCCAGTACTTTAGCAATAAATGAATCTATTACTTCCACAGATGTGAGGTCAATAACGACTCCGGTAGCTCCACTATTATGAATTTTCTTTAATAAGTCTTCTTGAAATTCCATCGCTGATTGATCGTCTAACTCAACTTGGATGGATACTAATAAGTAGTCATGTAGTTTTAAAATAGGGATGCGCATGATTTAGTTTCACTCCTTCTCAATTGCTTCCATGATTTGTTCAAGGTTTTGGCCATCTTTGTTACTTGAGATAATATGCTTGTCAGTCATTTGTAGAGCTGTTTGGAATCCTTTGCTCAATGAGCTCTTTGTAGGGAAATTACTCAAATCAATCCCTAAATTCACAATCGTCTGGGCGATTTCAGGACGAATTCCTACTAAAATACAAGTCGCACCTAATAAACGGACCGCTTCAGCCGCCTGGATAATGTGGTGAGCTACCATTGTATCAACAACAGGGACGCCTGTAATATCGATTAATACTACGTCTGTACGGTGTTTCACAATTCCACTCAATAAATTTTCCATAATTAACTTCGCACGATCTGTATCAATGGTACCAACTAAAGGCATAACTGTAATATCGTCCATCACAGGAATTAAAGGCGCTGACAACTCTTCTAACGCCAATTTCTGTAAGGAGACGATATTATCCCAATTTGTAGAATACTGATTAATTAAATACGTTTTAATCGGGTCAACGATTTGATTTACCTCATCCATAACATTCAAGAAGTAATCTTTATTTGCGTCGCTATTTTTTTCTAAAATCGTTTTAATACTTACAGAACGAAATACTTGCATACCTTCTGTTATGTATCCGATTGGCCAACCAAGGTTAACTATTTTTTCAGCGAATTGCTGTAATTCATCATTCGCTCCTGTTTCATTTTCTAAGGCGATGAAAATTGTGTCAATTAATTCATTGTTTGTACGTCCAATCAGATCTTCTGAAATGGTTTTACTATAATGCATTAATTCCTTGTTTTCTACTTCTTCAAGCCATTGTTCTAATATTTCTTGCTTATTATTAATTAACTGTGCTTTCATAGACATTTTGAAAATTCACCCTCCAAGGCATAAAATTCTTTATTCAAATTTATCATTAATTACAAAAATTATCTACTTTTTTCCGAAAACTCGACATTTTCCAACCTCAAAATATAAAAATACCTTTTACAAATATGTTTAACACATATTCATAAAAGGTAAAGGATGATTAACTTTAAGTTATAAATCTAGCAGTCCCAAACTAATCTGTAACGCATCGTCCACCTGTACCATCACTTGTTCGTCAAGCGTAGTGATTTTATCTGTTAAACGTTGTTTGTCAATGGTACGAATTTGTTCCAGTAAGATAACAGAATCACGATCGAAATCATAAACTTCCGCATCAATTTCGACGTGAGTTGGTAACTTAGCTTTCTGAATTTGAGCTGTAATTGCAGCAACAATTACAGTAGGACTGAATCGATTTCCAATATTATTTTGAATAACAAGAACTGGGCGAACACCGCCTTGCTCCGAACCAACAACTGGTGTTAGATCAGCGTAATAAACGTCGCCTCGTTTTACATACAAATTAATTACACCCCACTCACTAAGCGCTCAAGAGTGGTGTCAGCCTCCTCTTCGGCCTGAAAAGCCTCTGATGCGATGTCTAAGTTGATATTTTTCATCTCTACATAACCACGGCGCATCTTTTCTTGAATCTTACGCTTTTTCTCTTCTTTTACATAATTGTTAACAGCTTGCATGATTAATTGATTGCGGTCAGCAGCATTTCCGTCGCTTTCTACCAATTCGTCACACTCTTTCAGTAAAGATATCGGCAGTTCTAGAACTACCTTTTCTGCGTTTGTTGACATCCTTACACCCCCAACTTTTTACGAGCACCAAATCTATTGAACATAATAACACCATTCGATACCATTCGTAAAGGAAAAACGCAATAATTTGTTGAAAAAACTTATATCTGAATATTTTTTTAAGTATGAATTCTTGGAACTCGTTCGTTAATCATGCAGGGGATTTCATAATTTATTGTCTCTAAATAATCGGCTACGTCTTCTACTTGTATAACATTCCCACCCGACTTACCAATTAATGTAACTTTAGAATCAACATCAAATGGCTGCGACAATCGAACCATCATTTGGTCCATGCAAATTCTCCCTACAATTGGTTGTAACTCTCCTTGGATCATCACTTGAAATCCCTCAAGCTTTCTAATCCAACCATCCCCATACCCAATTGGAATAGTCCCGATCCATTCTTTCCCTTTTGCAGTATACGTTGCTCCATAACTAATGGATTCACCCGCTTCTAGTTGTTTCACATGAGCTAGGTGACTGTATAATGTGAAGGCAGGTTGCAGGTTTACAGAAGTATTCTTTGCCACTGCTTCTGAAGGATATAATCCATACATGCTGATGCCAAACCTTACAGCGTCATATAAGTCCTCTTTATATCTTAATGAAGTTGCAGAATTGCCTACATGCACTTCTACTTCACTGGACACCAGATGCTTTATTCGATGATAGAAGGCTTCGAACCTATCTTTTTGAGCATTGAAATATTCGACTGATTCTTCATCTGCCGTCGCAAAATGTGTATATAACCCTGTCAATTGAAAAGGAGAAGCTTCAATGCCTTTTATAACATCATACGCCTCTTCTTCTAACCTTATACCAACACGGTTCATTCCTGTATCTATTTTCACATGTAAATCAACCGAATCATTCGTATATTGCTTCGCTTGTTCTAACCATTCCGATTGATAGACGGTTAAAGCTATTTGGTGATCAGCCGCTAGCTGGATGTCACTTGGCCGTATTCTTCCAAAAACCAAGATGGGGATCGTCGAAAAAGCACGCCGTAGTCGGAGTGCCTCATCGAAAGTGGCTACAGCGAGGACACTCGCACCTGCCTCCACCGCTGCTTTCGCCACTGGGATATCCCCGTGTCCATATCCATTAGCCTTGACCACGGCATAGATTTTTTTGGAGTTATGATGAAATTTGTTCAATTCATTTATATTGTGTTTAATGGCACTGAGGTCTACCTCAGCCCATGTATCTCTGAAAAAAGTTTGTGCCATGATCGTCCCTACTTTTTTTCTTTTCATTATCTATACTTTCAAAGTAGGTTGTCAAATAATCACCTGAGACAATTTTATTTAACCATCGATTTCATAACAGACTTGGCCAAGTCGACCTTTTCGTTAACTGTTAAAGAGTCACTTGCCAATACAAAACGCATACCATCTTGTTCCCACTCCAAGGTTTGGTCAGTCATCACACCGACTTCCATTCCTAAATCGACCATTTCTCCGTTTGCATATACAGGAATTTCTAAACTGGTTGGGTAAGACTCATACATCTCTTGGACTAAAGTGAAAGATTTGTCCCCTTCAAAGGTAAGAATCGTACGCTCACCGTTATCAAAGGATATGGACTCTTCTTGTACCAATGAGGTTCCTTCTGGTAACGTAGTTGGGAAATAAATTTCATTCTCCTCTGTTTCAAGCTCTGCCATAGTAGGAACACTCACTGCCCCTTCAGCTAAATTTTCGTCTGTATCAAATTCATCCATAGAAATATTAGCGTTAAATTCGAATTCGGTGAAATCAACTTCTACCATTGTTTCGCCTGTTTGATCCTGTACTCTCACTAGAGCTGGCTGAAGTGATTTTTTATGAAAATAAATCTCTTGAAGAGGTAATTGTTGATTCCCTTTATAATCTGTCTTCACTTTAAATACATAATAATTTTCTGTCGTTTGGTACTCTCTTTCAGAATCTGCCTGAATATCATTAACTAGAGATTGATATAAATAGGGTTGGCTATGGTGTTGCGGCCAATCATTCTGAAACTTATAGCTTTTGTTAATGGAAGGTGTGAGAACAAACACCCCTTCTTCATTTCTTAAAATGACCTGATTCCCCTTCTCATCCGTTTGATTATTCATTTCTACTTTGAAATAATCATCTTTTAGATGCCATAGGTTCACTTGATAATGTTGAGGTTCTTCCCCTGTGTTCATGGTCATATCCGCGGTAGCCCGAAAACTTTCCATATCGCCAACTTGCTTCTCTAAATCAGCAAGGACGTCTTCTGCCGTTTCCTCTCCACACGCAGCCATGGTGATCGCAGCTACCAATACAACTAATAAAAGCATGAATCTTTTCATTTGGACAACTCCTCCGTCTCATTTTCGTCGCTTGTACACAAGCAATCTATAGTGTTGCGGTGACAAAGTGCACGTCGGACTTTTTTGTAACCCGCATTAAACTATATGAGCAGAGGAAATTGAATATGCAGACAACCTTTCAAAAACGTTTATTCCGTTTGTATAACTACCTGTGCAACTGCGTATGCTTTACTATGGGAAATAGAGACAAGGACAGAAGACTGCAAGACACCACTTACAAACAACACTGGTTTTCCACTGTTCAAAGGTAATACTTCAATGCTTACAAAGGACATACTACTCCCTATTCCTGTACCACAAGCCTTACTGTAAGCTTCTTTTGCAGCGAATCGTCCAGCAAGGAATTCGAGTTTACGCTTTCTATTCATTAATTGGTCAAAAATCTCAAGCTCTCTTGAAGACAGGATTCGCTTCGGAAAACGATCCTTCTTCTTATATAAACGATCAATACGTTCAATTTCTGCTAAATCGATTCCTATTCCTGTTATCATGTTATAACCTTCTTTCTCATTGCATGTTCCCGTAAAGATTAGTATTCTTATAATAAAAGTACGTCACAAGAAGTGACTGAAGAGAGGCGTATGTAGATGTTCTTTCTCAGAACAGAAAGTTTCCAGCAATTTATTCGATATTATCCAATCGTCACAATCATCGTAGCCATTCACATTGTACTATTTTTAATTACCGAGGTTATGCCTGGTGTAGCGTCTGAGAGCATTAAATATGATTTACTTGGAATAAACTACTTAATCAGTGATGCCGGTGAATATTGGCGACTTGTAACACCCATATTCGTTCACCTTTCACTTACACATATCCTTTTTAATTCATTCAGCTTAATATTATTTGGCCCAGCATTAGAAGTGATGCTAGGGAAAGTTAAATTCATTTTAGCATATTTAACAATGGGGGTATTAGCGAACGTGGCGACCCTGTTTCTACAACCACCAATTTATTCACATGCAGGAGCTTCAGGAGCGATCTTTGGGTTATTTGGAATCTATTTATACTTATTGTTCATGCGTCCGAATCTTCTAGATGGTGATAGTAGACAGATCGTCATTGTCATTGTTGCAATTGCTTTAATCATGACGTTTGCAACTAGTGGGATCAACGTTACAGCACACGTATTTGGTCTTCTCGCTGGGTTAGCACTTGGCCCTATATTATTTGCTAACCACTCGAAAGGTCGAATTTAACAGGAGGATTTTATGGAAAGAAACCAGTTGGCTCCATACATTGCCATTGCGATCGGAGTTGTGGCTGTCTCTACCTCCGCTATATTTGTTAGACTCGCGGACGCACCTTCCTCGATCGTCGCAAATTATCGTCTACTATTAGCAGTATTAATCATGTTACCTTATGTCTTATGGAAACATCGGGAAGATTTCAAACACATCTCCAAGCAGGATTGGTATTATTCGACCTTAGCAGGTGTGTTTTTAGCCTTACACTTTATTTTATGGTTTGAATCCTTAAACCACACCTCTGTCGCTAGTTCCGTTGTATTAGTAACCACACAACCTATTTTCGCCTTTTTAGGGGGATATTTATTTTTCAAAGAACGTTTTACCACTGGAGCGGTTTTCAGCATGATAATCGCCTTCACAGGTAGTGTCATTATCAGCTGGGGCGATTTCCAAATAAGTGGTATGGCTTTAGTAGGTAACTTCCTAGCACTTATGGGAGCTATTGCTGTTACAGGGTACTTTTTGTTTGGACAAAATGTTCGTAAACGATTATCTTTAATGACATATACATTTGTTGTCTATGGCATTAGCTCTATCACTCTAGTAATATATAATGTATTACTAAACCAGTCTTTTACCGGGTATACCGGTGAGACATGGATGTACTTCTTAGCATTAGCAATTATTCCCACTTTCTTTGGACACACATTATTTAATTGGGCACTTAAATGGGTTACCGCCTCTACGATTACCATGGGGATTCTTTTCGAACCTGTTGGCGCCTCCATTTTAGCGTATTTGGTATTGGACGAGTTAATCACATGGTCGCAATTCCTAGGTGGGGTAATTGTTATATTAGGCTTAATGCTCTTCATTATGAGTACAACCCGTAAGAAAAGGGCTTCCGTAGTTAACGACAAATCAGGTATCAAGTAATCAAAACTATATTAGGGGTGACGAAATGGCTATTCAATTTATGGTGGACGGTGGGGCTGACTTACCGACTGGATTCGAAGAAAAGCATAATATTAAAGTGATTCCACTAAATATTCACTTTGGTGAAGAAGTATTTAAATCTGGAGTGGAACTAACCGTAGAAGATTATTATCGTCGTGTAAATGCTCAGGATGAATTACCAAAAACATCCGCACCAAGTCCGAACGATTTTTACGAACGTTTTAAAGAAGTCGATCCTGAAACACCGATCCTCATGCTTTCTTTAACCAAAAATTTAAGCGCTACATTTCAGAATGCTGGAATCGGTAAGGACATGCTTCTAGAAGAAGAACCTAATCGAACGATTGAAATTGTGAATACGAAAACAGCTTCTAATGGTATTACATTAATTTTAAATGAAGCGATCAAATTAGAACACCAAGGTATAGATTTTGATGAAATAGTAGAACAAGCGAAGTCTAATGTGGAAAGAACGGTTACTCTTTTCTCTCTTAAAACAGTAGAAAACCTAATTAAAGGTGGACGCCTGGATAAAGTTCGTGGAACAATTGCACGTACCTTAAATATCAAATTATTAATGAAAGCATCTGACGAAGGTGATATTGAAGTTACGGAGAAAGTACGCGGGGAAAAGAAAGCACTTCGCCGTTTAGTCGAACAAATTGGAGACTATACAAAATCTCTAGATGGCAAAATGATCACCATTGCCCAAAGTAATTGCGAAGAAAAAGCACGTCAAGTCCTAGCGAATATTAAAGATAAGTACAATCAACAAGAAGAAATTATGGTAGAGATGGGACCTCTAATTGCTACTCACGCAGGTGAAGGCGGATTAGTAATCTCGTTTTTAAAAGATAAATAAGTGATGTAATAGAAACACGCCCTGATAGAATTCATCTTCTTTCAGGGCGTGTTTTTTCTACTGGATTGGTTTCCGTGTCGATACTTTAAGAACCGTGATAATCTTCATATTTTGGCGGTGGGGAGATTAATGCGAAAATCGCTGCAATTGCTGGTAACGTTAACGATAGTAATAGAATTTCAGAATATCCGCCTTGCCAGTCATAAAACACTCCAAATGGTAATGGTCCTAAGGCAGAACCGATGACCATCACTGACTGCGCTATACTTTTAATGCTTCCAAGATTTGTTCTTCCGAAGAAATTAGGCCACACAATATTTAAAGTAATCCGTTCAAAACCATGGGCAACTCCCCAAATTACTCCATAGACGATAAATCCAGCTGTACTTTGAACTTGCCACAGCCATAAAATCGCAATGATATGGATTCCAAACGTTATTGCCAAGACAACATTCACCTTAAATTTATCAACCAAATATCCTGATACAAAGGTTACCGGGAAGCCGATTATTGCCATTAATGATAGGACATTGCCGCTACTTCAGGCGTTAACCCTTTCCCTTCAGAGATCGAGACGAGGTGAAATGTAATACCCGTGTTGGTTAATGCAGGTACACTGACACAGAAAAGAATTAACCAGAATGCACGTGTTTTCATCGCTTCTTTCAGGGTCCAGCTAACTTCTTGATCTGATTTGCTTGGTTCAAGAGGTTCCTCTAGGTCCTCCCCTACTTTCCCTTTCAGTTGATGGCGCTTCTTTATTACTAACATCACCGCAATAAAGGAAACAGTGAAAAGTAGAATTCTCCAAAACGTTTCCGGGAACCAACCGAATGTATTCATTAAATAAGAATCGATAGGTGGGATCAGTGTCAGTAAAATCAAAGAAGAAACACTTATGGATAAGAATAAAGGGAATCTACTAACTCCTCTTTTTCTTCTAGGTTTGACAGGACCATCAATTTGTTCGCCAATATCTTCTGGTTTATCTCTTACGAAAATAAGGGCTAACGGAACAAAGATCAGTGCTAAACTTGCACTCCAGATCCCCCAAGCTACTCTCCAATCAAATAATTGAATTAAATAGGCGTTAACGGGAGGAATGAATGCAGCCCCGGCAAACCCACCAATGGCCATGACACTTAAAGCTCGCCCACGTTTTTCCATAAACCATTGAGGAACTAATGTATTGGGGAGTAATGTCATCGACCCTTGTCCAAAAAGTCTTAGCATAAAGAACCCAAAGAACATCATAATAGGCCCGACAATTAGTGCGTTCCACAAAGCTGCAAAAGCTAATGCAGAACCAATAATCACCATCATCCTTCTTTGACCATATATGTCCGCTAGTTTTCCTACTGTAAACAATAAAAATCCTGCGCATAATGTCGCCGCAGAATACAATCCAGACACGAATGAACGTGAATAATCAAATTCTTCTATGTAAAAATCTATAAAAATTGAAATAGCAAATGTTTGTCCTGGACCTGAAAAGAACACGCTGAGTGCAGATACAAACACAATCATCCACCCATAATAAAAAGGCGTATTAGGAGCTTTATTCTTTTGTAACATGAATTCCCTTCTTTCTAAGATGCCAATTCTTTTTATCTACAATGTACATTATTTTACCACAGCCCCTCCACTTTGTTGATCATTTTTTCCTGTTCCTTCCTATTCGTTTACTTGATAAAAGATTGCAAACTCTTAAGGATCGGTGAGAACTGTTGAGTCATTTGAGCAACTTGGGTAGCCGTTTTAATTACTTTTTCTAAATCTACTTCTCCTTGTTCATTATAGAACCATGGAGCGATTCCAGATACACCGCCTGATGGTTGAAATGGGGCTTGGTTATAAGGCTGGTTAAAATTCTGGGAGTACTCCTGGTAAAAATCTCCCTCATACCCTGGCCAAGCTTGGGAATATGGATCAAAGTTATATGGTTGTGCCTGCATATACACCGGGTCCTGGTTGTAGACTGGAGCTTGCATATACATTGGATTAAATTCGTTCATTGGTTGTTGCATATACATTGGATCATTATAGTTGTATTGGTTCCACCCATAGTAAGAATCGTAAGGATACATAAAAAAAGCCCTCCCTTTAGTCACTCTACCCTACTATATGAACTAGGCTAAAACCCGTGACAGTTTAAAGGAAAGGGCTTTTATTTACTTTTGTTCCGCGTGTATTCCTAATTTCTTAATTAATTCAATCGCTTGAATCTTTTCCTCTTCGTCTAATCCACTTAATATGCGTTCAATTGCTTTCCAATGCTCAGGGAAAATTTTATTTAACAACTCTCTCCCTTTAGAAGTGATTTCCGCATAGGTTACTCGACGATCTGTATCAGATGGATTGCGAGTTAAAAAACCTTTTTTTTCTAAATTATTTACAACGTAGGTGATACTCCCACTTGTTAATAGGATTCTCTCGCCGATTTTTTGTAGTGGTTGTTCACCTCGGTGATATAACAATTCTAGTAATGCAAATTCTGTTGGGTTTAAACCGTAATTCGTCATATCATGTTGTACTAAATCGCTAATCGTTTTAGAAGCTTTCGTTAAAACTACAAATAATTTTAAAGACGGATCCTCTTTTCGTGCTTGATATTCTTGTTCATCCATGTCGCAATCACCCTTCTTGTACGCTATGCTATTATTATAATTTGTAAGCGTAACCGAGTAAAGGTAGTTAGCTATACCAATTGGGGTTTTCATTTGGCATAATGGAGAGAAGGAGGGATTTTAAATGCTTGAAGATACTGGAGAGCGAATCATACCAAACAAAATGGATCCTACGAACCCGTTATTATTAGAACACATTGCTAGATACCAGTTTGCGTTACCTTATTTGGAAGGTAGAGTGTTGGATTTGGCGTCTGGATCCGGGTATGGTGCACATATGATTGCAAAAAAAAGAAAGAAGCAAGTGGACGAAGTCGTTGGTTTGGACTTGGATTCTGAAATAGTAACGTACGCAAAAGGCACATATTATCACCCGAAGTCTTCTTTTCACGTCGAAAATGCGGTGGACTCTGAATTAGTAGATCGCTATGGTACATTCGATGCCATCGTGAGCTTTGAAACCATTGAACATATTGAAGAGGAACAGCTATTACTTGATAACTACTATCGCTTACTGAAACACGGTGGAACTCTAATCGTCTCTACTCCTTTTGGTCAAGGTAGAGGTAAACCGTGTGGCTCCCCTTTCCATGTACATCAACTTACAGTCGAAGAGTTTAAAGATTTATTTACTAATTATTCATCGAGTGAATTTTACTTTCAAAACGGGGTGTTAATTGAACCTGGACGAGAAGGTTTACACTACCCATTAGGGATCGCAGTCTGTAAAAAATAGGATTTACTATATTTACTTTCTAAGCAATTATTACTATACTGAATAAAAACGAGTAGGAGTTGTACGAATGTTTAATAAGAAGAAAAAAGAAGCTACAAAGGCATTTGATGCCAATGAGTGGCTAAGCGAAGTGACCTTAGACATACCACCAGCAAGTGATTTAGAAAAGCAATTACATATGATTCACCTAACAAAAAAGGATTTGGCTGTACTTATAGCAATTAAACCGCTTGTCAGCAAGCATATTGAGTCCATTGTTGATCAATTTTACAAAAATATTGAACACGAACCTAGCTTAATGGAAATGATCAAACGAAATAGCAGCATCGAACGATTGAAACAAACTTTAACCGTACATATACAGGAAATGTTTAATGGGTCCATCAATGAGAGTTTTGTGGAACAACGGAAACGAATTGCTTACGCGCATGTGCGAATCGGCTTAGCACCTAAATGGTATTTATGCGCCTTTCAAGATCTATTAAATTCGTTTCAGTCGATCTTTTTTGAGGAAATCAAATCGAAAGAAGAGTGTCTTACAGCTTTACATGCTACTTCTAAAATCTTAAATATCGAACAACAATTAGTGTTAGAAACGTTTGAACAGGAAAACACGCGTATACGGGAAGAACAGAACGAAAAGCAGGCTACTCTATTAGAAGAGATGGAGAATATGTCTAGCGAACTTGTTCAAATTTCTAATCAAACAGACGCTTCCCTTCAACAATTATTAGGATACGCGGAAGAAATCAAAACCTTCTCTGCATCAACAACAGAGTCAGCATCTACCGTGGAACAACAATCCACTACTGGAAAAACGAGCTTAGAAGGCGAAGTAGAAAAAATGGCCACTGTCGAAGCTGAAATGTCCAAGATCTATGAAGACATGACAAAGTTAGAAGAAGCTTCTGGCCAAATCAACGAGATACTGAGTTTCATCACAGATGTTAGTGAGCAAACGAATTTACTATCGCTTAATGCTTCGATTGAAGCTGCTCGTGCTGGCGATTTAGGTCAAGGATTTGCTGTCGTTGCCCAAGAAGTCAAAAAGCTTGCCGACCAGACAAAAGGGTCGATTGAAAATATCTCTGGCTTAATTCACACGACAAACACGCAAATTAACCGCGTTTCTAAAGACATTACAGCTACATCAAAACTAATCATCGACGGAACAGAAAGCATGCGCAATACGAATACATTCTTTGACGATATCCTCGTTCATACACATGAAAGTAAATCAATGAATGATGAGATGGATCAACGTATTCAAGCATTTAACGGAATCATCACCCAAATTACCGAGTCTTTTGCAGAAGTAAATGAAGCTGCCGAAAGTTTAGCCGCGACTGCGAAAGAACATCACTAAATTTTAACGTGAAGAAGACCTCCGATTTGGATTCGGAGGTCTTCTTTTGAGTTATTCGAAGTTAAATTATAATCGGATTGACGCACGTTTAGCGATTTCTGGATATATTATTTGTTTTCTGGATAACAGCCTGTTTTTCTGGATTTACGTGCGACTATTCTGGATATCTCTCTTACTTTTCTGGATATATTTTATTTCTCGTGGATAAGAGCAATTATTTCTGGATATCCCCGCACTTTTCTGGATATCGCACGCTTCAAACGAATTGACGTTTAAACGGTTTTAGGCAGCCTGCTCTCAATCCTTAACCAGCTGTATAATCGAAACAGTGGATACACAAGGCACACGACATATACGATTGCCGGCACTTCGTAAAAAAACATGAAAAACGTAAATAAGAAAAGGAATAATAAAACGAGTACATTCGCATATGTTCCGTTATAAGGAAGCGCATCATAAAACATGGATGCTTGCTCCTTTTTCTCTTCTAATTGTTTATTAAAGCATTTTTCGTGAAACGGACGTGGCCGCAATTTAATATTAGCTACTTTCAAATCTGCGCGTGATTCAATCTCTTTCTCACATCGTTTACATATTACTGGTCTTTTTTTCATGTATAATCCTCACCTTTACCCAGGCATTTTAATTGAATTTTATGTATCTATCACAAACAATTATTATCATAACCCAATACAAGAAAGGTGTCGAATATGAATTTAAAACTAAGTGTACTAGACCAATCACCCTTATTATATAACCAAACCCCACAGGATGCACTACAACAGACCATTGAGTTGGCTCAGCATGTTGACCAATTAGGATTTCACCGCTTCTGGATGAGTGAACACCATAGCACCAAAAGCTTAGCCGGCTCGGCACCTGAGATATTAGTATCTACCATTGCAGCAAAAACAAACCAAATTAAAGTTGGTACAGGCGGAGTCTTACTTCCGCATTACAGTAGCTATAAAGTCGCTGAGTCATTCCGTGTTTTAGAAGGGTTGTACCCAGAACGAATTGACTTAGGTGTTGGGCGTGCGCCAGGTGGGATGCCCGGAGTGAATTATGCGTTAAATCGCGGGAAATACCCAGACGTGAATCAATTCCCTACTCAAGTTTCTAATGTCATTGATTATTTATTAGGTAATGACCCAGAAGGATATCAAGTTCAAGCAACTCCTTTAGGTCCGACAGCCCCACCAGTGTGGATGCTTGGTTCTAGTGGGGCAAGTGCTGGTCTTGCTGGTCAGTTAGGCACAGGGTATAATTTTGCTCAATTTATTAGTGGCCACGGCTATCGTGAGGCGGTGCAGCGCTATTATGATTCCTTTATTCCATCTGAAATGTTCCCTGAACCGAAAGCTAGCTTGGCTGTATTCGTTATTATTGGCGATACAGAAGAAGAGGCTGAATACTACGCATCTAGCCTTGATGTTGCTTTATTAATGCTTGAGCAAGGGATGATTCGCGAACACTTCCCTGACCCTGCTGAAGCAAGTAAGCAAACATTCAACCATTTTGAACAAAAGCGAATTTCCGAAAACAGAAATCGGATGATTGTTGGCACCCCTGAAAGTGTGAAGCAGCAATTAGAAACACTAGCTACGGAAGCTGATGTAGAAGAAATTATGGTGAACACGATCGTCGCACCATTTGAACAACGACTGGATAGTTACAGCAAGTTAGCTAAAGTCTTTTCTATATAAAGGAGCGAGGACATGCTTGCATTTGACCATTTAGTAATTTACTCAAAAAACCCAAAATCCCATCAAGAGTTATTTTCCAAAGTTCATAAGCTACAAGGTATGGAAGGTGGTACCCATCAAAACTGGGGTACCTTTAACCACCTTGCTTTTATGGCTGAAAATAGTTATATCGAGTGGCTGGGGGTTCAAGACGAAGCAGTTGCAAGTGCTTCTGATAACCCTTTGATTCAACAAACATATCAAGCCCATTTGAAAAAACAAGAAGGTCCAATCCAATTTGCTTTACGCACTACCGAATTGGACAATTTTCTTGAGCACTTTGATCGAAATAACATCTCCTACAGTGGCCCTTTCCCTGGAAGTAGAACAAAACCTGACGGGACAAAGCTTGAGTGGAAGATGGTGTTTCCTTTTAGCGAACAAACCGACTCCCCCCTTCCATTTTTAATTGAGTGGAACGGAGAAGGAAATGTTCCAGAAGATAAATCGCTAATCAATGAACAACCTCTCGATCAAGTCATTTTGAGATCAGAGGACGCAAACAACCTGAAGCAAATCTTCCAGACAATTTATCAAATGGAGGAAGAAAATCCGTTTGAATTTGACTTAGATAACGGGAAATTAATCATCGAACAAGGGGATCGTATAAGCGCAGTTTACGGAAATGTTACATTTTAGCAAAAATAGTTTGAACATGGTCATGAAAGTGTATACAACTTACATGACCGTTTTTTTATCTCCCCCCACTTTTCGGTCACCACCACATATATTTCTAAAACCGAAATATTCTTTATCCGAAATAAGTGATATGCTATACTAGCTTTAGATTTATTTAAAAATTTCGACAGATTATTAGGAGGATGTTTCATGCCAAAGACAAGTTTTCCAGTAGTATGGGATTTAGAAGTTTTCTTTAAAGGTGGAAGCGAATCACAAGAACTTCGTGATCACCTTGATGAAACGAAAAAACGCCTGTCCGATTTCGATGAAAAGATCAAAGCATTTGAAACTCCATCGCGAGGAAATGAAGGCGAACAAGTTGCTAACTTAATCGAAGCAGGTTCCAACATTAATATGCAAATTCGTCAGGCAGGAGCTTTTGTTAGCTGTCTAGAAGCCGAAGATATGTCGAACAAAAAGGCAAGTGCACTTCGAAGTGAAATAACGGAACTGTCCGCTTCTTACGGGGCAACGTTTAACACATTCAAACAGAAGCTTGCTAAAACTCCGGAAGCACCGTGGGATGAAATTTTACGCAATAAACGAATCAGTGACCTAGCATTCGTCTTAAATGAATGGCGTCAGTCTGTTTCTGAGCAACTATCTGAAGAGGAAGAAGCATTAATTACAGCACTTTCTGTAGATGGGTACCATGCTTGGGGCCAAATGTACAATACGATTGTCGGCTCCATGACTATTAAGGTGACTATTGAAGGGGAAGAAAAAGTCCTCTCTGTCGGGCAAGCGAATAACTACTTGTCGCATGAAGACCCAGAAGTTCGTAAAGATGTATTTGAAAAACTAGAAGCCGCTTGGCACGAGAAAGAATCCTTATTCGCTAACACACTTAACCACTTAGCAGGATTCCGTTTAAGCACCTATAAGAAACGTGGCTGGGACAATGTCTTAAAAGAGCCTCTCGATATTAACCGAATGGAACAGTCAACCCTTGATGCTATGTGGGGTGCGATTACGAAGAATAAGCAACCATTTGTGGACTTCTTATATCGCAAGGCAAAATTACTAGGGAAAGAAAAATTAGAATGGTACGACCTAGGAGCACCTACTCAAAAGAATAAAGAAAAGCTTTCATACGATGAAGGTGCACAATTTATCTTAAAGCATTTCGAGAAGTTCTCTCCGAAAATGGCGGACTTTTCAAGAAAAGCTTTTGAAGATGCTTGGATTGAAGCAGAAGATCGTTCCGGCAAACGTCCTGGAGGGTTCTGTACAGGCTTCCCATTAAGCGAACAATCGAGAATTTTCATGACGTATAATGGAACGATGTCAAACGTCGCGACACTTGCTCACGAATTAGGACATGCTTATCACACGCATGCCTTAAAGCCAGTTCATCCGATCAACCGTCGTTATGCCATGAACGTTGCGGAGACGGCATCAACGTTTGCAGAAATGATCGTAGCAGACGCTTCCGTAAAAGAAGCTAGCACAGACTCTGACAAAATTGCATTATTAGAAGATAAATTACAACGAAGTGTAGCATTCTTCATGAATATCCATTCTCGTTTCTTATTTGAAACAAGATTCTATGAAGAACGCAAAAACGGATTTGTTCCTGCAAGCCGCTTGAATGAATTAACGGATGAAGCACAGCGCGAAGCATATTGCGACGCCGTGAATTCAACAAGCGAAACGTATTGGTCCAATAAACTACACTTCCACATTACGGGCGTTCCATTTTATAACTTCCCGTACACATTTGGTTACCTCTTCTCTCTTGCGATTTATGCAAAAGCACTAGAAGAAGGTAAAGATTATGAAGAGAAGTATATTTCCTTACTACAAGATACAGCACGCATGTCTGTAGAAGACCTAGCCTTGAAACACCTAGATGAAGATATTACAAAAGAAGCATTCTGGGAAAAAGCAATTGATCTTTGTAAGCAAGATGTAGAAGAATATATGAGATTGACGGAATAAAGCTTCTCTACCACCTTCAACATATTGAGTTGAAGGTGGTTTTTTATGCACGAAAAGAGGAAATCTTTCAACTAGAGGATAAAAAGAAGTAGTTTCAAAAAGCTAAATATGATGAATGAACTCGAGGTCGTCTCATGGACGATCTTTTTTTATGAAATTCTAGGCATCTTCCATTGACATTCAAATATTTATTTGAATATAATATAATCAAACGATCATTTGAATGAAAGGTATGAGTTTAAATGAAAAAGCCTAATTGTACATCTGAAATCACTGAAGAACAGTTACAATATATAGTTTCCGATATCAATTCGAAGCCGGTTGATCAAGTTGCAAAATTATTTAAAGTACTAGGAGATCCTACTCGAGTTACGATCATGCAAGCGTTAGCCATGGAATCGGAATTATGTGTGTGTGATTTAGCTTCTGTAACCAATAACTCCGTAGCAACCACCTCTCATCATCTGCAAACGCTTAAAAAACACGGTTTGGTTACCATTCGAAGAGGTGGGAAGAATATCTATTACAAGTTAGATGACGAGCATGTGCGAGATATTATCCAAATAACTACTACCCACCAGCAGGAGATGGAGGTGTAACTATGCCAGAGCGCGACACATATTACGTGCAAGGGATGACGTGTGCAAATTGCGCCAAGACGTTTGAAAATAATCTTAAGTCTATTGATACAGTTAATGATGCGGAAGTAAATTATGGAGCATCTAAAGTTACTATTTATGGCCAGGTGAGCACCGAAGAAATGGAGAAGGCTGGCTCATTTGAAAATTTACGAATTACAAAAGAATACACGAATAGTAAAAGGTCTTTAACTAACCAGCTTCGTTCGAACTTCCATATACTGATTTCTATATCACTTGTATTGATTGGGATCTATTTTTACCTCGAATTTGGAGAATACCACCCTGCTACAGTAGCTATATTTGTTACTTCCATGGTGATTGGAGGATATAGCCTATTTATTGCTGGTTTTCAAAATTTAATTAAACTACGATTTGATATGAAGACACTGATGACGATTGCTGTAATTGGTGCTGCATTAATCGGTGAATGGATTGAAGGTGCTGTAGTCGTCATACTATTTGCGATTAGTGAGGCTTTAGAACGTTACTCCATGGATCAAGCTCGTTCTTCTATTCAATCGTTAATGGATCAAACTCCACCAACAGCTATACGACTAACGAACGGAGAGCAACAAACAGTAAACGTTAGTGATTTAAAGGTTGGAGATTTTGTAGCTGTGAAACCCGGAGCTAAAGTTCCTGCTGATGGGAAGATAAGGAAAGGGAGTTCTACATTTAACCAATCCATGATTACTGGAGAATCGATGCCTGTTGATAAGAAGGTCGATCAAGAAGTTTTTGCTGGTGCATTAAATGGGGCAGGCTATGTGGAAGTAGAAGTCACAAAAAGATCCGAAGACTCTACCATGGCTAAAATCATTCATTTAGTGGAAGAAGCTCAAAATGAAAAAGCTCCAGCGCAACATTTCGTCGACCAATTCGCTAAATACTATACGCCGTTGATTATTTTAATCGCCATTGGGGTTGCAACTTTGCCACCGATGCTATTTGGCTTAAGCTATGAAGCGTGGGTTTATCAAGGGTTAGCAGTGTTAGTCGTCGGTTGTCCATGTGCTTTAGTTATTTCCACTCCGATTGCGATTGTGACAGCGATTGGAACTGCTGCTAAAAATGGTGTCCTAATCAAAGGTGGAGCGTTTTTAGAGGTGTTAGGCCAAATTAAAGTATTTGCGTTTGATAAAACAGGTACCATTACACATGGAAATCCGGAAATCAGCGACTATTATATTTTTGATGAGGAATTTTCCGAGGAAGAATTTTTCACAACTGCGGCTGCTCTCGAGAAACACTCGGAACACCCATTAGCAAAAGCAATTATGAACTATACCCAAGCAAACTTCAGACAAGACGCTTCCATCGAAGTGAGCAACTTTCAATCGCATACTGGAAAAGGAATTGAAGGTGAAATTAGGGGCACATCCTATCAAATAGGCAGCCCTGCATCCTTCTCTAACCTTGAACCCGAAGTTTCCGAGCATATTAGGAACTGGGAAACGAAGGGAAATACAATCATTGTTCTTCGAAAGAATGGTCAGACAACAGGAATTATTGCGATTGCAGATATGATTCGTGAACAAGCAAAAGCTATGATTGAATCATTAAAGGAATTGAATATACATGAAACGATTCTTTTAACAGGCGACCACGAGCCAACTGCTAAAGCGATTCAGTCGGCATCTGGCATCAAACATTCTCGCTCTCAGTTACTACCGGAAGAAAAGCACCAAGAAGTCGAGCGCCTAAAAAAATCATTCGGTAAAGTAGCGATGGTAGGAGATGGAGTCAATGACGCTCCGGCTTTGGCCGCTTCTGATTTAGGAATCGCAATGGGCTCTGCAGGTGCGGACACTGCACTGGAAACCGCTGATTTGGCGTTAATGGGAGATGACCTATGGAAGCTTCCTTACGCAGTTCGCTTAAGCAGAAGAACACTTACGATCATTAAGCAAAACATTAGCTTCGCCCTTGGATTAAAAGCACTCGCCTTGTTGTTAGTCATTCCTGGATGGTTAACCCTATGGATAGCGATTCTTGCTGACATGGGTGCGACATTGCTTGTAACTTTAAATGCCTTGAGACTATTTAAAAACTAATCACACTAAAAAAAGGATCAACTCTTGATGATAGGAGTTGATCCTTCCATTTTTGTTTATAAGGTCGATTTCGAGTTAATCAGCAGTTGAATTATACCCACAAAAATAGATGTATATCCAGAAAAGTTTAGCTTTATCCACGAGTATTTAAATATATCCAGAAATATCGTCAATATATCCACGAAAGTCGACTGTATATCCAGAAATGTAAGCTTAAATCCATAAAACTAAACTTATATCCACAATTCTAAAATTGATAGAAGCCCCCATCTACCGCACAAGATTAAGTCCATATAATTGTGTAAAAAGAAAAGGGTCTCATCAATCCTTATGTTACAATGTTTTCACCGTAAAAACATAACAGGAGGAATTGATGATGACCCAACTTCATATTAACGTAGATTACGAGGAATTGAAAGCAGAGCTGATGGAGTCGAATCTCGGAGCCGTATCGAAATCATATATCGTCATTATGATGAACGCTTACATGGAGATGGAGCGAGATCAATACGTACAAACAACGAAATATGAACGACACATGGACCGACAAGATTACCGCAATGGCTACTATTCCCGGGACTATGTCACAGGTTTAGGAAAGATTGAATTAAAAGTTCCCCGTACGCGTTCCGGAG
>NZ_AUHI01000019.1 GCF_000423105.1 Halalkalibacillus halophilus DSM 18494 | reverse complement strand
CAGGAAGTAAGGCGGCGGGAACAGGTCGCGCGCATTTTCCCCAATGAAAAGGCCGCGTTTCGTCTAATTGGAGCCGTGTTAATGGATTACAACGATAACCTAGATCGAGGCAACCGCAAGTATATCTATCGAGCGAACACGTAGTCATTTGACACCGCCCTTAGGGACCATGCATCTCGAGGTCAACAGGCAGCTTTTCAAAAATTCTGCCTCTCTGCCTAAAAGGCTCGCATGGTCCCTCCTCGGCGTCAAATGCGCAGCGTTATCTAGACGAAGTCGTCCCCTAGATGACCCGCTCTACCCACAGGTGAAAATGAAGTAGCACTTTTACACATAATTATGGACTTGACAATTCTAATAGAAGATTTGTGGATATAGAGTGACTTTTATGGATAAAGTTCATTTTATATTGATATTCACGTCACAATTCTGGATATAAAAAAATTCTCGTGGATAAACGAGAAGCATTCTGGATATAAGGCGACATTTCTGGATTAATTTCTATTTTTCTTCTGTTCATTTTCCTGATAGTTACCCTCCACTAATGAAAGCCCTTTCAATTATCTGAATTATTTTACTTTATTTTTATGCATGAAATTGCCTTTCAATCTATATGTTACTGTGTTATTATTCGTTTAATCGTATAAATATACAAAAGGAGTGCATAGAAATGAATAAACAGAAATGGCTTTTATTTTTACTAGCAGGATTACTTATTTTCGTATTAGCAGCATGTGGAGCAGGGGATGAGGAGGATGAAACTTCTGCAGAAAATGAAGATGATACGGAAGAAACGGAACAAACCGAAGATACAGAAGCAGAAAGTCAGGAAGAAGAAGCTTCAAATGATGGCCAAGTGATCAGTATGGGAACGTCAGCAGATTTTCCACCATTTGAATCTTTTGACGAATCGGGAGAATTTGTAGGGTTCGATATTGACCTTGCGAATATGATTGCAGAGGAATTAGGTTATGAACTTGAAATACAGGATATGAATTTTGATGGACTAATTGGGGCGTTACAATCAGGACGTGTAGATATGGTGCTTGCTGGAATGTCTGCTACAGAAGAACGTCAAGAGAACGTAAACTTCTCTACGCCTTATCATCATTCAGGGGAAATGTTTGTTACACAGCCTGATTCAGACGTTCAGGAAATGGAAGATTTAGAAGGTCAAACAGTCGGTGTACAGTTAGGGACGATTCAGGAAGAAGGAGCTCGCCAACTGCAAGAGGAATATGATTTTGAGTTAAAGCAAGTGGATGAAGCGACTAATTTAATTCAAGAAATAATGACAAATCGTATTGATGTAGCCTATATGGACAAGACGGTTGCGGAAGGTTATATCGAAGAACAAGATTTAACCGGATTTGATGATACATCTTCTGCTGCTCCTGGAATGGCTGTAGCTTTTCCAAAAGATAGTGAAATTCATGAAGAAGTAAGTGAAATTATTGAGCAATTCTTAGATGATGGAACAATTGCAGAATTAGAAGAGAAATGGGAATTAGACGAAGAATAGATTGATAGACTAAGAGAATAGAGGTGACTAAGGCATGAATTTGGATTTTACCCAAATCGTGCCTTATATTCCTTTTATGCTTGAAGGAATATGGGTAACGTTACAGTTTGTGATTATAGCAATTATATTTGGTTTTATATTAGGGTCGATCATCGCATTAGTAAAGATAGGCAAATTTCCTATTTTGCGTTTTTTAGCGGATGCATATACCTCTATTTTTCGTGGAACCCCATTGATTCTTCAATTAATGCTTATTTATTATGCAGTGCCACAATTAACTGGGTATGATATTTCCCCGTTTTTATCAGCCATTCTTACATTTGGGTTGAACTCTTCTGCATATGTTTCTGAGATTATTCGTGCTGGAATTCAGGCTGTAGATAAGGGTCAAAAAGAGGCAGCAGAAGCACTGGGAATTCCTTACCGTCCAATGATGTTTAAGATCATTTTACCGCAGGCGATGAAAAATATTTTACCCGCACTGATGAATGAATTTATTACATTAACGAAAGAATCCGCTTTGGTTTCTGTGATCAGTTATCTGGACTTAATGCGTCGTGCCCAAGTCGTAGGTTCTGATATTTATAGAAATTTTGAACCGTTAATGTTTGTTGGCTTGATTTATTATTGTCTCGTGATGATCTTAACTTTAATAGGAAAGTATGTGGAAAAGAGGTTGAGAACTAGTGATTAAAGTAGAGCATTTGCATAAAAGCTTCGGCAAAACGGAAGTGTTAACGGATCTAAATACATCTATTGAAAAAGGGGAAGTATTGACGATCATTGGTCCATCTGGGTCGGGTAAATCTACCTTTTTAAGATGTATCAATTTACTGGAACAACCAACGTCTGGACATATTTATTTGAACGGGGAGGATATTACTAAACCTAATGCGGATACATTAAAACTTCGTAAACAGGTGGGGATGGTATTTCAGCATTTTCACTTATTTCCCCATATGAATGTTTTGGATAATTTGACGTATGCACCAATGACGGTAAAAGGGACTGCTAAAAAAGAAGCGCAATCTTTAGCTCGTGACTTGTTGTTCAAAGTAGGGTTATCTGAAAAAGAAGATGCGTACCCAAGCAGTTTATCAGGTGGCCAAAAGCAACGTGTGGCTATTGCGAGGGCGCTAGCAATGGAGCCAGAGTTGATGTTATTTGATGAGCCGACGTCTGCATTAGACCCTGAAATGGTTAAAGAAGTGTTGGATGTAATTAAAGACCTTGCCCATGGTGGAATGACATTAGCAGTAGTAACCCATGAGATGGGGTTTGCCAAAGAAGTGGCTGACCGTGTGATTTTTATGGATCAAGGAATGATTGTAGAAGAAAGTAATCCGAAAAAGTTTTTTGAAAAGCCTGAGACCGTGAGAGCCCAATCATTTTTGGATAAAGTGTTGTAATTTGTAAGTAATAATTATGTTTACATGTTTTCGATTTGCTTGCTAGGGTATATTAATTACATTCCTGTACTTAATATTCTAACTACTATTGGGGGCAAGCACACATGAAAACACCACATTTTAAAAATCCGGTATTTTATGTATCTGCTTCAATTGTCTCTATTTTAGTATTAATTGGTGCATTTATGCCGGCTGCTTTCGGTTCTGTAGCTGAACAATTATTTTTATTCACTACAGATAACTTCGGGTGGTTTTACTTAATTTCCGTATTTGTTATTATTTTGTTTTTAATTTACTTAGCTATAAGCCGTTTTGGGAAAATTCGTCTTGGAGGGGAAGAGGAACGACCAGAATACCCGTTTTTTACATGGATTGGGATGCTTTTCTCAGCTGGGTTCGGCGTGGGACTAGTATTCTGGGGTGTTGCAGAACCAATGACTCACTTTTTCGAAACGCCTTTCCCGGATGTGGAAGGTCAATCGGAAGAAGCAGCTCGGATCGCGATGGGTTATTCTTTCTTCCACTGGGGAATAAGTCAGTGGTCGGTTTTTGCGATTGTTGGTTTAGTTGTTGGTTTCATGCAGTTTAGAAGGAATGATGCTGGTTTAATATCTAAAGCAATGGAGCCTGTAACTGGGAGAAAACCAATTGTAACGAATACGATTGATTCTTTTGCAGTTATCGCTACTGTTATGGGGGTTGCAACTTCATTAGGTCTCGGTGTTTTGCAGATGAATGGTGGAATATCATCTGTGACTGATCTGCCGAATGCTACATGGATGCAAATTGCGATTATTATCGTGATGTTTATCGCTTATATGATTTCTTCTACAACAGGACTAGATAAAGGAATTAAATATTTAAGTAATGTGAACTTATCACTTTGTTTATTATTATTTGTTTTTGTATTAATTGCAGGCCCTACGGTATTTATACTTAACGCGTTTACTGCAGGGATAGGAGATTACTTAAGACATTTCGTTGCTTATAGTTTCCGATTAACACCATATGAAGGAAGTGTCTGGGTTCGTGACTGGACGGTTTTCTACTGGTCTTGGGCAATTGCATGGTCACCGTTTGTTGGTGCCTTCGTGGCAAGAGTATCGCGTGGTCGTACCATTCGTGAATATGTATTTGGTGTAATGGTAGTACCTCCTGTAATCGCGTGTATGTGGATTGCAGCATTTGGTGGTACAGCAGTATTTATGGATTTAAATCAAGGTACGGATATTGCAACGGCAGTTAATGAAGATATAACGGTTGCCTTATTCCAGACATATGAACATTTACCGATGACGACTATTTTATCTGTACTATCTTTACTGTTAATCTTTACGTTCTTAGTAACATCAGCGGACTCAGCTTCATTTATCCTAGGTTCGATGACATCGAAGGGTAGCCTGACACCACCATTAGTATTGAAGCTTGTATGGGGTGTATTAATTTCCGCAATTGCTGGTGTGCTATTACTAGCTGGTGGATTAGATGCACTACAAACGGCGTCTCTGGTGTCGGCATTGCCATTTACGGTGATTATGTTAATCATGATTATGGCAATCTTTAAGTTGATTCGAAAAGAGCCTGTGCCGATTTCGAAACGAGAATTGAAACACTTTAAACGAGTAGCGATGGAAAGTGAAAAATCTGATATTCCACCTGAGGGATATGAAGAAGAACAAGAAGCACAAGATACAGATGATCATTCCAGTGAGGATGATCAAGATAAGAAATAAATAAAATTGTGGTCCTAATTATGGGGCCACGATTTTTATTTTTAGGCATAATAATCGCCATATAGACACATGACTAAGAAAAAGATGTGAGGTAGGTTATGTGTTTATGGGTATCCAGATGCTTCGTTATTTTTTAGTGGCCTTGTTTCTTAGTATGCTAGTTGGGCTTATTTTATTTTCACCTTTAGAGGAAGGGATCGCCTCTGAGGAGGTTGAAGAAGAGTCTGCTTACGAAAATATTTATATACGAACAATCATTGATAGGGAAGAAGATTATAAAACACAAATAGAAATTCCGATTTTTCAATATGAGCAATTGAATATATATTTTGCCCAATATGCTGAGCAAGTGAAACAACAGTTTTTGCAGGAATTAGAGGAGCTTGATAGTGTCGATTCGCACCGACCTGGTGATCTTATTGTAGGTTTGGAAATTTACCCTGCTGGTGAACAAATATATTCCCTTGTTTTTGCAGAAGAAGCCTATACAGGTGGGGCAAATGTGAATCAACGAACGAAAGTCGAAATGGTCGATTTAAACACAGGAGAATTAATCGATCGCGATCAACTGTTTAACGATCCAGAAGCGGCTTGGAAAGAGTTGTCAGAGATGGTGGCGGAACGTTTAGAGAAATCAGAGTACTATAAGGATTATATTTTAGATGAAGAACTTTCAGCGTGGAAGAATCAGACGACACCTGACTTTCATCAAATGTTTATTCGTGATGGAGAAGTCGTATTTAAATTTAATAAATATGAAGTAGTCGCAGGAGTGGCAGGTATGCCTGAGATTGGGATTCCAATTAAAGATGCGGAAGAATTGTTCCATCCAGAGTGGTTGGAACGGCTAAATCTAGAGCAGAATTCTAGTTCGGATTATTATTTGTAGTTTTGTTGAGTGATATATCAGCGATTACGGGAATATATCAGCCGTCGCAGAAGGGTATCAGCGATTACGGGAATATATCAGCCGTCGCAGAAGGATATCAGCGTTTACGAAAATATATCAGCCGTCGCAGAAGGATATCAGCGGTTAAGAGAATATATCAGCCGTCGCAGAAGGATATCAGCGATTACGGGAATATATCAGCACTCGCAGAAATATATCAACGATCAAGAGAAAATATCATGTAAAAACAGAAACCCGTATTACAAAAGCTAATACGGGTTTCTGCACGTCTATGCTTGTTCTTTTAATTGTGTTTGAAAGAGTTCTTTATATTTTCCGTTTTGCTGTATGAGTTGTTGATGGGATCCGCTTTCAATAATTTTACCGTGTTCCATCATGATAATTTGATCGGCGCGTTGAATAGTATTTAAGCGGTGTGCGATTACAAAGCTTGTTTTGCCTTGCATTAAATGTTGCAACGCTTCTTGGATTTTAATCTCGGTTACGGTGTCGATACTGCTTGTTGCTTCGTCTAGGACGAGTATTTTCGGGTTAGATAAAATAACTCGAGCAATCGTCAGTAATTGTTTTTGTCCTTGGCTAATTCCGCTTCCATCTGGGTCTAACAGGGTATCATACTGTTCAGGAAGTTTCATAATGAAGGAGTGTGCATTGGCTTCTTTAGCTGCTGCAACAACTGCTTCATCGCTTGCATCCAATTTTCCGTATCGAATATTTTCTCTAATCGTGCCTTCGAATAAAAAGGCATCTTGAAGCACAAAGCCCATATGTTTTCGTAAGCTGGAGCGCTTCATTTGATTCAATTCATACCCGTCTAATCGAATGTTACCGGAATCATAATTATAAAATCGGGATAATAGATTAATGATCGTCGTCTTACCAGCACCAGTATGACCTACAAAGGCGACGGTGGAACCAGCTTCCGCTTCAAATGACACTTCGTTTAATACAACTTCATCTTCATCATAGGAAAAGACCACATCATCAAAAACGACATTCCCCTGAGGATCTTCTATTTCTAATGCTTCTGATTCATCTAATTCTTCACTATCTTCATCAATAATATCGAAGACCCGTTCTGCACCGGCTACCGCTGCAAGCAACTGGTTAAATTGATTCGATAGCTCATTCAAAGGACGAGTAAATTGTCTAGCAAGCTCTGTGAAGATGACAATCGTACCAACTGTGACTAGGCTTTCTCCTTGTATGGCAAGTAATCCACCGACAAATGCTATGATCGCAAAACTAAAGGAATTTAGCATATTCATTAGTTTAGGAATAAAACCTGAGAACACAGCAGCCCAATAACTAGAGAACATCACTTGGTTGTTTCGTTCATCAAATTCTTGTTTGACTCGGTCTTCTTGAGAGAACGTTTTAACAATTCGCTGGCCAGATATCGTTTCTTCTACATAACCATTCATTTCTCCGAGCCTACGCTGTTGGATTTTGAATAATGGACCGGTCCGTTTGGTGATCCACTTCATTCCGAATACCATCATCGGAATAATGGTCATGGTAACAAGAGTTAAGATAGGACTTAAATAAAGCATGACAGCAACGGTTCCGACTAAAGTCAGGATACTCTGGAATATTTGAATAACTGATTGATTTAACGTATTACTTACATTGTCGACGTCATTTGTCACACGGCTCATGATTTCCCCAAATTGTCGTTTATCAAAAAAGGAAATCGGAAGTTCATGTAATTTATGAAATAATTCTTTTCGTAAGTCATAAACCGTATGTTGGGCGATCCCAATCATAAAGAAGTTTTGTAGGAAAATAGCTAAAGAGTATCCAACATAAATGACTAATAACCATAAAAGTAATGTCCCAAGTCCGCTCGGATTTCCAGCAACAATGTGTTCATCTACTCCCGTACCAATCATGTAAGGTCCTAATAGAGATAGGGCAGAACTTATCATGACCATGAAAATTACAAATAACAACATGTAATTTTCTTTCAGTAAATAGCGCCATATTCTAGTGATGGTTCCTTTCCAGTCACGTACTTTTGGTTTAGCCTTCTCATCTTTGACCTTACTCGCCTCATCTAGATCAATCTTTTCGTATTGGAAGGGTTCTTTGATCGCTTGTTTAATGCTCATAGGCTTCTTCCTTTCCGAATTGAGACGTGACGATCTTTTGGTACATTTCCGAGTGTTGCATGAGTTCTTTATGAGTGCCTTCTGCAATTAATCTTCCGTCATCTAGTAGTAAAATACGATCGGCATTTTTAGCTGTGGTGATTTTTTGTGTGACGATCATTGTTGTGCATTGATAGTTCTCAATCGCATCCAAAAGTTTTTGTTCCGTTTGGAGGTCGAGCGCGCTTGTGCTGTCATCGAGCATGAGTATTTTAGGATTTCTAATGAGTGCCCGCGCAATGGATACACGTTGCTTTTGTCCACCAGAGAGGTTTACCCCTTTTTGTCCAATTTTCGTTTCATATCCATTTGGTAAGTTCATGACTGTTTCATGGATCTGTGCATCTTTTGCAGCCTGAATGACTTCTTCTCTGGTAGCGTCATTCTTGCCCCAAGCAATGTTGTTGTGGATTGAACCTGTGAATAAGAGAGGGGCCTGCGGGACAAAGCCGATCGCTCTTCTTAAATGATCTAATTTCATTGACTTCACATCATGTCCGTCTAGGAAAATTGTTCCTTTATGAACATCGTAAAGTCGCGGGATTAACTGAAATAAAGAAGATTTACCTGAACCTGTTGCACCAATAATCGCGATTTTTTCTTTCGGTTTCGCAGTAAAGCTAATTTCTTCAAGGACATCTACTTTTAATCCAGGATAACGAAAGGACACGTTGGAAAATTCAACTTTTCCTAATTGAATGCGTTTTTGATCACTTGCATCATCTGCTTCTAATAAATCAATATCAGCCTTCATGACATTCTCTAATCGTTCGGCTGATGCTTTCGCTCGAGCAAAGGCCATTGTTAAAAATCCAAACATAGAAATCGCCATGGAAACACGTAGAGCATAGTTTACAATCGCTACTATGTCCCCAACTGCAGCGTTGTCATTTTGTACTTCGATATTTCCAAACCAAAGAATAAATAACAAGCTTAAATTCATTACGAGTAATAAGACAGGCATAGACGTTTCAATTAAACGCAAAGAACTTTTCGTATCGCGCATCAAACCAGTATTTGCATCGACAAATCTTTCTTCTTCGTGGTTCTTTCTTAAAAAAGCTTTAATTAAACGAATCCCTGATAAATTTTCCTGCATGACACGATTGACATTATCTAAGCGAGCTTGCACCTGCTCAAATAATTTGCTTCCTTTTCGAAGCACCCAAAATAAGAAGAATAGCAAGGTAGGTACAGTTACAAGGAAAATCAAAGCAATTCTCCAATTGACGACAAAGGCCATGATGACACCACCAAGAACCATGAGAGGTGCTCGTAACATGATTCGAAGTGCCATAAAGATCCCGTTTTGAACTTGCCTTACATCATTGGTGAACCTAGTTATTAAAGCAGAAGTAGGGTATTCGTTTAGATTTTTAAACGAAAAAGCTTGAACTTTATTAAACAGACGTTGGCGGACATCGTAGCCAAACTGGAAGGTGGTATGTGCCGCAAAAAATGAATTGGTAATCCCTGCTGCAAATGAAAGCATCGCGAGACCTAGCATGATCGAGCCCCAAAAGATAATGTTAGACATTTCTTGATTCATAATTCCTTCGTCAATCATTTTACCGAGAAAGAAAGGAAGCATCAGCTCAACTGCTAATTCCACAAGCATTAGAGACCATGCGATAATGATATGTATTCGGTATGGCAGTAAGTCTGAAAATATATATTTCAATGGAAGGCCCCCAACGTGCAATGTTTTATCAATATAGTTTAAAATAGATCATAGAAATATAAATCTTAACTGTAGCTTCAAACGTTGTGAGAGCTTACAGGTGAATGACTATAACTTATTGTACCGTGAATCGAAATATTTTTATAGCGGAAAGTTTTAAATAGGAAAGGATCGTATAAATATGAAAATGAGAGAAGCACATCAAGGAGATCTACCAGCGATTTTAGAAATTTATAATGAAACAATTCGGACGTTGACCGCGTCGTTTAATGAACATGAAAAGGATCTTGAGGACCGTAGAAAATGGTTAGATGCGCACCAAGAACAATTCGTTGTTTTAGTGGCGGAAAATGACCAACAAGAAATTGTCGGCTATACGACTCTTTCTCCACACCACCAGGAAGATGGGTACTTGTATACTGCTGAGCTATCGATTTACTTAAGTTCTGCATTTCGCAAGCAAGGCTATGGTAAAAAGATGATGGAACAAACGATTAATATTGCGGAAGAAAGAGGATTTCACACCATCATCAGTAGTATTACAGATGGGAACGAAGGAAGTGTTCGCCTGCATGAGTTATTTGGGTTTGAACATGTTGGAACTTTTAAACAAGTGGGATATAAATTCGATGAATGGTTAGATGTTGTTTATTACCAGAAGATATTGGGAAAAAATAATTAATTTTAATTTTTGCAGTTGGGGAGTTAGCTCATGGGGAAAATAATTCAATATAGATGGTTCGTCTTATTCAGCGTGATTGTACTTACTGTAGGGATGTTTGTCATTTCTCCTGACCTAACAGAGCAAGCGGAAGAAGCGGGTAATTTTCAATTAGCTGATGATGCTGATTCACAAAGAGCAGCTCAAATGTTAGAAGAGGCAGATGCTTCTCCTGATACAATTTCTGTTGTCTTTGCGTTAGAAAATCCGTTAAATGACGAAAGTCGGGACACCATTCAAACCGTTGTAGATGATTTACAAGATTATGGCGCTCCTGTTGTAGAAGTGATGAAGCCTTTAGAAAATGAACAAGCCGAAAACCAGTTTGTCTCAGAAGATGAGCAAACGGTTTTATTGCCAGTCACTGTGGAGGGAACCGAACAAGAAATCAATGCGTTTGCAGATACAGTGAAGTCAGAAACCCTTCCGGAAGAAATGGAAACGTATATGACAGGGGAGGCTCTGATTAATCATGATGTAAATATTAGTGCACAAGAGGGATTAGAGCGTACTGAAATCATTACAGTCATTATTATTTTCGGGTTATTATTAGCGGTCTTTCGTTCTGTAGTCACACCTCTGGTACCACTTGTGGCTGTTGGACTAACGTATCTATTAAGTCAGTCGATTGTTGCATTTTTAATTGAATGGTTTGGATTTCCAGTATCAAATTACACACAAATATTCTTAGTAGCAGTACTGTTTGGGATTGGGACAGATTACTGTATCTTGTTATTAAACCGTTACAAAGAAGAGTTAACCCTCGGAAAAGGGGTAGAGGAAGCGGTTATAGAAACGTATAGAACAGCAGGGAAAACGTTAGCCGCTAGTGCTGTTTCTGGGTTTATTGCCTTTTTCGTAATTATTTTTGCAGACTTTCCAATCTACAAATCTGCAGCAGGTGTAGCGATCGGGGTCATTATACTATTGTTTATCTTATTTACCGTCCTACCATTTTTCATGGTTGTGTTGAAAGATAAATTGTTTTGGCCATCCAAAAAAGCCGCGACACATAATGAGAGTAAGCTTTGGAAAGGGTTTAGCTTTTTATCCGTTGTACGTCCAGTTCGTTCTATTTTACTGGTTGCGGTAATTATTGTGCCGCTACTTTTGTTATACGAAGACGACCTCTCCTTTAATATGACGGACGAAATAGGAAGTGGCTATGAGTCTGTTGAAGGTTTAGAAAGAATAGAAGAAGCATTCGGCGAAGGAGATGCATTACCAGTGCAAGTGGTGATGCAACAAGATCAAGATATAGCGACAGCCGAAGCGATTCCTCACCTAGAAAATATAACTAGCCAGATAGAAGGCGTCGAAGGTGTAGATGGTGTAAGAACAATTACACGTCCGGGTGGTGACCTTTTAGAGGGAATCACGGTGGAGGAGCATTATGAAACAATCGAGGAGAATATTCCTGAGTTAAATGACGGGATAGAACAATTAGCTCAAGGAATAGCGGAACTAGAGGAAGGATCGCTTTCTTTACAGCAACAAGCTCCAGAGCAAGTGTCTTCACAGCTTGAAACTTCCGCCGGGAATATAGCTGAAATAGAAGAAGAACTATCTGCTATTAGTGCTTCATTGGAAGAAGCGGAACAAGTTCCTGAAGCGTTAAATGATTTAGAAATCCTCGTCTCAGAATTAGAAACAGTTGAGGAGGACTTAGTCGAAATAAATGAAGAACTACAACCGTTAGGAGATCCAGTTGCCCCTTTAATCCAAGGGATAGAGGAAATCCAAACGGGAGTGGGAGATTCTGCTTCTGGTCTTCAGGATATAGTAGATGAATTTTCAGAAGCTGGCGAACTAGTAGAATCTATTCAAAATAGTGAAACAGCTGCGGAAACAAATATTTATTTACCAGAGGAGATTTTTGAAGAAGAAGATTTTAATAGTGTGCTCGATCAATTCACTTTCGCAAACGGAGAAGGCATGACGATGGAAGTGATTCTATCAGTCGATCCTTACTCGGTTGAAGCGATGGAAATACTAGAAGAAGTGAAAGAGACAGTAGAATCAACAGGCTTTACAGGCAAGCTAACAGGAATTGACGTAGCTTACAGCGGGGTTCCTAGTATAAACAGTGATTTGGACGAAATTTCATCTGATGATTATGTAAAAACAACCACCATTATGCTAAGTGCTTTATTTGTAATATTAGTGGTGCTATTGCGCTCACTTCTTATGCCTCTGTATATGATTGGTTCTTTACTTTTCACGTATTATGCATCCGTCAGTGTTGCCGAGATAGTCTTTGTGAATATGCTTGGCTATGACGGGATCAGCTGGGCAGTACCATTCTTTGGCTATGTGATGCTCGTTGCATTAGGTGTGGATTATTCGATCTTCTTATTAACAAGATATCAAGAAGAAGTGAAAAAAGGTGTAGGCTACAAAGAAGCGATGTCGATTGCAATGGCTAAAATGGGATCAGTAATCATTACAGCTGCAATTATTTTGGCTGGAACCTTTGCAGCAATGATTCCATCAGGAGTCTTAAGCCTTATGCAAATAGCAACCATTGTTATTACCGGTTTATTATTATACGGTTTGATTGTCTTGCCGCTATTCATTTCTGCGGTCACCGTGCTATTGGGGAAGTATGCTTGGTTCCCATTTTGGAAAAATAAATAATATGATGATCAAAATCAATAGATTTCTACAATGATTTGATCCCCAGTGACTTGTCAAAACGTGTATAATGAAGAAAGAGATGCAACATTGGAGGATTACAATGATCGACATAGTAGATTACTTGAAACACAGCGAAAAGGACATGCTTCAATTTCTAGAAGAGATCGTGAGGATGGAATCACCTTCACAGGAACCACAATTAACAGCGCAGTTAGCTGATTATTTAACGATATGCTTTGAAAAAATGACGAACGGGAAAACATCTCGCATTCACAGTGAGGAATACACAGACCATATTCGTGCAGAATGGGGAGAAGGCGAGAACCAGTTATTGATTCTTACTCATTTAGATACCGTATGGCCACAAGGCACGTTAGAAACGATGCCGTTTGAAGTGAAGGATGGCAAGGCTTACGGACCTGGTTCTTTTGATATGAAGGCTGGGATTGTTCAAGCAATTTATGCTATTCAAGCTCTTGAAACGAACGGGGTGGAACTGGATTGTAAGATTGTACTTTTAATCACGAGTGATGAGGAGCTAGGTAGTCCTACGTCAAAAGATTTCATTATAGAAGAAGCAAAAAAGAGTGAAGCAGTGTTTGTATTAGAACCCTCCCAAGGGGAAAATGGTGCATTGAAAACAGCAAGAAAAGGTGTCGGGACATATGATATCTCCATTAAAGGAATATCTTCGCATGCTGGAATTGAACCAGAAAAAGGCGCCAGTGCCATTGAAGAGTTAGCAGAGAAAATCACTTATTTATCTAATCTAACGGATTTGGATAAAGGGACTTCTGTGAACGTAGGCATTATTGATGGTGGTAGCTCGAAAAATGTCATTGCAGAAGAAGCCCACGCAGTAGTAGATGTTCGTGTTCAAACCCAGGAGGAGATGGACAGGATCGCGCCCTTAATTGAAGAATTAAAGCCAGTCGATGAGGAAGTTGAAATTCAGGTTGAGGGCGAAATTTACCGCCCCCCATTAGAGCGAACAGATGAAATAGAAGTTTTATTTGAAAAAGCACGTGACTTAGCAAAAACCTATTTAGATCTTGATTTGGAAGAGGAGTCGACAGGTGGTGGGAGCGATGCAAACTTTACCGCATCGATTGCTGCAACTTTAGATGGGCTTGGTGCAGTGGGTGACGGGGCGCATGCGAATCATGAGCATGTGATTATCTCACAAATGCCAAGAAGAAGTGCCTTACTCGCAATGCTTTTATGTGAATATGGAAAAGTGAGAAGTTGACGATTGTCGTCGACTTCTTTTTGGATAGAACATGATATACTATGGATAAATATTTTCGAAGGGAGTCTGGCGACTATTATTGAAAAACACCCTTATGTGAAGTTCAGAAGAGAAATTGATCATATCAATTTTGTGCAACGTAACATAGAAGAAGATTTTTATGTTTATTTATACAAGCATAAAGTGGTTAGCGACGAGCAAGAATTCCCAATCGAAACCGTCTTTGACATGTCCTATAAAATGTTATCTGGTATGTATGGCTTTTTATATTTGCATACAACAAAAGGCGTTTTTACGTATCAAATTAAAGATCGTCCGGATACATTCATAGCAGCATTTAGAGAAGTAGAAGTGAAGTAATTTTTAGGGGGAGAAGAAGATGAAGCAAAGTGTGTTATTAGTTGACGGGATGGCATTATTATTCCGAGCTTTTTATGCAACAGCGATGAGTAATTATTTTATGGTGAATAGTAAAGGTGTCCCTACCAATGCCGTCCATGGATTCGTGAAACACTTATTAACGGCGACGAATACGTTTCAACCATCGCACGTCATTTGTTGTTGGGATATGGGTAGTCATACATTCCGAAATGATTTATACGATCTATATAAAGCAAACAGAGGTGATCCACCAGAAGAGTTGATTCCTCAATTTGAATTAGTAAAAGAAGTAACAGAAGCGATGGACATCCCGAATATAGGGATTCCAGGTTATGAAGCAGATGATTGCATTGGAACACTGGCAAAAATATATAAAGACGATGCGAAGGTCGATATATTAACTGGTGACCAAGATATTCTGCAATTATTAGACGAAAGCACACGTGTTATTCTTCTTAAAAAAGGCTTTGGAAATTACGATGTCTATCATACGGAGAAATTTGTTGAAGAGAAGGGAATCACGCCTCATCAAATGATTGATCTAAAAGCAATGATGGGCGATAGCAGTGATAATTATCCTGGTGTTCGAGGGATAGGAGAGAAAACCGCGCTTAAACTTCTGATGACACACGGTTCTTTAGATACTATTCTTGAAAATTTAGACCAGCTCACCAAAGCACAACGAACCAAATTTGAGACAGATCTCGACATGGTCCAGCTATCTCGCAAGCTTGCAGAAATACATTGTGAAACAGGAGTTAGCTGCGACCTTGAAGATGCAGAATTCAAACTAGATCGTGATAAAGTCTTAGCTAAATTTGATGAAGTAGAATTTAAACGTCTCGAGGATCTACTTTAAGGGGGATGAAGTGTGCGTATATGGTCTGTTCACCCAACTTACTTAGATGCAAAAGGTCTCGTTGCATTATGGAGAGAAACATTGCTAGCGCAAAAAGTGTTGCAGGGGAACACAAAAGGTTATAAGAACCACCCCCAACTCGAACGTTTTAAAAAACAAGAAGATCCCTTATCCTCGATTGGAGCATACTTAACTTCCGTCTATGAAGAGGCAAATGCAAGAGGATACAAGTTCGACGCATCTAAAATCGTCTCTACAAAAGTTGTGGAAGTAGTGCCAGTTACAACGGGACAAATGCAATTTGAATGGGAACATCTTTTAATGAAATTAGCAACACGTGACCCCGTTCGATTAGAAGAGCTTCAACTATTAGAACAACAGTCCGTTCAATGTCACCCCCTTTTTCATGTCATTGATGGGGACATCGAGAATTGGGAAAAAGTATAGCCACCGAAAAACGTGTATAATAGCACGTTTTTTTATTTACAATAATTTTGACGACTGCTGTGTGGAGGTGCGTTCGGGCGGGGAGAAGCTCGATGCCGGCAAAAAAGCAGTCGATTCAGGTGAACCTATCGCTATGCCGGCAAAGGAGAGGTTGAATCGGGTAAACCTATCGTTATGCCGGCATAAGGTGCTGGATGCCGGCAAACAAGGCATGCGAATACTCACGCTCGGATCTTCAACCACCTTCAAAACAAATTACTTTGAATTCAAGATATTATTTGATATTATAAATATAGAAAAGAAAGGAAGATGAATATGGAACTTTTAGGAATACATCACTTATCTGCTATGACAGCAAAGGCACAGCGTAACGTTGATTTTTATACAGAAATACTAGGTATGCGAATGGTGAAAAAGACAGTGAATCAGGATGAACCATCTATGTATCATTTATTTTATGGGGATGAAGTTGGTAATCCAGGAACGGAATTAACTTTTTTCGAAATTCCTATGGCTGGTCAAAACCATGATGGGAACAAAAGTATCTCGACGACTTCTTTACGTGTCCCTAATGATCAAGCTCTTGAGTATTGGGAAACACGTTTAACCGAAGCGGATGTAAATCATGACGGAATCGTGGAGCAGTTTGGTAGAAAAGTGCTTCCGTTTAAAGATTTTGAGAATCAGCGTTTAATGTTGGTATCCGATGAAAATGATAGCGGGGTAGCTGGCGGGGTACCTTGGGAAAAGAGTGCTGCTGATCCTAAACATGGCATCATAGGTTTAGGTCCTATTCATTTAACCGTTCCAGAAATAGAGCCTACTGAGCAAGTGCTGTTAGAAGTAATGGGCTTTAAGCGAATTGGTGAATATAAACATTATCAAACAGAACGTGACGTAGTAGTATATGAAACGGGTGAAGGTGGAACTGGTGCGGAATTGCATGTGCATGAACGAACAGATTTACCTCCAGAAAGACTAGGTCGTGGAGGAGTCCACCACGTGGCTTTTCGTGTGAAAGATCAAGAGGAGCTTTATAAGTGGTTAGATCGCTTAAATGAAGCGCGATTAGGAAATTCCGGATATGTAGACCGATTTTATTTCAAGTCCCTATACTTCCGTGAGCCGAATGGTATTTTGTTTGAACTTGCAACAGATGGACCAGGCTTTGCGACCGATGAAGAGGAAGCTCATTTAGGGGAATCCTTAGCTCTTCCACCATTTCTAGAAAGTCGCCGAGAAGAAATTGAAAGTAAACTAAAACCCGTAAATTATAAAGGGTGAAATCGCATAATGCTCATTTCACTAAAAGAAGTACAATTCGTATAGAGATTTGTACTTCTTTTTTTCGTTCATCGGAATCGGGCGGACAGATGTGCTTTGCGGGCGGAAGGAAGTGCTTTTCGGGTGTAAGAATTTAGTTACAGGCGGATGGGGTGCTTAATCAGGTGTAAGATCCCTTTTGCCGGCATATAAACCTTAATGCCGGCAAACCTGTTCTAATTATTAGGACTCTACTACACTTATATAACTAGTAAGGTATCCACAGCATGCTCTTATGGAAAGTGTTACAATAAAAATAGAAAATACATAAAAAAGGTGAAGATGATGCGAAAAATTTATTGTCAAAAATGCGAAAAAGAGATCACTTCAAGAAAACAATTGTTTACAACGCAAATTTTCTTTTGGGTTGCTGCCTATTGTAGCACTTGTTATGTGGAGCGAATCAAATCGGTATCCTCACTTGCTGTAAGCAATACTCCTTTAAACGGGAAGTATTCAAATTTTCTAGCAGGTATAACAGTAATTGGGCTGTTTATGGTTTTTTTCGCAGAAATTCCTTATATTAAAATCCCTTTGATTGTTGTATTGAGCCTGGTTTTACTCATGCGTATTTATTCTTATATGCGATTTGAACGACATTTACCTGTCGTTGATGCGAGTAGCGATATAAATGAATAAGAGTGTATTACTCGTTTTAGCTGGGGCAATTTTATGGGGAACAACTGGAACAGCTCAAGCATTGGCTCCAGAAGCAGCATCACCATTAGTAATAGGCGCACTTCGCTTATTAATTGGTGGTGGTGCTTTATTTGTATTTATTTCATTTACGGGGAGATTAAAATTAGGAACCATTCCGAAAAAAGCGTTATTGATTAGTGCGCTTGCGATGGCATTGTATCAACCGTTCTTTTTTATTGGAGTAGATTTGACTGGTGTTGCCATAGGAACGGTCGTTGCGATTTGCAGCGCGCCGATGTTTGCTGGCATCTTAGAAGGATTTTTTTATAAAAAATTACCCGATAGAACTTGGATATTTTCCACCCTCTTAGCGATTACTGGCTGTACGCTTATTTTTCAAGGTGGCGGACAAATTGTTTTTGAACCTTCTGGCATGGTATATGCCCTTTTAGCAGGGTTGTCCTTTGCCACCTATACATTGGTTAGTAAAAGTCTTGTGGAACAGTATCCTTCTGATGTAGTCGTTGCATTGATTTTCTCAACAGCCGCAATCTTCTTACTACCCATTTTGTTTGTATCGGATTTAAGCTGGGTATTAGAAGTGGATGGTGCGCTGTCCGTTTTCCATTTAGGGATTCTAGCTACTGCCATTGCTTATATTGTATTCGCTCGAGGGTTAAAAGGTGTAGTCGCTTCCCATGCAGTGACACTCGCTTTAGCTGAGCCTTTAACAGCTGTACTTTTAGGAGTGTTCATATTAGGAGAAAGTTTAAGTGTCGTTTCGTTTACTGGCTTATTATTGATAGTAAGTGGGTTAGTTATCCTTTCTACCCAAGCAAGAAGGAGAAGAACACAAACATGATACGAATAAATTTCATATTGTAAAGATAGTTAGAGGAGGAGAGAAAAAGTGACATCGTCATTATTTATTAGAAATGAACGTGAGGGAAAATTGGTTGATCGTGCGAAGATGATTGCACAAGCGATCCAACCATATGCAGCAATCGGTGACAAACAAGCGCAATTACCGCAAGAAATTATTCAAATATTAAAGGATTATCAATATACGACCCTGACATTAGAAGAAGATTTAGGAGGGGAAGGTGCGAGCCTTTATGAATGGTTACTAATGCAAGAACAAATAGCGATTGCTGACGGTTCTACTGCATTATCCATTGGGTGGCATTTAGGTGTGATGCTTGAATTGCGCGATCATCAAGTGTGGGAAAAAGACCGTTACGACTATTTGTCTAATGAGGTTAGTAAACATAAGCTTGTGAATCGACTGACTACAGAACCCAACTCAGGTAGCCCGTCAAGAGGTGCTGTTCCGGAGACAACTGCTGAAAAACAGGGGGATATTTATGTAGTAGACGGCCGAAAAACCTTCAGTACATTAGCGGCTCACTTAGATTATGGAATCGTTTCTGTCTATTTTACGGAAGAAGACAGAGTAGGAACGTTGTTAATTGATCTTCAGTCAGAGGGTGTATCGGTTGAGAAAACGTGGGATACACTAGGAATGAGAGGGACAGGAAGTGATGATGTGATCTTTCATCAAGTCCATGTGCCAATTAATCATCTTGTGGAACTTCAAGGAGTAAAAAAATCAGTACCTAAAAGTTGGCTCCTGCACATTCCTACGTGTTACTTAGGAATTGCGCAAGCTGCTTATCAAGATGCATTAACCTTCGCTCAGGAGTTTGTGCCGGGAAGCTTAAATAAACCAATAGCAGAAGTAAGTCATATTCAGGAAAAATTAGGAGAAATGAAATTCCTTATTATGCGCTCTCGTCATCTACTTTATGATGTGGCACTTCGCGCGACGAAAAATGAAGGGCCTATCAACGAAGCCTTGCAGACAGTGAAAATTTCTATCACGAAAGATGCGCAACAAGTGGCCGAATTAGCCATGCAAATTGCAGGGGGTAGAAGTTTATCTAACCATTTACCATTCGAAAAATATTATCGTGATGTCCGCGCGGGATTACACAATCCTCCAATCGAAGAAGTTGTTCTCGAAAATTTCGCTAAAGCTGATTTAAACAATTCTTAAAGTTGAATAAGCGGAATGATTTGGTAGTAATTTCAGAATCATTTATAATATAATCAAACGCTTAACAAGGGGTATGTACATGTTTTTTTATATATTACTGTTATCTATTGCTATCATAATCTTTGTCTTGATTTTATCTGTGATCGCAATCTCAAAAGGTTATGCCTATGAACATACGGTAGACCCAATTCCAGGAGAAGAAGACCAAGATAAAACGGAAGATGAAGAGCACGAAGATGAAAATTCGAAAGAAATACCTAACGATTCAGACTCGAAATAATAGAAAAAGGTTCCTTCGACATTACGTGAAGGAACCTTTTTTGTATTATTATTCAGCTGCATACGTTTCTAAGAAAGCTTCGTATTCTTCGTTCGGTGCAGCACCTACAATGCGATCTACTTCTTCTCCATTTTCATAATGAACAAGGGTAGGTGTCGCTTCAATATTGTAGCTTCTCCAACCTTCTTCAAATTCAAGTAAATTGAATTGATGAAGCTCGACATCATTGTCTTCTGCAATTGGCATTAAGCGTGGTGTTGCTTCTATACAATGTTCACAAGAAGGGCTGTAGAAATATACAGTAACTTCTTCTTCGTTTTCAATCTCTGACTCTAACTCTTCAGGTAGTATATTGTTTTGGTAATTAGGGTCATCTAATAAGTCAGCAGTATCAGAATGAAGACTATCTTTATTATATGGGTTATCCCCGTCGACTTCATCAGTTTGTGCCATATTAGAAAGTAGTGCAATCGCTATAAATAAAACGATGATAATGGATCCGAAAATAAGTAGTTTCTTCATGTTAATCCTCCCTTGTATTCTTCCAAGCAATGACATTTACAACGAAAATAATAAGAAATGCAACGAGAGCAAGGAAAGGAATGGTTATAAATCCACCCCAGTTGATATAAGCACTTGTACAGCCGACTTGGCCACAAGTTGGCGCGCTATCTTGTAAAAACGGTAATTTTTGAATGGCGTAATGATAGCTAGCAGTACCTAATCCAATAAATGACAGGACGGCACCATACTTAAACACATTACCATCTTTTAGAACGATTCCAATGATATATATGATGACTAATGGGTACATAAGAATTCGTTGATACCAACATAATTGGCAAGGTTCAAAATTTCTAATTTCAGAAAAATATAATGAACCTAATGTAGCAACGAGAGCAATGACCCAGCTAACCACGGCATAATTTTCTTGACGTTTGTCCATAAGCTCTCCTTTTAAAAATGGATTCTATGAAAATTATAGTATGAATTGGAGTGGAAAGTAAGTGATATGTTTGAACATTTTCTAAATTAACGAAATAGTGTATGATAAATGAAGATTGGAGGGACAACCATGAATTTGTTTCATCAAATAAGTGTTAGAGTTGCTTGTGCATTTGCATCCTTTTTAATAGCTTATCTTGTTTATTTGGTCTATACTGGCTTTCATTTGTCAGATGCGTATGATTTATTAGCAAACCCGGTGATCTGGGGTGTGTTTATAGTTTATTTAGTTCTGGCATCTTTTGTTGTGGAATGGGCAGCCATTAAGCTAGAGGATGAATCCAAGAAAATGTATGTTTCGTTGTACATGACTGCTGGTTTCTTGGTGTGGGTGTTTGGTTATTTGAACGTTGCTTTTGATTCATTCTTTTGGTACATATACCTTGTTTTATTTAGTAGTATTTTTAGCGTTGTAGCGTTTATTATATTTTATTTTTTAACCATGTACGCACAGAAAACGAGAATGCGTCCGTTTATCGTTGGTTTTCCAGCTATTTTGATTGTGTTGACTATCTTAATTTGGAACCCTGCGGTGAAGCTTGCTTTTGAATCGGATTATCAGAATGAATCCTATACTGCTAGTTTTGATTTGTTTAACGGAGAAGAAATTGTGCAAATACCTGTAGAAGAGGGTCAAAGTTATGAAATCCTCGTTAATTGGGAGATCGGTGAAGAAGAGAATCCGTATGGTTTAAAAGTACATCCGACTTCAAATAACTTAGGAACCGTGGAATATATCGGTGAAAATGATGAGTGGCACTATCTATTTGAATCAGAGCATGACGGGGAACTTCGCTTAATTTATCACGGGAAAAATATTAGTGGTACCATGAATATGCAGTGGGAAGAAGTGAACTAATAAAAAAACCGTTTCGGCTAAATTTGCCGGAACGGTTTTATAATTTTAAGCGTAAACTTTCGATAGCATCTTCAAGTCGCTCGAGATGAAAATCCCAATTTCCTTTATCATTCATCTTATCGATTGTTTCATACATTAATTCAAAGTTTTGAATGATATGTTCGGTATGAAGCTTTCTACTAGTTAATACATCGTGGAGCCATTCGGTGTAATCTTCAAACACACTTGGGTTATTCAGTTGATAACTTGTGTGTAAATAACGCATGTGAAAGAAATTGTCTTCTGTACATCGTTCTAATCCACTATGTCCGAATAGCTCATAGAGTTTTGGATTTTCTTTATAGATCCCGTCAACTACCAATTTAACGACTTGTCCCATTTTTGGGTCGTAGTTAACGTTTTTCGTAAAATTCATTAATTAGCGACCACCTTATATTTTTTAACTTTAGGTACAATGCTTGCAAGTTCCTGGTCTGGGTAGTTTTTCTCCAGCTCATGAATCTTTTTAAAGTTATCACTCCTAGCCCAGTTTAAATAATCCTCTTTTGTTTCCCATATCGTATGCACAGTTAATTCGTATGGTTTTTTATCGTTCTGAAGTAATTGGAATTTGATAAAACCTGTTTGGGTGTCGACAGATTTAGAACGGTTTCTATAAATATCAATCACTTCTTGCTCTTTTCCTTCAGGTACAATGACCGTTGAATCTACTATATACATCAAATTCCCCCGTTCTCTTTCACCAACCATTGATGCAAGTCTTCTGCATGTAAGAAGTGCGCGTCGTAGTCAATATTCTCAATTAAGCTATCATTTTTATGAAAAGCATATCCACCAATAATAATCCGTGTATTCTGGAGACTATCTTCCTTACGAATTAAATCGTTCAATTCGAGTGCTGGTAGCATGTGATTAGATAGTGTAATCGAATAAGCTACAAAATCTGGCTGGATTTTCTTTAATTCTTTTATTATATGAATGTTCGGCATATCAGCTCCGAAGAAATAGGTTTGATAACCGTGCTCTTGGAAGACGTTTCGTATAATTTGAATTCCTAAATAGTGAGCATTGGATTCAATTGAAAACATACAAACACTTTGATTTGTATCTTGATTTGTATGCGACTTTGACAATATGCCAATCTGAGTTACAACCGTTTGTGAAATCGATGTCGCCATATGTTCTTGGGCCACGGAGATTTCATTACGCTGCCATAACTGACCAATTTCATGCATTGCATCTGAAATAGCTAAGTATAACTCTATTGGTTTGATTTCTTGTAAAGATTGCTGTGCATATTCGATCGCATCTGCTGCATCTCCATTTAGTAAAAACTTTAAATATTCCTGTTTAAATGTTTCTCTGGAAGACATGTTTTGAATCTCCTTCATCGTTCTCTAACCTTATGCATCATAATGACGAATACACAGTGTATAGCATTAATTCTATCAATAATATAGCCTGCTGACTAGTCATTTGGAAGTAAATAACAAGGTATATTTCAATGTACTGCATTGCTTTATCTATAAAAGTATATTACTATATAAGCAATTACTTATATAGAGGAGGGGACTTTAATGGAACAGACATACATGAAGAAAGCAGACTTAGCGAATGTGTTAAAGCTTTTAGGAGATCAAACACGATTATCGGTTATGAGTTATTTGGAAGAAGATGAATGTTGTGTATGTGAATTTGTGGAATTATTAAATATGTCTCAACCAGCCATTAGTCAGCATTTACGTAAATTAAGAGATGCTAAATTGGTTAAAGAGAAACGTAAAGGTAATTGGATCTTTTATGAGATTAATAAAGGGCACGAAGCCTACTATGTGGTCCACGAAATTTTAAAGCAAATCCCTGATTCAAAAAAAGAATTAGATGAACTATCAAATAATAATTTACGAATAATTTGTGACTAGTAAGGAGGACATGAAGTGGACGTATTTATAGCAGTTTCGATTTTTTTAATTACGTTAACTTTTGTTATATGGCAACCTAAAAAGTTAGGGATTGGTTGGTCTGCTTGTGCAGGTGCAGTGATTGCACTTATTTTTGGAGTGGTATCTGTGCAAGATGTAGTGGATGTAACCGAATTGGTTTGGAATGCCACATTAGCGTTTGTAGCGATTATTATTATATCACTTATCTTAGATGAAATTGGTTTCTTTGAATGGGCTGCACTACATATGGCTCGGCTCGCAAATGGTAATGGAGTGAAAATGTTTATATTAGTAACTCTTTTAGGTGCGGCTGTGGCAGCTTTATTCGCAAATGACGGGGCTGCATTAATTTTAACACCGATTGTATTGTCTATGGTTCGTGCTTTGAACTTTAAAGAGGCAATGATCTTACCTTTCATAATGGCGAGTGGATTTATTGCAGATACGACATCCTTACCATTAATCATAAGTAATTTGGTGAATATCGTTTCGGCTGATTTCTTTGGTTTAGGTTTTACGGAATACATGTTACGTATGATTATACCGAATGTATTCTCAACGATTGCAAGTATTACTGTGTTGTACTTATTTTTTAGGAAATCAATTCCGAAAAGTTATGACACTAGTATCTTACAGGCACCACATGAGGCAATTAAAGACCACCGAATGTTTCGTCTTTCATGGGCGGTATTAGCGGTCTTACTTGTGGGGTATTTTGTAAGTGAGTTTATCCATGTACCTGTTTCGTTCGTTGCTGGTATTATTGCGATCTTCTTTCTAATGATGGCTAGAAGGAGTCCTGCTGTACCGACGACGGAAGTAGTAAAGGGAGCACCTTGGGCTATTGTGTTCTTCTCGATTGGAATGTACGTGGTTGTTTATGGTCTTAGAAATGTTGGGTTAACAGATGTACTCGCAAATGTGTTAGATGGTGCAGCAGATCAAGGGCTATTTGTAGCGACGATGTCTATGGGCTTCATCGCGGCGATTTTATCTTCCGTAATGAATAATATGCCTACAGTAATGATTGACGCGCTTGCTATTGCAGAAACGAATACAAGTGGGGTATTACGTGAATCATTAATCTACGCCAATGTAATAGGTAGTGATTTAGGTCCGAAAATTACCCCGATTGGTTCCTTAGCGACTTTATTATGGTTACATGTGTTATCTAAAAAAGGCATTCACATTTCTTGGGGCTATTATTTTAAAGTTGGGTTGATCTTAACGATTCCGGTTTTATTCTTTACTTTATTAGGGTTATACATTTCATTAGTTTTAATTACATTATAAGGAGTGGGGAAGATGGAAAACAAACCAGTTTTATATTTTCTATGCACAGGAAACTCATGCCGAAGTCAAATGGCTGAAGGATTAGGAAAAGAGATTTTAGGTGATACGTGGGAAGTACACAGTGCTGGGATTGAAGCGCATGGTGTGAATCCGAAAGCGATAGAAATGATGAACGAAGTAGGGATCGATATTACGGATCAAGAATCGTCTATAATTGATATGGAGATTCTAAATAGTGCTTCTTTAGTAATTACCCTATGTGGGGATGCAAAAGAAAATTGCCCGGTAATTCCAGCAAAAGTGCAAACAGATCACTGGGGGCTATTTGATCCAGCTAAAGCAGAAGGAACAGAAGAAGAGGTTGACCAAGTGTTTCGAGATGTAAGAGATGAAATCAAGCGCAGGATCGAAGGTTTAAAATAAGGGAGGAGCTTTTGTGAGCGAGAATAACTTATGGCACACACAAGCAAAGCAGATGTGGAATGAAAAAGCTGCTTTCTGGCATTCCAAAAGTGAAGGTATGTGGGAGGAAGGAAGTCGAAAATCGATAATTCCTTTCTTCTCTGAACATATTCCTATTCATGCAAAAGTGTTGGATATTGGATGTGGAGACGGGTATGGATCTTACCGGCTATGGCAAAAGGGATATAAAGTAGTCGGAATAGATTTATCTGATCATATGATCGAAACGGCACAGAAACAAGTGAATGAGGAGATGAACGATTTATCTTTTAAACAGGCAGACATGCTCGATCTACCTTATGCGGAAGGAAGTTTTGATGCGGTACTTGCAATTAATTCCTTAGAATGGACAGAAAACCCTTCAGAAGCATTAGCACATATTTTAAGTAAACTGAATAGTGGTGGCTACCTTTGTGTCGGAATCCTTGGTCCAACAGCTAAACCGAGACAAAATAGTTACCAGCGACTTTACGGGGAAGATGTAATATGTAATACCATGATGCCCTGGGAGTTCGAGCAGCTAGCAAGTGAATTCGGATTGGAGTTAGTAGCGGATGAAGGTGTTTATAAAAAGGGCGTTGACTTAAAATCAGTCGGTTCTTTGCCTAAAGACTTGAAGCAGTCCTTAACGTTTATGTGGATTTCTATATTTAGAAAAAAGTAACGTGGGAATGCTGGGCGAGGTCTTTGGTCCATGTTCTACTCATTTGGCGAAGTGTTCTATTGATTTAGCAAAATGTTCTACTGATTATCGTGAAACTTCTACTCATTATTGAGAATGTTCTACTGATAATGTTGAAAGTTCTAATCATAAACAAAAAAAGAATCGGGAAATTTCCCGATTCTTTTTATTTCTAGAATTAAATTAAGATCTCGATATCACTTTCTTCACGAAGATCTTCAATTAACGCTTGTGTTTGTTCGCTTTGGTTCTGTTCTTGAACTTGTTGTTCAAGAGTTGGACGCATATCTTCTAAGTCGTCTACTTCTTGGTCTGCTTGTTCAGCTTGTGCAGCATATTCTTCATATGCTTGCTCAATTTCTTCATCTGTTACTTCTGTTTCTTCAGTGTTTTCTTCAATGAAACGAGTTAGCATTAAGTCTAAACGGATATCTTCACGAACTTCTTCTTCTGTTACTTCAAATTCTTCATAAACTTCTTCGATATCATCAGCTTCATGCTGTTGCTTCAATTCTTCTACAAATGAGTTATATTCTTCTTCTAATTCATCATCAGAAGGTTCTAAACCAGATTCTGTTGCGTTTTGTTGAATGATTGTAGTATTTACTAATTGGTCTAATGCAGCTTGACGAATTAAGCCAGGGTTTTCTTCTGCATCAATACCATACATTTGATATTGTTGTGCTACCATTTCTTCATTTTGCATTAGATCACTAGCTTGGATTTCTTCACCATTTACTGTTGCAACTACTTCGCCTTCATCTAATTCTGAAGTGTCAATGTCAACTTCCTCTTCACTTTCAGGTGCCATTCCTTCTTCACCTTCAGTTCCTTTAGCGCCTTCTTCAGCATCTTCGCCTTCAGCACCTTCTTCTTGCTCTGTTTCTTCTTGGTTGTTTTCTTCTTCAGGTGACGCTTCTCCATCACCGTTATCATCATTACAAGCAACCAACATTATGGAGAATATTGCTAATAATAAAACCATTAGCATTTTTTTCATGTTAGAACACATCCTTTGTAGTTTGAAAAAATTATCTTTCGAGTATGCATTGTAGCATAGTAATTTTTAATAGTACAACCAATAGGACAAAATGAAAAATAATTGTAACATTTATCTTTTTTAATCATACCCCTTGCATTTTCGTAAAAAACCATGTAAAGTAATACCTGTAAGAATGATTGATATCGATGATTACTGAACGGCCTCTCTTAAATGAAGCTATAAGTAACTAGATTCAATTGATTCAATGCAATTTAAGGAGGTCATTTAATATGACAGGTACAGTAAAATGGTTTAACTCAGAAAAAGGTTTCGGTTTCATCGAACGTCCAGACGGTGACGATGTATTCGTACACTTCTCTGCGATTCAAGCTGAAGGTTTCAAAACTCTAGAAGAAGGTCAGTCTGTAGAGTTCGAAATCGTTGAAGGCGACCGTGGACCACAAGCAGCAAACGTTGTTGCTCAGTAGTTAAAACGTAAACCAATAAATAAGAAAGCATGTATGGATCTTCCATACATGCTTTTTTTTATTTTATCGATGCAATAGAGATTTGTGGATAAGCGCTATTACTTCTGGATAAAAGAAGATTATTCTGGATATCATTCCAAATCACAATTAGCCCTTCTGAATAATCAGAAAATTTAAACTTCAAAACGAATGACCTAGTCATTTTTTCATGGTTGTAGTAGAATAGAGGAATAATTTGTCGAATGGGAGAATGTTTATGAGCGAGGAATGGACTATGTTATTACATATGATTCACATAGATGGGGAATACAACCTTAGTTTAGTTAGTCTGTCCATCATCATTGCAATTGTTGCTTCCTACGCTGCGATTACTTTAAATGAACGTTTAATGCGCGTTGGAATCATGCATTATACATATTGGATCATTTTAGCATCTTTAACAATGGGGCTTGGAATTTGGGCGATGCATTTTATTGGAATGAGTGCTTATGAGAGCAGTGCTTCCTTTAGTTATAATTGGTTCCTCACAGGTTTATCTGTTTTACCAGCAATTGGTGCATCATTAATTGCCTTTTGGTTAGTATATATAAGGAAGATTCATAAGCTGGTATTTATTATCGCCGGAATTGTCATGGGTATTGGAATCGCCGGTATGCATTATATGGGGATGGAAGCAATGCAAATCCCGAATGGCTACTTGAGCTATGATATGATGTGGCTAATTTTATCAGTGGTTGTTGCCATTTTGATTTCCTTACTGGCCCTTTATATATTAATGAACCAAGGTGGTGCTTTGAAGTGGCATCATAAAGCGATCGTCTCTCTTCTATTAGGATTTGGAATTTCTTCGATGCACTACACTGGCATGCGAGCGACCACTCTAGTGGTGAATGAATCCCAAATGGAGATGGCTTCTGGAAGTGCTCACTCGATGGAAATTGTAGTCATGGCTGTAACAGCAATTATCGGTATTATGATTAGCTTTTCATTATATAGTAGTTTATTTGATCAGCAGTTGTCTAAACGTCTGAAGCACTATGATTTACTTACTAAGTTGCCTAATCGAAAAATGTTCATTAATGAATTAAAACAGTGTAGTGATCGCTCTCCACAAACAGGGGTAGCCATTATTCATTTACATGATTTAGAGACAATCAACACAAAATATAGTTATCAATTTGGTGATGACGCAATTATTAAATTAGTAAGGCAGCTACGAGATGTTTATAAAAAATATGCCTTTAGAAATGAATTAAGAATATATAGGTTAAGTAATCAAAAATTGGCTGTCATTTATAATGATCGAAACGTGCAACAAAGAAGTGTAGATTTTTCAAGAGAATTATTACAAGTTGTTAAAAACCCAATAGTCATAGGTGAAGAGCAATTTTATCCTTCCTTATCCATTGGTATTTCACTTAAACCAGAAACAGCAGTGAATCCGGATGAATTGATTGAACAGGCATATGCTGTAATCAATGTAAAAGGAGATGAATTGATTGGACAGTACGCGATTTATCGCCATACACTTCATCAAAAAGGTTTGAAAGATAAATTGATTGAAAGGCTACGATTGATGGAATTTGACCGTGAACTAAATGTGGTTTACCAACCTAAAATCTCAAATACCACTCAAGAAATGGTCGGTGTGGAGGCGCTTTTACGTTGGGAAGATAGACAAATGGGGAAAATATCCCCTGCAAAATTTATCCCAGTAGCTGAAGAAACAGGAGATATTTATCCAATAACTTTGTGGGTAATCGAACAGTGCCTGAAACAAGTAAAGCAGTGGAAAGAACTTGATATTCATGTGGATACAGTTGCAATTAATTTGTCTGGTAAAGTACTATCAGAACCTAACTTCACAAAAGATCTTGATAAATTGTTATTAGAACATAAAGTACCTGCTAGCAAATTAGAGTTCGAAGTGACAGAAACGAGTGTCGTTCGGCAGGAGCAAATGGCAGTCGAAACAATTAATCATCTGAAAAAATTAGGAGCAACCATTGCTTTAGATGATTTTGGAACAGGATTTTCTTCACTCACTTATTTGCGAAAATTACCTCTCGATAAAATGAAAATTGATAAATCATTTTTAGAAGATATAACACATAATAAAGAGGGCCAACAGTTTTTAAGCAACGTAGTAAACTTAGGTAAATCAATCGGATTACAAGTAGTAGTGGAAGGTGTCGAAATTCAAGAAGAACTTGATATTATTCGAGGTACCAAAGTCGATGAAATTCAAGGTTTCTACTATGCAAAACCAATGTCTTCAGGAGAATTAGTGCCATGGTTAGATGCTTATGAACATGACCAACAAGTTGCTGCTTCTGATTAACGATGCATAAAATTTTATGTAACGGGTATGGAATAGAGAGACCGATAAAAAAGGAGTGTATAATATGAGTGAACTTTTCAAAACAAAAGCAACTGCTAAAGGTGGCCGTGGTGGTCATGTGAAGTCAGATGATGGTGTTATTGACTTAAACGTTGTAATGCCAACAGATGATACGGATGAAACAGGTACAAACCCTGAACAACTATTCGCTGCAGGATATGCAGCTTGTTATGATGGTGCATTGAATTTAGTTGCTAAGAACAAAGGAAAAGATATTGACTCCACTACTCATGGTGAAGTTTCGTTTTTAAAAGATGAATCTGATGGCGGATTTAAAATCGCTGTGAAATTAACTTCTGAAATTGATGGTGTCTCTCAAGATGAAGCGAATGATTTAATGGATGAAGCACATCAAGTTTGTCCATATTCGAAAGCAACACGTAACAACATTGAAGTGTCATTAGTAGCTAAAGCTAAATAAAATCATATAAAAAGATCAGGCAGGGCTAAATAGCCTTGCCTGATTTTTTATTCAAAAAAAGAGAGAAGAAATAATTTATCCCTTCTCTCTTAAACAATATTACTCAATAACTTCCACTCTTACTTGTCTTACTCCATAACGAAGTGCTTCTTCTTCATCTGCCATAAATAAATCGATTTTATTACCTTTAATGGCACCACCGATATCACCAGCGATTGCTGTGCCATATCCTTCTACCCAAACTTTTGAGCCTAAAGGAATCACATTTGGATCAACTGCGATTACTTTCTGGTTTGGGTTTGCTCTTAAGTCTTGTCCAGTGTAAGTTGTGCCGCTGCAACCGTCACAATGTGCAGTATATGCTGTTGCTGTCATATACATCGTTTCACCGGAAGCTTCTGTCTCGTTACTTACTTGTTGAATATTTTCATTTTCAGCTTCTTGTTCTTGGCTTTCCTGTTGTTCTTCCTGAGCTACTTGTTGTTCCTGTTGCTCTTGTTCTTCTTGAGCTGCTTGACGTTCACGTTCTTCTTGAGCTTCTTGCTCGGCTTGTCTTTCGCGTTCTTGTTGTGCTTCACGTTCTTCTTGTTCTTGACGTTCTTGAGCTAGTTGCGCTTCTTCTTCTGCTATAATAGAAGCAATGAAGTCTTCTTGACCTTTTGCAGCTTCTAATTCAACGTCCATCGTCTCAAAATCAATTGGTGTTTGGACTTCGTTTGCTACTTCTTCTGTTTGTTTATTATCTGCTTCTGTGTTTTGTTCCGTGTCATCCTGATCGAATGCCATCAACACCACTGCGAGTATAATTATAATTGCTGAAACACTAAATAGTACTTTTTTCATCGTATACATACCTCCATGAAACTAAGGCTTTCGCCATAATCACTCGTATTCGAGTTTAATTTCTTAGGACTTTACTCATGTCCCAAGTCCATGTGCTAGTATAACAAGTGTGTGTTTCAGGTCAATCACAACGCTAATACAAAAAGGTGACAATTACATAACATTGCTTGTAATATTTCTAAAAATTACATATAAAAAAGGTCAAAAGTTGATTTGTTTTATGTAAATGTTTAAAATGGTTAGGTATTTAAAACTATACATAGGAAGAGGTGTGAGGGTTGGACCGAATATTAATTATTGGATCAAGTGCAGCGGGAAAATCTTCACTTGCAATAAAATTAGGAGAAATATTAGGTAAAAAGGTACACCATCTGGACGCGTACTATTGGCAACCAAACTGGCGACCGCTGGAGAAGGAAAAGTTCAGGGAGGTGAATCATAGGTTGGTTCAAGATTCTGAATGGATTATTGATGGGTTTTACGGTTCAACTTTCGATATCAGACTGAAAGAAGCAGACACAGTAATTTTGCTCGATTATTCTCGCTATTTATGTATGTACCGCGCTATTAAAAGAAGAATCCAGTACAACGGTACTATTCGGCCGGATATGGGTTCTGGGTGTAAAGAAAAAATTGATCTGGAATTTCTTAAATATATATGGGATTTTCCTAAAAATAAGATGAGTGAAATTAATCAATCTTTAGCAGAAAGTGAGCTTCAAAGAGTGATCCGGCTTGAATCCCCCAAAGAAACCGAGCAGTTTATCCGAAATGTAAAGGAAAAAATGAGTCAAGAAACTGGCTGAATGAAACCTTCCTATCATAAAATATTCTTTGAAGGAGGATTCGCATGCATATACTAATAATAAATGGCACAGTAACTGGTACAAAAACCCGTTCGTTGGTTAGTGTAACAGAAACCTATATAAGTCAGTTTGACCATAATCATACGACTGAACAAGTTCATTTAGAGGACTACGATTTAAATTTCGCAGATGGACGTCCAAAAGAGGAATATACGGAAGACACCACCGCTTTAATTAAAAAAATCGAAGAAGCTGATGGGTACATCATAATTTCCCCTGTATTCCAGGGTTCCATTCCAGGTGTCCTTAAAAATATGTTTGATTTAATTCAACCGAAGTCGATGCGGTATAAGCCAGTAGCGATTATTGCAAACGGCGGAAGTATGCACCACCATATGGTAATGGAATATCAATTAAAACCAATATTAGATTACTTGCGCTGCCTAGTAACTCCAAATTACGTATACACGCATACTGCTCATTTTTCTTATACAAAAGAATTGATTGATGACGACGTGAAACAACGGATCCATGAATTGTCTCGAGTTTTTCTTGAATACTTAGATATGAGCCGTGCAGTTCGTGAAGGTGATTGGTTGAATAAATAAAAATGTGTTACATGACTGTAAGCATGATAGGTCATTGGCTCAAGAACGTAAAAACCCTTAGCAGCTTTCAAACTGTTAAGGGTTTTTCAAATCCTTATTCGCCTTTAAACTCAGGGTGTCGCTTATTTAAAAACGCATCCACACCTTCTTGGTGATCTTTTGTTTCTCGCATTTTCTGTTGGCTGATCTTTTCTGATTTAAGAGTTTCCGCTAAAGTGTTGTAATGTTTCTTTTGAATGATTTCCTTCGTTTCGATCATTGATTTAGTTGGCGCCTTTAGGATGTGTCCAACTGTTTCTTCCACAAGTTGACTGAATTCGTTAGTAGTATATTGATCTATTAAACCTACCTCATATGCCTGTTCTGCATTCAACATTTCTCCCTGCCAAATCAATTGTTTGGCTTTTACAGCTCCAAGTCTTTGTTCCATATGAAAATGACCACCGCCGTCAGGTACAAGTCCAATTCCAATGAAATTCATTGCTGCTCTAGCGTTTTGGTCAGCAATAACATAGTCAGCACCTAAGGCTAAGCTTAACCCGAGACCAGCCGCGGCACCATTTAATGCGGCAATCGTTATTTTAGGTAAAGAATAAAATTTAAGACTGATACTTTCGATCATATCCATTACTTGAGAAAATTGCTGTGCGTCCGCTTCTTGCAGCATCATTTTCATATCGCCACCTGCTGAGAAGGCTTTTCCAGCTCCAGTGATTACCACAATGTCTGCAGAACTTTTTTCTACTTCTTCTAAAGCGTTATTTAATGAAGTAAGTAATTCAATATTCATCGCATTCAATTGTCCAGGTCTGTTTAGTGTAATAGTAGCAACTCTTTCTTCGAGTTTTAATTGTACAGTTTCCATGTTGAGCACCTCTTTTAATGTAAGTTTAACAATTTTTCTTGGTAAAATAGAGCTTCATTTGTTTGGCCATTTTCTTTACATAAGTAAACTAATAATTGGTATACTTCTTGCAAACATTCTTTATTTTTCTCTTCTTCAAAATAAGGGAGAATCGTTTCGCTTAACCTATTTATAAACTCTTCTGAACGTGCCTTGCCCTCCAATTGTACACGCAAAAGCTCAAATAAATAAATCGACGTTTGGTGGTTTAATTGTTTAGCTATTTGCTCCCCCTTGTCTAAATACCATACAGCCATGTCGAATTCCTGCTTTTGAAAGTGGATTTTTGTAAGTGCTCGATAAACTTTCAAGTGGTGATGAGAATCTTGTTCATTTTTTAAGCTGTTCTTTAAAAACTTTACAGCATAATTTCTTTTTTCCATTTGGGTGTATAGTACTCCAATTAAATATTGAATTTGGGCGCTATGATCTTTCATATCCATCATAGGCTTTGCGTGGAGCACTTGTAAAAAATAATCTTCTGCAAGGTTATATACTTTGAGTTTGGTGTAGTTTATTCCAAATAAAATATAACAATCAGTAACCTTTTGGTAGAAAAATTCTTGAATATATTGCTCAATTGCAATTTGTAAGTAGTGATTAGAGTACGCAGGTTGGTCCATATTAGAGAGTGACTTGGCTAACAAATAATAAATGTCCGCATCAGGTTGGTTATCTTTTTCCATCTGACTATATGCTTCTAGTAAACATTGATAGGCCTGCCTAGGTTGTTCCGAGTAAATATAATATAGACCAATTACTTTGTGATACAAGTGTGAATGGGTTTCTAATAGGGACTCCTTCGCATCAAGAACTTTCGCTGCGAGTACATATACTTCTTCCCGTTGATTAGATTCCAACAAGTAGAATAAATAAATAAGGTTAAATAAATGGTGAGCTTTTGGGTTGTGAAGCGGAGATCGTGTCTCATTAATTTCCTCTAGTAGTAAATCTGCATCACTTTTGTTACTTTTATTGATTTCTTTATATAGCTGCATGATTTTTTGAATTAATTGATTTGTATCAAATGTTAAAAATTGATCAATAGAGACTTGTAATCGTTCACTTAAATCTTCTAATAGTTCTTGCCCAGGATCTACTGTTCCATTTTCAACTTTACTAAGATAGGAAATGGAACATACTCCTGCGGCGAGATCTTTTTGTGTCATTTGGTTTTTGATCCTATGGTACTGAATAAGGGTTCCAATATCGACCATAAGGAGCACCCACTTTCACCTAGATTATTACTCATTTTAACATGTACTTCTTCATTAATTGAAATAAAAGTAAAAGTTGACGACAGGATACTTTCAGACTATCATTAAAGTAACAACTTAAATGTAGAGTAATGAGGTAAAAGCAATCAGTTGCTTTTTTAATAGGGAAGATCGGTGAAAGTCCGACGCGGTCCCGCCACTGTAAGAGGGAGCTAGTAATCAAACCACTGTCTGATGAGGATGGGAAGGGATTAGTAGTGAAGAACTCAAGTCAGGAGACCTGCCTCATTAATTTAGTTCGTTTCCTTCGGGTTTAAAGGAATGGCTGTATAAATTCACACGTGATGCTATATAGTAGCGGTTTAATGCCTGCTTTCCTTCTTTTTACTGAAGGAAATGCAGGCATTTTTGATGTTAATTTCTATTTACACAAGAGAGGGAGAACAGAATGAAAAATTTACAATGGTTACAAAGATTTTTCCTAGTATTGATGCTTACGCTTGCTGTCGGGTTAGCAGCTTGCCAAGAAGATGGGGATCAAGAAGACTCAGATAATCAAGAAGATGTAGAAGAAACAGAGGAAACAGAAGATACAGAAGATACGGAGTCGGATGAAAATGAAGAAAGCGAAGAGAGTGAATCTGCAGAAGCCGATTCTTATCCAGTAACTTTCACAGATAAATCTGGTGAAGAGGTTACAATCGAAGAAGCGCCAGAAAGTATCGTATCTGTTATTCCGAGTGCAACAGAAGGTGTATTTGCAGTAGGAGCAGGCGATCAAGTAGTAGGTGTTTCCGAGTGGGCAAACTACCCAGAAGAAGTACATGATATTGAAAAAGTCGGAGATATGAATTTAAACATAGAGCAAATTGTATCACTAGAACCAGATGTGGTCATTGCTGATTTAGATAACGGAGAAAGTGTAGAAGCTCTAAGAGAAGCTGGACTTAATGTGGTAGTTTTAGGTGCACAAAGTCTAGAAGAGGTATATGAAGACCTTGAACTCTTAGGACAAGCAACAGGTAATGTAGAAGAAGCAAATGACGTAATCGAAAATATGCAAGCAGAAGTAGAAGCAGTGGAAGAGGCTGTAGCTGAGGTTCCTGAAGATGAACGGAAATCTGTTTGGATGGAAGTCGGTCCAGAACTTTATTCAGGTGGAGAAGGATCATTTCTTGATCAGCTGATTACACTTGCTGGTGGAGAGAATATTATTGGGGACGAGCAAGGTTGGCCTCAAGTGAGCGAAGAGGTAATTATAGAAAGAGATCCAGATGTCATCATTACAACGTATGGTGCTACTACAGAAGATGCTGAAGAGCAAGTATTGAGTAGAGAGCAATGGCAAGGAATCACTGCTATAGAAAATGAAGAAGTATATGACGTTCATACGGATATCGTTTCTCGTTCAGGTCCACGTTTAGCAGAGGGTCTTAGAGCAATCGCAGAAATTCTATATCCAGACTACGTTTCAGAATAAGTTTATCTAGGGGATTTTTAAATGCAAGTAAAGCATAAATTAGTGTTGTTTCTATCCATATTACTTGTTTTATTATTTGTTTCTGTCGGTGTGTCTATTTCATTAGGAGCGGCACAAGTGGACTTCCTTTCTGTGTGGCAAGTTGTCTTATCTAAACTTCCATTTATGAATGGTGTGATCGAGCAGACTTGGGCAGACTCAACGGAAACAATTGTATGGGATTTACGGATGCCAAGGATTATCTTAGCTGCAATAGTCGGAGCTGCTTTAGCATTAGCTGGAGCAATCTATCAAGGTGTACTAAGAAATCCTTTAGCAGATCCATTTATCTTAGGGGTGTCATCAGGTGCCTCATTTGGAGCGGCACTAGTTTTTGCTTTTGGTTTTCAAGTCGTTTGGTTAGGTAGATTTACTTTACCAGTAGTTGCCTTTTTATTTGGATTCTCTGCTTTGATGGTGGTTTATTTCCTAGCACGAGTAGGAAACAAAGTACGAATGGAAACGATTATTTTAGCAGGTGTTGTTGTCCAATCCTTTATTGGCGCATGCTTGTCCTTAGTCATGGCGCTTTCTAATGAACAGCTTCAGACGATCGTATTTTGGATGATGGGGAGCTTAACGTTAACAGATTGGAGTTACAATCAATTTGTGTTTCCTGTAATTCTTCTAGGAACCATCATTGCGTTATTCTTCACACGTGAATTAAATATGCTTGGATTAGGGGAAGAGGTGGCACATCATTCAGGTGTCTCTGTTCAAAAGACCCGCTTTTACTTATTGGTATTAGCTTCACTAATTACAGGAGCAGCCGTTTCTGTTTCTGGTGCGATAGGGTTTGTTGGTTTAGTTGTTCCGCATATTGTCCGCTTAATTGTCGGGGCAGATTATAGATTAATATTACCTTTATCTTTAATAGGTGGAGCAATCTTTTTAGTCGGTGCAGATGCTGTTGCTAGAACTATACTAGCACCGAGGGAACTGCCATTAGGTGTGATCACGGCATTTTTAGGTGCACCGTTTTTCGCGTATTTATTAAGAAAAGCGAAGCGAGCTTACTTCTAAGTAGATAACTAAAGGGAGGTTACGTTTATGTTGACGGTATCTAATATAAGTAAAATCATAGATGATAGAAAAATTGTAGATGATGTGAGCATTGGCGTAGATCGTGGAAGTTGTGTCGGTTTAATTGGACCGAACGGCGCAGGCAAATCTACATTGATGAAAATGATATCGGGTATCAATCAACCTTCCTCTGGTTCTATTGAGCTCTCTGGAAAGTCGCTTACGCAGTGGTCAACGAAGCAAATAGCCAAAAAGGTAGCAGTTTTAACGCAAGAGGGGTTAGCTGCTTACCCAATCAGTGTGTATGATGCTGTTTTAATGGGACGCTATCCGCATTTAGGTTTTTTTCAAAGAGAAAATAAGTCCGATCATGACCATGTGAACCGTGTGCTTGAATTGACAGGTTTAGCCGAGTTCAAAGACCAACTCCTTGATACGTTAAGTGGAGGAGAGCGGCAACGTGTAGCCATCGCTAAAGCAATGGTACAGGAACCTGAACTTCTTCTACTTGATGAACCTACTACTTTTTTAGATATTGGCTATCAGTTGAATGTTCTTCAACTTGTGAAGGATTGGCAACGGATGTCTAATTTAACAGTAGTAATGGTATTGCATGATTTGAATTTAGCTGCGCAGTTTTGTGATCGACTCATTTTATTAGATGAAGGTAAAGTAGTAAAAGAAGGTACGAATGAAGAAGTAATATCAGCGGAGACGCTATTTGATGTTTATCACGCATCGCCAGAAATCATCCGACATCCAAGATCAAATATCCCACAAATTTTATTATAAAGATTCTTTTGAATGGATAGTAATATTCAATCAGTCTAGTATAATAGGATAGAAATAGAACATGTACTTGTACAGAAAAGAGGATACGAGATGATGGAATGGCGTAACTTGTATCGTGGGTTCATTATGGGCGTCAGCGATGTCGTTCCCGGTGTGAGCGGCGGTACAATTGCACTTGTGTTAGGAATTTATCAACAATTGATCGAAGCCATTAATGGCGTTTTTACGAAAGCCTGGCTAAGGTCAATTGCATTTCTACTTCCTTTATTATTAGGAGTAGGAACGGCATTATACTTTTTCAGTTCGATTATAAAATGGTTATTAGAGAACTATGAGAATCAGGTATTATTCTTGTTTATTGGTCTAATTATTGGTGTGTTACCAATGCTACTCGCAAAATCAAATTATAAACAATCATTTGGGACACAGCACTATGCATTATTTGCTTTAGCAGCAATCTTAATTGCTTCTATGGCATTTTTCCAAGAAGCGAGTGCACCACCAACGATTACCACGTTTAGTGCTTCAACTTATCTAATCATTTTCTTATCAGGTTGGTTAGCGAGTACGGCAATGATCTTGCCTGGAATAAGCGGATCATTATTGTTGTTAATTGTAGGAATGTATCCAACGTTTTTGTATTTAATCTCAGAAGTTGTGATTGAAGGATTAATCCCACTTGCAATGGGAATTGTGACCGGGTTGATCATTATGAGTAAGATCATTCGATACTTCTTGCATAATTACTACTATCAGACCTTTGCCTTGATTATCGGACTCGTGGTCGGCTCTGTGTTTGTTATTTTCCCAGGGTTTGAAGCGCAAATGATGATGAACTTGATGAGTGTATTAATGCTAGGTGTGGGGTTATTCGCAGCCTATTTATTAGGGAAACTAGAATATAAAGAGTTAAAGCAATAAATGAATGAAGCTCCTTCAATCAATAGGGTTGGAGGAGCTTTTATATGTTTTCTGGATATCGGTGGAGTTTTCTGGATATATTTAAGCCACCAGCTGGTCAACAAGTGGCTGATGGCTTCAAAATGATCTTTACAACAGATCATTTAACTTATGAAACTGCGGCTTCCGATCTTTGAAGGTCGTGACATACTTAAAACCAACTTCATCTAATAGGTGATAGGCCTCTTCTAATCGATCTCCTACACGTTCGGGCTTGTGTGCATCGGACCCGACTGTAATAATTTCGCCACCAAGTTCCTTATAGCGTTCTAAGATATCTTTTGTTGGGTGCAACCGTTCCATTCCGTATTTATAACCAGAAGTGTTGATCTCGATCCCTTGTCCACGCGGAATGATGGTATGAAATAGTTCATCAATGATTTCAAAAAAGTGATGAACTCCTGGTTCGTATTTATAACGAGTGACTAAATCTAAATGTCCTAGAATGCTAAATTGTTCGAATCGCTGTACACAATCTAATAGTTCTTGATAATACAATTCATAGGCTTCGTTTAGGGATCGACCATTAAATAGGTTGCCAGAATGCAAGTCTAATTTATTCGTTGTGTGCATGGAACAAATAATGAAGTCGAACGTTTCCTTATTTAATAATGTTTCATACTGAGCTAATATATGTGGCTGAACACCGATTTCAATACCTTTTCGAATCTCAATCTGCTGCTTATATTTTTGCTGCATGGCTGCGATTTTTTCAGCGTAGGCGTCAAGTGCCACGTCAAATGTAATGGTTTGATCTGGATAGTCATAATCAATGTGCTCTGTAAACGTAAGTTGTTTTACTCCCTGTTTTATTCCGCTTTCGATCATGTCTTCCATAGGAGCATCGCAATCGGCTGAAAAATTGGAGTGCATGTGGTTATCAAACATCAACTCATCCTTTCTGTAGCTATCATTTTAATCGGTTGACAGCTTCATGTATACTGATTAAAATAGTAAAATAAAACTTTATCCTGATAAAGCGATAAACTAATAGAGTGTTAAAGGGTGATTAGATGGATCAAGGACAGTCGTTACCTCGTGGTGTAACGGACCTATACGCGAAAGATTACTTAAGAAAAGAAAGAGTAATAGATAATCTGAAACAATTATTGCATACAAATGGGTTTCAACCAATACAAACACCTACTTTTGAATATTATGATTTATTTTTATCTATTCCTGGAAAAATCAATCCAGATCGAATGATTAAAATGATTGATCATGATGGGAAAATACTTGTATTACGACCAGACGCAACGATCCCTATTGCTCGTATGGCGGCGAGTGCACAACTAGACGTTAATGATTTTCATAAATTGTCCTATGTCACGAATGTTTTCCGCATGAATAATGGAGAGTCCGATGTGTTTTCCAGGTCGTTTACTCAAGTAGGAGTAGAACAATTTGATCAAGGCGAAGCGATTCACGACTTAGAAATGATAGTTCTAGCAATCGATTCCTTACTTACATCGGGAATGGAAAACATTTATCTAGAATTAGGACAGGCTGGATTTTTCAAAGGGTTAATGAAAGAAGTAGACCTGACAGAAGCAGAACAATTCGAATTACAACAGTTGATTGAACAGAAAAATCAAGCTGAAATTAAACGTAAAGTAGAAGCTTTGAATATAAAGAAAGAAGTGGCTGATGTAATCGTTGCTTTGCCTCAATTGTTTGGGCAAGTAGAACAGGTTGTCACGCAAGCAAAGCCTTTATGTTTAAATAATGAAATGAGTGAAACGTTAAGTCATATTACTTTTTTAAGTGAACAATTAATCGAGCTTGGATATGATCGATATGTTTCCGTTGATTTAGGATTAATTAATGATTTTCAATACTATACGGGTACTATTTTTCAAGGGTTTGTTGAGGGATACGGGAAATCAGTGATCCAAGGTGGCCGTTATGATGCCTTAACAGAGCATTTTGATATGGAAACGAGTGCAATAGGTTTTGGAGTCTATGTAGATGATTTGATTGCGATTTTAAATCAAGGGAATATACTTACGGAAGGTCAGTCGACAAGTGTTTCTATATATCCCGATTCCAATCAAGCTGCAGCTGCGATTAAGCTAGCTAAACAACTAAGAGAAGCAGGGGTAGTAGCTGAAATTCGTTCAAACACAAGTTCCATTCCAGAAGCGGGAAATGTCATTAACCTAAATGATGGTTCATTTAAACTCCAAGGCTCAAAATCGAAACCGATCCCTTCCATAAGCGATGTAGTAAACGAGGTGACCCAACATGGCAAATAAACCAATTAAATTAGCTTTAGCAAAAGGAAGGTTAACAGACGATTTCCTTCAATTAATTGAGCAAGCAGGAATTCATTTCAGTTCTTATTATGAAAAAAGTAGAAAGCTTACATTCCTTAGTGATGACGGAGCATTTGAGATGATTCTTGTAAAAGCGATGGATGTTGGGACGTATGTGGAAAATGGAGCGGCTGATATTGGCGTTGCCGGGAAAGATACCTTACTAGAAAACGGCATTGACGTGTACGAGCTAGTTGACTTAGGTTTTGGTAAATGTAAATTTTCTATCGCCGGGCCGGAATCGTATGACTTTTATCAACAATCTCCGTTAACCATCGCGACGAAATACCCAAAAATCACGAATGACTATTTCAAAAAGCAGGGAAAACAAATAGAAACGATTAAATTAAATGGCTCAGTAGAGTTGGCCCCGATTGTGGGCTTGAGTGATGTAATCGTAGATATTGTGGAAACAGGTAACACCCTTCGTGAAAATAACCTACAAATTCTAGAAGATATGATTGAGATTAGTGCTCGATTAGTTGTAAATAAAGCAAGTTATAAAACAAAAGAGTCTCGAATCACACCTTTCATCAATCATGTAAAAGAACAATTATCAAAGCAGGGGAGTGTGTCTTCATGAAGCTTGAATCAGTAACGCGAGAACAAATTCCCACGATAGTCAAAGAGCGTAAACAACGAACAAGTGAAGACTATGTTCAAATCGATCAACGTGTACAAATTATTGTGAATGCGATTCGCCAAGAAGGAGACGAAGCAGTTTTTCGCTATATTAAAGAACTTGATCACGCGGATATAAATGAATTGGTCGCCACACAGGCGGAAATCGATGCTGCTTTTGAAGCTACCTCAAAAGCGTTTCAAGATATTGTGAAAGAGGCGAAAACGAATATTACCGCATATCATGAGGAACAGCGAGAGAAATCTTGGTATACGAATCAAGAGGATGGCGTATGGCTTGGGCAACAAGTTCGACCTATTGATCGAGTGGGGGTGTATGTTCCAGGTGGAAAAGCGGCTTATCCATCGACGGTTTTGATGAATGTGATACCCGCTAAGGTTGCAGGAGTTGAGAAGATTACGGTTACGACCCCTGTACAGGAAGATGGCTCGATTCATCCAAATACGCTAATCGCCGCTTCTATTGCAGGTGCTGATGAGATCCTCAAAGTAGGTGGGGCTCATGGGATTGCAGCGTTAGCTTATGGAACAGAAACGGTTACTCCAGTTGATAAAATAGTAGGACCTGGAAATGCGTATGTTGCTCGCGCAAAGAAGATGGTCTTTGGTGATGTAGGAATAGATATGATCGCCGGTCCGAGTGAAGTTTGTGTGATCGCGGATGAATATGCCAATCCAGCTTTTGTAGCGGCTGATATGCTTGCTCAAGCTGAACATGATGAGCTTGCTTCGTCGATTGTAGTAACAACCTCTCAAGCGTTTGCTGAACGGGTGAAACAAGAAGTGGAAGCTCAAACGGAACAGTTAAATCGCCAATCTATTATAAACCAATCGATTAAACAGCAAGGTGCTTTATATGTAGTGGATGATTTGAAAATAGGATTCGAACTGGTCAATGAACTTGCACCAGAACACCTGGAAGTGCATACCGAAAATCCTTTTGAACAGTTAGAAAAAATCAAGCACGCGGGAGCAATCTTCTTAGGGGAGTATGCACCGGAAGCATTAGGTGATTATTTTGCTGGACCAAATCACACGTTACCAACGAATGGTACTGCGAAATTCTCCTCACCTTTAGGGGTGTATGATTTTATGAAGAAATCAAGTGTCATATATTACAACGAAGAGGCTTTAGGTAAAGTAGTGAATCAAATAGATCGTTTTGCATTAGAAGAAGGGCTAGATGGGCACGCCGCTTCTGTAAAAAAACGCTTTGAATAACGGGAGGCTTTAACATGCGAGAGTCTAATATTAAACGAGAAACACATGAAACCAAAATTAATCTTTCCTTAGCTTTAGATGAATCAGATCCTAACCTAACGATTCATACAGGTGTTGGATTTTTCGATCATATGCTGACGTTGTTCGCAGCTCACGGGAAACTCGACTTATCTCTAAATGCTGATGGTGACACTTTCGTAGATGACCATCATACGGTTGAAGATGTCGGTATTGTTTTAGGACAGGCTGTAAAAGAAGCAGTAGGGGATAAGCGGGGCATCACTCGATATGGGCATGCCTATACACCGATGGATGAGTCCTTATCATTAGTTGCACTAGACTTATCCAACCGACCATTTCTTGTCTATGATGTAGCTGATTTACCAGAGAAAATAGGGGATTTTGATAGCGAATTAGTGGAAGAATTTTTAAGAGCATTTTCTACACATGCCGGGATCACCTTACATGTGAAACTTATTCACGGAAAGAATAGCCACCATATAGTGGAGTCGATTTTCAAAGGGCTAGGTAGGGCTATACGAACGGCTATAACAGTGGAAGAAGGAAATCAGTCCATTCCTTCGACAAAAGGCAGCTTGTAATATTGGAGGTATAGGAATGATTGCGATTATTGATTATGGAGCTGGAAATTTAAAAAGCGTGCGACATGCCTTGAAGGAATTGGAAATTGAAGCATTCATTACAACCAATCCAGAAGAATTAGAGGATGCATCTGGTATTATTTTGCCTGGTGTTGGCGCGTTTGGAGAAGCGATCGAACAGCTCGAGCACATGGGATTTATAGAGGTAATTAAAGACCAAGTGGACCGAGGCAAACCACTATTAGGTATCTGTTTAGGTATGCAGTTATTATTCGATAAAAGCTTCGAATACGGAAAGCACAAAGGATTAGGTTTGATTCCAGGCGATATTGTTCGGTTTGAAAGTTCTGTAAAAGTTCCACATATCGGGTGGAATCAACTAGAAGTAACAGAAACGTATATAGACGATCTAATTAATGAAAATATTATGCCTTTAGACTATGTTTATTTCGTTCATTCCTATTTTGCAAACCCACATGACCAGCAAGATATATTGTTCCAAACAGAGTATGGACAGACGTTTCCTTCTGCAGTGAAGCGTGATCACGTAATCGGCATGCAATTTCACCCGGAAAAGAGTGGACGTGTCGGGAAGCAGTTATTACTTAACTTCGGGGAGATGACAAAATGATAATTTATCCAGCGATTGATTTGTTTGATCAACAAAGTGTCCGATTAATTCAAGGGGATTATGACCGCCAATCCTCGTATGGGGATCCGGTGAAAATGGCTCAAAAATGGGTGGATAAGGGAGCGACATACCTTCACCTAGTGGACTTGAACGCGGCTAAAGGGGATACGAACAATAATATGGCAGTGATCGCTGATATTATTGAAGCTGTGGATGTGCCCGTTCAAGTCGGTGGTGGCGTGCGAAGTATTCAGCGGATTGAAGCGCTCCTTAGTTTAGGTGTCACACGTGTCATTCTCGGTACAGCAGCAATTAAAGATCCGGAATTTTTAAAAGTAGCAGTGGAGCGATATGCGGAGCAAGTGGTGATCTCTGTAGATGCCAGAGATGGGTATGTCGCAACGGATGGATGGAAAGAAACGAGTTCGAAACAAGCAAGTACATTTGTGAAAGAGTTAGAAGCAATTGGTGTGCAAACAATTGTTTATACTGACATATCCAAAGATGGTATGTTAGCTGGACCAAACTTAACGGAACTTCAAGATATTAATACATTAAGTGAAATCGATGTGATTGCTTCTGGTGGCGTGACAACTCTTGAGGACTTACGAACATTGCAAGCTAACCATCTCTCTGGCGCGATAATTGGAAAAGCCTTATACGAAGGAAAAATCGATTTCGAGTCGATTGTAAAGGAGCTTTAAACATGTTAGCAAAACGAATTATACCGTGTTTAGATGTGCAGGACGGACGCGTTGTAAAAGGAACTAAGTTTGAGAATATTAAAGATGTTGGGGACCCAGTTGAATTAGCTAAACGCTATAGTGAACTCGGAGCAGACGAAGTGGTCCTTTATGACATTACTGCTTCCTATGAGGAGCGGAATATTTTCTTAGAGATCGTAGAACAAGTCGGAGAACAAGTGCATATCCCTTTCACGGTTGGCGGAGGTATTCGTACCGTGGAAGACTTTCGTTCTGTTTTAAACGCTGGTGCGGATAAAATTTCAATAAATAGTGCTGCCGTTGCAAATCCTGATTTAATTAATCAAGCAGCTCAAAAATTCGGTAGCCAGTGTGTCGTGTTATCGATTGATGCCAAAGAAATCGACGGAGAATTCCGCGTTTTTGTTAAAGGTGGTCGAGAAGATACAGGCATGAATTTAATTGACTGGGCGAAAGAAGGAGAAGATCGTGGCGCAGGGGAAATTGTTTTGAACGCTATTAATACGGATGGAGTGAAAGAAGGGTATGATAACCAAACCCTGCGATTACTTGGAGAGCAAGTGTCTATTCCAATTGTAGCTTCTGGTGGAGCAGGAAGTATGGAACATTTTCGTGATGTATTTGTTGAAGGAAAAGCGGATGCGGCATTAGCTGCTTCAGTGTTCCACTTCAATGAAATAGAGATCGCTTCATTAAAACAATATTTAGTGGAACATCAGATTCCAATTAGACAAGGGTGATGAGATTGAACAGTACAGATTTTAATTACGATGATCGAGGATTGATTCCCGCTGTTGTCCAACATGTGCGGACAGGAGAAGTCCTGATGCTTGCTTACATGAATGATGAAGCAGTAAAACGTACGATCGAGTCAAAAACAGCTTGGTTCTTCAGTAGAAGTAGAGACGAGTTGTGGAATAAAGGCGCAACTTCTGGAAATATCCAACATGTTAAAAGTTTTGACTATGATTGTGATGAGGACACCATTTTATTAAAAGTAGAACCAGAAGGACCAGCTTGCCACACGGGGGAACATTCCTGTTTTTATCGCTCGGTCGAACTACAGAATGAAACGATGGAATATAAACGCGAAGTGATTCACGATGTATTTGCCTCGATTCAAGATCGAAAAAAGAACCCGCAAGAAGGATCGTATACAACATATCTTCAAACAGAAGGCGTCGATAAAATATTGAAGAAAATCAGTGAAGAAGCTGGGGAGATTTTAATCGGTGCTAAAAACGATGACAATGAAAATTTATCAATGGAAATTGCAGATTTAATCTATCATGTCCTTGTATTGATGGGTGAAAAAGAGGTTTCTATTGAACAAGTGAAACAAGTACTTACAGAACGAATGAAAGGGTGAGCTTAGGTGAGTAAATTCTGGAGCAGTACGGTGAAAAATACAGAACCTTACCAGCCAGGGGAACAACCGTATGAAGCGGGTGTTATAAAACTAAACACAAATGAAAACCCGTACCCACCATCTCCTAAAAGTATCGAATCAATGAAACTCGCAGTGAATGATCATTTGAGAAGATATCCTTCGCCAACTTTGGATCAATTAAAAATAAAAATTGGAGAAAAAGAAGGGGTTTCTGATCAAAATGTCTTCGTTGGAAATGGTTCAGATGAAGTGTTAGCTTTTGCCTTTCAAGCTTTTTTTGAACCGAATGAAGCGATTAAGTTTCCGGAAATTACGTATAGCTTTTACCCTGTTTATTGCAAACTTTTCGATATTCCTTTTCAAGAAGTTCCTTTAAAGGAAGATTTATCGATTGATGTAGAAGGGATGAAAAGTGCAATTGGGGGAGTCATTTTCCCAAATCCCAATGCACCGACTGGCATCGCCTTAAACATAGAGCAAGTTGAAGAGATAGTGAAAGCCAATGCGAATAAAGTGGTTATTATTGATGAAGCTTATGTCGACTTTGGAGCAGAGTCGGCGGTGCAACTCACGCACACTTACCCTAATTTACTTGTGACGAAGACGCTTTCGAAATCGCACGCATTAGCCGGCATGCGGTTAGGTTATGCAGTCGGTCAAAAGCATTTAATTCAAGGATTAATTAGGATAAAAAATTCCTTTAATTCGTATACGATTAACCGTGTGACGTTGGCTGGAGCAGAAGCGGCTGTACAGGATGAAGAGTACTATCGAGAAATTTTAAATCAGATCATTGCAACACGCGAATGGTGTAAAGACGTGTTTGAAGCGTTATCTTTTGAGGTAGTCGACTCCAAAGCGAACTTCTTATTTTTAAAACCGTTACATGTCGACGCAGCATACTTATACGAGCAATTGAAAATTAGGGGAATTTACGTGCGCTTCTTTAATAAGCCTGTCATAAATGGCTATATAAGAGTAACCGTAGGAACCGATGAAGAGATGAGAGCCCTTATTCAAGCAGTGAAGGAAATTGTGCGGTGTCAAGTCCATAATTATGTGTAAAAGTGCTACTTCATTTTCACCTGTGGGTAGAGCGGGTCATCTAGGGGACGACTTCGTCTAGATAACGCTGCGCATTTGACGCCGAGGAGGGACCATGCGAGCCTTTTAGGCAGAGAGGCAGAATTTTTGAAAAGCTGCCTGTTGACCTCGAGATGCATGGTCCCTAAGGGCGGTGTCAAATGACTACGTGTTCGCTCGATAGATATACTTGCGGTTGCCTCGATCTAGGTTATCGTTGTAATCCATTAACACGGCTCCAATTAGACGAAACGCGGCCTTTTCATTGGGGAAA
>NZ_AUHI01000018.1 GCF_000423105.1 Halalkalibacillus halophilus DSM 18494 | reverse complement strand
CAATTCTTCAATTGTCATTTCTAACACTTTTTCTTTTTGATCTTCTTCTTTTTCGACCATGATTTCTGCGTGTTGTGCTTCGTCTGTTAGATCAACAAAAACATTTAAATGCTCAGTGAAAACTTTCGCACCTAAAGAAACAGCTTCTTCTGGGCGAATGCTTCCGTCCGTCCAAACATCTAATGTTAGTTTATCGAAATTTGTAACTTGACCAACACGTGTATTTTCTACTTGGTAAGTGACACGCTGAACTGGAGTAAAGATTGAATCTACTGGAATAACACCAATTGGTTGATCATCACGCTTGTTTGCATCTGCTGGACGATAACCACGTCCCTTTTCTGCAAAGATTCGCATGCTGAGCTTCCCTTTCCCAGTAATAGTAGCAATCTCTAAATCAGGGTTTAAGATTTCAACATCACTATCATGTTGAATATCACGCGCTGTAACTTTACCTTCACCTTGTACATCAAGCTCTAACATTTTTTCATCTTCTGAATAGATCTTAAGCGCTAGCTGCTTAAGTGTCAGGATGATTGTAGTAACGTCTTCTACTACGTAATCTAACGTAGAGAACTCGTGTAAAGCTCCTTCAATTTGCACTGAAGTAACTGCTGCACCAGGAAGAGAAGATAATAAGATACGACGTAAGGAGTTCCCCATTGTTGTACCATATCCACGCTCTAATGGTTCGATTACAAACTTACCGAATTTAGCATCATTACTAACTTCGATTGTTTCAACTTTTGGTTTTTCCATTTCAATCATTCACAAAACCCTCCTTCAAAACGTCGAAAGTTCGATGACTAACTAGCCACCGAATTTCCCTAAACGGGTGAGGTCCCACGTCTGAAACGCGGAACGAATTACCCGGAAAACCGTGCAAAATCATTTTAAGCTATCATATCCCATTATAGACGGACTGACAAATTATATACTTCTATTAAACACGACGACGTTTTGGTGGGCGGCAACCATTGTGTGGTACTGGTGTAACATCAACGATTGCAGTGATTTCTAGACCTGCAGCTTGTAATGAACGAATAGCTGCTTCACGGCCAGCACCAGGACCTTTAACATTTACTTCAATAGTTTTCATGCCGTTTTCTTGTGCTGCTTTCGCCGCTACTTCTGCTGCCATCTGTGCTGCGAATGGAGTTGATTTACGAGATCCTCTAAATCCTAGAGCACCTGCACTACTCCAACCAATAGCATTTCCGTTATCATCTGTAATTGTCACAATCGTATTGTTAAATGTTGAACGAATGTGTGCAACACCAGATTCTATATTCTTTTTCACTCGACGCTTTCTACGCGTAGTTGTTTTACCTTTACGAGCCATGGCTTAGCATACCTCCTTCAATCATTTATTTTTTCTTATTAGCCACTGTACGACGTGGACCTTTACGTGTACGAGAGTTGTTCTTTGTCTTCTGACCACGACTTGGTAATCCACGACGGTGGCGGATTCCACGGTAAGAACCAATCTCGATTAAACGCTTGATGTTTAAAGATTGCTCACGACGAAGGTCACCTTCGACTGTGTATTGATCCATTGCTTTACGAATATTCGCTAACTCTTCTTCCGTCAAGTCACGAACTCGCGTGTTCCCATCCACTCCTGCATCTGAAAGTACATCTTCAGCAGTTGTGTGTCCAACACCATATACATAAGTTAATGCGATAACGACACGTTTTTCACGCGGAATATCTACACCTGCAATACGAGCCATGCGTGCATTGCACCTCCTTCAAAATTATCCTTGTTTTTGTTTGTGTTTAGGGTTTTCGCAAATTACCATTACTCTACCTTTACGGCGGATAACTTTACATTTTTCACAAATAGGTTTTACGGATGCTCTTACTTTCACTTTTGCCTACCTCCTTTTAGATCGGAGTCTAATCTTATTTATAGCGGTATGTGATGCGTCCTCGTGATAAATCATAAGGTGACATCTCTACCGTAACTTTATCTCCCGGCAAAATACGGATAAAGTGCATGCGAATTTTGCCAGATACGTGTGCAAGGATTTCATGTCCATTTTCCAACTCTACTTTAAACATAGCGTTAGGTAAAGTCTCAAGGACTGTTCCTTCCATCTCAATTACATCGTCTTTCGCCATCGAGAGAATCTCCCTTCTTCCAATCTGTCAGCCATTCGTTGACAAATTTTGATATTGCGAAGCGAAGTTTTCCGTTTGTTACTCGACCAGTTTCTTGGAGACTAGACTCAACCTCTTCTGAAACATAATCAATTAACTTCACATGATGAAGGTTTTTGCGCTTCGGCCTGTTAAATTTACGCTTTTCACCGTCAGCTAGAAGAATGAACTTCTCATCAACGATGTCAATAATGATCGCAAATTGATCCATTTCACGACCCTGTTTAATTTTAACTAATTGTCCGAGCTTTGGACTTCCCGATTCTCCATCGTTCAATCGTCATCACCTTCACTTAAGCTTTCGTTAGAATTTCATAACCTTCAGCTGTCACTACAACAGTGTGCTCAAAATGGGCACAATACTTACCATCTTCGGTAACAACCGTCCAATTATCATCTAATGTTCGAACAAAGCGTTCTCCTGCATTGATCATCGGTTCAATTGCTAATACCATTCCTTCTTTCAAACGCGGTCCCTTGTTAGGGGGGCCAAAGTTCGAAATATGCGGATCCTCATGAAGGTTTTGACCAATCCCATGCCCTCCATATTCCTGTACGATTGTAAACCCTGTTGGATCTACATAAGACTGGATAGCGTATGAGATATCTGTTAATCGATTTCCCGGTTTAACAGCGTCTAAACCTTTAAACAGTGAAGTTTCTGTCACATCAAGTAATCTCTGTGTCTCTTCATCAATTTCACCTACAGCATACGTCCAGGCCGAGTCTCCATGATAACCACTATAATTTGCACCGATATCGATACTAATTATATCTCCATCATTGAGTTTGCGGTCACTTGGAATGCCATGTACAAGTTCTTCATTGACTGATACACAAATACTACCACTGAATCCATTATACCCTTTAAAAGAAGGAGTCGCATCCATACTACGTATGAATTTTTCTGCAATCTGGTCCAACTCATTTGTTGTAATTCCAGGTTTGACGCTCTCCTTCATTTTATCATGAGCTAAGGCAACAATCTTCCCTGCATGACGCATGATCTCTATCTCTCTTGGCGTTTTACGGATGATCATTTAGCTAATCCCCCGATTTTTTCATCAATTTGTTCGAAGACAAGATTAATATCTTGGTCGCCATTAACCTCAACAAGATATCCTTTTTGACTATAGAAATCTAACAACGGTTTCGCTTGTTCCATATTTACGCTTAAACGATTTTTGACAGTTTCAGGTTGATCGTCTTCTCGTTGAATAAGAGTCGCGCCATCATGATCGCAAACACCTTCTACTTTAGGAGGGTTGAATTCTACATGATACGTTGCTCCACATTCTGGACAAATTCTACGTCCCGTAAGACGATCGACTAATTTTTCTTCAGGAACTTGAACATGTAACACATAATCAAGCTTCGTATTCAATTCATCTAGCAGGTTCTCTAGTGCATCTGCTTGAGCAACTGTACGTGGGAATCCATCTAGTAAGAAACCTTTACTACAATCTGGTTTACTAAGACGTTCCTTCACAATACCAATTGTTACTTCGTCAGGGACTAGATCCCCTTGATCCATGTATGATTTTGCTTCCTGTCCCAATTGTGTTCCTTCCTTAATAGCAGAACGGAACATATCTCCAGTTGAGATATGAGGGATATCATATTTTTCTACGATTTTTTCTGCTTGAGTACCTTTACCGGCACCAGGCAATCCCATCAAAATTAGATTCATTATTTTCCCCTCGCTCTCAGAATCGTTTATCAAGAGCTATATTACTTAATAAAACCGCGATAGTGACGTTTCACTAACTGGCTCTCTAACTGTTTCATTGTATTCAAAGCAACACCAACTACGATTAGTAGACTTGTTCCACCAATTTGTACAGCAGCCGGTAAATCTGCAATGCTTCCTAAAATAATAGGGAATAGTGATACAGCAGCTAAGAATAATGCCCCTACAAACGTTAATCGGTACATTACGCGTGTTAAATACGTTTCTGTATTCTTACCAGGACGAATTCCCGGAACGTAACCACCTTGTTTTTGTAGATTATCTGCCATTTGTTCTGGATTAACCTGAACAAATGTGTAGAAATACGTGAATGCAATGATTAGAGTGAAGTAGATTACCATACCTACTGGCTCTGTATAATCAAAAATCCACTGAATTGTTGACGCCAATTCGTTCCCTTCAAAGAATCCTGCTATTGTCTGAGGTGCGATAATGAAGGAAATTGCAAAGATGATTGGGATAACCCCTGCAGCATTTACTTTTAACGGTAAGTGCGTGGAGTGTCCTCCAACTGGTGAACGGTTAACCGTTCTTTTTGCATATTGAATCGGGATTTTACGTAATGCTTGCTGGATGAAAATAACTCCTACGATCACAGCAATTACCACAACAAGGATAATCCCTAATACCGCTAAGTTAAGAAATAGCTGATCTCCAGCTCCAGAAATATACTGTTCATAAATCTGGTTCAAGCCATTTGGTATTGCAGCTACAATACCAGCAAAAATTAGGATTGAAATCCCGTTTCCTACTCCATATTCAGTGATCTGTTCACCAAGCCACATTAAGAAAGTGGTTCCACCTGTTAGTGTTATTGCAATGATCAAATAAGTCATCAGGTTAGGGTCACTAATCAATTCTGCGCCTGTCATGTAGTTGAAACCAACTGACATACCAATTGCTTGAATGAATGCAAGAATCACTGTGAAATAACGCGTAAACTGAGCAAGCTTACGACGTCCGACTTCCCCTTGTTTACGCCATTCCGTAAATTTCGGAACTACGTCCATCTGAAGTAACTGCATAATAATAGCTGCAGTAATGTATGGGAATACACCCATCGCAAATACGGAGAAGTTACTTAAGGCTCCGCCTCCGAATGTGTCAATAAAACCAAACGCATTGACTTCATCCATCATTGTTAATGCTTCCCTATCAGTGAATGGAACAGGAATAAACGTTCCTAATCTAAAAACGACTAATATTGCAAGGGTAAATAGGATCTTTCGTCTAATGTCAGCCACGCGCATTAAATTACCTAATGTGCGGAACATTAAATCACCTCAGTTTGACCGCCTGCAGCTTCGATTGCTTCTTTAGCAGAAGCAGAGAACTTATGCGCTTTTACAGTCATTTTTTTATCTAGGCTACCTTTACCTAGTACTTTAACTCCTGCTTGCACTTTGCTGATTACGCCTGTCTCTAGTAGTAATTCTGGTGTTACCTCTGTACCTTCGTCAAAACGATCTAATGTTTCAAGGTTCACTACTGTATAATCTTTACGATTGATGTTAGTGAAACCACGCTTTGGAAGACGTTGGTATAAAGGCATTTGGCCACCTTCAAAACCTGGGCGGACTTTGCCACCTGAACGTGCCTTTTGACCTTTGTGTCCACGGCCTGAAGTCTTCCCATTACCAGTAGCCATACCGCGTCCTACACGATTACGCTTCTTACGAGAACCTTCAGCGCTTTTTAACTCATGAAGTTTCATTGCGAGCACCTCCTCTATACGTTAATCGTTACGCTTCTTTAACTTCAACTAAATGGGATACTTTCTTAATCATTCCACGAATCACATCATTATCCTCATGAACTACAGTTTGACTGATCTTTCTTAGTCCTAATGCTTTTACCGTGTCCTTTTGGCCTTGTTGACGACCAATCACACTACGAGTGAGGGTAACTTCTAATTTGTTAGCCATAATATATCCCTCCTTATCCTAACAGTTCCTCAACTGATTTGCCGCGAAGTTTCGCAACATCTTCTGCTGACTTTAGTTCTCTTAATCCTTGAATTGTAGCACGCACCATGTTGATTGGTGTGTTTGAACCTAATGATTTTGATAGGATGTCATGAACACCAGCTAATTCTAATACCGCACGTACTGGTCCACCTGCGATTACACCAGTACCTTCAGAAGCAGGTTTTAGCAAGATGTTTCCAGCACTGAATTCACCATGAATTGTGTGTGGAATTGTCGTACCAACGATTGGTACACGAATCATGTTCTTTTTACCGTCTTCAATAGCTTTGCGAATTGCTTCAGGTACTTCCTGTGCTTTACCAGTACCGAAACCTACGTGACCATTTTTATCTCCAACAACAACTAGTGCTGTGAAACGGAAACGACGACCACCTTTTACAACTTTAGATACACGATTTACTGTTACTACGCGTTCTTCTAAATCTAGTTTGCTCGGATCGATATTTGTACGCATGTATTTCCCTCCTTTGTCAGTCTATTAAAATTCTAGGCCTGCTTCGCGAGCAGCTTCAGCTAGAGATTGTATACGACCATGATATAAATAGCCTCCACGATCAAATACTACTGATTTATAACCATTATCTACCGCACGCTTTGCGATCAATTCGCCGACTTGTTTCGCAGCTTCTACATTACCTGTAGATTCAGCTTTGAATTCAGGGTCTTGTGTAGACGCTTGTGCTAATGTTTTAGCAGCAACATCGTCGATTAATTGTGCGTAAATGTGCTTATTTGAACGGTACACGTTTAAGCGAGGACGCTCAGATGTACCTGTTAAATTACGACGTACGCGACTGTGACGCTTTTTACGAGTAGCGTTTTTATCTTGCTTCGTAATCATTTAGGTCACTCCTTTCTGTCTTTTAACGGATGTTATTTAGCAGTCTTACCTTCTTTTTGGCGTACATGTTCACCTTCGTAACGAATACCTTTACCTTTGTAAGGTTCTGGTGTACGAATAGCACGAATGTTTGCCGCAACTGCTCCGACTTTCTCTTTGTCGATTCCTTTTACAACCACTTTAGTGTTTGTAGGGCATTCCACTTGAACACCATCTAATGGATCAATTTCAACAGGGTGAGAATATCCAGCGTTAACAACTAACTTGTTACCTTGCATGGAAGCACGGTAACCAACACCACGGATTTCAAGAGCTTTCTCAAAACCTTTTGTAACACCTTCCACCATGTTTCCGATGTTACTTCTCGTAGTACCATGTAATGACTTGTGTTCTTTGTTTTCACTTGGACGTTCAACTGTTAATTCATTATCTTCAACATTAATTTTCATATCTTCATGAACAGATCGAGTTAATTCACCTTTTGGTCCTTTAACTGTAACCTGCGTACCGTCGATTTTAATTTCAACATCGTTTGGAATTTCCAATACTTTTAATCCTACACGAGACATTCCTTTACACCTCCTGACTTCACGATAGTTATTACCAAATGTAAGCTAGCACTTCGCCGCCTACTGCTTGTTCTCGAGCTTCCTTATCCGTTAAAACACCTTTGGAAGTAGATACTACAGCTACACCAAGTCCGTTTAGTACACGTGGAATCTCATCTGATTTCGCATATACGCGCAAGCCCGGTTTACTGATTCTTTTAATTCCAGAAATAACACGTTCTTCACTTGAACTATATTTAAGGAATAGACGTAAAACACCTTGTTTACTGTCTGTAATATATTCGTAATCGCGAATAAAACCTTCACGTTTTAAAATATCAACAATGTCCTGTTTCAGTTTAGAAGCAGGTACTTCTAACTGTTCATGACGTACCATGTTTGCATTACGAATTCTTGTTAGCATATCTGCAATTGGATCTGTCATTGTCATTTGATCATTACCTCCTTTCCCATTTCGGGATTACCAGCTAGCTTTTTTGACGCCTGGAATTTGTCCTTCGTACGCTAATTCACGGAAACAAATACGGCATAACTTAAATTTGCGAATTACAGAGTGTGGACGTCCACAACGTTCACAACGAGTATATTCACGTACTTGATACTTCTGTTTGCGTTGTTGTTTCGCAACCATTGATTTTTTAGCCACTATTTTCCCTCCTTATTATTTCAAACGATTACTGCTTGAAAGGCATTCCGAATTGGCCTAGTAATTCACGAGCCTCTTCATCTGTATCAGCAGTCGTTACAATTACGATGTCCATACCACGAACTTTGCTTACTTTATCGTAATCAATTTCCGGGAAAATTAATTGTTCTTTCACACCTAGTGTGTAGTTACCACGACCATCAAAAGCTTTTGATGAAATACCACGGAAGTCACGAACACGTGGGAGTGATACAGCAATTAGCTTTTGAAGGAATTCATACATACGCTCTCCGCGTAATGTTACCTTCGCACCGATTGGCATACCTTCACGTAGACGGAAACCTGCGATGGATTTCTTCGCTTTAGTGATTGTTGGTTTTTGACCGGAAATTAATGTTAATTCTTCAACTGCACTATCAAGAGCTTTTGAGTTTTGAACAGCGTCACCAACACCCATGTTGATTACGATCTTCTCTACTTTTGGCGCTTGCATTACAGAACTATATTCAAATTTATTTACTAAACTTGGAACTACTTCTTCTTTATATTGCTTTTTCAATTGGTTCATCACGTAGCCCTCCTTTCATCGCTAGACTATTTATCTAAAGGTTCACCTGATTTCTTAGCTATGCGAACTTTCTTTCCGTCACGAACCTCATTCCCTACACGAGTTGGTTCGTCAGTTTTTGGATCCATAGGCATTACATTAGAAACATGAATAGGGGCCTCTTGATTTAAGATTCCACCTTGTGGGTTATCCTGTGAAGGGGAAGTGTGCTTTTTCATATAGTTAACACCTTCTACCAATACACGGTCCTTCTTAGGAAATGATTCTAAAATAGTACCTTCTTTTCCTTTATCTTTACCGGAAATTACTTTTACTTTATCGCCTTTCTTTACATGCATAATTCGCGCACCTCCTTAACAAGGCATTCTCATTTATAATACTTCTGGAGCTAAGGAAACGATCTTCATAAATTTATTATCACGTAGCTCTCTTGCTACTGGTCCGAAGATACGAGTTCCACGTGGGCCTTTATCATCACGGATGATGACAGCCGCATTTTCATCAAAACGAATGTAAGAACCATCTTTACGACGTACTCCACTCTTTGAACGTACGATTACTGCTCTAACTATTTCACCTTTTTTGACAACGCCACCTGGTGTTGCGTGTTTTACTGAACAAACGATTACATCACCGATATTAGCGGTTTTACGTCCAGATCCACCTAGCACTTTAATCGCTAGTACTTCACGAGCACCAGAGTTGTCAGCAACTTTTAAACGACTCTCTTGTTGAATCATACGATTGTAACCTCCCTTCGGAATCATTCCGAGCGAACTTTTATTAAATAATTACTGCTTCTTCTGTTACTTCTAATAAACGAAAACGTTTTGTAGAAGATAGTGGACGAGTTTCTATGATGCTTACTACGTCACCTTGTTTTGCTTGATTGTTTTCATCATGTGCTTTGAATTTCTTAGAATATCTTACACGTTTGCCATATAGCGGGTGGAATTTATACGTTTCTACTAAAACAGTGATTGTTTTATCCATTTTGTCAGAAACAACACGTCCGCTGTATACTTTACGAGAATTACGTTCAGCCATTATAGGTTGACCTCCTCTTTATCGATTATTAACGCCGAGCTCTCTTTCACGAATAACTGTTTTCATACGAGCAATTGCTTTGCGTACTTCACGGATACGTACAGTGTTTTCTAACTGTCCTGTAGCAAGTTGGAAGCGCAAGTTAAACAATTCTTCTTTAAGAGATTTTACTTTTTGTTCAATTTCGGCAGTGGTTAGTTCTCTGATTTCATTAGCCTTCATTGCTATCACCACCAATTTCTTCACGTTTTACGATCTTCGTTCTAATAGGTAATTTATGAGATGCTAGACGAAGTGCTTCACGAGCTACCTCTTCACTTACACCAGCTACTTCAAATAATACCTTACCTGGTTTAACTACTGCTACCCATCCTTCTGGAGCACCTTTACCGGAACCCATACGGACTTCTAATGGCTTAGCAGTTTTTGGCTTGTCTGGAAAGATCTTAATCCAAACTTTACCGCCACGTTTCATATAACGAGTCATTGCAATACGAGCAGCCTCGATTTGACGACTTGTGATCCATGCACCTTCATGTGCTTGTAATCCATATTCACCAAATGCTACTTCTGTTCCACCTTTCGCACGACCTTTAAGGCTAGTACGGTGTTGTCTACGATACTTTACGCGTTTAGGCATTAACATATTGCTTCTCCCCCTTCCTTATTCATCAGTTTTTGTTGGAAGGACTTCTCCACGATAGATCCACACTTTAACACCAAGCTTACCGTAAGTTGTGTCTGCTTCTGCAGTACCATAATCAATGTCTGCACGAAGTGTGTGAAGTGGTACAGTTCCTTCGTTGTATTGTTCAACACGTGCGATGTCTGCTCCGCCAAGACGACCAGAAACTTGTGTTTTAACACCTTTAGCACCTGAACGCATAGCGCGCTGGATTGCTTGTTTCTGAACACGACGGAAAGATACACGATTTTCTAATTGACGAGCAATATTGTCTGCAACTAGTGTCGCATCTAATTCTGGCTTCTTAATCTCAACAATATTAATGTGAACACGCTTGCCAGTTAATTGTGTTAATTGTGTACGAAGTGCTTCTACTTCAGAACCACCTTTACCAATAACCATACCTGGTTTTGCTGTGTGTACAGAAATATTTACACGGTTCGCTGCACGTTCGATGTCAATTTTAGAAACTGACGAATCGTTTAAGCGTCCCTGAATGAATTCACGAATTTTAATGTCTTCATGTAAAAGATCAGCGTAATCATTCTCTGCGTACCATTTAGATTCCCAGTCGCGAATGATTCCTACGCGAAGACCTTTTGGATTAATTTTTTGACCCACGAATTATCCCTCCTTCTTTTCTGATACCACTACTGTTACGTGGCTTGTGCGTTTATTAATCGCGCTCGCACGGCCTTGTGCACGTGGACGAAATCTCTTTAATGTTACCCCTTCGTTTACAAATGCTTCCGTAACTACTAAGTTATCAACGTCTAATTCATAGTTATGTTCCGCATTCGCAACAGCGGAATTAAGAACTTTTTCTACAATCGGTGAGCCTGCACGGTTAGTGTGCTTTAAGATTGCGAAAGCTTCGCCTACTTCTTTACCTCGAATTAAATCGATAACTAAACGAGCCTTGCGAGGAGCGATACGAACCGTTTTAGCTACAGCTTTAGCTTGTTGCATCATGCAAACCTCCTCTCATCTATCGTTTTGTTTTTCTATCGTCACTACCGTGACCTCTATACGTTCTTGATGGTGCAAATTCACCAAGTTTATGTCCTACCATATCTTCAGTTACATAAACTGGTACGTGTTTACGTCCATCATATACTGCGATTGTGTGCCCTACGAACTGTGGGAAAATCGTTGAACGACGAGACCATGTCTTAATTAATTCTTTTTTATTATCAGAGTTTAATTTTTCGACTTTATTCAACAAATGATCATCAGCGAAAGGTCCTTTTTTCAAACTACGACCCATGAATAAACCTCCCTTCGAGTTGGAGCAATTTGCTTATGCAAATTGCAAATCAAACATTACTTCTTCTTACGACGACGTACAATGTACTTGTCTGAAGGCTTGTTACGCTTACGCGTTTTGTAACCAAGCGTTGGTTGACCCCATGGAGTTACTGGAGAAGGCATACCGATTGGTGCGCGTCCTTCACCACCACCGTGTGGGTGATCACTAGGGTTCATAACAGAACCACGTACAGTTGGACGAATACCTTTCCAACGACTACGACCGGCTTTACCGACTTTTACTAGTTCGTGCTCAGTGTTACCAACTTGCCCTACTGTTGCACGACAAGTTCCTAAAATACGGCGTGTTTCTCCAGAAGCTAAACGTACTAATACGTACTTCTCTTCACGACCAAGTACTTGTGCTTGTGCACCAGCTGAACGGACTAATTGTCCACCACGGCCTGGTTTAAGTTCAACATTATGAACAACCGTACCTACTGGAATATTATTAAGTTGTAAAGAATTACCTGTTCTAATATCAGCTTTTTCACCTGAAACAATTTCGTTGCCTACTTTTAGGCCTTTAGGTGCTAGGATATAACGCTTCTCACCATCTGCATAATTGATTAATGCAATATTAGCAGAGCGGTTTGGATCGTATTCGATTGTAGCAACGCGTCCTGGTATACCATCTTTTTCACGTTTGAAATCAATTATACGATACTGGCGTTTGTGTCCACCACCTTGATGACGCATAGTCAATCTCCCTTGATTGTTACGTCCAGCTTTTTTCTTAACTGGTGCAAGTAGAGATTTTTCTGGAGTGGATGTCGTAATTTCTTCATTAGTTAATGTAGTCATAAAACGACGTCCGTTAGTAATTGGTTTATACTTTTTTATCGCCATCTTTTTTCCCTCCTTTAATTATCAGTTCATAACCTTTATTTTTAGACACCTTCAAAGAAGTCTAATTCTTTACTACCTTCGGCAAGTTTAACAATCGCTTTTTTGCGATCTGGACGATAGCCGCCGTAACGACCCATTCTTCTAAACTTACCTTTTAAGTTTAACGTGTTAACCTTATCAACTTTAACATCAAAGATTAATTCAACTGCATGTTTAATTTCTGTTTTGTTTGCATGCGAAGATACCTCAAAAGTGTACTTCTGCTCAGCCATTAAATCTGCAGAGTGTTCTGTTATAATTGGGCGCTTAATGATATCTCTTGGTTCTCTCATTATGCAAGCACCTCCCCTGCTTTTTCAGCCGCTTCTTTCGTGATAAGCAGCTTGTCATGCTTCACTAAGTCTAATACGTTGACCTGGTCAACTGTTAGAACTTTAACACCTTGAATGTTGTTCGCTGAACGCTCAACATTAGTGTCGTTTTCAGCAGTAATTATTAGTGCCTTACCTACTACGTTAAGACCAGATAATAACGCTGTAATTTCTTTCGTTTTTGGAGCTTCAAGGTTTAACCCTTCAAGTACTACAATCTCTTCATCTTTTACTTTAGAAGCTAATGCAGATTTAAGTGCTAAGCTACGCACTTTCTTGTTTAACTTCATACTATAACTACGTGGTGTTGGACCGAATACTACTCCACCACCAACCCATTGTGGAGAACGGATTGAACCTTGACGTGCGCGGCCTGTACCTTTTTGGCGCCACGGCTTACGTCCACCGCCACTCACTTCTGAGCGTCCTTTTACTTTATGAGTACCTTGACGTAATGATGCTTGCTGTGAAAGTACAGCTTGATGCATTACTTTTTCATTTGGCTCGATTCCAAACACTGCATCTGCAAGTTCAACATCTCCAACTTGAGAGCCTGCTTGGTTAAATAGTGCTACTTTAGGCATGACATATCCTCCCTTCGTTCGTTAATGGTTACGCCTTAACCGCACCTGAGATTTTTACGTAAGACTTTTTCGCACCTGGTACGTTCCCTTTAATAAGAACTAAGTTGTTTTCCGTATCAACTTTAACAACTTCTAGGTTTTGAATTGTTACTTGCTCTCCACCCATTTGACCAGGGATCTTCTTACCTTTGAACACACGCATTGGGTCAATTACACCCATTGCACCGGGTTTACGGTGAAAGTGAGAACCGTGAGTCATTGGTCCGCGTGATTGGTTGTGTCGCTTAATTGCACCCTGGAAACCTTTACCTTTTGAAGTTCCTGTTACATCAACCATTTGTCCAGGTTCGAAAATATCCACACTCAACTCTTGACCTACTTCATAATCGTCAAGATTTGCGTTACGGAATTCGCGAATGAAGCGCTTAGGTTCTGTTTCAGCTTTCTCAGCGTGACCTTTTTCCGCTTTGTTACTACGGTTTTTCTTCTCATCAGCAAAACCGATTTGAACTGCTTCATATCCGTCGTTTTCCATTGTCTTCTTTTGAAGAATAACGTTTCCTTCAGCTTGAACAACTGTTACTGGTACTTGTTCGCCACTTTCAGAAAATACTTGCGTCATTCCGATTTTACGTCCTAAGATTCCTTTCGCCATCCGTTACACCTCCTATATTGTTTATAATTTAATTTCGATATCTACGCCAGATGGTAAATCCAAACGCATTAGCGCATCCACTGTTTGTGGAGTTGGGTTTAAAATATCAATCAAACGCTTATGTGTACGCATCTCGAACTGTTCACGAGCATCTTTGTACTTGTGTACTGCACGTAAGATTGTATAAACCGAACGCTCTGTTGGCAATGGGATTGGTCCAGAAACTCCTGCACCTGATCTTTTTGCCGTGTCTACGATTTTTTCTGCTGATTGATCTAATACCTTGTGATCATAAGCTTTTAATCGAATGCGAATCTTTTCATTTGCCATTACTTTCCCTCCTTTACGCCTATCTTTTCAACAGACATTCTCCGCGGAAATTTCCCCACACCTTGCCATGGCAAAGGGGCCGGGTGTGTCGGCAACCTTCCACTTCATCGCCTTGTTTCAACTGCAACATTACTAATTATAAAGAATAGTGCTCTTAATTTCAAGCTTTTTATTATAATCTTTTTGCAGTTACTTCAACTAGTATACAAAGGTTGGACGTGTATTTCAATGGTCTGAGTAATATTCAGAATAATTAAAGCTTACTATGTACAACAAAAGAAGTCCTCTAGTATAATTGAGGACTTTCTATTTCTTCATTTATATTATTTTACTGAAATCCAAATCTCAGACTCATAGTTTTCTTGATAAGGATCTCCCTTTAGATATCTTTCAAACTCTGGACCTCCACCGTGTTCATAGCCACTCGTCGGAAACCACTCTGAATATATTCTGTTCCAAGCTTTTGGCATCGCATCTGGCATTGCACCCTTCACTTCAAACACAGCCCATTTGGAACGAGGTAGTGTTACAGATTCGTATTGTTGTAATGGTTCCCCACTATGAGCAACAGCGATCCAATAATCGATTTTACCTTCTGATTTGTCAAAGCAAACTCCTAAAACATCGCCTACAGGGCCATTATTATACTTTCTTAGTTCTTCAGTTGTTCCCTCAGCATTCGAATCGTCCCAGAAATCCCTAATACCTATCGATCCATTTTCCTCTTCCATATTGAATTCTCTTTTTACGCCAGACACTTGAAATGCGTCTAATTCTTCAATTCTCACATTCATAGGTTCTGCCCCTTTCAATTTCACCTGGATCACCAGATGGTTATAGGTAGAAAGAGAGCCAATGCCCTTTCTAATTTGAGTTGGTGAACTACCATGTTGTCTACGAAAAGCTTTAGTAAATGCTTCTGGGGATTCAAAATTGTACTTTAAAGCTATATCAATAATTTTCTTCTCCGTATGTTGCAGTTCATAGCCAGCTTGAGTTAACCTTCTACGGCGCAGATAATCACTCACTGTACACCCAGTCAATATGGAGAAGGTTCTTTGGAAATGGAATGATGAGAAATGACTTACCTCAGCGATTTCATCAATCGAAATCTTCTCCAATAAATTTTCTTCCATATAATCAATAGATTTTTGAAGCGATTCAATCCACATGGCTCTCCCTCCCTTCACTTTTATTGTATAGTAAGCAGATAATTTAGCTTGTCTTCAAGTGCTTGCATGTGTCCAGTATTATTATATAGGATATTGTTTAGTTTTTCTTGTGAGGTGGTTGTTATGCCGGCATTGATAAATTCTCACCTGAATAGTGCATCCGCTTGCCGGCATACAAGTTCTTTCGCCAGAATAGTGCCTTCAAATGCCGGCATAAGCTGGCGGTTACCTGATTGACGTCCCCTTTTGCCGGCATATCTATTTCTATTTCTTTAGCACACAAATCAAGCGAGGTAATAGCCATAAAAGTGAACTATATCCACGAACATCACTGTATTTCCATAAATCTCATATAGCGCCTGACTTTTCATTGCATAAAAAAACTACCGAGACAGTGTCTCGGTAGTTTTATATATTCACAAAAGTGAATTACTTAACGATTTTAGCAACAACGCCAGCGCCTACTGTACGTCCACCTTCACGGATTGAGAATTTAGTTCCTTCTTCAATCGCTACTGATGAAATAAGATCAACGTCCATTTCAACGTTATCTCCAGGCATTACCATTTCTACACCTTCTGGTAGTTGGCAAATACCAGTTACGTCCGTTGTACGGAAGTAGAACTGAGGGCGGTAGTTAGTGAAGAATGGAGTATGACGTCCACCTTCGTCTTTTGATAGTACATAAACTTCAGCTTTGAAGTTTGTGTGTGGAGTGATTGAACCAGGCTTAGCTAGAACTTGCCCACGCTTGATGTCTTCACGAGATACACCACGTAGTAGCGCACCAATGTTGTCACCAGCTTCAGCGTAGTCTAGAAGCTTACGGAACATTTCAACTCCTGTGATTGTTGTTTTGCTTGCAGCTTCTGCAAGACCAACGATTTCAATTTCATCACCAACAGATACTTTACCACGTTCAACACGGCCTGTAGCAACAGTACCACGACCAGTAATTGAGAATACGTCCTCAACTGGCATCATGAATGGCTTGTCAGTATCGCGGTCTGGGTTAGGAATGTACTCATCAACAGCGTTCATTAGTTCCATGATCGCTTCTTCGTACTCTTCGTTACCTTCGATTGCCATTAGAGCAGAACCTTTAACAACTGGAATGTCGTCGCCAGGGAAGTCGTACTCACCTAATAGGTCACGTACTTCCATTTCTACTAATTCTAATAGCTCTTCGTCGTCTACCATGTCACATTTGTTTAGGAATACAACGATTGCTGGAACACCAACCTGACGTGAAAGTAGGATGTGCTCACGAGTTTGTGGCATTGGACCATCAGCTGCAGATACAACTAAGATCGCTCCGTCCATTTGTGCAGCACCAGTGATCATGTTTTTAACATAGTCAGCGTGACCTGGACAGTCAACGTGTGCATAGTGACGGCTTTCTGTTTCGTACTCAACGTGTGCAGTTGAGATTGTGATCCCACGTTCTTTTTCTTCTGGAGCACCGTCGATTGTATCGTAAGCGCGTGCTTCACCAGAACCAGAACGTTTGTGAAGTACTGTAGTGATTGCTGCAGTTAAAGTTGTTTTACCATGGTCAACGTGGCCAATTGTACCAATGTTAACATGGGGTTTTGAGCGGTCAAATTTTTCTTTACCCATTTATATTTCCTCCTTAAGATTAATCATAATTTTATTTATTGTTTGGTTGTCCTTTAGAAAATTTCTAAAGGACAACTCCTTACAATACTTGTTATAAGGGATTTTCTCAAAAAAATCAATTATCTTCCACTATTTTTTTTGATAATTTCCTCAGAAATTGATTTTGGAACTTCGTCATAGTGGCTGAAGTGCATTGTGTAAGTTCCACGACCTTGCGTATTTGAACGAAGTGCAGTCGCATAACCGAACATTTCAGAAAGTGGTACGAACGCATCAACTACAGAAGCATTTCCGCGTGTTCCCATTCCTTCTACACGTCCACGACGAGATGTAACATCACCCATGATGTCTCCCATGTATTCTTCAGGTACAACGATTTCTACTTTCATCATTGGTTCTAGAAGTACAGGGTTACATTTGTTTTTCGCTTCTTTAAGCGCCATAGATGCAGCTACTTTAAATGCTGTCTCGTTCGAGTCAACATCGTGGTAAGAACCATCGAATAATGTTGCTTTTAAGTCGATTAGTGGGTAACCAGCAAGTACACCGTTTTCCATTGTTTCTCTAATTCCTTGCCCAACAGAAGCGATATATTCACGTGGTACAACACCACCTACGATTTTATCGATAAACTCATAGCCAGCACCTTCTTCGTTTGGCTCAAATTTAACCCAAACGTGACCGTATTGTCCACGACCACCTGACTGACGTACGAACTTACCTTCAACTTCCGCGCTAGCACGGAATGTTTCACGGTAAGCAACTTGTGGAGCACCAACATTTGCTTCAACTTTGAATTCACGTTTCAAACGGTCCACGATGATATCTAAGTGTAACTCACCCATACCATGAATGATTGTTTGACCTGTTTCTTCATTTGATTCTGTCTTAAATGTTGGGTCTTCCTCCGCTAGTTTACCTAATGCAATTGCCATTTTATCTTGGTCAGCTTTTGATTTAGGCTCAATAGCAACCGCGATAACTGGATCAGGGAAGTCCATTGATTCTAGAATTACTAAGTTCTTCTCATCACAAATGGTGTCACCAGTAGCCGTGTCTTTAAGACCTACACCACCAGCGATGTCACCTGCGAATACTTCAGATACTTCTTCACGGTGGTTTGCGTGCATCTGTAAGATACGACCTACACGTTCACGCTTATCTTTTGTAGCGTTTTTAACGTAGGAACCACTCTTAAGAGTACCTGAATACACACGGAAGAATGTTAACTTACCTACGAATGGGTCAGTTGCTACCTTGAATGCTAGAGCTGAGAATGGCTCGTTGTCATCAGACTTACGAGTAACTTGCTCTTCTGTTCCAGGCTTGTGACCTTCGATTGCAGGTACATCTAATGGAGATGGTAAGTAATCAATTACAGCATCTAGAAGTAATTGTACACCTTTGTTTTTGAAAGCTGAACCAACCATTACTGGGTAAAATTCAACATCACAAGTACCTTTACGGATCGCAGCTTTCAGTTCAGAAACTGTAAACTCTTCACCTTCTAGGTATTTCTCCATTAATTCTTCATCTAGTTCAGCAACAGCTTCAACTAAACGTGTATGATATTCCTCAGCTTGTTCTTTATACTCATCAGGAATCTCTCCTGCTGTAGTACGAGTACCAAGGTCATCTTCATAGAAGAATGCTTTCATTTCAACTAGGTCAATGATTCCTTCAAAGTCGTCTTCCGCACCAATAGGTAATTGAATTGGGTGAGCATTTGCTCCAAGACGATCTACTAAAGTACCTACAGAGTATAGGAAGTCAGCCCCCATTTTATCCATCTTGTTGATAAACACAACACGAGGTACTCCGTAAGTAGTTGCTTGTCTCCAAACAGTTTCCGTTTGTGGCTCTACACCTGATTGCGCATCTAGTAGCGCAACAGAACCATCAAGTACACGTAGTGAACGTTCAACCTCAACAGTGAAGTCTACGTGCCCTGGAGTATCAATAATATTAATACGATGGTCATTCCATTCGGCTGTGGTAGCAGCAGAAGTGATTGTAATACCACGTTCTTGCTCCTGATCCATCCAGTCCATTTGGGATGCCCCTTCGTGAGTTTCCCCCAGCTTGTGAATACGTCCTGTGTAGAACAAGATACGCTCCGTAGCTGTTGTTTTACCAGCATCAATGTGAGCCATGATACCAATATTACGATATTTGTCTAAGGAGAACTCTCTTGGCATAATAATTTCTCCTTCCTTCTATTAGGATTAAGTTAGATTGATTACCAACGATAGTGAGCAAACGCTTTGTTCGCTTCCGCCATTTTATGCATTTCTTCACGGCGTCTAACAGCTGCACCTGTGTTATTAGCAGCATCTAGCACTTCATTTGCAAGACGCTCTTCCATTGTCTTTTCTCCGCGAAGTCTAGAATAGTTTACGATGAAACGTAATCCTAGCGCTTGACGACGTTCTGGACGCACCTCAACTGGTACTTGGTAGTTTGAACCACCAACACGTCTTGCACGTACTTCAAGTACTGGCATAACGTTTTTCATTGCTTCTTCAAATGTATCCATAGCATTTTGACCACTACGTTCTTCAACTAAATCAAAAGCTTTATATAAAATCTTTTGAGCTGTTCCTTTTTTACCGTCAACCATAATTTGGTTAATTAGACGAGTAACAAGTTTAGAGTTATGAAGTGGATCTGGTAATACATCTCTTTTTGGTACTGCACCTTTACGTGGCATTTTGTAATCCTCCCTTCATTGATGTTCTTAAAACGCATTAACGATTTTATTGCTTAGGTTTTTTCGTTCCGTACTTCGAACGACCTTGTCTACGACCGTCAACTCCAGCAGTATCTAACGCACCACGAACAATGTGATAACGTACACCCGGTAAGTCCTTAACACGACCACCACGGATTAGTACAACACTGTGTTCTTGTAGGTTGTGCCCAATACCTGGGATATAAGCCGTAACTTCAATTTGGTTAGAAAGACGAACACGTGCATATTTACGAAGTGCTGAGTTCGGCTTCTTTGGAGTCATTGTAGCAACACGTGTACAAACACCGCGCTTTTGTGGAGCTGGGTTATTTGTATACTTTTTCTTGTAGCTATTGAAACCATGATTTAGTGCCGGAGAGTCAGACTTACGAGTTTTTGTTTGACGTCCTTTGCGTACTAACTGATTAATAGTTGGCATGATTTTTCCTCCCTTCGATTTCTCTTTTGCAATACCACACATCCAGGTGGTTCATAATTTAGCAAAAAAACAAACTTCATACATAACGCATCATGTATAAGTTTACTGTCTAATTGCTACTGTAGCCGCTCCAACTTCAATACCGCTTGCTTTACCGAGCTCTTTCATCGACTCAACATACACAACCGGAACTTGATATTGTTCAGCCATTTGTAAAATTTCATCGGTTATACGTCGCTCTGCATTTTCTGCAATAACGACTTCTTGTACTTCACTATTTTTCATAGACTTAAGTACTTGTTTTGCTCCAATAATTAAACGATTTTGAGCCTGTGCTACTTTTTCATAAGACATTTATTGCTCCTCCAAAGTAACAAGGTTAAATGAAGCACCTTGAATATACTATCACCCCAACAAAATGTTGTCAATGATTATCTAAAAAATCCAAGATGCTTCTAACCTGTTGATCACATTATATTTCTGTAGCTACTTCTTGTTCTGTTTCTTCTGTTTCTTCTGCTTCTTCTGTTTGTAAGTGTGCATCGTCTTTGACAGGCTGCAACTGACGGTAACGGTGTAACCCGGTACCAGCAGGAACAAGCTTACCGATGATTACATTCTCTTTAAGACCTAGTAATTCATCATACTTACCTTTGATAGCTGCATCAGTTAGGACACGAGTTGTCTCCTGGAATGATGCTGCTGATAAGAACGAATCTGTTTCAAGAGATGCTTTCGTAATACCAAGAATAATTGGTTTCGCAACAGCTGGAGCTCCACCTTTGTTAAGAACAGCATGGTTTGCTTCTTTAAACTGTTGGAATTCAAGTAATGATCCTGGTAATAGCTCTGTGTCTCCACCTTCAACAACACGTACCTTACGAAGCATTTGGCGAACCATTACTTCCACGTGTTTATCACTAATTTCAACACCTTGCATACGATAAACTTTTTGAACTTCTCTTAACAAGTACTCTTGAACACCTTGTAGGCCTTGAGCTTTGATAAGTTCTTTCGGGTCAATCGAACCTTCCGTTAATGCTTCACCTGGTTCTACTTGATCGCCTTCTTGAACTCTCATTCTCGCCGTGTAAAGAGCATTGTAAGTGCGAGGTTCTACCTCACCTTGTACGATGATTTCTTTCTTATCTTTCATTTCGTTAACTTCTTTTACGGTACCGTGAATTTCACTAATTACCGCCTGACCTTTAGGGTTACGCGCTTCGAATACCTCTTGGATACGCGGTAAACCTTGGGTAATATCGTCTCCGGCAACTCCACCTGTGTGGAATGTACGCATTGTTAACTGTGTACCAGGTTCACCGATTGACTGTGCAGCGATAATTCCAACTGCTTCACCAACATCAACTTGGTCACCAGTAGCCATATTACGTCCATAACACTTCTTACAAGCACCATGAGGCGTGTTACAAGTAAATACAGAACGAATGACGACTGTTTCTACACCAGCTTCGACGATTTCTTTTGCAATATCTTCGGTAATTAGTTCATTACGTCCGATTAATTTCTCGCTCGTTTCTGGGTGCTTCACTGCACGGAATGCTGTACGACCAACTAAGCGGTCATATAACGGAACGATAATTTCATTTCCTTCACGCAATGTTTCAACAGCCATACCACGGTCTGTTCCACAATCATCTTCACGGATAATGACATCTTGTGCCACATCAACTAGACGACGGGTCAAGTAACCTGAGTCTGCTGTTTTCAGTGCTGTATCGGCAAGACCTTTACGCGCACCGTGTGTAGAAATAAAGTACTCTAATACTGTTAGTCCTTCACGGAAACTAGACTTGATCGGTAATTCAATGATACGGCCAGATGGGTTTGCCATCAGTCCACGCATACCAGCAAGCTGCGTAAAGTTAGATGCGTTACCACGAGCTCCAGAGTCACTCATCATGTAAATTGGGTTCAATGTCTCTAAGGAGTCCATCAACTTACTTTGAATAACATCTTTCGCTTCCGTCCAAATCGCAATAATACGATCATAACGTTCACCTTCCGTAATTAAACCTCTACGGAATTGCTTCATTACTTTATCTACTTTAGCTTGAGACTCATCAAGAACATCTTGTTTGTCACTAAGAACCACAATATCATCTACACCAATTGTAATTCCGGCCTTCGTAGAGTATTTGAAACCTAAGTCTTTCATACGGTCTAGCATTTTAGACGTTTCAGAAAGCTTGTAGTATTTAAATACTTCCGCAATGATATCTCCTAAGATCCCTTTCTTAAACGGATCAATTAACTCACGAGAGGCAAACTCCTCTTTCAAGTCAAGATTAGGATCAACAAAGTACTTCTCTGGTGTTTCGATTTCTAAGTTACTAGAAGTCGGTTCATTAATATACGGGAATGAACGAGGTAAAATTTCGTTAAAGATAATTTTACCAACCGTAGTTACGATAACTTTCTTATTTTGTTCCTCTGTAAAACGAGGATTGTTTAAAGACTTAGCCATTAATCCAACACGACTGTGTAAATGAACATAGCCATTATCGTAAGCCGCTAATGCATCTTCAGGAGTGGAGAAAACTTTCCCTTCACCTAATGCATTTTTACGTTCTAATGTTAAATAGTAGTTACCTAATACCATATCCTGTGATGGTGTCACAACTGGCTTACCATCTTTAGGGTTTAAGATATTTTGAGCTGCTAGCATTAACACGCGTGCTTCCGCTTGTGCTTCAGGTGATAAAGGAACGTGAACGGCCATTTGGTCTCCATCAAAGTCAGCGTTATATGCTGTACACACTAATGGGTGTAAGCGTATTGCGCGACCTTCAACTAATACCGGTTCAAATGACTGAATTCCTAAACGGTGAAGTGTCGGTGCACGGTTCAATAATACTGGGTGCTCTCTAATAACATCTTCTAAAACATCCCAAATTTCCGGGCGTAAACGTTCAATATTACGTTTTGCAGATTTAATGTTGTGTGCTAAGCCACGTTCCACTAATTCACGCATCACAAATGGTTTGAACAATTCAATCGCCATTTCTTTTGGTAGTCCACATTGGTACATCTTCAAGTTTGGTCCAACAACGATAACCGAACGACCAGAATAGTCCACACGCTTACCAAGTAAGTTTTGACGGAAACGCCCTTGCTTACCTTTCAGCATATGTGAGAGTGATTTTAACGGGCGGTTTCCTGGTCCGGTAACTGGGCGGCCACGACGTCCGTTGTCAATCAACGCGTCAACTGATTCTTGTAGCATACGCTTTTCGTTTTGAACAATAATTGTTGGTGCACCTAGGTCTAATAAACGTTTTAAACGGTTATTACGGTTAATAACACGACGATAAAGATCGTTTAAGTCAGATGTAGCGAAACGTCCACCGTCTAACTGCACCATTGGGCGAAGTTCTGGAGGAATAATCGGTAATACATCTAAAACCATCCAAGAAGCATCATTACCAGAATTACGGAATGATTCTAATACCTCTAAACGTTTAATCGCACGAGTTCTTCGTTGACCTTGAGCAGTTTTAAGCTCTTCTTTCAATTCTCCAACTTCACGTTCCATATCAACGTCTTGCAATAGTTTACGTATTGCTTCCGCGCCCATATGAGCTTGGAACGTTTTACCGTACTTATCATAGTAAGCTCGGTATTCTTTTTCTGAAAGTAGTTGTTTTTTCTCAAGCGGTGTATCTCCAGGTTCTGTAACAATATAAGCAGCAAAGTAAATTACTTCTTCTAAAGCACGTGGTGATAAGTCAAGCACAAGGCCCATACGACTTGGAATTCCTTTGAAATACCAAATGTGAGACACAGGAGCCGCTAATTCAATATGACCCATACGCTCACGACGAACTTTTGCTTTTGTTACTTCCACACCACAGCGGTCACAGACGATACCTTTGTAACGTACACGCTTATATTTTCCACAGTGACATTCCCAGTCCTTTGTCGGACCAAAAATACGTTCACAGAATAGACCGTCCTTTTCTGGCTTTAATGTACGATAATTAATCGTTTCAGGTTTTTTAACCTCTCCATATGACCAAGAACGAATTTTCTCTGATGATGCCAATCCAATTTTCATGTACTCAAATCTATTTACATCGATCAAGGAGCCAACCTCCCTTATTTTATACAGCATTTATATTAGGGTGTTCAGAAAGCCCTAACATTTTAGAGACTTTCTGAACGAGTTAAATAGTTACGTTCACAAGCAATTTATTCAGGTGCTTCTTCTGGTTCTGGTTTTTCAATATTTACATTTAACTGACCTTGAGATTTTTCGTCTTCTTCTAAATCACGTAAGTCAATTTCTTTTTCATCATGCGTTAGCATTTTAACATCCATACCAAGACTCTGAAGTTCTTTGATTAATACGCGGAACGATTCCGGAACACCTGGTTCTGGCAAGTTCTCACCTTTAACAATTGCTTCATACGTCTTCACTCTACCAACAACGTCATCCGACTTAACCGTTAGGATCTCTTGAAGTGTGTAAGCAGCACCATATGCTTCTAGTGCCCAAACTTCCATTTCACCAAAACGCTGTCCACCGAATTGCGCTTTACCACCAAGTGGTTGCTGTGTAACAAGTGAGTATGGTCCAGTAGAACGTGCGTGTAGCTTATCGTCTACCATGTGCTCTAGCTTGATCATATACATGACACCTACAGAAACACGGTTGTCGAAAGCATCACCACTACGACCATCATAAAGAACTGTTTTTGCATCTCTTGCTAAGCCAGCTTCTTGAATGGTTTCCCATACGTCTTCCTCACTAGCACCATCAAATACTGGAGATGCAACATGGATTCCCATTTCACGGGCAGCCATACCTAAGTGCAACTCTAATACCTGACCAATGTTCATACGTGATGGAACACCTAATGGGTTTAACATGACATCTACTGGAGTACCGTCTGGTAAATAAGGCATATCTTCTTCTGGAAGAATTTTGGAAATAACACCTTTGTTACCGTGACGACCAGCCATTTTGTCACCTTCAGAAATTTTACGCTTCTGAACGATATATACGCGAACTAGCTTATTCACACCAGGAGATAGTTCATCTCCGTCTTCACGGTTGAATACTTTTACATCATGTACGATTCCGCCACCACCATGTGGTACACGTAAGGAGGTATCTCGTACTTCACGAGCTTTCTCTCCGAAAATCGCATGAAGTAAACGTTCTTCTGCAGAAAGTTCCGTCATACCTTTTGGAGTTACTTTACCAACTAAGATATCGCCATCAGTAACTTCTGCACCGACACGAATGACTCCACTTTCATCTAAGTCACGTAATGCGTCTTCCCCAACATTAGGGATATCACGTGTGATTTCTTCTGGTCCTAGTTTCGTATCACGTGCTTCTGATTCAAATTCTTCAATATGAATAGAAGTAAATACATCATCTTTAACTAGGCGCTCACTCATAATAACAGCGTCCTCATAGTTATAACCGTCCCAAGTCATAAATGCTACTAACGCATTTCGACCTAAGGCTAATTCACCCATGTCCATAGAAGGACCATCCGCGATGATTTCACCTTTTTCAAGACGATCTCCCTTAGAAACGATCGGCTTTTGGTTGTAACAAGAACCTTGGTTAGAACGAATGAACTTCTGGAAAGGATAACGATCTAAGTCGCCTTCCACTTCTTTTCCATCCACTGTTTCAATTCTGCGTACATGAACTTCTTTAGCTTCAACTTTCTCTACAACACCTGGGTGCTGACACACAATAGAAGCACCAGAGTCTTTACCAGAAACATACTCCATACCTGTTCCTACAAATGGAGCCTCTGGTTCAATTAAAGGTACAGCCTGACGCTGCATGTTTGCACCCATTAATGCACGGTTTGAGTCATCGTTTTCTAAGAATGGGATACATGCTGTCGCAGCAGATACTACCTGTTTAGGAGAGACATCCATGTAATCAATTTGATCACGAGAGACGACCGTGTTTTCCCCACGGAAACGAGCGATTACTTCTTCATCTGTAAACGACCCATCTTCTTCTAAACGAGCATTTGCCTGTGCAACAATATATTGATCTTCTTCATCTGCCGTTAAATACTCTGACTCACCAGTAACGCGCCCAGTGTCTGGGTCAACTTTACGATACGGCGTTTCGATGAAGCCAAACGGATTAACTTTTGCATAAGAAGATAAAGAGTTAATTAGTCCGATATTCGGTCCCTCAGGAGTTTCGATTGGACACATACGCCCGTAGTGAGAATAGTGTACGTCACGAACTTCCATACCTGCACGTTCACGCGTTAAACCACCGGGACCTAATGCTGAAAGTCGACGCTTGTGCGTTAATTCAGCTAATGGGTTCGTCTGGTACATGAACTGTGATAATTGCGAGCTACCAAAGAATTCTTTGATCGATGCAATTACTGGTCGAATATTAATTAATTGTTGTGGTGTAATCGACTCTGTATCTTGAATCGACATACGCTCACGAATAACACGTTCCATACGGGATAGACCGATACGGAATTGGTTTTGAAGCAACTCACCTACAGAACGCAGGCGACGATTACCTAAGTGGTCAATATCATCTGTGTTTCCTACTGTGTGGAGAATATTAAAGAAATAGCTGATAGAAGAAATAATATCTGCATACGTAATATGCTTGATACTATGATCTACATTACCATTACTAATAATATTTAAAGTTCTTTCTCCATCAGGGTCAGTTGGATCGATAATCTTAACTGATTGAACCTTCACCGGATCATCTAATACCCCATCTTGAGGTTCTAGAATTTTTTCTCCAGTTGCTTCGTCTTCTTTATCTAAATGAGGAATCAACTTATCTAATAAACGGCGGTTCAGTTTATCACCTTTACGAGCAATAACTTCACCAGTCTCTTCATCAGCAATGGTTTCTGCTAATGTCTGATTAAATAAACGATTCTTAATGTGAAGCTTTTTATTCATTTTGTAACGACCAACACGAGCAAGATCGTAACGCTTCGGATCAAAGAAACGAGAATACAGTAAGCTTCTTGCGTTATCCGCTGTTGGTGGTTCCCCAGGGCGTAAACGTTCGTAGATTTCTACTAACGCTTTATCGCTATCCTCCGTATTGTCCTTTTCTAACGTGTTACGGATATACTCGTTATCACCTAATAGATCAATAATTTCATCATCCGAGCTAAATCCTAAAGCACGTAGTAGAACTGTAATAGGTAATTTACGCGTACGGTCAATTCGAACATGTACAACATCTTTTGCGTCTGTTTCGAACTCTAACCATGCACCACGACTAGGAATTACAGTAGCTGTGTGGCCACGTTTACCATTCTTATCGTATTTTTCATTAAAGTAAACACTTGGAGAACGAACAAGCTGTGATACAATAACACGCTCGGCACCGTTTATAATAAATGTACCTGTGCTTGTCATTAGTGGGAAATCTCCCATAAACACTTCTTGCTCTTTCACTTCACCCGTATCCTTATTGCGTAAACGCACTTTTACACGAAGTGGAGCATTATACGTTACGTCTCTTTCTTTTGCTTCTTCTACTGGATATTTTGGTTCACCCAACGTATAATCTACGAATTCTAACGAGAGATTACCAGTGAAATCTTCTACTGGCGAAATGTCCGCGAACATTTCTTTCAAACCTTCATCTAAAAACCATTGATAAGATGCAGTTTGAATCTCAATTAAGTTTGGAAGCTCTTGTACTTCACTGATTCGAGCGTAACTTCTACGCTGGCGGTGTCGACCATATTGAACTAGTTGACCTGTCAACTGCTTCACCCCTCAAACAACCATATTTAATAAAACTTAAAAACAAAAAATGGTTCGACAAAAAAAGGCATGCCGAACTTGCTTGTTCAACAAGGTTTCACAAGCATTTATATTCACATTTATCTTTTTGATAAATGTAATTCTTTTAACTGGATTTTTATAACATTCAATAGCAACAAGCAATTCACCTCTAATACTATTTATGTACCAGTGCTGATTCCAGTATTAACTTATCATTCAAGTCATATACATACACCATAAAATCTTTTATTCTTAAGTTCGATTTTAAATTTATAAAAAAGAACTTGACAAAGAAATAGATTTATTGGCATTTATTAATGTTAGCACACTCGAACATGTCAGTCAATCTTTCGTGATTTCAAAATAAAATAGCCTTTATCACGTTTCATCACTTCTACATTTCCAAACACGTCTTCCATTTTTGCTTGTAAAGATGGAGCACCTTGCTTCTTCTGTACAACGAGCCATAACTCCCCTTGTTTAACCATCACACGTTTGCTTTCTTCTACAATTTCATGTACAACTTTTTTTCCTGCTCGAAATGGCGGGTTCGTCACAACAACTGCATAACGATCATCCGGGAAAGAGTGAATTCCTTCTTCAACGGAAGCCTCTGCATTAGATACATAGTTTAGAGAAATGTTCTTCTCCGCTAAGTCTACTGCTCTTTCATTTACATCGAACATGTTAATTCTTCGCTCTGGTGCCATTTTAGCAACCGTAATCCCTATTGGGCCATATCCACAACCGACATCTAGTATATCGCCAACTGTTTCTGGGAATTGAAACTGCTCTAATAAGGTTTTGGTTCCGTAATCGATTTGTTTTTTTGAAAAAACGCCATCATCCGTTTGGAAAGTAAGTGAGATTGATTGAATAGTTGTTTGGAATTTAGTTGGATTGCTGCTACTCTTGGGGGATTTTGAATAATAGTGCTCGCTCATTTTTTCGACCACCTTTACGAAAGGAAAACTTGTGTTGCTTCACATACATAAGAACAGTTTAAAAAATAAATAGTAAATAGATCCACAAAGCTACATTTCTAGCTCTATGCAAAAATGAAGCTCGCTGAATTCTGTCTCAGCGAGCTCATCTTGGAGATTGGTAGCGCGACTATTTTAATTCGATTTTCGCTCCAACTTCTTCTAACTTTTCTTTCATTTCTTCTGCTTCTTCTTTTGTAACGCCTTCTTTGATTGCTCCTGGAGCATTGTCAACTAAGTCTTTAGCGTCTTTAAGACCTAAACCAGTGATTTCACGAACTGCTTTAACAACTTTAATCTTAGAAGCACCTGCATCTTCAAGTACTACGTCGAATTCGCTTTGTTCTTCTTCAGCTTCCGCTGCGCCAGCACCTGCTGCCGCTACTGGAGCTGCTGCTGTAACACCGAATTCCTCTTCAATTGCTTTTACTAAATCATTTAAATCTAAAACTGACATTTCTTTAATCGCATCAATAATTTGTTCTTTAGTCATGATAAGATCCTCCTCATATTTGTTTTCATTTCTGTTTATCCGACTAGGACGCTACCTAAGCGCTCTCTTCTTCTTTTTGTTCTGCAACAGCTTTTGTTGCGTATGCGAAGTTTCGCACTGGTGCTTGTAGTACGCTGAGTACCATAGAAATAAGACCTTCGTATGATGGTAGCTCGGAAAGTTCTTTGATCTGATCAACAGTAGCAACACTACCTTCAATCACTCCACCTTTAATTTCCAAGGCTTCGTTATCTTTCGCGAACTGACCAATTACTTTCGCAGGAGCAACTGCATCGTCTTCACAAAAAGCGATTGCTGTTGGACCTACTAGTAAGTCATTTAATTCTTCGTATCCAGCTTTTTCAATAGCACGGCGTGTCATAGTGTTTTTGTAAACACGGTATTCTACACCTGCTTCACGCAACTGCTTACGTAGTTCGTTCACTTGCTCAACGTTTAATCCACGATAATCAACTAGTACAGAAGTTTTGCTATTTTGAAAGCTTTCAGCGATTTGTTCGACCTGCTGTTTCTTGTGGTCAAGAACTAAGCTCATCGTTCCACCCCCTAAATATTGATTAACTATTAACTATACCGATTGGTGACTTCATGTCATAAAACATAAAAATGCCTCCATGTAGACATGGAGGCATGAATAGTCCTTCTTGTACCGTTACGTACAAAATATCCGTTCACACACCTCGGCAGGAAATTTAAGCATTGCTGCTCCTACTGTCTACGGTATAAGTTAGTATTGTTTTCACCAAAAATCATTATATATACATACTGATTAAAAGTCAACCAAAGAATTACTTGCGAATGTAGTTAGAAGCATCTACACGGATTCCAGGACCCATTGTAGAAGCGACAGCTACGGTACGCATATAAGTACCTTTAGACGACTGAGGCTTCGCTTTTACTAATGTTTCAGTGATTGCTTCAAAGTTTTCAACAAGCTTTTGCTCGTCGAAAGAAACTTTTCCGATTGGAACGTGCACATTACCAGATTTATCAACGCGGTATTCTACCTTACCTGCTTTGATTTCTTGTACTGCTTTTTCGATTTCGAAAGTTACTGTTCCAGTTTTAGGGTTTGGCATTAAACCTTTTGGCCCTAATGTACGTCCAAGTTTACCAACTTCAGCCATCATGTCAGGTGTAGCAACAACTACATCAAACTCAAACCAACCTTGGTTAATTTTATTAATGTAATCTTCACCTACATAATCAGCTCCAGCGTTTTCAGCTTCAGTAGCTTTATCGCCTTTAGCAATAACTAGAACACGCTGTGTCTTACCAGTTCCGTGTGGTAGCACCATTGCTCCACGAATTTGTTGATCAGCTTTCTTAGGGTCAACACCTAAACGAAAAGCTGCTTCTACAGACTCATCAAAATTTGCAATTGATGTCTTTTTCACTAAATCAATCGCTTCAGTTGCTGCGTACGTTTTTGTACGATCAACAAGTTTCAAAGCTTCTTGATATTTTTTACCTCTTTTTGCCATGTTAACTTCCTCCTCATTGTGGTTTTAACGGTTTGACCTCCCACGAATAAAGGTTGTGAGAAAGAATCCATCCTATCGAAGAATCGATAGTGTTAAACAATAGTATAATCCTTTAACACTGTTAAAGGATTATCATTCTATGTTTCTTCTCGCAACCTACGATCGTAAAATTAGTCTTCTACGACAATTCCCATGCTACGTGCAGTACCTTCAACCATAAGCACAGCAGCATCAACACTACCTGCATTTAAATCAGGCATTTTAGTTTCTGCGATTTCACGTACTTGATCACGCTTAACCGTAGCAACTTTATTACGATTTGGTTCACCAGAACCTGACTCAATTCCTGCCGCTTTCTTAAGAAGAACAGCTGCTGGTGGAGTTTTCGTTACGAATGTAAATGAACGGTCTTCATACACCGAAATTTCAACCGGAATAATCATACCAGCTTCGTCTTGTGTTTGAGCATTGAATTCCTTACAGAATCCCATGATATTAATACCAGCTTGACCTAGTGCTGGACCTACTGGTGGAGCTGGATTCGCTTTACCTGCAGGGATTTGAAGTTTTACTACTTTTACTACTTTTTTAGCCACGAGACACACCTCCTTAAAGTCCGTGATGTGGTAATTGGGGACTCTTGCCCCTCCCACTCCATTTTATCTCTTAGCTTTATAGCCATTAGAAACATAAAAATTTTAGCATTTATTGAGCTATAGTGCAAGCACCTAATTATAATTTTTCAATTTGAGTGAACTCTAGCTCTACTGGTGTTTCTCTTCCAAACATATTCACATGCACCTTGATCTTCTGCTTATCTAAGTCAATGTGCTCAACAGTTCCGCTGAAGTTAGCAAACGGACCTTCTGTCACGTTGACCTTTTCTTTTAGCTCAAAATCAATCTCTGGTGCAGATTCTTTCACACCCATTCGTTTTAACACACGGTCTGCTTCTTCTGGCAATAAGGGAGTGGGTTTCGCACCAGAACCTGATGAACCAACAAATCCTGTAACCCCTGGTGTATTACGAACTACGAACCACGAATCGTCAGTCATTACCATCTCTGCTAATACGTAACCTGGAAAGACTTTCTTCATAGATGTTTTTCTTTTACCATCTTTAACTTCCGTTTCTTCTTCTTCTGGCACAATAATACGAAAGATTTTATCTTCCATGCCCATAGATTCAATTCTTTTTTCTAAGTTCAATCTTACTTTGTTTTCATAACCAGAGTACGTGTGAACTGCATACCAATTCTTTTCCATCTTCAGTGGCTCTGAGCCTTCCCTCCCAAATTATTAATCATTAATTAAAAATTATTGTTAAAATAAAAAACCCGGCTAGCGGGTTTTTAGGCTTTTAAGCTTACGTTAATAATGTTTAACCCGATCGGTGGGATTAAAACATTAAGAATAATAACGTTTTAACTTTCTCTATTATAGCACATGGTTAACCATTTTAATCAAAATTAGATTTATAGTAAATCAAGTACTTGCGTGATTCCTAAATCGACAATTGTGAAGAAAACAGTTACGAATATAACAGTAAAGATTACGATAATCGTATAACGTGTTAATTCATTACTCTTTGGCCATGTAACTTTACGCATTTCACGATTTACATCTTTTAAAAACCTAAACACAGTTTGTCCCCCCTACTAACACCTAAACCAGCAGCTATTTCGTTTCGCGGTGTAATGTGTGTTGCCCACACTGCTTACAATATTTCTTTATTTCAACTCGTTCATTTGAGTCAGAACGCTTTTCAGTTGTGTAATTCCTTTGGTTACAGGATACACATGCTAATGCTACCTTTTTCCGCATGTTTTGCCCTCTTCTTATCCTAATTTATCACTTTTACTAATCTACCACGCTGGTGTTTTGATGTCAAATGTGTTAAATAAAAATACTTATAAGACAATTTCAGTGGCAGCAAGGTGCTTTTCTAGTTTCTTTTTGACACGTTGCAGTGCATTATCAATAGATTTTACATGACGATTTAGAAGGACAGAAATCTCTTGGTATGTACGGCCATCTAAATAGAGCTGTAAAACTTCCCGTTCTAGCCCACTTAGTAACTCTTCCATTTTTTCTTCCATATCCCCATATCTTTCTTGATTCAATAATAATTGTTCTGGGTCTGACAAGTCGTCTTCTGCAATGACATCTATTAATGTTCGGTCAGAATCTTCCTCATAAACTGGCTTGTCTAACGATACGTAAGAATTCAATGGACTATGCTTTTGTCTTGTAGCAGTTTTAATAGCAGTAATAATTTGGCGCTTCACACATAGTTCAGCAAACACTTTAAAGGATGAAAGTTTATCAGGCTGATAATCTCGGATTGCTTTATATAATCCGATCATCCCTTCTTGCATAATGTCTTCCCGATCAGCACCAATAAGAAAGTATGTACGTGCTTTGGAACGCACGAATCCACGGTACTTTGAGATTAAGAATTCTAAAGCTTGTACATCATTTTCCTGAACAAGTATGATAAGTGCTTCATCTTCTAACTCGTGATAACCACTTTGGGGTTTACTTTTTTCTCTGATGTTCACAAATTATTCCTCCTGAATTAAGGCGCCCTGTCAATATAAGGTTATTATACAGGAGTTGTGAATTTTCAGTCAACTAAATATTAGTATTATTTTCCCCTTCGCCAATTTTCGAACTGTTTCAACACATCATCACTTAGTGGAATTTTTGATTTAGGTTTATCTTCTGCTTGTAGATCTAGGTCTTTTTGTATGTCCTGATCAATTGCTTCAATTTCAATTAATAGCTCTCTTGCAGACATCCGTAGCGCCCCGCGAGAAAAAACGGTCCACTGTTCTGCGTAGTCAGAGGTAGCAACATAGACTTTTGTCTTCACGTTTTTAATTTCTTTAATTAATTTTTCAATTTTCTCATCTGCTGTCTCTTTTTCTTTTGTGAAAACAACTTCAACTTTCGCATCCTGAAAATGACGCTCCACATCCCTAACAGTGTAAGCATCAAACACAACCATCACACGATGACCGGTATAGGCCTGGAATTCTGCGAGCATATCAATTAAAAGTTTTCTTGCCTTTTCTAAGTCGTGATCTCTAAGCTTCCGAAGCTGTGGCCAGTCCCCAATCATATTGTATCCGTCAACAATTAATACAATCATTTTACTCTCCTAGAGGGAAGCGATGGCGATGGACTTCATACATCAAAATGCTTGCTGAAACAGAAGCATTTAAAGACGTGACATGACCTTGCATCGGAAGGGATACTAACCAGTCGCAATTCTTTTGAACTAATCGGTTCATCCCTTTTCCTTCACTACCAATCACCAGCGCTAGTGGTAAGTTGTAGTCTCCTTGGCGGTAATCTTGAGAACCACTTGCGTCCGTGCCGACAATCCACACACCCGCTTCTTTTAATGTTTCAATCGTTTGATTTATATTAGTCACTCGCACGACCGGGATATATTCAATTGCTCCTGTTGACGCTTTTGCTACCGTCTGTGTCAACTGAACAGAACGGCGTTTAGGGATAATAATTCCATGTGCATCAACTGCATCAGCCGTTCGCATAATCGAACCTAGATTATGAGGGTCTTCCAGCTCGTCCAATATTAAAAAGAAAGGATCTTCTTGCCTTTCCTTAGCAACGAGGAACAAATCGTCTAATTCTGCGTAGGCATAGGCAGCAACAGAAGCAACCACCCCTTGATGATTTTCACCAATCGCATCCAGTTTCTGTTTGGGTACCTTTTGCACATTTACACCTTTTGCTTTAGCTGCTTGAATAATTTGATGTTGTACTTGTGGTTTCATTGATTCAAGAACCATTACTTTATTAATCGATCGCTCTGATTTCAATGTTTCTATTACCGGGTTTTTACCTACAATCCATTCATCTGACACCTTAAGAACCTCCTTCTTCTACATGCATAATTGCTTGCATGACTAATTCATCTAAACGGTCAAAGTCTTCCTTAGAATACAAATATCCCATTAGAGCCTCAAATGCAGTACTGTAACGATAGGTGCCGACATCGGTATTTTTAGGAACGCTTGATTTAGCATTTCTCCCTCTACGAACCACTGCTTGTTCTTGCTCCGTTAAGAAGTCATCTGCAAGCCAACCGTTTAGAACACTTGCCTGTGCTTTGGCGGAAACGAAGGAAATAGCACGTGAATGAAGAGCTTGTGGTTTCACCTCTCCTTTTCGAATCAAGTATTCACGCACATATTTCTCATAGATTACATCACCCATGTAAGCTAACGTTAAACTTTTCATTAGGTTTGGTTTGAGGGGATCACTCATGACCTTTTCCATCTCGTTCCCTGGGCAGTGTCTTCAAGTATGATTCCTTCTTCTTTTAATTGATCACGTATTTCATCCGCTCTAGCGAAATCCTTTTGTTTTCTAGCATCAATTCGCTCTTGAATTAACGTTTCAATATCTTCGTCGAGTAAAGCCTCTTCTGCAAGTTTAAAACCTAATACCTCTGTAATATCATCAAAAGCTTTAATAAACTCATCAATCACTTCCGTAGATGTCTGTTTATTTTGTATATATACATTGGCATCTTTAGAAAGATTAAATAATACAGAAATAGCATTCGCTGTATTAAAATCATCATTCATTTCTACTTCGAATTGATCTCTGTGTGCATTCACTTTATCTTTCCAAGCATCGATCTCATCTGTTAAATCCAAACTAACTTGGCGACGGTGCTTTAAATTTTCGTAGGCCGTTTTAATTCGGTCGTAACTATTTTTAGCACTTCGTAATAATTCATCATTAAAATTGATTGGGTTTCGGTAATGGACACTTAGCATAAAGAACCTAACGACATTAGGATCATGTTGTTCCACTAAATCATGGACAAGAATAAAGTTGCCAAGTGACTTCGACATTTTCTCATTATCAATTTGAATATAGCCATTATGAAGCCAATAGTTCGCAAATGTTTGCTCATTCATGCATTCTGACTGTGCAATTTCATTTTCATGGTGTGGAAAGGATAAATCTTGGCCTCCAGCGTGAATATCAATGGTATCTCCGAGGTATTTTTTTGCCATCGCAGAACACTCAATATGCCAACCCGGACGTCCGCTTCCCCAAGGACTATCCCATGTAATTTCACCGTCTTTTGCATCTTTCCATAAAGCAAAGTCTAAGGGATCTTGTTTCTTCTCCCCAACTTGAATCCTAGCGCCAGATTGAAGTTCATTAACAGACTGGTGCGAAAGCTTACCGTAATCATCAAACGAACGTGTCTTAAAATAGACATCCCCCTCTGATTCATACGCATACCCTTTATCCACTAACCCTTTGATAAATGCTATGATTTCATCCATTGTTTCTGTTACACGCGGGTGGTGTACGGCTTCTTTCACATGAAGTTTGCCCACATCGTCTTTATAGGCTTGTATAAATTTTTCTGCAATATCAGGAACCGCTTCACCCAATTCATTTGCTGCTTTAATTAATTTATCATCTACATCAGTAAAGTTTAATACATAATCCACCTGATAACCTGCGTACTCCAAGTATCGTCTGACGGTATCAAAAACAATTGCCGGGCGGGCATTACCAACATGGATATAGTTATAAACGGTTGGTCCGCAAACATACATTTTCACCTTGTTTTCTTCTATTGGTTTAAACGTTTCTTTTTGTCTCGTTAATGTATTGTACATTTTAATCGACATCTTGTTTTTCTCCTTTCAGTACATTGATTTCTTTTTGTAAATTAGCGATCTTTTGTTCTAGCATGTCGCATTTATCAGCAACTGGATCAGGCAGCTCGTGGTGATCTAAGTTCTTCTTCACTTTCACACCATTTTGAACCACCACATTCCCAGGAATACCTACCACAGTAGAGTACTTAGGAACATCTTTTAATACAACCGAGCCTGCGCCGATTTTAGAATGCTCATCAATTACGATCGATCCCAAAACTTTTGCACCAGTTGCGACTAGCACATTATCTTTTAAGGTTGGGTGACGCTTTCCTGCTTCTTTCCCAGTACCTCCGAGGGTAACACCTTGGAAAACAGTAACATTATCTCCAATTTCACATGTTTCACCGATGACGACTCCCATTCCGTGGTCAATGAAAAAGCGTCTGCCTATTTTAGCACCCGGATGGATTTCAATTCCGGTGAAAAACCGACTAACCTGAGAAATGACTCGGGCTAAGAAAAACAACTTTTTTTTATGCAGCCCGTGTGCAAATCGGTGAGCCCAAACAGCATGCACACCTGCATACGTTAAAATTACTTCTAATCTATTTCTAGCAGCTGGATCTTGATCAAATACAACATCGACATCTGCTTTTAATGTTTTGAAAAACTTTTTCATGTTTCTCCTCCCCTTTCAGCCTTTATCCTATTTTGTAAAACGGGGAAATGACTTAAAGAATATCTTCTAAGCGTTTTTAACTTTCCTTTATGTGAGTATAATCACACATTCGTAGCATTCGAGGAATCGCGTGAGGCGGCGACTCCTGGTCAACTAAAAGCGGTCACGTCCTGTGACCAACGTTGACACTTGCACGTCGTGTACTTCGCGGAAATAGCGCGAACCGAAGATCCACTTTGGCAAGTGCTTTTCTTGCCAAAGTTAGCTGAGGTCGCGCCCGCGGAAAGCGTCCGCCGGTAAGCGATTCCTCGAATGCCTCCACCCAAACTTGTTAGAATTCGATCCAAAAACCAACTTAATTATTAGTGACTAAAAAAGCGTCCCTGTCTACGTCATGTAGACAGAGACGCTTTCTATTGCGCGGTTCCACTCTGTTTAGAATAGTACAATGACTATTCTCCCTCAAACTGATAACGGTAGTTCACCGCTTCACTCTACTTATGTTCGAGCAAAGACTCAGAGGTGCATTTCAATGATCGTTTCAAAAGCTACTCTCAGCATTCATAGCTTTCTCTGTATTTCAAACAAGTCATTTACTTTCCTCATCAACGTTTTACATATTTATATGGTTATTATATACGAAAGGTGTAGAAAAAGACGAATGATTTACTCAGCAGTTAATTGATTTACTCGATGAACCACTGTATCTTTCCCTAAAAGCGTAATCGCATCCGGGAGTTCAGGACCGTGCGTCTGTCCAGTTGTCGCCACCCGAATTGGCATAAATAATTTTTTACCTTTAATGCCAGTTTCTTTTTGTGTACGCTTAATCGCTGCTTTTACTTCTTCTGCAGTCAACTCATCTAACGATTCTAGCTCCGTCTTGAAATGAGCTAACATCGCTGGTACATGCTCTTGATCTAGCACTTCTTTGCTTTCTGCATCATACGAAATATCTTTTTTAAAGAATAGTTCTGTTAATTCTACAATTTCAGCGCCATAACTTAACTGGTTATGGTAAAGGGCGATTAAATCTTCTACCCATTGTTTCTTCGTATCATCCATGCCTGGCTCCACACGACCTGCTTCAATCAAGTGCGGTAGTGATAAATCAATGACACGCTCTAAAGAACTCTCTTTAATATATTGATTGTTCATCCATTTTAACTTGCCTGTATCAAATACAGCAGGCGATGTAGATAAGCGCTCTGGGTCGTAAATTTCAATAAATTGTTCTTTTGTAAATAGCTCTTCTTCGCCAACAGGAGACCAACCTAATAGTCCAATGAAATTAAATAATGCTTCTGGTAAATAGCCTAACTGCGCATATTGTTCGATAAATTGAATAATGCTCTCATCACGCTTACTTAGCTTCTTACGCTCGTCATTTACAATGAGTGTCATGTGAGCGAAAGTTGGCACTTCCCAACCCAAGGCACGATACACCATCATTTGTTTTGGAGTGTTAGAAATATGGTCTTCCCCGCGTAGAACGTGAGTGATTTTCATTAAATAATCATCCACCGCACACGCGAAGTTATACGTCGGTGTACCATCTTTTTTCATAATTACCCAGTCACCAAAGTCACTCGAGTCGAATGAAATATTTTTCTTTACAATGTCTTGGAATGCGTACGTTTCGTTTTGCGGAACTCGAATTCTTATGCTCGGTTGTCTACCTTCCGCTTCAAAACGCTCTCTATCCGCTTGTGTCAAGTTACGGTGAGCACCTGAATACATCGGAACCTGACCATTCGCTCGTTGTTCCTCACGCTCTTGTTCTAGTTCATCTTCAGTCATATAACATTTATATGCTAAATCTTTTTCTAATAATTCATCCACATACTCTTTATAAATATGAATGCGTTCCATCTGACGATATGGTCCAAATTCTCCGCCAACATCAACACTCTCATCCCAGTCAATTCCTAACCACTTCAAATGTTCTAACTGGCCAATGTCTCCACCTTCTACATTTCTTTTTTGGTCAGTATCTTCAATACGGATGATGAATTTTCCTCCGGTTGAACGTGCAAATAAGTAATTAAATAATGCTGTTCTAGCGTTACCAATGTGTAAGTGCCCCGTTGGACTTGGTGCATAACGCACACGTACTTCTTCTGTCATTTTTATACCCCTTTCACTTCCTGCTTTACTTATCTGTTAACAAAATTACCGCTTGCGCAGCAATCCCTTCTTTTCTACCTGTAAATCCTAATTTTTCTGTAGTTGTTGCCTTCACATTAACTTGTTCAATGGATGCGTTTAAAAGCTCTGCTACTTTGCCACGAATCTCTTCTATGTAAGGCGCCATTTTTGGTGCTTGCGCGATTACAGTACAATCCACATTCCCTAATTTATATCCTGCTTGATCAACTATTTTCCATACATGCTTTAATAATTTTTTTGAGTCTGCATCTTTAAATTCAGGGTCATCGTCTGGAAAGTGTTTCCCGATATCCCCTTCGCCAATGGCACCAAGGGCGGCATCGGCAATCGTATGCAATAAAACATCGGCATCCGAATGTCCTAGCAAACCTTTTTCATAAGGAATCTCAACTCCACCGATGATACATGGCCTCCCATCGACCAATTCATGTACATCAAAACCTTGTCCAATTCGCATGGTTGAAGCTGACTTCCCTTCTGTTTTTGACTTATTTATTTGTAGCATATTTTCTGCTTTTTGTATATCTTCTGGGGTAGTAATTTTAAAGTTGTCGTAACTACCTTTTACTACTGTAGGACGAATACCAAGTGCCTCAGCAATAGAAACATCATCAGTAGCAACAAATTTGTTTTCATGTGCAAAATCATGGATCTTTTTTGCTAAGGAATAAGTAAAAGCCTGTGGAGTTTGAGCTGCATACAAATACTTTCTATCTAATGTTTTTACTTGTTGCTCGGTCACCTCTTTAATCGTATCGGTCACAGGTACAGCTAAGAATGCCGCTTCTGTATTTCTAGTCTGTTCATATAACGCATGTAGCTCCTGTTTCGAAACAAACGGACGTGCACCATCGTGGATAAACGTAATCCGTTCGTCCTTTAATGCCTCTATACCATTTCGAACACTATCCTGGCGTTCTTGACCTCCATGCACAAATTGTGAAACTTTTGACCAACCGTAACTTTTAGATAAATTACGAAAAACTTCCTCTTCTTGTGGTTGGACTACCAAACAAATTTCTTCGCACCACTCATCCTGCTCAAAAACTGCTACTGTATGCGCAATCAGTGGTTTTTGGTCTAGCTGAATTAGTTGTTTGTTTCTACCTGCCTTTAGTCGTTTCCCTTGCCCTGCTGCTAACATAATTACTTGATAACCGGGTTCCACCAAATAACACCTCGTTTACTACAAACCATTTTCCATACATTAAAAACATGACTGAAGAGGGTAAAACATTTATATGCTAAACCCTCTTAGTCACTCCCTATTATGAACCAGTCGATGCCTGTTTTCCGTTATGCTTTGGTTTAGCGAAAATCATTCTCCCTGCAGAAGTTTGCAAGACACTTGTTACAATCACTTCTACTTGTTCACCGATGTGACCTTTACCATCCTCTACGACAATCATCGTCCCGTCATCGAGGTAAGCGACACCCTGTTTATCCTCTTTACCTACTTTTATCACTTGAACAAACATCTCTTCACCCGGTAAGACTACAGGTTTCACAGCGTTAGCCAAATCATTAATATTCAAGACCGTCACATTTTGAAATTCAGAGACTTTATTTAGATTAAAGTCGTTCGTAACAAGAATACCATCTAATAATTTCGTTAGCTTCACAAGCTTGCTATCTACTTCTTGAATCTCTTCAAAGTCCCCTTCGTACATTTGAACATCCACAGGGACTTCTTTTTGCAGTCGATTTAATATATCTAACCCACGTCGCCCACGGTTTCTTTTTAACACATCCGATGAATCTGCAATATGCTGCAACTCTTCTAAAACAAAATGAGGGATGATGATCGACCCTTCTAAAAACTGTGTTTCGCATATATCAGCGATTCTTCCATCAATAATAACACTTGTATCAAGGATCTTAGGCTTTACATTACCATCACTTGAAGCCTTTACTCCTTCTAATTCTTCTTTTTCACTTTTTCGGTTAATCGTCAGTAATCCAACGAATTCATTTCTTCGTTTAAAACCAACTTGAAAGCCTAGATAACCCATGATAAAGGTTGTGAAAATTGGTAGCACTTCTGAAAGTAAGACGATCTCAAAGCCTTGCAAATAGATATTTACTAAAAATGCGATAATCAAACCAAAGATTAGTCCGAGGCTTCCGAATAATAAATCAGCAACCGGAGCCTTCACAAGTTTCTCCTCAATTAACTTTAAAAAATCCACAATATAATCCACTAACCAGAATGAAATAAGAAATAATATGATTGCACCTAACAATAAGCCAAAATAAGGAATTAACCATTGTGGACTGTCAAAACCAGCTAAAGCGGCAAGGTCGGGAAAGTAAAGGTACCCAATTACACCACCAGCAATTAATATAAACAGCTGTATAATACGTTTTAGCAACACTTGCACCTCCTAATAATTAATTGCCAACCTATTTAATCTATGAAATAAATTGGCAATTGTATAATTAATACTAAATTATAGCACAGCTTAATTATAATCGTCAAAATAAACTAATTATTTTATCAGCTTCTATAGAATGTGTCAATATTATTACATTTGATACATGTATGAAACATTTTATTCCAGTGTCTCTTTCAAGGCTTCTTGAACAGAACTAACTCCTACTAATTCCACGCCATCTGGAGCTTTAAGAGTTCCTAGATTATTGGATGGTAAAATAATTCGTTTGAACCCAAGCTTTTGTGCTTCGTTTACACGTTGTTCTATTCGGGCAACTCTTCGTACTTCACCGGTTAACCCGACTTCCCCAATGAATACATCATCTGGTCGAGTGGGCTGATCTTTAAAGCTTGAGGCGATACTAATTGCAACAGCTAAGTCAATTGCTGGTTCATCCAACTTCACCCCGCCAGCAACTTTTACATAGGCGTCCTGATTTTGTAGCAATAACCCTGCTCGTTTTTCTAAAACCGCCATTAATAAAGGGACCCTATTGTGATCCAACCCGGTCGACATTCTTCTGGAATGACCAAATTGTGTTGGAGAAATTAGCGCTTGGATCTCCACGAGTAACGGTCGCGTCCCTTCCAATGAAGCTACTACGGTTGAACCGGCAACTCCTTGTGAACGTTCTTCTAAGAAGATTTCAGAGGGATTACTTACCTCTACTAACCCTTCTTCTTTCATTTCGAAGATTCCCATCTCATGTGTACTTCCAAAACGATTTTTCACACTTCTTAAAATACGAAAGCTATGATGACGTTCCCCTTCGAAATATAGCACCGTATCTACCATATGTTCTAGAAGTCTTGGTCCCGCAATATTCCCTTCCTTCGTCACATGCCCTACGATGAAGATCGGAATACCCTTCGTTTTAGCAACTTTCATCAATGCACTCGTACACTCACGAACTTGCGAAACAGAACCCGGAGCAGAAGTCACTGCATCGTGGTAGACGGTTTGGATCGAGTCAATGACGACAAATGCAGGATTGGTATCTTCAATTGCATCAATCACATATTCTAAGTTCGTTTCCGCCATGATATATAGTTCACTTTGATCCACCACTAGTCGCTCTGCACGGAGCTTCGTTTGCTTTTCAGATTCCTCCCCAGAAATATATAAGACGTTTAGATCCTTCATGGCAATTTGCGCGGACAGTTGTAGCAATAAAGTAGATTTACCAATACCTGGGTCTCCTCCAATTAAAACTAAAGAACCTGGTACCACTCCTCCACCTAGTACACGGTTAACCTCCTCCATTTTTGTTGTGATTCGTTTTTCTTCATCGGAAGAGATGGATTGAATCTTCTGAGGTTTCTTACGCGTACGTTGTTGATCACTTCCCAGCGCGTGCCTTTCTGTTTTTTGAGACTGAACTTTTTCTTCAACCATCGTATTCCATTGGTTACAAACAGGACACTTGCCCATCCATTTTGCGGATTCATATCCACATTCTTGACAAAAAAACACCACTTTAGCCTTCTTCGCCACTACATTTTCCCCCTTATGTACAAGAAAAGCATAAAACAGCCGGACAAAATGTCGACCGGCTGTTTCATCCCTTTATTTCTCTGTCGTCTCCAATTGTTGTCTGGATGAGATATAAAATTCACCGTCATCATTTACATCAATTTCTACAGACTGACCAGTTTCCAGCTGACCTCTTAGTAATTCTTCTGATAAGAAATCTTCTACGTTCTTCTGAATCGAACGACGTAGAGGTCTTGCACCATATTCTAAATCCATTCCCTCATCAGCAATTTTCTTAATCGCAGCATCAGTTAAAGTGAAGTGAATATCGTTTTCTATTAAGCGGTCTTGCAATTGCTTCACCATTAGCTGCACAATTTCTCCGATATGCTCTTTTTCAAGAGAATGGAACACAATGGTTTCATCCACACGGTTTAAGAACTCCGGACGGAACGCTTTTTTCAATTCTTCCATTACCTTAGACTTCATTTGTGCATGATCTTGTTTATTATCTTCTAAACTAAAGCCAACATATTTTTGGCGGCGTAATTCATGTGCACCAACATTAGAAGTCATAATTACTACTGTATTACGGAAATCGACTACGCGACCTTTAGAGTCCGTTAGTCTACCGTCTTCTAGCACTTGTAGTAAGATATTAAACACTTCTGGGTGTGCTTTTTCAATTTCATCTAATAGGATAACAGAATAAGGCTTTTGACGAACTTTTTCTGTTAGTTGTCCGCCCTCTTCATATCCAACATACCCAGGAGGTGAACCGACTAATCGAGATGTTGCATGCTTCTCCATGTACTCTGACATGTCAACACGGATCATCGCGTCTTCATCCCCAAACATTGAAGTAGCAAGTGCTCTTGCAAGCTCTGTTTTACCAACACCTGTTGGTCCTAGGAAAATAAACGAACCGATTGGACGTTTTGGATCTTTAAGACCAGCTCTAGCACGGCGAATCGCTTTTGAAACAGCTTTTACTGCTTCATCCTGACCGATTACTCTTCCGTGTAATGTTTCTTCAAGGTTTAGAAGCTTCTCCGTTTCATCTTTTGCTAGACGAGATACCGGGACACCAGTCCATGTAGAAACAACATGAGCAATATCTTCTAGAGTTACTTCAGAGCTTTCCTGACCTTGTTTTTGTTTCCATTCATTTTTCGTTTTTTCTAATTCATCTTTAAGCTTCTGTTCTTTATCTCGTAAAGATGCTGCTTTTTCAAACTCTTGACTCTGTACTGCGGCATCCTTTTCTTTCTTCACTTCTTCAAGCTTTGCTTCCACCTCTTTTAAGTTTGGTGGCGCCGTGTAGCTTCTTAAACGAACTCTAGAAGCAGCTTCATCAATTAAATCAATCGCTTTATCTGGTAAAAAGCGGTCGGTAATATAACGGTCAGATAAACGTACCGCACTGCTAATTGCATCATCTGAAATGGTAACGCGGTGGTGCGCTTCATAACGATCTCTTAATCCCTCTAAGATTTGTTGCGCCTCTTCAGGAGTCGGCTCATCTACTTGGATCGGTTGGAAACGACGCTCTAAAGCGGCATCTTTTTCAATATACTTACGGTACTCATCAAGGGTGGTGGCACCGATACATTGAAGGTCACCACGTGCTAATGCAGGTTTTAAGATATTAGATGCATCAATTGCACCTTCTGCTCCACCAGCACCGATTAATGTATGCAATTCATCAATAAATAGAATAATGTTGCGAGCTTGACGAATCTCTTCCATTACTTTTTTCAAACGATCTTCAAATTCACCGCGGTATTTAGTACCAGCGACTACAGTTCCCATATCCAAAGTCATTACACGCTTATCACGTAAAATCTCTGGGATTTCATTATTGACGATTTGTTGCGCTAACCCTTCAGCAATAGCCGTTTTACCGACACCCGGTTCCCCGATTAATACTGGGTTATTTTTACGACGACGACTCAATACTTGGATAACACGTTCAATCTCTTTCCCTCTTCCAATCACAGGGTCTATATTGCCTTCTTTAGCAACAGCCGTTAAATCACGCGCCAATGAGTCTAACGTTGGCGTATTCGCATTGCTTGCCTGTTTTGGTTGCTTTTGGTTCGAAGTAGATTCATTGCTACCTAATAATTGTAGCACTTGCTGGCGCGCTTTATTTAAACTCACACCTAAATTATTAAAGACTCTCGCTGCCACACCTTCACCTTCACGAATCAACCCAAGTAAAATATGCTCTGTTCCTACGTAAGAATGATTCAGCTTTCGTGCTTCATCCATAGATAGCTCAATAACTTTTTTCGCACGAGGTGTATAGTGAATCGTTTGAGCGGAATTTTGACCAGTACCAATCAATTGCTCCACCTCTGATTGGATCTGCTCCGCTGTCACATTTAAAGCCTTTAATGATTTAGCAGCGATGCCGTCCCCTTCTTTAATTAAACCTAATAAGATATGCTCTGTTCCTATATTGTTATGCCCTAAACGTAGAGCCTCTTCTTGTGATAATGCTAATACTTTTTGTGCTCTTTCTGTAAATCTTCCAAACATCATCTTCCATTACCTCCTTGGTATATTAATATTGTTCTAATTGCAAACGTTCACGTATCAAGTGTGCTCGGAATGCATCGCGCTCTTTTGGATTCAATGCTTTTTGTGCATAGTGTTGCAAAAATCCTGGCTGTGTTAAGACCATTAATTCATTCAAAATATTTTTAGATACATTCTTAATGTAGCCTAGATCAATACCTAGCCGGACATCTGATAAACATTTAGAAGCTTCCTTCGATTCAATAATTCTACTATGGGCTAACACACCATAAGATCTAAAGATTCGATCCTCCAACTGTATACCCGATTGTTGCAATAGCCACTCCCTTGCACGTCGCTCGCTTTCTATCAATTGTTGAACGACACTTTTTAAGTCCTCTACGATCTCTTCTTCTGACTTTCCTAGAGTAATCTGATTAGATACTTGGAAAAGTTGGCCTAATGCTTCACTACCTTCACCATAAATCCCTCTAACCACTAAGCCTAATTTATTAATTTCTGGTACAATTTGATTCATCTTATTCGTCATGGTTAGTGCTGGCAAGTGCATCATTACCGATGCCCGAAGTCCTGTTCCCACATTTGTCGGGCAACTCGTGAGATAACCTCTCTGTTCATCAAAGGCATACTGCGTTCGCTCTTCTAGCCAATCATCAATTTGAGATGCTGTTTCTAATGCCTTGGTTAACTCAAAACCTGGATAGTAAAGTTGCAATCTCAAGTGATCTTCTTCATTAATCATAATCGAGGCTTGCTCATTTTCAGAAATAAGTGCTGCTCCCGTATGATTGTTTTCGGCTAAATGTGGGCTAATGAGATGTTTCTCTACCAACACACGCTTTTGAACCGGTTCTAACTCTGCCATTTTCACTAAATGAAACTGTTTAAATTGATTGTAAGATTGATTACTATACTCTTTTTCCATATGCTCTAATACTTTAATTAATGATTCTTGTTCGCCGCTAGTTGGAAATGCAGCATAATCAAAATTTCTTGCTAATCGAATTCGACTACTTAAAACAATATCGCTGTCGGAACCTTCTGTATTCATCCAAGGGCTGATTGCTTCGTTAATAAAGTCCTGTAATGACATTATTGATCACCACCCTCACGTTCTTCTTCTAATTCTTGCTTCAATTTATTAATTTGGTCCCGGACAGGTGCTGCTTCCTCAAAATTCTCATTTTGCACCAGCTGTTCTAATTGCTTTCGGAGCTGATCCAGTTCCCGTTGTTTATGCAAATTTCCACCTATTTTTTTAGGTATTTTACCAACATGTGTTGTATTTCCACTATGCACACGCTTCAAAATAGGATCTAAATAAGGATGAAACGTTTCATAGCAATTACTACAGCCGAACTTACCTTTTCGCCTAAAAGCTTGATAAGATAAACCGCATTTATTACAAACGGCATCTTCCGTACGTCTAACTTGCTGTTTTTGACTAATTGATTGGTCGAATGGAAACATGCTCGTTAAAAATTGATGAATAGAAAGGCCATTATCAGAGAAATTCATATAACCTTCTTCTTGTGCGCAACCTTCACATAAATGTGTTTCCTGCTTTTCACCATTTACAACTTGTTTATAATGAACAGCAGCTTCATGCTCCTGACACTTTTGACACATCATATAAGATCCCTCCTAACGATCATGCATTTTAATAGTCGTAATCAACTCTTGAAACATTCTCGAACGTATTATATCTCGATCAGGGACTGGGAGAGTAAGTAAATCTCGGTGCATTAATTTAGTCATCAAATGCAATTCTCTATCCGAAATTAAATCTTCCTGCCTTAAACGATCTAATAAATCAAAACTAACCTGTTGTGTAATTGGTTTATTACAAATGAGATGCATTTCATTTAGAAGTTCGTGCTTTGACTTGGGACGAAGTCGGATGATTCGAATGTAGCCGCCTCCTCCACGCTTACTTTCTACTAAATATCCCTTTTCCAAGGTGAAGCGTGTGTTGATTACATAATTAATTTGCGAAGGCACACACTCAAACTGATCAGCAATTTCACTTCTTTTCAGTTCTACCACATCACTATTACTTGATTGAATTACTTCTTTTAAATAAGCTTCAATCACATCTGAAATATTTCGCAACTCCATCCCCCCTTTTCTAAACAGCGTTTTAGAAGATTAGTTTTGACTTTGACTATCTTTGACTATAATTTTATTATACCCATAATATTGTTAGTTGCAAACATTTTGATTAAAGTTTTTTCAGTAATCAATATACCCTTTTTAAGTTAAAAATAGCCTGCAAAATGGAAAATAATACAAAGAAAACCCCCACTACAAAAGTGGAGGTATCAACCCTAAAGCTATTTATTATTTTCGTACACATATCTTACATGCTCAATTTTACTTACTTGATCAATGATTTCATTTCTATCAAACTCCTGATTCTTCTCTAATTCGATCAAAATCTTTCTGGAGTCACTACTTTCACTCTCGATTTCCATTTTACGTATCATTAATTCAAATTGATCAAATATTTCCAACACATCTCTTAAATGTACATCTTTTAAGATGATGATTTGAAAGTAACTATCTGATTTATTCTTCCGAAAGAAATTCTCAAAACTATTTAGGAAAATGAGACTTAACAAAACAACTATAGTTGCAAAAATAGCAAGCGGGTACATTCCCGCACCAACTACAAGTCCTAAGCCTGCGACTGTCCAAATAGAAGCCGCTGTTGTTAATCCACGAATTGTCATACCATGCACCATAATAGTTCCAGCACCTAAGAAACCAATCCCACTAATTACATACGAAGGGATACGTGCAGGGTCAAATTGAATCGTATCATATTGTGTTATATAAGGTTCAAACCCATAAATAGAGAGGAGCATCATAATACAAGCCCCTACGCCAACTAATATATGTGTCCGAAAACCTGCAGAGTGTTGTTTAAGCTCTCTTTCAAAGCCGATCAAGCCACATAAAACAGTAGCGAGAAGCACTCTAAATACCATTACATCGAAGTTTTCTCCAAGATATTGGGTGATAACCTCCATCTTTCTTCATCTCCCTATTTAAAACACATCATTACATTTATATGTGTAAGCTTATTATATATGAAGTGAACTATTTTTTCTTTTTATATTGTTATTAAATCATTTAAAACTACTTAGGGAGGTTTTCTCCCTATTTTTCAACTTATGAAAAAAAAGCCAAGAAGGACTACTTCTTGGCTTCGTACTATTAAAATTTGCCCGGCAGCGTCCTACTCTCACAGGGGAAGAACCCCAACTACCATCGGCGCTAGAGAGCTTAACTACTGTGTTCGGCATGGGAACAGGTGTGGCCTCTCTGCCATTGCTACCGGATCGTGTTGCTTTTTTAGAAGGAATGTACCTTCAAAACTAGATAAGAGTTTGTAACCAAGCGTCGAAACGTTTCACGTTCGATCGAAGTTAAGTCCTCGATCGATTAGTATTCGTCAGCTCCACGTGTCACCACGCTTCCACCTCGAACCTATCTACCTCATCGTCTCTGAGGGATCTTACTTGCTTGAAGCAATGGGAAATCTCATCTCGAGGGGGGCTTCAT
>NZ_AUHI01000017.1 GCF_000423105.1 Halalkalibacillus halophilus DSM 18494 | reverse complement strand
GTTCGTAACTTAGGACGTAAATCGTTGGATGAAGTTCGCTATAAGTTGGAAGCTTTAAACTTAGGCTTACGTAAAGACGATTAATAATAGAATGCATCGGATAAATTCCTAGAAAAAGGAGGTTCTAAGATGGCTAAAGCAAAATTAGGTCGCCCAAGCGATCAGCGTGAGCATTTGCTACGCAATTTAGCGACAGACCTTATTGTTCATGAGCGCATTGAGACAACAGAAGCGAAGGCAAAAGCATTACGCCCCGTAGTTGAAAAAATGATTACACTTGGTAAGCGTGGCGATCTACATGCCCGCAGACAAGCAGCTTCTTACTTGCGCAAAGTAGATGCGGATGAAGAAGGTACGCAAACAGCAGTACAAAAATTATTCAGTGATGTTGCTCCACGTTATGAAGAACGTCAAGGTGGTTACACGCGCATTCTTAAATTAGGTGAGCGTAAAGGTGACGGAGCGAAATCAGTGATTATTGAATTAGTTGACTAATTGAATATTAGTAGAAAAGGGTGCTCAGTTCCATTACGTATGGATGCTGCGCCCTTTTTTTGTGAGTTTTACAGGAAGGAAACTAGTATATTGATAATATATCAGTACTGTAGGGAGGATATCAGCGTTCGCGAGAATATATCAACCTTCCAGGGGTGATATCAGCACTCGCGAGGATATATCAGCACTCCAGGGAGGATATCAGCACTCGCGAGGATATATCAGCACTCCAGGGAGGATATCAGCGTCCGCGACGATATATCAGCCCTCCAGGGAGGGTATCAGCGTTCGCGAGAATATATCAGTACTTCAGCGGGGATATATCAGCACTCCAGGGAGGATATCATCGCTCGCGAGGATATATCAGCGCCCGCCACGATATATCAGCCCTCCCGCGAGGATATCAGCACCCACGAAAATATATCAGCTTCCCAGTGATACCACGAACCACCTCACATACCTTCCCTACCATATATTAATTTATTTATGAAAGAGGTCGAAAGCCTATGGTATGATACAATAAGGAAAACTTTAAGTGATGAATAACAGTAGAGGTGGCAATATTTTGATTAGTTTTCAGGATGTATCCTTTCAATATAAAGAGTCGGATCCTTACGTTCTCAAAAATATTAATCTTGAGATAGAACAAGGAGAATGGGTCTCAATTGTTGGTCATAATGGATCTGGGAAGTCGACAGCGGCTAAGTTAATGAATGGATTAGCTATAGCGACTGAAGGTGAAGTGGTAGTAGACGAGCGGGCCGTGTCGGAGGAAACGATTTATGAGATACGTAGGAAACTTGGTATGGTTTTTCAAAATCCGGAAAATCAGTTTGTAGGAACCACGGTTGCGGATGATGTAGCTTTTGGAATGGAAAACCTCGGGGTGGAACGTTCAGAGATGGAAGTGCGTCTTAAGCAGAGCTTGGAAGCTGTTCGCATGAAAGGGTATGAGGATCAGGAGCCTCACCGATTATCTGGTGGTCAGAAACAGAGGATTGCGATTGCGGGTATTTTAGCCATGCAACCAGAAGTGATTGTATTTGATGAAGCAACCACGATGTTAGACCCTCGGGGAAAAAAGGATTTACTCGATACGATTCAAGAGCTTAGAAAAGAACGCAATTTAACGATTGTGACGATTACGCATGACCTTAACGAGGCAAGCTATTCTGATCGAGTGATCGTTTTGAATCAAGGTGAAGTTCATTTTGAAGGAACTCCTAGAAAGCTGTTAGAGCAACATGAGATGCTCCCTCTAATTGGTCTAGAGGCACCTTTTGTTACGGAACTTCATCAACAAATTAAAAAGCACGGACTTACGATTACACACGAACCGTTGCACTATAAAGAGCTGGTGGATGAATTATGGAAATTACATTTAAAGAAGTAGACTATACATATCAACCAAACACGCCCTTTGAGCATAAAGCTTTGAAAGGGGTATCTTTTCATATCCCAAAAGGTTCTTTTACTGCAATAATCGGTCACACGGGATCAGGAAAATCAACTTTAATTCAGCAGTTCAATGGATTACTGCGCCCAACAAAGGGTACAGCCAAAATTGGGGAATTCACACTTTCCAATGAGAAAAATAACCAAATTAAAGAGCTGAGAAAAAAGGTAGGTATGGTGTTTCAATATCCGGAGCATCAACTGTTTGAAGAAACTGTAAAAAAAGACATCCTATTTGGTCCGAAAAATTTCGGATTTAAGATGGACGAGGTGGAGAAAAAACTGCCTAAAATCTTAGAAGATGTGGGGTTAGATGAAAGTTTATTAGAGCGTTCTCCTTTTGAATTAAGTGGGGGACAAATGCGCCGGACTGCAATTGCTGGAGTCATGCTGATGGAACCAGAGCTATTGGTATTGGATGAACCAACGGCAGGTTTAGATCCATATGGCAAAAGGCAAGTAATGGAACTATTCAGCCATTTACATCAAAAGCGGGATCAAACGACCGTGCTTGTAACCCATGATATGGAAGATGCCTTTAAATATGCCGACCAAATTATGGTGTTAGAAGATGGTAAAGTGAATTTAATTGACCATCCCAAAGCATTATATACAAAAAAGGAACATCTTCAAAAGTTAGGTCTTGATTTACCAGAGCAGTTTCATTGTATGGATTATATAGAGAGGCAGCTTGGTGTCACATTTGATGAGCCTACACTTTCTGCTGAAACTATTGCTGGTTTGCTAAGCAACCAACTCAAGGGCGGTGACACCCAATGAATCAATCCCTAATCATTGGTCAGTTTGTCCCGGGGGAGTCACTCATCCACCGAATTGACCCTCGTTTAAAATTGGTAATTATCTTTATTTATGTATTAGTTATTTTTTCTGCTGAAACGTTATTAAGTTATGGGATTTTATTTGCGATTGCAATTAGTACAGCTGTTTTATCTAGAGTTCCTGCCACTTTTATCATAAAGGGGCTAAAGCCAGTTTGGTTTATTATTGCTCTTACTTTTCTACTTCATATTCTTTTAACTAGAGAAGGGGAGCCACTGATAACGGTTTGGGGTTTTTCCTTATATGATCAAGCGTTGTTGCAAGGCTTAAACATTTCTGCTAGATTATTATTACTAATTTTAATGACCACTTTACTTACATTAACGACTACACCGATTTCGATTACAGATGCGGTAGAGGCTCTCTTAAAACCTTTAAAATATGTAAGGTTTCCAGTGCATGAACTTGCGTTGATGATGTCCATTTCGCTTCGGTTCATTCCAACGATCATGCAAGAAACAGATAAAATTGCCAAAGCGCAGTCCTCCAGAGGCTTAGATTTTACGACTGGACCAATTAAAGATAGATTGAAAGCAATCATCCCCCTGCTAATCCCATTATTTGTTGGGGCGTTTAAACGGGCAGAAGATTTAGCGCTTGCGATGGAAGCAAGAGGCTATCAAGGGGGAGAAGGACGAACAAAATACCGGGCACTTACTTTTCAGCCGCTTGATTTAATAGTGGCATTAGTATTTGTAGTGGTAATGACATTATTTTTTGTAACGCGGACGTAAGGGGTTAAGAAATGAAGAGAATTAGATTAGATATAGCTTATGATGGAACAAACTTTGCAGGTTATCAGGTGCAACCAGGAAAACGCACCGTTCAATCTAAACTTGAACATGCTTTAGAGAAAATTCATAAGTACCCCGTGGGCGTTCATGCTTCGGGGCGCACGGATTCTAATGTCCATGCCAATCAACAAGTTGTCCATTTCGATACAGCGCTTGAGATTGAAGCGTGGCAGTGGATCCGTGCAATTCAAACACTTGTCCCAGATGATATGTTAATTAAAGAGGTATTATTTGTCGATAAAGCCTTCGATGCGCGTAAAGATGCAAAGGAAAAAGAGTATAAATATCAGGTATTAAACCAAGAACAATTTGATGTTTTTACAAGACATTTAGAATGGCATGTGAAAGGGAATCTAGATGTACAGGCGATGCAGGAAGCCGCTAAACTAATTGAGGGAACACATGACTTTACTGCATTTGCAGCCTCTAAGTCGAATGTCAAAGGTAACAAAACGCGAACAATTAGACACTGTAAAGTAAAACAAGATGGCAATCGAATCATTTTTTCCGTACAAGGGAATGGGTTTCTGACGTATATGGTACGAATAATCGTCGGAACCCTAATTGAAATAGGGCGCGGGCGGAAAACACAGCATCACATTTTAAAGGCTTTTGAAACGAATAACCGGAACCACTTAGGGATGACGGCACCTGGGCATGGATTACGATTAGAACGTGTTATTTACTAAAAACCGAACATTAATCTAATTTAAGGAAGTTAAGTTTCGTATTTATCGAAGAAATTCTTGATTCGTTGATTTAAAATGTTATAATTGAAATGTAATTACGAAGATTAAAATCGAATACCCTCATATAACCTTGGGAATAAGGCCCAAAAGTCTCTACCTGGTCACCGTAAACGACCGGACTATGGGGGAAGTTCTCGAATCATGGTGATTCTGATTTTCTATGCATACATGTGCAGATAACTTTCCTCCAGTCTAGAGGTAGTTATCTGCCTTTTTTTATGTAAATCAATGGTATAGAGGGTGAACATAGATGAATAGAGGGATGAACATGCAAGTTGGTGTAATCATGGGAAGCACATCTGACTGGGAGACAATGAAGCATAGTTGTGAGGTGCTTGATGAACTAAAAATTAGTTACGAGAAGCAGGTAGTATCTGCCCATCGAACACCTGAAAAAATGTTTCAATACGCAGAAAAAGCGGTGGAACGAGGGATTAAAGTCATTATTGCAGGAGCAGGTGGGGCGGCCCATTTACCTGGCATGGTAGCTGCAAAAACCATTGTCCCTGTCATAGGTGTACCAGTTCAATCAAAGGCGCTGAACGGAATGGATTCGTTATTATCAATCGTTCAAATGCCAGGTGGTGTCCCTGTCGCAACAGTTGCGATCGGCAAGGCTGGAGCTACCAATGCAGGATTATTAGCAGCGCAACAACTGGCAATGTTTGATCATCAACTTGCGGAACAATTAGTAGATTATCGAAACAATCTACAAGAAAAAGTAGAAAAAAGTAATGAGGAGCTTCAAACATGGTAAAAAGAATTCTACCAGGTTCAACAATTGGTATTGTGGGTGGCGGACAACTTGGGCGCATGCTCGCATTAAAAGCAAAAGAAATGGGATATAAAATCGCTGTATTAGATCCTACGGAAAACTCACCAACTGGGCAGGTGGCAGATACGGAAATAGTAGCTTCTTATGATGATCTACAAGCTGCGCAACGACTACAAGAAATTTCTGATGTGATTACCTATGAGTTTGAAAATATTGACGCGGAAACACTCGAATGGCTTGTGAGAAACGCATACGTCCCACAAGGAAGTAAAGTGATTCCAACGACTCAAGATAGAGCGACAGAAAAAAAGGCGCTTGAAGAAAGTGGAGCGAGAGTTGCTACCTATGAGCTTGTATATGAACTAGAAGATTTGAAAAAGGCAGTTAAACATATAGGGTATCCGTGCATTATTAAGACAAGAAGATTCGGTTATGACGGAAAAGGACAACTGACGTTAACAGATGACCGTGACTTGGATGAAGCAGCAACGATTCTACAACAAGGACCATGTATTATAGAGCAAATGGTGAATTTTGCAAAAGAAATCTCCGTAATTGTTACAAGAAGTGTTCTAGGGGAAGTGAAGACATTTCCTGTTGCTTGGAACATCCACCGTAATCATATTTTGCATCAATCTGTAGTACCTGCTCAGGTTCATGAAATAGTAGAAGCACGTGCTAGAAAGCTAGCAGTTAGTATAGCAGAACATTTAGATGTCGTTGGGACACTAGGTGTGGAAATGTTTTTAACCGAAGCGGACGAATTATATGTTAATGAAGTGGCGCCAAGACCACACAATTCTGGTCATTTTACGCAAAATGCGTGCGTAACTGATCAGTTTGAACAGCATATTCGAGCAATTACTGGCTTTTCTTTAGGAGAAACCAAATTGTATTCAGAAGTAGTTATGGTGAATATTTTAGGTCAACATATAGACCCATTATTGAATGGAATTGCCGATTCGCCGAAAGCAAAAGTTCATTTGTATGGGAAAGCAGAAGCGAAACAGAACCGAAAAATGGGGCATGTTAATTTCCTGGGAAATAATTTCTCCACTATTAATAAAGAAATAGAGAAAATGAATATTTGGGGGTAATCACATGATCGAAAGATATACGCGTGAGGAAATGGGAGCAATATGGACAGAGGAAAATCGATTTAAAGCTTGGTTAGAAGTAGAGATTTTAGCATGTGAAGCGTGGGCTGAACTAGGAGAAATTCCGAAAGAAGATGTAGAGAAAATTCGAGCAAATGCCGGTTTTGATGTTGATCGAATTAAGGAAATCGAGGCGGAAACCCGTCATGATGTTGTGGCGTTCACGCGAGCGGTGTCGGAAACGCTTGGAGATGAGAAGAAATGGGTGCATTACGGACTCACTTCAACGGACGTTGTCGATACAGCTCTATCCTACTTAATCAAACAAGCTAATGAAATCTTATTAGATGATTTAACACGATTTATGAATGTACTTAAACACAAAGCTCAAGAACATAAATACACAATTATGATGGGCCGGACGCACGGGGTTCATGCAGAGCCGACGACTTTTGGGTTGAAACTTGCCCTTTGGTACGAAGAAATGAAACGTAATGTGAAACGTTTTGAAGCTGCGACGGACCAAATTGCATTCGGGAAATTATCTGGTGCAGTTGGAACGTACGCAAATATTGATCCATTCGTTGAGCAGTATGTGTGTCAGAAGTTAGGATTATCTCCAGCACCGATTTCCACACAAACGCTGCAGCGAGACCGACATGCAGAGTATATGGCTTCTTTAGCATTAATCGCAACGTCCATTGAGAAGATGGCTGTTGAAATTAGAGGACTTCAAAAGAGTGAAACGCGTGAAGTGGAAGAGTTCTTTGCAAAAGGTCAAAAGGGTTCCTCTGCTATGCCACATAAACGAAACCCTATCGGATCTGAAAATATGACCGGCTTAGCTCGACTTGTACGTGGTTATATGAGTACAGCATACGAAAATGTAGCCTTATGGCATGAACGTGATATCTCTCACTCTAGTGCAGAGCGTGTGATTTTACCGGATGCAACAATTGCACTTAATTATATGCTAAATCGCTTTAGTGGAATCGTCGAAAAACTAACGGTGTTTGAAGATAATATGGCAGCGAATATGGACCGTACATACGGGTTGATTTATTCCCAGCGCGTGTTACTGACTTTAATCGATGAAGGTTTTGTTAGAGAAGAAGCGTATGATTTAGTTCAACCTTTAGCCATGCAGGCATGGGAAGAAGGACGTTCATTTGAAGAGTTAGTTAGACAAGAGGAGAAGATTAAATCGACTCTATCTGACCAACAGTTAAACGCCTGTTTTGACCCGAAACACCATTTAAAGAATGTAGATATGATTTTTGAACGTGTTGGATTAAGTTAATTCAAAGGCATGGGAGGAGGAAGGCGCAATGGAAAAACAAGAGTTATTGTATGAGGGGAAAGCAAAGAGGCTTTACAAAACGGATGGGCAAGACCAATTGTGGGTGGAATATAAAGATGCTTTGACTGCCTTCAATGGAGAGAAGAAGGAAGAGAAAATAGGAAAAGGTAGACTTAACAACGAGATTTCAAGTCTATTATTCCAAAAGCTTACGGAAGCTGGAATTGCGAATCATTTCTTGAAGCGCCTTTCCGAAACCGAACAGCTGGTAAAGGCAACTACAATTGTTCCGATTGAAGTTGTCGTCAGGAACGTTGCGGCAGGTAGTTTGGCGAAACGTGTTGGTCTTCCGGAAGGGGAGCCACTAAATCGAACCGTTGTTGAGTTTTATTTCAAGGACGATGCGCTAGGGGATCCTCTCATTAACGAAGATCATATCGCTTTATTAGAACTTGCAACAAAGGAACAACTAAAAGCGATGAGAGAAATCGCATTAGAAGTTAATGAAGTCTTGCAAAAACAATTTAGAATTTGTGATGTGTTATTGATAGATTTCAAGTTAGAGTTCGGTCTAGACGAGCAAGGGGAGATTTTATTAGCGGATGAAGTTTCTCCAGATACGTGCAGGTTATGGGATGCCTATTCTAAAGAAAAGTTTGATAAAGATGTCTTTCGTCAGTCCATAGGCGACGTAGAAACAGCGTATGAAACTATTCTTCACAGGTTAAAAGAAGCCGATCAAAAAGGAGTTGGAAACCGTGGTTAAAGTAAAAGTGTATATAACGTTAAAATCAGGAGTTTTAGACCCACAGGGAAAAGCGATTGAACATGCTTTAGGTGCGATGGAGATTCATAATGTAAGTGGCATGCGTGTTGGGAAGTACATGGAGTTTTACATGGAGGAAAAAAATCCAGACCAAGGTCAAATTGAAATGATGTGTGAAAAGCTGTTATCGAATCCTGTTATTGAGGATTATAGTTATGAAACGGAGGAGGTCGTTCCTTCATGAAATTCGCGGTGATCGTGTTTCCAGGTTCTAATTGTGATACAGATATGTTTCATGCCATCCAAGAAGGTTTGGGCGAAGAGGTCGAAATGGTCCCTCACTACGAGACGACGTTAGTAGGATATGATGCTGTTCTTTTACCAGGTGGGTTTTCTTACGGAGATTATTTACGTTCAGGATCGATTGCAAGCTACTCGAAAATTATGAAAGCGGTAAAGGATTTCGCAAGCCAAGGTAAACCAGTCTTAGGTGTTTGCAACGGATTTCAAGTGCTTTTAGAAGCGGGATTATTACCGGGTGCAATGAAACGAAATGAAGAGTTAAAGTTTATATGCCAAACAACAGGATTAGAAGTTGTTAATCCGGAAACAAGCTTCACTTCACAGTATGATCAGGGAGAAATCATTCAGGTTCCCGTCGCTCATGCAGAAGGAAATTACGAATGTGATGACGTGACTTTAGAGCAATTAGAGAAAAATAATCAAGTCGTCTTTCGTTATCTTGATTCGATTAATGGATCGAAAAACAACATCGCTGGAATTGTGAATGAAACAGGGAACGTACTTGGCATGATGCCCCATCCAGAACGGGCAGTAGACAGATTATTAGGGTCTACCGACGGATTACGACTGTTTCAATCGATACTAGCAAACTGGAGGGAACAGCATGCAGTTAGTTCTTGAACCAAATACAAACGAGATTAAAACGAAGAAACTATATCAAGAAATGGGATTAACGGACGAAGAGTTTCAATTAATTGAAAAGATCTTAGATCGCACTCCGAATTACACGGAGACCGGGATTTTTTCGGTTATGTGGAGTGAACATTGTAGTTATAAGAAATCTCGACCACTCTTGAAGAAGTTCCCAACATCAGGCGAACATGTTCTACAAGGACCAGGAGAAGGAGCTGGTGTTGTAGATATTGGTGATGGTCAGGCTGTTGTTTTTAAAATGGAAAGCCATAACCACCCGTCAGCTATTGAACCTTATCAAGGAGCGGCGACCGGTGTTGGTGGAATTATTCGTGATATCTTTTCGATGGGGGCGCGTCCAGTAGCTTTATTAAACTCGCTACGATTTGGAGAATTGACGACGCCACGAACGAAGTATTTGTTTGAAGAAGTAGTAGCTGGCATTGCTGGTTACGGTAACTGTGTAGGTGTTCCAACAGTTGGAGGGGAAATCCAAGTAGATGATTGTTATAAAGGGAATCCGTTAGTGAATGCCATGTGTGTCGGTTTAATCGACCATGATGACCTTCAAGTCGGGCAAGCAAAAGGAATCGGCAATACGGTGATGTATATCGGTTCGAAAACGGGGAAAGACGGGATCCATGGTGCAACGTTTGCTTCGGAAGAATTAACGGATGAATCATCAGAAGACCGTCCAGCTGTCCAAGTAGGCGATCCGTTTATGGAAAAATTATTAATTGAAGCGTGTTTAGAAATTACAAAGTGTGATGCTTTAGTTGGCATTCAAGACATGGGAGCAGCCGGATTAACGTCTTCTGCGAGTGAAATGGCGAGTAAAGCAGGAACAGGAATCGAGATGAACCTTGATTTAGTACCGCAACGTGAACCAAACATGACTCCTTACGAAATGATGTTGTCAGAATCACAGGAGCGTATGTTAATCGTTGTGGAAAAAGGTCGCGAACAAGAGATAGAACAGATCGTTGAAAAATATGATCTCGATGCTGTTGCAGTTGGTTCTGTAATCGAAGAAAAGCAATTGCGCTTATTGTTTGGAGGAGAAGTTGTAGCCGATATGCCAGTAGATGCACTAGCTGAAGATGCGCCTGTTTATCATTTACCTTCAAAAATGCCAGAATCATTTATCAAGAATCAAGAGTTATCCGTCCAACTTCCGCTCATAGAAGATTTCGGAAAAGTATTGAAACAACTTTTACAAGCACCAACGATCGCAAGTAAAGAATGGGTCTACCAGCAATATGATTACATGGTCCAAACAAATACAGCAGTAACTCCTGGCTCAGATGCGGCAGTTATTCGCATTCGCAATCACAATAAAGCGATTGCCTTATCAGCCGACTGTAACTCTCGTTATATTCGATTAGACCCGAAAACGGGTGGTCAGATTGCTGTTGCAGAAGCGGCTCGAAATATCATTTGTTCAGGTGGCGAACCGTTAGCATTAACCGATTGCTTAAACTTCGGGAACCCTGAAAAAGAAGAGAATTTCTGGGAGATGGAACAAGCAACAGATGGGATGGCAGAGGCAGGTGAGCTTTTAAATACACCGGTAGTAAGTGGAAACGTCTCTTTATATAACGACACAAACGGAGAAAGTATTTTCCCTACACCTGTAATCGGTATGGTCGGCTTAATTCATGATTTAAACCATATTACCACGCAACAAGCGAAACAAGCAGGGGACTTTGTCTATGTACTAGGAGAAACGCACGAAGACTTCGGTGGAAGTGAACTACAAAAATTATTAAACGGTTCGTATGAAGGAAAGGCACCTACATTCGACTTACAAACCGAACAAGCAAGACAGCAAACAGTCCTAAAAGCGATTCAAGCTGGTACCATTTCATCTGCTCACGACTTAGCAGAAGGGGGGCTAGCAGTAGGGTTAGCTGAAAAAGTGATGGGTACTGATTTAGGTCTTCATGTGAATGTAACTGGGGACAATCCAGCGCAAGTGTTCAGCGAAACACAATCACGTTACATTTTTACTGTTCGAAAAGAAAATCAAGAAGCTTTTGAAAAACATGTACCAGAAGCTAATCATATTGGGGAAGTAACGTCGGATCAACTATTCGTAATTGAATGGAATGATCAAGAACTGATCCATGAAAAGGTAGAAGAATTGACATCTGCCTGGAAAGGAGCAATTCCATGCTTGCTGAAATCAAAGGCTTAAATGAAGAATGTGGCATCTTTGGCGTCTATGGACATAGCCAAGCAGCTCATATGACTTATTATGGGTTGCACAGTTTACAACATCGTGGCCAAGAAGGAGCAGGCGTTACCGTATCAAATGGAGAATTTCTTCAACAGAAGAAGGGCCATGGACTAGTAACGGAAGTATTTGATGAAAGTGATTTAGTAGAGATGATCGGAAACAGCTCGATTGGGCATGTGCGTTATTCTACAGCTGGGGAGAAATCATATGAAAATATCCAGCCGTTACTTTTTCATTCTCATAGAGGGTCTTTATCCGTTGCACATAATGGGAATCTCACTAATGCCACTAGGTTACGAGCGAAATTAGAGGATCAAGGAAGTATCTTTCAAACGACATCTGATACAGAAGTGATTGCGCATCTCATCCGTAAAGGTGGCGAGTCACCGGCGCACGACCGCATGAAAGAAGCGTTAAGACAATTAGAAGGTGCGTTTGCAATTGTGATGTTACTAGAAAATGAACTTGTTGCAGCATTAGACCCACGTGGGATGCGTCCATTATCCCTTGGAAAAGTTGGGGACGCATATGTCGTAGCTTCAGAGACATGTGCATTTGATGTGGTTGGAGCGGAATACGTAAGAGAAATCCAACCGGGAGAATTTTTAGTAATTAATGATGATGGTCTTCATTCAAGCACCTTTACTACAGAAGAAGACCGTAAAATTTGTACGATGGAATATGTATATTTTGCTCGTCCAGATAGCAATGTGGATGGCGATAATATTCATAGTGTGAGAAAACGTCTTGGTAAACAACTAGCAAAAACAGCTCCAGTTGATGCGGATGTCGTGACAGGGGTGCCAGACTCTAGTATTTCTGCTGCAATTGGTTATGCCGAACAATCTGGTATTCCTTATGAACTCGGTTTAATAAAAAATAGATATGTAGGTCGGACCTTTATCCAGCCTTCGCAAGAATTACGTGAACGTGGTGTGAGGATGAAATTGTCACCAGTGAGAAAAATCGTAGAAGGCAAGCGTGTTGTGATGGTGGATGATTCCATCGTAAGAGGAACAACGTGTAGACGCATTGTGTCAATGTTAAAAGATGCAGGTGCAAAAGAAGTGCATGTACGAATTAGTTCCCCTCCGATCAAACATCCATGTTTTTACGGTATTGATACGTCCACTTCGTCAGAACTAATTGCATCGAATTATTCTGTCGAGGAAATTCGTCAGCAAATTGGAGCGGACTCGCTAACCTTTTTACCGATTGTCGCGATGGTAGAAGCAGTGGATCGAAAAGACAACAGCCCGAATTGTGGACACTGCTTAGCATGTTTTACAGGGAAATATCCTACAGAGATCTATGATGATTCTGTTCTTCCTCACGAAAAAGATGAGGGGAAACTAGAAGCGGAGAAGCAAGGAGCGAACTTATAATGTCAAAAGCGTATAAGCAAGCGGGTGTAAATATAGAAGCCGGTTATGATGCAGTAGAGCGGATGAAATCTCATGTGAAACGCACCGAACGTACCGGAGTGATGGGTGCACTTGGTGGGTTTGGCGGCATGTTTGATTTATCTGAGTTAAACTACCATCAGCCCGTGCTTGTAAGCGGGACAGATGGGGTTGGTACAAAGATTAAACTAGCCTTCTCTATGAACAAACATGATACGATCGGAATAGACGCGGTGGCGATGTGTGTGAATGATATTGTTGCACAAGGTGCAGACCCGCTATATTTCCTTGATTATCTAGCGGTAGGGAAAGCAGACCCTGAAAAGATTGAAGCAATTGTCAAAGGTGTAGCAGATGGTTGTGAACAAGCGGGCTGTGCGCTAATCGGGGGAGAAACAGCTGAGATGCCTGGTATCTATGACGCGGACGAGTATGATTTGGCAGGATTTTCAGTCGGAGCAAGTGAAAAAGCAGATCTCATTACCGGAGCAGATCTAGCAAACGGAGATGTCTTAATCGGACTTCCTTCTAGTGGTATTCACAGCAATGGTTTCTCACTTGTTAGAAAAGTTTTATTAGACGATCACCAATTAGATTTGGCAAAAGTCTATGAACCTTTTCAACTGCCACTTGGAGAAATTCTCTTAACACCTACTCGCATTTACGCCAAACAAATTACTGCTTTAAAGCAAGTCGTTAAGATGAAAAGCATTGCCCATATAACAGGCGGAGGATTCTATGAAAATATCCCTCGTATGCTAACGAATGGATTGGGTGCGACTGTTAATGTAAGTTTAATCGAGACACCAGCTATTTTTGACTTCATTCATGAACATGGACAACTAACAGATGAAGATATGTATCAAGTATTTAATATGGGAATTGGTATGGTAATTGCCGTATCGCCTCAAGAAGCAGAGTTAGCGGTCAAAACGTTAGAAGAGCTAGGAGAAGCGGCTGTCTTGATTGGAGAAGTCAATCAATCTGGAGAGTTATCGCTTATTAAAGGAGAAGAATAAATGAAACGTGTTGCAGTGTTTGCATCTGGGTCAGGCTCCAATTTTCAAGCAATCAAAGAAGCAGAAGAAAGCTATCAAGTATATCAAGTAGTCGTGTTAATTTGTGATCGGCAAGATGCCTATGCGATTAAACGAGCAGAAGCGTTCAACATACCTGTGCACGTCTTCTCCATTCGCGATTATGAATCGAAGCGGGAATATGAGTTAGCTATAAAAAGCGTCCTGTCCGAGTATGAAGTGGACTGGGTGGCACTTGCAGGTTATATGCGACTAGTAGGGCCAACATTATTAGAAGCCTATGCCAATCGCATGTTAAATCTGCACCCTTCCTTACTACCGAAATTCCCTGGGAAAAACGCAATCGAGCAGGCCCTTGATGCAGGAGAGAAACAGACAGGCGCAACGGTACATATTATTGATGAAGGGATGGATACAGGGCCCGTGATTACACAAGAAAGTGTAGAAATTGTACCTGGGGAAACCGTGTCCTCCTTACAAGAAAAAATTCAGCGAATCGAGCATCAACTATATCCACAGACATTAGCAGATGTGATTAGAAAGGGTGAGCAGCATGACCAATAAACGAGCATTAATCAGTGTTTCAGATAAAACAGGGATTGTAGAACTTGCTAAAGCATTTCAAGAAGCGGGAGTCGAGATTATTTCAACAGGTGGGACGAAAAAGGCAATCGAAGAAGCTGGAATCGAAGTCCTTTCTGTTTCTGACGTCACTCATTTTCCTGAAATCCTAGACGGACGTGTGAAAACACTTCATCCGAATGTGCATGCAGGTCTTTTAGCGAAACGAGAGGAGTCAGCTCATATGGAGGCGCTTCAGGAAAACGACATCCACTTGATTGATTATGTAATTGTTAATCTGTATCCCTTTAAAGAAACAATCTCAAAGCCTGATGTAGCTTTTGATGATGCAATAGAAAACATCGATATTGGTGGCCCGGCAATGTTAAGGGCAGCTGCGAAAAATCATAACGATGTAACCGTCGTTGTCGACCCGAAAGACTACGATGAATTGAAGAATACGTTAAAGTCCGGGGCGTCCTCGAAAGAATTGCAGAAACGTTTAGCAGCAAAAGTATTTCGTCATACAGCACATTATGACGCTTTAGTAGCTAATTACTTAACAGAACAAGCGGAAGAGAAATACCCTGAAACGAGAACATTTACTTTTGAACACCAAGAAACGCTACGCTATGGCGAGAATCCGCATCAAAGTGCAGCCTTTTATCGTTCAGCGTTTGCAAATGAGTCATCATTAGCGCAAGCACACCAGTTACATGGAAAGGCTTTATCTTATAATAATATTCAAGATGGCGATGCAGCTTTAGCGATTGTGAAAGAATTTGACCAGCCAGCAGCTGTAGCAGTGAAGCATACGAACCCTTGTGGCGTTGGGGTTGGTGAATCGGCTTTAGAGGCATATGAACGTGCGTATGAAGCTGATCCCGTTTCAATCTTTGGTGGTATTGTAGCAGTGAATCGAGAAATAGATACAGATGTAGCAGAAAAGCTTCGTGAAATTTTTCTAGAAATCGTTATCGCCCCGAGCTTTTCAGAGCAAGCAAAAGAAATATTAATGCAGAAAAAGAATATACGGTTATTAGAAGTGCCTATTCATCAAGGGAATCAAGAAGAGAAACTACACACAGTAAACGGTGGTGTATTAATCCAAGACGAGGATCAGTTTCCACTATCAGACGTGGAGTTAACTGTCGCTACCACTCGTGAACCTTCTACTCAAGAAATGAAAGATTTGAAGTTTGCTTGGCAAATAGTGAAGCATGTGAAATCAAACGCGATTTTACTTGCGAAAGATCAAAAGACGATCGGTGTCGGTGCAGGACAGATGAATCGCGTCGGTGCAGCAAAAATTGCGATCGAGCAAGCTGGAGAGAAAGCTCAAGGTGGTGTGATGGCATCAGATGCTTTCTTCCCGATGGATGATACGGTAGAAGCGGCGCATCAGGCAGGTATCAAAGCGATTATTCAGCCTGGTGGCTCGATCCGCGATGAAGATTCCATCAAAAAGTGTGACGAATATGGAATAGCAATGGTTTTCACAGGCATGCGTCACTTTAAACATTAATTTGGGGAGAAAGTGGGGATACGGATGAACATTTTGATTGTCGGACGAGGTGGTCGAGAACATGTGCTCGCTTGGAAAGTTAGTGAAAGCCCGCGGGCACATCGTGTGTATGTTGCACCAGGAAACGATGGCATGGCTAAAGTAGCAACCCTTGTAGATATAAAAGAAGACCAACATCAAGCCATTGTAAATTTCGTCAAATCGAATCAAATTGATCTTGTGATTGTTGGCCCAGAAGCTCCGTTGATGGATGGGTTGGTTGATGCACTAGAAGATAAGGGCATTCGAGTCTTTGGACCAAATCAAAGTGCTGCCATTATTGAAGGAAGTAAGCAATATGCCAAGCAATTAATGAAGGACTACCACATCCCAACAGCTGAAGCTCAAGTGTTTGAAGACGTCGAACAAGCGAAAGCATATGTGATGGAAAAAGGTGCCCCGATTGTCATTAAAGCAGACGGGTTAGCAGCAGGGAAAGGTGTAACAGTAGCGGAAACAAAAGAAGAAGCCTTTGCTGCAATCGAATATATGCTAGATGACCAACAGTTTGGAAAAGCAGGAGAACGAATTGTGATTGAGGAGTTTTTAGAAGGAGAAGAGTTTTCCTTAATGGCCTTCGTACATGGGGATACCGTTTATCCAATGGTCCTTTCTCAAGATCATAAGCGAGCGTTTGATGATGACTTTGGGCCGAATACGGGTGGAATGGGTGCATATTCTCCTGTGCCTCAGATTTCTAAACGAATTTTCCATCAGGCACTTCACCATATTTTAAAACCAACAGCACGAGCACTTGTAAAAGAAGGGCGATCTTTTTCAGGGATATTGTATGCAGGGTTGATCGCAACAGAAGAAGGGCCGAAAGTGATTGAATTTAATGCACGTTTCGGAGACCCTGAAGCACAGGTTGTTTTGCCAAGATTAGAAAGTGATTTAGTAGAAGTGATCATGAATGTCCTCCACGAAGAACCGGTTGATTTAGTTTGGTCTGATGAGGCGGTTGTAGGAGTAGTACTTGCGTCGAAAGGCTACCCTGGAGAGTATGAGAAGTTTAAGCCTATCCACGGACTAGAGAATGTTAGTGAGGAAGCGCTCGTCTTTCACGCCGGGACGGTTTGTAAAAAGGATCAATGGCTTACCAATGGGGGAAGAGTGCTTTTAGTAGCTTCGAAGGAACAAAGACTTGAGGATGCGATCAAACAAGCCTATGATCAAGTAAGTAAAATTTCTACAGAACATTTATTTTATCGTAAAGATATTGCATCAAAAGCTGTTCGTTATTATCATTAGAAAGACTTGCATACAGTAACTGACGACAAGAGTGGAGATTACCACAGTGGAGCTGTATGCGATTCATGTCGGTCGTCTGGGCAGGGGAAAAATTCCTTTATTCTATAGGAGGTCCTGTAAATGGATGAAACATTACTTTTAGACGGAAAAGCGGTAGCACGCTCTATGAAAGAAGCTTTAGAAGGTACGATCAAAGAGTTGAAAGCAAAAGGTATTACACCTAAGCTAACGACAATTTTAGTAGGAGATAATCCATCTTCGCACACGTATGTCAAAATGAAAGCAAACGCGTGTCATAAGTTAGGGATGGAATCAGAACGGTTATATTTGCCAGAAGAAACGACGACGGAAGAACTTCTTTCGCAAATCAAGAAATTAAATGAGGATGAGGAAGTCCATGGAATTTTACTTCAACATCCAGTACCGAAACAAATCGATGAACGAAAAGCTTTTGATGCGATCTCACTTGCAAAGGATGTTGATGGTGTAACAAGTCACGGATTTGGCTCGACCGCCTTTCAGCTACAGGCATATCCATGTTGCACACCAGCTGCGATCCTAGAAGTGATTGACTTTTATAATATAGACGTAGAAGGGAAGCATGCTGTTGTTATCGGAAGAAGTCCGATCCTAGGGAAGCCAGTTTCGATGATGCTTTTGAATCGTAATGCAACAGTAACGATTAGCCACTCTAAAACAGAAAATTTAGAAGCGATTGTGAAGCAAGCAGACATCGTCGTAGCAGCAGTCGGTCGTCCAAATTTTGTTAAAGGAGATTGGCTGAAAAAAGGTGCAGTGGTCATAGATGCAGGGTATAATGAAGGGAACATTGGCGATTGTGAATTCGAATCATGTGAACCAGTAGCTTCCGCGATCACTCCGGTACCAGGCGGAATTGGTCCCGTAACGATTGCGACACTCCTTCGAAACACGGTTTATGCGGCGAAAGAGAAACTAATAAACCCAGCCCATAAATATGTATAAGTTTTTTCAGCAATCAACCAATAAAGCTTGACATCCATGCCATAGATATTATAATATATTCTATGGCATTTTATTATTCCCACGCAATAGCCCCGGAAAGTTATTCGTGAAGAAATAAAACTATAATGAACTCGGAAAATACAGGAGGGAAACACTATGCGCACAACTTTCATGGCAAACGAAAGCAATGTTGAGCGTAAGTGGTATGTAGTAGACGCAGCAGGTCAAACTCTTGGTCGTTTATCTACAGAAGTAGCAACTTTACTTCGTGGAAAGCATAAGCCAAGCTACACACCACATGTTGACACTGGAGACAATGTCATCATCATCAACGCTGATAAAATTGAATTAACTGGAAAGAAAATGACTGATAAAATTTATTACCGTCACACAAACCACCCAGGTGGTCTAAAAGAGCGTACAGCACAAGAAATGCGTTCTAAATTCCCAGAAAAAATGCTAGAGCAAGCGATCAAAGGTATGCTTCCTAAGAACCGTCTAGGAAACAAAATGGGCAAGAAGCTTCACGTTTATCGCGGTGCAGACCACAAGCATGAAGCACAACAACCAGAAGTTTACGAACTTCGCGGGTAATCGAAAAAGGAGGGTAATCACATGGCACAAGTACAATATTACGGCACAGGCCGTCGTAAAAGCTCTGTAGCGCGTGTACGACTAGTACCTGGTAACGGTAAAATCGTTGTAAACGACGTGGATGGAGAGCAATACTTCCCACACGAGACACTACGTCTTGTAATCAATCAACCATTAGAAGCAACTGAAAACGTAGGTAACTACGATATCCTAGTAAACGTAAACGGTGGAGGATTCACTGGTCAAGCTGGTGCAATTCGCCTTGGCGTTGCACGTGCATTACTAGAAGCGGACCCAGAATACCGCGCAACACTAAAACGCGCTGGATACCTAACGCGTGACGCTCGTGAAAAAGAACGTAAGAAATACGGTCTTAAAGGCGCTCGTCGTGCACCACAGTTCTCAAAACGTTAATAAATGCTTATATATTGAAATACTCCCTGGAAAATCCAGGGAGTGTTTTTTTATGGATTTTTTATTATTACCGGTTGGTTTATTGGTTCAGATGATATACTTTAATTTTGGAACATTTAGGGTAAATAATATCGAATTAATAATACTTGAAGTGACTAAAATATGATACATAACATATCAATTAAAAAGAGGTGACGATAATGGCACTGGGAATCTTTCTTGTGGTTATTGCAATCATATACGCAATCGTCAACCGATCTGAACCGTTGAAAATCATATACTCCGGTGTCGCTTTACTTATACTGGGCGGCTTGTTCATTTTAGCAATCAATATCTCGTTTTCAGGTGGTTTTGCCAGAGGTTCAGTATTGAGAGAGGATATTGCTCTGGTATCACTATCCAGTGCTGTAGCGGTCATTCCATCCGGGGTGATCATGATTATTATTGGGTTCATAATGAAACAAAAAAGTAGGGGATAGTGGTTATAGATGATATATGAGTAATTACTTGATGACATAAAATTCAAGGGGATTATATGACGAAAAATTCTGAAAAACGGATAAATTTCTTCACTTATTTATTGAATATAATAGTAAAGCCGACGTCTAATATTAGAAGTAACACCTATGTCTTTTGGTTGTGGAATGTGATATTTACAGCGATTACAGTTCCAGTATTTGTTATGATTGTTTTGCAAATCAATTTTTCAGCTTCGACTGATGAAATAGGACTCGCATCAGTGCTTGGACTAATTATTTTCTTATTCATTATGAATGTATCAGTGTATGCTTTGCCATTACTGCTGATCAACATGTTATTAATTTATTTAATCAATAAGAAAGCGAGTAATGTACCGAATAGTTTAAGCAAGGTATTCAGTGACCACACGAATGTGTTCACGCAGTCCCTTATCTTATTTTTTCTTGGTGTTGCATCATTTACGAATGGTCACGCATTAATAAATAATTACGAATTATTTGCCTTTGCAGGTGTGTTATTGTTTTTATCATCTCTTGTCGTATATCTCGCAGGCTCTTTAGGAATGATGCGTTTCTATCTGAGAGACAATAAAGAAAATAAGATGAAAATATCATTCATATATATAGTTATATTAGTGACTTTGATTACTATTTATACATGTGGTGTTTATATTATTGTGCCATTATACTGACCCGGTTGAGAAAGCACGTAAATCATCGTAGTTCTCAAAACGTTAATATATGCTTATATAAAAAACTCCCTGGATTTTCCAGGGAGTTTTTATGGATTTTTATTATTCCGGTTGCTTTATTAGTTCAGGTGATATACTTTTTATTTTAGACTGCAGCCTGTGTATGGCAAAATGAAAGTGCAACGTGTAACCGTCAAGTAGAACTCAACAGTTTTCCACAATTAAGACTCAACAGTTCTCTCCAAATAAGACACAACAGTTTACAAACTAGAAATCACTTTTCGGTATACTGAGACAGAGTCTATTGAAGTGGCATAATTTTTGTGGTGGATCAGTTCTTTCTTGATGATGCGAGGGTGCTGCACATCTTTGATACACGAAATTTGTGCCGGTGGTCTGCGATGAAGCTATAAATCACTTCGGGTCGTTGGTAAAGATGTGCATTGCTTTTTTAATATCTTATTCTCTTCCTCCAGATCTCGTAATTGCTTTTGTAAGTCCCGCTCTCTCTGATGCTCTGGACTCAAGTAGCCGCTGCCGAAGAATGCATCCGTCCCATCGTCTTTATAGTTCTCGACCCACTATTATTAATATCGGACATCGAAAAGATATTTATAAACTATAGCCGTCTCATGTTCCTCTGGTTTCAGTATGATTTACAGCGTCATGCCGAGAATCAGAAAAGAACAGACTATGATGAGAAAAATCTTGACCACTTGAAAGATAATATAAAGAAGATATGATTTCCATAAATATCCGGATACGGCTTTGTATTTATCTCCGGCTAATCCAAATGCTTTGGCAAGTCTAAGGGAGCGCAGGTTTTGAAAAATATAGACGATGAATTCCTTTATAAGGTGGAAGCTGTACAAGAATATACCGATGAGCAGGAAAAAGGGGAGAAATTCGATGAAAATCCCAATATCCCGATCTATAATAATGAATATAAAGCCGAATAAAATGATAAAAATCACCAACAAGTACAGCATTAGCGGTTTAAGTACGTTATAAACAACATGTCTTGCAATGCTGACCAGGCGACTCGAGTGACTCATACTTCCGGTAAAACCGAGAAATTTTAAACTCTGTGTAAGGCTGCGTAATGATTTTTGTCTGTAATATTCTGCATCTGCATTGAAGATTGATACCGGAAGGGCATCTGCATGATCCGTATCAAAAAATGCTGCACTCACTTTTGCATCACCCTCTGGAGTATTCCATGGTTCATAGGTGATTGCCGTATTTGAGTGTTGAGTATAAAAATCAAACAAATCTCCGGGTGTTTTTTCTGTTTCAGCATCCTTCGGCTTTATGGTCTTGTAGATCTCGGAACGGCTGAACCAGCTGATTCGGCCTAAAAGCAGATAAGCCCCAATGATGAATAAGATGATGCCGAGTAGATATATCATCCAATTGCTCATACACTACCCCCGTCTGCATAAGAATTTATTAATTAAATGGTAACTTTAACACGGGTAATGTTCAACTCATTTATTGGCAAGAGATGTTATACTATAATCTTTATCATAAAATGTATAATACAATGTGTTACGAAGTATAGAATGGAGGTTAACGATTCACGAGGATTACAGAAAACAACGGATGTTGACAGACTGCGGAGAGATGGGGCGGTACCCGAAGGGCATGCAGGCTGCTTCTTTTGATGAAAAAGTTCATTATCAACCAGATTAAAATAAATGGTTATGATGAACTCTTGAAAATCAGTTTATTGTAACCAACAAAATGATTTATCCAAGGAACAATTTATTTCAATTTTTAACAGTTATAAATTATTTAACTGAGGATTTTCATTTAGACTTTCGAACTGCCCCTGTCAAGTGGACAGATAAGAAAAAATGTATTTTTCACGCACATGACACTTCGTCGTGTGCGTGTTTTAATTTTTAGTAATAAAAGTGTTCAGTTTAGTCAGTTTTGACAGGGGTCTTCCTGATGCTCAATATTATCACCAATGCTATCAATGCAAATCCGATCGCCACATAATACACCATATGCACACCTTGTGTCATGGCATCCATTTCCGAAGCACCGGCATTATTATTCGAATATATTTGTGAGGTCATCGTCATGATGCTGGTGAACAGCGCCGGACCAATCGCGCCTGAAATCTGATTGATGGTATTCGTAATGGCAGAACCATGTGCGGAGATTGAACGTTCCACCTGATTGAGTGCGAGTGAAGTGACGGGTGACAGATTCAGCCCAAGACCGAGCGTAAACAGAGCATACATAATCATTGCCGTCAACAACCCGGTTTCCGGAGAGATCGTCGTGAACACGGTGAGTACCCCCAGCATGATCACAATCCCCGTGAGAAGAAGCGGCTTGTGCCCGATTTTATCGAACAGCCGCCCAGCGGCCATCGTTGTAATCGCCAGTACTATGCCGCCCGGGAGCATGAGTATTCCCGTTTCAAGTGCTGACAAATCCGCGACTGTCTGAAAGTATACAGGCAGAATCAGCATCATCGAGAACTGTAACATCATCAGAAGCAATATCATCACCATCGATTTTGCAAATATCGATGATCTAAAAGGCTTCATGATGAGCAGAGGGTTTGATATTCTGGTCTGCCGTCTGGCAAATATCAGGATACTGGAAAGTCCGATAGCCAACATCAGCCACACTGACGGGTTTGTCAGCCCACCTTCTGCACCAAATCCGCTGAATGCGACAACAGTCAGCCCAAATCCGGCAGTGGAGAGTGCCACTGACCAGACATCAATCTTCGGATTGGTCTGTTCAGTGACATTGCGTAAAAACAGAACTGCCGGAATCAGCACCAGCACTGACAGTATCACTATAATCAGAAAGATCATACGCCAGGAGTAAAATTCAATGACCAGTCCGGAAAAAACAGGACCAATGGATGGTGCGAACAGCAGGACAAGATTATATACACCGATCATGGTACCCATGATACGGACCGGTGTCACTGTCATGATGACATTCATGGCAAGGGGCATGATGATGCCGGTTCCGGTCGCCTGTACCAGTCTGCCGATCAGCAGAACATAAAACTCCGGAGCTGTGAAAGCAAGAAGCGACCCGATGACATAGACGGTCAACGCCGTAATGTAGAGTTGCCTGACAGTGAACTTCTCCATCAGATATGCCGATACCGGAATCGAAATACCGATGACAAGCATATACCCGGTCGTCAGCCACTGGGCGATATTGGTATTGACGCCGAAGTCGCCCATGATATTCGGGAGGGCAACATTCATAATCGTTTCACTGAGCAATCCCAAGAAATGCCCCATCAGCAATATACCGATTATAGACAGGTTTTTTCTTTCCAGCTTTTGATGTTCAACCACAATACTTCCTCCCAGAGTAATAATATTTTTTGAGCACATGTTGTCATTTGAAAGAGTACTAATATAGAATATCAGAAAACTCCTGTAAAAGTTTAAACTTTTACAGGAGCAGTGGAACTTAAATCAATCGTTGAAAATATCCAGTTTTGCCATGGTCTTCTGTAAATATATCGTATCCCATTGTAACTATAAATCTATTATATGTCTTCCAATCTGATTTTCAGACGGTGAAAATTCATATAGTCTCCTGTGTTTAATTCGTTATTGAATGACATCCGGTGTTTCAGGTAGAATCTGACCGCCATCGACTACAAGTGACTGCGCAGTGATGTAGGCTGCTTCTTTTGATGAAAAAAAGTTCACTGCTGCACCAATATCTTCAGGCTCTCCAAGTCTCTTCATCGGTACCGCTTCAGCGCCTTTGTCGTACAGGACCCCGAGTTCTTTTTTCAAAGTCTCTGTACCAATCATACCAGGCTGAATCGCATTGACAGTAATTCCATATTGCGCATATTCGACTGCAGCATTTCTCATGTACCCTAATATGGCTGCCTTTGTGGCCCCGTATATCGATCCGCCCGGATATCCGGTTATATCTCCCGTAATAGACGATGTAAGAATCAATCTTCCATAGTTCTGTTCTTTCATCACTTTTAATACAGGTTTAGCTGTAAAGAACAATCCTTTTAAGTTGATATTCTGGATTTGATCCCAGTCTGCTTCGGTCATGTCTTCAATCATCACTTCAGGGTATATTCCCGTGTTCGCTGCCAGAATGTCAATACGTCCATGTTTACTGAGAATTTCCTGGACCACCTGATTAGCTTTTTCTGAATTTGTGACATCCAATTTGAAAAACTCACCATTCACTTCATCTGCCGTCTGCTGACCCGCTTCTTCATCGATGTCACAGATCATGACCTTTGCACCGGATTTGGTCAACGTTTGTGCAATCCCTTTGCCGATCCCTTTGGCTCCACCTGTAACCATTGCAATATTATCGGTCAGATCGAACATTTGATTCACTCCTTTAAATTGATTGTTTTTACATTATTCCCTGCTTGATAGAAAATATTCGGAAATACTCATGAATTAATTACGGAACAATTTATTTCAATTTTTAACAGTTATAAATTATTTAACTGAGTACTTTCATTGTTACATCGAAAATATCCAGGTAAAATAAAATCCCAATGACTCTAGAAGTTGTTGAACCATTAAGTCAGTTTTTAAAAAGACTCTTAGATTTTTGAACTGCCCCTGCCAAGTGGACAGGTAAGAAAAAAATTTATTTTTCGCGCACATGATCCTTCGTCGTGTGTGTTTTTGAATGTTTAGTAATAATAAAGTGTTCAGTTCTATCGAGCAGGAACTGTCCAGCTTAGTTTAGCGGTCATAGAAAGTTGTTGTCCTCAAGTCCCCCGTCTTTTTTTATAATACACATTTTTTGTGAATATAATATATTACGAGGAATTTATCATATATTCCAAATACTCATCGCGACCTTCATCAAAGGGAAAGAATAAATCATCAACATGGTCTTATACATTTACAAATGCTGAGGTTGATAAAGTTAGAGGGTATATGAAGGATTCCGAAAGGTCACATGTTGCTTTAATTTCTAAAAATGCCAATAATATTGGTGGAGAACTAGTTATTTTAAATGAAGAAGAATTTTTAAAATGTATTGGGGATGGATGGAATGGCGAATATCCATATATAAGTGTAGTGAAAAAGAAAAATTGCCAACTTCGAGTTTATGGAAGGGGAGTCAGTCGTGATGAAGCATTTATTCCGAAAATGAGTCTAATAGATTAGTTGGTAAAACGACATTCAGGAATATGAAAGTGGAGTAATGCATAAAAGCAACAGAGTGGTAAAATGAAATTAATATAAATTTCGACGAACGAGCAAACATACAAATGGAGGAAAAGTGATGATTACATCAGAAGAGATAAAAAGACGTTTATGGGATGGTGCAAATAATTTAAGAGGTTCTATGGATGCAAGCCGATACAAAGACTATATGCTTGGATTAATGTTCTACAAATTCTTAAGCGATAAAACACTGGAAACATTTGTAAATACGAGTGGTGCGAAGGGAACGGAAGCAGAAGTTGTTCAAGCCTATGAAGAAGCTTATGAAAGTTATGGCGATAGTTTAATAAAAATGATTCAAAATGTGCTTGGCTATTACGTTCTGCCGCAACACTTATATCAAACATGGTTAAAGGATATTCGTGAAGGTACATTTGAACTCGAAAAAGTAACAGAGAGCTTACAAAGCTTTGAAAGAACAGTTGCAACAACTGGAGATATTGATGATTTCAAAGGCCTGTTTTCAAGCTCAACAATTGATTTAACAGACTCTGCATTAGGGAGTAATTTAAATGCCCGTAGTAAGAACATTCGTCACTTAATTGAATTATTTGCTGATTTAAATATGGTTGCACTTCAAAAAGGAGATGTACTTGGAGATGCATATGAATATTTAATTGGTCAGTTTGCGATGGAGTCAGGAAAGAAAGCAGGTGAGTTCTACACTCCACGTCAAGTGAGTGAAGTCATGGCACAAATTGTTGCTAAGACAACGCCGGTTGAGTCCATCTATGACCCTGCCGTTGGTTCGGGTTCTTTGTTATTAACAGTAGGAAAACATTTAAATGAAGAAGGAAAAAAAAGCCTTCACTATTATGGACAAGAGAAAAACACAGCAACTTACAATTTAACACGCATGAACTTATTATTACATGGGGTTCGTCCTGATAAAATGACAGTAAATAATGGAGATACATTGGCGCAGGATTGGCCTGAAGATCCTGAGCGTCCAAATGAAGGTGTTCAATTCGATGCAGTCGTCATGAATCCTCCTTACTCTGTTAAAAATTGGAATCAAGAAGGATTAAAAGTGACGGATCCTCGTTTTGAAATTGCTGGTGTATTACCACCTGATTCAAAAGGAGATTATGCTTTTCTCCTGCACGGACTATTTCACTTAGGTCAAGAGGGAACAATGGCGATTGTTCTTCCACATGGGGTGTTATTCCGTGGTGGTGCTGAAGGTGAAATTCGTAAACGTTTATTAGATAAAAACCATATTGATGCGGTGATTGGTTTACCTGATAAGCTATTCACGAATACAGGAATTCCTGTCACAGTCATTATTTTAAAGAAAAACCGAGCCTTAAATGAACCTGTCTTGATGATTGATGCCTCAAAATCGTTTGTCAAAGAAGGAAAGCAACATGTGCTTCAAGAAAAAGACATTGCTAAAATCGTTGATACCTATATCGAACGAACGAATGAAAAAGGCTACAGTCACAAGGCATCACAAAAAGAAATTAAAGAAAACGAATATAATTTAAATATTCCGCGTTATATTGAGGCTATAGATGAAGAAATTGCACAAGATGTCGATGCGCATTTATATGGTGGAATACCTCTACACCAAATTGAACAATTAACGGTGTTGCATAATATGACAAAAGATGTGCTTTATGATTCTCTCCATGAAGTACGTCCAGGTTATGTAGAATTAACAGCGTCCATAGATACTCTGACTGAAGGTGTTCTGGCTGATAAAACAGTGCAGAAACAAACGCAAGCCTTAAAAGAAGCTTTACACATTTACATGAATACGTACTGGGAGAAATTAAAAACAGTACATGATGTTAATGACATCGAGCCACTGAAAGATGAAATGTTAACGGAAATAAAACAGTTGTTAAAACAATTCAAACACGTAAGCACATATGCTGGCTATCAGATCATTGCAGAGTTATGGGAAGATATGCTTGCAGAAGATACGGAGAAAATTGCTATCAGCGATTTTTACACCGTTGGAAGAACACGTGAAGCCAATATGGTGATAAAAGGTTCGGGTAAAACAAAGCGGACAGAACAAGATGGGTGGATTGGCGCGATTGTACCGAATGAAATTATTTTAAAAGAACTTTATGCGGAGGAACTAGCGGAAGTGGAAGGGAAAGAAGAATCTTTAACATTCATTACCGATGAAATCAACGAACTGGTCGAAGCGGCAAAAGTAGAAGAAAGCGAGGAAGAATTGGCATTAGGCGATACTTTAAATGCAAGAGAAGATGATTTCACTCTTACGGCTGTTAAAGCAGAAATGAAAAATGTTACAAAAGAATCAAGTGAATATGAACTATTGGACAAAGTGAAAAGATTGCTAGATGAAAGATCTGAGTTAAACAAAGATATTAAACAAAAAGAAAAAGTATTAAATGAACAAGTAGAAGATAAAATTGAAGACTTAACAAATGAAGAAATAGATCATTTGACGTATCAAAAGTGGTTTGGTGGTTTAACAGACAATATGACACAACTCATAGAGATTCCACTCAAAAATGAATTGGACACCTTGAAAGAGTTACAAGCAAGATATGCAGATACTTTAGAAACAATTGAGAGGGAAAATCAATCACTTGAAGCACAGTTTGAAGATATGCTTTCAGAATTGGTGGTGACAGAGTGATGGGAGAAAAAGATTTGGTGCCCAAGAGAAGGTTTCAAGATTTCGAAAATGAATGGATAGAAATGTGTTTAAATGAACTTAGTGAATCTTTCTCGTATGGGTTGAATGCAGAATCTAAAGAATATGATGGAAAGAATAAATACATTAGAATTACTGATATTAATGACGATACGAGAATGTTTGATAAAAGTAATCTAACTTCTCCTAACATTGACTATGAAGTGTCAAATGATTATATTTTATGTGAAGGAGACATATTATTTGCTCGAACTGGTGCGAGTGTGGGTAAGACATATAGATATGATAGGTTAGATGGGAAAGTTTATTATGCTGGTTTTTTAATTAAAGCAAGAATCAAAAATGAATATGACTCAGAATTTGTCTTTCAAAATACCCTAACAAAAAACTATAGAAATTTTGTCTATATAACATCTCAACGTTCTGGTCAACCAGGAATTAATGCTCAAGAATATTCTACCTTTAAGCTTTTTATGCCAAATATAGAAGAACAACAAAAAATTGGTGAGTTTTTTAAGGTTATAGATGAACGCATAGCAAATCAAGAACGGAAGATTGCTAAAGTCAAAGCCTTAAAAGCTGCTTATTTAACCGAAATGTTCCCACAAGAAGGCGAAACCGTCCCGAAAAGAAGATTTAAAGGGTTTGAAGGGGAATGGCAAATTAAACAAATACATGAAATAGCTGATAGGCATGATAATGCTAGAATACCTGTAACTGAATCACAACGAGTAAGCGGCAATACACCATATTATGGGGCAAATGGGATACAAGATTATGTTGAAGGATATACTCATGAAGGTGAAAATATATTACTTGCAGAAGATGGGGCTAATGATTTAAAGAACTATCCAGTGCATTATTGTAAAGGTCAGATTTGGGTAAATAATCATGCTCATGTATTAAAAGGTAAAAGTGACTTATTAAATAACTTATTTTTAAGTTATTTATTGAAATCAATAGATATGACCCCCTATTTGGTAGGTGGGGGACGAGCAAAGTTAAATTCTGATGCTATGATGGCTATAGTTTCTAGTATACCTATCTATGCAGAACAACAAAAAATAGGTCAGTTTTTCAAAAATATCGATGATCAAATTGAAATGGAAGAAAAGAAATTAGACAAGCTTCAAAAGATGAAAGAGGCTTATTTGGAAGAAATGTTTGTGTAGGAAGGAGGATTCATATGAGTAATCATACTAAAAGTGTGTCGGAGAAAAACTTTCAAGACAATTTTGTAAAAGAACTACAAAAGTATAAATGGAAAGCACCAACCTCTTTAGATGGGAATAAACAAAAAGTAACCGTAAAAGATCTCGTTCACCATTGGCGTGGTGAACTCAACCGTATCAACGCAGATGTTTTAGAAGGTATACCACTGACAGATAATGAATTTGCTCAAGTGATGGCAAAGGTTTCGCAAATTGATAATAGCTATGAAGCTGCAAAGCTGTTAGCGATGGAACAGTCCACTGGAAAGATTGATGGTATTTATCGAGATAGCCATCCAGATATCACCCGTGAACAAATAACGCTAACGATTTTCAAAAAGGCACAAGTGCGTGGTGGAGACTCAAGTTATAAGGTTGCACGTGAAGTAGAATCTGCAAATGGGAATCGTTTTGATCTTGTTTTGCTTATTAATGGTTTACCGCTGATTAATATTGAACAAAAACGCACAGATAAATCGCTAGAAGAAGCGTTTAATCAGTTTAAACGATATTACGCAGATGGCGAGTATATAAATAATTTTATGGCATTTTCACAAATGATGGTGATGACATCTGAAGTCGCAACACGTTATTTTGCAACGCCAAAGTCGATTCAAGCTTTTAATCCGAGTTTTGTATTCCATTGGGCAAATAAAAATAATAAACCGATTAATCACTGGGAAGATGTCATTGGGCAATTTTTGATGATTCCCATGGCACATCAAATGGTTGGCGATTATTTAGTGATTGAGGAAGCAAAAGATGCAGAAAATCAGAAGCACATGCTACTGCGTCCTTATCAAGTGCATGCACTTCAATCTATTGAAGGGTCTGCATTAGGTTGGGACAATGATGATAAAATTCCACATGGCGGATTTGTTTGGCATACGACAGGTTCTGGGAAAACCATCACTAGTTTTAAAACGGCGTTATTTCTCTCGACAAGGGCAGGTTTTGATAAAGTCGTATTTTTAGTTGACCGTAAAGAGTTAGATAGTCGGACAAGTGATAATTTCAAAGCCTACGCAGAATATGAATCGGTAGAAGTCGATGATACGGCACATACTTATCAACTGCGTAAATTATTAACATCTGCCATGTCTAATATTGTTGTGACAACCACTTTCAAATTAAATAACCTTGTCAAAGATTTAAAAGACGGGAAAGACGATAGCTTAGCTGATAAGAAGTTTGTCTTTATTATCGATGAAGCACACCGGACAACAATGGGTGAGATGATGGTCATAATTAGAGACTATTTCCGCAAAAATGGGTTGTTTTATGGTTTTACAGGAACCCCGCTATTCGATGAGAATAATATCTCAGGTATGGTCAATGAAAAAAGTGAACTGATTAACACAACGGAGAAACTGTTTGGGCCATTATTACATCAATACACAATCGATGAAGCCATTGCAGATAAAAACGTCTTAGGTTTCCACGTCGATTATATCAATACAGGAGAATTTGAAAGCTATGACGCACTAAGAGAAAATATTACGGATTATAAATTAGAAGAACAACCTGATATACCAAAAAGGAAAATCGAACGTCAAGTCATGGAAATGTCTGATTTAGAAGTGGAAAAAGAAGCTAAGAAGAGTAAATTGCTCTTTTATCAGGATGAAACACACATCCCAAGAGTAGTTGAAGAAATCTTAAATAATTGGGAGGAGCAATCGCAACAAAAGGTATTCAATGCGATTTTAACCGTCGCTTTTAAACATCGTGTAATAGAATACTATGAAGAGTTTCAAAAACAGTTAGCTGCAAGAGATGATATCGAAATTAATGTAGCTATGACCTTTAGTTTTGGAACAGATGCCGATACAAATCCAACAGACCCAGAAATCATCCAAGCAATGTTTAAAGATTATGCATCATTTACAGGGATTGAATATGCTTACGGTGATAACCGTCGAGGGGAAGATGCTTATTATGACGATGTTGTGGAAAGAGCAACTCGTGGTGGCAGTGGGCGAAACCCTAAAAATATTGACCTTGTGATTGTTGCAGATCAGCTACTCACAGGGTATGATTCTAAATTTATTAATACGTTATATGTTGATCGTGCATTGGCATTACAAGGATTAATTCAAGCTTATTCACGAACGAATCGTATTTATGGTAAGGAAAAAGAATTTGGTTCCATTGTAAATTTCCAGTATCCACGAATTACCGAAGAAACCGTTAATGAAGCACTGATTTTGTATGGAAGTGGTGGAGAAAGCAGTCAAGCGATTGTCAAGCCCTATCCTGAAGCAGTCGATGAATTCGTTGATTACTCCCAGGAAGTAATGGAAATATTGAACGATCCGACTGACTGGCAAGCACTAGAAACCAATGAAGAAGCTAAAAAGGCGTTTGAGAAAGTATTTAAAAAAGCAAATGGCCAATTAAATAAAATCCAGCAATATTATGAGTTTAGCTGGGTGGATGAAGCGTTTGGTGTTACGGAACATGAGTGGATGCAGTATGTCGGGGCATTTCGTAACTTAACAAGAGACGATAAAGATAATCCTGAAGACGATATACCTATTTTACCACTTGGAAAAGCAAAACTAGCAGGCTCTCAAACCATTGATGCATATTATATTATTCAATTAATGGGGGAAAAAGCAACATCTACAGAAGGGGTACAGACAGTAGATGCAGAAACATTGCGTTTAATCTATCAAAACATTGAAGAATTGAGTAATTTGGGTGATTATGAACAAGCTGAATTATTAAAACGATTTGTTTCAGAAGAATTAGAACCAGGAAATGTGTCCAGTAATATTAACTTTGATGAGGCTTTTGAAAACTGGAAAAAGAAACAGTTGCACAATGAGATTTATCAAGTTTCATCTGAGTGGGGTATTAATGATGTCATACTGGAAAAAGCAGTTGAGGCATATTCTGTTGCAAAACCAGATGAGATTCCGTATATTGATGATTTAACAAATAGTATCGACTTTGCATCGATTGAGGATCCTAAGACTAGTAACTTACTCGAACACAACATAGCCTTATCGAAAGAATTACCAGAAATTGTTTCTAAATTGAAAAAGAAATATAAATAAATTTAAACTTCTATTTAAGCTGCTTGTTAAGCATATGTATTTTATCCCTCTAGGGTTAGATGAGAGGTTCAGGAAGATGTAGAGATTCTATTTAAGGAAAGTAACAATAATTAACAAATATACAATCCATTAGGAACCCACAACACCATTGAATTAACACCATTTCGCAATTTAGAAAAGCACAAAAGACAACACAAGACGCCGGCCAATGATGTTATGTATGATAAATGAGAGAATCCAATAATTAGTTATCCATTTAACCGTTTTATAAAACCAGTGGATAATTCCACGTAACATACAAGTAGCATACAAAAGTGCCTGCAAGCCTTGATTTTACTACCTCCCTCAGTTCTCAAAACGAAAAAGACACTTATCATTCACCCTCGAAACGCTTATGTTTCGGGGGTTTTTCAATGTGCGAAAAGCTACAAAAATATCTGAAATTTTGTAGGTGATACACCGGTAATATACACATAATATACAAATTAAAAAGCGATCAAATTAAATCGATCGCCTTTACTAATTGGTTTACGTCCTTATGAACTTAGCGTATATTACGAGAACTCATTCAGGAGCACTGGTAGCCTACGTCATTGAGAATGCGTTAGTTGATGGGGCTTTATCAGCAGCATTTGGGGATAAAGAAGAAGTGGTCAGTGAGACGACACTCACAGCTCACTTTGATCCTGCAAACATGAATGAAGTGCCAACCTACATCATTCATTATGACGGAGAAACATCAGTATAAAGTGGGGCTATATGCTCCTCTTTTTATTGTATGGAGGGATGACCATTGTCGACAAAGGAAAAAGAGCAAGTGCAAGATCAAGAGCAAGCCATTAACAGTGAACAAGTATTTGATATGCTTCCGTATGTAGCGGATTTGTATGAAAAATCCGGATTTGATTCTTACCGAAAAGAAATTCGTAAAAAATACCAAGGAAAAAAGAATGTTGATAGTCTTGACCCAGCAATTGATGCGGTCAGATTTATCTTAAAGAATTCCAACAAAGTCAAAGATGAGTTCTTTAATATTGTTGCCATTGCTGAAGAGAGAAAAGTCGAAGAAGTTAAAAAGCAATCGTACATCAAAACCATGCGTTCCATTAAAAGAATTTTCTCTGACCCTGATCTGGTTGATTTTTTCAAAGAAGCTATGCAGTAGGTGGATATGAAGAAACGCTTCACCTATTGCATAGCTTCTATGATTTCAGCTATGTTCGTACGCTATCACCAGCTAACTTAAACAGGTTACTTCACAATGCCTTCGCGAAAAAAGAAGAGCGAATTGCTTGGGAAGTATGGATTGCGAGATTCCCTAATATGACAGAAGAAAATTACATTAGCTTTGATGATTTTAAAGCGGATGCTCAACAACAGAAAGAAGTCACGAGTGAGCATACAGGTGAAACCGTCAAAGATTTATACAACCGGTTTAAAAAAGAAGCAGGAGGAGGTTCAAAGGATGAAAACAACTCAACATGATGGCATGCGAGACCCTGAACCTGAAGAGCCGACAGGTGAATTAAACGAGGATGAATTGATTGGCTATATCATGCGAAACACCACTGGCCAACATTTAACTTATGAAAATGTTCAAGCTGTATTGGTCGCCGAAACGCACTATTTAAGAGATAAAGGATTTATAGAAGATGAATAGCACCTAAACGGGTGCTATTTTTATGCCTTTTTTAGGAAGAGGGTGAGAACCTTTGCAAGTATTTAAACTGTTTGGGTCGATTCTAATCGATGATAAGGAAGCCCAGAACAGCCTTTCCAAAACGGATAAGAAAACCAAGTCATTAGGTGACCGTCTGCGTGGTGGAATTAAAACGGCTGCTAAATTTGGTGCTGCTCTTGTAGCTGGTGCAGGAATCGCTATGGCTGGTATGACAAAATTAGCGTTAAAAGTCGGACGAACAGCCGATGAAACCTTAGATATTTCCGCAGCTACTGGGATGAGTACAGATGCGATCCAAGAATGGCGAAAAGTAACGGAGCAAGCCGGAACCGATGTGGATGCTGTAGCTAACGCTTCCTCCAAGTTGACAAGAAGCGATGGACAATGCTAAGAAATCGGCTAACGTATTCAGTGAAGAAGATCTAAAAAAAGCCAATGATTTTCGTATGATGTGGGATGATCTCAAAGAACGAGCTACTTTCTTTATGATGGAAATGGGAATGAAAGTGATTCCCATCCTACAGGTGTTCTTTGGCTGGGTTCAAGAATACATACCCGTTATAAGAGAAACTTTTCGTTCCGTATTCACCTTCATTGGTGAGAAAGTCACGAGCTTCATTGGTGGAATCAAAGGTATAGTTTCCACGATTCAATCTTGGGTAACCAATAACGAACAAACACTCACAAGGTTGAAAGAGATCTTCCAGGAACGATTCACGATGATTTGGACGATCATTCAACAAATACTCACCCGAATTAAGACATTCTGGAGGGAAAACGGTCAAGCTTTACTTACTTCAGCTGCTGAAATTTTCACCAGTATTCAAGAAACCGTACAAACTTTAATGAAAGCAGCATTAGAAATCATTAAAGAAATATTGAGTATTTTGGTTCCTTTTGTACGTGAAAAACTTAAACAAATTCAAAAGTTTTGGGACGAAAATGGCTCGCAAATTATGGAAGCCGTTCAAAATGCTTTTTCGTTCATACAATCGGTCATTAAATATGTGATGCCTGCTGTACTTGCCATTGTAAAGATGGTCCTAAATTCTTTGAAAGGCGTTTTTGATGGAGCTTTAAAGGTCATTATGGGCATTATTCAAGTTTTCGCAGGAATTTTTACAGGCGATATGTCCAAATTGATGGAAGGAATTAAGGGCATTTTTTCTGGCGCTCTACAAGCCGTTTGGAACTTATTTAATCTCATGATTATGGGACGTGTGGTTGCCATTATTCGTTCTTTTGCGAAAATGGGAATTTCACTTATTAGAAACTTTGGTTCTAGTATTGTGAATTTCTTCAGAAGCATAGGTAACAACGCCAAGTCAATTGTAAGCAGCTTGCAAAGTTTCGTTATTTCTATTTTCACTCGATTACGTTCTGGAACAATCAATAAAATATCTGGAATGGTCACTTCGATTCGCAGTAAGTTCCGAGGAATTCTCAACTTCACCAAAGGTCTAGGAGGCTCATTTCTGTCAGCTGGTCGAGGTCTCATTGATCAGATGGTTAAAGGGATACGGGGCGCTGCGGATAAAGCTAATGAAGCCGTTAAAGGATTAGCAGATAAGGTGCGTAATTTCTTACCTTTTTCCCCAGCTAAGGAAGGTCCTTTGAGCGACTTAGATAAACTCGATTTTGGTGGACCGATTGTTCATGCATTTTATGTAATAAAAATTTCATATCAAAGGAAGCATTATGAGCTATAAGTGTATCACTCTTGATAAAATCTAATAGGTTTGGGAGTGCCTCTTGAATTAATGGAGCGCTTTTCACATCTTCATCAGTAAGACCAGTGATTCGTTTAATCTTTGGTGATAGTGGCGATTGTGGATTGACGTTTGTAGTGAACTCTTCAACTTTTTCATGATTGCGATATTTGACTGCAGCGATCTGAATGATTTTATTGCGCTCTGGATCAAATCCTTTAGTTTCGAAATCGATAACAGTGTAATCTTCCGAAAGCTTTTTCGCTTTCGTATATTTCATGTGCTCTGGTTTGGACAATTTTGATGAGCGTCTAGGTTGATAGTAATCTGGTTTATTGGTTGATACTGGTTGGGTGGTACTTGAGTCTGATTGGGTATCATTTTTGTCTTTCTTCTTTTTTCTAAACTTAATGAAATAATAAATGGCTGCAATGATCACTATTCCTGTAAAGAAATCTTCAAAAGTCAAGGAACCCCTCCCAAAAGTATTGTATAGTCATCATTCGACAGAACTTTTGGGAAATCCTTCATTCTCTATAATTAGAAATATTTCACCCCCAATTCATCCCCCAAAACACCCCCACATTTTGAATTTATTTTATTCGAATTGATGTACCTATTTTTATAAATGCTGGTATATCAGTCACCTGAATGCATTTGATTTGAGTTGATTCACCTTTAACATGTTCCGCACACAAGTACACCCATGGGAGCGCGAACAGTATTTAAGTAGTTATTAATTAGTTAGACCCTTTGAGCCGTAATGGTTCAAAGGCTTTTGTTTTTGTGGAAGTCGACTAAAATTATAGAGCCCACAACTCGCGCCTCAAAATCCTGTAAATAAAAACATATCAACAATTTTTATGTCTAATATCTGAAATGTTGATTTTTACTGACTTACAGGACTTTTAAGTTCATTTATAAAAATAGCTAAAACAATTAATAATACACCTAACCATTGCATTAGAGTAACAGACTCAGAAAGTATAATCATGGCTGAAATAATGGCTACAGGTAATTCTATAGAGCTCAGAACATTAGCAAGCCTACCAGATATGAGAGGGGCGCCTCCTGCAAAAAATATAGATGGAATAACAGCACCAACTAATGCAACTCCTCCTCCTATTAACCATAAACGGTTATCTGTAGGATTGATGGAAAAAATATCTTCAAAGAAAACTAAACAAACAAGTAAGAATGATCCTGTTACCATCCAAGTACTTTTGAGAAGAGGGGGGTGACCAATAGCTATTTGTCCACTAAAAAAAATAAAACCTGAATAAGAAACCCCTGATAGTAAACCTAGAATCAATCCTGTAGAAGATATATCTAATATTTCTCCTTCTAAGATACCTGAGGCGAAGAAGACCCCTGAAAAAGTAACCAGTAATGAGATGAAATTAATCTTATTAGGTTTAGTTCCATTGAAAATCCTCTCATATATCATTCCAATCCACACGAATTGAAACAATAGAATTATAGCAAGAGAAGCCGTTAGGTATTGTAATGCTCCATAATAAAATATGCTTGTCAATCCGACAGTTGTTCCAGTGGCAAGTATTTTCAAAACACTTAACTTTGAAGTACTTGAAATTTTTATTTTTTTAACTAGAGTAACGCTCCATAGTAACAAAAAAGCTATTAACATCTGAATGATGTTTATTTGCCCAAGTGAATAACCGTACTCAAACCCTTTTTTAACGAAAATAGGTGTAAATCCAAAGCTGGCAGCCCCAATTATTACTAAAACCATCCCTTTAATTTTCATAAAAATAACCCCCAGCAAAATACACGAGTCAACTATGTATACAGAATTAAATTCTTATTATTTTATAAATATGTAATATGTTAAAACAAGTCATGCCCTAGCTAGTATAACATGAAAAAATTGCAAAAAAAGGGGTGTAATCTAGGGCTTGAGAGATCCTGAAATATACTATTTGAGAGTGAAAGTTTCATAACTAAATAGTGACATTTTACTAAAAATTGAAGTGGATTAAATGATATTCTTGCTATTTATTTACATGTAGGCAATGTTAGAGTAAAGTTGATTTCACATCCAGTTTTTTTACAAAGCAATTTCTTTCAAAGGGGAATTCTGGTTTGGATGGTTTTGAAGAGCGTCTAAGTTGATAGTAATCTGGTTTATTGGTTGGCAATGATTGAGCGTCCTTTTTAGCTTGCTTTTTTTCTAAATTTGAAGAAATAATAAATAGCTGCAATGATCACTATACCAGTAAATAAATCTACAAAAGTTACTGAATCCCTCCCAAAAGTGTTGTATAGTCATTATTCAAGAGAACTTTTGGGAAATCCTTCATTCTCTATAATTAGAAATATTTCACCTTTGGAATACAACCAATACTAATTTTATAACGTGCCGGTTTTGTGCCGATTAAGAATGAAAGAGTTAAATAAACTTTGCAACACAGAAATAGAAACTTCCTATTATATAGGGTTTTCTGTATATTTTGAAACAGTCTGATAATGCGATTTAATCAAATTTGAAATGGAAGGTTCAGCTGCTAAAATTGGTGACTAAAGTGACTAAAAAGTGACCAACGTATGATATTTTAGTCACTTTAGATACCTTTAAAGATTTTCTATGACTATTCCAAGTCATTAAAAGGTTGTCAAATCAATGCTTTGACAGTTCGTTAATTTCATTGAATATACAAATGAACAAATTCTTCCATTGGACTACCGTATGGAAAAATATTTATTCAGGAAATAACACGAAACTCCGTTACAGCCATATGAAATTCTATAAGTTTTTACAAATAATATACACGTAATATACAAAATACTCAATAAACCCTTTATTTAAAGGATTCCTCAATTACCAAAACGTTAATATTTATTATGGAAACACCTTTTCCCTTGTGGAGAAGATGTTTTTTGCGAGGGGAAATGGTTACGTCGGTATCGACACAGGAGAATCAGAGTAGTGTAATGGTTTGAGAAGCGTGATAAAGACTAAACTTACGGGTTATGCACATATCTATTTATTTATGCTCGAAAATTTTAAAATAACGACAGAACCTAATGAGTTAAGCTCGAAAGTCAACAAGTTATGTTCGAAAATCACCTAAGAAGAACTAAATTCAATCTTTATCGACGAATCTTTTTAAAGGAGAAAAGCTATAACGAATAAAAGTTTCCGCAATTGTTTGCGGAAACTCCCAATCAAGTTATTATTACAGTTTTTGTGGTACGAACTGTTTTTGTTCCGGAATAATGTATACCCTTCCACGCTTAGTGCCTTGGAAAGTAAAATCTATCTTTTTGAATAGGTGGTAAAGAGTTGATCGGCTATTTATGTTTAAGAATTTTTTCGCCTCTCCCATGGTAAGCCTTTCTCCGTATAAAATTCTATACTCTTGTAAGGCTGTTAGATGGGCTGACTTATCGTGATGACCGCATTTCCCACAAATCCATGTTCCTTTTTCTCTCCTTGTAATTCCGTCCAGGCATTGCCTACAATAGACCCCCTTCACTAAGTGCTCTTGAGGTATACCCAGCTTTTCTATGAATGGAATATGGCGAGGTGTGTGGGCAGATTTTAATTCTTTAGCAGCTTTGATGAGTATGGATTGATCCATGTGACTTTTGGGATAAAGTTCTTTTAACTCTTCAATTCTACTAGGAATTTGTATGTTGACTAATATGTCCTCATTGGGGTTTTCTAATTGTAAAATACTATGTGGATTTGTGAAAACGGATAAACAATGTATCGGAAGTTGATGCAAGTTTTGGGGAAGCAGCCACTCTTTTAAGTGATTGGATTGTATCTTTGCTTGCAATAAGGGGTGGTCGAAGGTTTCTGTTCGTTCCTTATGAAAACGGACCATCTTTCCTTTCTGGTTTCCAAGTGTAATTAGTCCTTTGATATGCTTTACTTCGATTAAAAGGATGAAGTTCTGGAATAGCATAAGCGTATCAATTTGAAAGTAATTATGTCGTCCTCTAAGTCGAAGTCCATATAAGGTAGGAACATCATCATGGTTGCCGAGTTTTAAATAATAACCTAAAGTCGATTCCCCATAGTGGCCGGCCAATTCACGTCTTAGTTTATTTGTTAGTTCATAATGATGTGGATTTTGTGTGGAGAGCCTGCGCAATAATAGTTGAAGTGCAACAAGATCAGGAGGTTTTACAAGTGGTATAATGTCAATAGTACTCACCTTCTTTAGTTTTTTTAAAATTATACCCTGAATTGTAAGGGGAGAAAAGCCTCTCGAAAATCTTAGTTTAAAAAGAAACAGCAATTAATTCTGAGTTTTTGATAAGTAGCGATTGTTATGCATATATATCGCGAATTTATTACTCGAAAAAAATTAAAATTATTTCTACTTGAAGGAGTAACTTTCTAATAAAAATTTATATAAAATATGCACTAAATTTCCATCTTATGCTCAGATTTCCCCAGTTATGTGTGAAAATTTAATAATAACGACAAAACTTAAGCAGTTAAGCTCGAAAGTCTTGAAATTATGTTCGAAAGTCCCTTGGTTAGTTCAAAAATCTTCCCTTATCAACGAAACTTCAGCTTCCGCCCTTATCTCCATAGATAAATTAAAAAGCTCCCGCACCATGGCGGGAGCTATATCATCTAAAACAACATATAAGAAACAACAAAGTACATCACTATTATGACGACGGACGGCAAAGCATAAGTCCACACACGTTCCGTACGACCACGTTTCAAAATATAAACCGTAACGGCCATCATTGCGAAGCTGAGTAACCCGACCAACATATTCGAGCTGCTTGCGACTTGTAAGATTGCTCCTTTTTGATAGAACACATCAGTGATTGCTAGTAGCATTAGATTAAATAAGTTACTTCCTAAGATAGAGCCAACAGCAATTGCGTAATTAGCTACTTGGTAAGCAGCGGCAACTGCGACCAACTCAGGTAACGAAGTCGATGCGGCGATCAACACGCTTCCTACAAAGCTTGAATTCATGCCCGTCATCTCAGCAAGCATATCTCCGGATACTGCTAGGGCAGTACCAGCAACTAAAACGACAAACGATGCCAGTGAGAATCGCTGGATGGATTTCTTAAGTGTTAACGAACTGTTTTCTGCCAAAATTTCTTCATCTTCTACTTCTTCCGAGCGGTCAAAGGTTTTTACAAAGACGATATATATTGCGACGAGTACGAACATTTCCACACCGACGTTGAATAGTTCCCAATTGTTTTCCCAAAATAAAGCGGCAATTACTAGGCCGGTTAAAATGAAGCCCGCCCAAATCGAGGGAAGATGCTGCTTGGAAACGACTAGATTGAAAGCTTGGCGCCGGCGATATACAAAGTCAACTGCGGCTAAGATTAATAGATTAAAAACATTACTGCCTAGCATGTTTCCAACAGCTATATCGACATTATCAATATAGACGGCGGTTATGCTTGTAGTTAATTCTGGTAAGGAGGTTGCCCCTGCGATTAAGACGGTACCGACCATTGCCCCGCTTAAGGTAGATTTTTGGCTAATGAGATCTCCGTATTTATTTAACTTTACTGCTGCTAAAACGACTAAAATTGCTGCGAGTGTAAATGTGATGTAGACCATCGATTAATTCCCCTTTTCTGCCAGGGTCAACAAAAAAAGACCCTGGCTCCATAGTTTAATAGAGCCAAGGTCTTGCGTATAAGATGATGAACCGGGCAAAACTCAATCTGCCGTCATGACGACTCACCAACCGCATTATGCGGTCGCTACTCCCCTTGTATTAATTTTACTATAGAATAAACAAGCTTCTTCGTCAAATTTAAACAAAAATTAAATTTGTAACATGAATGACATATCTATTCCTTTTAATGTAATATTAGTGTATGATATGAATTAAGTATTCTGGGTAAGTGCTCGCTGAATACTTCATTTAAAAAAGGTAGGGGGATTTAATTTTGAAAAAATTTAGTTGGTTATTAGCAGTTATTTTAGTTTCTATGCTTGTTCTTGCTGCTTGTGGCGGGGGCGATGAAGAATCAGAAAATGATGATGAATGGGTTGAGAACGTCACTATACTTACTGGTGGAGAGGCGGGTGTTTACTATCCATTAGGTCTTGCAATGGGAGAAATAATGAGCGAAAATGTTGACGATGTAAACGCTACGGGTATAACGACTGGTGCTTCTGTTGTAAACATTAACGATATTTCAGATGGTGAAGCAGAATTTGCTTTAGTACAAAATGATATCGCTTACTATGCACAAGAAGGAACAGAAATGTTTGAAGAAGAGGGTGCAAGAGAAGGTTTCAGTGGTGTATTTACTATGTATCCTGAAACAATTCAAATTGTAACTCTAGCAGACAGTGGAATTGAAACGGTAGAAGATCTTGAAGGTATGCGTGTTGCAGTAGGTGACGTTGGTTCTGGTACGGAAGCAAATGCTAATCAGATTCTTGGTGTACATGACCTAACTTACGATGATCTTAACGAAGAGTATATGGACTTCGGTGATGCTTCATCTAACTTGCAAGATGGTAACATCGATGCAGCATTTGTAACTTCTGGTACGCCTACAGGTAGTATCCAGGAACTAAGTGCAAGTGCAGATGTAAAATTAGTAAGTATCTCTGATGATATGATTGAAGCGTTAGAAGAGGAATACCCTTACTACACGCGTCAAGACATTAGCAATGATGACTACGAAAACTTTGACAGCGAAGCTTCTACTGTTGCAGTTCAAGCGATGTTCATCGTTCGTGATGACATGCCAGAAGATCAAGTTTATGAATTAGTAGCTTCTATTTTTGATAACTTAGATGATATGGAAAATGCTCACGATCGTGGTTCAGATCTAACACTAGATTCTGCTCAAGATGGTATGTCTATTGACTTACACCCAGGTGCAGAGCGTTACTATGACGAAAACTAATTTTGTGAATCGATTGGAAAAAGGAAAGGCATTGCTTAATAGCAATGCCTTTTTTCACCAATCGGCTATGAAGTGGACACTTATTTGTAGTATAATCATTGCAATCATACTTTTATTCTTATATATTTCCACTACAAGGGTGTTAGTGATTAGCGAAACAGAAAATAATGATATCCTTTGGCAAGAACCAATTGAATTAGGTGACTGGTTTGAACATGAATACATACATTCCGTGGAGCAGTCTCCCGTAATTGAAAAATTTCAATTAATGGAGAATGGAGAAATTCATACTCAAGAGAGTTGGACCAAATCTTTTGGAGCAGGGCTTCCTCATACGGCTGAAGGCGATGTTGAAATTACGGATGGATACTATGTTATGAAAAACTTAGATCGTCCTTTAAGAGGTGAATCGTTGCAGATGAAACCATCGGACATACGTCTTCATACGTTTTCTTTTAAAGAGGAGACGATTACACTATCAGAGCCTCCGTTTGTAGGAAAGGTAATTACAATAGAAGTGCAAGACCAAAACTGGGTGGAACGAATGATAAATCGATAAGTTCCAGTCAATCTTTTTAAGAGAGGAAATGAACTATGGATGAACAACAGAAAAAGATGGTGCAAGAATTAGAAGGTAGTGACCGAAATTTAAGAAACAAATGGGCTGCTCCAGTTCTGCTTGTTTGTATCTTTTTATCACTATTTCACTTGTACGTAGCAGGTTTTGGTTTGCCAGGAATTGGTTCACGTACATTTCTAATTCTTCACTTAACATTAGGTTTAATATTAGTCTATTTAATATTTCCGATCAAAAAAGGGTTAGGCCAAACAACGATTCCTTGGTATGACATCATTTTGGCTTTATTCACGGCATATGTTGGTTATCATTTGATAGACAATCAGAATTCATCTGCGATTATGGGTGCTAGACCTACTGACCTTGATATTTTCATAGGGTTTGCTTTAATTATTTTAGTCCTTGAAGCAACTCGGCGTGTGGTAGGTTACCCATTGGTAATCATCGCTTTAGTGTTCATTGGCTATTTCTTCTTAGGGGAATTTATGCCAGGTCAGTTCTATCATTCTCGTGGTGATTTTGAACGTTTTGTATATGAAACATCATGGAGAAGTAATGGGATCTTTGGTACTCCTATTTATGCTTCTGCGCAGTTCGTATTCATCTTTATCCTATTTGGGGCACTCCTTGAGTCTACAGGGGCCGGCAAAATGTTTATCGACCTCGCCTTAAGAGCTTTCGGTAAATATAAAGGTGGACCCGCGAAGGCGAGTGTAATCTCTAGTGGTATGATGGGAAGTATCTCAGGTAGTTCCACAGCAAATGCTGTTACGACTGGTACATTCACTATACCGCTAATGAAAAAAGTTGGCTTTAAACCTCATATTGCCGGCGGGATTGAGGTGGCTGCATCTTCTAGTGGTCAGTTCTTACCACCGATTATGGGTGCAGCAGCATTTATCATGGTTGAGTTCACGGGAATTCCGTATTATGAAATTATCCAAAGTGCAATAATCCCTGCTTTACTTTGTTATGTAGGTATTTTATTTATGGTGCACTTTGAAGCATCAAAACATGGAATTACTGGTATGAAGAAGGATGAGATGGAATCTGGTCGTAAGCTTCTTTTACAACAAGGTTATCTACTGATCCCAATCGCCGTACTCTTGTACTACCTCGTGTGGGAAAGGGTCTCGGTAAACAACTCGGCATTCTACTCGATCATTATTTTGATTGTTATTGCTGTGTTTGCCCATCGATTTAAAGAAAGTTTAGCAAGAACGTTATTGTATGCAGCAGCATTAATTGCTCTTGTTTTTAGTTTGCAGTTCTTAGTTGGTCCGATCAATTCTGGGCTTCAAAGCTTGAATGGCATATTTAATATAAGTTTCTTTAGCTCTGAAACCATTCGTTGGAGAACAGAGATTGTAATGATGGTTATACTCGGTGTGATCATTGCCTTAGGATTTGCTGCGGGCCAGAAGAAGTTGAAGGTTGAAGCTGCACCGGTTAGATATGGGTTTGTGCAATTTGTATCAGGCCTTGAAACAGCAGCGCGTAATGCGTTATCGATTATCGTAGCCTGTGCGACTGCTGGTATCTTAATCGGAGTAATTACGACTTCAGGATTATCAACAAAATTCACGCGGATTGTAGTAGGTTTTTCAGAGGATCTAACAGCGCTTATGCCTGCTATTCTAACGACGGATAATACAGAGTTATACTTTGCGTTAATTTTAACCGTATTTGCGTGTCTATTGTTAGGACTCGGTTTGCCGACAACTGCAACATACGTTGTTCTAGCAGCAATTGTCGCACCAATTCTAACGGACTTTGGAGTACATGTATTAGTCGCTCACTTATTCGTACTTTATTACGGGGTACTTGCGGATGATACACCTCCGATTAACTTACCAGCATACGCGACAGCTGGTATAGCGAATGCGGGGCCGGTGCGAACCGGAGTCCAAGGTTTCAAATATGATTCAGCGGCACTATTATTACCATTTGTGTTTACTCTGAATCCAACCATTTTGTTCTTAACAGATGCAAATTGGTTAGAAGTCATTTTTGCAATTATTACTGCTACGATCGGAATAATCGCATTCGCATCATTCATTCAAAGCTGGTTATTTAGTAAATATAATTGGATTGAGCGAATTATAGCGTTAATTTCTGCATTATTGTTAGTTCACAATGATGTAATAACAGATATTTCAGGAATTGTGATATTGGCAGCATTGTTTGCTTTCCAATTCCTAACTCGTAATACAAGAATTCATAAACAAAGTGCATAATTTTAAACTTAAACTACCTTCGAAATTTCGAGGGTAGTTTTTTCATGAACCCATTTGGATATAAATAGAATAGTGATATAATTAGCTTATTAATTTGTACATAAAATTTTGTCAAAATTAGGGGGTTGTTTGATGAATGATCGAAAGCCAGCGGGGTTTTGGATTCGATTTATAGCACTTATTGTTGATGGAATCGCAATTCTTACTTTAAGTTGGGTAGTTGCTGTACTAATAGGGGATGAACAGTATTTTCAAAATCTTCAAACTACTGAAACAGTCACCTCTGCTGCAGAAGCAATAGGTAGCATAACTTATATTGTTATTTTCATAATTTTATTCACTGCCAGTCAATTAAAAGGGTCACCAGGAAAATTACTATTAAGAATTGAAGTTCTAGACCGTGATATGAATAAGATAAGTATTTTACGTTCTATAGCTAGATATTTCTCACAAACTATTTCAACAGTAATTTTCTTCATTGGTTTTATGATGGCTGGTTGGAATAAAGAGAAAAAAGCGTTGCATGATATGATTTGTAATACGCGTGTTGTGTACCGGGAGAAAAACAAGAAAATAATGGATGATCGTATGTAAAGTCTGTCTCGCCTAAGGGCGGGACAGTTTGTATGTGATGTATAAATGTGAACAAATGGAGGTTTACGGATGAATAAAAAAAGATGGATTGCTTTAGGGATTGCAGTTGGATTGTTTATCGTTTCTTTAATAGCGCAGTTCTCAACGGCAGTTGCAACTACTAATTGGACGCAAATGTTTAGTGACTCGGATCGAAGTTTTTCAGAAGAGACGGTCGAAGAAGGTGCATCTCTTGATGGGAAGATTGCAGTTGTTCATTTGAACGGTGTGATTTCAAGTGATGATGTAGGGGGCGTATTAAATACAGGCTCCTATAATCACCGCGTATTACTAGAGATGTTGGAGTATGCGGCGGATGATGATGAGGTTGAAGGAGTAGTCGTAAGAGTAAATACTCCTGGTGGTGGCGTTGTAGAGAGTGAAGAGATCCATGACCGGATTTTAGAGATTCAAGAGGAAGCGGGCAAACCTGTTTACGTATCCATGGGGAACACCGCTGCTTCTGGTGGTTACTATGTATCAGCACCTGCTGAAAAGATTTATGCGCATGCAGCGACAGTTACAGGTTCGATTGGTGTAATTATGGAATCTATTAATGTTGCTGAACTTGCTGATAACCTTGGGATTGAAGTGAACACGATTAAGAGCGGTGAGTTCAAGGATATTATGTCTGCAACAGGTGAAATGACAGAAGAAGATGAAGCGATTTTGCAGTCCATGATTGATGAAATGTACGATGAGTTTGTTAGTGTCATTGTGAATGGTAGAGATATGGATGAAAATCAAGTCCGTGAACTTGCTGACGGTAGAGTATACACAGGCACACAAGCTCAGGAAAACGGACTAGTCGATGAAGTTGGCGACTTGAATGATGTTATTTCGGCAATGAAGTCCGATCATGATTTAGACGGAGCGCAAGTAGTGGAGTATGAATATGAATTAGGATTTGGTTCGTTATTCGGAGGCGCAGCTCAGAAAATGTTCTCTAGAGAGTTTCAACTTAGTGGACTACAAGACTTAGTACGTGACGCTAATGCGCCGCGTGCCATGTATTTATATACGAGATAAGGAGGTGCGAGGATGTCTACTGAACAAATGATTGACCAAGAACAAGCGATATCCAAACCGCTTCCGGTAAAATATGCCGGTTTTTGGATGCGATTTTGGGCATATATCGTTGATTTAATAATCGTATTTAGCATTAATGGCTTATTAATCGCACCTTATCGAATTTTAACGGATGGAGCAACGTACGAAATTGGATTTTGGACGGTAGCAGCAATTATTCACACGATTATCATTTATGGATATTTTGTTTTACTAACGAAATATTTCTCACAAACGATCGGTAAAAGAATCTTCGGATTGAAGGTGATTCGAGAAGATGGCCTACCTCTTACGTGGAGTGATTTACTATTTAGAGAAGTAGTCGGTAGATTTCTTCATCGTGTGTTGGGAATTACGAATGCACTTTATTTAGTAGTGGCTTTTGACGATGAAAAACGCGGCGTACACGATATGATCGGTGATACGCGAGTAATACATGAATAGGTGATTGGAGGGGAAACGATGCGAGAAGCACCTAAAAATAGAATTGCAAAAGACGCATTAAAAGCTTGGAAATTAACGGCGATCATTGTAATGTCAGTCTTCTGGGCCCTTACCATTGGAGGGTTTGTACTTGTGTATTTTATGGATTGGTCGTATTGGGTGATTAGTTTTATCGCTGCTGGAGTAGCGATCCTAACTTATGTAACTGTCTTTTTAATACCAAAAATTCGCTGGAGACGCTGGCGCTATGAAGTGTTTGATCAAGAAATCTATATACAACATGGTATTTTAATCGTTTCCCGTGTGCTTGTACCAATGATTAGAGTACAGCACGTCGATACGAAACAAGGTCCGATTTTAAAAAAATACCGCTTAGCGAGTTTAACCATATCAACAGCCGCAACCACGCATGAAATACCTGCTTTACCAGAAGCGGAGGCAGAGGAGTTGCGTGATCAAATATCTGTTTTAGCAAGGGTGGACGAGGACGATGTCTAATGGCAAACGTTTACACCCGACCGCAATCATATTTAAATTAATGTATTCGATAAAGAATGCCATTTATGTAGCGATTCCACCGTTAATCGCTTCATTTGGTAATGACTTTTTCTTCTGGGTAATTATCGGAGTGGGCGTGCTGTTCTTATTGTTTGTGCTCTATAGTGTGGTCGATTGGCTTCGATTTACATATGCAGTGGTGGACGATGAATTACGGATTCACCAAGGGATATTTATTCGAAATAAGCGGTCGATTTCCAAACACCGTATCCAGTCGATTGATCTTACCCAAGGAGTGCTTCACCGGATTTTTAAATTAACAAAAGTCTCTATTGAAACTGCCGGAAGTAATCAAGGTGTCGATGCAGCTTTATCTTCTGTTACTTTTGAAGAGGGAAAAGCTGTCCAAGATGCATTGAAGTCAAAAGGTCCAGTAGTGGAAACAGAAGAAGAGCAACAAGAAGAACCCGATTACCCGAAAAAAAGCGTGACAAATAAAGAATTAGTGATTGCTGGTTCGACCTCAGGTAGTATCGGGGTAATCTTAGGACTGATGTTGCTTGGGTTCAGTGAAGTAGAAAGGTTTATACCTGAATCAGCATATGATGAGGCGACTCGATGGATTTTAGCTCTCGCTATTGAAGCAATTCTGGGACTTGTCATTTTCTTTTTAGTTATCCTTTGGGGACTTGGAATTTTAGGTACCGTGATTAAATATGGTAGGTTTACAATTACGCGCTATGAAGACGAGCTATTTATTACGAGAGGCTTGCTTGAAAAGAAACAAATGACAATCCCGCTTAAACGAATTCAAGCTGTAGGGATTAAAGAAAGCTTGATCAGACAGCCACTCGGATTTGCATCGGTTTATGTGGAAATTGCGGGAGGCGAAGTGAAAGCAGGGAGTCGAACACTTCTTTTTCCAATTATTAAGAAGGCAAACGTAGAACAATTTTTACATGAAATATTACCAGAGTATCAAGAAGTGCCAACCGAGTTTACCAAACTGCCAACGCGGGCGCTTCCATACTACATCATTAGTATGGTGTTCTTGCCGGCAATTATTACGGTTGCAGTGGGGATTTTCTTGACCGATTTTATCTATCTTCCGATTATTTTAGCGATCGCGGCAGTGTTGTTTGCAATTTTAAAACACCGCACACATGGTTCGCATATATCTGAGCAACAAATCACTTTTGTGACACGTGATTTTAGTAAGGATACGATTCTTGTGAAGCATAAACGAATTCAAAGCTTTGAGAAACGCCAACACTTCTTACAACGAAAGCAAAATCTAGCAACGGTCCGTATATCGATGTTAAATAATTTTGCTGGTAGGCATGAAAGTGTTAGTGGGTTTGAGTTAGAAGACGCCGATCATTTATCGGATTGGTATTCTTTAAGAAAACGAGCGATTCCGAACAATTCGGATGAAAATTAACTGAAAGATACATGTGAAAACCTCTTTGTTCATATAGTTGGACGAGGAGGTTTGTTTTATGAAAAAGTTCGGACTACTTGGAATATGGGTTTTAACTATTTGCATGCTGGCTGCCATTGTCCTTTATTCGACTAGCTTTTCTGCACAATCAGCTCAAAAAATCATGCCTTTAACGGGAATGAAAATCGTCATTGATCCTGGTCATGGTGGGGTCGATGGTGGAGCAGATTATGAAGAACTACAAGAAAAAACAATTACCCTTTCAACGGCCTTCTTTTTACGCGATTATTTACAAGCGGCTGGAGCACAAGTGTATTTGACGAGAGAAGCCGACCGTGACTTAGCGCCAACAGATTTAAAAGGTTATTCTAATCGGAAGGCTTATGACCTAAGAATGCGGAAAGAATTAATCGAAACGCATGAGCCTGATCTATTTTTAAGCTTACATCTAAACTCTGTGCCGAATAGTTCCTGGCAGGGAGCACAAACCTTCTTTTACCCTAATGATGAAAATAAGCGTTTCTCAGAAGAACTCCAACGTAGACTAGTGGATACGGTAAATACGAACAGGCAGGCACTAGCCATTACACAAATTTATTTATTAAAACATTCACAAGTAACAAGCGCCTTAGTCGAACTAGGTTTTCTATCGAATCAGGAGGAAAGAGAGCTTCTTGTTACCGAGGAGTACCAACGTTTATTGGCATCATCACTATACGAGGGAATTGTTGAATATACTTCTTCTAAAAACGAATAATGCCTTAACGCTGAGTGATCTTTTAATATATGTTATACTAGCCATGGCAACAAATCGAACTTGATATAGAGGAAGGTGTTTGACGTGTTAACAGAAGAACGTATTATTGAACTATTGAATCCAATCAAGGATCCACATATACATAGAACGTTTGAAGAAACCGGAGCGGTGGAGAGCGTGAAAGTAAAGGCGGATAAGGAACATGTTAGTGTCAAAGTTGCATTAGCTAATCCAAATTCAGGGGAACAGCTGCAACTACAACAAGAGATTGTTGGCATGATTAAGAAAGAAGGCGCAAAAACAGTCGGCCTTCGTTTCACCGAATTACCAGAAGAAAAACGTGACGCTTATATGAGTGAAGCAAATGAAGAACAAGAAGCAAACCTGATCGGCCAAACTGGCACGCAGTTTATTTCGATTGCTAGTGGTAAAGGCGGAGTAGGAAAATCAACCGTTACAGTTAACTTGGCAATTGCCTTAGCGCGTTTAGGTAAAAAAGTAGGGATTGTCGATGCAGATATTTATGGTTTCAGTGTTCCAGACATGATGGGAATTGAAAACCGTCCACAAGTAAGAGGCAAAAGAATTATCCCAGTGGAACGATTCGACGTACAAGTCATTTCCATGGGCTTCTTTGTAGAAGATAATTCTCCAATTATTTGGAGAGGTCCAATGCTTGGAAAAATGCTAACGAGCTTCTTTAAAGAAGTAGAGTGGGGCGACCTGGACTATCTATTATTAGACCTACCACCAGGAACAGGCGATATTGCCCTTGATGTACAAGAATTATTACCAACTTCTAAGCAATTAATTGTTACTACACCGCACCCTACTGCAGCATTTGTTGCAGCCCGTGCTGGTCAGATGGCACTTAAAGCAGATCACGACATCCTAGGAATTGTAGAAAACATGGCGTACTTCGAAAGTGCGATTACTGGACAAAAAGAATACGTCTTTGGTGAAGGTGGCGGCGATAAGCTAGCAGAAGTACTAAATACCGATGTACTCGGACGTTTGCCACTCGGACAACCTTATGATGAAGAAGAAATTTTCGCACCTGGCATATATCAAGAAGATCACCCAACAGGTAAGAAGTTCTTATCGATTGCAAATCAGGTAATTAAACGAGCGAAATAGTAAAATAATGCTCCCTACAAAGTAGACAGAAAACTTTGTAGGGAGTATTTTTGTGGTCTAACTTTCAACGTTCATAAGGATTAAGGGCCTTCCGTGCCTCCACCTTCTCCTTCACCCTCGCTTCCACCACTTTCGCCATTACCACTACTTTCGCCACTACCGCCTTCATTTTCAGATCCAGATCCTTGTTGCTGATCTTCTTGAACTTGACCTTCCTCGCTTGATGGCTCCATTTCCTCGGCAGCTTTAATTAAAGCCTCTGTCATTTGCGCCTTAAACATTGGGCTGTTTAGCGTTTCCTGGATTGATTGTTCTAAATGCGCTTTGAAGTCCTGACTTTTTAAAATAGAAAGCACCATCTGTTGCATCTGCTCATTTTGAAAAATAGTTATTAACTGATCTTGGTATTCCGAATCATGCATTAAACCTTTTATTAATTCCTTATCTTGGTCCATCGTTGCGGTAATGAAAGTCTGAACAAAGGAAGGATCTTCAAATAAAGTCTTCCAAAACTCCTTACCTTCTTCGCCAGCGACGACACGTTCGATTCCTTGTTGTACTTCGTCTGATTGCATGACTAATTGTTGTTTCAATTCTTCTTCCGTTAACACCTCTTGAAGTGCTGTTTTACCATCATCTGTCTTTAATATATCAACAACCATTTTCTTGGTTGTTTCATAATCAGGGCTTTTTGCTTCCTGTTCGCCTTGGTTACATGCTATTAACAGAAGCGGCAATGTGATTATTAATATGATTAATCTTATAGCCATAATTCTGCTCCTCATCGTTTGTCCATATAGTCATAATATCCAGCGGTTGTAAAAAAATATACACGAATACACACAGCAAAAATAACCAAAGCATGATAAAATACGAGTTGGAATGATTAATTTCATATAAAAGATAAGAGAAACATGGATTGAGGAGGAAAAAACGTGACGATTAGAGCGTGGCTAAAGTTTTTTACCACTTTATTATTTATAGGAGCTGTCACGACAGTTGTGACTAGCTTTTTTGTACAACCCGATGCGTATGAACCATATTTAAACCCAATCAACTGGTGGGAAATATTCGGTGCATTAGTATGGTTTACAGCACTAGGGTTAGTATATAGTGTAATCAGTCAAATGGGCTTCTTTGCTTATTTGACCGTCCATCAATTTGGAAAAGGATTTTTCGGCTACTTTTGGAAGCATGCACAAATAATTCTAATTGTATTCGTATTATTCGAATTAGTATATTTAAGGTATTCAGGTGGAAACATTATTCCATATCTAGTCGTTGCTTTAGTGATTTTAGTGTACGGTCTAGGTGTGGCCTATGTGAAAGCGCAAGAAACTCATCAGCGTGCTTTCTTGCCGGCAGTTTTCTTTATGGTGGTTGTTACTGTAGTTGAATGGATTCCTGCCCTTCAAACCGGGGCTAATGAATGGATCATGTTAATGATCGTACCTTTGTTAGCGTGTAATACGTACCAATTATTAAAACTACATCGTATTGTAGGCTTTAATAATCCAGAGAATACAGCGAAAAAGGAATAAGAGTTGCAAAAGCCTAAACTATGAAGATAGTTTAGGCTTTATTTATAATTTATTGAATTTGCCTTAATTCTACATCTGCTGGATAAAATAACTGAGAGAGCGTAGGAAAGTCAAAATCGTCTTGCTTTTTGCTTTTTATAAAATCCCGAAGAACATTAGGAGTTTCTTTTAAGTCATCCGAAATGGGAAACAGAACTACATCCCCTGGACTAACGTGATTATTTAAATGTTCTAAAGCTTTCTCTGAATCTTGAGATGCTTGGATAGGTGCAAATAAACTCCAGTAAGTCGGATGATAACCTGCTTGTTCAATTATTGTTGCTACGGAATTATTGTATTCATATTCAGGTGGTCTTACAAATAGCAGCGGCTCGTAGCCAATGGAATCCAATAACTCCTCACCATTTTTAATATCTTCTACTATTTCTGTCTCCGTCAAAGTGGAGTATGCTTGATCATCATAACCAAGTAATCCTATCTCGTGATTACGATCAATAATCAATTCAGCTAAATCCTCATTACGCAACATCCATTTTCCGTTTAAAAAAAAGCTAGCATGAAGATTCGCCTGCTCCAACTCCTCTAATACATCGAGGATCACTTCATCTCCCCACATCACATTAAAGGTTAATGAAATTTCTTTTTTCTCTGTTACTTTTTTAGAAAATGTTTGATAGGCATGGTTGTCCTGGGCAGGAATAATAGCAAATTCATGCTTCAAAGGCATTGCTAGAAATAGTAACAATAAAATAAGGAATAATGCAGTAATTTCTTTGACTCTTGTCCATTTAAGAATGACAAACATACTTAACCCTCCAACCACACGCCATTTATTAAAATGTATGATTCGTCTAGTTCAAGTATGAATAGAATGAAAAATATACATATAAAGAGGTTTTATGGAAATGCTTAAATTAATCAAATGAATTGGAAGTGATGTAATGATTGGTTTGCTTGTGTCAGATGATGAAAAGATGGAGTTAGATTACTTGTTGCGAAGAGAGATGGATGAATTAATTTATGATTTTCATAATCACCATTATGATTCGCATGTAAAAGAAGCGATTAAAGTCCGTTATCAACTATTATTCAATCTATATAAACGATTTGCGGATCGTACAGATTGCATTCGGTATACTCCAAACCAAAATTTATTGAGTGTGAAATAAAAAATATAAAAAAGTTATTGAACGTGTAAAATGGATGTGGTATATTTATTTTTGTCGTCAAAAGATTGGCGGTTAAAACACAACCATTTAAAAGAATAAAAAAACACCTTAAATGGCAGTTGACACCTTCTTAGAGTTGTGATAAATTAGTCTTTGTCGCGAAAAAACGACATATGATTTTGAACCTTGAAAACTAAACAAAATAGCCTGTCGTCAATTCGTTTTCTTTCTATTAAATAGGAGAAAACATTGGCAACAAAAAGAAACAAGCTAGCAAAGAGCTAATCAAACACTTTATATGGAGAGTTTGATCCTGGCTCAGGACGAACGCTGGCGGCGTGCCTAATACATGCAAGTCGAGCGCAGGAAGCAGACGGATCCCTTCGGGGTGATGTCTGTGGAATGAGCGGCGGACGGGTGAGTAACACGTGGGCAACCTGCCTGTAAGACTGGGATAACCCCGGGAAACCGGGGCTAATACCGGATAACATCAGGAACCTCCTGGTTCTTGAGTG
>NZ_AUHI01000016.1 GCF_000423105.1 Halalkalibacillus halophilus DSM 18494 | reverse complement strand
CTTGAAGGGGCAAAACGTTGTTTTTGCAGCAAGCGAAACTGTTCTTCATACCATTTGATGGTAGCTTTCTGCTGAGCGTTTTCTTCTTCAAGTCGCTTAACGTGTGCGGATACATCTTCTGTTTGTTGGTGTGATTTCGGATTCGTTTTCATACCTTTATTATACTATAAATCCGTTAATAAATGGGCGTTTAAACGACTTTTTTTGCTTCGATTTTGGGGTGGACTTTTCCTTCTTCAAGCGTTAGCCCTTCCAACAACCAGCGAAGCTGACGGATATCAATTTTCATTGTTTCCCCATCTTGTCCTTCCGGCCATTGAAAGCGCCCATTCTCCAGGCGACGATAGTAAAGCCAGAAACCGTTATGTTCCCAGTGAAGAATTTTCACTTTGTCTCGCCTATGGTTACAAAACAAAAATAAATCTGACGATAGGGGATCGAGCTGCAGATACTCTTGAACCAAAGCAGATAAACCATCAATCGATAATCGCATATCAGTACTCCCGTGGGCTATATGAATGCGTTGCTTCCCTTTGAGTTTAATATTCATGTTCGGATCACCTCTAATACCTCCCGAAGGAGGTCGTGATCAAATCCTTTTTCAATGGTCAACTGAACATCACGACACTCAATTGTAAAATAAGCTGCCGTGTCTATTTCTAAAGCCGACCAGCCCTCAACTGTATATTCTTTTTCCCGTGACGGGGTTGCATATTCTGGGCAATATTTTAATCGTGAACGAATGAATTGTGCATACGTGCAAACATTTTCCCGTTCACACCAGTCCTTTACACTGAGTCCGCTTTCGTGCCAAGCTTCAATCTGAACGATCCACCATTCCTTTGTAAAAGCTTCGTCTTCTGAAGAAGACGTGTTTCTAATAGATTCTTCCAATAAAACTACCTCCTTAAGTTAAGATAGCTTTATTATCCCTAAGAAGATCTTACGATTACAGGTGTCTTTTATTTTACGCTTACGATTATGTTACCGAAGCAAACGGTATATCATCCACAACTATCTAAACTGCTTCTCATTCACAACTTTCAACCGTTCAGTAGCTAAAGAAAGTAGCTGCTCTGGGCGCTTGTTACCATCGGGAAAAGATGCCGCACCAATTTCTACTGACTGTGACGGCATGCTTCCCTTCTCCTTTACAATCAATTGAGATATTTTTTGTTCAACGATTTTTGCTCCTTCGCGATTGGTCATCGGCAATAGAATCAAGAGCTTATTACCGAACTCTGTAACCATATCCGTTTTTCTTAAGGTACTGGCACATTGTTCTCTTAGTATCTGTAGTAATTTCATCGAATCATGAAAGGAGACTTCCTTCCCGTTAGTTACTTTTATCAAAAGGATGGAGAAGGAAGTGCCCCCTCGTTCAGCGCGTGCAGATTCTTGCTTTAATAAATCTTCGATACTGATTGTAACGGAGGAGACGGGTACGATCCGTTTCACGCGCCTCACTAAATCCTCATATTCAAATGGTCTTAAAATAAAATCCAGTACACCATGCTCTCGCACTTCATCGAACATATTTTTGTTGAGATGGTTTGTCATCATAAGAATTGGAATCGCTTTTTTCTGTTGAATTTGTTTTATGTGGGATTGGTTCGTTTCCGCATGATGTAAGATTAGTAAATCAGCCTTTTTCAGTAACTCATTATGTACAATAATTCGGTCTGTTTTTTCGAATTCAAACACATGATACCCCTGTTCAACCAACCTATTCTTGATCGCATTTCGAACTACATACTTTGGCTCCACTAATACAATCGTACTCATCGAACACCCTCCGTCCTTCCTCAAGAATTTTTATCGATCTATGTCTGACTTTATAAAGTAAATTCTACCATTTCTCCTCTGAAGATAAAAATTTCACCCAGTTAATAAAAAAAGCATGATTCCATTTATAGGAACCATGCTTTTAGAAAATTAATCAAACGCTGGAATAGAAGTCTCCGCGTATTCTTCTTCTAAAAATTCACGAACTCTCTCTGATGTCATTGCATCCGCTAATTTCTGGATAGGATCTGAATCCACATTGTCTTCTCGAGCAACAAATGTAATCGCAAATTCATTATCGACACCTTCTGTTAATAACGCATCATTCGCTGGCGTTAAATCAAGTGGTTCTGCGTAAGCAGGTGTCATTACCACTGCATCCGCATCTTCGTACGTACGAGAAAGCATTAACAAATCTACTTCTTCAAACTCATAATTGTTCGGGTTTTCCGTAATATCCGCTTGCGTGTAATATGTTTCATCAGTATCAGCAAGTTCAATTACATCATGCATCGCAAGTAATTGTAACGAGCGGTCGATGTTAGATACATCATTCGCAATTGCAATCGTTGCACCTTCTGGAAGCTCTTCCATCGAATCATGGTTTTCTGCATACACGCCGTAATTTGCATAATAGATTTCACGGACCGGAGTTAGGTTCGCATCATTATTACGGTTAAACTCTTCCATGTACGGCACGTGTTGGAAGAAGTTCGCATCTACTTCCTCTTCTGCCAGCGCCTCATTCGGCTGCACATTATCACTTAAAACAACAATCTCAAGATCAATACCTTCTTCTGCTAAATCTTCTTTCGCAATTTCAAGAATTTCTGTCATTGGAGGGATTAAGGAAGCTACACGTAACTCCACATCACCTTCAGAAGTGGCATCTTCCTCTTCTTCTGTGCCATCTTCTTCCTGACCTTCTCCCTCTTCTGTTTCGGTTGTGTCTTCTTGGTCTTCTGTGTCTTGATCAGTAGACTCTTCATCGTCACCACACGCCGCTAACATAAGTACTAGCATTAGCATAGCTACCATTAATAGTGATTTTTTCATGTTAAAAAACTCCCTTATCTTTTATCTATTTTTCTTGCTAAAGCAATACCTGCATACTGAATTATTTGCACTATAATAAGTATAATGACAATCATATAAAGCATTAAATCCGTACGATATTGCTGATACCCATATCGAATGGCAAAGTCACCTATTCCGCCTCCACCAACTACCCCCATAATTGTGGAATACGAAATAAAGCTGATCGTCGATGTCGTAAGTCCAACTACTAAACCGGACCTAGCTTCGACATAAAGAAATTTAAAAATAATGTTCTTTACAGAAGCGCCCATAGAAACAGCTGCTTCCATCACGCCTTTTGGAATATCCAGTAAAGATTGTTCTGCAAGCCTCGAGTAATGCGCAATCGCAATGACTACCATTGGTACAGTCGCGGCTGCTGTTCCAAATCCCGTACCGACAATAAACCTGGTAAATGGAATCATAAATACAACAAGTAGTAAGAACGGAAAGGAACGGATCGTATTAACTAATAAGTTCAAGGATTGATAGGCAACTTTGTTTTCAAGTACTTCTCCTTTACGGCATAAATACAAGAAGGTTCCGACCGGCAGACCAACAAGAACTGCAGCCAAAATAGAGAAGCCGACCATGATAAACGTTTCTCCGATCGCCTGCCAAATCTCCGCTTCATATTGTGCGATCGTATCAAACACCACGACCACCATCCTTCATTAGCCGGGTGACGTAACCCTCTGCACTATGATCAATCGTCTGAATTCCTGTAGGATCAATGGTTACCGTCTCATGCGCTTTTCCATCTTCCATAACAGTCACCCGCTGACATACACTCTTAATAACATCCATCTCATGACTGACAATCACAATCGTAACACCAAGGCGTTCATTGATATTCATCAGCACACTTAAGATCTCAGCTGAAGTATTCGGATCAAGCGAAGAAGTCGGCTCATCACATAGCAATACATCCGGTTGATTGGCGAGAGCTCTAGCAATCGCAACCCGTTGCTTTTGCCCACCACTCAATTGAGCGGGATACTGGCCTTTAAAACTTTCCAATCCAACAAATTGAAGGCTCTCCATCACACGATCCTGACGATCCTTGCGAGGTATTCCTGATAATTCTAACGGAACAACGACATTATCGTAAACGGTCTTATTACCTAAGAGATTATAACTTTGAAAAATCATCGCAATCGACTGACGCGCTTGATTTAACGGCTTACTCTTAAGACTGGTAAGCACCTTTCCATTCACTTCCACTTCGCCTTCATCTGGCACTTCTAGCAAATTAATCAGTCGCAGTAACGTCGACTTCCCAGCACCACTCGCTCCAATAATCCCATAGATTTCCCCTTGATTAATCGAAAGGGAAACCGAATCAATTGCTTTAAATTGTTCAAATTGTTTACTTACGTTATGTAAGGTAATCATAAAAAACCCTTTCTACCACTCGAAAGGTTAGTGTTAACAACTGTTTAATTATAACTTAATCAATCGGGATTGTCATATATTTTTCACATAGAAAAAAGATAAATATTATCCTTCTATTTGTTTCGGTTCCGCTTTAGAATGGTTTAATAAGAATACCCCAAAAATGATTAATACTAATGCCATTCCCTTTAGCACATTAATTTCTTCACCTAAGAAAAAGATGCCAACCATTGCAGTAAGCGCCGTACCCATCGCAGCCCACACTGCATAAGCAATCGACAACGCCATTTCTTTTAAAGCCACTCCAAGAAGAGTAAAAGATGCTAAATAACCAATAATCACACCTAGAGATGGATACAATTGTGTAAATCCTTGAGAAATTTTTAACATCGAAGAGCCAAACACCTCGAATAAAATTGCTAAACTTAATAAGATCACACTCTTCATTTAGAGTACCCCCTTCTACGCTATATTTAGTAAAATTATCCCACTAACCATGAGGCTGATACCAACCACCCCTTTAGTGTTAATCTTCTCCTTAAATAGATAGACCCCTACGAATGCTGTTAAAATCGTTCCATTCGCTGCCCAAATCGCGTACGTAAAACCAAGCGGCAAATCTATTAAAGCTAAAGAAAGTAAAAATAAAGAAGAACCAAAACCTATGACAACTGCAATAGATGGAATAATTTTGGAAAAACCATCTAACGTCCCCAACAAATACGCCTCATGAAAACTAACTCCCGTTTCCACTCTAGAATCAATCTTCTCCCGAAAACGTTCAATCACATAAACATTCATCGCCATGATCAGCGCATCTTTCGTAGAATAATGATAAAGCAGGCCACCCTTGCTAACACCAGCTTCCTTAGCAACCGTCTCCAACGTCAACCGATCAACCCCTTCCCTCACAACCACACGAGAAGCAGCATCGAGAATTTCAATTTTTTTAGACATCAGTGGATCCCCTTTTCATAACGTTTTTTATACCGTACCGTCTGGACGGTTTAAAAATATTATAGTTGAAAATTCACTTGAACACAAGTCGAGCGAATTTGTTTAGACTATAGATTGAGATGGGGGTTCTCACAGCTGATAGAAGCTTGTGAAAGGCGATTGGAACGTGGTGACGAGCGATTGAAACGTGCTGACGGGCGATTGGACTTCCTGACGAGCGATTGAAACGTGCTGACAACTGATTGAATCGCGTTAACAACTGATTGGACTCCCTAACAACTGATTGAATCGCGTTAACAACTGATTGGACTTCCTGACAACTGATTGAATCGCTCTAACAACTGATTGGACTCTCTAACGACTGATTGAATCACTCTAACAACTGATTGGACTTCCTGACAACTGATTGAATCGCTCTAACAACTTATTGAATCGCTCTAACAACTTATTGGACTTCCTCTCATCCAATCAACTTCAGCTAAAACTATCAATCTTTTCCCACAATAAAAACGATGGCGCCCTAGCACCATCGTTTCCACCTACAAATCTACACGTCAAAACCTTCCCGAACGGACAATCGAATAGATCAGCCACGCAAACATTAACATCGCAATCACAAAACCAACTTCAATCGCAGGCACTTGCCACAACATAGTTGACTGTCTACCTAACGCAGACCCAATAATCAACCCCGTCATTATCAAACTAAATGCAAGTAGCACAATCGCAAATGATAGGCGATTACTTACTTGATCAAGCTTCGCAAAAAATGTATCTGCTTTCGGGATATTAATCTCAAGCGGCAATTTGCGTTTTTTCGCCATCGAGCTTAATTCTCTAAACACTTCTGGTAAGTCTTCCACAATATCGCCGTACTCGTGAACTTGATCAAAGACTTTTTTGGCGATGCGTTTCGGATTGTATTTCTCCCGGATTAAATCCCTTCCAAAAGGTTCAGCAGCATCAATAATACTAAAGTCAGGATCCAGCTTTTCAATCACACCTTCAAGCGTCAACAATGTTTTCCCTACCATCGTTAAATCAGCCGGAATCTTAATGTGATGCTCTTGCGCAATTCGAAAAATATCCGTAATCGATTCACCCAAACTGATATTACTAAGAGGCACGCCATAGTATTTAATAAGAAATTGCTCGACATCCCTATCTAACTCGTGTTCGTTCAGTTCTTCCGGGATCCCACCAATTTTCTTAATCGCTTTAATCATGTTATCTGTTTCCTGCTTGACCATCGCGACAACTAACTCTGCTAAATGTGATTTCATGTCAGATGATAAATGCCCCATCAAACCAAAGTCCATAAATGCTAAACGCTCATTATTTACAGCCAGCACATTCCCTACGTGAGGGTCCGCATGAAAATGACCATCTTTAAATAACTGATAAAATAACGCATTTACTAATCGCTCTGCAACCTGTGGTAAATCCACGCCTTCCTCTTGCAACGACGCAGTGTCATCTAATTTAATCCCTTCCACAAACTCCATCGTTAATACTTTCTTCGAGGTATAGTCCCAATAAATATTTGGGATTTGCACAGAGGAATCATTTTCAAACTGCCTAGACATCAAGTCTGCATTGCGACCTTCCGTTTCGTAATCCAACTCTTCTTTAATCGCTTTTGAAAATTCTTTTATAACATCCTTCACTTGATAATCTTGAGCCCATTTCAACCTTCGTTCCGCTCGCGTCGCTAATTCTTGAAGAATCTCTAAGTCTGTATGTATCTGTTTTTCAACTTTCGGACGCTGAACTTTCACAGCCACATATTCACCTGAATACAGCATAGCCTTATGAACCTGGCCAATAGAGGCCACTCCCAATGGCTCTTCCTCAAAATAATCAAATAATTCTTCTAATGGTTGCTCGAGTTCTGCCTCTACAATGCGCTTCACATCTTCAAATGGGAACGGATTCACTTCGTCCTGTAATTGGCCCAATTCCTCCATAATATCTTCTGGAATTAAATCGGGGCGATTACTAGCCATTTGCCCAATTTTAATAAAAGTCGGACCTAAATCTTCTAAAAAAGAGCGAATCCGTTCACCCATCGTTTTTGTACCCTCAGGACCTCTTTTGTTTTCCACGACACGACGAGGAAGCGTGAAAACTTTATCCAAACCTACCTCTTTCACAAAAAAATCAAACCCATTTCGCGAAAAGGCGGTTGCGATTTCACGGTATCTATTCATATGACGCATCTGTTTTCTAAGAATAATAATCCCCCCTCACTTAGCCAAATTTTCAAAAATTACTCACTTTCGCTTGCAGCCAGCTTTTTCTCTAGTTCAGCTACACGAGCTTCCAAAGCCTGATGCTCTTCTTTCGTTGGCACACCTATTTCTTCCAAACGTTTCTTCATTTTATCTTGAATATTACTTTCCCACTCTTCCTGTGTCTTTTCACCTTTGACGCGCAGTTCATTTAACAAACTATTGGACTCTTCTTTTGTTAATTCACCTTTATTTCTCAACTCATCTACCACTTGGTCCACCTGCTCTTTACTAGAAGCAGCTAGTCCCAACCCAATCGTTAAACCTTTTTTGAATGTATCACGCATGATCAAAACCTCCTTAAAATCTAATAGTTACTCCTAGTTTACCCTAACTAGAGACTGTAAAAACTAGACTTTCCACATGTGAAGTCTTATATAAAAACAAAAACTCCCGCGGAAAATTTCTTCCACGAGAGTTCAATTTTATAAGTTAAATTTTCGCAAATAATCCTTGGAACCAGTTCGCAATGGAAATAAAGAAGTTTCTAATCGCGTTCCAAATTCCATCCGCATTGCCATCGGTTAAATCATCCAAACGATCCTGAAGATCCCCAACAATATTCTCTAGTTGCTCGCTCACACGATCAAAGTCAATATTCAAACTACGCATACGATCCACTAAATCAATCAACATTTGTCGGTTCTCTTCACTTAATTCTAAGTTAAGTTCATTAATTTTCTCATCAACAATTTGTTCTACATCTTCTCTTGAAGCTGGATTTTGTTCAGAGATTGCCTTCTTAATTTCCGTCAATAACGCAGTAATTTCATCGGAATCGACGTTCTCTTCCTCTTCAGCAATTTCCGTTGCCACGTTTAGCTCATCATTCGCTACTTCCATGCGGTCCTGATCTAAAGATCCACCTTCCACATGGAAAGCTTTATAAATACCTACTAAAGCAGAGTGTCCCGTTACGCGCAATGGGGAAGCAACCTCAACCATTGCATTCTCCACACCAGCAGTTAATAACGCATTCTCGTACATTTCACGAGTTACTTCTGTAATATTGTCTGGAGTAACAATATCAACTTCGATTCCGTGACCATCATCCATATGAGTCACTTTCGCAGAAGAATACATATTCGCATTCGGATTCCCACCGATATAATCACTTAAATCTTGACCTGTAACAATCAATTCTTCCGCATCTTGTGCATCTAATGTCTCTCGCACTTCATTTCGCTGCGTTTCATCTAACTGCTCACCTAAAACTAAAATCGGCTCGCCATGGTATTCATCAATAACATCGTCATCATGCTCGTTCGCTAATGCAAGCGGTGAAGCAATAAATCCAATCATCAATACAAAAATCATTAGAAGAGCTAGTTTTTTCATCCCACAATTGCCCCTTTTTATATGGTTTATCCCATTATATATTCTTTCCGCTCTGAATGAAACAAAGAAACATAATAGTTTTTTGTATTATTTTCTTCATTATACAGTTCGGTTGGGAAGGTTTTTTTATGGTGATGCTGCGGAAAATATTTGTTAAAAATTGGAGCGCTATAGAAGAATTATATAAAAAAACGAACAGCAATCAGAACGAATTGTTATTTTATGTTAAAATTTCAATAAGGTTTGCTAAGTTATATGTTGTAGGTATGTTCAATGGATGATGAAAGCAGGAAAAAATATATACATTTAGTTGTAGGGTATACAGGACACTTACTTATTGGCCTCGCAGTATTAAGAAGTCTATCCGTACTCCAGGATACTGCCGCATACGGTTTAACAATGTTTGGTTATATTCTCCTCTGCATTTACTTTCAATTTGCAGATACTAAAATAGGTGCTACTAAATTGGACAAGGTAATATTCAGAGTAAGTTTAATAGTTTTGATAGGAATAATTGCTTTTAACTTATTCGAATAAACTCCGTTGATGATGTATGCTTTTATTTTTAGACAAAAATTAAATTTAGAAATGAGGTGCCATATATGGATGCACTAATAACACGATTTCTCCAATCATTGCATTTATCAGAAGACTACTTCGAACATGTAAACGAACGTAGCTTAGAGCTTAAAATTCCAAATGCGCCATCCAACACTATTGGAGAACAGGCTTATTGTATTATTGGAGCAAGGGAAAGTTACTTAAATGCTCTAAAGGCTGGAGAATGGATTGGTTTTGAATGTAGCTTAACAAATAGTAATGATAAAAATTCAATAATTGCTCTATTAAATGAAACTCACAGAAACATAGAGGATTTTTTACAAGCTAATAACTTAAATGAAATAAACGTTAATCTATTAATGGATTTATACGAACATGAAATCCAACATCACGGCCAGTTAATTCGTTATACTTATGCTAATAAAATCGACTTTCCCAAAAACTGGAACACTCGATACACTGTTTAAAATTACCCTTTTTTAAATCAATACAAAAAAGAACCACCAGCCTTCTAGCCGATGATTCTCTTCATTATTTCTCTTCATCAAACCCTAACGCTTCTTCTGTATAATCATGAATTTCACGTACAAGATCCGAATCATCCATCAATTTCTTGCCGTAAGATGGAATCATTTCTTTGATTTTTGGTTCCCATTCATCCATGCGCTCTGGGTAACAACGCTCCAGGATATCCAACATAACAGATACTGCCGTAGATGCTCCTGGTGAAGCCCCTAAAAGTGCGGCGATTGATCCGTCAGAAGAGGTAACTAGTTCCGTACCAAATTGTAAGGTCCCTTTGCCTTTATCATCCGTATCTTTAATCACCTGCACACGCTGTCCAGCTGTGACTAATTCCCAGTCTTCACTCTTCGCATTTGGAACAAAATCACGTAAAGCATCCATGCGATTCTCTTTCGACTGTAATACTTGTGAAATCAAATATTTGGTCAATGGCATCTCTTTGGCCCCAGCTGCTAACATAGTTGTTAGATTACTAGGTTTGACCGAAGAAATTAAATCTAGCATCGATCCACCCTTCAAGAACTTCGGAGAAAAACCGGCAAATGGACCAAAGAATAAAGACTTCTGTCCGTCTACTAGTCGGGTATCCAAGTGAGGCACCGACATTGGTGGAGCCCCTGTTGGAGCTTTCCCATACACTTTGGCATCATGCTGTTTTACTAATTCTTGATTATGGGTCACCATGAAAATCCCACTTACAGGAAAGCCGCCAATCCCTTTACCTTCAGGAATTCCAGACTTTTGAAGCAAGTGAAGACTTCCACCGCCTCCACCGATAAAGACGAATTTAGCCGAATGACGCTCGATTTCGCCACTATCCATGTTGCGGACTTTCACTTCCCACGATTGATCATCTAATTGATTCAGATTGTCCACCTGGTGATTATAACGAATATCAAGATCTTGTTCTTCTAAATGACTAAACAACTTACGAGTCAATGCCCCGAAATTAACATCCGTACCAGCATCAATCTTCGTCGCAGCAATCGGCTCATCCGGTGTACGATTCTCCATCATGAGTGGCATCCAAGATTTCAATTGCTCCGGATCATCACTAAATTCCATATCCGCAAACAATGGATTCTCGGACATAGTCTCATACCTACGCTTCAAATAATCAACATTGTCTTCCCCTTTAACAAAACTCATATGCGGTAACTTCACAATGAAATCACGCGGATTAGTCATTAAACCAGACTTCACCAAATGCGCCCAAAACTGCATAGACACTTGAAAATCCTCATTCACTTTAATCGCTTTTTTAATATCAATCGTCCGGTCCGGCAATTCATTCGTATAGTTCAACTCACATAACGCAGCATGTCCTGTCCCTGCATTATTCCACTCATTAGAACTTTCCTCACCAGAACCCTCTAATTTTTCAAATACTTTTATCGTTAAGCTCGGATCCAATTCCTTCAAGAGCGAACCTAATGTCGCACTCATAATCCCAGCACCAATTAAAATTACGTCTGTCTGTTGTTCTGTACTCATTTTAGCCTTCTACCCCTACATTCTGCCATGAGATGTAAACGCTTTCGATTGCTTCCTAAAATGACGAAAACACCTGCTGCAGATCATTTTTACCTTTTTATAGTGTATCATTATTATGGATAGATTAAAATAATTATTAAGGAAGCAATTCGCACCTATTAATTAATATTCATAAAAACGTAACTATTAACTTAGCAAGTCACCTTGGATGACCTTAAACTCCAAAACATATACCTTTATGTAAAACATTGTTAAAATTAAAGTAAAGCTTTTAGGAAAGGAGAGATCCTATCAAGAGAAACCTGAAATGGTGGCAAATTATAGGACTTATTTCCGCTTCAGTATGTGTATTCTATATCATTTGGTTATTGTATGGCTATTATAATAACGCGCAATTAGAAAATCGTGTAGAAGAAAAGATCCAACAAGAAGTAAAGTCAGATAACTATGAAATGGTCATAATATCGGATACGGATCAGAGTGTACTGGTTTCCGTTATATATGATGAAGAAGTCGAAGGAGAAGACGAGGAAGTTGTAATAGGTTTTTGGACTAAATATAACAAACAAAATGGAGAATTAATCCACGATTACACAACTGAATTCACAGAAGAAGACGAACAATAATTAAAAGGGGGGAGTCAAATGAACCGCAAAAACATGGCCTGGGTGGTTAGTTTACTAATCTCTCTATTTGGCTTCTATTTAATTCAATACGTTTTCACCGTTTCGCCAAGTACTACATCCGGAAACGGTAACCTAGGCATACTAATCATCATCTTATTCTCACCATTCTTTTTATTAAGCTACTATTTTACCTTTCAAGTCGCCCATCAAGACTTGAATATAAAAAACCCCAAAATAAAACTAGGGATTGTCACTGGTTCAGTCATTTTATGTACACTCTTATTCTTTCTAATCGCAGACTATCGAAACAACCTGATTCAGGAATTAGGTGGGCCTCCTACCAATCCCGATTCAACCATCCATCAATTAGGCTGGATGAATCAATACACCAACAGCATCTACTTCAACCTATACACATACTCCCTCACACACATAATTGCGCTATCCATAGGAGTATTGTGGAATAAAAATAAAAAAGACATCTAATCGATTCCATAGCGGAAGGTTAGATGTCTTTTTTATAGGGGGTGTTACATTGTTACATTAGTTCACTATAGTCTACGCTTAACGGCTTAATAATGTGTGGTCTCTCTGGCTCAGCATTCAAGTCACCTGAACCAAAATTTACTGTTAAAACTAACACTGATAGAATCGAGGAAACCAAGACTAATTTTTTCATTTTAAAATCTCCTTTTTATAAAATTTTATTAGCAACATCATTTGCTTCTTTATAATAAGTTGATGCTAATTTATACTTTGAGTTTTCAAATAGGTAATCACCAATAATTGCTAGATAGTGATTTAATTTAACATAAAGTTTTCTTTCATTTAAATATGGAAGTACTTCCTTCTTTACATAATTAAACCAAGCATCATTCATATTTTGGCGCACTATATTCTTGTATACATTTATTTCATGCACATAAACGGAATCTTCAGGGTTCATGTCTTTAGCAATATCTAAACCTGTATCCATCCAAGTATTCGCTTCTTTCATACTTCCAATTTTCACGTACTCTTTAATCAAACTTATTACAGAAACCAATTTTATTGAACCACTCTCGTTCACTCTCAATTGATAACTTTGTTCATAATACTTTATAGCTGATTCACTATAGCCTTGAAGTGACTTTAACATACCAATATTTTGATAACACAGCCTCTTAAGTGAATCGTCATTTAGTTGATCAGATAGATCTAGAGCTGTTTTATAACTTTCTTCAGCTTTAACATAGTATTTTGAAAACCTATAAGTCAGTCCTAATAGAACATGGCACTCAACACATTTTTGTAGGTCGTACTTTTTACGGTAATGCTCTAAGCAATATTGAGTATACTCAATTGATATAGGGATGTTTTCTAAGTGATTTGCCACAATCGCAATAGACATATACAAATCATACATTTCTTCTTCATTAATCTTTAACAAGGTCAGGGTCTCCTCAGCCTTGCTATAGGAGTCTAAAGCATCACTGTTTAATTGTTTAATGTAGAAGTAGTCCCCATAAAACTTATACCAATAGAATTGTTCCAACCTTGTGAAATCACGAGATAGTGTTTTCAATGTAGCTACTTGCTCGTTCATTTTTTCTCGATCCTGTATCAACAAATAATACCTCAACTTATAAATCTGTAACAAATAAAAGAGATAGGAGTCGTCGAAGATCACCAGTTCTTTTATGTAAGATTCATAGGTTTGTTTGGCATTCTCAACGTCTTTGTTGAGTAGTTGTTGAAACCATTCATGGAGCTTGTCTTCATCTAGTAATTTTTTTTCGTGCTCGGTATCTACGTCTAATCGTTTTGAAAGCAAATCGATAATCTCCTCTGTGGGTTTGATATGCCCACTTTCGATTTTGGACAAGTAAGATATAGACAAAATTCCTTCAGCGAGATTCTCTTGTGTCATATTCTGTTTCACCCTATAATACTTAATAGCTTTACCTATGCCACTTTCCACGATAACCAACGCTCCCATAAATTGATTTTCCTTTAATATAGCATACTATGGGCAGAAAGTTATAGAAACCAAGATGTATATGCGAACCAACTCATGGATCTAGTGAACCTACTTTCTATTTCACTTATTTCCGAAAGAAAGGTTATCGCTTAAGTACAATTATACGGTAGAAACTAACTATTTTATATTCAGAAAAAAATATCAAAACCTATCAAATATTGAGCATTTCTCAAAAAAGTTTCTCAACATACCACCTTTTTGACCATCTACCCTGTTATTTGAATGAATCATTTTTTCTAGTGTAATTAATTAACTGTCATAAATAGCTCGAAACTGATAAAATATAAACTAGATGCTAAATTAGAATAAACATGAAGGAGTGTTATATATGAATCAACAACAATTCAACAAAATGAAAAACGAAGACGGATTTATCGCAGCACTTGACCAAAGTGGTGGAAGTACACCAAAAGCTCTAGCAGCATACGGCGTATATGAAGATGCTTATTCCAACGAGGACGAAATGTTCAAGCTAGTCCACGACATGAGAACGCGCATTATCACATCACCTGCTTTCAACAAAGACCAAATTCTAGGAGCGATCCTATTCGAACAAACAATGGACCGCGAAATTGAAGGAAAATACACTGCAGATTATTTAGCAGATAAAGGCGTTGTTCCTTTCTTAAAAGTAGATAAAGGACTAGCTGACCAACATCATGGCGTTCAACTAATGAAGCCAATTGATAACTTAGATGACACGCTACGCCGCGCAAACGAGCGTCATATTTTTGGAACTAAAATGCGTTCTGTGATTCATGAGCCAAACGAAAAAGGGATCAAAGCAGTTGTTGACCAACAATTCGAAGTTGCGAAGCGTATTCTTGCTGCTGGACTTGTTCCAATCATCGAGCCGGAAGTTGATATCAACAGCTCTGAAAAAGAACAATGTGAAGCAATGCTAAAAGAAGAGATTCTAACGCATTTAAACGAACTATCAAGCGACCAAAACGTAATGTTAAAACTAACAATCCCAACAAAACCTAACCTATACAAAGAACTAATCGAACACGATAACGTTGTCCGTGTCGTTGCTTTATCAGGTGGATATTCTCGCGATGAAGCAAACGAAATGCTAAAAACAAACGACGGACTAATCGCAAGCTTCTCTCGTGCATTAGTTACAGACTTAAACGCGAGTCAGTCAGATGACGAATTTAATCAAAAGCTTCAAAACGCTGTTGATTCTATTCATGATGCATCTGTTAACAAAAACTAAATTAAACTTAAATAAAGCCTGCCCATCTCATTTATTTGAGGTGGACAGGCTTTTTTACTGCTAACCTGTATTTGGCAAGTAAAAAATGTATCAAATGGCATTTAAAAATGCATGCCACCTGCCACTTCAATTTAATGCTGTATTAATGATTCTTTATACCGGAAACTATCTCCGGAAAAAACAAGTAAATGTGAATGATGTATCAGTCGATCAATAACAGCTTCCGTTAAGATGGGATCGCCAAATACATGATTCCATTGACCGAACTGGAGGTTTGTTGTAATAACGATACTTTTGTTTTCATAACACATTGAAATCACTTGAAATAGGAGCTCAGCTCCTTCCTTGTGAAGGGGGATATAACCCAGTTCATCTAATACGAGTAAATCTAATTGTTCGATCTGTTTCATGAATTTGGGTAGCGAACCCTTTTGATTCGAATCAATTAACTTATTTACTAAAGATGCTACTGTAAAGAATTTCACTTTACTGCCAAACCTATGTATGGCATTTAAAACTATCAATGTTGCTAAGTACGTTTTGCCTGTTCCAACCCCACCATATAAAATAAGGTTTTCCTTCTCTTGAATAAATGATCCATCCAGCACAGATTCTCTATCAATCCCTTGAGGGATTTGTATATGTTCCCATTGGAACGGTTGATTACCTGTCTTCGGGAGTTGTGCTTGACTTAATAATAAGTTCACCTTTCGTTCCTCGCGGTTTTGCACTTCCTTCTCAAACAATTTAAGAAGATACTCTTGATTACTGTCCGCCTCGATTTCGTGATAATGTTCCCTGATCCAGCTTAATTTTAAGCGTTTAGCATGGGCTTCAATTAGATGGTTCACCTTGCCTCACCGCCATTCTGAAAAAGTGTATCGTAATGAGAGAGGCCTCTGGATGCGTTTGGAACAATAGGCACGTTTACCTTAGGCGAAATCGTCTGATAACTGCTGTTTTGATTAGTTAGTGAATAAAAGCAATGCTTGATTTGATCAGCGCTGGGATGCCCCTGTGCTGAAGCAACTCGCAAAGCCTCGTTCAATACGCTGAAGTCATTATTTTTTTATAAGTTGCCTAATAACCGTAACGCTGCTTTTTGTTCTTCTTCTGTACACTTTCTCAGAAAGGTGGACCAAATGAGGGGAAATTGATCATAAATGCTCGTATACTTAATAGCATTTGGTCGCTTGGATAAAAGGTCAAGGTAGGGTTGCCACAACATGGACCTTCGCTTGATTCCGTACAGACGACTGTGTTTCAGAATGACCTCATTCTCTTCATTTAAAATGACTATCGTGTTATAAGTAATGCACGCCCTTACATTCTGTTTGGCAAATCTAGGTGACGTAGAATATTCTTTCTTATCTATGGATACAATGCCATATTTATCAGCCTTCACTCGTTCATAACGAGCGCATTCAAATTCTTTTTCAGGAAGAACCAACCACTCTTTTTGATCCTCCTTAAATAGTTCTGACAGTAGAACCTGCTTCTGATAATGGGGACGATTCCTATCCTCCTTAGCCATGTTCCACAAAGATTCATTAAAATGATCAAGGTTGATAATGGTACATTCGGGCAACAAGAAATTATTACGAACATACTTTACCATGGCTTCTACGTGTCCCTTCTCATTCCCCTTTCCAGGATTGCAGAACTCATATTTAAAGCCATAATGTAAGACAAAACGTTCAAATGTATCTGTTAACGCTCGCTCTCCCTTAGAGAAGATTTTCTTCACCGCAGGTGAAAGGTTGTCGAACCGGATGGTCGCGGGAACTCCCCCTATATGGATAAACATCCGCTGTAGACCTTCGAGCAAACACTCTGTATTTTCTGAGGGGAACACCTGGAAATAAAAGGAATTACTATAAGGAAATGACATCACAAGATAAGGTAAATCAATCATCTCTGAATGATATTTAAATGGGGCTGTCCCGAAATCAACCTGAGCAGTTCCAGGTACAGACTCAAGAGGTAAGGAAGCACCCTCATGGTATTCTATGAATTCCTTTTTACGCTTGGATACATACTCACGAACGGTTCGGTAAGAACCTTTGAAACTATGATTCTTCTCTAACTGTTCATGCATTCGTTTAGCTGTCCGATGATATTTTTTCTTCTTTTTCAAATCCTCTTTGATCCATTTGTCCAAGATGGGTTTAACAGGACCCATAATGGGTGATTGACGTTTTTGTGGTTCTTTTCTTTTGAATTCCTCTTGATTGGCGTACTTATTAACCGTTCTAGTGTCAACTTTCATCTTTCTTGCGACACTGGCATATGTTTCACCTTTTTGGTTCACTTCATATCTGATATAATCAATCTGTTCCACTGCTAACATCTCCTAATATCCTCCTGTCGAACGTTGTTGGTCCAACGAGGAGTTTAAAGTTATTTTGAGAAGTTGGCAAGTGGACTTTTTTTATGTTTCGCCATCCGGCAACCTACATAAATTAAATGCCAAAGCCTACATTTTTAGTTTGCCATAAACAGCTAACCCTTGTTAAGAAACCTTGAAGTTAAATTAGAGGCAGTCATTATAATGGTATACATTACAAACAAGCCCATAACTAAACTTACCAATAGTCCAAGAAAAGAGTAGGTATGATAACCCGTGAACCCACTCAAAAATAAAGTACCAGGCAGCATTAAAATGTACAGACCCTTTTTAGAAGCCCCAATTAATTTCACTGAGGAGAATAACTCAAAAAATGAATGCTGAAAAACTCTATACCAAAAGACAAATGCAAATTGATATAAGACGGCAATAAAAGAAATAAGAACAATCAACTTTAACCATACACCTTGAACAAACCAAAGAGATACGACTCCTGCAACGATAATCTGCCCATACATCATGAGCCACGAATGGTCTCTAAATAGAGTTTTAATTACTACTTCTATCATCCCATTTAATTTATTATTTTGTTTGAAAAATACAGAGTTCTTTCCAACCACTAAAAAACGAAACTTTTTGGCTCTTTTCTTTGTATAAACAAACTCTGGTGCTCCTATGAATGCTGATTTTGCCAACAAGAAATGCAGTACCATACTTTCATAACGTGCATTTAATTCAAATATAGTAGAGGATAATTTAGAATCCCTAATACTTATATATGATAAATACAAAAATACCATAAGGCTAATTAATAGTTGTACTAAAAAAATGTAAAATGAATTGATTGTATAGACGTAAAACGCGTACATCCACAAAAAGATAAGAATATATAAACAGGCTAAGAGGATATATAATCTAATACTTTTTACTGTAAGGTAGACCTTATGGTTGAAAACCGCTGTGCAAAGACTAACAACTGATAGAATGCAATAAATCATCATAACTTCTGTCGCGGTATATGTAAGGTATTGAATGAGTAGTGGGAAAAGAAGAATGACAAATAATCCATTCAAAAAAAGTGATTTAATAATTAAATGCCAATAACTTAATAGGAAGAGAGATTTAAGATTGCTTTTTCGTTGTAAAAATACAAGCTGATCTCCTTCTTCAACATAAATTTTCATTTGACTCAAACATACAAATAAAAATGACATAATTATAACTACAAATTCGTTTATTGCTAATGGCCACTCTAAATTTCCCATCCAGAGATTATAATAATGGTAAAGCATCACACCTATAATAGGAATGATGAAATAAACCCATACTGAATAATCCACTGCCGTTTTCCAAATATCATACTTTTGCTTATATGAATTCCTGACTCTATTTAGCCCTAATTCCAACGAACTGTTAAACAGCTTATCTTTATTCATTATGTTCCCTCACTAATATTTTTTCGAAACAATCATAAAGTCTCGCGTCCTCCAATCCATGTTCCTTTTGAATTTCTTTTAAAGTTCCTTTAGCTACTAAACTTCCATTTGAAACAAGTAAAAACCTATCACAAATTCTTTCCGCAGTGTCCAACACATGGGTCGACATTAGAACTCCTGCACCTAACTTTTTCTTTTCATCTATAAGCTGTAGAAAAGATTTAAAAGATAAGGGGTCCAAACCCATGAACGGTTCATCAACAATATAAACATCGGGCTTCATTAATAACGCTAGAACAATCATCAGCTTTTGTTGCATGCCTTTAGAAAAATTATCAGGTAATTGGTCTTTAGCTTCTTCCAACCGAAATAGTCGAAGTAATTTCTCAGCTTCTATAAAGCATTCTTTTTCACTGATATCTTCCAATGAAGCCACAAATCGAATGTGTTCCCACAATGTTAATTCCTCGTAATAGATTGGTTGTTCAGGGATATAAGCATAAGATTTTTTAGGACCTTTAAATTCTATGCAACCCTCTATTTGTTCTAAATTTCCCATAATAGCTTTTATGGTAGTACTTTTTCCAACACCATTAGGACCGAGTAATCCAATCATTTCCCCCGCATGTAACTTAAAATTGATATCTTTTAATACCGGCTCTCTTCTATTGTATCCAGCAGTTTCTATTGAAACGTTCAGAAGCTCGATTTTGATCACCCTTTGAGTTAGAAAATAATAATTAGAACCCATAAACCTAAATTTATTGTTACTGTTTTATTCTCCTCCTCTATAACTACTTCCTTCTAAATAGATATAAATAATATAAAAATAAAATTAAAATGTAAGATTGCATAAATAGTGCAATCCTGGTAAAAACAATACAAGCCTTATACTATGTTTTACCTGTGTGTAATACGTGAACATTGCTATATATACCTAAGGGGGGTATAATAGAATGAAATTTCTTAAAGAGGGGTGTATTTATGAACCATAATCATCATTCTTCTCATGAAAAACACCAGAATAATTCGTCTAACCACGACCATAGTCAACATGGGCATGACCACCATGGAGATATGGTTAAAGAATTTCGAAATAAATTTTTCCTAACATTAGTTATTACTGTCCCAATTTTGCTCCTATCCCCTATGATTCAACACTTCTTGGGTGTGGATTGGAGATTCTCAGGTGACATTTATATTCTCGCGGCACTAGCAACATTTGTTTACCTTTATGGTGGATGGCCTTTTCTTCGTGGTGCTTACGACGAATGGCGTCAAAGAGAGCCTGGAATGATGACGTTAATAGCAATGGCCACTTCTATTGCATTCTTTTACAGTATCGCTGTCGTACTAGGCTTCGATGGAGATGAACTCTTCTGGGAGCTTGCTACCCTAGTATTAATTATGTTGCTTGGCCACTGGATTGAGATGAGGTCGGTTAATAATGCCTCCAAAGCGTTGGAATCCCTTGCAGAACTTATGCCTAATACTGCATACCGGATGTTGGAAAATGGAGATACCGAAGAAGTGGAAATTGATCAGCTACAACAAGGCGATTATGTTTTAGTAAAACCAGGTGAAAAAATGCCTTTAGATGGCAAGATAATTAAAGGAAAATCCCAGGTAGATGAATCCATGTTGACCGGGGAGTCCGCACCAGTGACAAAAAGTGAAGGCGATGAAGTGATTGGAGGAGCGATAAACAAAGAAGGCTCTCTAACCATAGAAGTCGAGAAGATGATGCAAGACTCTTATCTATCACAAGTAATTGAAATGGTAAAAAATTCTCAAAAAACAAAATCTCGAACACAAGACTTCACTAATCGAGCAGCAAAATGGCTGTTCTATATTGCTCTAATAGCAGGTTTAACCACATTCGTCGTATGGATAATTCTAGGTGCTACAGCTGATATGGCAATTCAAAGAACAGTTACTGTAATGGTCATCACATGTCCACACGCATTAGGACTAGCAGCACCGTTAGTTATATCAGTATCTACCGCTCTCTCTGCTAGACATGGCTTATTAATTCGAAATCGTACCCAATTTGAAAATGCAAGAAATATTAATGCTGTAATTTTCGATAAGACTGGAACGTTAACAAAAGGTGAATTCGGAGTCACTGACTTGCAGACTTTTTCAAGTACATCAGAAGATGACGTACTAAGGTATGCTGCGACAATTGAAAGAGAGTCCGAACACCCTATTGCAACAGGTATAGTAAAGGAAGCTTCAGATCGACAACTTGAGCTACTAGAACTAACTAACTTTAATTCCATCACCGGGGTTGGAATCGAAGGTGACATTAACGGAAAAAATGTTAAGGTCGTAAGCCCAGGATTCATCCGTGACAAAGCTATTCAATTCGATGAACAGCACTACGAAGAGTGGTCCGCTCAAGGTAAAACTGTCGTATTCTTACTGGTTGATGAAGAATTAGTGGGGGCAATTGCTCTAGCAGACCAAATCAAAGATAGCTCACACCTTGCAATTGAACGTTTGCATGATAAGAACATCAAAGCAATTATGTTAACAGGTGACAATGAAAAAGTGGCCCATTATGTAGCTGAACAAATTGGAATCGACGAGGTCTATGCAGAAGTTTTACCAGACCAGAAAGCAGAAAAAGTGAAGGAAATTCAAAGTCATGGCATGATAGTGGCTATGACTGGAGATGGAATCAATGATGCACCAGCCCTTTCTACAGCAGACGTCGGTATAGCAGTCGGAGCAGGAACTGACATTGCTATGGATAGTGCGGATATTGTACTTGTAGATAGTGATCCAAAAGATATACTTTCGATTTTTAGCTTATCTAAACGTACCTATAATAAATTGGTACAAAACCTAATCTGGGCTACAGGGTATAATATCTTTGCTATTCCTTTAGCAGCAGGGGTTTTGGCACCATGGGGCATCATTCTCAGCCCTGCAGTCGGCGCTATATTGATGAGCCTAAGTACGATTATAGTAGCTGTTAATGCTCAGTTGCTATATAAGTTTAAACCAGATTAATCCTGTTAGAAAATTTTTTCTAAGTACAACAATTAACAAAGCAGGAAGGCTCTCCTCCTGCTTTGTTGTGTTAATACAAATACTACAAAAGTTCCTTTAATCGATCTAATGCTTGCTCAATATCTTCTTTCGTATTATAAACATGGGGAGCAATACGAATCACATCTCTTCTTGCTGAAACAACGTATCCTTCCTTTTTCAGAGCTGTCTCTATTTCATCTGCATTCTCCACGTAAATAGCTGTAGTAGAACCTTTCTGATTTGAATCTTTTGGACTAGCAACCTCCATTCCTAATGACTCTGCATAATCAATAGTAAACTTAGACAACTCTTGAAGATATTTTTCTATATTCTCTACTCCAACATCTAAGATATAATCAAGAGCCGCTTCTGCAGCATACGCATTTGCAATAGGAGGTGTGCCGGTGTTAAATCGTTGCGTAGATTCAGCAAAACCAGTAGACTTTAAATCAAAAGCAAATGGATTCGATTGGCCAAACCAGCCTGTAGTTGCAGGAACTAGTTGTTCTGAAATCTCTTTATTAATATATAGAAATGTAATGCCCGGAATTCCCATTAAATACTTCTGTAACCCTGCAGTTAAAATATCAATCCCCATTTCTTTAACATTAATAGGGACGGATCCTGCAGATTGATAAGCATCGACAAAAAGTAAAGAATCATGTTGCTTTGCGATATCAGAAATCATTTTAAGGTCCTGTTTAAATCCGTTATAATAACTAATATGAGGGACACACGTTAACTTGGTATGATCAGTTATTTTAGATTCATAATCTTCTCTATTGATGACATGATTTGTGTGTGGAATAAATGTTACAGGGACATCATGTCTTAGCTTGTTGGATAAAGATATTTGACCGATACAAGGAAAATCAATTTCTGTTACACAGATCTCATCTTCTTCGTTAAAATTAAGAGAATTAACTACTGAGGAATACGCGTCTGATACGGAAGATAAAATAGCAACTTCTTCCGGTTCACAATGTATAAGCTCAGCAAATTTATTACGAGCCCCTTCCACTCGCTCAACCCAGTTCCCCCATTCCATTCCCTCATCGATTAGACTATACTTATAGGAATCCATCGCATCAATGACAGATTGAGGTGGAGCACTTTGAGAACAGCTAGATAACATAATTTTATTATTTAACGTAGGGAAGTTGCTTCTTTCAACTGGTAATTTTATTGTATTCATGTTAATCTTCCTTTCATAACTTTCGTATGGAGTGAATAAATATGAGCCACTTAGAGACTGATTTTAGCTTCATAAATCCTTGGTTAGAAAACCTGAACTATGATTGGAAATCGCTTTACGAATTAGGAACACCAATCAGCTTTCCTAAAAATGAGACAATCTTTAATCAAAACGACCCTGGAGACTTCATTTATATCGTAAAAAAAGGTCGAATCCGCCTTAGTTTGATTTCTCAAAATGGAGAAGAAAAGGCCCTTACTATTGTTGGAGTACATGGTTTGCTAGGTGAATGTAGCTTAAATAATGAGATGAAGTACTCCACCAATGCGATCAGTTCTTCTAAGTGTGATTTAGTAAAGGTGGAGCGTCAAACCTTTATGACCCACTTACACAAGCACCCTGAAACATATACCAGCTTGTTAGATTTAATTACTAAAAAATATCAGGTTCTCTGCATGCAATCTATGGAGCTCAGCTACGCGAAAGCTTTCACTCGCGTTTGCGCAACTTTTATCCACCTCGCTCGAGAGTATGGTGAATCCCAAAAGGAAAAAGAAGTTAAATTAACGATATCTTTTACACACCAGGAAATGGCTAATTTACTTGGAATCACTCGAGTGACTATTGCCAATAATATTAAATGGCTTTTAAACGAATCTTATATTAGAAAAGAGGGCAAGCATTATGTAATCACGGATATAGATGCCCTCATCGATCTTAGTTATTATTAATATGAAATCAGGCTGGGAGCATCCTTTATGTGCTCCCAGTCTTTTTTATTCCCCTCTACGTATAACCATGGGTTGTTGACCGTTTACATGGATGCTTTGCCCTACCTCTTGTAAACGGTCAAGCTCCTGCTTAGAATGGACCTGTGCCATCAAATGACCAGGCAACCAGCCCATTGGAAAGAAGGTTCTTGCATCTCTTCCATAAAAGACTCCTATATCAAATATTGGGACTGGAGCTCCTCCGAATCCGTATTCAGGCATAAAAGTGAACAGGATATCCCCAGGTAGAGGAAAGCAAGTTAAATTCTCAGGTTTCGGATCATACAAGAGATCTTTTGCCTTTCCATCTGGTGGTAGTTGTGCTGAAATTTCTTTCCCAGTATAAATCGCATGCTTTACCATCATTTCCACCGGTTCAGATATCACTTCCCAAAAGGCCTCGCATGTTTTAGGTGCTTTTTCAGTCAATAAATCGAATCGTATACTTTCGTTTGATTCTGGAAACTCAATAATGAAATAATTCATTTTACCTCTCCTTTAGCATTTTACATTTATTCCACCAAATTACACAACACTTGGTTCAAATAATAATTTATCTTCTTTAAAACGATTCATATGCAAGGAACGAATATCAATGGAAGGTTCTTTTCCATCGATAAGATCAGCAAGTGTTTCTCCAATAATCGGTGCCATCATGAATCCATGACCACTCATACCGACTGCTTGGTAGTATCCCTCCACACCATCTACATCTCCTAGAATCGCTTGGTGGTCCGGGGTACTATCATAGACTCCATCAGTATGCGTACGGAATTCAACTTGTTCAAGTGGAGGGAAGATTTCCATCCCCACTTCTGCTGCTTTCATTTTAAACTCAAAGGACGACAATTTCTTTTCGCTTTCCCCTAAGTAACTCATATACAATACTCCGTCAGAAAGTTGTTTGGCTGCAAAACCCTTTTCAAAGGAAATAAGTAATGGTTCGATTAATCTTTTTTCGATTCTATTCGTATATAAAATCCTACGAGTTTCAAACGATATCGGTAAATTTATACCAGCCGTTGCTGCTAATTCTTTGGAACCAAGACCAGCAGCATTTACAACAAAATCTGCATGAATCTCTCCCCTTTTTTTAGTTTGAACCCCAGTTACTCTTTGACCTTCCATTAAAACCTTCTTTACTTCATCATTTATGACAGTCGCACCGCGTCTTTTTGCTGCATCCGCAAAGCCTTGTGTGACATGGTAAGCATCATCCACAAACCCATCTGTCTTACAATAAGATGCTAGTTTAAAAGATTCTTGATCGATCCCGGGTACTATCTCAGCAGCTTGTTCAGGAGTTAAAAATTCGGTTGGAATTCCAAGTTTATTTTGGAGTTCTTTATTTTTCTTATAGTTTTCAATTGCCTCTTCGGAGTGGAAAGTGTACATATACCCCACACTACTGTAACCAATCGTTTCCTCTGGCTCTAAATGGGTATTAATGTTTTCATAGAATTGAACGGCTGCTTTTGCCATTCGACAATTAATTTCTGTACCCCATTGCTGGCGAATACCACCTGGACAAATACCCGTTATACCTGAAGCTACACCGCCCTTATCTATGAGGAGCAGTTTAGAATAGCCTAGTTTGCTTAAATGGTAAGCAATAGAAACTCCTACAATACCTGCACCTACTATAATTCCATCATATTTGGTCATTCCTGCACCTCCAACTTTAATCTATTAAAATAAGCTCATCTTGTCTTTTACTTAAGTAAGTAATTCCTTCATTTGTAATTACGACATTTTCTTCAACAATAAAATGGATTCCTTTTTCTCTTAAAAATACAGTGGGCTCAATTGTGAATACATTGCCTTTTTCAAGTAATTCATAAGGAGATTCTCCGTAACGTTTCCATTTCGGCCCTAACAACGCCCCACCATCATGCACATCTTGCCCAATTTGGTGCCCTGTTGCATGCTCAATTTCTGGGTAGCCATTAGTCAATAGATGCTCTCGTGCTGCTTGATCTACTTCATAACCTTTGATTCCAGGTTTTATCCGTTCAGCTGCTAGAGTAATTGCTTCATGAATCGTGTCAAAAGTTTGTTGAATAGGTTCTGGTGCTTGCGTTTCATTGTCTTTAAGGAAGTAGACAGTCCGTGCAATGTCGGATACATACCCGTCACAATCAACACTGAAATCAAAAATCACAAGCTCTCCCTTCTCCACTACCCGATCACTTGGTCCGCGATGTGCGATATTATCCTTCATAACAATCGGCATCGACAAGGTACGATCGATTCCATTTACAAGTGAACGTTCTTCTAGTGCTTCCACAAACAACTGGCCCATTTCTTTTTCTGTCATACCAGCTTGAATCTCTTTAAATACGCTTTCATATATATCATGGGTGATATCAATCGCTATCTTTATTTTTTCTATTTCCGCTTCCGTTTTTATACTTCTTAACTTATTCAAAAAAGGTTCTGCATCAAGATAAGTTCCCTCAAAAACCTCACTTAACGTACGTTTTAACCACATGAAACGACCGGCTGTCAGTCCGTCTGCGAGATGTTCATTTTTAGATTTATTAACTGCTATGGTTAGTGGTTTCCATTTTTCGATTAGGGGAACCAGTTCTTCTGCTAAACCATTTTGATAGGTAAGTACTTGATCAAATAGCTTTGATTCCCGCACATCTTGTGCATCTATCGAGCTCGTAATTGCTATTTTTTCTCCAGACTTTCTAAATAAAAATGCCCCTGGACCAACTGTTTTTACACCTGTTACTAAAGGCAAACAGGGATCACTTCCTTCGCTCGTATAAATTAACCAAGTATCTATATTTTCCTTAATTAAATATCGAACGGCCTGCTCCATCTTTTCTTTTTGCGTTTCATACATATTAGCCACCCCTTTTATTCACAAGCTCTAGCTACTACTCGGTCCATCCACATAGACCCAAATTCAAAAGAATCTATTTCAATTCTTTCATCCGTTTGATGTACTCTTTTCAGCACTTCTGTGAAACTAGTCATAGTAGGAGAAATTCCATAGATACAAGTCGCTTCTTTGGCAATAAAACGTCCATCCGTTCGTCCCAAAGCAGTAAATGGAATCCATTCACCATGAAATCCAAGCTCCTTTGCAACTTCTTCAAAGATTGGAACCATAGAATCCCGCGGTTGATTTTGATATCCAGGATGAAACGATATTATTTCCCACGAAACCTTATTACGATCTAACAAGCAATTAATGCTTTCTTCTAACTGTGAAGCGGTCATCTCAGGCAGCACTCGCAACTCTAAAGTGATTTCTGCTTGAGTGGGAAGCACATTGACACTATTTCCACCGACTTTGAACGGTGGAATTTTCATTGTTACATTTTTCATGTACTCTTTTAGTCGGCTTGCCAGCTCGTGTTCGCTTGTATGGTGACTTGATTCCAAGAAAGCATTCAATGAAGATTGATATCCAAACAAGTCCTGATTTTCCACGGAAGCTTCTAAGTGTTTCGCTAAGTAATTTATCGTCTCAATTAATTCAACAATGACAAACTCGTTTGGAGGAGCAGCTGCGTGTCCACCCTCCCGTTCAAATGATAATCGTAGGTTTGCTGAACCCTTTTCACTATTGGCATATAGCATATAGCTTTCATTCGTCAGATCATTATTCAGTAAAAATCCTCCACCTTCACTGAGTACTAATGCATCCGTGAATATATGATTCATCGCTTTAGATAAAAACTCCATTCCTTCTTTACTGCCGTTTTCTTCATCCGCTGTCACGATGAAATATATATCTCTTGTTCGATTCAATTGTTTAGAAGCTTTATAAAAAGCTTCGGCATGCATAGCAGTGAGCTGCTTGGTGTCGAGCGTTCCTCGACCCCAAATAGCTCCTTCTGCTTGTATGCCTTGAAATGGTGGGTAAGTCCATTCCTCATCATTAGTTGCCACTACATCCATATGTGAAAGTAAAATAAGGGGGGGTTCACATGATTCATGAGTCGTTTTTGTTATTTTAGCAACTAAGTTAGGGCGATGGTGAGGACTTTCGTAAATGTCATAATGAAGCCCTCTCTCGGTAAGCCATCTCCCAAGGACATCAATACCTACCCACTCATTCTGTTCATCGTTGACAGTTTTTGCTTGAACGAGTTGAATCAATAACTCTTTTGCTTCCATCTAGCACATCACCTCTTTTACGACGGTTTGATTAGTACAAGCTTTTGCTGTGGGCGACTTAATAATCTTGTACCCGCTTCTGTCATCACGACATTTTCTTCGACGAGCATACACGGAAGCCCGTCATCTTGTATGAGAGTTGGCTCGATAGCATAAACTTCTCCTACTTGAAGCTCACCTTCTACTTGTGGCCGCTTTGGTTTTTTTACTGGGCCTAAAATCGTGCCACCATCATGCGTATCTCTCCCTACTTGATGTCCCACTGAATGACGAATCGTTGGATAACCTGCGTCTTCAATCACCTGTCTTCCAACGGCATCCACTTCATAACCCTTCATACCAGGTTTCATAGAATCAATAGTTTTGTGAATAGCTTTAAATGCTGTATCAAAAGCATGTTGAATACTCTCTGGAGCTTGCGTTTCTCCTGGTTTCAAAAAGTAAATCGTGCGAGCAATATCGGAAACATAATTCACATATTTTAAGCTGAAATCAAAAATGACAATGTCACCTGGTTCCACAACAAAGTGACCCGGACGCCGGTGAGCAAGACCATTTCTTACACAGCAGACCATTGGAGAATCAAAGGAGTTACCAAGTCCATTTGATACACCTCGTTGCTTCATCTCTTTTACAAAAATCTCTCCCATTTCAATCTCTGTCATACCTGGCATCACTTGTTCAAATACCCTTTCATAGATCTCATCAGTTAATCTGACTGCTTCTTCAATCAACCCAATTTCCTTCGGTGACTTTATGCTACGAATTTGTTTTAATAAAGGTTCACTACTAAGCATAAGGTTCATGATTCGTTTTTCACCAATTACATCTTCAAGCCACTCGAGCAAACCGGCAGTAAGTCCATCGCATAAATGATCTGTTTCTGAATAATTTAAGGCCAGTCGTTCGATATCCAAAGAATCGAACAAAGATCTAAAGTCATCTTCCATATCTGACTCGTATTGAATAACTTTATTAAATAATCCTGTCTCCACATAACTGCCGTAGTCACTAGCTGATGTCAAAACTTGATGTGCTCCATCAGCACGGATAAAGACAGCAGCCAAATGAACGGACCTTACACTGATTAGCAATGGACAAGATGGGTCTGTGCCCTCACGTGTTAAGATGAGCCATGTATCGATGTCATGCGCTTTCATATACTGTACTGCTTGATCAAGCTTTTCTTTTGAAATTTCAGGATCGCCTAATTGCATCTTGCACCCCTCCTCCACTCATTTCTTGCACTATGTGAATCATTTGCTCCAAACCTAATGTAAAAGATCTAATTGAAATACGCTCATCGACCCCGTGAACACGTTGAATGACTTCATCAAATGGCATATCCACATCTGTTGGACAATAGCCATAAACATGTGCTCCTAAAGGGGCTATATGCCTTCCATCACTACTTCCAATAGATAAGTATGGTACGACTCGGTGTCCTGGTAGATTCTTTTGTAAGATGAATTCTAATGAATTTAATTGGTTTTGATCCACGGGGGTTTCATATCCTTGAGAAAAGGATAAAATCTCAAAGCTTCCGTCGATCTCCTGTAACGCTTTATCAAAGTGTTCTTTTAGTTGTTCGTAAGTTACTTTAGGGAGCGTTCGACAATCAATAATCGTTTCATACCCTCCTTCAGGTAGGTCAGTTTGTACGCCCGCCTTCAATTGTGTAAATGAAAAAGTTGTCCGTGTCATAGCACGCATCATACGTTCCAAATGGGAAGGTAAATGAGCTGCAATAAACTGGTCTGCATTCTCTACTTGAAACGACGTGTTTGTCGCTTCTGCGATAATCTCAAACATCAAACGAACCGTTTCAGGCAATGTATCGTTCGATATTCTTTGTATACGTTTCATCACTGTAGATAAGTCTGTTAATGCCTGATGATCGGGCATATAAGGGTTGGATGATTTGGATGGTTTCACCCGTACGCTTATACGAGCTACTCCTTTTTGTCCTAGTTCTACTAAATGAAAAGGTTGATTGTTCACAAGTACTGGAAAACCTCCCCCTTCATTAAGTACCGTTAAGTCTCGAAAAACATCAGGCTTTTTTTCTATGTAACGTAAAAGCCCTTCCTTGCTCCCCTGTTCTTCATCCGATGTCACAAGCATTTGAATTGGTAATTGAATTCCATTTCTCTTTAAATGAACCAATGTAAACAGATGGATCACCGTTAATTGCTTTGTATCAATAGTTCCTCTACCCCAAATCCATCCATCTTGGACCACCCCTGAAAAAGGCGGGTGAGTCCAAGCGCTTGTCTCCGCTGGAACTACGTCCACATGTGATAAAAGTAGAAGGTCTGAAGGGGTATCTTTTTTTAAAAAGATCTCCAAATTTCCTCTTTGGGGAGCAGTTTCCACTAATTGTGTCGACAACCCTTCTCGTTCAGCAATCGATTCTAAATAGCGTAACGCTTCCCATTCCGTTTTCGAAGGATTGCTCGTATCGATTTTTATGAGTTGTTGCAAAACAGCAACCGCTTCTTGTTGTAAGGATGTCATTTTGCCCTCCTCCTTTCACTAACAGATTTACACTCGCGCTTTGACCTTTTCAAAATCTATTTCGTTAATATAATGACATGCAGCTTGATGATTTTCTGTCATACCATCCGTCGTTCGTAATTGTGGGGTCTCTTCTTTACATAAGTCGGTTGCAAAGGGACAACGCGTATGAAAACGACAACCCTGCGGCGGATCAATTGGAGATGGTACATCCCCTTCTAGCAAGATGCGCTCACTTTTCTTTTTCGGGTTCGGAACAGGTATTGCTGATAGCAAAGCTTTGGTATATGGATGCTTAGGATTTTCGAAGATAGATTCATTGTCACCAATTTCAACTATTTTACCTAGATACATAACAATGATTCGGTCAGAAATATGTCGCACCACACCCAAATCATGAGAAATAAACAAATACGTAAGTTCCATCTCTTTTTGAAGTTTCTTCAGTAAATTCAATACTTGCGCTTGTATCGATACATCCAGAGCAGATACCGCTTCATCACAAACAATCAACTTCGGATCAACTGATAGAGCTCGAGCGATGCCTACTCGTTGACGTTGACCTCCGGAGAATTCATGTGGGAATAGGTCTGCTTGATGCCGTTGCAATCCAACTAATTCAAGTAACTCAAACATTCTAGCTTCCCGGTCCTGACGCTTCACATGTTTTTGAATATCCATTGACTCATATATAATTTGACGGACAGTTAATCTAGGATTCAAAGAAGCATAAGGGTCTTGAAAGATGATTTGCAAATCCTTTCGTGCCTTTTTCATGTCCTTTCGTTTTAGAGAAAGAAGATCGACACCGTTAAATTCAATCGTACCTTCCGTTGGCTCATCTAATCGCAAAATAGCTCGACCAGTTGTCGATTTCCCACACCCAGATTCACCGACTATAGAGACTGCCTCTCCTTTATTAATTTCAAAACTAATATCATCGACTGCTTTTACGTCATTAACTTTTCGCCCAAAGAATCCACCGCGAATCGGAAAGTATTGTTTTAGCCCGTTAATTTTAAGTAGTTGCGTTTGGTTCATAAACTTTCACTTCCTCTCCATCCCATTCATCTGTGTATATCCAACATCTTACTTCTTGACCATTTTCCTTCTTTTCAAGATCAGGCAACTTCTCCTGACAAAGCGCAGTAGCAAACGGACACCTAGGTGCAAATCGACAACCCTCTGGCATCTCGAATGGACTAGGTACCATCCCTTTAATCGGTGTCAACTCTTCCATTTTAATGTCATGACGCGGAAGGGAATTTAATAGGCCTACTGTGTAAGGGTGTTTCGGACTTTCAAACAACGTATCTACATCGGCATATTCAACAACTTTTCCCGCATACATTACCGCAACAAAATCACATGTTTCTGCCACTACACCTAAATCATGCGTAATGAGCATAACCGACATATGAAGTTCCGCCTGAAGTTCCTTGATTAGCTCTAATATTTGCGCTTGAATAGTCACATCTAAAGCAGTAGTTGGCTCATCTGCAATTAATAATTCAGGGTTACATGCAAGGGCAATAGCAATCATCACGCGCTGTCGCATACCACCAGATAATTCAAACGGATACTGTGTCAATCGCTTTTCTGGCGACGGAATTCCTACTAATTTTAATAAATCCAATGCTTTATGATTGGCCTCTTGTCTGATTAAATCCTCATGTATATGGAGAGTTTCTTTAATTTGTTTTCCCACAGAGTGGACAGGGTTTAGAGACGTCATCGGTTCTTGAAAGATCATCGAGATTTGATTTCCTCTGATCTTACGCATCTCAGACACTTTCTTCTTAACCAAATCTTCTCCTTTGAATAAAATTTCTCCGTCTACGATTTCTCCAGGTTCATCCACTAAACGTAGGACACTTAAAGCCGTGATACTTTTACCAGAACCCGATTCCCCGACTATGCCTAGCGTTTTACCCTTTGGAACAACGTAAGAAACACCATCTACTGCTTTGACTACACGATCTTTATCTAATGAAAAATATGTTTTTAAGTTTTTAATTTCTAAGATATTTTCAACAGTCATTTTGTTCACCTCTTCCTCCTAATCCAAATCAATTCGCTTATTAAGCAGTCGATAAGAGATATCAACTAAGAAGTTAACGAATACAAATAACGTGGCAATAATTAAAACCGATGCTTGAATCACTGGGAAATCACGTGATGCGATTCGATCTACAACTAACCTTCCAAGTCCATTAATTGCAAACACGGTCTCCGTTAAAACTGCTCCGCCTAGTAAATATCCGAACTGAAGTCCTACAACGGTAACTACTGGTATTAACGCATTTCGGAGGGCGTGACGGTATATAACAACTCTTTCCTTTGTGCCTTTAGCTCGAGCAGTCCGAATATAATCTTGTGAGATGACTTCAAGCATGCTAGAACGTGTCATTCTTGCTATAATTGCTGCTCCCGCCGTGCCTAATGCAATCACAGGTAGAATAACTTGCGAAGCACTTCCCCAGCCGGATGCAGGCACCCACATAAGCTGAACGGCAAACCATTGCATTAACATTAGCCCTAACCAAAAGTTCGGCATGGATAGTCCGAATAATGCTAGTAACATAATTCCAACGTCCGTGAATGAGTATCGACGTACAGCAGATATAACCCCTGCGATTATTCCAATAAATACACTTAAAATAGTACTGTAAACCGCCAGTTCAACGGTTACCCAAAATCTTGAGCCAATTTCGTCAGCTACTGGCATACCAGTTCTCCACGAAGTTCCAAAATCTAATCGAATGGCGTCCATAACGAAGTAAATGTATTGCATATGAAGTGGTTCATTCAGCCCTAACCGGTTTGCAACGTTGTCAATTGTCTCTTGACTCGCACCTTCTCCAGCTAATATTGCTGCTGGATTTCCGGGTGTAATATGTAGCATTAAAAAGACAAGCAGTGTGACTCCAAATAAAACAGGAATCAACTGAAGTAACCTACGTACAATAAATTTGAACATGTTTTCACCTTCCCCGTGATTATTTTGTCTTTGGATCTAAAGCATCTCGAATGCCATCTCCAAATAGATTAAAAGCTAGTACGGCTAAGACAATCGCGAGACCTGGAAATAATGCAATGTAGCCTGAATCATACATGTACCCTCTTCCATCGTTTAGCATCGCACCCCACTCAGGAGAAGGTGGTTGTGCTCCTAATCCAAGAAAGGAAAGTCCGCTTGCTGTTAATATTGCTGTTGCAATAGATAAAGTCGCTTGGACAATTAGTGGAGAAGTGACGTTTGGCAGGATATGTTTGAATATCAAGCGAAAATCACTAGCACCTAATGCACGAGATGCATCTACATATTCAAGCTCCTTGGTCGCTAATGTCGAGCCTCTTACAATACGAGCAAATGATGGAACTGAATATATCGCTACGGCATAAATCACATTAATAATACTTGGACCTAAAATGCTCACAATAGCTAATGCTAATAAAATTCCAGGGAACGCTAAAAGCACATCCATAATTCGCATAATCACCGCATCAATTTTCCCTCCGTAGTAACCAGACACAATTCCAATTACCACTCCTGCAACCCCACCAAAGATTACGGAAAGAAAACCTACAATTAATGTAATTTGAGCACCGTATATAATCCGAGAGAATATATCCCTACCGTTATGATCTGTGCCTAACCAAAATTCTGAGCTAGGTGGTTGAAGACGGACCGTATAATCTACGTCATTAATTCCATGGCTAAGAAAAAATGGGCCGATGGTGGCAATAATCATTAATAAAATAATGAGGTAACCCCCAACCAATGCAGCTCTATTTCTTTTCAACTTTCGATAAAATCCTTTTAAACTTCTCATCTTCGGGCTTGTTCGTAGCCGCATAAACGATGCCTCTGATTTCACTAACTTCTCATCTTGGTTAGCCATAAGTATTCCTCCAATAACTTAAACTTCATTCTCTTTTGAATTTTCAAAATTCTTTATTTAAAAAAATTCTACCACCCTCTTGTGAACGAAAACTATATAATTTTTTACAAACTCACATAAAGTTTTGTTTTTGTCTCAATTGTTGATATTTAAAAACTTATTAGGAAGAATAATTTCCTATATATATCAAAAGAAACGACACTGATTACTTGTAAAGACATTTTTAAGTTTGTAAAATTTTTTATAGTTTTATCTTTAGCAATCGCTTATATTGTTAATTAATCTCGCAATATTCAAATAATTTAAAACACTATTTGAGCGAAGGTTAAAAACTTTTAGGGGGTATTATAATGCGATCAAAGAATTTGGCATGGTTGCTGGCTCTTTTCCTTGTCCTTGCGATGTTTCTAGCGGCATGTGCTGGAGATGGCGAGCCGGAAGAATCAGAAGGATCAACAGATGATTCAGCTTCAGAGGAAGAAGACTCATCTTCTGAAGACGATGAGGCATCAGGTGAAGAGGATGACTCTTCTACGGAAGATGATGCAGCAAGTGAAGGGGACGGAGAGGAAAATGTAGTAATTGCTGTACCAGCTGAATTATCATCTTTATCAGCACACGGTTCGAATGATGTTCCATCTGGAAACGTTCGATCAAATATTTACGAAACTCTGATTACACTAGATGATGAAGGAAACCCTCAAGAAAACCTAGCTACTAACTGGGAACAACTTGATGAGACTACTTGGCAGTTTGAGATTCGTGAAGGTGTAACTTTCCATGACGGATCAGACTTAAATGCAGAAGTTGTTAAGATGAACTTCGACCGCTTATTAGATGAGGAGATCGGTTCTCAAGGGGCTTCTATCGTAAGTGCAATTGACACTGTAGAAGCTGTAGATGAGTATACACTCGAAGTAACTCTTCAGTATGCATTCTCGCCAATTCTTAACCACTTAGCTCATAATAATACGAGTATTATGTCTGGTGAAATTATTGAGGCAGATGCAGAAGCCGTTGAGTCGGGAGACGAAATTGATCAATACATCAACTCCAACCCAATCGGCACAGGACCATTCATGTTTGATACTTACACTCCAGGAGATCAAATCGTTCTTGCACGAAATGACGATTATTGGGGTGACGTAGCAGAAATAGAAACAATCACTTTCCGAACAATTCCTGAAACAAGTACTCGTTTAGCAGAGCTTGAAACAGGAGCAGTACACATTGCAGACGCAATTGAACCAGACAATATTGATCGTGTATCTGAAATGGACGGAACTTCTGTCTTACAAGAAAGTTCAACATCCTTAAACTTTATTGCCTTTAATACACAGGTAGAGCCACTGAATGATGAGCGAGTTCGACGTGCGATTTCATTAGCTATTGATCAATCTCAGATCATTGATGGTATATACGATGGAACTAGTATTCCAGCTACCGGTCCAATTCCTCCTGGTGTACTAGGACATGATGAAGATATAGAAGGACTTGGTTATGACCTAGAAGAAGCTCAATCATTATTAGAAGAGGCTGGTTATGGAGATGGATTTGAAATCAGCTTGAAAACAAATAGTGATAACCCACAGCGTATGAACATGGCAACCTATGCTGAAAGTGCACTATCTGAACTTAATATCACTGTAAACATTGAAGGAATGGAGTTTGGAGCATTTATCGAGGATGCTGCAGAAGGTCAAACGGAAATGTTTATACTTGGGTGGTCGACACCGACAATGGACGGAGACTACTCTACACACTTACTCTTCCACTCTGATAACCACGGAATGCCGGGTAACATGACATTCTTTGATGATCCAGAAGTAGATGAGATTTTAGATGAAGCTCGACGAGAAGCAGATCTAGATACACGTATGGAACTATATTCGGAAGCATCCGAAATGTTAATTCAAAAAGCACCAATGGTATTTGTGAACCATACAGAATATCTTTTAGGTGTTAGTGATTCGATCGAAGGATTCGGCGTTGCACCGAACGGTATTTACCAATTTAACGATGTAACAGTTGAATAAGTCTTCTCTTCATTCTCGCACTTGGTTTAATACCAAGTGCGAGAATTTTTTATTTTCTAAATTAAAAAAGCATAGCACCCCTCCTCAAAAGGCGTACCACACTTTAATTTGGACTATTTAATTTTAGAGATTTCGAATGGTGATGGCTTTAACCGGAGATTGCCCTTTAAAGTACGTATCCTTTGGTGCTTTTCCTAGAATCTCCTTAGTTAAACGATACAGACTCTCCTCACAATACTTTCCTTGGCATAACCCCATGCCGCAACGCGTTTCAAGCTTAATTGTATTGAGTTCATTAGGTGAAGCATCTTTGTTCATCGTTTCTTTAATATCCTTAACTGAAATATTTTCACATCTACATACGATTTGAGCATCATTAAAAGTAGTTAGCTCATCCTTCTTCCAAGCAACTAACTCTAAATCGGTTAATACACCCGCAAAACGATCCCATTTTCGTTTTTCCTTTTCCTTTAAATGCAGTTGCCGCTTCTTATTTGCTCCTTCAGTTTGACTCCACCTTCCCCCCAGCAATCGACCATCTGCTTCCGAACGTTCCGCACCACCAACCTTCGTCAACTCACCTACAGCATAGACGCCTTTGACGGACGTTTGTTGATAGGAATCCACAACCACATGCCTACTCCCATGTGATGTCCGTTCCAACCTACAACCCAATTGTTTAGCTAAATCTAATACCGGGGTAAATCCATAACACATTCCTACCAAGTCGCAGGCAATTGTTTTTTGTTGATTACTAGACTTATTTCCGGGCCTAATCTTCACCACTTCTACTTTCCCCTCGCCAATAATTTCTTGAGGAACAGTATCGAACCATATAGGTACATGATTTTTATGTAAAGTCCTCAAAGCTCCAAAAAGTTCATGCAACTTAGAACGATGTTTTACCATCACGCTCCCATGCTTCGATAACTTGATAAGATCTTTATAAGAGGGAGCGACTGCAATTCCTTTCACTTCCACTCCTGCATCAACAAGCATTTTCGCCACAACAAAAAGAAATGGATGGCTACCAGCAAGAAATACGGATAGACCTGGAAGGTACATTTGTGTTTTTAAAGAAACCTGAATCCCACCTGCGCTCATTACCCCTGGTAGAGTCCACCCTTTCATAGGAATCAATCGATCATAAGCTCCCGTTGCCAATACAACCCGGCGAGCAAGAATCGTTTGATAGTTTTCCATGAATAGACGAAAATAAGCATATTGTTCAGGATCCGATGTAATTTGGTCTGTTTCTGTATAAGCATGGATGGACCAAACTGCATGGCCATAGCAATGATCGATTGATTCATGCTGTTCTACTTTAGAGACTAGAGGATTTACCTCCCCTCGCTTCTCAAAAGGTTGCCGATAAATTTGTCCTCCCGCTTGCTTTTGTTCATCGATCAAAATAACGGATTGATGAGAAGCAGACAGTTCATCAGCTACGCCCATCCCAGCAGGACCTGCACCAATAATTGCAACATCATAGCTTGCTTCTACCTCTGATGATTCCGGTGCCTTCCCCTCTGAAACTACATTAGTGCCCGTTTCCATCATGACCGAACTAGTTGTTATATGCATCCCTTCTTCAACATCGATCATACACCCCCGAACACGACCTTTTTTATAGATATGAACGGTGCAATCAAAACAAACACCCATCTGGCAGACAGGTGCCCGCGCCTCTTCATCTTCGGTTTGCCGATAAGAGGATATACCTTTTGCATACATAATTGCAGTGGAAACAGTAATATAAGCGGGAATTTCATACATCTCTCCATTAATTGTTATATGAACAGCTTCCATCTCACCCCTCCTTACTATCATATATAACTAGCGCATAAATAAATTTAAATGAGCTAACTTTTCTGGAGAAAACGATCCAATATCAAATTCAGATTCCCCCTCTGTAATTAGATCAGAAATAATCTGACCATACAGTGGACCAAACGTGAACCCCGAACCACCTACAGCGATATATACACCTTTTCTCTCTGGAAGTTCTCCAATTAAAGGTAACTGATCGTGTGTAATGCCAGTTACCCCAGCCCAACTCCTTATTAACCTCAAATCATTAACACCCGGCACAATACTTGACGCTAGTCGCACATTTTCTTTTACCAATCTAGGATCAATTAGAGGTGGTAAGTCAAAACAAATTTTACCTTTTTTCTTTTGAAAATAAGACTGCCATCCCCCTCCAACTAATATATTTCCATCTCGAACTTGTTTCATGGTTAAACGTTTTCCGACATGTTGCACCATATGATGAAGAAAGGGAGGTGATTTTTCTACCACGTTCATCAGTAGTGGAACTGGGTAAACAGGAATATGTAACCCGAGCATCAAGCCAATTTCCTGAGTCCAAGCTCCAGCAGTAATTACAACATTTTCTGCAATAACACGTTTCCCAGAGACTAACTCCACCACCCACCTTCCAGATCCTTTTTCAATCGAACGAACACTTGAATTAATATGAACATTCGCCCCTTTTTCGATTGCTTTTCTTGCAAAGGCAGGTGTTACTTGGCGTGGATTTGCATGACCTTCTTCCGGGCAAAAGGCAGACCCAATCACTTTCTCTGATAAATAAGGTGCGAGATTATGAGTTTCATAGGATGAAAGAAGCTCTGTGTTTAACCCTAGCTTCTTCTCTAATTCAAACTTTTTCGTTAAAACTTTCCATTCTTCAGCTGTTTCTGCAACCATCAATCCCCCATGCTGCACCACTTCTAAATCTAAACCTAGCTCTGACTCTAAATGACGCCATTTTGTTTCAGAGGCTATAGAAAGCGGAATCAGTTGAGAAAGTTCATGTTGCAGTTGCTCCCAAAATGCAATCATTCGATACTCCAGTTGAAAATGTAAACTCCCTGCGTTTTGTCCAGATGATTGGCGGTTAAGCTGCCCACGTTCTACAAGAGTTACCTCTCGCCCCTTTTCAGCTAAATAATAACTTGTCGCAGCCCCGACTAAGCCACCACCAATAACAATAGTCTCTGTATACTGGTTCACGTTCCTCACCCTTTTACACTAATTGAAACCTGACTCATAACTTTCCGCACTTCATTTACTTCCTCAGGAGATAGATCTAATAAAGGACTGCGGACATGTCCCCCTGGTAATCCTTGTATATTTAAAGCAGTCTTTAGAATCGCTTGTTGGGAACCAAACGATACGGAAAAATCCGAATTAAAAAAATGTTTAAATAACAACTGATCCTTCTCCCCACACAAAATCGCTTTCTCCGCTTCTCCATTCCAAACGTGGTTAAAGAAATCGGGGTGAACACGTCCTAATACTGCCCCTGCCCCCATCAACCCATCTGCTTTATGTCGTTCGATCAAGCTTATTCCGAATGCATTCATTGGTACGCCAAAGTAGCGTACATCTTCTCCGACCTCAAGCAATGCTTGGATAAATTCTCCTCCTTGAGGTGTTGAATTTTTTATCGCAACCACATTTTGAAGAGTGGTTAACCGTTTGAGAAGCTTTGGGTTCATATCTATCTGAGTTCCACGAGGCCAGTTATAAACACAGATTGGGAAATCTATTGAGTTACTAATATCTTGATAATGACGAAAAACTTCTTCCTCATTCGGCACCATGTATGGAGGCGGCGCAATTAATGCACCTTGCAAACCTGATTCTTTTGCCCACTGTACATACTTCGTCACCTGCTTAGCTGTATAACCCGTACACCCAGCAATTACAGGAATACTTCCTCCAACAACACGACCAACAAACATAAAAACATCTTGAATTTCTTGATCTGTTAGGCTAAACCACTCTCCTGTTGTGCCGTTGATCACAAGTCCATGCATTCCTTCTTCTACAAGCCAATTCAATAACGTTTCATAAGCTTGCCAATCAATTTGTTCCTCAGCATCAAACGGCAAGGTAATTGCTGGGATGTACCCCTTCCAATCAACTGAATACTTATCCATCATTTATTCCCCCACTCCATATTCTCATCGAATCAGATAAAAATTTTCTTGCATTGGAGCTAGATAAACTACTTCATTCTCATATACGGCTACTGGTTGTTCCAAAAACGCATAGGTTTCTTGACCCCACTCTGGAACATAATCTTTCACATTAAACTCAAGTGCATAGGCAGACTGATTCACCACACGGAACTCCCCCTTATGTGGAATCCTTTCTTGACGATCAAACATTCCAATTGTAGGTCCAGATTCATGACAGTGAACACCAATCGGGTGCGAATATAGCATCGCTTGTATATTTTCTGCTTTCGCCCGGTCAATACTTTTTTCGAAGATATCATTGCCAGAACGGCCCGGCTTGATTTCTTCCATTACATAATCTGCAAATTTTTTCCCTTTTAATAAAAGAGCTTTAAGTCCTTCTGGTGCATCAGATTGATCCGGACGCAACACGTATCCAAGCTGCTGCATATCTGTTGATAATCCTAAATAAGTTAATCCAAGGTCACTATGAACAATGTCCCCAGGTTGAATTGTCGTACCGCTTAATCGATCTACTTTTTCTCCTTGACGTTGCACATCGATAGTTGGATAAAAAGACGTTTCCAACCCTAAGTCCAATACCTTTTGACGCATCCATTTCACTACCTCCTCACAGGTGGTAACCCCTGGTACAATTACTTCATTAGATAATGCTTGTCGAGTAATTAGTTGCGTTAAATCCGTCAAATAAGGGTACACTTTCATCTCTTGCTCACTTCTTTTCAAATACCAGTGCACCACTGCAGCTTCTGAACTACAAAAACGAGAAGTATATGGTTCGCCTAAAACATCAGATAATTTCCAAAAAAGAGAACTAGTTAGCCCGTCAGCAACAGGTACGTGTTCGGATTGGTTAAGAGCAATGGTTTCTGGATTTAATCTTTCAATCAGATTTTTCAAACACTCCCATTCTGTCTCTTTTTTTCGATCCCAGATAGAACTATAGTAATTCTCAATAGTTGGAATTGGTAGTCCAATCCAATAGCGCGTAAGGACCTCTGACTCTAAATGAAACACTATCATCCCAATTCTTCTTGTTTCATCGTGTTTCGATGGTGTCAAAGTTCGTGTTATTGGATCTTCGTTATATTCCCGACTAACAATAATCCAACAGTTAAGTTCCGCTTTGATCATCGCTTCCTTAATAATCGCGTTTAACCGTTCTGCTAACAATTCATCTTGAAGCTGGTCACGTTTTTCTAGAGGAAGGATTGCCTTTGTTCGATCTACTAGATTTCGTTGAACCATTTCTTTCACTCCTTCTTTTTTACGGGGTGATTTCCCCTTTTGCTATTTTTTCTATCGCTTGTTCATATACATGAAGCCATTCTTTCATTACTGAGAGCTTCACATGTTCATCAACTGCATGTGCGTTTAAAGGCTCCCCTGGAAACAGTGCACCAAATGCAACTACCCGGTCAGGATAAGCTCTCGCATAGGTACCTCCAGAAATAGACTTCGGCTCATCCTTTCGACCAGTAGCTTGCTCATACAAGGTCATAAGCGAGTGAATAAACGAATCTTCTTTATCAAAATTGATAGGGGGCTTATGATCAATTGTTTTAACTTCATAACCATGATCCAAAAGCTTACGATGGATGAATTTTTCAATAGGGGACGAATTTGCAGAAGAAGGGTACCGTATATTTAACGTAAGAGTTAATATACCACCGTCAAAACGCATCTTTGTCGTTTGCATCGTTAGTTCTCCAGATTCTTCATCTTCTAACTCTATCCCTAGCTCTTTACCAGACTCCTCAGAAAATAGATTACAGACGGATATAAGCGCTTTCGAAGCTTGAGGATCTAATTGAGTTAAGCTATGTGATACTGCCCGTAACATATCAAAAATAACAGCTTCTCGGTCCGCTTCCGAATTCGTCTGAAGTGCAAGCGCCCACTCACCGGTGGTTGTTGGGGCGTAGACATGTTCCACACGTTCTTCTAGAATACGTGATGTGTTTACTCGTTCTTTTAATATCAATCTCCCACTTGCTTGAGTAGGTTTTACATTTTGAGCCTTGCCAGCATGAAGTTGTAGTTGATGACCAGCTCCTGCAAGTGGAAGAGAAACTTCTAACACAAGAATCCCTTTTTCGCTATACGTTACCGGAAAATATCCATCCGGAGTAAATCCGAGTGTAGGAGGTGACTCTTTCTCTTTATACGTCTTGATACAATCCATCCCACTTTCCTCATCTCCACCGACAACTATTCGAATTCGACGCTCTGGCACAAATCCTTTTTGCTTCAGGGCGGCAAGCGCATACAAAACAGCAAGAGCTGGTCCTTTGTCATCCAATGTTCCCCGACCATAAAAATTCCCATCATGCTCCGTTGCAGAAAATGGTGAAAACATCCAACTCGCTTCATCTTCAGCTGGTACTACATCAACGTGCACGAATATAGCAAGCTCCTCTTCTCCTTCTCCAAATTCAATAACCCCAACCTTGTGATCTAGCTCGTAAGCCTGGAAGCCAAACCGTTCAGCTAACTGAAGAAAATAACATAATGCTCGACTTACCTCTTTCCCATACGGAGCACCTAAGCTTGGTTCCCCTTTTACACTCGGGATCCGAATAAGATTCTTTAAATCACTAAGATATGCTTCAAACGTTGATTCGTTTACACTTCCCAAAGACTACTTCACCCCTTCTAATCTATATATCGCTATCTATAACGTAAGCATCCCATGAAAATCCAACTTTGAATATAAAATTTTTAACTATTCCGTCTTTTTATTTAAAAATTCTTTTAGACTATGGAAAAGAAAAAGCTACCTTTTATCCGTCTCTAAATAAAAGGTAGCTTCCATTCTAATTCGATATTTCTTAATCTTTAGAACTTCTCTGCAGATTTTGTCGAATAATACGCGCTTATACTTTGACACGCTAAAGAGTTAACTGTACGATAAATTTTAATAGAACATAGGTAAAAATACTGATTTATTATCAGCATTTCATAAAAGTTCATTCCACATGAACAACGGGAGAGATCATTGTGATAACTATTCAAAGTCCTACCAACGACGAAGCAATTGTACGCTCTATTCAGGGAAACTTAGCAGTAATTGAATTTAATAAGGAAAAAGAAGTAGTTTATGTAAACGAGGCTTTTGCGACCACAATGGGGTACAAACCAGAAGAAATGATTGGCATGCGCCATCAAATGTTTTGTTTTGATGAATTTGTTCAATCATATGCTTACGAAACCATGTGGCGCGAATTGTTTAGAGGGAAGAACTTTCAAGATAAAATTGAACGAAAAGACGCTAATAACAATCAGATTGTATTAGAAGCGACGTATATGCCGATCTTGGATGAGCGAAACAAAGTAACAGGCGTAATGAAGACTGCTGTAGATATTACGAAACGGGAGTCCTCCTTAAAAGAAATTATCGAAGACTTCCAAAAGGCCTCCCACACTTTAGACACCCAGTCCAGTAACGGTATTGACCGTAGCCAAGTCCTTATGGATAAAATTAATGCCGTCGAACAAAATACGATTCAAAACACAGAAGTACTATCCGGTTTAGAAACAAAATCCAAAGAAATTCAAGGATTTTTAAAGACCATCCGTGACATCTCCAAACAAACAAACTTACTTGCTCTGAACGCTGCCATCGAAGCTGCACGAGCAGGAGAACACGGACGAGGATTCAGTGTCGTTGCAGATGAAGTTAGAAAGCTATCCTCCTCAGTTGAAAAATCCACCGTAGACATTCGCACCAGTATCGAAGGCATGATGACAGAAATTGATAACATGAAACAAGGAACATCTGACGCAAATCAAAAGACTTCAGAGATCGTAACAGAAGCCAACTCTACAGTGGAGAGCTTCCATACAGTGGACCGGCTCGCACAAGAGATCTCTGCTAAATCCGATGAGCTAAGGAATATAACATAAAAAAAAGAAACCTAAACAGATAAAGTAGAGATACCTCTACCCAGTCAGTTAGGTTTCTTTTCACTTGTTTAATAATTAATCTTTCACACTCAACCAAGTAACCGTGACTAAGATTATAGCCATCCCCATAAGCTGAATCAGATTCAAATGGTCTCCAAGAAGCAAAAGACCGAATAAGGAAGCAGTTACCGGCTCCACCATAGCAACCATCGAAGCTGTGGACGGTGGAGTGCGTCTTAAACCAATTATATAGATGATAAAGGAAACACCAGAACCTATAATCCCGATAAGGATAAACCAACCTAAGTCGCTTGATGTCAGCACACTAGCCGCTTCTCCTCTATCTATAAATAGAAATAGAATAACACAAAATACGAAAAAGGCGACCACCAAAGTAGGTTGCTTCTTCCCTATTGCAGCAGCATTTGTGAATCCAAAAATAAATAAAGCATAGGAAATCCCAGCCCCAATACCTGCAGCAATCCCTAAGAAACTCACAGAGATATCACTCGGATTATATGCACCGGTGAGTAACACAATTCCTAATAGCACAAAGAAGATACAGCCCCACTTAAACCAATTAGAGTACTCCAACCCTAATAAAAAGGAGAATAATAATACGAATACAGGTGCGGTATACATTAAAGTAGCCCCAACAGCCACACTGGAAGCTTCAATACTTAGAAAATATAATGTGAAATTCCCTGCTACACCAACACCCGCCAAAACTGCCCATATATAAAAACGAGACGAGTGCATCAAATTATGCTTAAAACGATATATAAACCATCCAAAAAAGACGATAAAACCTATCGCTCCACGGTAAAAGGAAATGACAATTGGATCCCAGCCCTTATTCATTAAAATATCTGCAATTCCCCCTGTAATCCCCCAGCAAACGGCTGCTAATATCACTAAAAACACACCTGTATATTTCATCTTGAGCCTCCTCAAAAACGTAATTTATATGAACTTCTCTCAAGCTCAAATAACTATTTATTAAAACCATAATCTTACACTTAAATAGAGATATACCTTTATTATTTTTAAAGTAAACATGAGATCATATCACTCACAAGTTGAAAAGAAAGGTAAATATTGCTAATATAAAAATAATTTAGATACAATAAGATTCTCTCCGGTCAATTAGCAAATTTGATAATCAAAGGAGACTAATTATGGATAAGAAAGAATTAAAAGAAATGATTCATTCGAACAATTTCAGTGAATTTAATGCGATTCTTAAAAACTCAAAGTGGAGGGGTGCTTATACTGCGATTTTGACGATTTTCTTTATGATTATCATTGAACTAGTCACTGGCTCTCCAAATATCTTTAGAATACTTGGATATTTAACCGGTGGTGTGATCGCGCTTAGTGCACACCTGTTATATATTAAATATCGAAAGTCGAAGAACAGCACCAATCAATAAAATTTCCACCCTACTAGTTATTACATCCTTGGCCCTTTCACTATAGCCATCAACCCAATAATTCCGAACACCACAAAAGTCGTAGCGTATCCCAAAAGCCCAATCATCAAACCCGCAATTAAAGAACCTATTATTTGCCCTAACGACATCAGTAAAAATGGAACTCCTATACCTAAAGAAGCATTCACAATAAATATACGAATGCCCCAAATAATAAGCACTCCAGATAAAAAGATATAAGAGGAACCAAAAAGCCCAGCCGAAAGATAGGAAAGCCACATATTTTCAGGAGCAACAGCTAATAGAATGGAAGCAGAAGCAATCGCAAGTCCGCCTAATCTATAAGAAGTAGAAACACCAAATTTATCAATTAAAAAACCAGAAAACCCACCTAAAACCCCAAATACACCAATAACGACCCAAAAACCAGATAAGATCCAATCACTATATACACCCGCTATTTCTATATACGATCTAGAAAATGTCCAAAAACCAGCTGAAGATATACCTACCATTAAGGAAGCTAAAATAACTGGAACAGAGCCAGGTACACCACGAATCGTGAGTCGTCCTTGATTGAACATCAGCTTTGTATCAGAATTCATTTTAGGAATGACTTTATAATTCCATAGTAATATGAACAACGTCAGCACTGCGTAGATTGAATAAGTGAACCGCCAATTTGGAGCTAAAAGAATCGCACCCACACCGGATAAGGCAATCCCAATGCTTGTGCCTGAATTAATCCATGAATTAGCTTTACCTTGCACTTTCTCCTTAATCCATAGAGAGATCGCTGCTCCATATGGAGGTGAGATCAAGCCTGCACTACCACCCGCAAATAAAACACCGAGCGCCAAGACCCATGCATTTGGAGAACTCGCCATGAGCAAAAGCCCGATCAAAGCAGAGACACCCGCAAATATTATCATCTTCCTTGGTCCTTCTCTAGCTGTAACAACAGTCGAAACAACAATCGTCACGCAATATGCTAAATAAAATAAAGAAGAGACTAATCCCGAGATGAATTCAGACATATGAAGCGACTGATTGATGTCTAGAAGCAATAAACCAAAACTAAAGCGAGCCAATCCATACGTTACTGCAATCATCATTATTCCAGGTAAAACCAAACGCGAAAACTTCATCATAACCCCACCCTCCATCTCCTAAATTATATAGAACGACCTTTCTAATTAGAAGTGAAAAAAATTACGATGACTATTGGACCAAAGTCCTCGCCATCGCAATAGAATATTCGGTTGCTTGATCCGCTCCGAATAATGTCGTCATCGAAGTCGCACCCTCTAATAATAACGTGAATTGATAAGCTAAATCACGCTCATTATGTAATCCTTTTCTTTGGGCTAATTCTTGAAAGTATTGAAGCAATTTGGCCTTATGGCTTCTTGCAATCGACGCAATTTGATTATCCTCGCCTGCATAACTCTCAATCGCTCGAAGAAACATACACCCGTTGTCAGACACTTCTTTTAACCAAATCCCGTGCGCTTCAACAGCTAGGATAAAAGGAGAATCAGAGTCTTTTTCTACGTAATAATCTAAATAAGACCAATAGCGTTCCTGCCGTTGTTTTAACACCTCTTCCACCAAATGATCTTTGGAATGAAAGTGATTATATAACGTCATCGTCGCCACATTCGCTTCACTAATAATTTGTTTTAGTCCAACACCTTGAAACCCGTGTTCATAAAATAACCTCTCTGCTACTTCTAGTAAAGCTTCTCTTTTAGCAGATCGAGTCATGTAGATCATCTCCTGGTTTATGACAAGATAGAACGTTCAATATAGTTAGATTAACAGGGGTTATGGGTTGAGTCAACTAATAGACGTCAAATTATTCATACTATATTTTAAAAGATAATTACAACTATTACTTTATATATTTATAAAAAAATCATACACAATTTAATATTATTAGTGTAAAATTATGATAATACTATTATTATGGGAGTGGTTAAATGCACGAGTTTAAATTTGAACCTGATGTAAGTGAAGCAATTGTTCAGGCTATTGTTGAAGGATATAGAGAGTACATTGACCATCGTAAAGACCGTCATGAGAATATGATTATTAGTTCTGCCTTCGCTTGGACAAAAGGGAATTTTATAGAGAGTAAGATTGCTGAAATAAGTCCTTCTCTTAAATTGACTTACCAAACTGCCAAAGCAGGACTTACATGGGATTATCTTCAATTTATTCATGGTGATACAAAAAAGCTTTTCCTTATAAAAAATGCAGATTATTTTAATGAAAATTGTTTTTCACAGGCTTTAATACCCAATCCCCAAAGAAGAAAAGGACCTCACAGAACCTACTTACACGAGCTTTCTAAAATTAATCAAAACCTCCATTTTGATCACTCTTTTATCGATCAATCTCATAAAGAACAACAAGGAGAACAACTTTCTCTATTTGTATATAAGGAACAAGTTGAGGAGCAAATTGAGGAATTTCATAAAACTTATGATGAATTTCATATTCTTACTTATAAAATTGATAAGGCCTATCAAATTTCTGAAATAATGCATTATTTACCTAACCCCGAGAATAATATTGCATATAGTATTGAGAACATCTCCAAGTATATTACTGGTTCGGAATTAACTGATGATGAACGTGATATTCTTGCACCAGGGCAAGATAATGATATAATTGATCCTGCAGCTTTCGATATTGGTATCATTGACGAGGAAGGTGAAGAAAGTAATTAATACTTATTTTGTAAGGGGGGAGCATTATGTTCATCGGAGAAAATTTGACTAACCTTCGTATAATGCATGGATATTCACGAAAAGAGCTCTCTGACAAATTAAACGTTACTGAACAAGCCATATGGCAATATGAAAATAACTATACATCTCCCAAGATGCAAATTATTAATGATTTAAAAAGTTTATTTAATGTAAAAAGCATATATTTTTATAAAGAGGACGCATTAAGTCGTTACCACACAGCAGACAGTATTCCTGTAATGAATATTGCATATCGCTCCACTGAAATGAATGTCATTTCGAAAACCCAATCGGAAGCAAAGCATGTTGAATTTATAGATAGTTTTTTAAACTACTTAACAGCTAACTTATCACTCCCCACTCAACCAATAATTCAACTAAGAAATGAAGTAGTTAACTATTTAAATAACTCCACTGACGAAAGACATGAACAAATACTAACAGTAGCAGAGCTTGCACGAGAAAAATTAATTTTCAGTCAAGACACTAATGATCATTTAATGTTCTTAGTTGAAAAAAGCGGTGTATTTATTTTAGAAAAGCCAATGGGTGAAGAAATTGATGCCTATAGTTTATGGACTACACAAGATCGGCCCTATATTATTTTAGGGAATTTAAAGCGTTCAGCTGTCCGCAGAAATTTTGATATTGCACATGAGCTTGCGCATTTGCTTCTTCATTATAAAGTTGAATTCACCAATTTAAATCGAAAAGAACATAAGGCTCTAGAAAAAGAAGCTAATCTTTTCGCTGGTGCATTCCTGTTACCAGAAAAAGCATTTTTAGATGATATAAAAACTATTTCTCGTATAACAAATCCTGATGCTTATTTAGACTTAAAGAAGAAATGGAAAACCTCTCTTCAAGTATTAGGATACAGGGCTGCTAATTTAGGGATAATAGATTCCAGAAAGCATCGAAATTTTTACGCGGCACTCCACCGTAAAGGGTACCTTAAAAGAGAGCCGTTGGATGAATCTTTAACTATTCAAAAGCCACAAAAAATCAAATCAATTTTTGATTTCGTTACCAAAAAAGAAACCATTGATATTAGGAAGATGATTGAAAAAGATTGGATGGCCGACACACTATTTTTTAATCAAATAACCGGTATTGAAGCAGAATTTTTTGATAACTATTTTGTACAAGAGCAGGATTTTGAGTTGATAAGTGTTAAACATGGATCCAACCGTGTATCTAATTAATTCACTTAGTAGGTGTAACTAGTAGATCATTAATGAATAAATTAAAGTGGTGCTGAGGATATCCTCAACACCACTTTTTAACATGTTATTCAGTTATTAACCTGCATTAAACAGAGCGTTTGCTGTCGCGGGGCCTACGATCCCATCAACAGATAATCCATTGTTCGATTGAAAATCTCGAACGGCACTTTCAAGACCCGAACCAAATATTCCATCAAAACCATTAGGATCATAACCAATCCCGATTAATTGTGCTTGAATCAGTCGGGTGATGTTCCCTTCTGCACCCGGTGTAATATTTACAAATGCATCCTGAGTTGCAGGACCGAAAATACCGTCTACTGATAAACTGGCACCAAACTGTTCATTTAATTCCGTTTGAACGCCAATAACAATCCCCTCTTTTGTCATTGGTCCATACAAACCATCAACATTTAAACCAGTACTATACGTGTTGTTTAAAAATTGCTGGATCTCCTCCATTACGGAATCAGGACTTCCGCCGCCATTGTCTCCATCATCATTGTCACCAAATAAGGCCGAAGCTGTATTCGCACCAACTACTCCATCTACTGACAATCCTTGATCCGATTGAAACTGTTCCACGGTAGCTTCCAGACCTGGTCCGAAAATACCATCAAACCCATTAGGATCATAACCTTGACCGATTAATTGTCCTTGGATCAACCTTGTTAAATTACCTTCCGCCCCACGGCGAACATTAACAAATGCCGATTGCGTTGCAGGACCAAAAATACCATCCACGCTTAATCCTGCATTGAACTGCTCGTTTAATTCCGTTTGAACACCGATAACTAACGCTTCATTTGTTAAAGGACCATAGATATTATCTACATCCAGCCCAGTACTATAAGTGTTATTCAACCATTGTTGGACATCCTCTACATTGTCCCCAGTCGGTTCTGGATCTGGATCCGGTTCTGGTTCAGGGTCCGGATCAGGTTCTGGATCCGTTGAAGCACCACCTAAGAAGTCGATCGCACCTTGGGCAATAGCCTCACCTTGTTGTCTAAGCTTTTCATCATCTCGCATCACTTCAATATCTTGAAGAGAATCCATGAACCCACCTTCCGTTAAAATGGCAGGCATATTTGTTTCTCTAGTAATATGAAGGTTAGATTTTTTAAGCCCTCTGTCGTGTAATCCCATAGCTTCTACATATAGTGGGTGTACAGCCTCCGCTAGACTTTCTGATTCAGGGTAGCTACCTTCTTGCGTGAACGTTTCGACCCCGCCACGTTCATCACGCCAAACGGTTCCAAGCGCGTTATGGTGAACAGAAATATAGATATCTGCACCCCAATCATTTGCACGACTTGTCCGCGTAGCTAAAGGTACATCCTCCTGCCCAGTCTCATCATCTAAGCGCAAAACCTCATAGCCAGAAGCTTCAAAAACATCAATGGCAGCCAAAACAACTTCATTGTTAAAGTCCCATTCGTATTCCCCATCAGGAGTACGCTTGCCGTCAGTAGATCCGCTTCCACCATGACCAGCACCAATAGCAATTTTGCCTTCATTTCCACCGTTGTTATTTAAAACCTCATCATCCCATTCAGTCAGTGAATACGTTTCGATTGCTGATAGAACACTGTCAAAATAGTTAGAGTCTGTCGCATACCCCGCGTCGGCTAAAGCTGCAAGGGCCGCTTCTGGATCGGTTTCTCCAATCACATCCGCATAACGATCATCCGCATTCAAAAACTCACCATAGTTATTAATAGATTCTGCACGAGAATCATATTCACGAAAAACATCATATACTTCAACTGGTTCTCCGTCTACTTCTTCCCATGTGAGGTAACACCCTGCATCTCCATCCCAGTCAGGGTCATCAACGGAAACAGGTTCTCGATCTGAGCCTTCACATACCCCATTTGCTTTAATTCCAAATAAGTTCCTTGCTTCTTCTGCAATTTCAGAAGTTCCTCCGCCTGTTTCATGAACGGCTTGGCCTGCTGCAACAGATGGCAAAATAGAGTGGTCGTCCCACAATTTCAGAATATCTTCCTTTATTGAATTTAAAAATTCTTGATGATTAGACATAATACATTCTCCTTTTTAATTGATTTTTGATTTCAATTTTCTAACTAAACTGATTCACACCATCACAACCATCTCCCCCTTGGCTATTGAGCATTAGACTTAACTTGAAAACTTAGTGTTAAGCCTCTTACTTAAACAAAGAGAAGATGGAAGTGAAAAATAAACCTCTAAAGTAATTTTTAAATAGAACTAATTGGAAGAAGGTTTTTGGAATTGTGAATTAAAGTGGTTGTATTTAATGAGGAAAGCAATAACTAAAGCTTAAAAATCTACCTTCCATCACCGCTTTATAATTTAGTATTAATGTTTTCTTTTAAGGTAGCGATTGCCGAAGTTAATTCTGCAATTTTCTTTTCGAATCGAACTAACAAGTAAATCGTAATTGCAATCGGAAAGCCAAAGTTTCCAATAATATCTTGGATCATTTCCATTCAAATTCCCTCCTTTGAGAAACCTTCTTTCTATTACATAAAGAGAATTTTTTATAGAAAATTAAACAAAAGTAATTTAAAACTTAAAATATGATGTAAAATGAGAACATAAGTTCGCATTTTTGGTTGTTTATTGTTTAAATTTATCTCTTTTAGTATAAAAAGGGGGAATAATAATGTTTCATAACTATCAAGAGGTTGAAGAGTTTAAAGAAAAGAACCCTACTATATTTGACCACCAAATCATTCAAAGATTTTTTCATGATCAGAACAATATGTCTCTATTAAGAAGAGCGATTGAAAAAAATGACGACAATGCCTTAAAGCAATTGAACGATACATTTCAAACATTCTATTTAAAATTTAGATTAGTAAGTTATATCGCCGTCTTATCACACAGGTACTCTAGTTATTACGATCAACACTTAAAGAAATTAAATAATCAAAACTTATTAATCTTAGATAAACCTGTAACAGAGAATTCCGAGCTGGGGGATCTCTTTCCAACAACAGAAGAGCCAATCGAATCCTCCAACAATTTGCTAGATATTGTTACAGACGAGCTAATTGTTTCAGCTATACAAAACCTCTCCTATAAAAAAAGGAAGGTGTTAGAACTACTTTTTGTTTACGAATTAAGTATCAAAGAAATTGCAAACCAGTTTGGGGACACACCTCAAAATATTTCGAAACACAAGAAGGAAGCAATTAAGGCCATTAGAACAGCTTTTAACAACAACAAGAAGAAAAGGGATGATGAAGATGAGAGATACAAATGAAAATCAAGTGATTGAGGAAACATTAGAAATGATGAAACCAAAAATTAAGAAGAGTTTAAAAAACACAAGGACGCAGGAAAGAAATGACTTGGAGCAAGAAATAAAACTAAAAGTAGTAGATGCTGTGAAAAGTAAAAAAATAGTTCCTATTAATTTTTTGGAATTTATAGAGGAAGTGAATAAGTAACAGCCAGATGATTATAGGAACAAAAAAAGAGAGAAAAGCATTTTCGCTTTTCTCTTTTTCTGTATTGTTAATAGGCTTAAACAGTAAACCCAATCTTCCCAAAGTTTTTCGTATCTCTTAAATATTCAAATGCTTGTTGATAGTCATCCATTGCAAACATCTGATCAACTTCTGGCTTGATGTTGTGCTCCTCAATAAACGAAATCATCTCTCTTAACTCTTCCGCACTTCCCATAGTAGTACCTAGTAAATTGTATTGCCCATAGAAGAATTTGCGTATATTTATTTTCACCTCGTCATCCGTTGTCGCGCCGAAAGTTACAACAGTACCACCTTTACGAATGATATCCAATGATTTATTGAACGTTGCAGCACCAATAGATTCAATTAATAAATCGACATCTTCCCCTTTTAATTCTTCGTTCCAGTCTGCTTCTGTTTGAACCGCTACGTCAGCTCCAAGTTGTTTAGCCTGTTCTAACTTCTCCTCACTTCTCGAGGTGACGATTACTCTTGCTCCAACTGCTTTCGCATATTTTAAAGCAAAGGTTAACACGCCGCTTCCAATACCCGGTAGCATAATCGTATCGTCCTTAGTCAATTTCCCTCTAGTAAAAACAGCTCTATATGCTGTTAAAGCCGCAAGTGATAAAACCCCCGCTTCTTCCCAGGTAAGATGTGTTGGTTTTCTTTCCACGTGTTCGCTATCTACCGCTACAAACTCAGAAAAGGTGCCGTGATCTGGCAACCCGACAATTTCAAACCCTTCAGGTGGCGCCTCACTCTTATGTTTCCACCCGCTTCCAGGGTTAAGAACCACCTCATCTCCTACTTTCCACTGACTTACACTTTCCCCTACACTCTCAATGACACCAGCACCATCAGAGCCAAGAATCAGTGCCTCAGCATCCGAATCATGTAGCGTTGTTACTGCTAGATCGCGACGATTCAATCCAAACGTTTTCATCCTAACAAGCACTTGATTTCCACGTACTTCTGGCTTTTTCATGTCTTTAATAGAAAGCCCTTCTAATCCATTTTTTCCTTCATGTACGATTGCACGCATTATAATTCCTCCTCCACTAATGGTTCCATATACGTCGAAAAAGTTTTCAACGCATCAAAACTAGACACATCCTCTTCTAATAAAGGAATTCTAATCTTATTTTGCTTGTTGAACACTTTATCAATTTCTTGTAAGTACTTCTTTTCCTGTTCTTTACGTTGGCTTAAGAACGTGCCATCCGCATGGCTTGGGATCACTTTGTTGATAATTAAGTTTTCCACCAAAATATCGTGTTGTTTTAATTGTTTGATCGCGTGTTCTGTTTCTAAGATCGGTAACCTTTCCGGATTCAGTACAAACGCAAATCCAGTTAATTTTTGGTCTAAAACAATCTTTCGAACGGCTTCGAACTTATTTTTTCTTTTCTGTAAGATCTCATAAATCGGGTCTTCTACTGGCTCGCCATCGTTTAATAACTGGGTGTAGTTTTCATTCGTCTTTTGTCTTCTTTCTATCATCCCGTCGATCCAAACATTCATTAACTCCGGAAGCGTCAATAAACGAATGGTATGGCCAGTAGGAGCTGTATCAAAAATAATTTTATCGAACTCCTTTGATTCGTCGATGATGATGGAAATCAAACGGTCGAATAATGCCGCTTCTTCCGCACCAGGTGTGGCACTAGCCATGTCGATTTGACGATGAACCTCTTCTACCATCCTCGATTTGACTAGTCCTTCGAGATTGCTTTTCACTTCATCGATATACCTTTTCGATTCTTTCGCGGCATCGATTTCAATTCCCCAAAGGTTATCTTGAAGCTTTGTTTTATCGTGATTAATCTTTTTATGAAAAATATCTCCTAGATTATGCGCTGGGTCTGTAGAAATAATCAGCGTCTTCAAGTTTTGATTTGCGAAGGTTAAGGCAATGGCAGCAGAAGATGTAGACTTCCCAACTCCACCTTTCCCTCCAACAAAAATCACCTGTTTATCCTTTAGCATATTGTTGCACCAACCTTCTTAAAATTAACAACACCGAATACCGTCTAATGGAGATTTCTCCATTCCCATGCGAAGGTGCCAGTCATGGAATTTTTCTAGAATGTGAGGATATAATTCCAACGTGTAATAGAATGCCGGATTAGGAATGCCTAACATATCAGAATAGATTAGTAGCATGAATAAGTCATCTTCATCACGCAGCTCCCTAGCCACTTCCGTCCGGTGAGGCAAACTTAACACTTCATCGTAATATTCCATTAATTTTTTGAATGAAAATTTCTTTTCAGACATGTGAACATCTCCTCATTTGTTCCCTATATTTTACCTTTTCCAGTAAATAAACAAAAGCCGTACGACTGGCACGGCTTTTGTTCCTATCTTCTATTGTTAATCGTTATTCATTTGAGGATTCTCCCCTTCTTTTCTAAAGACGGAGAAGGCAGTGATCACGATCCAGATCGCAAATATGAAGACAATCGCACCGAATATAAATAGTAACCAATCACTGGTCTCTGCAACCCAAGGCGCCCATTCCGTAAATACTTGAATGACCATCGCGTATAAAGTCATTGCCAGTAAGAAGAGCATTGGGATCAGCGCTGGCAAGTAATTGCTTCCTCTTCTTTTCAGCCAAATGGCTAACAGCAGTAAACTGATTCCAGCTAATAACTGGTTAGAGGTTCCAAACAGTGGCCATAGGAGATAGCCACCTGAACCAAAACCATTTGGACCTTCAGGAATTAATGTAAGTGCCGCACTAGATGTAACAGCAATTGTTGTCGCCACATGCATATTCGTTATTGGCTTCACTTTATACTCTCTACCAAGCTCCGCGATAATATAACGCATCAAACGGACACTGGAATCTAAAGTAGTCGCAGCAAAACTAACAACAATTACCGCTACGATCGTAGTCGCTACTTCTACAGGAATACCAAGACCATTAATTAACTGCCCTGCACCCTGAACGAATACTCCCAACCCTTCTGCGTTCGCAGCATTAAAACCACTATACGTACTGGTGAAATCTCCAGTTGTCGGGAAGAAAGTTACAATCGCGATAATCGCAACCAACGCCAAAGCACCTTCTCCAATCGCTCCTAGGAAACCGACAAAACGGACATCTTTTTCATTATTCAATTGTTTCGAAGTCGTACCAGAAGAAACAAGTCCGTGGAAGCCTGAAATGGCACCACAGGCAATGGTAATGAACAGTAAAGGGAACCAAGACTTATCATCTGCCCCTGAATTCGTTGCAGGAGCCGTAATTTCTGGATTTGTTACAAGTAAACCGATATATAATAATGCCAACCCGACAACCAACTGGTGTGAATTGATATAATCACGTGGTTGCAATAGCTTCCATACTGGTAAGGTCGAAGCAATATACACATAAATCATCAAAATCACAATCCACGCAAAGAAAGCCGTAGATGTAGCAGTCATACCGGTAAATGCAGTAGCACCTTCCCCACCGAAATACTCAACAAAATCAATTTGAAGCACAGGGAAGTAACTAGCTAAAATTGCTGTAAAATACATGACTGCTAAAGCTACTAAAGATGGAATCAGCATACTTCCTTGTCGCTTGTAAACGGAGTACCCAATCCAAATCGCTAACGGAATTTGAATGAACACAGCAACAATACTTGATGGGTTAGTAATAAATAAATTAGCGATAACCCAAGCGAATACCGCATTGACCATCAATACCAATAACAAAATGATAAATAAGAACAAAATTTTCGCTCGCTGGCCAATTAACTTATTCGCAAGCGTACCGATCGATTGGCCTTTATTTCTAACAGACATTAATAGAGTACCAGAGTCATGTACCCCGGCAGCGAAGACCGTTCCAAGCAACACCCATAATAATGCCGGGAGCCAACCCCAGTAGACTGCAATTGCGGGACCAACAATTGGTGCAGCACCGGCGACAGAGGTGAAATGGTGCCCCCATAATACCCATTTATTAGTCGGAACAAAATCAACCCCATCCTTATATTGATGGGCAGGAGTTATAAACTCAGGATCTAGCCGATAAATACGACTCGCAATAAATTTTGAATAAAACCGATAACCCACAAAAAACACAATACCACCAACGAGCGCTAACCATATACCACTCATCCAAATTCCTCCAACTTTTAAGTATTTATACTGTATGCGTTTACATTTATGGTGAAGTTTACTATTAAAATTGGAAGATAGCAATAAATTAATTGAAAAAACGAAATTTTTAGTTAATATTGTTTAGTTTGAGTAGAAATTGTTGATTATTGTTGTGATGAGTTAATATTCTTAACCTCTAATAATATGTTCCACTTCTTTTGAATAGGATATAGGAATCGCAAAGACAAGGATTGATTCGATGTTAAAAGAATTTAAGAAGTTCGCGTTAAGAGGAAATGTCTTTGAAGTGGCTATTGCTGTGGTCATTGGAACAGCCTTCACTAATATTGTTAATTCGTTAGTAAACGATATTATTATGCCGGTCATTGGTGTGCTAGCAGGTGGGACGAGCTTCAAATTTCTTGTCTTAAACATTGATGGGGTCAGTATCAGGTATGGCTCTTTTTTTCAAACGGCCGTTGATTTCTTTGTGATTTCATTCTCCATCTACCTTTTCATTAAACTATTTAATTATCTAAGAGGACGGGAGAGTGTCCCATTGAAGGAATCCCCCCACCCTAACAAAGAAGTATTAACCGAGATTAGAGATTTGTTAAAGGAAGAAAAAGTTTCTAAAGTGAAAGCCACTGAGGAAGAGAGATCATTTAAGGTTCGGGTTAAGTAAGACTATAGATGTGCCCTAATTCGTTTATGGATTAGGGCTTTTGATTTTTAATGCGATTACATTTATCCTTCTTCCCTGTTGCGGCTTCACTTACTAGATTTGACATTCTAATATCTGATATGTAATATAAATATTGCATAATGTAATATATACATTGCATGGATGGTGAGCATATGAAAAACCGCATAAAGGTAGCAAGAGTCGAGAACTCCTTAACACAAGTACAACTGGCTAAAAAAGTGAACGTAACTCGCCAAACAATCGGATTGATTGAAAAAGGAGAGTATAACCCGACACTGCAACTTTGTATTGCTATAGCAAAATCATTAAACAAAACATTAGATGAATTATTTTGGGAGGAGTGAATAAAATGGAACAATCATGGATTTCTAAATTTTTACCAGATGACGAATATAAAGAAAGAAAAATAGTTTATTTTATTGCAGAATCTGCAGTCATTCTTGCAGTAATGCTATTTGTATTCGTATTAATAAATAACTATTCCTTATACGGCAACTCCACTACCGGAATGGTTGCATTGCTAGCTTTATTCTTTTTAATTACCTATATCCTCATAAGATACATACTATCAGGCATCGAGTATACGGAAGTAACCGACGATAAAAAATACAAGAAGGAAAAGAATGTGATCCGCAATCGCAGTATCGTTTCCTTTGTTTTAATTCTCGTTTTATTCTTTGTTTTTAACGGTCTTCCTTCTAATTTAGTAGAAACGATAGACTTCACTGGTCAAGCTTTCCTTATAGCCTTATTCATGTTTGTGATCAATTACGTTTCGTTGAAAAAATCACTCAAGAAAAATAGAGAGTTAATAGATGATTAATTAAGCATATTTTATAAGAGGCTTTTAAGTTGGTGAAATTTATCACATTATCAGTATTAGCGGTGACAACACAATTTATAGCAATAATTATGTGGGGGGAATATGTCTGGTTTGAAAAGTTTGCCAATGGCGGCGTAGGTGGTTCTGCGATCGACAAGTACAGCCTGTGTTTTGGTGGATCATGTTTATAGAAATTATTACCTTAATTTTCTTAACAGTATATAAATCGAAGAATGAACAATAGTTCTTACTACAAATCAAAAAACTGCAGTAGTAAAAATCACCACTGCAGTCTCATCTGCCCTATCTTAATCAATTCTTCGCTTCTTAAATATATAAACCGTCACCAACACACTCACAACAGCCCAAATCGATAACGCAACTAGTTGTTCTCCGATTGCATTTCCATTATTTAACTGCACAAGTGCCTGACCAAACTGCTGATCGGGCAAATAGCTTAGGATATTTAAAAGCCATTCTGATTCGATCATATTATGAAATAAATCTCCCATTCCAAAAATAAATAAAACAGGGATGCCCATAACGGACGTTTCCATTACAGTGCGAGATAATAGTCCAAGAATGGTGCCGATGCTAATGAAAATAATCAGACTGATGAAAATTGCTGCAACAACGAGCGGTATCTGATCTGGTATAGGGATATTACCTATATAAATCACAACAATAATCATAAAGATACTTACAATAGCCGAAAGAATACTCTTTCCAATGAAAATTTCCGAAGTGGATAGTGGAGACAGGAGCAATCCTCTTAGCGTGTTCTTCTCTTTTTCTTCTGCAATCATGGCTGCTTGAACAAAGGAGCCAACGATTACCATTGTAAGCATAATGGGCATGAAGAAAACAGCTGTATCTAAATCACCTGTAGCTTCTTGTTGCCCGAAAATGAATGCAAAGAAAATTGGTACTACAGCTGTAGAAAGCATATAGGCATTCTTCTTAAGATCTTGAAAATCCTTCGTTACGACTGCTTGAATTCGTTTGATAGAAATCATTAGAACAACTCCTTTCCTGTTACACGAGCGAAAATTTCTCCTAAAGTCGGCTCATTAGAATGTACGGCTACCAATTGATTACTCGTAATCGCTTCACTAATGCGTGCCGCTCCTTCATGGTCATTCCCAACGAGCACTTCTCTTCCATCACTTAATGAAATGCTGATTGAGGAATCCGTGTGGCTCACTCGAAGCTGCTTGGGTGGCCCATCCAGTTGAATGCTTCCTTTATTTAAGAAAGCAACCCGGTCACAGATTCGTTCCGCTTCATGCATATCGTGTGTAGTTAAGAAAATCGTTGTTCCTTCTTCATTTAAGCTGCGTAAAACTCGGTGGATTCGTTCGGTACTAACAGGATCTAACGCAGAAGTCGGTTCATCAAGAAATAACAGTTCAGGCTTATGCAAAATAGTACGAGCTAAAGTAACCCGTTGCCTCATTCCTTTAGAAAGCTTTTGAACGACTTTCGATTCTTCCCCTGTCAAACCTACATCATTTAGCACCTCGTCAATACGCTTATAATCAACATCATACAAATCACAATATAATTTCAAATTGGCTTTTACCGTTAACCGGTCATATAAACCAGAATTATCGGTTAACACTCCAATTCGTTTCATTTGTTGAGGATCCTTTAAGTTAGCTACAGGCTTTCCAAACACTTGCATCTCACCTGCCTGAAAATGCTCCTGAGCCGTCAGTAACTTAATTGTCGTCGTTTTACCAGATCCACTTGGCCCTAAGAAGCCAAATGTTTCTCCTTGTTGAATGGAGAACGACAAATTATCCAGCGCCCGTTTCCCCTCATATTCTTTATTAACGTTCGCAACGTCAATAATCTTACTCATATTCATTTCCCCTTCCCCTGCTTTCGTAGCTGATTAACTAAAGTTTATAAGAAGGGGGGCACCTGAGCATTAATAGTAGGATGAAAGGAACCAAATAAGGGGTGAATAGAGTAATAGGAGTATGAGCGTTACACGAAAACAAGCCAAAGGAGTTAATTAACCTATCAAACGGATGACTTCTTTCGACATTTCCCGGGAAATAATTAATTATTAAAACGTAAATTACATTCTCAGTACATCCTTTAAATCCTGTAACTTCCCTTTGGACAAAGGAATATTACTTTTATGTTGGTCCTCTAGAATTAAGCTGTAACTATTTCTTGTCCATGTCATTACTTCGCGAACTTTTTGAAGGTTCACGATATAAGACCGATGACAACGAAAGAAACCAAAAGGCTCCAGTCGTTCATTCAACTGTTGCAACGTAATCGTACACGGAAAAGTTCCGCCTTTTACATGTAACTGAACCGTTCCATCCACACTCTCCACATAATCAATTTCGGTGGGATCAAACAGAATAATTTTCTCTTTCACTTTCGCAGGGATCCTTTCCATTTGAACCTGAACACTCGATTCAAGCTCAGCACCTGAATCCAGCTGCCTGGCAGTTTCGGAACCCCAAGGATCCTGCAACTCCATCTTTTTTACACCCTCTTCATTCAAGCGATACACGTCATTCGTTAAGATCACAGCACTCTCCATGTTACTCGTGATAACTAAAGCAGCCCCACCATTTTCCGTATGCTCATTAATTAATTCTCGCAAGATTACCTTGCTTTCCAAATCAATATTCTGATCAGGCTCTTCCAATATCACTAAATCCGGCTTATGCACAAATGCTTTCGCAAAAGACAATCGCTTCCTTTCTGAACTATTGAGAAGTTTAATTCGATGCGATTTCTTATTGGATAAATTAACCATATGTAACAACTCGTGAATATCCGCTTTTTCCTTATAAAGCTTCTGATAAAACTTCAAATACTCATAAAGCGTTAAACGTTCATATACCTCTTCTTCATGAGACACCATCCCGATTCGATGGCCATAGTGCTTCCAACCAGAAGGATGAGACTGATTAAAGTAAGAAATGTTCCCTGAAGCCTCTTCTTTCCCGATTAAAATATGCAATAGCACCTTCCCAACAATATGATCACACTGAATTGCAACTAACTCATTTTGGTTTAGTTCCAAATTAAAGGGATGAAACCACAATTTATCTCCTTCCACTTTTCCTACGTTTTCGATTTTTAAGATAGGGTTCTGAGACATAGTAGTTCACTCCAAGGTTAGATTGTTAGTTTATTTATAGTGTACATTATTAGTATGATAAGAAAAATAATGACTTTGTATGAATAAAAAGCATTCGTAATTTATGGTAAATGGTGAGTTATATGAAGATATTTAAAGCTTCCTGTATTTTGCAAGAGAAAACTTGATAAAAATGCAAAAGAAATTCGAGAACATTGCCAGCCCATATTTTATGATGGGTAATTCGATAGTGCGTGTGTGACACGATAACTGTTGCCGGTGAAACTTAGAATATGCGCATGGTGAATCACACGATCCACCAATGCAGCAGTCAGTCTTGCATCAACAAAAATGCGATTCCATTGGCTAAATTCTAAATTAGAAGTGATGATAAGACTTTTCTGCTCATACCAGTCTGTGATCAACTGAAACAGAAGCTCCGCTCCATCTTTACTGAATGGAATATAACCCATTTCATCTAAGATAATGAGATCTACTTTCTTGAACCTGTTC
>NZ_AUHI01000015.1 GCF_000423105.1 Halalkalibacillus halophilus DSM 18494 | reverse complement strand
TTATTATCCGAACGGATAATGGGCCTCAGTTTGTGAGCGAACATTTTGGTGATTATTGTGTAAACCGAGACTTATATCATGAACGAATTCCACCACGTACGCCTGATATGAATGCTTATATTGAATCTTATTTTAGCCGTTTACAGGCTGAGTGTTTCGATCGACATCCATTCCATCTATACGACGAAGCCTATCACTATATAAATGAATTCACCGATTTCTATAATTACGATCGACCCCATGGGAGTCTAAAGAATTTATCTCCAGATGTTTTTTATGAGCGTTGGAGAGCGGGGCATATAACACAAGAACCCCTTTCGATTTGACACTAGAAAGGAACTTGATAAGGAGAGGGAGAGGTGATAGCCTAGAGAGCTGCCGAAATATTCAACTCGGTCTTTCGGAGCAAATCGCCTCTCCAGAGGCTCCTTGTCAAGTTCATTGGACTCTAAAAAGAAGCAAACTTAAGCAATTCTAAGTTTGGGTGGGAAAAACCAATAATTTGTCCCGAATTAGGGGGCTGGACCGGTTTCGTGGATAAAGCTGTGACTTTTCTTGATATATTTGAATTTTCGCGCATAAGTATTAATATTTCTGAATATATGGCAATTTTTCTTGAAATATTGGATGCTTCAATCCTCCCAAGATTCCACTTTTAAAGAGTAACTTCATATTTTTAATTTAGTAGCGAAAATTTACATAAAAGTTATGCTACTTGTCATGATACAATGAGACTCAACGTCCAGAATGTAAAGGAGATTAACAAGATGTACGAATACTTAGTTATTATTACTATCTTCTCAAGTTTAATAGGTCTACTAATGATGGGAATGGATAAACGATCTTCCACTCGAAAAGGTAGAAGGATTCCTGAAAGAAATCTATGGGCAATCGCATTTGTAGGTGGAGCTCCTGGTATGTGGATTGGTATGAATTTCTTCCGTCATAAGACGAAACATAATCAGTTTAAATATGGTTTACCCCTTCTAACAGCAGCATGGATGTTGCTAATGATTTTTACCATTTAATAAATGCCTTCTGTCATAAAGGCTCGTCTCTTGTCATAGATATGAATATAGCATCTGTGAGATGAGAGGGGTATGAGATGGAACATGCCATGACATGGGTACAGGATCATTACCATCAATCAGCTATCTTTGCTCCAATAATATTTATCTTTTTTCATCTGATCCGGCCTTTTCTTTTTATACCGGTAGCACTTCTTTGTATCACTGGCGGGCTTTTATTTGGGACAACACACGGGTCGATTTATTCCTTTATTGGAGTGACGTTATCCAGTGTGTTTTTCTACCTGATGACGTATCATGTTCCGTTTATAGCGAAACGATTTCAGCAGATGAAACAACAATTATTTGGAAATCATGCCTCAATTAGCACGCCACAATTAATTATTTTACGCATTACTCCATTTGTTCACTTCCATTTAATTTCTTTATTAATAATTGAAATGACTCGTAATTTTAAAGAGTATGCGAAATTATCTATCTTATCCAATATTCCGTTGGCAGTAGTTTATACTTCTTTTGGAACGTGGTTTCAACGCTTGGATTGGCCCTATATCATTGCCCTATTCGTTGTAATCGCTAGTTTATTATATCTATTCCGTAGAAAAGAAATGATTGTAACGTGGCAAGATTTCTTTGCGCCAAACCCTGAAAAGTGACACAATAAGCTTTAAAGGAGGCGTAAGAAAATGAATTGGGAAGAATTATATCGATTGCAAGCTGACCTTGATCAGCGCATTTTAGACTCCATACCTCAAACAAATGAACAGGTGAGAGATGATAAATTGCTCGCATTTCTTGTAGAGGTAAGTGAGCTAGCAAATGAAACGCGTTGTTTTAAATATTGGAGTCAAAAAGGCGCAAATGAGCGTGAGGTGATTCTAGAGGAGTTTGTAGATGGGATTCATTTTCTGTTGTCATTTGGGTTAGATGATGGCTACCGGTTTGAATCCCACCAAGCTACTGACCGCGATTCAGTTGTGACATTAACAGAAGCGTTTCATATGGTGTATGAGATGATCCAGACATATAAAAATGAACCTTCACAAGCTCACTATCAAGAGCTGATGCTCATCTACCTTTCTGTTGGTAAATTATTAACCTTTAGTGAAGAAGAAATTGTACAAGCTTATCTTGAAAAAAATGCTGAAAATCATAATAGACAAGCGCGCGGCTATTAATTGCTTATAATAAACAAAATTTTTTGAGAAATTATCATGAAAGCGTTATAATGGACAACGTGTGATGATAATAAGGGAGGAAATTCAGATGACAAAATTAGATAGCACTTTAACCATGTTAAAAGATTTAACAGATGCTAAGGGAATTCCAGGCAATGAAAAAGAACCTAGAGAGGTAATGAAAAAGTACATAAGTCCTTATGCAGATGAAGTTACGACCGACCACTTAGGTAGCTTAATTGCTAAGAAGACTGGTGAAGCAAATGGACCGCGTATTATGGTTGCAGGTCACTTGGACGAAGTAGGATTCATGATTACACGTATAGATGATCAAGGATTCTTATACTTCCAGACTGTTGGAGGCTGGTGGAACCAGGTAATGCTTGCTCAACGCGTCACGATTATGACTTCTAAAGGTGATGTTACTGGTGTGATTGGTTCAAAACCTCCACATATTTTAACTCCAGAACAACGAAAGAAACCAGTTGAAATTAAAGATATGTTTATTGATATTGGTGCAAAAGATAAAGAAGAAGCGGAATCATTTGGAGTAAAACCAGGGGATTCAGTTGTTCCATATTTTGATTTCACTGTAATGAACAACGAAAAACTACTACTTGCAAAAGCATGGGATAACCGTATTGGTTGTGCGATTGCAATTGATGTATTAAAAGGGTTAGAAAATGAAAGTCATCCAAATGAAGTTTATGGAGTGGGTACTGTCCAGGAAGAGATCGGATTAAGAGGTGCAAAAACTTCTGCGAATGCCGTGAAACCTGATATTGGATTTGGTGTCGATGTTGGTATTGCAGGGGATATGCCAGGCGTATCTGACAAAGATGCCGCAGCGAAAATGGGCGAAGGTCCTCAGATTGTTCTATATGATGCTTCGATGATTTCTCATAAAGGTGTGCGTGATTTTGTAGTTGATACAGCAGAAGCTAACAATATTCCTTTCCAATATGAAACAATGCCAGGTGGCGGAACTGACTCTGGAGCAATCCATTTAACTGCAAACGGAGTTCCAGCATTATCGATTACTGTTCCTACACGCTATATTCATTCTCACGCTGCAATGCTTCACCGTGATGATTATGAAAATGTGGTAAAATTAATTATTGAAGTAATTAAGAAATTAGACCGTGAGACAGTTGAAAAGTTAACGTTTAACTAATAAATATGAGGCTGGGACAAAATAAAGTGCTAGCATGAAAATCAGAACTATAAAATGCGGTGCGACTAACTCGCTCCTGAAATAGACTGCGCTTTCCGTGGGGAGCTGGTGAGCCTCCTCATGCTACGCATTCCGGGGTCTCACCTGAGCTCTATTTCCCACAGGAGTCTCCGTCTATTTCATCCGCTTTTTATAGCTTTCATCTGATTATTCATGACTACAGACACTTTTGTCACAGCCTCGTTTTTTGTTTATAGCTTTCCGACTTCTTCTTCTAATTTATTTAAAACAGTCTTCTTCTCTTGCTCAGTAGCTTGTTCCCAAAATAATTCAAAGAAAACACCTAATCCCGGAAGCATTTTTTCCTCGCCACTTTGAATAGCATCAACAATGGTTGCCTCTAACTGCTCTTCATTATTTCCTGCAACGTTCGATCTAATTGCTTGTCTTAAATTCAGATCCATTCCAATCACCTCGATTTTAAAAATTCACTCATAGTTTGACCAATTGTCCAAACTCTATGTATGATAAATAAAAAAGGTCATGAGGTATGGATATGATTACATCGACGCAAAATAAACAAGTAAAGAATTGGCGAAAACTACATAGTAAAAAATTCAGAGAAAAAGAAGGATTATTTTTAATTGAAGGCTGGCATTTAATTGAAGAAGCACTTCGTAGTGACTGGACAGTTGTCGAACTCATTTGTACAGAAGATTTGGAACTTCCCCCAACTTGGAAACATATGAAAACGTATCAGGTTACTAATCAGGTGTTAAACCACATTGCTCAAACCGAGTCACCCCAAGGAATGATTGCGGTTGTAAAACAGCGTAATTCTACGGTCGAAAATACAAACAAATTATTACTGTTAGATCGGGTACAGGACCCTGGAAATGTAGGGACCATTATCCGTTCTGCGCTTGCCTTTGATTTTGATGGCGTAATATTAGGTGAGGGGAGTGCGGATCTTTTTAACGAAAAAGTAATTCGTTCCACACAAGGTGCCATTTTTCACTTGCCGATTATTCGTGCTAACGCAGAGGAACTGGTAACCCGGTTAAAGTCGGAAAATTATTCGGTATATGCTACGGCACTAGATGAAGAAGCAACCCCAGTACAGACTTGTAAGCCTTCTAAACCTTATGTTTTAATAGTTGGAAATGAAGGAGAAGGTGTAGGAGATACTTTACTAGAACTAGCAGATGACAATATATATATCCCTATAAGTAATCAAAGTGAATCACTGAATGTCGCTGTAGCAACAAGTATCGCTCTGTATCAATTTTCTAACGATACTTGATTAAATTGATAATTTTATCTATAATATATTTCAGAATAGATGAATAAAAAAGCTTAGAATGAGCCCAGTAATCTTTTTCATAATACATTTCCTAGGGATGAGATAGCTTAGACTGAAACTATCTCAAATGTTGAAAAAGATGAATTTCACTCAGGAGCTGGTACCTGGATGTTGCGAAGCAGTAAAGGTAACCCGGAGCAATCCGTTATCAAAATGAAGTGGATCGAACTTTAGACTGTTTGATCAATTAGGGTGGTAACACGGAATAACAACTCGTCCCTTTCTATAAGGGGACGGGTTTTTTATATGCAAAAAAGGAGGAAACTAGTGTGAAAGAGCGATTGCAACAATTAAAAGAAGAAGCACTGCAACAAATACAGTCAAGTGAAGACAACAAGCAGCTACAAGATACACGCGTATATTATTTAGGTAAGAAAGGTCAGATTACAGAAGTTTTAAAAGGGATGGGGAAACTATCCAAGGAAGAACGTCCAGTGATTGGCCAACTAGCAAATGAAGTGCGTGATACGTTGACGGAAGCTTTAGAAGAAAAAGACGCAGAATTAGAAGCAATTAAAATCAATAAGCAGCTTAGAGAAGAAGCGGTGGATGTTACGCTCCCAGGTAAACCAGCACAAAACGGTGGTCCTCATTTATTAATGGAAGTGATTCGTGACATTGAAGATCTGTTCATTAGTATGGGATACCAAGTCGCAGAAGGACCTGAAGTAGAAACAGATTATTATAATTTCGAAGCATTAAACTTACCCAAGGGACACCCTGCTCGTGATATGCAAGACTCTTTCTACATTACAGAGGAATTATTAATGCGTACACACACATCACCTGTGCAAGCACGTACAATGCTCGCACACGAAGGTAGAGGTCCTGTGAAGATCATATGTCCTGGCAAGGTGTATCGCCGTGATACGGACGATGCGACACACTCTCATCAGTTTACTCAAATAGAAGGACTTTACGTGGATGAAAATGTACGAATGAGTGATTTGAAAGGTACATTAAATGCATTAGCGAAACATTTATTTGGAGAAGATCGTGAAATCCGTTTACGTCCAAGTTTCTTCCCATTCACAGAACCATCTGTAGAACTAGATATTTCCTGTAAGGTATGTGGTGGAGAAGGTTGTTCTGTCTGTAAAGGTACAGGCTGGATCGAAATACTAGGTGCCGGACTTGTCCATCCCAATGTATTACAAAAAGCTGGATTTGACCCAGAGAAATACACCGGGTTCGCATTTGGAATGGGGCCTGAGAGAATAGCAATGCTTAAGTACGGAATAGAGGATATCCGTCATTTCTATACAAATGATGTACGTTTCTTAAAACAATTTCATAAAGCGTAAGGGGGAATACAAATGTTAGTATCAACGAATTGGTTACAACAATATATAGATGTGAAAGATAAAGATAAACTTCAACTAGCTGAAGACATTACGAAGACTGGAATAGAAGTGGAACAGGTGATGGACCCGGTTTTACAAAGTGATAAACTAGTCGTCGGGTACGTAGAGGCATGTGATCAACATCCAAATGCCGATAAATTGAATGTATGCCAAGTGAATGTTGGCGAAACAGATCTGGCGCAAATAATTTGTGGTGCCAACAACGTTGCGAAAGGCCAGTATGTCATAGTAGCTAAACCTGGTGCACGTTTACCTGGTGGACTTAAAATTAAGAAGGCTAAACTTCGCGGGGAAGTTTCAGAAGGCATGATTTGTTCGTTAAATGAATTAGGTGTGGATGATAAGTTCCTAACAGAAGCGGATAAAGAAGGAATCTTTGTGATCGAAGAACCAGTGGAAGTTGGCCAACTTGCTGCGCCATTACTAAATTTAGATGATACCATTATTGAATTTGATCTAACACCAAATCGTGCAGATTGCCTAAGCATGCTAGGGATGGCTTACGAAACAGCAGCTATATACGACCAAAAGGTTCAATTACCTGAACCACAGGTGACTAAAGCAGAGGAAGCTTCTAGTAATCATATTTCGGTTCAACTCGATAACCAACAAGCTAATCCATTTTACGGAGCTTGGATTTTAAAAGACATAGAAGTAAAACAATCTCCACAGTGGTTAAAGAATCGTCTGATGAGTGCAGGGATTAGACCAATTAATAACGTTGTCGATGTGACGAATTACGTATTATTAGAATATGGTCAACCATTACACGCATTTGACTATCAACGTTTCGGTTCTAAGGAAGTGGTAACTCGTTTAGCAAATGAAGGAGAGACGATTAAGACACTTGATGGAGAAGAACGTACCCTACAAACGGATCATTTAGTCATTACTAATGGAAAAGAAGCTCATGCTATTGCAGGTGTAATGGGTGGGGAAAAATCAGAAGTACAAGATGATACAACGATGATTTTATTAGAAGCGGCATCATTCGATCCTGCTTCGATTCGTAAAGCGTCTAAAGACCATGGCATACGTAGTGAGGCAAGTGTTCGTTATGAAAAAGGACTCGATCAAACTCGTGTGAGAGACGCAGCAACACGTGCAGCACAACTCTTACAAGAAGTTGCAGGAGCTACGGTACTAGGTGATATGGTGGAACAAGGCTCACTTGAAGTAGAGCCACAACATATTACTTTTTCTCGACCAGAAATGGAAATGCGAATTGGCGCATCTATTTCTATGGAAGAGATGTATCAAATATTTAATCGTTTAGGCTTTGAGGCGAAAAATCAAGACGAATTAATTACAGTTACGATCCCACCTAGACGTGGAGATGTGCTTCGTAAAGAAGACATGGTAGAAGAAATCGCACGTATTTATGGATACGACCGAATTCCATATACACTACCAACTGGAGAAATGCATCCAGGTGGTTTGTCGAAACGGCAAAAAGCATTACGAAAAGCACATGATTATTTACAATCTACTGGATTAAATGAAGCAATTACGTACTCCCTTACTACAGAAAAAAATGCCTATAAATTTGTAAGTCCAGAAGTGAAAAATATGGAGGCCAATGCCGTTCCATTAGCGATGCCAATGACTGATTTACACAGTCATTTAAGATTAAGTGCAGTACCAGAATTGCTACAAAGCGTGCGGTACAATGTCGCTCGTAACCAGTACAATATCGCTTTATATGAAATAGGACCAATTTATCCGCAAACTAAAGGGGAAGGTACTCAGCCTGAGGAGAAATTAAGAACAACAGGAGCTATTACTGGATTGTGGATTAATCACCCATGGCAAGCACAAAAACAACCAGTAGATTTCTTTATTCTAAAAGGAATCGTCGAAGGATTACTATCCCATTTTGCTGTGCCAGAAGTCGCGTATGAACAAGCTGAACTAGATGGTATGCACCCAGGAAGAACGGCAATTGTGAAATCTGGGGAACGTGTGATTGGCTATTTGGGACAATTACATCCAACCACTCAAAAGGATTATGACTTATCGGAAACGTACGTGTACGACTTGGACTTAGAAGCTATTTTAGAACTGTCTGACCAAGAAGAACGTTATGAAAAGATCACAAAGTATCCTGCCATTTCACAGGACTTAGCTTTTGTGGTAAACGATAATGTTACTGCAAGCGAATTAGAAAAAGTTATTCAAGAAGCGGGACAGCCACATCTACAATCTATTCTTGTATTTGACGTGTATGATGGGGAACATATGGAAGCAGGAAAGAAATCAGTCGCTTTTAACCTTGTTTTCCAAAACAGTGAACGTACTTTAAAGGATGAAGAGATCGAGGAAGCACGCAAATCGATTGTAGAACAAGTTGAGAAAGTGTATGAAGCGGAATTAAGAGGATAATATTGAAATTTATTTAAAGAGGCTAGGACAAATTAAAGTGATAGCATGAAAACCCGAGCAATGCGCCAAAAAAGCGTAGTCGGAGCGAGTTAATCGCACCGCAATTTATTGTCCGGATGAGTAATGACTACCACCATTTTGTCCCAGCCTCTTTTCATGTTTGGACTCTTTAAATATTTCTTATTTCTTCAAATTCTTCGCTTTTTTCGTATTCCCAAAGTGAACCTTTCCAATTTCATTTAGAAATGGTTCCCCTTTTTTATCGATAATACGCTTGATTTGTTTATCAACTATATTAGAAGCACCTTTTTGTAAATCGAAACCTACAACTCCTGATAACCGCTCCATCTCTTGAACAAATCGGAACCTCGCAATCATGGAGGCAGCCGCCACACAAGTAGATTGACTTTCCGCCTTTGTGAGGAATGTAATATCCTTATGTGGTTCTTGATTGGAAGCACGAATCTTATTGTAATAGACACCAGGTTCACAGAATTGGTCAATTACAATACCAGAGTATTCTTTTTCATCTAATTTATTGATTACATGGTTGATTGCTTGATGGTGCATCCATGCTTTCATTCGTACTTGTGACCATGCACGATTTTTTAACTCATTATATTTTGGGTTACTTAATGTTACAGAACTATATATGATGTCAGTTTTTAAAATGTCTTTTACTATTTTTGAGATTGTGTCATCCTTTAAGGCTTTTGAATCTTTAACACCTAGCTCACGCAGCAGTTCCTGTTGTTTTTCAGTAGCATAAACGGCAGCTACTGTTATTGGACCAAAGTAATCGCCTGTACCAGCTTCATCAGAACCAATATGATCTTGCTTTAAAACTTCCATAGAAGCAGAGTTTATAATTTTTTGCTTCGCTTTTGTTTCGGTATTCTCTCCCCATTTGGAAGCTTCTTCTGCATGAGAATCCCCTTGAAACATAACTTTGCCGGATTTATAAGCAGTGATGGTATTCCCATTATATTTTGCAGCTAAAATAGCATGGGGAGGAGTCTTGTCTAAGCTATAAGATTGGTAAGTGTTTTGAAGTCTTTTAAGTGTTTGTTGATCAAGTTTGATTACGGTCTGTCCCATGACTTGCTCCTTTATCGATTTTTGATTAGTATATCATGTGAGGAAAGTGTGCGCGATGCCAAATATCTGTACTTTCCTTCCTATGTCAAAACGTGTTACTATATGTTGTAGAGAATCGAGAAGGAGGCTTATCGATGACTGGATCAAATAAGAATAAAGTTACCGTTGATATTCATCATCGTAAATATACAGTTGTTGGTCAGGAATCGCCTGATCAAATAAAAATGGTTGCAAGCTTAGTAGACCAAAAAATGGACGAAATTCGCTATGCGAAGCCTTCTTTTGATACCACGCAATTAGCTGTATTAACAGCATTGAACACCATGAATGATTATATTAAACTAAAACAAGATTACGATGCATTAGTGCAGAGTCAGAGGAAAGAGGATCGAAAATAATCATGTTAGATATTATTTTGTTTATATTACTAATTCTCGGCTTTTTAATTGGTTTAAAAAGAGGATTTATACTTCAAATTTTTCATTTATTAGGATTTATCGTAGCATTTATCGTTGCTTGGCTGTACTTTCGAGACTTAGCATCTGTTATAGAGTTATGGATTCCTAATCCCAATTTATCAGATGACCATTTTTGGTCTAGTTTAGCAGGAAATGCATCAATTTCTGATGCTTTTTATAATGGAATTGCCTTTGTGTTTATTTTCTTTGTAGTGAAGATTTTACTGCAAGTACTAGCGAATATGTTAGACTTTGTTGCTAATATTCCAATCTTAAAAAGTGTGAATAATTTATTAGGAGCAATTGTTGGTTTTATTGAAATGTACTTAATTATATTCTTCTTTATATTCTTTGTATCCTTGGTTTCCATAGGGTTCATCCAAGATGCGATACAAGGGTCATTTATTGCACAATTTATTATTGAGAGTACACCACTATTCTCAGAGCGTATTAAAGACTTATGGTTTACACAGATCAACAGTTAATAGAGGTAGACTCCGAGCGAGTTGCCTCTTTTCTTTTTATCTCATCCATACAAATTTGAACAACAGTTAAGGGAGTATTTAAATGGATAAAAAACAAGTAATCAAACACTTAGAAACTATTGCAGTCTATTTAGAATTAAAAGGGGAAAATGCCTTTAAAATTTCTGCCTACCGCAAAGCTGCGCAATCACTGGAGCGAGATGAACGTTCATTAAGTGAGATAGAGGACTTTGCCAAACTATCAGGTATTGGTAAAGGTACTTCAGCTGTAATAGAAGAGTTTATAGAAAATCATGATACAGAGACCTTGCAGAAGTTAAAGCAGGACGTTCCAGAAGGACTTGTTCCTCTATTAAAATTACAAGGACTTGGTGGTAAAAAACTTTCTAAATTATATCAAGAACTTGGGGTAATAGATGAAGCTACACTCAGAAAAGCATGTGAAAATGGTGAAGTAGAAGCTTTAGAGGGATTCGGTAAGAAAACAGTCGATAAAATGATCCAGGCTTTGGATGAACAATATAGTCGCCCGGAACGTTTACCTATTTCAACTGTTTTACCAATACATCACCAAATTGTTGAGCAACTAGAAAAAATGGACGGAGTTTCTGACTATGCATTAGCAGGAAGCTTAAGACGGTTAAAAGAAACGGTAAAGGATTTAGATTATATTATAGCGACTAAAGATGGCGAGAAAGTTTCCAAACAACTTACTGAATTAGAACAAGTAAAAGAGGTCGTAGCAAGTGGTAGTACAAAAGTGACGGTGGTAATTTCAGGGGAGTGGGATTTATCTGTTGACTTTAGATTAGTGGAACAAGAAGCATTTTATACAACTTTACATCATTTTACCGGATCTAAAGATCATAATGTAGAAATGAGAAGGATTGCTAAGCAAAAAGGTTATAAAATCAGTGAGTATGGAATCGAGAATGTAGATTCAGGTGAAGTGCACACATTTGATTCAGAAGAAGCCTTCTTTTCCTTTTTAGACATGCCATATATTCCACCTGAACTAAGAGAGACAGGTGAAGAAGTTCAAGTAGAAACAATGCCAACGTTAGTGTCGCAAGAGTCGATCAAATCTGATTTGCATATGCACAGTACATGGAGTGACGGTGCACAATCTATTGAGGAAATGGTACAAAAAGCTATTGAATATGGCTATCAGCATATTGCAATTACAGATCACTCAAAATTTCTACAAGTAGCTAATGGGCTGAACGAAGAAAGGCTGCGTAAACAACGAGAGCAGATTAATGAGTTGAATAAAAAGTATAATGAAATAACCATTCTTGCAGGTGTAGAAATGGACATACTACCAAATGCAAGTTTAGACTTTGGGGATACTTTTTTGGAAGAGATGGATTTTGTAATAGCTTCCATCCATTCTAGCTTTAATCAACCAGAAGAAGAGATCATGAAGCGATTAGAAGTAGCGATGCGTTCACCACATGTAGATATGATCGCCCACCCTACTGGACGACTATTAGGAAGAAGGGCTGGGTATGCCTTTAACTATGAGCAATTTATTGATTTGGCTAAAGAAACGAATACTATTATTGAATTGAATGCGAATCCAAATCGTTTAGATTTAGCTTGGGATTGGTTAAAAGTGGCTCAAGAGCGTGGCGTGAAAATTGCTATAAATACAGATGCTCATAACTATAAGATGCTGGCGGATATGACGATCGGGGTTCAAGCTGCTAGAAAAGGTTGGATAGAGCGTGATACAGTAGTAAATACTTGGTCATTAGAGAAATTGACACAGTTTTTAAATGAATAGCTCTATTAATACCCAATGTTGATACTGTCGAATCGCTTAGAAGCGGAAGCTTGTGACGACCTGGATGGTCTAATGACGGTGTTCGTTACAGGACGTAACGGACTTTAGCCGTCCCTAGGGGCTTGCTCTCAACTAATTTTTCCTCCATTGCCATTCCGGAAAAATGGATTTTCGAGCTGCGCTGATCCCTCAGGCGTCTCCGCTTCACGCGTTTCTCCTCCATATGGGGTATACTGAATGAAATCAACATTTAACGTTAACAGAGTCAAATGAAAAAAGGTGAGCGGAATGAATCAAAAAATATTAAGACAATTAGAATTTGATAAATTAAAAGATATGTTACTAACAAAAGCAGCAACCAGTTTAGGCAAGGATTATGTTTCTAGACTATTTCCTTCAACAGACCTTGAAGAAGTAAATCGTTTGCAACAAGAAACGGATGAGGCTACGCAAGTGTTAAGACTGAAAGGAAATGTTCCTCTTGGTGGCATTCATGATATTCGCCCTCAAATTAAACGAGCGACAATCGATGGTGTTTTATCAGCTACTGAGTGTTTAGAAATCGCAAGTACAATTTATGGTGGTAATCAGTGGAAAAAATTCATGAGTACACTGGAAGATGAAGAGTTATCTTTGCCATTATTAGATGAATTAACTGAACACATTACAAGCCTTCCTAAGTTAGAACAAGCCATTAAAGGCTGTATCGATGATTATGGTAATGTGATGGACGGGGCATCGAGTAAACTAAGGACAATCCGTTCTCAGATTCGTTCCTATGAGAGCAGCATTCGTGATCGATTAGATGGCTATACGAAATCAAAAAGTAATATGTTATCTGATGCGATTGTGACGATTCGAAATGATCGTTATGTGTTACCTGTAAAACAAGAATACCGATCAAGTTTTGGCGGAATGGTTCATGATCAATCCTCCTCGGGCCAAACATTATTTATTGAACCCCAGGCAGTAGTTGAATTAAACAATAAACTGCAAGAATCACGAGTGGATGAACAACGTGAGGTAGACAGGATTCTAGTAGAATTAACCCAATTCATTAAAGAAGATGCGAGTTTCTTGCGTACAAATGTTGATACACTCCAACAAGTAGATTTCATGTTTGCAAAAGGAAAACTTGCACACGATATGAAAGCTTCGAAACCAAAAATGAATAATCAAGGGATTATCCATATGCGACAAGCTCGTCACCCACTCATAGCAGATGGTGAAGTTGTTCCAAATGATGTGGAACTGGGTGCTGATTTTACCGCAATCGTGATCACGGGCCCAAATACAGGTGGTAAAACAGTAACGTTGAAAATGGTAGGCATTTGTACGTTAATGGCTCAGGCTGGATTACAAGTACCTGCGTTAGATGGATTAGAACTGGCCGTGTTCGATCACATTTTTGCAGATATTGGAGATGAACAGTCTATTGAGCAGAGCCTAAGTACGTTCTCTTCTCACATGACAAATATCGTGGAAATTCTTAATCAAGTAACGTCTCAGTCACTCGTTTTATTTGATGAATTAGGAGCAGGGACAGACCCACAAGAGGGAGCTGGACTTGCTATGTCTATTTTAGATTATGTGGTTGAGCGAAAAGCGAGAGTGATTGCTACTACTCACTATCCCGAATTGAAAGCATATGGGTATAATAGAGAAGAAGTGACGAATGCTTCTGTTGAATTTGATATAGAAACTTTACAACCTACTTACCGCTTGTTGCTAGGTGTACCTGGTCGAAGTAATGCATTTGATATTTCTAAGCGTTTAGGGTTAAAAGATGAAATTATTAACCAAGCAAAAGGGATGGTGCGAGAAGATTCACGATCTGTCGAAAATATGATTGCATCACTAGAGGAATCAAGGAAACGAGCAGAAACGGATTATGATGTGGCAGAGCAGCGTTTAAAAGAAGCGGAAGAACTTTATCAGTCCCTTTCTCAAGAATACCAACATTATTTGAGTAATAAAGATCAATATTTAGAAAAAGCGAGAGAAAAGGCTTCCAAAGTAGTTTCCAAGGCGGAAGAACAAGCAGAAGAAATATTAACTGAAATTAGAAATATGCGCGAAGAAGCAGGTGTGAAAGAGCACCGTTTTATTGACGCCCGAAAAAAGCTTTCTGATCAGAAGTCAGAACTTGAACCAGAGCAAAAGAAACCTGAAAAGAAATCAAAGGAATCAAGAGAGTTTCACCCTGGTGATGAAGTCCATGTTTTAACTTTTAATCAAACAGGTCATATTGTTCAAAAAGTTACAAATAAAGAATATGAAGTGCAACTAGGCATTATGAAAATGAAAGTGAAGCAAGATCAGATGGAGTTTATTAAACGTCCTAAGCAAGTAGAAACAAAACCATTATCAACGGTGAAAGGCAGTAACTATCACGTTAAACCCGAATTAGACTTACGTGGTGAACGATATGAAGACGCACTTAATCGATTAGATAAATATCTAGATGAGGCGTTGCTTGCTAATTATCATCAAGTTTCCATTATTCATGGAAAAGGTACTGGTGCATTGATGAAAGGTGTACAGGCTTACGCTCGAAATCATCGTTCTGTTAAAAAACATAAATTCGGTACAGCAAATGAAGGCGGTACAGGTGTAACGATTTTTGAGTTGAAATAGTATAGGACAATCATAAGAGTCATATAGTTAAAATGAGGGATGGACAATGGAAACATTAGCAAAAGTATTAATAGTTGTTGCGGCAGTGTTTATCGTAATTGGAATAATTTTCGTCGTGATGAACTAGTAAAAGTAGCTTCTTTATTCTGAAATAGTGACTAAAGAAGCTTTTTTATTAGAGATAAATTTCAGATTATTTTAAATAATGTTTTTAATTTAAGTCAGTTTATGTTTATAATAATTATAAATCTAGTTATTTTGAAGGAGGATGTTGATTAATGGGGGTTGAAGTCACAAAGCCATGGTTGAAGCACTATCCAGAAGAGATTCCACACACGATCGATTATGACAAGAAACCGTTATTTGCTTATCTAGAAGAAAGTGTTCAAAACTATCCTGACAAAGCAGCAATTAATTTTTTAGGGACAGAATTAACGTATCAAGAAGTTTATGATGCTTCGAAAAAAGTCGCAAGTTATTTACAAGAATTAGGAGTGGAAAAAGGGGACCGAGTGGCAATTATGTTACCAAACGTACCACAAGCTGTCATTTCCTATTTCGGAGCGCTTTTAGCTGGTGCGATCGTCGTACAGACGAACCCTTTATACACTGAGCGTGAATTACAGTATCAAATGAAGGATTCTGGAGCCAAAGTGTTAGTATGTCTTGATATTTTGCTTCCGCGTGCAAACGCTATCAAAAATGAAACAGACCTTGAAAATATTATCGTGACAAGAATTAAAGATTACCTACCATTCCCAAAGAATTTAATCCAACCAATGTTACAAAAGAAACAATATGGTATTGTAGTAAAACCTGAGCATGGAAATGGAACGTATCTATGGAATTCGATGTTAGAAGAAGCTAACGGGCAAGTGAAATCAGTAGAGATCGACCCGGAAAATGACCTTGCCTTATTACAATACACAGGCGGTACGACAGGTTATCCTAAAGGGGTTATGTTGACGCATATGAATTTGACCTCTAATACTCAAATGTGTCAAACATGGTTGTATAAAACAGAATATGCTAAAGAAACAGTTTTAGGTGTATTACCTTTTTTCCATGTTTACGGGATGACTACCGTAATGAATTTATCCGTCATGATGGCACAAAAAATGATTTTAATTCCTAAATTTGATGTAGACGAAGTATTAAAAGGAATTGAAAAGCATAAAGTAACACTTTTCCCAGGCGCACCAACCATTTACATCGGAATTTTAAACCATCCGAAGTTAAATAAATTCGATTTGTCTTCTGTAGAAGCTTGTATTAGTGGTTCCGCACCATTACCAGCAGAAGTTCAGGAGAATTTTGAAAAAGTAACTGGTGGTAAACTTGTAGAGGGTTATGGTCTGACAGAATCTTCACCTGTAACACATGCTAATTTTGTATGGACATCTAGACGTGCTGGCAGTATTGGGGTTCCGTGGCCAGACACAGATAGTAAAATAATTGATATGGAATCACAAGAGGAAGTAGCTACTGGTGAAGTCGGTGAAATTTGTGTGAAAGGGCCTCAAATTATGAAGGGGTACTGGAGTCGAGAAGAGGAAACGAATGCTACTTTAAAAGATGGCTGGTTACTCACTGGTGATATGGGTTACATCGATGAAGAAGGATACTTCTATATTGTTGATCGAAAGAAAGATATGATTATTGCAGGTGGATTTAATATTTACCCGCGTGAAGTAGAAGAGATTCTTTACGAACACGAAGCAATCCAAGAAGCAGTGGTTGCAGGAGTTCCGGATCCATATCGCGGGGAAACTGTAAAAGCCTATATTGTATTAAAAGAAGACAGTCAGCTTACAGAAGAAGATTTAGATCAGTTCTGTCGTCAACATTTAGCTGCATTTAAAGTTCCAAAACTATATGAATTCAAAGAGGAACTACCGAAAACTGCTGTAGGAAAAATCCTAAGGAGAAAATTAGTAGATGAAGAAAAAGCTAAGATGGAAAAAAGCTAATTTCAAACAAGACACAAAAAAGTTGACAGCCAGCTGATTTATTTATATTATATGGAATGAATGACCATTCATTCATTTTAGGGAGATTGCTATGAATAATAAGTCTAAACCAAAGTACAAACTCATACTAGACGCTGCAGTTGAGGTTATCGCCGAAAATGGCTATCATCACTCTCAAGTCTCAAAAATTGCTAATATAGCTGGCGTAGCGGACGGTACCATTTATCTTTATTTTAAAAACAAAGAAGATATTTTAATTTCACTATTTCAAGAAAAGATGGGTCAGTTTATCGGGAAGATTGAAGAAGAGATTGCACAAACTGATCAGGCGGACGAAAAACTCTTCCGCCTGATTGAAATGCACTTTAGACAACTTTCTGAAGATCCACTGTTGGCAGTAGTGACCCAATTAGAACTTCGTCAGTCAAATAAACGTTTACGCCTTCAAATTAATGAAGTGCTTAAACGTTATCTCATTGTGATTGACGATATTTTAAAAGAGGGTATGGAAGATGGGACTTTTCAAAGTCAGTTGAATGTAAAATTGGTTCGACAAGTGATTTTTGGTACACTAGATGAAGTGGTGACAAACTGGGTAATGAAAGACCAGCGCTATGATTTAATTGAACAAGCAAAAGAAGTTCATCACCTTATTTACAACGGACTTCGAAATCACAGTTAGAAGGAGTTGTCAGAATGGATTTTCTTTCATGGAACAAAGAAGGAAACGTAGCACAAGTTGTTATTTCAAGCCCTCCTGCAAACGCTTTATCTTCAGGAATTTTAATGGATCTAGACAAAGTTCTAGATGAAGTTGAAAAAGATAAAGAAATCAAAACAATTGTTTTAAAAGGCGAAGGGAAATTCTTTTCTGCTGGAGCAGATATTAAGGAATTCACTTCCTTTCAAAAAGAGGATGACTATGCAGGGTTATCTAAAAAAGGACAAGCACTATTCAATCGTATTGAACAATTCCATATTCCAGTGATTGCTTCAATTCACGGTGCCTCATTAGGTGGAGGTTTGGAGTTGGCTATGGCCTGTCACGTAAGAATTGTTACGAAAGATGCAAAATTAGGTCTTCCAGAATTAAATTTAGGAATTATTCCTGGTTTTGCTGGTTCTCAAAGATTGCCTCGTTATGTTGGTCTACCTAAAGCATACGAAATGATTCTCACTGGAGAGCCAATCACTGGTGAAGAAGCAGCACAATATGGCCTTGCTAATCATGCCGTAGCTGAAGAAGAATTGGAAGTTGTTACTAATAAGTTAGCTTCTAAATTCGCATCTAAAAGTGGTCCATCAATTAAGGCAATCATGGAACTCCTACCATACGCCCAAACATCAAGTTTTCAAGATGGTGTGTCAAAAGAGGCTGAAGAGTTCGGGAAAGTATTTGGAAATGATGATGCAAAAGAAGGAATTCAAGCTTTCATAGATAAAAGAAAGCCAGATTTCAAAGATCAATAGATTAAGGGAGGTAATCCAATGAACATTTATGTTCTATTGAAAAAGACATTCGACACAGAGGAAAAAATTCAAGTAAGTGGTGGAAAGATTGAAGATGATGGTGCTGAATTCATCATTAACCCTTACGATGAGTATGCAGTGGAAGAAGCTATTAATCTCCGTGATACCCACGGTGGTGAGGTGACTGTCGTAACTGTTGGTGATGAAGAATCTGAACAGCAATTGCGTACAGCATTAGCAATGGGAGCAGATCAAGCTGTATTAATTAATACAGAAGATGATGTAGAAGAGGGCGACCAAGTAACTACAGTTAAAATCTTAGAAGCTTTCTTCAAGGATAAAGAAGCAGATATTATCCTTGCCGGAAATGTTGCGATTGATGAAGCTAGTGGTCAGGTTGGTCCTAGACTAGCAGACAAGCTAGATATCCCTTATGTAACGACTATTACTGCTATTAATATTGACGGAGAAACAGTTAATATTGAGCGTGACGTAGAAGGTGATGTGGAGAAACTAGAGACTTCTTTACCACTATTAGTTACGTGTCAGCAAGGTTTAAACGAGCCGCGCTATCCATCATTACCAGGTATTATGAAGGCGAAGAAGAAGCCTTTAGAAGAGCTTGAGATTGATGATTTAGATTTAGATGAAGACGATGTGGAACCAAAAACTAAAACAACAGAAATATACCTTCCACCTGAAAAAGAAGCAGGTAAAGTGTTAGAAGGCGAAATCGATGACCAAGTAAAAGAGCTTGTTTCATTATTAAAATCAGAAGCGAAAGTACTTTAATATACAGGTGTAGAAAGGAGCAATTAAATCATGAGTAAGTTTTTAGCATTTGGAGAAGCTCGCGACGGAGAATTACGTAACGTCTCATTTGAAACAGTTGCAGCAGCTCGTCAAATAGATGAGAGTAGTGAAGTAGTAGCTGTTGTGTTTACGGATGCGAACGCTGAATCATTCGCAAATGAAATGATTAAGCATGGAGCAGACCGCGCAGTAACTGTTGAGCACAGCGACTTAAAAGAATATACAACAGACGCATATACGCAAGCTGCTATGGCAGTTATTGAACAAGAAAACCCAGATGGCCTAGTAATGGGGCACACGTCAGCAGGTAAAGATTTATCCCCACGCTTAGCTAGTAAATTAGACAATGGTTTAATTTCTGATGTTACTTCTATCGAGGGTAGTGGAGACGATGCAACTTTTGTACGTCCGATCTATTCTGGTAAGGCATTTGAGAAGAAACAGATTACAGATGGAAAGACTTTTATTACGATTCGACCAAATAACATCCCGCCTCAAGAAGCAGATGACAGTCGCTCAGGCGATGTTACTTCTATAGATGTAGATATAAAAGATCTACGTACTATTATTAAAGAAGTAATTCGTAAAGCATCTGAAGGTGTAGATCTATCAGAAGCAAATATTATTGTGGCTGGTGGACGTGGTGTGAAAAGTGAAGAAGGTTTCGAGCCTCTTCATGAAATGGCAGACGTACTAGGAGCAGCAGTTGGTGCATCCAGAGGTGCTTGTGATGCAGGATATTGTGATTATTCCTTGCAGATTGGTCAAACTGGTAAAGTAGTTACACCAGACTTGTACTTTGCAGTAGGAATCTCCGGAGCAATTCAACACTTAGCTGGTATGTCTAACTCAAAAGTAATCGTAGCAATTAATAAAGATCCAGAAGCAAATATCTTTAACGTTGCAGATTATGGAATTGTTGGCGACCTATTTGATGTTGTTCCGAAATTAACTGAAGAACTAAAAGCATTAAAAGGCTAATTATGAAAACAAAATGCTAGGTGCGTAAAATACGTGCCTAGCTTATTTATTTTGACTGAAGGAAGATTATTTTCACTGTTTTTCGGGTATAAAATAAGTGGATCATCTAATGATTTTAAGTCATAAACAAACTATTGGCATGGATAAACTTTATCGTGCTATACTAAATTAGAAATTGAATGTTTAGGAGGAATTATAGATGGCAATTGTAAATGCAACTGATCAAAACTTTAGTGAAGAAACACAAGATGGTTTAGTACTAGTAGACTTCTGGGCACCTTGGTGTGGCCCTTGTAAAATGATCGCTCCTGTCTTAGAAGAGTTAGATTCTGACATGAATGAGCAAGTTAAAATCGTCAAAGTTGACGTAGATGAAAATCAAGAAACTGCACAAAAGTTCGGTGTAATGAGTATCCCTACTTTAATTCTTTTCAAAAATGGAGAACAAGTAGATCAAGCACATGGCTTCCAACCAAAAGAAGCATTAGAGCAATTAGTTAATAAAAATGCCTAACAATTTTATAAATGGAGAGCTGACTCACCAGAGTTAGCTCTTTATTTTAGTGTAAATTGATCCTTCGAGCTTTTTCATAACTTATTATTTTATAAACTTACATAATATTTGAGGTGACGACCATGACAGCGGACCATATTCAAAATAAATTAGCAATCTTACCCGACAAACCTGGCTGTTACTTAATGAAGAGTAAAAAAGGGGAAGTAATATATGTTGGTAAGTCGAAAGCACTTCGTAATCGAGTACGTTCATACTTTAAAGGTGCAAACGACTTAAAAACGCAACGCCTAGTAAATGAAATTGCTGATTTTGAATACATTGTAACCGCTTCAGAAGTGGAAGCCCTTATTTTAGAATTGAACCTCGTAAAGAAGCATGACCCGAGATATAACGTTATGCTTAAAGATGATAAAAGTTATCCATTTTTAAAAATTACAAATGAAAGACACCCGAGATTAATTGTTACCCGTAAAGTGAAGAAGGACAAAGGGAAATATTTCGGACCTTATACGAACGTTTATGCAGCAAGAGAAACGAAAAAATTATTAGATCGTTTATATCCACTTAGAAAATGTAACACGATGCCAAAGCGTGTTTGTTTGTATTATCATATCAATCAATGTTTAGGCCCTTGTGAGTTTCCAGTTTCTAAAGAAACCAATCAAGATCTCGTTCAGAAGATTTCTACCTTTTTAAATGGAGGACATAAAGAAATTAAAGAAGAATTAAAGCAGAAAATGCATGATTTTTCAGAGAACATGGATTTTGAGAAAGCAAAAGAATACAGAGATCTTATTGACCATATCGAAGCTGTTATGGAAAAACAAACAATGGAGTTACATGACTTATCCGACAGAGATGTGTTTGGCTACTCTGTTGATAAGGGTTACATGTGTGTACAGGTTTTCTTTATCCGCCAAGGTAAATTAATAGAAAGGGATGTATCCATTTTTCCTTTTTACAATGATGCGAGTGAAGCATTTATCAGCTTTATTGCTAGCTTTTATACACATTCAAACCATATTAAACCAAAAGAAATAAATGTTCCTATGGGTACAGACCATGAATTGATAGAAGAATATCTGGAAGTGAAAGTTCATACACCTTACCGAGGTCAAAAGAAGAAATTGGTTGACCTATCGACAGAGAATGCAGAGATTGCTTTATCTGAAAAGTTTTCTTTAATTGAACAAAACGAACATCGTACCATTAATGCTGTGGAAGAATTGGGTGAAATTCTCCATGTTGAAACACCCCATCGTATAGAAGCTTTTGATAACTCAAACATTCAAGGTACGAATCCTGTATCAGCACTCGTTGTGTTTATTGATGGTAAAGCGAATAAAAATGAATACCGTAAATACAAAGTTAAAACGGTAGACAAACCGGATGACTATGAAACCATGAGGGAAGTTGTTAGAAGAAGGTATAAGCGTGTGCTGAAGGAAGGGTTACCTTTACCAGACTTAATAATGGTTGACGGTTCAAAAGGCCAAATGTCAGCTGCCCGAGAGGTTCTAGAAGATGAGTTAGGACTTGATATCCCGTTATGTGGTTTAGCGAAGAATGATAAACACAGAACCAGTGAATTGCTATATGGTGATCCTCCAGCCCCTGTACCATTAAAAAGGAATGGTCAGCCATTTTATCTTATTCAACGGATCCAAGATGAAGTTCACAGGTTCGCTATTAGTTTTCATAGACAATTACGTGGCAAACAGTCCATTCAATCTGCGCTAGATGAAATAGAAGGTGTTGGCCCAAAAAGACGACAAATTTTATTAGAACATTTCCGGTCAATAGAAGCTATAAAGCAAGCGGAATCAAAGGAAATGGCTAAATTAGGTATTCCTTTTAACATTGCAGAGAATATAAAAGAATATTTAACAAACAATGATAAAGAAAATGTTCCAAAAGAATAAAACATTTTAGGGAAAAACTTGTCAAAACTTCGGGCAAGTTACCTTGACGCTGCGACGCGTTAGAAGTACAATAAACATGTTATATATACTAAAATTTGCAGGAAGTATGTATGTTAAAAACAAAAATCATTTAACGAAAAATGAGGGGGGTAACACATGTCAGAGAACCGCGAGTTCTTTTATCGCAGGATACACTCATTATTAGGAGTCATTCCAATTGGTCTTTTCTTGATGCAGCACTTGGTAGTTAACCATTTTGCTACATACAGTCCAGAAGCATTCAACCAAGCAGCTCACTTTATGGAGAATCTGCCATTACGAATTTTCTTAGAGTTTGCACTTATTTATATTCCACTACTTTTCCATGGAATTTATGGAGTATATATTGCGTTGACTTCTGAGATGAACTTAAAACGCTACGGTTATTTCCGTAATTGGATGTTTATCTTACAACGTGCTTCAGGGATTATTACATTGATTTTCGTTGTATGGCACGTATGGGAAACTCGTTTAGCTCATGCGATCTATGGGACGGAAATTAACTTTGACTTAATGGCTCAAATTCTTTCATCACCATTTATGTTTGGCTTTTATGTTCTTGGTGTAGTTGCAGCAGTATTCCACTTTGCTAATGGCTTATGGTCATTTACAGTAACTTGGGGTCTTACCGTGACACCAAAATCTCAACGCGTAATGACGATTGTATCCTTGGGTGTATTCATTATCTTCACTTATATGGGTCTAGCATCATTAATCGCTTTTGCATCATAATAATTTGATTTTATTTTAAAGATAAAGGGAGTGAAACTTCTTATGAGTAATAAAAATATCGTGGTAGTAGGCGGTGGCTTAGCTGGTTTGATGGCTACTATTAAAGCAGCTGAAGCTGGCGTGCACGTTGACTTAATTTCACTTGTTCCTGTTAAACGCTCCCACTCTGTATGTGCTCAAGGTGGTATTAACGGTGCAGTTAATACAAAAGGTGAAGGTGACTCACCATGGGAACACTTTGATGATACGGTGTATGGTGGCGATTTCTTAGCAAATCAACCACCAGTAAAGGCTATGTGTGACGCAGCTCCAAGCATTATACATATGCTGGACCGTATGGGAGTTATGTTCAACCGTACACCTGAAGGACTTCTTGATTTCCGACGTTTCGGTGGAACACAGCATCACCGTACAGCATTCGCAGGTGCGACAACAGGACAACAATTATTATATGCTTTGGACGAGCAGGTTCGCCGTCATGAAGCAAATGGTTTAGTTACGAAATACGAAGGTTGGGATTTCTTAGAAGCAGTACTTGATGAAAGTGGTAGATCTCGTGGAGTAGTTGCTCAAGATATTCAATCTCATGAAATTAAAGTATTCCCAGCAGATGCTACAATTATGGCTACTGGTGGACCAGGAATTATCTTTGGTAAATCAACAAACTCTGTAATTAACACAGGCTCTGCTGTATCTAACTTGTATCGTCAAGGAGCAGCATATGCTAATGGGGAGTTCATCCAGATACACCCTACAGCAATCCCTGGTGATGATAAATTACGCTTAATGAGTGAATCAGCTCGTGGGGAAGGTGGACGTGTTTGGACATACAAAGACGGTAAGCCTTGGTACTTCTTAGAAGAGAAGTTCCCTGCATACGGTAACTTAGTACCTCGTGATATCGCTACACGTGAAATCTTTGATGTCTGTGTGAACCAAAAGCTAGGAATTAATGGCGAGAACATGGTTTACTTAGACCTATCTCATAAAGATCCGAAAGAATTAGACGTGAAGCTTGGTGGAATCATCGAAATTTACGAAAAATTCGTTGGCGAAGATCCTAAGAAAGTACCAATGAAAATCTTCCCTGCTGTGCATTATTCCATGGGTGGTCTATGGGTTGACTATGATCAAATGACCAATATTCCAGGTATTTTTGCTGCAGGTGAGTGTGATTACACCATTCATGGTGGTAACCGTTTAGGTGCTAACTCATTATTATCTTGTATTTACGGTGGAATGGTTGCAGGACCAAATGCAATTAAGTACATCGATGGACTTGATGAGCTAGCGGAAGATCAAACTTCAGAGTTGTTCGATGCTAAATTGCGCGAAGAAGAAGAGAAGTTTGATAAGATCATGAGTATGACAACTGGTAAAGAAAATGCGTATCAAATTCACCGTGAATTAGGTGAATGGATGACGGATTATGTGACTGTTGTTCGTGAAAATGATAACCTATTAAAGACAGATGAAAAAATTACCGAGTTAATGGAACGTGCAAAAGATATTAACATTAATGATACATCTAGATGGAGCAATCAAACAGCAATGTTTATTCGTCAGCTAGATAGTATGTTAAACTTAGCACGTGTCATTACACAAGGTGCCTATAACCGTAACGAGAGTCGCGGTGCGCATTATAAACCAGAATTTCCAGATCGTAATGATGAGGAATGGTTAAAAACAACAAAAGCTACTTACAATCCGGAGAAAAATGGTCCTGACTTTGAGTATGTAGATGTTGATACATCCCTTATTGAACCTCGTAAGCGTGACTATTCGAAGACTAAATAAGCATAGGAGGCAAAGAGTATGGCGGATGAAAACAAGACGATTAAGCTGATTATTCAGCGTCAAGACGAGCCGGAAGCTGCTCCTTATGAAGAGGAATTTGATATTCCGTATCGTAATAACATGAACGTTATTTCTGCATTAATGGAAATTCGTCGTAACCCAGTGAATGCAAAGGGCGAACAAACAACGCCTGTATTTTGGGACATGGGTTGCTTAGAAGAAGTTTGTGGTGCATGTTCTATGGTAATCAATGGGGAAGCACAGCAATCTTGTACAGCTCTAATTGATCAGTTAGAACAACCAGTTAAGTTAGAGCCGATGAAGACATTTCCAGTTATGCGTGACTTAGCGGTAGATCGTAGTCGCATGTTTGACTCACTTAAACAAGTAAAAGCATGGGTTCCAATTGATGGAACGTACGATTTAGGTGAAGGTCCACGTATGGCAGAAAGCAAACGTCAATGGGCGTATGAATTATCTAAATGTATGACATGTGGTGTGTGTCTAGAAGCATGTCCTAACGTAAATAGTAATTCTGAATTTATTGGTCCAGCTGCATTATCTCAAGTTCGTTTATTTAACTCTCACCCAACAGGTGAATTTCATAAAGCAGAGCGTATGGATGCAGTTACTGGTGAAGGCGGATTACAACAATGTGGTAATTCACAAAACTGTGTAGAAGCTTGTCCAAAAGGTATTCCTTTGACGACATCGATTGCTGCACTAAACCGTGAAGCTACTGTGCATTCCTTTAAGGAATTCTTCGGTAGTGACTATCATAATTAAGTAAACCAATTATTAGGGGCTGACATCATGGTGTCAGTCCTTTTTATATTTCTTTAAATAGATAAACAACAGAAAGAGGGATAAGCATGAAAATATCGTACATAGAAGATTTTAATGAGTGGAAACAAGGGTTCTCGTTTTCTACCCCAATTAAAATTCGTTTTTCTGAAACGGATATGTTTGGTCATGTGAATAATGTGTCGCCATTTATATATTTTGAAGAAGCAAGAATTACCTATATGGAAGATTTGAACTTATTCGGAGAACTAACACAAGAGTCTAAAATTGCTCCGATCGTAGGAGACTTACAGTGTGATTTCCTTCAACAAATTTATTTTGGAGATAAAATCGACCTTCATGTAAAAGCAAACCACGTCGGCAATACGTCCTTAGACATTCATTACATGGCAACGAATCAAAAGGGGGAGGTATGTCTTGTTGGTCGCGGTAGAATTGTACAAATAGATATTACAACAGGAAAACCAACCCCATTTACAGAACAGCAACAAAAAGTACTACAAGAAGCATAAAAGTGAAAACAGGCGCCCTATTTACGAACGCTCTTGCTAATATTCACATAAACTATGGTGACTGCGTAAGTTCCTCATAAACGGTTGAGCTCACTCTTCATTCGGAGGAGGGGTTAATGCTTGGATAAAAAACCATACCGACCTAGTAATATTCTAACGAAAAGAGAAAGAGAAGTTTTTGAGTTATTAGTACAGGATCAGACTACGAAAGATATAGCTGAACAATTATTTATATCAGAGAAAACAGTTCGTAATCATATCTCTAATACAATTCAGAAGCTTCAAGTAAAAGGGCGTTCCCAAGCAGTAGTGGAATTAATACGGCTTGGAGAAATCAAACTGTAACTTTGCCGGCTAGCTAATAGCCGGTTTTTTCTATGTCATATACCTTAGACGCTTGCAATTTTGACTAAAAAACGTGAAAATAAACTAATAAGGTAGAAATACGAGGAGGAAATTCATTGCGTTCAACTGTAGATTCAAAAATGATTGCAGAATTAGAGAAAAATGTTCGATATATATCTCACATGGTGAAGCAACGTGGTCGTGAAATTTTAAACCATTATCCGATTACTCCACCACAATTTATTGCATTACAATGGTTGTTAGACCGTGGAGACCTTACCATTGGAGAACTTTCAAAAAAAATGTACTTAGCTTTTAGTACCACTACTGATTTAGTTGACCGGATGGAGAAAAACGAACTCATTGAACGTGTACGCGATCCGAAAGATCGACGCGTTGTACGCATTCACCTCTTAGAAAAAGGGGAAGAAATCATTGATGAAGTAATTCAAAAACGACAAGAATACTTACAAGAAGTACTTAGCTCATTTACTTTAAAAGAAGTAGAATCATTAAGAGGGTCTATGAGTCAATTATATGACGAAATGAAAGTACATGAAGATAACCAGCAAAAGGAGAAATAGCCACGTGAATCAGCCAATAGGTGTTATTGACTCCGGTGTAGGTGGTTTAACTGTATTACATGAATTAAAAAGACAATTACCTCGTGAGAAATTCATTTACTTAGGGGATACAAAAAGATGCCCTTATGGATCTCGAACTTCAGAAGAAGTAGTTACTTTCACGTGGGAATTAGTAGACTTTTTAATGGGTTACGATATTAAAATGTTAATCGTTGCATGCAATACTGCCACTGCCGTTGTCTTACAACAATTGAAAGAACAACTAGATATACCTGTGATTGGTGTTATAGAACCAGGCGCAAGAGCAGCAATAAAATCAACGAATACGAACCATATTGCCATAATAGGCACGGAAAATACAATACTTAGTCGTTCCTACGATGTAGCATTAAAAGAAATTAATCCAGAATTACAAACGATATCAGTCGCTTGTCCATTATTTGTCCCGTTAATTGAGTCCGGAAAATATTCAAAGAGGGAAGCTAAAGAAGTAGTTGATAAAAGTCTTCGAGCTATAAAAAAAGATCAATTAGTTGATACGTTAATACTGGGCTGTACCCACTACCCCATTCTTCAGTCCGTTATCGAAGAAGTGGTTGGGGAAAGCATCACCGTTCTATCCTCTGCCCTAGAGACAGGTGCGGAAGTTAGTACAGTACTTACTTTCAGCCAAATGCATAATGTGATGGATCAGGACCCACAAGCACCGGAAATATACGTTACTGGCGACTTACAATCAGTGAAGCCACTTATAGAAGAGTTTTTTCAATTTAAGAGTAGTATCGTAAAACAAGTAACTTTAGCATAAAAGTAACTTATACCGGGAAGCTAGAATGGTATAAGTTTTTTTATGAAATGATTTAACTATAAAATAGAAAAAAATGACTTTAAATGTTTAATAACAATCATAAACGTGAATGTGAAAGGTAGGAATTAATAATGCGAACAGACGGAAGAGAAAAGGATCAATTAAGAAATATAACCATTGAAACAGGTTTTACCAAACATCCAGAAGGATCTGTCCTCATTTCAGTAGGGGAAACGAAAGTTATTTGTAATGCTAGTATTGAAAATAAAGTACCACCATTCATGCGTAACCAAGGCAAAGGTTGGGTTACTGCTGAATATGCTATGCTACCTCGTGCCACAGAACAACGAAATATAAGAGAATCCGCTAAAGGTAAAATCGCAGGACGTACTATGGAAATTCAACGATTAATAGGTAGAGCATTAAGAGCAGTAATTGACCTTGAGAAACTTGGAGAACGTACACTGTGGATCGATTGTGATGTAATCCAAGCAGATGGTGGCACCCGTACTGCTTCAATTACAGGTGCATTTGTGGCAACTGTATTAGCATGTGGCAAATTATTAAAGGAAGAAACTTTAACTGAAATGCCTGTTCGTAATTATTTAGCTGCGACCTCTGTTGGTATTTCTAAAGAGGGAGAAGCAATCCTAGACCTTTGTTATGAAGAGGACTCTACTGCTGATGTAGACTTAAACTTAGTGATGACAGATGAGCAGAAATTTGTAGAACTACAAGGCACAGGAGAGGAAGCTACATTTTCCACAGAGGAACTACAAGAAATGCTTCAATTAGGGAAAAAAGGGATCTCAGAGTTGTTTGAGATTCAGTCTGAAGCAATTGGAGATTTAAACACGTACTTTAAGTAGGAGGTATATGTCATGAAAAGAATATATGTAGCAACAACAAATAAAGGAAAACTTAAAGAACTCGAAACAATCTTTGGTGAATTAGACATGAAAGTAATCAGTGTCTTTGATGAATTTGAAGATGTAGCAGATGTAGAAGAAACAGGTGCAAACTTCGAAGAGAACGCTCGACTGAAAGCAGAAACAATCGCAAACATTTATAAGATACCAGTGGTCGCAGACGATTCAGGATTATCTGTTTATGCGATTGGTGGCGAGCCGGGCGTATACTCAGCACGCTATGCAGGTGGAGAGAAGAACGATCAACGCAACCTAGAGAAAGTCTTGGATAAAATGAAAGGCCTAGACGACCGCAAAGCTGCATTTGTTTGTAGCATGGCCTTTGCTAGACCACATCAACCAACAGTAATTGCTGAAGGTAGATGTGAAGGCGAGATTTCTGAGCAACCACAAGGAGAAGGTGGATTTGGATACGATCCAATATTTATTCCTGAGGATTACGATCAGACATTATCTCAACTAGGAACGGAAGTAAAGAATTCGATTAGCCATAGAAGAAAAGCATTAGACGGATTAATTGAAAAAATTCGTCCTTTAATTTAAGGATTGAAACTGAATAGGCAATTGTCTATTCAGTTTTTTATCTTCTTCTAAAATTTTCTTCGATGTATTGTTGACACATACGGTATTTGTTTTATATAATAATCCTTGTCCGATACGAAAGGACAGACTAGAATTAAATAAGAAATATTACTATTGCGGGTGTAGTTTAATGGTAAAACCTCAGCCTTCCAAGCTGATGTTGTGGGTTCGATTCCCATCACCCGCTCCATTTTATGAAAAAAATCAATATAACATGTCCCGGTAGCTCAGTAGGATAGAGCAACAGCCTTCTAAGCTGTCGGTCGCAGGTTCGAATCCTGCTCGGGACGCTAGGTAACACACATAGGTTATGATAGAATAATAATAAAAACGCTTAGAAACCTTTAATAATAATGGTTCTAAGCGTTTTTGTTTTAAAATCGATTTTACAATAGGGTTTTATATGACATTTAAATAATCTAAAGATTGCCAAGCTAAAAATAGTAGCAAGGTTAAAGTTGAAAGTATTAGTAACCATGAAGATATATTTTTCGGACCACGAAGATTGTGGTAAAGAATGTATGTTAAAAGGATAAAAACTACGAACATAAATATAAATGTTAGATAAAATAAAAGTATATACATATTTTTTTATTCTCCTTTTAACTTTACTTAAAAAAATTAATTTTATAATATCAATGATTTAACTATAATATCTTCCAAATTAGCCTAGTTGTTTAATACGTACTTTAAATGGGTATTTATAATAATCACGTGGTAAATAGTGAAATTGCGTTAGTCAGGAGGAAATTATATGCCAAAAACTCATTATTTAGACAAACTAATTATCGATGACGAAGAAATTAGCTTCCAAAAAGGGGTTCTTCCTCATACTGATACCGGTTCAGAATCATTTTGGAGTCTCGAATTAACAAATGTCGAGAATGGAAAGAAGAAAGTAGAAAATGCTCAAAAAAATGCTGAAATGCTTCATTTGAAAATGGTTAATGATGAAGGCGAAACTCTAGAAGGCAGTGCCCTTGTTACAGAAGTTAGCCAAGATACTGGAACAAATGTAGTATTGCAAGGCTCAGGAGATTTGGAATATAAGTAACAAAAATCAGCATCCATAGAGGTGCTGATTTTATTTTGGACAATTTTAAATAGACTTTAGGATAAAGAACACTTTCTATTAGTGTTTCTTCATCCTTTATTAATCTCAGTTAATTTGTCTTTAGCTGAGATGGTTTATCTAATTTTTCTTTTTTCAAATCTTCTAGTAAATAAATGATTCTTTCTATTTCATCTTCACTCAAGTTCTCAAAATGTTTTAGTTGAGCATTTATATAATTTATAGTCTCATTTTCAGAAGTATCTTCTTTAATAAAATAAGTGGCAATAGATCCTGTAACCATTCCTATTAACCCAATTCCAAAAAACATTAAAGTTACAGCAATCATTCTTCCGAGAGCTGTCTCAGGTGATAAATCTCCATAACCTACTGTAGTTGAAGTGACAATGGACCACCATACTGCCTCTTGGTATGTTTCAATACTTGATTCGGTATATAGAATTGGGACTGATGATATAAAAATGAGTATAACTGATATACCAATCAATTTGTCTAATCCATTTGTTTTAATAATATTAAAAAAGTGTTGAGCAAAATGTCTTCCGATAAGTAATAATCGAATGACTCTAAATAAACGGACAAATCTTGCTAACTGAAATATAGCATCTAAAGGAATAATCGCTATAATATCAAACGGATTTTTCTTTATGTAATCTAATTTTTTCTCCGAAACTATGAATCGAGTTAAAACATCTATTACGAATATTCCCCATACAATTCTATCTAAATAAAGAGAAACTCCATGATCAGACCAAATAAGAAAAACTGATAATAAAGCCATACTAAATAAAAGCGTTTCATACAAAGCCTTCATCTTTATTTTCAATGTCTTTCCTCTTTCCAACTTTTTCATTTAATGATTTTATTTTACTATAAATCAAATACAAATATCTATATCAAGTTACATATTCATAGTCTTCTTTTTAAAAAAAGTGCATAGCCTATTGCCGGCTATGCACTAAACTATTATTTATTATTTAACAAGTCATTTATTGCATGAAATATTTCAATGCCTTGAAATGAGAACAAACTCAAACCAGTAATTGAAAAAAAGGTAACAAGAAAAATGTTTAAGAAAAACATCCTTTATCCCTCCCTACTTTTTAAATGGGTTTAAAAAGAGGTTGGAAGTTCATTAAATCAGCCCCAAAGTATTGTGGGTTCAACAATAATCGTTTCCACCTAAAGTACCAAGGTGGGATGATGAGAGCAGTTGTTGTGAAAATAATAATTAATGTTAATTGATGAAATATGCTACTAGTCGATTTTATGGTTTTCCCAGTATCATCAAGTTCTATTGCAGGAAGAACAGTTAAAAACCCTGTCTCATCAACAGTCTCGGATAAACCTGAAATGGGATGATCGAATACTGTTTCATAGTTATTTATCAATAATGAAGAAGCAATTAAAATAACTAATAATACGTACTTCATCATCTTACTAATCATTTTAATTCCTCCTCATTTCTAATATATGTTAATACATGTATTTTACATGATTTTTAAATTAAATTCTATTATCTCATCATTAATCTTCTAATGTGTCGTAGGCAAATGAACTATAACCACTTGTTCTAAATGTTAACGGATTTTGAATATAGATAAATTAAAGTTGAATTGCAAGGAGGGAATATATCTATGGATAGGGGAACATTAATTAGGTCAATCGTGTTTTTAATCATTTTAATAAATCAAGCGTTAGTTTTATTCGGTAAATCTCCCTTACCATACAGTAATGAGCAGCTTGAAGCAGGTGTTACTGCACTGGTGACGACAACAGTAGGATTGTGGGCTTGGTTTAAAAATAATTACGTGACTGAAAAAGGAAGGCAACAACATGAGCTATTGAAAAAGAATAAATTATCGAAGTGAAATGTGATAGCTGGTATTTAGTAGGACTAATTGAGTCTACTTCATACCAGTTTTTTTTGTACTTTATATAACTCTATTCATTCGCATGTGACATTAGAATAATTTGTTAATAGATTCGTGATAGGTGGGGATATTCTAATAGATTAACGTTGACAGGAAAGCTCACTTTTAATATTGTTATTCTGGTATGAAATTCGACAATGATTACAGAAATGTTACAGAGGCGAAATTACGTAAAATATAAGACTTTAGTTAACCTCAAATGATGTAACTATAGCACTTAGGCTTAATAAAATGTAGAAATTTGTAAGTAAAATAGGTAGGATTTTATACATATTGAAATAAAATTGTTAACAAACTGAAATATTAGTTACTAATTTCTTATGTTATACTCCTAATTAGTTGCTTAATAGAACGTTTATTAAAATAGTATTGATTAAAGAGATTACTCATTGGGGGAAAGAGAATGTTAAAAAGACTTACTACTCTATCTATCGGGACAAGCTTGGTTTTATTATTTGGAGCAAATGTTAGTGCTGAATCCATAGACGATTTACGAGATCGTGATAATCAAGTCCAGAATGAAAGATCTGAGTTATCTGAAGAACTTTCAGAAGCTGAGGCTGAAATTGCTGGAGTACTTACTGAACTAGAAGAACTTCAAGCAGAATTAGAAGAAGTTAATGAAGCACTTGAAGCAAATCAAGCTAAGATGGATGAAACAGAAGAAGAGATTGATTATAGAGAATCTCAAATCGTAGAGATCGAAGCTGAGATTGAAGAATTAGAAGAACGTATCGAAGTTCGTCATGAGTTAGTAAATGATAGAATGAAAACTTTACAAAAAAATGGCGGTAACGTTGGATACTTAGAAGTTGTTATGGGAGCAAGTAACTTTGGTGACTTTATTAGCCGAGCTACATCTGTAAACAAAATTATGGAATCAGATAAAAGCTTAATTGATCAACAAATTGAAGACATGCTTGCTGTAGAAGATAAAAAAGAAGAAGTGGTTGTTAAATTAGAAGGTTTAGAAGATATGCAAGAGGAACTTTCTGGTATGCAACAATTAATCGAAGAGCAAAAGGAATCTACTGTTGCTAAACAAGAAGAATTAGAAGATAAAGAAGAAAACTTAGTAGCTTTACAAGAAGAACTTGAAATAGAAGACTCTCAATTAGCTCAATTACAAGGTGATATTAGAGCTGATATCGAGGAAGCAGAAGAGCAAGAAAGAGAACGTCAACAACAAATTGTCTTAGCTGCTCAACAAGAACAAGAGGAAGAAGAGAATAACAACTCTAACTCTAGTAATAATAACAGCAGTTCAAGCTCAAATAGTTCTTCAAACTCTAATAGTTCATCAAATTCTAGTAATAATTCAAATTCCAGTTCAAATGAATCATCAAGTTCATCTGACGAAGGATCTGTAACACAAGCTGCAAGCACAAGTAGCCAACCTTCTGTAGGCGGCGGCATGGAAGGTGCGATCTCTGCAGGAATGAGTCAGTCAGGTACTCCGTATGTATGGGGTGGAAAATCTCCATCTGGATTTGACTGTTCAGGATTTATTTCTTGGGCTTTAAGTCAAGGTGGTTATAACTATCAAGGTACTACTGATTACTTTGCATCCGTTGGAACGAAAGTATCTGCAAGTAACATGCAACGCGGCGACCTAGTATTCTTTGATACTTATAAAACAAATGGTCACATTGGTATATACCTAGGTAACGGCCAATTCTTAGGTGCTCAGAATAAATATGGTGTTTCTGTTGCTAGTATGTCATCTGGTTACTGGGCAGATAACTTTAGTGGACATGTACGTCGTGTTAATTAATTAGTACCCTTTTCTATGAATCTATAAACATCTTAAAGTTATAATGACTTTAAGATGTTTTTTTATCCAACTAGGAGGCTAATGCTATGAAACTTCAAATCAATCAATTCTTTGAAAGGCATCATCTTGATTTGCAAGTTAGAAGTATTCAACCTGTGCATGGTGGGGACATCAATGATAACTATAGAATTGAGACTAATCATGGTCCGTTCTTTTTGAAGTATCAGTCTAATGCCCCTAAGGAATTTTTATCAAAAGAAGTAGAAGGAATTAAGAAATTAAAAGAGACGAATAGTTTTCCTTTGCCAGAAATTCATGCCATAGAAGATACAGTAGAAGAAAGCTTTCTATTGTTGGATTGGATTAATGGAGAAATAAATAAAGACACATCTGAATTATTCGGTCAACATTTGACAACGATGCATCAGACTTTCAATGAAAAACATGGCTATGGCTCTTTTAGTTATATTGGTACTTTGAAACAAGAGAATAAATTATATGATAATTGGACAGACTACTATGCGGAATGTCGTTTGCAAGGTCAGTTGGAGATTGGCACTCATCAAGGTGTTATAAGAAATAATCGAGCAAAACAGTTATACACCTTAATAGAAGACATCGATCAATTTATACCGAAAGACGTGAAGCCTTCTTATTTACATGGAGATCTGTGGAGTGGCAATTGGATCCCTGGTGAGAATGGAATCCCGTATTTAATTGATCCGTCCTTTTTATATGGTGACCGACACTTTGAACTGGCATTTATCGAATTGTTTGGAGGTTTTGAAAAAGAATTTTGTTTAGCGTATGAAAGTTATTATCCGGTAGAAAATTACTATAAAGATGTTAAAGAAATTTACCAACTTTTTTATTTGCTGGTTCATTTAAACATGTTTGGTGAAGCTTATGGTTCAAGTGTGGACCGTATCTTATCAAAGTACGTTGGAGATGTTAGTTAAGAATGCAGTTAAAAGTTGAATTCACTCACTATTGGAAAATTTAGGGGTGAAAATTTCATTGTTTTTTTAAAAAGTAAGCAGTTTCTTTTGTTTATCTTTGTTACAATAGGAATATACTTATCTAGGTACAAGTCTTTAGTTTATACATTTTTATACATAGGTTTTGAGGAGTACGTGCAGGGGTATACTATTTAGTACTATAAAACATGATGGGTTGGGTGATTATGAGCGATGAACGCCAGGATGTAGTAATGTTCCCTGGTTGGCGAAAAGAATTGGAAAAGAAGGTCTTTGAAGCAATCAAGCAAAAAAATTACGAACAAGCATTATTACATATAAAAAAGTTAGAATCATTCAATGCAGCATCGAGTGATATTTTAACTGCGAAAATCATTGCGCAAATTGAGCTTGGTCATTTCGAGCAAGCAATTGGTTTGTGTCGTCGATTAATGAAAGAAGAAGAACATTATTTTAAATACTTACATATTTATTTATCGATTTTATTTCAAACGAGTCAGTATACCGAATTAATTGACTTATTAGATGAAATTTATGAAACAGAGAAAATCCCTGCAGAATACCAAGAACAATTTATGCAATTGTACGATATGAGTAAAGATTTGCGATCTACTCAAAGTGAACAAGAATCCGAAAATCATATGAATCATTTCTTTGAATCTTTAGAATCAGGCAACTTTCAAGAACAATGGAAGCTTTTATCTATGCACAGAAAATATCCGATTGAAGAGTATTTAGAAGATTTAATTCCATATTTAAGTGATGCGAGATTAAATCCTGTCATTAAAACAGGAATTCTTCAATGGTTGATGGACGAAGAAGTTGCACATAAGGTTGAAATTGAAAAGTTCGGTACTTCTGAGCATGTAAAGCCAATTGAACTAAAGGATGTTTTAGAAAGTGATTTTGCGCTTAAGGTTATGAATGCGCTTAGTGATTTAGAGAATGAAGATCCCACGCTTTATGCGTTCGTCAAACAAATATTATATAGATATTTGTATATCCAATATCCTTTGGTTCCAGAAGACGATCAGGCAAATGTCCTTGCTGAGGCCGTTCAGTTGTTAGCAAAAAAGTATTTGCAGCTTGATCAAGACGGAGAGATAGATCAAATTGCAAATGAAGAACAACTTGCATGGATGGAAGAAATAGAACATTTAGAAAAGCTATACTTCTCACAAATAGAGGATTAGCCTTTTCATAAGTCTTAATGTTGAACAGCAAAATTTCTATGTTATAATATAGTGGTTGCATTATGCATGAACGCTTATTATGCATGAAAATGACAGTTAATAAATATGGAAGAATAGATTTTGGAGGGAAGAAATATGTCAGCAAAATGGGAAAAAAAAGAAGGAAATGAAGGAGTCTTAACGGTAGAAGTTGAGCCGGAGCAATTTGATCAAGCTTTAGATCAAGCCTTTAAAAAAGTAGTGAAAGATATCCAGGTACCTGGTTTCCGAAAAGGGAAAGTACCTCGTTCGATTTTTGAAAAGCGCTTCGGTGTAGAAGCTTTATATCAAGATGCGGTTGATATCGTGTTACCTGAAGCTTATATGGGTGCTGTTAACGAAACAGGAATCAACCCAGTTGCTCAACCAGAAGTAGATATTGAGCAAATTGAAAAAGGTGAACCGTTAGTATTTAAAGCTACTGTAACAGTGAAGCCAGAAGTAGAACTTGGTGAATACAAAGGACTTGAAGTAGAAGAGCAAGAAGTGAACGTTACAGATGAAGAAGTAGAAGAAGATTTAAAATCACAGCAAGAAAAGCAAGCAGAACTTGTTGTAAAAGAAGAAGGAACAGTTGAGGACGGCGATACAGCTGTCATCGATTTTGAAGGTTTCTTAGATGGAGAAGCGTTTGAAGGTGGAACTGCAGAGAACCATTCTCTAGAAATCGGTTCAGGGCAATTCATTCCTGGATTCGAAGAACAGTTAGTAGGTAAGTCAGCTGGAGAAGAGTTAGATGTAGAAGTAACTTTCCCAGAGGATTACCAGGCAGAAGACCTAGCTGGAAAATTAGTTACGTTCAAAGTTAAAATTCATGAAGTGAAAGCAAAGGAAGTCCCTGAGCTTGATGATGAATTTGCAAAGGACATTGATGACGAAGTTAATTCCTTAGATGAATTAAAAGAAAAAACAAAGAAAAATTTAGAAGATCAAAAGCAGCAAGAAGCTGAAAACCAAAAGCGTGAAACATTAGTAGAAAAAGCATCAGAAAATGCTCAAGCTGATATTCCACAAGCAATGGTAGATTCTGAATTAGATCGCATGATGCAAGAGTTTGAGCAGCGCTTACAAATGCAAGGCATGACATTAGACATGTACTTCCAGTTCTCTGGTCAAGATGAGAATGCTCTTAAAGATCAAATGAAGGAAGATGCTGCGAAACGTGTACGTACGAATTTAACGCTTGAAGCAATTTCTGAAAAAGAAAATCTTGAAGTAACAGAAGAAGATATTCAGCAGCAATTAGAAGAAATGGCTTCTATGTACCAAACAGACATCGAGCAATTAAAGCAAATGCTTGGTGGTAACACTGATGCATTAACGGAAGACTTGAAGCTTAAAAAAGCTATTGACTTCTTAGTTGAAAATGCAAAAACAGTATAGTTAATTTATATAGTGAGGCAAGGTGCGTAGAAATCACGTGCCTTGTTTTGCACTATTTTTAATGTTTTAACTGCTTTATACATATACATAAAGTATGGTAAGGGATAATCATATTCTGAAGTGTAATTGTTGAAATTTTAAGAGAAGTTTTTCCTTTGACTATTTACATCTAGGAGTACATAATGGAATTTATGGGACATGGAATAGTGTCTTTTAACATGTGTAATTTGTTCAAACATTCGCAAGTTTGTTTGTAAATATAGAATGATGGGGTGAAAGCATGTTTAAGTTTAGCGAAGAAAAAGGACAGTTGAAATGTTCATTTTGTGGAAAAACACAAGATCAAGTTCGCAAATTAGTTGCTGGACCAGGAGTATATATATGTGATGAGTGTATAGATTTATGCACAGAAATCGTTGAAGAAGAACTTGGGACGACAGCTGATCATGAAGAATTTAAAGAGGTTCCAAAACCTAGAGAAATCTGCGATATATTGGATGATTACGTTATTGGCCAAGAAACGGCTAAAAAATCACTTTCTGTAGCTGTTTATAACCACTACAAGCGTGTAAATGCTACTGTTACGGATAAAAAAGATGATGTGGAATTAGCAAAAAGTAACATCTTATTATTAGGTCCAACAGGTAGTGGTAAGACATTATTAGCTCAAACATTAGCGCGCATTTTAAATGTACCTTTTGCCATTGCGGATGCTACTTCTTTAACAGAAGCTGGTTATGTAGGTGAAGATGTTGAAAACATTTTATTAAAGTTAATCCAAGCAGCTGACTATGATGTAGAGAAAGCTGAAAAAGGGATTATTTATATTGATGAAATCGATAAAGTTGCTCGAAAATCAGAAAATCCATCTATCACGCGTGATGTTTCTGGTGAAGGTGTCCAACAAGCACTTCTTAAGATTCTAGAAGGAACGCAAGCAAGCGTCCCTCCTCAAGGTGGACGTAAGCATCCTCATCAAGAATTTATCCAAATCGATACGACCAATGTACTATTCATTGTAGGTGGGGCATTTGATGGAATCGACCAAACGGTGAAGCGTCGCTTAGGTGAACGTGTAATTGGTTTTGGTTCTGATCCGGAGAACGAAGAAATGGATAAATCTCAGTTACTTGAAAAAGTACTTCCTGAGGATCTTTTACGCTATGGTTTAATTCCAGAGTTTATCGGTCGTTTACCTGTAGTAGGTAGCCTTACACCATTAGATGAAGATGCACTAATGGAGATTTTAACAAAACCGAAAAACGCTTTAAGCAAGCAATATCAAAAACTGTTTGATATTGATGGAGTTGAGCTAGAAATTGAAGAGGAAGCATTAAGAGCTATTGCAAATAAAGCAATAGAACGTAATACTGGTGCCCGTGGTCTACGTTCCATTATTGAAGACATTATGTTAGATGTAATGTTTGAACTACCTTCTCGTGATGATATTGAGAAATGTATTATTACAAAAGAGACTGTTGAAAATGAAAATGGGAAGCCAAAATTAGTAATGGAAGATGGTTCAGTCGTTGATCAAAATGAAGAACCAAGAGAAAGTGCATAAATAAATTTCCAGCCAGAGTATATGATATGAGGGTACTCTCCTCTATTTAGATGAGAGTACCCTTTTTCTATATTTTTTTGCAGTTCTACCAATATCACCAGTCGAAACGTGTATAATAAATAGTAGAAAAGAATGATGCCGGAGGTGAAAACCCATGACGAAAAAGACAACAAAATCTATACCACTGTTACCACTGCGTGGAGTAATAGTATACCCTTCCATGGTGTTACATTTAGATATTGGACGTAAACAATCAATTGATGCATTAGAGCAAGCAATGGTAGAAGATAAATATTTATTTTTAGCTGCTCAACGTGATTCTACAGTTGATGAACCAAAAGATGATGAAATTTTTCAAATGGGAACAATTGCTTATATTAAACAGATGGTTAAGCTACCAAATGGAACGATCCGAATTCTAATTGAAGGTATGGAGCGTGCTGAAATTGATAGCTTTGAGGACCAGGAGCAATTTTTCCGTGTGACCTATAAGACAGTAGAAGATGAACATGGGGATGAAGTGGAAGAGCAAGCTCTAATGCGTATGCTAATAAATAACTTTAAAGAGTATACAAAAGTATCGAAAAAGTTAAAGCAAGAAACCTATGAGACAGTCAAAGACATTGACCAACCTGGAAGACTTGCTGATATTATTAGTTCCCACTTATCTTTAAAACTTCAGCAAAAACAAAAGATTTTAGACACAGTTAATGTCACTGATCGATTAAATTATCTTGTAGAAGTTTTAAACAATGAAAAAGAAGTTCTATCAATGGAGAAAAAGCTTGGACAGCGTGTGAAAAGATCGATGGAACAAACACAAAAAGAATATTACCTTCGTGAACAAATGAAAGCTATTCAAAAAGAGTTAGGCGAAAAAGATGGTAAAAATAGTGAACTAGCTCAATTGAAAGAAAAAATTGAAGAAGCTGAGATGCCTGAGCGAATTGAGTACGTTGCTTATAAAGAGTTGAAACGTTATGAGCAAGTTCCACAAAGTTCTGCGGAGAGCTCTGTGATCCGAAATTATATCGAGTGGCTTGTGGCTTTACCTTGGAGCAAAGAAACAGAAGATAATTTAGATGTTCAGCATGCAGAAAAGATTCTCGATGAAGATCACTATGGTTTAGAAAAGGTGAAGGAAAGAGTTCTTGAGTATTTGTCTGTGCAACAATTAACCAAGTCAATGAAGGGACCAATCTTATGTTTAGTTGGACCTCCTGGAGTAGGAAAGACCTCGCTTGCAAAATCGGTCGCTCGAGCTATTGATCGTCATTTTGTGAGGGCATCATTAGGTGGTGTACGAGACGAAGCTGAGATTCGTGGTCATAGACGCACGTATGTAGGTGCGATGCCTGGTCGAATTATCCAAGGTATGAAAAAGGCTGAAACAATCAATCCTGTGTTTTTATTAGATGAAATTGATAAGATGGCGAATGATTTTAGAGGAGACCCTTCATCAGCTATGTTAGAAGTGTTAGACCCAGAACAAAACCATTCCTTTAGTGATCATTTCATAGAAGAGCAGTATGATTTATCAAAAGTTATGTTTGTGGCAACTGCCAATAATCTACAGACAATCCCTGGACCATTATTAGACAGAATGGAAGTCATCTCAATTGCTGGTTACACGGAAATTGAAAAGTTGCATATCTCTAAAGAGCATTTGATCAAGAAACAATTGAAAGATAACGGTTTAAATAAGAACATGCTTCAATTCCGTGATGATGCAATTCTAAAGTTAATTCGTATGTATACAAGAGAAGCAGGTGTACGTAACCTGGAGCGAGAAATTGCTTCGGTTTGTCGTAAAGCCGCTAAAATTATTGTTTCTGGTGAAAAGAAACGAGTGGTCGTAACGGAAAGCCAAGTGGAAGAATTATTAGGTAAACCACGATTCCGTTATGGACAAGCAGAGCAAGAGGACCAAATTGGAACAGCTACTGGTTTAGCATATACGCAAGCAGGCGGAGATACCCTTTCCATTGAAGTTTCCATTGCTGATGGCACTGGTAAATTAACACTTACAGGAAAACTTGGCGATGTGATGAAAGAATCTGCCCAAGCTGCGTTTAGTTATATTCGCTCGCGTTCCAAAGAATTTGAGTTAGAAAAAGACTTTTATGAGAAATATGATGTGCATATTCATATTCCAGAAGGTGCGACGCCAAAAGATGGACCTTCAGCAGGAATAACGATCGCAACAGCACTTGTGTCAGCATTTACAAATCGTCCAGTTAAGAAGGAAGTTGGTATGACTGGAGAAATCACGTTAAGAGGCCGAGTTTTACCAATCGGTGGACTAAAAGAAAAATCATTAAGCGCCCATCGAGCTGGATTGACGACGATCATTATGCCAGAAGAGAATGATAAAGATTTAGATGATTTACCAGAAAGTGTTCGAAATGACCTGACCTTTATCAAAGTTAAACACTTAGATGAAGTCCTAGACATTGCTCTTTCTGAAAAGGAGAAATCGTAATGAAAGTCACGAATGCAGAGATTGTAATCAGTGCGGTGAAAAAAGAGCAATATCCAGACGAAGGCTTACCTGAGATTGCTTTAGCCGGACGATCCAATGTGGGGAAATCTTCATTCATTAATAAATTAATTAATCGCAAAAATTTAGCAAGAACTTCTTCTAAACCAGGGAAAACACAAACGTTAAATTTTTATCGAATCAATGATCGAATAATGTTTACGGATGTCCCAGGTTATGGCTATGCCAAGGTAAGCAAGACAGAAAGAGAAAAATGGGGAAAGATGATGGAAGAATACTTTCAAGCACGTGAAGAGTTGCGAATGACCGTGATGATTGTGGACCTTCGTCATACCCCAACGAAAGACGATATCATGATGTATAACTTCTTGAAGTATTTTGAACTTAAAGTGATGGTCGTTGCGACTAAAATGGATAAAGTGAAGAAAGCTCAAGTACAAAAGCATTTAAAAATCGTTCGAAAAGAATTAAACTTGGCTGAAGGTGATGAGCTTATCGGTTTTTCTGCAGAAACTGCTCAAGGGAAAGATGAAGCTTGGAAAGTAATAAAATCAGTCTTGTAAATAGTGAAGCCCCTTCCTTTTTATAAAGGAGGGGGCTTTTTATATGGTGAAATGACTATTCGGGCGAACAGACCTCGTTTTCGGGTATAGCAGGAATGTATTCGGGCAGATAACTAGCTTATTCGGGTGTAAAGAACATTAATCGGGTAGAGAGACCCTGTTTTCGGGTGAAAAAGTTCCTATGCCGGCAACAGGTTTCAAAAGCTATTCATTTTCTTTAATGTATCTCCCTATCTCTTGCCAATCCTGCTCTAATTTTTCTCGGTGAGAAGGTCGGTAAAATACGGATGCCGGATGAAAGGTTGGGATGATTGTATACTTTTGATTGGTCCATGCAAACTGATCTTTGCTGTAATCAGGAAGATATTGAACACTGCTTTCGATACGCCTTCCATGGAGTTCTGTAACCTTTGCTGTAGGACCTATCAGTCGTTGAAGGCCAACATTTCCTAACGTGACAATTAAAGGAGGATGAAGATGACTTATTTCATAATCAAGAATAGGTGCATGGGCAAAGATTTCAGGTTTCTTAGGTGGGCGATTGTATTTTTTCTCTATCATATCTCCGTTTCGTTCTCGTTTTGTCCCCCATTTATAAGGACGACTTCGCACAGCACTTGTGATGTAGACATCCTCTCTTGTTAGACCAATCATTGATAAAGAAGCCATTAACTCCTTTCCAGCCCTTCCGATAAAAGGGATCCCATCAATCAGTTCTTGTTCTCCTGGAGCTTCTCCAACTAACATTAATGTAGGATGATCAGGTCCTTTTCCGTACACAAATCCATCGACGGGGTAACCTTCTATTCGCCTTTTTCCCAACTCAGCTAAATATTCTGGAATAATAAACATAGTTTAGACCTCACGTTTTTTTACTTAGTTTAACATAATTCTTACTATGATATAGATTTAATGGAAATTATATGGTAGCCTTAATGGAAAATAAAATAAAGTAGGTGTAAGCGTGGATTGGATTTTACCATTAATTTTGATCCTTCTTAATTATGGTGCATTTATTTACATATTAGAAAAATTTCTTAGAAAACAATTGGATATTAAGAAACCAGAGAAAAAGTGGGGAAGAGATTACGTTAATGATTTACATAAGAAGTTAACAAGAAGTATTGTTATTCCATTAACTATTTTAGCACCAATGATTATCTCTTATAATATTCATCGCATGCAATTATCGTTTCTTGTCTTAGTCTTTTTAATACCGTTGCTAGAGACTCTATTAAATACAATAATGGAGTATCTTTACCGAAGAGAGCGAAAACAATATATCATTTTTGGTATGCATACGATCGTTACCTTAGTATTTTTTACTTTCTTAGCTTCAAATAATTTCTTCGATCTGATTCCAGAACCTGAACCTCATCCAAGTCCAGAAGATTTTGAGGCTGGAAGTGTCAAATAATTATTTTCAATATTTTAATGATGATAATCCAATGCATTGAATACACTTTATAAACTACTACTTTCAAAGGGAAGGGGTTATGAGTGTGATTCAAGTTGCGGGAATGTCATTTTCTTTGGATAGTATGAGTGATTTGACTAACACAGAACAGAGAATTCTTAGGAAACTATATGATTCACCAGATACGTTTTCATTTACTTCTCTTAATCAATTACGTTTTGAGCTTCGTTTAAGAGAACAAATCATGAACAGTGCGGTTATGATGAATGATAGTAATATGAGGTTCGCAAGGTTTGAAGATACACGTGCAAATCCTCAAGTTTGGCAAGTAACGCCTATAGGTGGGATTCAATTAAAACCTGACATTTCCCCATCTGCGGGTATTCAAGATTTTTATAATAATAGTTCTATGTATGCGTTTGAATGCGCAGGGGCAATTGTCATTATTTATTATTATGCAATCTTACAGTTAATTGGTGAAGAATTATTTGATGAGTTATATCCAGACCTTTATATATATAGTTGGCACGCTGATCCAGATTTACCGATCTATACGACTCATACCACATATTTCATTCCAGGTGATGTCGTTTATTTTGAAAATCCAGAATTTCACCCAGACTCTTCTCAGTGGAGAGGAGAAAATGCGGTTGTGCTTTTTGATGATTTATATTTTGGGCACGGTGTCGGTATCAAAACTGCGCAAGATATGATTTCTACTCTGAACCGAAGTCGGATTCCTGAAGCGGAAATCTCAGCATATTTAAAGGATTTAGTCGCTCGTCCATCATTTAGATATTTAGCAAACGTTTCTGATAATGTTAGAATTAGTAGCTCTAAAAAATGGCCGCATGTGCTTATTACTCATAATAAGACTTCCATTGATTATGAAAGGTATTGCTGGTTAATAGAACTATACAATCCAGATGAATAAAATAGATGGAAATTACTGAAGCCTCTTCTGTCATAGAAAGGGGCTTTATTTTTTAAATGAATATACTTTCTATATGGTACAATGGAAATCTGGTATTTATTGTTTGAAAGGAGTTTGTTTGTGTATTTAACAGTAACGGAATTAGCTGATTATCTTGAACTCCCTGAAACCCATGTGGAAAATCTTGTTCTTCAAGGACAGATTCGAAGTATTCATGACGGAAATCAATTTTTAATAAATCGTGAACAATTTAGTAGTTACTTTGATCAAATGAAGAAATATCGCCAAATGATACAAGACTATTTAGAGGAACCATTACCTGAAGATCCAGACGTTAATGATGAGGATTGAAAAAAGGAATATAGATTAAATCCGGAAGTACAAAAGCTTCCATTTGATGTTCAAGAGATTGTTCATACAGGATTTGATATTACAAAACCTCAACCACAGTTATTTGTTTGTGAGAATTTCGAACAGTTAATAGAAGGTTTAGAAGAGTTCGCAGAAGAAATGGCATTTAAAAAAGGCGGAACAGAGAGTCTCGATAAAGCAATTCAGTCGGAAAATACGGCGACTTCCGTGCTTTCTTCTGGCTTACAGGTTACAGGGATTTTTAATGAACGTATAACTAATGAAGCAGGAGAAATTGTTTATCTGAATACGGTAGGCCCAACTGCTTTAGCTACTGATAATGAACAGATTGATGGGCATGGGACGGATCACCATGTGGACGGATTTGGTTCACCAGTTGGAAAATTGAAATCTGCAAACGCGCCACTGGAAACTTTGTCAGAAGGAGAGTTGAAAGAACTGGGAGTTGTGAATGGAGAAAAGGTATTTTTAGAATTTGAAAGCGGTGTGAACGTGAATGGTAAGGTAGAGGAGATCGTGCATAAAAATGGAAGCATTGTTTTAATTTCATTCTCAGAGTGCACCGTGAAGCTCGGAAACACCAAGCTTTTTGAACCTGATTGGGGAAGATTTGATATGGCCGTCGGTGAAAGTGTTGTATCCGTTTTTGCAGGGGCTGCTGACGGGGAAGCATTTTATCCAGAGGAAGTGGTGGAAACGATAGAAGATCAAAGTCATTTACTAACATTGACACCTTTAGATTTACTTTATCAAGCGGTTCGTGACATTCGTGATGGATTGATCGACGACCCTGAAAATAAGCTCGAACAAGTATGGGCAGAATTGCAGACTAACCATCCAAATGATTGGTTACTTCGCATAGAAATCTTTGAGTTGTTGGAAGTGAACGATTTGGTTCCTGTCATTAGAAAAGAAGTGGAAAGTGAACTTGAAAAATTAAAAACTCAAAGTGAAGAGTTGGAAACATTAATTGAAAGAGGAAAGAAAGTAGCTAAACATGCAGAGTTGGTAAAACAATAAGCTGAAAAATCACTCGAACAGTAGGAAGAACAAATTTAACCCCAGTAAGACTGTCATTCAGTCTCGCTGGGGTTTTTATTGTTTAATGAATAAATTTTTGTTTAATAAAACGTTCTACTTCTTCATTTGTACTCATTGAAAGCACTTTTGAACTAATGTTAGCAGTATCTTCAAAAGAAAGGGAACGAATTTGTTTTCTAGCTTCTAAGATAGAAGAAGCGCTCATGCTGAATTCATCTAATCCGAGACCTAATAAAATTGGTACGGCTATTTCGTCTCCTGCCATTTCTCCGCACATACCTACCCACTTATTTTCTGCGTGCGCAGCATCAATCACTTGTTTGATTAAACGTAATACTGCTGGATGGTATGGTTGATAGAGATGACTAACGGTTTCATTCATTCGATCAGCAGCTAGGGTGTATTGTATTAAATCATTTGTTCCGATACTGAAGAAATCAACTTCCTTTGCAAACTGATCAGCAAGGATAGCAGTAGAAGGAATCTCTACCATTATTCCGATTTCAATGGTTTCACTAACTTGGTAGCCTTCTTCTATCAATTTTACCTTTTCTTCTTCCAACAGTTGCTTTGCAGATCTGTATTCTTCTAACGTTGCAACCATCGGAAACATTATTTTTAAATTTCCATGTGTACTTGCACGTAGGAGGGCACGAAGTTGAGTTCTGAAGATATCTTCCTTTTCTAAACAGAGTCGAATTGCTCTGAAGCCGAGAAAAGGATTCAATTCATCGGGTAAATCTAAATAAGGTAAATCTTTATCTCCCCCTACGTCAAGTGTCCGGATGACGACAGGTTTATTTTGCATGGTCGATAAAACTTCCTTATAAGATTCAAATTGTTCTTCTTCCGAAGGTAATTGTTCACGGTCCATATAGAGAAATTCCGTTCGAAATAACCCGATACCTTCTGCGTCATTTTCAATAATATTTTCAAGATCTTTAGGAGAACCAATATTAGCTGCTAACTCCACTTGACGACCATCCTTGGAACTAGATTCCTGACCAACTAATTTTTTTAACTCTTTTTCCTTTTTCTGTTCCTCATCAAGTTTGTTTTGATAAAAAGCTAGTTGTTCTTCGTCGGGTTCAACAATCACAACTCCTGTTTCCCCGTCTAAAATGACAGTGCTTTCTGGTTGAATATCCTTTGTAGCAGTGCTTGTTCCAACATTAGCAGGGATTCCCATAGAACGAGACATGATTGCGGAATGAGATGTCCGCCCGCCAATATCTGTGACAATACCTTTTACGAAGTCTTTATTTAATTGAGCAGTATCTGATGGTAATAAATCGTGGCCAATCAAAATGACTTCTTCTGTAATATCACTTGTTGTTACTAGTGGCTCTTCTAGTATATAAGAAAGAACTCGTTTAGAAACATCATGAATATCTGCAGCGCGCTCTTTCATATATGCGTTGTCCATACTTTCAAACAATGTGATAAATTTATTGGCTGCTTCATTTAATGCGTTTGCGGCATTCATGTTATTTTCTTTCATATTACTTTCCACCGCTTTAATTAATTCTGGGTCTTTTAACACTAATAAATGAGCTTTGAATATTTTTGCATGCTCACTTCCCATTTCTTTCTCAACATGAGCTTCAATCTTTTCTAAATCGATCGTGGATTGGTTTATTGCCTCGTGAAAACGTGACATTTCTGTTTCAAGGTCACCTAAAGGCTCTACAGGAATAGTAAGATTTAAATCCTTCAGAATAAACGCCTTTCCAATAGATACTCCTTTTGAAGCTCCTATACCTTTTAATTCTTTCATATATATCAATCCCTTCCTTCTTAATGTACCAATTAAAATAGAAACGAGCAAAAACAATCATAAAAAAATAAATTAAATTACTTTGACACCGCTTTCATCTTCTATTATAATCATAATCAATCATAATCAGTCAATAACAATCAATCATAAATAGTCAAAAACATTTATTTTTAAGGAAGGTGGTGTCTAATGCCTTTGTATAGTGAGGAACGTAAAAATAGAATTTTATCCGATATCGAGCAACATGGACGCGCTTCCGTGCAAGACCTTGTCGAAACGTTTGGAGTTTCAGAATCCACGATCAGAAGAGATTTAAATGAAATGGAAAAAGAAAAACTTTTAAAGCGTACGCATGGTGGTGCGGTTTCCAATGATAGCGTGAATTTTGAACCGACCATGATCGAAAGAGTGGACCGCTTTTATCAAGAAAAGCAAAAGATTGCTCGCAAAGCTGCTAGTTATATTAATAATGGCGATACTATTTTAGTTGATGCCGGTACCACCACATTACCTTTAGTTGAAGCAATCAAGATATTGAAAGAATTAACAGTTGTCACTAATTCAGTAGTTCATGCAGAAGCTCTTAAGAATTCTCCTCATATTGAAGTAGTTGTACTTGGAGGAAGGCTAAGACATGAAACACAAGCATTAGTTGGACCGATTACAGATCAAGCATTAGATCATTTGCATGTAGATAAAGCGTTTTTAGGTACGAATGGAATTGATTTGAGTGGGGGACTGACGACGCCTAATATCATTGAAGCAAGTACTAAAAGAAAGATGATCGATCAAGCTACTGAGATTTACGTATTAGCTGATAATAGTAAATTTGGTAAAGTAGCATTTGCAAAATTTGGAGAGATATCTGACCTTACCGGCTGTATCACTGACGGGGAGGTTGACTTGAGTTTTGTAGAAGCATTTCATCAGAAAAATATTTTACTGGACATCGTATCTCAGCAGGAGGAAGGCAGATGAAGCAAGCGTTAACGATAACTTTAAATCCAGCTATTGACAAAACAATCTATGTTCCAAAGTTAAATTTAGGTAGTCTTAATCGATTGGAACAGCCAGCACATTCCGATCCTGGAGGAAAAGGAATTAACGTTGCAAAAGTACTCCGGCAATTAAAACAACCGGTATATACTACTGGGTTAATCGCAGGAGAAAATGGAGAGAAGTTAGTTAAGGATTTACAACAATTAGGAATAGACACAAGTTTTTATGAAGTTGATGGGGAAGTGAGAACGAATCTTAAAATAGTAGATCAATCTACTTGCGAAACAACGGAGATTAATGAACCAGGGTTTTATGTAAGTAAGAATAATGAACAAGCTTTCAGTGATAATGTGGATCAGCTATTGGATCATACATCTTTTTTTGCATTAGGAGGTAGCACTCCAAGTGGGATGGAAAATACTATTTATAAAAAACTCATAACAATGGCAAACAACAAAGGTGTTAAATGTATTTTGGATGCAAGTGGAACTGCTCTTCGTGAAGGAATCCAAGCAAAACCATTTGCAATTAAACCTAATATTCATGAGTTAGAGGATCTATTTGAAACTACCTTTAAATCCGAACAAGAAATTGTGCAAAAATGTAAGGAACTTATTCATGGTGGCATCGAGTTAGTAGTTGTCTCATTAGGTTCAAAAGGTGCCCTGTTTGTAAGTGGGGAAGAGGCATATCAAACAAAACCGTTTGATATCCAAGTGGGAAGCACTGTAGGAGCTGGAGATTCAATGGTAGGGGCAATGATTTATTCTCTTGACCATGATTTTACTCTTAAAGAAATTGCTAAATGGGCAACAGCAGCTGGTACGATCACAGCGTCCAAGCCTGGTACCAATGTTTGCACAATTGATGAAATAAAAGAGAGTGTTAACAAAATAGAAGTCACGAATATTTGAACAAAAATTTATAGTAGGAGGTAAGAATAATGAAAAAGTTATTAGCCATTACAGCATGTCCGACTGGAATAGCTCACACTTTTATGGCAGCTGAAGCATTAGATCAAGCCGCTAAGAAAAAAGAAGTAGACATGAAAGTGGAAACGCAAGGAAGTGTCGGTACAGAAAATGAAATTACAGATGCGGAAGTTGCAGAAGCTCACGCGATTATATTAGCTATTGACACAAATATTGATGAAAGTCGTTTTGCAGGAAAGAATATTATTCGAGTAGCAGTAGGAGAAGCAATTAAAGATGCAGAAGGGTTAATCGACCGTGCTTTAGCGATGGAAGAGAAATCTTCTGATGATTACGTAGAACAAGCAGAACAACGTAAAAAGGAAAAAGGTGCAGAAAGACAAGGCTTTTATAAACACTTGATGAATGGTGTTTCCTTTATGATTCCAATAGTAGTTGCCGGTGGTATTCTAATAGCTTTATCCTTTATATTTGGAATTGAAGCTGCAGAAGAAGAAGGAAGTTTAGCAGCTAATTTAGATCAAATTGGTGGAGCTGCACTTGGCTTAATGGTTCCAATTCTTGCTGGGTACATTGCTTACTCCATCGCTGATAAACCAGGTTTAGCCCCAGGTTTAGTTGGAGGTATGCTAGCAGAACAAGTTGAAGCAGGGTTCTTAGGTGGTATTATTGCAGGTTTCTTAGCTGGTTATTTAGCTAAGTTAGTCAAAGATTATGTGAAACTACCGAAAAACTTAGAAGGAATTAAGCCAGTTTTAGTCATTCCAGTGTTAGCAACTTTAGCTACAGGTTTATTAATGATTTATGTAATTGGTGGTCCAGTTAGTGCGATCATGGGTGGATTAGAAGACTGGTTACAATCAATGACTGGAGCTAACGTAGTATTTTTAGGATTAATTCTTGGTGCTATGATGGCAATAGATATGGGTGGTCCAGTAAATAAAACAGCCTACGCATTCGCAGTTGGTTTACTAGGAAGTGAAATTTATGGTCCAATGGCAGCTGTAATGGCTGCAGGTATGACGCCACCACTTGGAATTTGGATTGCGACACTTATTGCTAAGAATAAATTTAGCAAAGAGGAACAGGAAGCAGGAAAAGCCGCAAGTGTTCTTGGGATTTCATTTATTACAGAAGGAGCAATCCCATTTGCGGCAGCTGATCCGCTACGAGTGATTCCGGCTCTAGTCGCAGGTTCAGCAACAGCTGGTACATTATCGATGCTATTTTCAGCAGAATTACTAGCACCACACGGAGGAGTTTTCGTGTTAGCAATTCCTAATGCGGTAACCAATGTATTCTTATATGCATTAGCAATAGCAATTGGTACAATAGTAACTGCTCTATTAGTAGTGTTACTAAAAAGAAAATCACCTCAGGCAAAAGCAGCTGAGGCAACAAACTAAGAGTATAAAAGGAGAATTTATATATGCAACTATCTGAGATTTTACAAAAAGATCATGTCTTACTTGATATAAACGTTGATTCTTTAGAGTCATGTTTAGACAAACTAACAGAAACAATGGTGGAAACTGGAGTAGTGGTAGATTCTGATGTTTACAAACAAGCGGTATTAAAGCGTGAGCAAGAGGGGTCTACAGGAATCGGCTTTGGAGTAGCTATTCCACATGGTAAATCATCAGGCGTAAAAGAACCTGGACTAGCTTTTGCCCGTTTATCAGAAGAAATTGACTGGAATTCTTTAGATGGGAAGCCTGTTACATCTGTATTTTTAATTGCGATTCCAGAAGAGCAAGCTGGTAATGAGCATTTACAGATTCTATCTCAGTTATCAAGAAAACTAATGCACGAAGATTTTCGAAATAAATTACAAGAGGCAACGACTAGCGACGAATTATTTGAAGCGCTAGAACAGTAGGAGGAACAGCAATGAAGCAAACAGAAGTAACCATTACTAACGATACCGGATTACACGCAAGACCAGCGCAGCAATTAGTAGAAGAAGCAAATAAATTCTCTTCTGATATTAAGATTGTAACTGGTGATCAAGAAACAGAAGCAAAAAGTATTCTAGGAATTATGACCCTTGGTATTGAAAAGGGTACAGCGATTGGAATTAAAGCAGATGGTTCAGATGAAGAAGCGGCAGTAGATGCTTTAGTGCAGTTAATTGAAAGTAACTTCGAAGGATAAGTATCCATAAAAATACCTGACAATATTATTTTTGTTAGGTAGTTTTTTTGTTTCATATTGGGATAAATCATATAAAGATGGGGAATAACAAATAAATTTTGAATATAAATATTAAAAGTTGATTTCAATTTCCCATTTCCTTATACATTTGAACGTAAGTTGTGTAAAATTGACAGAATAAACACTACTGTAATGCGAGAAATGAAAAAGGAGTTTGATCGTATGTCTACTAGTAAATGGGATCAAAAATTCAATGACGAAGATTTTATATATGGTGAAATTGAAAATGAATTTATAAATGAAAAAAGTGATATAATCCCTGCAAATTCTAAAGTTGCTTGTTTTGCAGAAGGAGAAGGTAGAAATGCAGTTTACTTGGCTACCATGGGTCATAATGTAACTGCCTTTGACCAGTCCACAGTTGGACTTAAAAAGGCGGAAAAATTAGCTGCGACTAATAATGTACAAGTAGAAACTGTTGCTACAGATTTAACGAAAGAGGAAGTTGGTAAGGAGTTATATGATGCAGCAATCATGGTATTCGGCCATGTTGCAAAAGCAGATCAACCCTATTTTTTAGAAAATATTTTTCAGTCAGTGAAAAAAGGTGGTACGATTTTAATAGAGGTATACTCCGAGTCCCAGTTAGATTATGAGACAGGTGGGCCGAAAACGGTTGAGATGTTGTACAGTGCAAAAGATATTCTTAAAATGACTAGAGGGTATAAACGAGAACATTTCTATTATGGAGAAGTAGAACGAAATGAAGGAAAAGGTCATGTTGGCACGGGACATGTTATTCAAGTAGTTGTTAGGAAATAAATTTACTATTGAAAGGGATTGGGGTGAGGAAATTGGATAAAAAAACAATGATATTTTTCATTATTGCTTTCTTATTAACGTTATTTGTATTAATTCCTCTATTCGGTAATCCTCTTGATAGTTTAATGGACATAATATCAAGTTAATTGCTGTTTTAAATAAGATAGTTAGAGGTGCTTATTTATGAATGGCTTTTTTGGTTTTGATCGTAATCAATATCCATTTGAGTTGTTTTCTTCTTCTCACTTATTGGCTTTAATCATATCAATTATGATTGTAATAGTAACATATATCTTGCGATACCATATTCGCAGTAATTATCAACAACTTGCAACAGCCTTATTAGTTGCAGGTTTATTTATTAGTGAATTAAGTTTTCACTGGTGGTTTGCAGTTCATGGAGAATGGTCCATGCAATATAACTTGCCACTGCAACTTAGTTCTTTGTCCTTGTACTTATGTATTATTATGTTGCTCACAAAAAGTTTCCGTGTATTCGAAGTAGTGTTTTTCATTAGTTTAGTAAGTGCTACCTTTGCAATGATTACACCTGAACTTTTCTTCGGTTATCCTCATTTTCGATTCTTTCAGTTTTTTGTAGCTCACTTAGTTGTTGTTTTAGCATGTCTTTATATGCTTTGGGTGGAAAAATTCCGACCAACCTTTTTTTCTGTAGTCCGCTCCTTTGTTGTATTAAATATAATTGCTATCTTTGTCTATTTGATCAATACGCTTTTAGATTCGAATTATATGTTCTTAAATAGACCCCCAAGCAGTGAAACACTAATTGACTTTTTAGGGCCATATCCAATTTATTTAGTCTTTCTTGAGGGAATTGCTTTTGTATTATTTGTAGTTGTTTATTATCTTACTAGAAATCATAAAAAATAGAGGGACTAAAATGGTCCCCTCTCTACTTAAAAGTATTATATTATTCAGTGACTACTTCACCTTCCCAAGTGCTCATGCCTTCTTCTACATTTACTACATCCAATTCATTATTAATCAAAATATCACTTGCCTCTTGAGATCTGTTCCCAGTCTCACAAATAATTACGTAAGATTCTTTTTTGTTTAGAGGTTCTAGATCATCTTCTCGGAGCTCTGAGAGAGGTTTATTTATAGCATCTTCTATATGTCCAGCCTGATACTCTTCCTCTTCTCGCACATCTACAACCGTGTACCCATCATTTTGATATTCTGTGACTTGTTCAAGTTCGATCGTTTCATATTCATTAACAGACTCTGCTTCTTCGACTGGCTCTTCCTCGCCACACGCAGCTAGTAAAAACATATTAATTAGAATTATGAAGAGAAAATACTTTTTCATGAAATGTACACTCCTTCTTGGTTATTTCTTTACAATTCAAAGTATAAATGGTGATGGTTTTTGCAGTGTACATTAAATGTAGCATTACAATTGGTACAACTGTTAGCACTTTGCATGTATTCGTTAATGGTTAACTGGTGACCACATTTTCCACAAAGAATGGCTTTTGTATCTCGCTCTTCGATTGCCCATCTATCTATAGGGTGTTCGGTGTTCTCCTCATGACATTTATAACAAGGGTAGTACGTATCACAGCATTTAAATTTAATCGCTATAATATCTACTGAACTATGATAATGTTCACACTTTGTGTATGGATCTACCTTTGTTCCAATTACTTCTTGTCCGAATACGAACATGTAAACACCTCGCTATCTTACATAGTCGTGATATGTATCATATTTTGGTGCAGGCACTTCACGGAAGGAGAAGGAATTCGTTTTAGCAACATAGGTTCCAGCAATTAAGTCGTGAATCGCTCGTTTATCTTCTCTGAAAACTACCATAAACAAACTAACAATAGCTAGAATACCTAATGTGATCGCGTATAGAAATGCAGATAGAAACTCTCTTAGAAGCATAGTTTTTAGTCCGATTTTTTCCTGATCTACTCTTCTAATACGAATGTTAACAGCACGCTTTCCTAAAGTATAACCGTACCAAACTATAGGTAATAAAATGAAATATAGTAAGTTTACAAAGTCTAAAATACTCCAACCTTCATAAAAGAATTGTCCATATAAAGCGAGTGCTAGTGGTCCTGTCAATAGGGTCAGTGATATGCCATCAATAATAGCTGCTCCTAGCCGGACCCAAAAACCAGCAGGATTTGTTTCTACATTTTCCAAAAGAACACCTCCAGTCAAATCGATAATTATTGTAAATATACCTTCTTATACCATAAATTTCAATACTAGTGATGGAAACTTACATCTATTTATTTGAAATGAATGTTACATATGGAAAATGTGTATAGAAATAGTTTTATTATCATTCATACATGGAAGTATTCTGTAGTATTTTGTCGTATTTACAGGTGATTACTTTGCTAAGTTGATTATTCGGCTCATTTAGTAGCTAGATCGTCTTAAGCTAACCTATAACTTGTTTGTAACATTTATATGCTTCACCTATCATTAATAATGTTGCCCATATGTTTGAAATTATTTGGAGGTGAATTGGTGAGAATTACAATCGGTCAGTTTCAACCTGGTTTAGGAAAGAAGCAGGAAAATCTATTACGCATCAAAGAAACGTTTCAACAAGCATATAAAGACTCTGCTGAATTAGTCTTGCTTCCAGAGCTAAGTTTAAGTGGATACTTTATACAGGATCTCGATTTCTCCGTTGCAGAAACAATCGATGGAGAATCAATTACTTATATAAAAAAGTTGTGTAACACCTATAACCTATACACGTTGTTTTCATTCCCGGAAAAATCTGAGGATGGAACTCTGTTCAATTCTACCGCATTAATTTCACCTCGAGGAAAAATATTAACTACATATAGAAAAGTTCATTTATATGGAACAGAGAAAGAAGTGTTTACCGCAGGCGAGGAGTATAAAGTAATTGATACCCCATTAGGAAGAATTGGATTAATGATTTGTTATGATCTAGATTTTCCGGAAGTAGCAAGAGTGCTAACGCTAAAAGGTGCAGATCTCATTTTAGTAGCGACTAATAATATGAAGCCTTATCAATCGTACCAGGAAGTATTTTTAAAAAGTCGGGCAATGGAAAATGAGGTTCCAATCGTATTATGTAATCGCACAGGCTGGGAACGGGAATTTGAATTCTTTGGAGAAAGTGCTGCATATGACGCTTTTGGGAATAAGATTGTAAAACTAGAAGAGAAGGAGCAAATTTCTACTTTTGATCTTCCTTTGTTTCAAAAACGAAATGTTGACCTAGAGTATTTGGAAAATCGACAAAGTAAAACCTATCAAAAATTAATACAATAAACTTTTATGAAGGAGATAGTAATTATGAAATTATTTAAATCATTTATAATCACTAGTATTTTATTATCATTAGTAGTAATGACTGCCTGTAATGACTCGGAAGCCGCTGGGGAAGATAAGGAACCAATTGTATTTGCCGATGCTGGCTGGGATAGTTTGTTATTTCATAATGAAATCGCAAGTATAATTATAGAAGCAGGTTATGATTACGAAACAGAGCAGATGACAGGCTCGAGCTCTGCCGTATGGACAGGAATTTCTGAAGGTTCAATCGATGTACATATGGAAGTATGGAAAGATAACTTAGCTGAGATCTATGAGCCGGGTATAGAAAATGGTGAATTTGAAGCTGTCAGCCTGAACTTCGATGACAACTACCAAGGGTTTTATGTCCCAACGTATGTTATTGAAGGGGATGAAGAGCGAGGAATTGATCCAGTCGCACCGGATTTAAAATATGTTAGTGACCTACCTGACTATTATGAGCTTTTTGAAGACCCAGAAGATTCATCTAAAGGACAGATTATCGGAGCAATTCCTGGATGGACTGTGGATGAGATTTTGCATGACGCATATGAACATTATGGTTTAGATGAGACATTTAACTATACTAGACCAGGTTCAGAAGCTGCTATTAATACATCTTTATCAGCTGCATACGATGCGGGTGAACCGTGGGTAGGATATAACTATGAACCAAATTGGATTATGGGACAATATGATATGACACCAATTGTCGAAGAAGAAGAAGGTCCACTAGAAAGCATTGCTACACAAGACATTGAAATTGTGGTAACAAGTGATTTACCTGATCGTGCACCAGAAGTGACTGAATTCCTAAGCAGTTATCAAACAAACAGTGAGATCGCAAACGATGCATTAGTATACATTCAAAATGAAAGTGCCTCAGCACATGACGCAGCAGTTAAATTTTTAGAGGAACATGAAGACATGTGGACAGAGTGGGTTTCAGATGAAGTAGCAGATAAAGTAAGAGAAGAAATTCAATAATCTCATTGAAATAAGGAGCTGAACATACATGGAACGTATTTTAGGTAAAGGTGTAGAAGATTATTTAAAAAAGCCGACATTTAATAATTATGAAGAGGAGCGCCAACATAATAAACAGAAGCTAGCTGGAGCATTCCGTTTATTTGGCCAATTTGGTTTTTCAGAAGGGGCGGCGGGGCATATAACGTACCGTGATCCTGAACGCAAAGATCATTTATGGGTGAACCCTTATGGCATGCACTTTAATAAAATTAAAGCTTCTGATTTGGTACTTGTGAATAGTGAAGGGCAAGTAGTGGAAGGGAAATATTCCGTTCATAAATCTGCTTTCTCTATTCATTCAGCAGTACATGAAGCAAGAGAAGATGTAATAGCCTCTGCTCACGCGCATTCTGTTTATGGAAAGACCTGGTCGATAAGCGGAAAGTTATTAGATCCTTTAACACAAGATGCTTGTTCGTTTTACAATGATCATTCCATTTTTGATGAATATAAAGGTGTAGCTTTTGACGAAGAAGAAGGCGTACGAATTGGGAAAGCCTTAGGGGATAACAAAGCTGTGATTTTAAGAAGCCATGGACTACTTACAGTTGGTGAATCTGTTGATGCTGCTGCTTTTTGGTTCATTACGATGGAACGTTCTTGTCAATCGCAACTATTAGCTGAATCTGCTGGAATCGTAAACTCGATCGCACCAGAAGATGCAGCTCATACGGCAGGACAAGTTGGACGTGAAGTAGACGGTTGGGAAAGCTTCCAACCAATGTGGGAACGAATTGTTTCCGAACAACCTGATTTATTAGAATAAATGGTAGTATAAAATAAATGGGAACACCCTCTATTATTGAATGCATGGTTCAATAAATAGAGGGTGTTAATTTTTATAACTTAATAATGAAGTAATGTAAAAGGGAATACTGTTAGAACTGTATGCCGGCATAAAAGGGGAGCAATCGGGTGCATAGGTTCGTATGCCGGCATTCAGGGAACCTATTCAGGTGATGTCGTCCTTGTGCCGGCAAGCATTACCTTTATTCAGGTACATGATCCCGCATGCCGGCATAGAGCCAGTTTTTAATGTGAAGTTAATAAATCTATTTTCAAATAAACTTACTTTTTCAGTTATCTTCTTCGTTGTAATAGGTTAAGGAATATTTTATGATATAATGAAAACTGAATATTTCAACAATCGAAATTTTAAAATTTTATGGAGGTTTTTTAATTATGCTTACGTTTCCTAAACCAACTGTAGAGCAATTTTTTCGCTCTTACGTGATTTCTAATTTCACAGTAAGTCCTGATGAAGACCAACTGCTATTTACTTCTAACCTGAATGGAAAGGTGAATGTATGGGGGATGGATCTTCCTGATCAATTTCCTTACTTATTTGCGCACCAAGATGAATCGGTTGATTTCTTGAAATTTGATCCGAAAAAGCGCTATGTATTAGCTGGATACGATTCGGATGGTGATGAGAATTATCAAATTTATGCTATAGCACCAGAAGGCGGACTTCCAAAGCCGTTGATTACAGGGGAAGCTTCGGAGAAATACTTTTACTCTCATTTAACGGAGGACGGGGAACGTTTATATTATATGACTTCGGAAGATAACCCGAGTTACCTTAATACCCGAATGCGAAACCTTTCAAATGGGGAGGATCTTTTAATAAATGAAGGGAAGGAATCACCTACTTATTTAACAGCTGTTTCCGATGATGAACAGTCTTTTTCTTTCATTAAAATGTTTGCAAATACGTATGTATTAGGATTTGTTAAAGCAAATGGTGAAGAACATTATCTTACTCCAGATCCAGAGCAAGCGCATGTATGCTTTGAAGCTACTTTTATCGATAATGAGACAGTTTATTTTGTTACGGATTTTGATAGTGATTATCGTTACTTGGCTTCCTATAATATCAATACGAAAGCATTCGAGAAACTACTTGAGATAGATCAGGAATCCATTACTTCCCTTACTTATGATAAGGAGCACAAACAATTATATTTAGTAACGGAAAAAGGGGTAGAAGATCACTTTTATGTTTGTGATTTAAAAGGAGAAAATCTTAAAAGTATTGAAACTCCTGTTGATGTGATTGAAAAAGTGCAAGTGGCTAAATCAGGCAATGTATACATTTTAGGTAGAAGTGCAATTCTTCCGCATAATCTTTTCAAATATGATTCAAAAGGTAACTGGAATCAGTTGACGAACAATAGTGTTCTAGGCGTAACAAAAGAGGAAATGGTTGATCCTGAGGTAGTTACTTATATATCTTATGACGGTACAGAAATTGAATCCTTATTGTTCCGCGCGCATGCAGAAAACAGTAATGGCTATACTATTTTCTGGCCACATGGGGGACCGCAGGCGTCAGAACGTAAATTTTACCGTGCAATGTTTCAGTGTTTGTTAAATAGAGGATATAATATTTTCTGTCCAAATTTCCGTGGTAGCACTGGATATGGCTCCGATTTTGTGAAACTAGTGGAACAGGATTGGGGAGAAGGACCTCGCCTCGATTGTTTAGAAGGGATTCAGTGGTTATTTGACCAAGGAATTTCCAGTCCAGAAAAACTGTTCTTAATAGGCGGAAGTTATGGTGGCTATATGGCATTATTATTACATGGGCGTCACCCAGAATACTTTAAGGCAGTCGTTGATATCTTTGGCGTTTCTGATTTATTTACATTCGTGAATTCCGTACCAGAACACTGGAAGCCAATTATGAAACGCTGGTTAGGTGATCCTGAAGCGGATCGAGCACGATTTGAAAAGGATTCACCTGTTACCTATTTAGATGGAATGAAGAAGCCGATGTTAGTCATTCAAGGTGCAAAAGACCCTCGAGTTGTGAAAGAAGAATCAGATCAAATTGTAGAAAAGCTAAGAAATGAAGGAAGAGATGTAGACTATCTGGTGTTAGATGATGAAGGACATGGATTTTCGAAAAAAGAAAATGAAATTAATGTATATCAGACCATGTTGAAGTTTTTAGAAAAGCACCAATAGCAGGAGGCTAGTTTTTATGGATATATGTAAATCCTGCGAATACCAGTGGAGCTACAAAGAATCATTAAAAATGCTTGGCTTCAAGCGAGGTGTAAAATGTCCGAATTGTGGGCAGAAGCAATATTTAACCACTGAGAGCATTTGGTATGGTTCCATGCTGTTTATCCTAATTTATTTTTTCGCTTGGATCCCGTTACGTGCGTTATATTTTTATTATGATTTACCATTAGTATTGATTATTGTAATTGCGGTAATATTGCTTTTTATACCTTTGTTATTGTGGCCTAAGTATATGAAGCTTTCTAATAAAGAAGAACCTTTGTTTTAGGTACAGCCCTTGTAGATCTATCTGCAAGGGCTGTACTCATTTTGTTGAACAGGATAAGTATAAAAATCGTTCGTCATAATATAGATTTAGTGAAACTTTTTATCCCTTTAGGTCGTATTACGAAGTAGCGTTCAAAAGGAGGAGTAACATTGAAAGAAGTAACCATGGAATTAACAAATGTCCATAAGAAGATTGGTAAAAAGGAAATCATTAAAGGAGTTAACTTTTCGATTAACAAAGGAGAAGTTTTTGGATTTATTGGACCAAACGGAGCGGGAAAGACGACAACGATTCGTATGATGGTCGGTTTGATGAATATTACAGAAGGTGATATAAAAATCCTTGGTAATAGTATCAAATCCAATTTTCATCAGGCAATTAAAGAAGTCGGTGCAATTGTTGAAAATCCAGAAATGTATGCGTTTATGACCGGAAGACAGAATTTAAATCATTATGCACGCATGAATCAAGATGTTACAAAAGATCGAGTAGAAGAAGTTATTCAATTAGTCGGTTTAGAAAAGGCGATTAATGAAAAAGTAGGAAAATATTCATTAGGAATGCGTCAACGTTTAGGTATTGCACAAGCCCTACTTCATAAACCATCTATTTTGATACTCGATGAACCTACAAATGGCTTGGACCCTGCAGGAATTAGAGAAATTAGAAAGTACATAAGATCTCTTGCTGAAAATGATGGAGTGTCTGTGATTATTTCCAGTCATTTATTATCCGAAATTGAATTGATGTGTGACCGGATTGGTGTTATTCAACACGGAGAAATAGTAAAAATTCAATCTTTGCATGAGTCAGATGAAGATGCTGCTGGTATTGTGGTTTCTTTTGAAGTGGATCAAGCTGAACAGGCGAAGCAGCTATTAATGAATGAACTAGAAGCGGATGTACAAGTGCGGGACCATTTTGTATCAGTAATGTTAGAAAAAGAAAAAATCCCTTCTGTGAATAAACTTTTAGTTGATTCAAATATAAGTGTGTATCAGATTCAAACAACGAAAGAAACTTTAGAAGATCAATTCTTCGATTTGATGGGAGCGAATACAATTGAGTAAATTTTTTAAACAAACATATAATGAACAATTTAAAATATACATAAAAAAATCTACTTGGGTAATGTATATTTTAATCGCTGCCCTGATTATCGGGTTAGCATTTATAGAGTTAACATATGGAGAAGGAGACCAGTCATCTGCTGGAGATGATTGGAGAACTGAACTTGAACAACAGAATGAACAATTAATAGAAGATAATGAACAAGCTGCTGAAGATGAAGGACAAAACGAGTTTATAATTGAAATGAACAATGACCAGCTTGCTGAAAATACATATCGATTAGAAAATGATGCACCCCCACGAGGTTATAGTGCATTAGACTTTGTAAACGATAATGCTTTTTTGTCTTCTTTAATTAGTCTTTTAACCATTATTATAGCTGCAGGAATTGTATCTAATGAATTTAAATGGGGAACGATCAAGCTGCTTCTAATTAGGCCGATCAGTAGAGCGAAAATATTGTTATCTAAATATGTCGCAGTATTGTTGTTTGCTTTATACACACTGATCTTTGTGTGGTTCTTATCCTTAATAACTGGTATGATTTTCTTTGGGTTTGAAGGGTTTGATTCAACTATTGTAACTGCAAGAGCTTCTGGGTATGAAGAGGTCACATTATTTACTGAAGCTTTGAAAACGTATGGGTATAGTTTAGTCAATTTAGTAATGATGGCGACATTCGCATTTATGATCTCAACCATTTTCCGTCAAAGCTCTTTAGCGATTGGGTTAGCAATCTTCTTAATGCTTTCTGGAAACATGATCGTTGGGTTTTTTGCAGAACAAAGCTGGGCAAAGTATATTTTATTTGCGAACACTAATTTACAGCAATTTGAAACAGGAAATATGCTATTAGAAGGATTAACCCTTCCATTTTCTCTTACGGTACTCCTTGTCTATTATTTAGTTTTCGTGACGTTAGCGTGGCTATTCTTTACGAAAAGAGATGTAGCAGGACAATAAAAAGAAGCTCCTTTGGCAACTTAAACGTTGCTAAAGGAGCTTTTATATTATTTTAACACTTTAATAAAATCTTTTAGCACTCTGGCTGTTAAACCCCAGATGACTCTACCTTCGTAATAATAAAAGTTCTCTTCATAAGGAACCTTTTGCCATTGATAGTCTTTTCCATTTTGAATGGACTCATAGGGGAAATCTTGATCTGGTGTGACCTCAATATGGATGTAATGTTTTTCAGGTTGATTTTCAAAGAAGAATTGAAGCGGAACTGTGAATACTTCATCTACTTCCATGGGATTCAATTTCCACTCTTGGACATTATCTATTAATCCTGCAAAAGCATTCAATTTAAGCCCAAAAGGAGTAACCATCGTGCCTAATTCAAATAGATTTTTGACGCGAGATTGTTCCACACCAATTTCCTCTTCCATTTCTCTTAAAGCAGTTGCCTCCGGGTGCGGATCTTTCTCATCTACGCGACCACCTGGGAAACATATTTCACCTGGTTGGCGTCTCATATGCAGGGATCTGACTTCAAATACTAAATGTAGTTCATTGTTTTTTTCAATTATTGGAAGAATGATAGAGTAGTGCTTAACATGTGGCATACCTAAAAAGCCAGGTTGATGTGATTGTAAGGTTTGTAATAAGGAATCTTTTTTCATCATGTTCTCTCCTCTTAAAATCGGTCTCTTTTACTATATCAGAAATTATCTATCGTTTGTTATTTGAGAGAACGAGTTAATAGCGAGAAGAGGTAGTGTAAATTGTGAATAAGAAATAACATATATCCAGAAAAGCGGTATGTATATCCAGAAAAATCTACTGTTATCAAGAAGAAATGAATTATATCAAGAATAGCGGTCCAGCCCCCTAATTCGGGACAAATTATTGGTTTTTCCCACCCAAACTTAGAATTGCTTAAGTTTGCTTCTTTTTAGAGTCCAATGAACTTGACAAGGAGCCTCTGGAGAGGCGATTTGCTCCGAAAGACCGAGTTGAATATTTCGGCAGCTCTCTAGGCTATCACCTCTCCCTCTCCTTATCAAGTTCCTTTCTAGTGTCAAATCGAAAGGGGTTCTTGTGTTATATGCCCCGCTCTCCAACGCTCATAAAAAACATCTGGAGATAAATTCTTTAGACTGCCATGGGGTCGATCGTAATTATAGAAATCGGTGAATTCATTTATATAGTGATAGGCTTCGTCGTATAGATGGAATGGATGTCGATCGAAACACTCAGCCTGTAAACGGCTAAAATAAGATTCAATATAAGCATTCATATCAGGCGTACGTGGTGGAATTCGTTCATGATATAAGTCTCGGTTTACACAATAATCACCAAAATGTTCGCTCACAAACTGAGGCCCATTATCCGTTCGGATAATAA
>NZ_AUHI01000014.1 GCF_000423105.1 Halalkalibacillus halophilus DSM 18494 | reverse complement strand
CTTTTAATTCAATCTTTCCTAAACCTGTGACATAGTCCCGGGAATAGTAGCCATTGCGGTAATCTTGTCGGTCCATGTGTCGTTCATATTTCGTTGTTTGTACGTATTGATCTCGCTCCATCTCCATGTAAGCGTTCATCATAATGACGATATATGATTTCGATACGGCTCCGAGATTCGACTCCATCAGCTCTGCTTTCAATTCCTCGTAATCTACGTTAATATGAAGTTGGGTCATCATCAATTCCTCCTGTTATGTTTTTACGGTGAAAACATTGTAACATAAGGATTGATGAGACCCTTTTCTTTTTACACAATTATATGGACTTAATCATGACCAATAGTAATTTGTAAAAAATATCATGAAACCGTCTTCTATGACATCATATCTATAAAAAAATCCGAACTTTCATTCGAAATTCTATTAGTAGAACTTGAATGAGTTCGGATTTTCTATGAGTTGTACGGCTATGGGGTGATTGACTCTTTCCCACCCATGTATGGTCTTAATACTTCTGGAATCGTAACAGATCCATCTTCTTCCTGATAATTCTCAAGAATGGCTGCCACCGTTCTACCAACAGCTAGTCCAGACCCATTTAAAGTGTGAACATATTCAGGCTTCGCTTTAGAATCACGACGGAAGCGAATGCCAGCTCTTCTTGCTTGAAATGCTTCGAAATTAGAACATGAAGAAATTTCGCGATAGTCATCATAACTCGGGATCCAAACTTCAATATCGTATTTTTTCGCAGCGGTGAATCCTAAATCGGCCGTACACATGCTCATCACACGGTATGGAAGTTTTAACAGTTGAAGAATTTTTTCCGCATGTCCTGTCAGCTCTTCTAGTACTTGATAAGAATCTTCCGGCTTCACGAGCTGAACTAGTTCTACTTTATTGAACTGATGCTGGCGAATTAACCCACGTGTATCTCGACCAGCAGAGCCTGCCTCACTACGGAAATTCGCGCTGTACGCTGAGAATTTCTTCGGAAGATCTTCTACTTGTAAAATCTCATCACGGTGATAGTTAGTGACCGGAACTTCCGCTGTCGGAATTAAGAAATACTCCCAGTCCTCAATTTTAAAAACATCTTCTGCGAACTTCGGCAACTGTCCTGTACCAACAAGACTGTCGCGATTCACCATTTGTGGTGGCATCATTTCTTGGTATCCGTGTTCATCAGATTGATAATCCATCATAAAGTTAATGAGTGCTCGTTCTAAACGCGCTCCAAGTCCTTTATAAAAAGCAAACCGACTACCTGTCACTTTGGAAGCACGCTCGAAATCAATAACATCTAAGTTCGTCGCTACATCCCAGTGCGGCTTCGCTTCAAAATTAAATTCACGCACATCGCCCCACGTTCGAGCAACTACATTATCATCTTCTGTCTCACCAATTGGAACTGTTTCATGTGGAACATTTGGAATAGATAGTAAAAGTTCATTCAATTTTTCTTCCACTTCGTTTAAATTTTCATCAATTGCTTTAATGCGATCACCGACTTCACGCATCTCTTTAATTAAATCATCCGCGTCCTTTTTCTCCTTTTTCAGCTGAGAAATCTCTTTTGACACTTCATTACGACGCGCCTTTAACTCTTCTGACTCTTGAATGTACTGACGACGCTTCTCATCCCACTCTAAAAAGTGATCAAGATCGCTCAAATCTTCTCCTCGACTCTTCATTTTCTCTTTGACATCATCGAAATTTTGACGTAAATACTTTAGATCTAGCATGTCCATTCCTCCTATATTTTTGATACATTAAATCCTTGGAATTTTTTGCGGGCGGATAAAGGTGGTTTGCCGGCATATGATAGAGCTTTACAGGTGTAAAACGGAAAATACGGGTGTACACCTCTGTTTACCGGCATAGAGCCTGTGTTTTCGGGTGAATAAATTGTTATGCCGGCAAACAAGCCGCCACCGCCTGAAAAACAAAAAACTCGCCCCTTCTCCATAACGGAAAAGGGACGAGTGTTATATACTACCCGCGATACCACCCTGGTTGAAGAGACGAATGCTCTTCCAACTCGGAAGACGTGTAACGGTGTCTGACGCCGGATTAGCTTACTAATAAAGTTCGGCTAATCTGCTCCAGGATGGATTCATAGCTCACTTTTACTGGTTCACAGCGGCCACCAGCTCTCTTTAAAAAGTATCCCTATTACTAGTTCCTATCAACGCATAAGTTAATTGTATATTTTAATATAACGGTTTTCTATTTAGCTTGCAAGCTTTTTCCTAGATTCTTTTACCATCTCAACAAAATACTGTACCAATCGATGGTCATCTGTCAGCTCTGGATGAAAAGCTGTTACTAAATAATGATCCTGTCTTGCTGCAACAATCTTATCATTGTAAGAAGCAATCACTTCTGTATTTTCTTTCACCTCTAAAATATAAGGTGCACGAATAAATACCGCTTCAAAATCAGGAGCAACACCTTTCATTTCTAATGCCACTTCAAAGCTTTCTCGCTGTCTTCCAAAAGCATTTCTAGAAACTTTCATATCCATGAGCTTTAAATGTGCATCATCTTGGCCATCAATATCTGTTGCGAGTAAGATTAAACCAGCACAGGTACCAAAGATTGGTTTACCAGATTTGCCGAAGTCGACTAACGCATCAAAAAATTCATAGCGATCAATTAACCGGCGCATTGTAGTACTCTCCCCGCCAGGTAAAATTAATCCATCTATATCATCTAGTTGTTCTTTTCGCTTCACAATTACCGCTTCTTGCCCACATGCCTCAATAGTACGGGCATGTTCAATAATTGCACCTTGAAGTCCTAACACACCTATTTTCATCATGTTGTAACTCCTTTACTCACTACGGTCTTGCATACGATCATGATCCGTTAAGGAAGCCATCTCAATGCCTGGCATTGCTGTCCCTAATCCTTTTGATAACTTCGCAATTAATTCATAATCTTGATAATGCGTCGTTGCCTCTACAATCGAGCGAGCGAATTTCTGTGGATTATCTGACTTAAAGATACCAGAGCCAACGAATACGCCGTCCGCTCCTAATTCCATCATTAAAGCAGCATCTGAAGGTGTCGCAATTCCACCAGCTGCAAAGTTCACAACCGGTAAACGACCGAGTTCTTTTATTTCTAACAACAGCTCATAAGGAGATCCAGTCTGTTTTGCGTAGACCATGATCTCGTCTTTTTGCATATTTTGAATATGACGAATTTCACTTTGTACTTCACGCATATGACGAACAGCTTCAACGATATTACCTGTTCCTGGTTCCCCTTTTGTACGAAGCATCGAAGCTCCTTCACCAATTCTACGTAAAGCTTCTCCTAAATTACGGCAACCGCAAACAAAAGGAACAGTGAAATCATTTTTATCGATATGATAAATATCATCTGCTGGAGTTAATACTTCACTTTCATCAATATAATCTGCACCCATAGCTTCTAAAACACGCGCTTCTACAATATGACCAATACGCGCTTTTGCCATGACAGGAATAGACACTGCATTTAAAACTTCTTCTGTTACAGTTGGATCTGCCATACGGGCAACTCCACCTGCTGCACGAATATCAGATGGAACACGTTCTAGTGCCATAACGGCAACTGCTCCAGCTTCCTCAGCAATTTTCGCTTGTTCTGCATTGACAACATCCATTATGACGCCGCCTTTTTGCATTTCTGCCATACCACGTTTTACACGACTTGTACCTACGTTAGACATGAAACTCCCCCTAAAAAGCTAATGTATTTTATACAAAAATTCCTTTAATACTATCAAACAAACCAGAGAAGAAATCTCCAATAGCTTGTAAAATTAACATAAACCAATTAGAACGTTCTACCGCTTCTGTTGTCTCAATTGTAACAGATTGTTGTTCTGCATCTTCACCTAAAATGTTACCATAATCATGGTCGCCATCATAGTTTAAGACCATTCGACCAACTTCTGTTCCTTCTTCCACAGCAGCTTCAATTTTCCCATCTTCATTTAATAACTCTTCGTCCATTTCATAAGAAACGGAGAAATTCTCTTCATCTCCACTATAAATGAATCTCTCGATTGGTTCCGTTGTAGCAATCGATACTTCCTCTTGTTTCCCTTTTGCTACTGGTAATGTTTCTTCGCCTTCATGTTGGTAACCAGCCTCATATAAAGTCGCTTTTTCAAAGTTATCAAATCCGTAATCCATTAGTTTACGAGTTTCATTAAATCTCGCTTCAACGCTTTCCGTTCTCATTACAACAGAAATTAAACGTGTGTCATCTCGCTCCGCAGTACCAGCAAAAGCGTAACCTGCAAGAGACGTCCAACCTGTTTTAAGTCCATCCATTCCTTCATAAGCAAAGGCTTCTAAATTTCCAGGTAAACCAGGAAGCATCCAGTTATAATTAATCATTTCATGTCCTTCAAATTCCTGCGTCGGAACGCTAGAAACGTCAAGAGCATGTGGGAAATCATTTACTAAATGATACGCTAATAGTGCCATAGAACGAGCAGATAATAGATTATCAGCTTCCGGATCTGTTCCTTCTGGGTATTGATCACCAAGATGTGAATTCGCAAGACCAGTAGAGTTAACAAATTCATATTCTTGCATGCCCAATTCTTCTGCTTTTTCATTCATCATTTGAACAAACTCGCCCTCAGATCCAGCAATTAATTCTGCTAACGCAATCGATGTCGCATTATCTGAGTATATAGCCATCGCATCATATAATTCTTTTACAGTATATTCGGTATCCATTCTCAGTCCAACACCAGAAAACGTATTATCTGCTGAAATAGAAAATGCATACTCACTTATTTCCGTAGTAGTATCCCAGCTAATATCTCCCTCTTCCACTGCCTCCAAAACGAGGTATTCTGTCATTACCTTCGTCATACTTGCAGGTGGTAAAGAGATATCTGCATTAGTAGAATATAAGATTTCTCCCGTATCGGCATCAACTAGAATGGCTGATTCCGCCTCAATATCTTCCGGTTGGGCTAGTGTATGTATCGGAATCGAAACGATAAACCCTATTAATAAACCTACTGTCATCAACATCATGATACTCTTTTTCATTACTCTTTCTCGCATTACTGTTCCCCCATCTTGTTTGTTCCGTTTTGTATGTTAAAAGGTTCCACATGAAGTGTTCCTCTATTGAACTTCTATTAACTATGTATAAACATTTCTAAAAGAAGGCAATCTTTCTATAGTATACAACATTTTATACGAGTCAACAGCGTTAAATATTACAAAAAACAAAAATGCGAAGAAAGACTTAAATAGATTGTGAGAGAAACTAGTCCGTTATCCAGAAAAGTCACTTTATATCCAGAAATCAACTCGCTTATCCACGAGAAAATTTATATAACCAGAATTATGGAGAGGATATCCAGAAATCTTGCGTATATATCCATAAAAAGTGAATTTTATCCATAAAAGTTATTTTATATACAGAAATCTCATATGGCATGCAATAGTCACTTGAACTGGTATATAAAAAGCATGGAATTAGATTCAATTCCATGCTCCGATTACTTTTAAATAATCTCTTCTATATGAATATCTCTATAATCATCTAGATTAATAATATCCTTGTTGGATAATCTTATAAATGGCCTTGTTGGTGATTTTTCATCTGTAAATACAATCGTACCAGTTTCATTATTGGATAATTTCACTTTTGTGCCGTTCCCAAACGTGATAATACTATCCACTAATGCATTGATTACTTTCATATCTAGCTTCCCAAATTGCCCTTGCAGCATTTCTTCAATCACTTTAAATGGGGATTCTTTTCTACGATAGACCCGTTCACATGTCATGGCATGGAACATATCGCTTACAGCAATAATTTTCGCATAGGCATGAATCTTATCATGTGATGCACCCATTGGATAGCCAGAACCGTCTAAACGCTCATGGTGCTGCAAGATCGCTACTTTCACGTCCTTACTCACTTCTAACCCGTCTACTAATTTATAAGACAGAGCAGGGTGCTTTCGGACTCTGGCAAACTCTTCTTCCGTTAGTACTCGATCTTTCGTATAAAGATCTTTGTCTTCTAAAAGCATTCCTAAATCAGCTAAAAATGCTGCTAAGGCAATCTTTCTTCGCTCTTGTTGATCATACTGTAGTTTCTTCGTTAAAAACGCGGTGATAGCTGCATTCGCAACAATATGGTGGTAAAAATAATAACGTTTATCACTAAAGTGATGTAATTTTAACAGCAAATCTGGTGTTTCTTCTGCTTGCGTAATTAAAGGGTTTAACATTTCACGAATCTTTGCGATTTCTAGCTTAGATTGTGGCTTCCACTGCTCAAACAAGTTGATGGTTTGTTTGACTGTCTTTACATAGACATCAAAGAAATCATCTTGGTCTTTCTCTATTGAATTTGCTTCTTCTGCAGGGAGATCCTCTACTTTAAAGTCTTCTCCACTTGCTAATTTGTTAGCTACAACAACTTCTCCTACTTGGAACTTCTTCAACACTAGTATATGCACCGGCTCGATGATTGTATTTTTAGGGACAAGTGGTTGAACCACTTGTCCCATTACATCTTGGGTGATTAAACAGCCAGGTACTAATTGTTCCGGATGCACTTTCATCCCGACACCTACCTTTGACTAATAAACCCTAATGACAAACTCTTATTCCTCTGAATGACTATCTTCCTCATTTGTTTCCTCTACTGAAACCTCATCAGAAGCTTCCTCTAATTTCTCATCCAACTCTTCTTCTATTGGTGCTGGATCAACGGATGCAACTGTCGCAACAGCTTCTTCCTCACCTAAACGAATTAAGCGGACACCTTGTGTATTACGTCCAGTTTGAGAAATGCTGTCAGAAGATAAACGAATTAACACACCATCAATGGTCATGATCATTAAGTCTTCTTCACCTGTTACAGGTTTAACAGCGACTACTTCTCCATTACGTTCATTCAATTTACAAGTTAGAATTCCTTTACCGCCACGGTTTTGTAAGCGATATTCACTTTCAGGAGTACGTTTCCCGTAACCTTTTGACGTAACGGTTAATACTTCTGCACCTTCATTAAGGATTTCCATTGAAACGACATCATCGTCTGGATGTAGGTTAATTCCTTTTACTCCGGATGCTGTTCGACCCATTGTTCGCACTTTATCCTCTTCAAAGCGAATTAACAGACCATGTTTTGTACCAATCATGATATTTTTCGTACCATCTGTTAAACGAACGGAAATCAATTCATCATCTTCTCGCAAACTGATTGCACGAAGTCCACCACGACGGATATTCGCAAACTGTTCAAGCGTTGTTCGTTTGGAAATCCCTTTTCTTGTAGTAAAGAATAGGTTCCAGTCTTCTGCAAACTCACTGACAGTAATTACGGCGTTCACCCATTCATCGTTTTCAATTTCCAACACATTAACTAAAGGTAACCCTTTTGCTGTTCTACTGAATTCAGGAATTTCATATCCTTTTGCTCGATACACTTTTCCTTTGTTCGTAAAGAATAATAACGTGTCGTGTGTAGAAGTCGATAAGAGATGTTCAACGAAATCATCATCATTCATGTTCATTCCTTGAATCCCACGTCCACCACGGTTTTGAGAACGGTAAGTGGTTGCTGGTAAACGCTTAATGTATCCTTTATGCGTTAAGGTTACAACTACTGTTTCTTCTGGAATCAAGTCCTCATCTTCAATCAGATCAATTCCACCTGCCACAATTTCTGTACGACGTGTGTCATTAAATCGTTCTTTAATCTCTAATAATTCTTCTTTAATAATTTCTTTTACTTTTAGGTCGTTTGCTAGAATTTCTTTCAATTCTGCAATAAGTTCAGAAATCTCTTTGTATTCATTTTCAATTTTCTCGCGCTCTAGTCCTGTTAAACGTTGCAAACGCATATCTAAAATCGCTTGCGCTTGTTTATCAGATAGTCCATAATTCGTCATTAATCCGTCACGAGCGATATCTGCCGTTTGAGATTCACGAATGAGTTTAATTACTTCATCTAAATGATCTAATGCTATGCGTAACCCTTCTAAAATATGGGCACGTGCTGCAGCTTTATCGAGTTCAAACTGTGTTCTTCTTACAATTACTTCTTTTTGATGCTCTAAGTAATATTCCAAACACTGTTTTACATTCAATACTTTAGGCTGACCATCGACAAGTGCTAATGTGTTAATACCAAAAGATGTTTGAAGTGCAGTTTGCTTAAATAAATTATTTAATACCACATTCGCATTGGCATCACGACGGATTTCAATTACGATTCGTAGTCCTTCACGGTCGGATTCATCACGTAAGTCGGTAATACCGTCAATCTTCTTCTCACGCACAAGTTCAGCAATTTTTTCAATTAAACGTGCTTTGTTTACTTGGTATGGAATTTCAGTCACGATAATGCGTGCTTTTCCATTAGCTTCTTCTTCAATGTCCGCTTTGGACCTTATCGTTACGGAACCTTTTCCTGTTTCATACGCTTGACGAATTCCGCTTCTACCTAAAATCTCTCCACCAGTAGGAAAATCAGGTCCGTGAATATACTCATCCATTAACTCCATAATCGAAATATCTGGGTTGTCACTGATTGCTAAAACAGCATCAATGACTTCTCCAAGTTGATGTGGTGGAATATTTGTCGCCATACCAACCGCAATCCCTGAAGCACCATTTACAAGCAAGTTAGGGAAACGAGCAGGTAATACAATCGGCTCTTTTTCCGCTCCATCATAGTTCTCTTCATAATCGATTGTGTTTTTATTAATATCTCTTAAAATTTCCATCGAGATCTTGGACATTCTTGCTTCTGTATAACGCATTGCTGCTGCAGCATCGCCGTCGACTGAACCGAAGTTCCCGTGTCCATCTACTAACATATATCTAAAGTTAAAGTCTTGCGCCATACGAACCATCGCATCATACACAGCAGAGTCACCGTGCGGGTGATACTTACCAATAACTTCCCCTACGATACGCGCGGACTTCTTGTATGCTTTATCCGAATGCATTCCTAGGTCATGCATTGCGTATAAAATACGTCTATGTACCGGTTTTAGTCCATCACGGACATCCGGTAAAGCTCGCGCTACAATAACACTCATTGCATAGTCTAAGAATGACGTACGCATTTCATGGCTAATATTAATTTCTTGTACTTGTGGACGTTGTTGATCCAAGTGTCATGACCTCCCTCATTTGTTTGCCAAAATAGAAACAAACGAATGTTTTAAATATCTAAGTTTTTCACGTATTGAGCGTTTTGTTGAATGAAATCGCGTCGAGGCTCGACTTGATCGCCCATTAATATATCAAATGTTTCATCAGCTTCCATGGCATCCGATAAATTGACCTGTAGTAGCGTACGAGTTTCTGGATCCATAGTAGTCTCCCATAGCTGAGTAGGATTCATTTCCCCTAGACCTTTGTAACGCTGAAGTCCTGGTTTCGGAGCTTTTGGAATTTCTGCTAACACATTTTCCATTTCTTTCTCGTTGTACGCATAATAGATTTTCTTTCCTTGCGTAATTTTGTATAAAGGTGGCTGAGCAATATAAATATACCCATGCTCAATAAGTGGACGCATGTAACGATAGATAAAGGTTAATAAAAGCGTTCTAATATGTGCCCCGTCTACGTCTGCGTCTGTCATAATGACAATCTTTTGATAACGTGCTTGTGTGATATCAAATTCTTCGCCAATACCAGTACCTAAAGCTGTAATGATCGCTCGGATTTCATTGTTAGAAAGGATTTTGTCTAAGCGAGCTTTTTCTACATTAATGATTTTTCCTCGTAAAGGTAAAATAGCCTGAAAATGACGATCACGACCCTGTTTAGCAGAACCACCAGCAGAGTCACCCTCTACCACGTAAATTTCACTTTTCGTTGCATCTTTTGTTGCACAGTCTGCTAGTTTACCAGGCAGGCTGGATACTTCTAATGCACTCTTACGACGAGTCACTTCACGAGCTTTTTTCGCTGCGATTCTAGCACGAGAAGCCATTAATCCCTTTTCAACAATTTTTCTTGCAACTTTCGGGTGTTCAATCAAAAATTGCGAGAATTTATCTGATAAGACTTGATCAGTAATGGTACGAACTTCACTATTACCAAGCTTTGTCTTTGTTTGACCTTCAAATTGAGGGTCAGGGTGCTTCACAGAAATAATGGCTGTAATTCCTTCACGCACATCATCACCAATCAAATTGGGATCATTTTCTTTATATAAACTATTTTTACGAGCATAATCATTAATCACTCGTGTTAAGGCAGTTTTGAAACCAGCTTCATGGGTTCCACCTTCAGCTGTATTAATATTATTTGCAAACGAATATAAGTTACTAGCAAAGCCATCATTATATTGAATAGCAAATTCTACTGTAATATCTTGTAGTTCATTTTCACCGAAGATCGGTTCATGTAACGCTTCTTTTGAACGATTCAAGTGAGCGACATATTCAGAGATTCCACCTTCAAAATAAAAGTGCTCTGCTTCTGAATCATTACGCTTATCTTCAATGGAAATTTGTAATTTTTTATTTAAGTATGCAAGTTCTTTTGTACGATTCTGAAGGGAATCATACTCATACTCTAGTGTTTCTGTGAAAATTTCAGGATCTGGTTTAAAATGTGTCTTCGTTCCTGTTAATTCCGTTTCACCAATCACTTCTAGTTCATTTTGAGGTACCCCGCGCTTATAACTCTGGTAATAAATTTTTCCATCACGATAAACATGTACTTCACATTCACTAGACAAAGCGTTTACTACGGAAGCACCAACGCCGTGAAGTCCACCAGAAACTTTATACGATCCACCGTCAAACTTACCACCAGCGTGAAGAACCGTCATAATAACTTCAATAGCTGGCTTTCCTACTTTCTCATGAATATCAACAGGAATTCCGCGCCCGTTATCCGTCACGGTAATACTATTATCTTTTTCGATTATAATTTCAATATGATCACAGTGTCCTGCCAGTGCTTCATCAATACTATTATCTACTACTTCCCATACCAAATGGTGTAGTCCACGTGTACTTGTAGACCCAATGTACATTCCTGGTCGTTTTCGTACTGCTTCTAATCCTTCTAAAACCTGTATTTGACTAGCGCCATAAGCATTGTTTTCGTTTAAGTTCTCTTCCATCGCTATCGTCTCACCTTCATTTAAAAAGTATCGTACTTATACGTTCTCTTCATCGTCTAACTCATTCAATTCATCGATTTTATCGAGCGTTAATGTAACTTGTGCTCGTCTATTTAAAGTCGATACAGATAAGGAACTAAAGAATATTTGATCGACAGTAATGACAATCGCTTTTGCGTCCCCATAATAAGCCTCTGTCACATTTCCATTTTCTCGTTGATTGGATATCATCTCTTCTATGATCGATGAAGATTTGAACAAGTTGTAATCAATAATAGATACGACTTCCTCCGAACGAATAACGTGTTCATCGCCTATATGTATAAACAATCTGTAACCTCACCCTTCTGTTTGTAGCTTCCCGTCCGATACGGTGAAGATATCAGCTTCTTCTAGTGTTTCATGAGCAATTCCATCTACACTTGTTGTCGTCACAAAAGTTTGGACTCTTCCTTGGATCGTGTTTAATAAATGAGATTGGCGGTGATGATCAAGTTCACTTAACACATCATCAAGGAGCAAGACTGGATATTCCCCAACTTCTTGATAGATCAGCTCTATTTCTGCTAGCTTTAAAGACAGCGCAGTTGTTCTTTGTTGTCCCTGTGACCCATATGTTTGAACATTACGACCGTTCACATAAAATAAAAGATCATCTCGATGTGGTCCGATCAAAGTAGTCCCACGTTCAATCTCACGTTTTTCTTTCGCTTCAAAGCTTGTCTGAAACGTCTCTTTTATTGTTTCCAAACTCATATCCTCTAATACTTCCATGGAAGAATCATAGTGAATTTCCAGCTTCTCTAATTCTCTACTAATTCCTTTATGGATCTCACTTGCCCAATCTCTAAGCTTACGAAGAAAAAGAAATCTTCGTTCAAGAACAATACTTGCATGCTCAATTAATTGCTCTGTTAAAACGTGAAGCATCGTTAAATCTGGAGATTGCTTTCTCATCAAATCTTTTAAAAGGGCATTCCGCTGCTTGAGAATTTTCTGGTACTGACCAAGATGATAGATATAGACCGGCTGAATTTGACCAATCTCCATATCAATAAATTTCCGTCGCTCCTGTGGACTGCCCTTCACGAGGTAGAGATCCTCTGGTGCAAACATGACCACATTCAACGAACCTATATAATCACTTAGTCGTTTTTGTTCGATATGATTAAATTTTGCTTTTTTACCTTTATGTGAAAAAATCACATCTAACGGAAAGGTTCGATTTCTTTTAAAGATGCTACCCTCTATTTTACCATACTCTGCGTCCCATTTAATTAATTCTTTATCCTTTGACGTACGATGCGACTTTGTGAATGCTAAAACGTAAATAGCTTCCATTAAATTCGTTTTACCTTGTGCGTTTTCACCAATAATCACATTTATTTGCCGATCGAATTGAAGGGAAATTTTTTCGTAGTTTCGGTAATTCGTTAACGTCAATTGTTGGATTTGCATATGGGACTCCTCAATTTCTCTTAAGCTTCTTTGGTAACTATAAAAATACCTACTTCTTCAATTTCAACCTGATCATTAATGTAAAGCTTACGACCACGGCGCTGATCTTGTTCTCCATTTACGTAAACAGTGTAATCTTGTAAAAATAATTTAACCATTCCACCGGATTCGACGACATTAGCTAATTTGATAAATTGACCTAACGTAATTTGATCGGTTTTTATCTCGATTGGTTCTGCCATTTCTTTCACCTACTTTACCGTTTCTTCCTAACTATATATTTTACTAAAGATTTGCCATAAAGAAAAGAAACTGAAAGCAAAGATTGATTTTATCTCGAATGCCTTCAGTTTCTTATATGTTTTTTTAATATTGGCTATGTTAGCGAATATGGCGGGTGATGACTGTTAGAGCAATCGATATCCTGAAAGCCATTCAAAAACTTAATTCAGCGGAAAAACATCGACTGCGGGAATACTTAATCGATGTTCTTCCTGTCTCATCTTCAACAGGAACGATACTGGAAGAAACACCGGAACGAAAGCATTTGGTGTGGACTCATAGTCGGCATGATTACAGGTGCTTTCTGTCGTAACCCCCCAGTTCATGTTCGGTTCATATTCGTTTGATACTCTGTGATTCAGATAGCGGCTGCCGCAATCATTTCAGTGGCAGCACACTTTGACATCAGATTAAAACGGAGGAACGACATGAAAGATGCACTCAATATTTTCAAACAGGACTTAAAGAACATAAAAAGGGTGCCCCTTGTGGGCATTCTTCTCATTGGACTGGCGATACTACCCGCCCTTTATGCATGGTTTAACCTGAGCGCCTCGTGGGACCCCTATTCCAACACGCAGGGAGTTCAGGTAGCTGTAGTGAATAACGATGACGGATATACCGTCGACGGTGAGGATATTAATATAGGTGATGACCTGGAAGAAAACTTAAAAGACAATAACGACTTCGGCTGGTCGTTCGTTTCCCGTTCCGCGGCTGAAGATGGAGTGGAGACGGGGGAGTATTACGCTTCTATTTACATAGAAGAGACGTTCTCTGAGGAAATTTCAAGTGTGATTGGCGGGGAGCCTAAATCCGCTGAAATGCACTATCAAGTGAATGAAAAAATTAATGCTATAGCTCCAAAAATGACGTCCTCAGGTGCTTCTGCTATCGTGACCGAAATTAACGATACATTTATTGAAGAGACTACTCAAAGTCTCTTTCACGAATTTGATGAAGCTGGTATCAAACTGGAGGAAGAAATGCCCACATTCAGAAGAATCAGAGACACCGTTTACAGTCTGGAGGAAGAATTCCCGCAAATCAATGAGACCGCAGACACCATCATCCAGATTGATGAAAACTGGGACAACATTGATTCTTACGCTGACAAATTTTTAGAGATACAGGAACTGGAAGATGAAATCTCAGAGGGTGAAGAACTGATACTGCTCCTGGAAGAACGTTTGCCGGATGCACACAGGTTAGGTGACAGTGTTGTAGAACTGGAAGAGCAGCTCCCGGCCTTCGAATCGGCTGTTGATCAAATGGAAGAAATCGATTCAGCGTTCGAGGAGATTACAGCTCAACTGGAAGAGGCTCTTAACGGTGCTCAAGAAGCGCAGGAAGTCATCGAAACGGCGCTGGCAGCTGTACCGGAAGTGGAAGAGAAGACTGTCAACGTTGAAGAGTACTTGAACGCTTTCCTCCTATTTTCAGAACAGGCTGAAACGGCTGCTCTATCTGTCACAGAAACCTTTTCCCAGCAACTCCTTTTCGCAGGCCAGACAGCACAGTCGATTGATGAATCGCTGTCGCAGCTGAATGATGAGAAGACAGCAGAGGCTGCACAGGACAGGCTGAATGAAGCGGAGAGCCAACTGGCTTCGCATATAAATACGCTCGATCAGGCCATATCCACCTACGAGGCGTTGTATGAGGTGACGGAAGACGAAGAGATTCAGGGGATCATTAACTCTTTGACAGAATTAAAAAATGAGACTGAACGTCTTCACGACCAGGTTGTATCCATAAATAGTCAGCTTGATGAAGGCGATATTCCTGGAGAAGAAGAGGTTCAAAACATTCAAAATGCCGCCGGTGAAGTGCAAGAGAAATCTGATAATCTTCACAGTTTTATGACCATTGAAGGAACTGAAACGGTTAAATCTGCCTTTTCTAAGCTTGAAGACGAGCTGGATGCTGCAGGTGAGTCTCTCGATTCCCAATATGAGCGATTGGAAGAATTGGAAGAGGTTCTCATTAATGCGGTAGAATTGTCTGTAACAGGAGAAGAACAAATTCAGGAGCAGCTTAATGAGTTACCTGAGATTGAACAAAAAGTTCAGGAAACGGTGGAACGCATTAACGACGCCTACCCGGAGCTCGAGCGAACAGTGAAGAACTCAGCCGATTTTGTCCGCCAGGATCTGCCGGAAGTAGACAGAACCATTGCATCAGCTGCTGATTTCGTCCGGGACGACCTTCCCGGTCTGCAGGAAGATTATCAAGAGTTGGCTAATCTCATTGAAGAAGAGATGCCTAACGTGGAATCATCCGTGTCAGAGTTGGCAACTTTCTCACAGCAGGAACTTCCGGAGCTGGAAGAAGATGTGGACTCTGCCGCAGACCGAATCAGGGAAATTGAGGATGAAGACGTGCTGAATGAGCTCGTATCCATATTGCGTAACGATCTGGAAGACGAGCAGGAGTTCTTTTCCAATCCGGTAAATTTGGAGGAGGAAACCTTGTTCCCCGTTCCAAATTACGGCTCAGCCAATACCCCATTTTACACAACGCTCAGTCTCTGGGTAGGGGCACTTCTGCTTACGAACTTAATGAGTACAAACTTGCACAGAAAGGACATGTCACCATCCTATTCGCTGCGTTCCATATATATGGGCAGAATGTTACTGTTTCTCATCGTAGGCTTTCTGCAAGGACTCATCGTCAGTCTCGGAAATCTTTTCATGCTAGGGGTTTATGCCGCACACCCCGTCATGTTCGTGCTGTTTTCCATCTTTATCGGCCTGATTTTCATGACCATGGTGTACGCTTTGGCGTCCATACTCGGAAACATCGGGAAAGCCCTGGCCATCGTGCTTCTCGTCCTTCAGCTCTCAGGAGGCGGAGGGACTTTTCCGATCGAAGTGGCACCGTCATATTTCCAGCAGATTAACCCTTACTTGCCATTTACGTATGCCATTAACTTGCTGCGAGAAGCCGTAGGAGGGATTATTCCAGCACTTATGACAAAAAATCTTGTCATCCTTACCGGATTCTGGCTGTTCACGTTTGCTGTCGGATTTTTTCTGAAGCCGGTTCTTGCGGCGCGGATTGAAAAAACGTATGAAAAATCCAAATCCAGCCGGTTGATTGAATAACCAATCAGGACAAAGAACAGAAGCAACTTCATGACTCATGATAAAATTAAGATAGAATTTTTTGCAAGGCTCGAAGAAAATTAACAATATACAAATGGCTGCATTCTTAGCTATAAATAAGAATTTTCGATTCATTTCCACTTTACAAGCGCATTAACTTATAGAAGGGCTGATCCTATCATGACAACAATTTTAGTCGCTGATGATGATCCACATATCCGAAAACTCATCACACTTTATTTAACAAACAGCGCATACCACGTGCTCGAAGCCGCAGACGGACAGGAAGCACTTGATCTTCTGGACAAAGAGAAAGTTGATCTAGTCATTGTTGACATTATGATGCCACACGTGGACGGACTGGAATTGACAGAGGATATTCGGTCTTTTTCAGACATTCCCGTTCTGATGGTTACGGCTAAGGGGGATTCACAGGATAAAGTGAGAGGATTCAACGCCGGATCCGATGATTATCTTGTGAAGCCCTTTGACCCGGTTGAATTAAGTTTGCGAGTGAGGGCACTGCTGAAGCGTTATCAGGTTAACGTATCACACCTCGTCACTCTTGGCAGCGCCACCATCGATTCAGAGCGGCTCTTAGTGGAAGATACCGACACTACCGTTCCTTTGAAAAAAAAGGAATGCGAGCTGCTAATGGAGCTGGCCGGCTCACCTGGAAAGATTTTCACTCGGTCCCAGCTCATTGAGAATATATGGGGATACGATTATGACGGGGACGAGCGAACCGTGGATGTGCATATTAAAAGACTTCGCGAACACACGACAGCAATCTCTGATGTTACTATCACCACAGTAAGAGGACTGGGGTACAGAATGGAACAGCCGCTATGATCCGGAAAAGTTTGTACTTACGTATTGTCATTACCTTTGTAACTGTCGTTCTTATAAGTCTTGTTATTTCTTATGTGGTCACTTCCTTTTTCTTTCAGCGCGAGTCTCTTTTTGAAGAGGAAATGATTCAGGTAACTGAAGGTGCCGCAAATGTTGTATCTCTTCTTGAAGAAAACCAGCTAGATGAATTAAATGACTCATTAACAGAGTTTGATCTGGATTTTTTTATTGCAGAAGAGAATGATTTAAGAGCTGAGGAAATCTCAGAAATGGCCGTTCATCAGGACATGATTAGGCAGGTATTAAATGCTGAATTCAATACACCTGTAGTTGTAAGTGACGGGACTCAGAGAATAGGGGCTGTGCGTGTTGAAAGAGATGGGACCCAACACGTTCTATTTGTTCAGATGAATTATGAAAATCAGGGAGAATCCATCCGCCAGGTGCTCATCATGGCGCTTGCTATCGTTCTTATTGCAGGAAGTGTGTTAATCTTTCTGGCGTCAAGGTATGTGGTGGATCCAATCAGAAAATTGACAGAAGCGGCTAAAGAAATGGCCCGCGGAAATTTTTTAATCCGGATAAACGCCAAAGACAAAGAAGATGAAGTAGGGGAACTGATCAAGAGCTTTAATCATATGGCATCTGAAGTGGAGCAAATTGATAAAATGAGAGATGATTTTGTCAGCAGTGTGTCCCATGAGTTTCAATCACCCCTTACCTCAATCAGAGGCTTTACGAAAGCTATTAAAGATGAAGTGGTTCCACTATCTCATCAGAAGGAGTATCTGAATATTATCTCGCAGGAAACGGATAGGTTGTCGCGATTAAGTGATCATTTACTTCAACTCGCCTCATTGAACCCAGAGCATTATGAGTTAGAAACTAACAGGTACAGACTGGATGAACAAGTTAGAAGGGCCGTCCTATCCACAGAGCCTTTATGGCAAAAAAAGAATATAACAGTAGATTTACAGCTGGAGCCTGTTTTTATAAATGCAGATGAAGACCTGATGAACCAGGTGTGGATAAATCTTCTTTCAAATGCTATTAAATGCTCACCTGAAAACAGTAAGATAACTTTAACGATCCACATTGGCAGTGAACAACTTTCTGCCTCATTAACCGACGAAGGGCCTGGGATTTCTGAAGATGCGCTGCCATATATTTTTGAACGTTTTTATAAAGTGGATAAAGCGAGAACGCGGGCAGAAGGGGGAAATGGACTGGGACTTTCAATAGTAAAGCAGATTATTACCATTCACGGCTACCGAATAACTGTTGATTCAGAGATAGGGAAAGGATCGACCTTTACTGTCAAAATACCCGAATCGAGTAGGAGGAGGTGATTAATCTCCGTCCTCTCACACCACCGTACGTACGGTTCCGTATACGGCGGTTTCTTTAAGATTGACGTATTGTTTGATATCTACCATACAAGCTTGTTAAGCCTAGGTTTCTCCAGTAGGAGTTTCCTAGGCTTTTGTGTAGGATTGGGCTATGGGCTATGGGCTATGGGCTATGGGCTATTCGCCAGTATGCTTTCCTAGTGTTGCCCCATTCATAAGCTTTTGAAGGGTTAACTCCAAGTGCTTTGAGGTTCCTTACTCTTGCCTTCGGCACCTTCCACTCTTTCCACTTGCACATTCGGAGCCTTCTTCGTATCCACTCATCGAGTTCTTTGAATATACTCTTTGTATCTGTTAGAGCGAAGTATCCAAGCCAACCGTTTAGGTACTTATTCAACCGTTCAATCCTCACTTCCATTGGAATTGAAGATTTACGTGATGTTAATTCCCTCACTTTTGACTTGAGACGTTTGATACTTTCCTTATGAATTCGAGTGCGCGTTTGCTTTTCTACTGTAAAACTAAATCCTAGAAATTTACGCTTCCATGGTCTTTCAACCGCTGACTTCTCTTTATTCACTTTCAGCTTCAGAGTCTCTTCAAGCAATGTCGCAACAGAAGCCATGACTCTTTGTCCAGCTTTACGAGACTTAACGTAAATTTGGAAGTCATCTGCATAGCGGACAAACTTATGTCCTCTTGTTTCAAGTTCTACATCTAATTCGTTCAAAAGGATATTGGCTAGAATTGGGCTCAGAGGACCGCCTTGTGGGGTTCCAACCTTGCTTCTAGTTGCTACACCATTGACCATGACTCCTGCCTTAAGGTACTTGTAGATGAGTTTCAGAACGTTCTTATCTTCGATTTTCTTAGCTAAGATTCCCATGAGTTTATCATGGTTCACTGTGTCAAAGAACTTCTCTAAGTCAACGTCAATGACCCATCTATGTCCATCCTTGATATAGGCTTTAGCTTTCCTAACTGCGTCATGACCTCGTTTATTTGGACGGAATCCGTAGCTGAATTCGGAGAATTCAGGGTCAAAGACCCTTGTTAACTCTTAGGCAATAGCTTGTTGGATGAAGCGATCCATCACGGTTGGTATTCCTAGTAACCTTTTCCCACCATCGGACTTCGGGATTTCGACTCGACGTACAAGGTTCGGGTTATAGGTTCCCTTCCTTAGTTCATCTTGGATGATATGCCAATAGTCATAAATCTGATGCCGTAGGTTTTGTACGGACATTTTATCTACTCCATGGCTTCCTTTATTGCTTTCAACTCGTTTAAGAGCAGTTAATAAGTTTTCCCGAGATAGAATCGCTTCAATCAATGATATCTTCCTTTCCAACGCGAGCGCACCTCTCATTTCTTCCCTGCTTACTCCACCACTCTGAAGTCCCCCACGGGATTCACCGTTTCCTCCATCAGATGTGCCTTATCGGTTATCTGTGTCATTGTAAGTCAAGCCTCCATAAGTGCCGCTCTTTCTTAAAGATTCAGTCCTTCCTACTCTATCTTAAGCTAGAGTAGTACTATGACCTATGCTGACTTCTGACGAATCAGCCATCCTTCACAGAATGGGTTATCAAGTGTACTTGACGTATCCGTCAGACCTCCCCAGGTAAGGATGCAATCTTTCCCTCCACCTATCTGCTTTATTTACTCTGTATCACCTTCGGCAGTAAGGACTTTGCTTTGTAATGCAAGCTCATCCAATGATACCTAGCCTTATATGAAGTTCGTGTGCCTCAGACCGGAGGTTTGCCGCTCGCTTCCTTCAGATTCTGGGTCACCCCAGACACCCTTGCGTTAAGCTAACCACTACTACCGCCTTCGTGGTTCAGGACTTTCACCTTATAGATTGCACCCATGCTGGGCACACATTATAAAACAATCTGAAAAATTATCAGATTGTTTTAACTTAATATTTTATAACACTAGTTTATTTTTAATCGTTTCTTTTTTATCTTTTGCTCTATTAAAGCTTGTTTTTGATATTAGCTTCTTGTCAAGACTTTAAAATCCATATTAAACTTACGGAGAGCGTTAGTTCAATAAGACAGTCAAACGGAACTCCCAGTTTTATGGGGGTTCCGTTTTTTTAATAATATCAAGATTGAACGTTAACAGAGCCTTAATGCTTTAATAATAGATTCAATATTTTAATACGTTCGAACAGGTGTTATCAGTTGTAATATATGTTGTTCTTCTTCTACTGGTTGGATGATAAATGGTCGCATGGCGCCAGTGAATTGAATTTTAATTTCTTCTGCATCAATTGCTCGTAAGGCATCGATCATATATTTTGCGTTAAAAGAAATTTTAAGTTCTTCTCCTGTAATTGATTTCGTTTGTAGAAGTTCTTCAGCTGTACCGATTTCAGGAGAGTTACTTGTGATTTCTAATACATCGTTTTCTTGAGTTACTAGTTTAACGATGTTATTTCGGTTGTCTTTCGCTAATAAACTAGCACGATCAATCGTTTGAATAAGTTCTTTTGCATTCACTTTTACTTCTGTTTTGCTTTGGTCAGGAATTAATCTTGAAGTATCAGGATAATTGCCATCTAGCAGTCGAGATAAGAAATATACATACTTTGTTTTAAATAGAATTTGATTATCTGACACACTCACTTGAACAGTTTCCTGCCCGTCATCAAGAATTTTATTTAATTCCGTAAGGCTTTTACCAGGAATAACAATATTATTGAAACTAATGGAATCTTCTTGCTTGTCCATTTCGATTTTGCGAGAAGCAAGGCGGTGACTGTCCGTTGCCACTAATTCTAAGTTGTTGTTTTCAAGCTTAAAATTGACTCCCGTTAAAATAGGGCGAGTCTCTGAAGTGGAAACAGCAAAGTTAGTTTGACGAATCAATGTTTTAAGTAAATCAATCTGTAGATCAAAATGATTTTCTGTTTGTAGTACAGGAAGTTGTGGATATTCTTCTGGATCTTGGCCATTTAGTTTAAATTCAGCTTTTCCAGAACGAATCGTTAGGTTTAGATCATCATCTGAACTAATCTCTACTTCGCTTTCAGGTAATTTACGAATAATATCTGGAAGAAATTTTGCTTGTACAACGACTTTACCTGGATTCACATCATGAATGTATACGATTCCTTCTTCTTCTTTAGGAATGATCGATTCAATAGTTATGTCTGAATCACTACCAGTTAGTTTTACTTCTTCTTGGGTAGCTTCGATTTTTATACCTGAAAGAATTGGAATAGTTGTTTTTGGAGAAATTGCTTTCATGACGTTTTGGATACTTTGCATTAATTGGTCACGTTCAATAATTATTTTCATAATGTCCTCCTGTATTGGTGCTTATATTTATTTATTTTTAATAAGTAATTCCGTAATAATAGTAATAGGGCCTGTGAATTTGTGGATAAGTAGGATTGAACCTAGAACATGAAAGTTATCCACATGTGTACAAGCTGTTCGTAAGTGTGTACAGGTTATACACACTGTTAACAACTAGTTTGCTTTGATTTCTTCTGTTAAGGAATCAATTTCTTTTTGTAACTGGAGATCTTCTGCAATCATTTTTGCGATTTTTTCATGAGCGTGAATGACTGTTGTATGATCCCGTCCTCCAAATTCTTCACCAATTTTAGGTAATGAAAAATCGGTAAGCTCTCGAGACAGATACATCGCAATTTGTCTTGGGAACGCTACAGATTTGGTTCGTTTTTTAGCTGCGAAATCTTCTAATTGAATACTAAAACGTGTAGCAATAATCTCTTGAATCCCTTTGATTGTAATCTTTTTAGGTGATGAATTAGGCACAATATCCTTTAATGCATCAGCTGCTAAAGAGGCATCAATATCCTCATTCACAAGCGAAGAATAAGCCACAACACGTATGAGGGCCCCTTCAAGTTCTCGAATATTAGTATCTATCTGATTAGCAATATAAAGCATTACCTCATTAGGTATATCAAGTCCATCAGCCTTTGCTTTCTTGCGTAAGATGGCAATTCTCGTTTCTAGATCTGGTGGAGTAATATCTGTAATTAATCCCCACTCAAACCGAGAACGCAGTCGATCTTCTAATGTTGGGATCTCTTTTGGAGGTCTATCACTAGAAATGACAATCTGTTTGTTTTCTTCATGTAACGCGTTAAACGTATGGAAGAATTCTTCTTGTGTTTGTTCTTTTCCTGCTAGAAATTGAATATCATCTATTAAAAGCACATCTACATTTCGATATTTATTGCGAAAATCTATTGTTTTATTATCTCGAATTGAGTTAATAAATTCATTTGTAAATTTCTCAGATGATAGATAGACAACTTTTGCTTCTGGGTTATGTTCAATCACATAATGTCCAATCGCATGCATTAAGTGAGTTTTACCTAAACCAACGCCACCATAAATAAATAGTGGGTTATATGCTTTTGCTGGTGCTTCAGCGACTGCAAGAGATGCAGCATGTGCGAAGCGATTTCCAGAGCCTATGACAAACGTCTCAAACGTATATTTAGAGTTCAACATCGTCTTTTTGTCTGCTTCATTTGGACCTTGTGGTTTAATCTTTTTAATAGGTTCATTAATCGGTTCTTCGATCTTTGATTCTGGAATGATGAATTTAGGCTCTAAGTGGGAGCCTGTTAATTGATATAAGGATTCGGCAATTAATCCTGAGTAACTATTCTCTAGCCAGTCTCTTGCAAATTCATTCGGTGCAACAATGAAAATCTTATCTTTTTCTATATTTTTTGCTTTCGTAGATTTCAGCCATGTATCAAAACTAGGTTTACTAACTTTCGATTCTAGTTCTTTTAAGGTTTTATCCCACATTTCTGTAATATTTTGCAAGTGTATGCACATCCTTTCGTTTCAATCTAAAAAAAAATAATATAAAAAGTGAATAGGCGGATGTGGACGAGTGAACTCTTATGTATCAAGAAAATGAGACATTTATCGACATATTCGACAAAACTGTTGATAACTTTAAAAACAGCATGTGAACTGTTATACACATACTATCCACAGTCTGTGGAAAACGTTTGTTCGTTAAGTTGCTTATTCACAGTTAAAACATTATAATCATACCAAATAACCCTAGGAGAATCAATGACTTATTAAAGTTATCCACATAAGAAACAAACCTGTTCAAAATAATTATCCACAGCACTGAATGTTGTGGTTATTTGTTGAATAAGCTGTGTGGATAAATAAAAAGAAAAATGCGCGACGTTCATAACTTGTGGATAAACAAAATCTTTTAACTCCTTGTAATTAATAGAGGGATGATATATAATAAAAAACGGTCTGTTCATTGACAGTGACTACAAATATTTAATATACTAATTTGTATTGACTAAAAGTTAGTTTTTAAATGTAGAACGAAATTGGTAAAAGTTTTTCAGGAGGTGTAGAGCATGAAACGCACATATCAACCAAATAGAAGAAAGCGTAGTAAAGTACACGGCTTCCGTGCACGTATGAATTCTAAAGACGGACGTAATATATTAGCTCGTCGTCGTCGTAAAGGAAGAAAAGTTCTTTCTGCTTAGACCACTGAAAGATATCAGTGGTCTTTTTTCTACTATTTTGTACGATTTTTAATAAGGCGTAGATTGGATGATCATGTTGAAAAAAGCTTATCGAGTAAAGAAAAATGAAGAATTCCAACAAATTTTTAAACACGGTCATTCCTTTGCTAATCGTCAACTAGTACTTTATTTTATGAAAAAAGAGGATCAAGCTCATTATCGCGTCGGATTTTCAGTAGGGAAGAAGATTGGAAATGCGGTTATGCGAAATCAAATTAAACGTTATTTAAGACAAGCTTTTACAGAGTTAGAAGCTTACATAGAGCCAGAATACGATTATGTAGTCATCGCTAGAAATCCAACAAAACAGATGGATTTCCACGAAGTGAAGGATAGTTTACTTCATGTGATAAAAAAATCGAAAAAATTTCGTCAATAAATCATCAATTTTTGATAGAATATTCACGGTTTGCAATGATAAAATACGTATGGTTACTTCCTATTATTATAGGAGTGTACGTTGAGGAGCTAGATAGGAGGAAGTTGAAGTGCGTAAAAGATTATTACTAGTCGGGATCTTAATTGCCATGGCAGCTTTATTATCAGGTTGTTTTGAAATTAATGAACCGATTGATTCAGACAGTGAGGGTATTTGGAATAGCTTCTTTGTATATCCGTTATCCTTCTTAGTTACTTATATTGCAGAGGATATATTTGATCACGGGTTTGGTGCAGCAATTATCATTGTTACTGTATTACTTAGAATTTTAATTCTCCCATTAAATATTAAACAGCTGAAATCAACGCATGCTATGCAGTTGATTCAACCAGAATTAAAAGAAGTTCGTGAAAAGTATTCTTCAAAGGATGCGCAAACACAACAAAAACTACAACAAGAGACAATGGCATTATTCCAACGTCACGGTGTAAATCCATTAGCAGGGTGTTTGCCGATTTTAGCTCAGATGCCGATTTTAATCGCATTCTATCATGCGATTATGCGTACAGAAGAAATTAGTAATTATCCTTTTCTTTGGTTCGAGCTAGGTTCACCTTCGATCATAATGGCTGTAATTACATTCGCAACGACATTTATTCAGCAAAAAATTATGATGTCAGGAACACCAGCTTCTGCTAACCCACAAATGCAAGTTATGTTATACTTGTTACCAGTTATGATTGGTGTATTCGCATTATTCTTCCCAGCAGCATTAGCATTGTACTGGGTAGTAGGTAACTTATTTATGATTGCTCAAACATTATTGATTCGTCGTCCGATGATGAGAGAATTTGAAAAAAATAATGGAGGATCAAAATAGTGAGAGAAATTACGGCTAGTGGTCAAACAGTTGAAGAAGCAAAAGAGAATGCGTTAAAACAATTGAATTTAAATGAAGAGCAAGTGATTGTTGATGTGATCGATGAAGGAAAACGCGGAATCCTTGGAATGTTTGGTTCGAAGCGCGCCTATGTGAAAGTCACCGAAAAAGAGGATGCTCTCCAAACTGGGAAGACATACCTTTTGGATGTGGCACATGAAATGGGTATTGAAAACATCGATATTGAAGTTAGTCAACAAGAGCAAGAAATGAAGTTTGATTTCGTTGGGGACAAGCTTGGTATGTTAATTGGAAAGCGTGGACAAACGATCAACGCGCTACAATATTTAACTAATTTAGTCGTTAATAAAAACCAAGAAACCTATTTCACAGTAGTGGTTGATGCGGAGAATTATAGACAGCGTCGCCAAGATACACTTGAGAATTTGGCTAATAACTTAGCCAAAAAAGCAACTCGCTTGAACCAAGAGGTTAAAATCGAACCAATGCCTTCGTTTGAACGTAAAGTTATTCATACAGCTCTTCACGACCACAGTGAAGTTTCCACCTATTCAGATGGAAGAGATCCACACAGAAGAGTCGTTATTAAACCTAATACGATGGAATAAAGAGAAAGAGCTGATCCTATTGATGGGTCAGCTTCTTTTGTATCAATGATTAAAAGCATGAAAACTACACATAATATACCAATTTATATTTCTTTCCTTTCTATAAGAGATATGTTATTGTTTTAAGTTGGGAAATTAGAGTGAAAGGGGTGAAGGAAAATGGAACAAGATACGATTGCAGCGATTTCCACTCCGGTTGGAGAAGGAGCGATTGCCATTGTTCGACTGAGTGGAGAGGAAGCTTTTACAATTGCTAATCGACTGTTTCAAACAAAGGACTTTCAGCAAGTCGATTCACATACGATTCACTACGGGAAGTTAGTCGACCCGAAGACAAATGAATTAGTGGAAGAAGTTATGGTTTCTGTCATGCGAGGACCTAAAACCTTCACCCGTGAAGATATAATCGAAATTAACTGTCACGGAGGAATGGTTTCAGTCAATCGAGTCTTGCAGTTAGCACTTCGAGAAGGGGCACGACTAGCTGAACCAGGAGAGTTTACCAAACGGGCCTTTTTAAATGGTCGTATTGATTTGTCTCAAGCAGAGGCTGTGATGGATTTGATTCGCTCGAAGACAGACCGTGCCATGAGTGTAGCTTTAAAACAGATGGATGGTAGGTTATCAAGTTTAATTCGTGACTTACGTCAGCAATTAATCGAAACAGTCGCTCACGTCGAAGTGAATATTGATTATCCAGAATACGACGATGTAGAGGAAATGACGCATACGGTATTAACAGATAAAACCACCTATGTGAAAACAGAAGTAGAAAAGCTTTTACAAACAGCTAAGCAGGGGAAAATTTTACGAGAAGGAATCGGAACGGCAATTATCGGAAAACCGAACGTTGGAAAATCTTCTTTAATGAATATTCTCGCACATGAAAATAAAGCAATTGTTACCGAGATCCCTGGTACAACAAGAGATGTGATCGAAGAATATGTTAATGTTAGAGGTGTACCACTTCGATTAATCGATACAGCAGGAATTCGTGAAACAGAAGATATCGTTGAGAAAATAGGAGTAGAACGATCCAGGCAAGCATTACAAGAGGCCGATTTAATTTTACTCGTTTTAAACGGAAATGAATCCTTCACAGAAGAAGATGCAGCTTTATTTGAAGCAGCAAAAGATATGGATTTCATTGCGATTGTAAATAAATCCGATTTAGAAATGAAGCTAGATTTAGACCAAGTGCGTCAGGCAGCCGGTGACGCGCCGGTGATTACCACTTCCTTAATCCATGAACAAGGGATTGATGAATTGGAATCAGCGATTGGAGACACGTTCTTTGATGGCTCCATCGATAGCGGTGATTTGACGTATGTATCTAATGTAAGACATATACAATTACTAGAACAGGCAGAAACAGCACTCCAAGATGCTTTAGAAGCAATGGAGAATGACATGCCACTAGATCTAGTTCAAATTGATATTACACGAACGTGGGAACTACTTGGAGAAATCATTGGGGAAGATGTAAATGACTCCCTGATTGATCAGTTATTCTCCCAGTTCTGTTTAGGAAAATAAAGAAAAGGAGGATGATCTTATGTATGATGCAGGACGGTATGATGTAATTGTCATAGGTGCAGGACACGCTGGCGTAGAAGCAGGACTTGCTGCAGCGAAACGTGGTGCGAAGACACTTATGCTCACATTGAATTTAGATTTAATTGCCTTTATGCCTTGTAATCCATCAGTAGGTGGGCCAGCTAAAGGTGTTGTTGTAAGAGAAATCGATGCTTTAGGCGGACATATGGGAAAGACGATCGACAAAACCCATATCCAAATGAAGCTATTAAATACAAGTAAAGGTCCGGCAGTACGTGCTTTACGTGCACAAGCGGATAAAGTTTTATATCAACAAGAAATGAAATATGTCATTGAAAACCAAGAAAATCTTACCCTTCGTCAAGGAATGGTAGAGAAACTGTTAATAGAAGATGACCAAATCAAGGGTGTTATGACAGAAACAAAGGCTTGTTATTATGCGGATCAAGTCATTGTGACAACTGGTACATTTATGCGTGGAAAAGTCCTAATTGGCGATATTGAATATGAGAGTGGGCCAAATAACCAACGTCCAACCATTTTATTATCAGAGCAATTAGAGGAGCTAGGATTTGAACTAGTTCGCTTTAAAACAGGTACACCAATGCGCGTAAATTCGCATACCATTGACTACTCGAAAACGGAAATCCAACCAGGTGATGAAGTGCCACGTGCCTTTTCTTATGAGACTACAGAATTTATCACAGACCAAATCCCTTGTTGGCTAACGTACACGGGAGAAGTAACTCACCAAATTATCGATGAAAATTTACAGAAGTCAGCGATGTACTCAGGTGCAGAACGAGGGGCAGGGCCGCGTTATTGCCCGTCTATTGAAGATAAAATCGTTCGTTTCAATGATAAGCCTCGTCACCAAGTATTCTTAGAACCAGAAGGTAGAAAAACGGATGAGGTCTATGTGCAAGGCCTATCAACATCCTTACCAGAATATGTGCAGAAGAAGCTTTTAGAAACAGTTCCAGGTTTAGAAAATGCGGAAATTATGCGTGCGGGCTATGCCATTGAGTATGATGCAGTTGTCCCTACTCAACTATGGCCAACACTCGAAACGAAAAAAATTGCAGGGCTTTATACAGCAGGACAAATTAACGGAACATCTGGTTATGAAGAAGCGGCAGCACAAGGGATTATGGCAGGAATTAATGCTGCAGCCCAAGCGCTTGATAAAGAACCATTGATTCTTGATCGTTCCCAAGCATATATAGGCGTATTAATTGATGACCTTGTTACGAAAGGGACGGACGAACCATACCGTTTATTAACATCAAGAGCAGAATACCGCTTACTATTACGTCATGATAATGCCGATTTACGCTTAACAGATATCGGATATGATATGGAAATGATTACAGAAGAACGTTACGCGATGTTTAACCGTAAAAAAGATCTTATCCAAGATGAAATTGCTCGGTTAGAAAAAACGCGCATTAAACCAACCAAGGAAATTCAGGAAATTATAGAAGAAATTGGTGGTTCACAGCTGAAAGATGGTATATTAGCTGCAGACTTACTACGTCGGCCAGAAGTGAAGTACGACACGATTAAACGAATCGTACCAACGGAGGACCAATTACCAGAAGATGTAGAAGAACAAGTAGAAATTCATATTAAATATGAAGGCTATATTAAGAAATCAAATCAGCAAGTCGAGAAAATGCGTAAAATGGAAAACAAATTGATTCCGGATCATATTAACTATGATGAAGTGCATGGACTTGCAACAGAAGCTCAAGATAAGCTGAAAGAAGTTCGTCCATTATCAGTTGGGCAAGCTTCACGAATTGCAGGAGTGAATCCAGCAGACGTATCGATTTTACTCGTTTATTTAGAACAAGGAATGCGTTCAAAAGTTTCCAATGAATAGAGGTAACTAGCTATGGATGAAAATAAATTTGTAACAATGCTGGAAGATGAGGGAATTACTCTTACAGAACAGCAGTTAGCTCAATTCCGATCTTACTATGACATATTAGTGGAATGGAATGAGAAGATGAATCTAACAGGTCTGACAGCAAAAGAAGATGTATATTTGAAACATTTTTATGATTCCATCACTGCAGCTTCCTACTATGATTTCACGACACCTATTTCAATCTGTGATGTTGGGGCAGGGGCTGGTTTCCCCTCGCTCCCATTAAAGATTGTATACCCACATATTAAAGTAACCATTGTCGATTCATTAAAGAAGCGAATTACCTTTTTAAATCATTTGGCAGACCAACTTGGGTTATCTGGAGTAGCATTTTACCATGATCGAGCTGAAAACTTTGGAAAAGATAGTAAATTCAGAGAAAGTTTTGATTTGGTTATTGCTAGAGCAGTAGCTAGAACTTCTGTATTAAGTGAACTGTGTTTACCACTTGTAAAAGTAGGTGGGCATTTTATGATGATGAAAGGAAGTAATTATCATGAAGAACAACAGGCAGGGGAATTAGCTTTAAAAACAATGGGTGGAGAATGGCACAGTGTAAGTGAGTTTAATCTACCAATTGAAGAAAGTGAACGCACAATTGTTTTAGTAGATAAAAAGAGAAAAACCTCTGGAAAGTATCCTAGAAAAGCAGGTTTGCCGAATAAAGAACCTATTGAGTAATCTTTGCTATACATTCTAAACTGCGAATTAGCAAGAATACAGTCGAACGATTGCTCGAAATTTTACTTTATATGTTGGCATAGTTTATGGTAATATAATAATAGATTAGACTGGATGCAATTGTTAATATGGATGTTGCATAGTCAACGAAAATGAAATGTTTCACGTGAAACATTTCATTTTTTATACATAACCAGGTCGAACCATATTTAAAGTTGAACTAGATGAAGAAAGACAGAAGGTAGGTGGCAACTGAATGAGTTCGCTTAGTAGATTGTTTGGAAAAAATGAATCGAAAAACGAAGAGAAATCAACTGTACAGGCTAATGAAATAGTAGAAGTGAAAGTAGAACAAATAAAGCCTAACCAATACCAGCCTAGAACAGTCTTTGATACAGAGAAAATCTCGGAACTAGCACAAACAATCCATACACATGGCATGATTCAGCCAATTGTCTTAAGAAAATTAGATGAAGAAGAATCGTATGAATTGATCGCTGGAGAAAGACGTTGGAGAGCAGTACAAACACTGGAATGGGAGACGATTCCTGCAATCATTAAGAATATGACAGATACAGAAACCGCATCTGTTGCTTTAATTGAGAACTTACAGCGGGAAGAATTGACTGTCATAGAAGAAGCGATTGCCTATGACCAATTGCTTCATCAACATGGGCTTACCCAAGAAGCATTGGCCCAAAGATTAGGGAAGAGCCAGTCGACCATTGCAAACAAATTAAGATTATTAAAACTTCCAAGTGTTGTGCAGCAAGCACTTCTGAATAAGCAAATTACCGAGCGTCATGCACGAGCTTTAATTAGTGTTAAAGATCCAACACAGCAAGAGGAAGTTCTTCAAATGATTATTCAGGAACATTTAAATGTAAAACAAACAGAAGAACGAATTAAGGAATTAGCCAATCCAGAACCGGAAATGGAAGAAGAAACGAAAAAAGAACGCAAACCACGTGTCCAAGGTGTAAACAAAGACGTGAGAATTGCACTTAACACCATTAGACAATCATTAAACATGGTTGCCGAAACCGGTATGGATGTAGAGACAGAAGAAGAAGACTCAGAAGACTATTATCAAATAAGAATTAAGATTCCTAAAAAATAATCACATGTGATGAATAGATCCCATCTTTTCTTAAGAAGATGGGGCTTTTTTCACTTCAATATTCGTATAATCGATAATTTTTGGTAGGAATTATTAACGGATAAAGACATATTCACTATATTTATAATCTGTTTTTAATGATAGAATAGAAAATGGAGTATTAATTTTAGGGCAGGTGACACTATGGGAAAAGTCATTGCCATCGCTAACCAAAAAGGTGGCGTAGGTAAAACAACTACCTCAGTAAATTTAAGTGCATGTTTGGCTGATATGAATAATAAAGTATTGTTAATTGATATCGACCCACAAGGGAATGCAACAAGTGGTGTAGGGATCAATAAAGGCGATATGGAAACGTGTATTTATGATATTTTAATTGAAGAAGAAGACGCAAAAAGTGTTTGTGTACCTTCCAAAGTACCAAATCTGGATGCGATCCCTGCAACCATACAATTAGCAGGGTCTGAAATTGAACTTGTACCAACCATCTCAAGGGAACTACGTTTAAGAAAAGCTTTAGAGTCTATTAGAGATGAATATGATTATATTATCATTGATTGTCCACCGTCACTGGGCTTACTGACGCTTAATGCTTTAACAGCAGCAGATAGCATTATCATTCCAGTGCAATGTGAATATTACGCGTTAGAAGGTTTAAGCCAACTTCTAAATACGGTAAGACTTGTACAAAGACGGTTGAATCAAAACTTAGAAATTGAAGGCGTTTTATTAACAATGCTTGATGCAAGAACGAATTTAGGATTGCAAGTAATCGAGGAAGTGAAAAAATATTTCCAAGATAAAGTATTTCAAGCTGTTATTCCACGAAATGTACGCTTAGGGGAAGCCCCAAGTCATGGGGAACCAATTATTCAATATGATCCGAAATCAAGAGGGGCAGAGGTTTATAGTGAATTAGCGAAGGAAGTGATGGCAAATGGCCAGAGGATTGGGTAAAGGTTTAAATTCGATCTTTCAAGATGTTGATTATCACGATGAGTCTGTTCAAAATATACCTTTAAAGGATTGTCGTGCGAATCCATACCAACCGAGAAAGGTATTTGAAGCAGATGCAATCGATGAATTAAAAGATTCTATTCTTCAATACGGTATTTTACAGCCCATCATCGTTCGTAAATCGATCAAAGGTTATGAAATAGTAGTAGGAGAGAGAAGGTACCGTGCTTCCAAAGAAGCGGGACTAGATACTATTCCAGCTGTCGTCCGTGAGCTTACTGATGATCAAATGATGGAGCTTGCACTTCTAGAGAACTTACAACGTGAAGACCTCAACCCAATGGAAGAGGCAGAGGCTTATGAACGTTTAATTAACGAGTTAAAGATTAAACAAGATGAACTAGCCAAGCGACTTGGAAAGAGTAGACCACATATTGCTAATATGGTGCGTTTACTTACGTTACCAGAAAAAGTTCGTGCAATGGTAAATAACCGAGAACTATCTATGGGGCATGCTAGAGCATTATTATCAGTAAAAGATGAAGAAGAGATGCTTTTAATTGCTGAGCGAATTAGAAAAGAACACCTGAATGTAAGGCAAGTGGAACAGTTAATCACTAGATTAAATGAAAAACCAAAGAAGAAAAAGAAAACTACTAGTAAAGACGTCTTTATCACTTCCAGGGAGACGGAGCTTCAAGAGGTATTAGGAACAGGGGTCTCGATTCAACCTGGAAAACGAAAAGGTAAAATCGAAATCGACTACTTTAATGAAGATGATCTAGATCGAATCGTTGAGATTTTAACAAAAACAAATCAAGCTTAACCCGTCTATTCTTGTATAAGAATAGACTTTTTCTATACATAGATTGAGGATGTTTCACGTGAAACATTAGATTGAAGGTGAGTGTTCATGGAGTTATTAGGTCCGATTGTAAACGGTATTGGTATCATTTTAGGGACGTTAATCGGGTTGTTGTTTACAAGAATTTCAGAGCGAATAAAAGAAACGATTATGAGTGGAATTGGGCTTACGATTATTTTAATAGGCCTATCCATGGGATTCGCATCCGATCGAATTATTGTTATTCTATTGAGTCTTCTTTTAGGTGCTTTAATAGGGGAAGGTATTGATCTAGATGAAAAGCTTAATCGAATCGGCTATTTCATTGAGTCAAAATTCAAGAAAGCAGACACAGAATCAACGATTGCAGAAGGTTTCGTTACAGCTTCTTTAATTTTTGTGATAGGAGCGTTAGCTGTTGTTGGTGCTTTAGATAGTGGTTTGCGTGGAGATCATGAAGTGTTATTTACGAAAGCTTTAATAGATGGATTTGTGGCACTTGTTTTAACGACCACACTTGGAATTGGAGTGATCTTTTCGGCTATACCAGTAGTCTTGTATGAAGGCGCAATTGCCTTATTCGCAACCCAAATAGACCGATTTGTACCGGAATATTTGTTAGAAATGTTCATTAAGGATATGACAGCTACTGGTGGATTGTTGATTGTAGCGATTGGATTGAACTTATTAAAGATTACATCCATTCGTGTCGCTAATTTGTTGCCAAGTCTATTAGTAGTTGGCTTGGTGCTATATGCATACATTCAAGTTACATCTTGGTTTTGATTCATTATCAAATTACTTAATATCTCTAATCGGAGCAGGGGGCTTTTCCTCTGCTTTTGTTTTTAAAGAAAGGTCTACATATAAGAGCGATCTAGACACACAGTCGGACATTTCCATTACCTCATACAGACGCGTACACTGAAGTACTTGTAAGGGCATGAGACCTAATGCATTTACATAACCTTTCAAATAAAGGTCTCCAATTGGGTCGATTTCCTTTTTTAAAGCCGTACCAGGGGATAAGGAGCCTTCGCCAACATCAATCGTTTGAAGCTTACTAACACTACCTAAAGCAGCATCAATAGCAATAACATAAGGGTTGTCATAAGACGCATAAATATGATCAGTAGTCTCCTGCAAATTAAGCGCATGGACTGGGTGTTCAAGTGTGCCATATACTTTTAGTTTTGCAGGCTTACGTTTTTGGATGTTAGTCCCAATTAAAGGGCCAAAACTATCCCCAGTGGAACGATCGCTACCTATACATACAACGACAATTGGGCGATCCTTAGGGAGTAAGTCAAATACATAATTAGCCATTTTAAAGCGGATAAAATCTTCTTTTATATGAAAGTTATCTTGTTTACCTGTTGGCAGAATAGACATAGTAATTCCTCCTTTAACATATATTTATAAGTATATGAAACTAACAAATATTCTATACGTTATGTATGTTGGAGGTTGGCAATGGCAAATGGATTAAAGTGGACAGGTCTCATTATTGCAACGATGGTAGGAGCGGGATATGCTTCAGGAAGAGAGTTATGGGAATTCTTTGGTTTTGAGAGTCAACTGGCTATTTTGCTTTTTGCTATATTATTTACGATAAGTTGTTTTGTTATATTAAAATTAAGTTATGAAATGCAATCGAATAACTATATACCAGTACTATATAAATTAATTGGTAAACGTGCTGGTAGGCTATACGACTATTTTATATTTTTATATCTATTTACTACCCTTTTTGTAATGATCTCTGGTAGTGGAGCGACTTTTAAGATGTTTCATTTACCATTTATTGCAGGAGTAGCTTTAATGATTGCTGGCTTATATTTTGTGATGAATTATGGGATCAATGGAATTTTAGGTGTAAATAAGTATGCACTGCCGTTTTTAATTGGAATGTTACTCGTCGTTTTAGGCTATTTTGTATATGTTCAACAGATTATGCCGTTCGGACAAGTCATGCAGCAGAAAAATTGGAGTGCTGCGATCCCTTTTACTTCCTTAAATGTACTTCCACTTGTCGCAGTATTAGGCGCGATTGGAAATCAAATTAAAAGTGACAAAGAGATATGGGTTGCTAGTATAACAAGTGGAATCACTTTAGGTGGAATCTCGTTTTTATATAATGAAAGCTTAGTTCATGTCGCAGAGCAGTTGTACTTTTATGATATTCCCTTGTTCGCGATATTGCATGGCTTTCCGATGATTGTATTTGTTGTGATGGTGATTTTATTGTTGTTTGCGATTTATACGACAGCTATTACCTGTTTGTTTGGTTTGATGTCTCGTCTTGATCAATGGTGGAAATGGGACAACCGCATGCTAGGTGGCTTAATTATTGTTCTAGCTGTTCCTTTTGCTTTCCTTGGCTTTGCGGAACTTATTAGTTTCTTATACCCTTTATTTGGGGTAATTAATCTTTATGTCTTATTAATGATTTTAATTTATCCTATAATTACCCGCGCAGAAGCCTTTAAAATTTGATAAAATAGAAGATAGACTAAGAAGCTATAAGATATTAAAAGGAGATAGGGGTATCATGATGGATCGGAGTTTTGATTTACATGATGTAGTAGAAATGAAAAAGCCTCACCCATGTGGTGCGAATGAATGGAAAATTATTCGAATGGGCATGGATATTCGCATTAAGTGTCAAGGGTGTCAGCACAGTGTATTAATTCCTAGAAAGAAATTTGAGAAGCGAGTAAAAAAAGTTTTAAAAAAAGCGGATTAATTTTCATGTTTCACGTGAAACAAAATGGAACAGTTTTATAAGTAATGATATTAATCGATAATAATTTGAAAAACAAAGGCGATAACCCTTTGTTTTTTCGTTTTTGTCTAAGCTTGTTTTTTAACTGGTATATAACTATAATTGGTATGACTAATCTTGGATAGGATTGGACCGGAAGTGAAGGAGATGAAAGTTACATGTCATTAACAGCAGGGATCGTTGGCTTGCCAAATGTTGGTAAATCAACTTTATTTAATGCAATAACACAAGCAGGAGCTTTATCTGCGAATTACCCGTTCGCTACAATTGACCCAAATGTAGGGATCGTGGAGGTTCCAGATCAGCGTCTAAATGATTTAACTGAATTAGTAAAGCCTAAGAAAACTATTCCAACTGCATTTGAATTTACAGACATTGCAGGGATTGTAGAAGGGGCGAGTAAAGGAGAGGGGTTAGGAAACCAATTCCTATCTCATATTCGCCAGGTAGATGCAATATGTCATGTGGTACGTTGTTTTGACGATGAAAACGTTACCCATGTTTCTGGGAAAGTTGACCCAATCAGTGATATCGAGACGATTAACTTAGAATTAATCCTAGCTGATTTAGAAACAGTGACGAAGCGTATACCTAGAGTGGAGAAATTAACGAAGCAAAAAGATAAAGATGCGCTTCAGGAATATGATGTATTGAAGAAATTGCAAGAGGCACTAGAAAATGAACAGCCAGCGCGTGCTATTGAATTTACTAAGGAACAAATGAAGCATGTGAAGCAACTTCATTTGTTAACAAGTAAACCAATCCTTTATGTAGCAAACGTAGGGGAAGATGAACTGCTGGATGTAGATTCTAATGAAAACGTTAAAAAGGTTCAAGAATTTGCAGCGAACGAAAATGCAGGTGTCATTGTAGTTTGTGCGAAAGTAGAATCTGAAATCGCAGAATTAGAAGGCGAAGAGAAAGCAGAATTTTTAAGTGAACTCGGCATTGAGGAAGCAGGATTAGATCAGTTAATAAAAGCGTCTTACGATATGCTAGGATTAGCTACTTACTTTACAGCAGGTGAACAAGAAGTACGTGCTTGGACGTTTAAACAGGGGATGACTGCCCCACAAACTGCAGGGATTATTCATACTGACTTCGAGCGTGGATTTATCCGTGCTGAAACGGTATCTTACGATGACTTGATGGCTGCAGGATCCGAAGCTGCCGCAAAGGAAAAAGGTAAGGTGCGTTTAGAAGGAAAAGAATATTTGGTGAAAGACGGCGATGTGATCCATTTCCGTTTTAATGTGTAGTAAAAAATCTATTGTGTAAAGCATAAGACTTTGGTATAATCTTATGATGTGAGTAATTGAAAGTTTCAATTTACTCCTTGCCTTATTGCCGAATAAGGCCGCATAGTCCAAGAGGAGGTGAAGACGGATGAATAATTACGAAATCATGTACATCATCCGCCCAGACGTTGAGGAGGAAGCTCGTAAAAGTGTAATTGAGCGTTTCCATACAATCTTAACGGATAACGGAGCGGAGATTGAAAATGTAGACGAAAAAGGTTCTCGTCGTTTAGCGTATGAAATCAACGATTACCGTGAAGGTTATTACGTTGTTGTTAATTTCGCTAGTGATGTAGAAGCAATTGAAGAATTTAAGCGTCAAGCGAAATTTGCTGATGAGTTTCTTCGTCACATGGTAATTCGCGAAGACGATCAATAAGGAGTGTTTGATGTGCTAAACCGAGTTGTTTTAGTAGGCAGATTAACCAAAGACCCTGATTTAAGATATACGCCTAATGGAGTCGCGGTTGCGAATTTCACTATTGCAGTGAATCGCCCGTTCTCTAATCAGCAAGGGGAGAGAGAAGCGGATTTCATTAACTGTGTAATCTGGCGCCGCCCTGCTGAAAATCTCGCTAATTATATGAAAAAAGGTAGTATGATTGGTGTAGATGGACGTATCCAAACACGCAATTTCGAAGGACAAGACGGAAAGCGTGTATTCATGACGGAAGTTGTTGCAGACAATGTACAATTTTTAGAAACGAAAGGCTCGAATCAAGGGGGCCAAAGTTCTTCTGCAGGCTACACATCAAACCAAAACCCTGGAGCAAACCAAGGGCAGTCAAACCAAGGACCATCGCAACAGTCTTCTAAGGCTAGCGATAATCCATTCGAAAATAGTGGAGAACAAGTAGATCTATCTGATGATGATCTGCCGTTCTAAACACCTGAAGTAAAAAGGAGGATTTTAAATGGCACGTCGTGGACGTAAGCGTAAAAAGGTTTGTTTTTTCAAAGCCAATAACATTACGCATATTGACTATAAAGATGTTGATTTATTAAGACGTTTCGTTTCCGAGCGTGGTAAAATTTTACCTCGTCGTGTAACAGGAACTTCTGCTAAATATCAGCGTAAGCTAACTATCGCAATTAAGCGCGCTAGACAAATGGCTTTATTACCATACTCTAGTGAATAATAAATAAAAGTGCTGTAAGTGATCTTCGAGGTCACTTGCAGCACTTTTTTTGTTTGGGGAGGCTGAATGATGAAATAGGAGTAAGTTGGAAGAGGACTTTGCGAGAATTTATGCGCGAAACAGATTGGATTATGCTCGAAAGTAAGAGCATATCGACGAAAAATTTTCAATAACGACGAAAGTTCAAGCGTTATGTACAAAACTAGAAACTTTATGCTCGAAAGTATGTGCTTAACGGCGAGAGTTTAAAGTTATCGACGAAAGTCCTTCAGCTTAAAACTACTAGCTTGATCTAGGTGAAATTCTACTGCCCGTCCGGAACGATTCACCACATATGATCACTGTTATTTTCACTCTCAATAAGGTATGATGAAGTATAGATAAATTAGATACTTTTACAATTTTCCCATCTACTTGGTAGAATGTGAAAGAGTGAAAGTTTGTGTTTGAAATGAGAGGTAATGCATACATGAATCAATCAAGAAAAATTACAGAAGGTGCTGCGTTAAGTGCGATTTACCTCGTTTTAATGTTAATGACTTTCTACCTACCTGTTATCAATATTGTCACCATCTTTTTACTTCCTGTCCCGTTCATTATTTATACGTCTAGGCATTCTTTACAGCCGGCTTTAGTGATGTTTGGAACGGCATTGATTCTTTCGTTGATCTTTTTATCGATTTTTTCCGTTCCGCTAACACTGCTGATGGGAATTGGTGGTATTGCGATTGGTATGGCAATTTATAAAAATAGACACGCTTATGAAGCTTGGGCTCAAGGTACATTAGGTTTTGCGGTAGGTTTAGCAATCCTTTATGCTACTACCCAGTTTATATTTGATATAAATTGGACAGAAGAATTTCGAGTTGTCATGGAAGATTCACTTGCTTCTACTGTACAGATGTTTGAAGAGTTAGGTGTGGGTACTTCAGAAGAAGAGTTAGAGGGGATTCAAGCGACGCTAGAGGAGTTAATTTATTTACTACCTACGATTGTCGTGATGATTGGCCTTGTTTTCGCATTTTTATCCCAATGGGCAAGTTACAAGATCTTGAACCGTTGGAAGAGTGAAAATTACTTCTTCCCACCATTCAGAGAGTTCCGTTTGCCAACGAGTATCATATGGTATTTCTTAGTGGGGATTATTCTTACATGGATTTATACAGACCCTGGAGAGACGATGTATCTCATTGCTAATAATTTATATACCTTACCTGGTTTATTGTTGGTGATTCAAGGTTTATCATTTGTTTTTTACTTTACACATTATAAGAAATGGTCTAAAGCACTTCCGATCGTCACGGTAATTTGTTTTGCTTTGTTTCCATTTTTACTGCTGTATCCATTACGAATACTTGGAATTATAGACCTTGGATTTCAGCTAAGAGACCGTTTAAACGGAACGCATCGAAAATAACTAGTGGAAGCTCGACCCGTTGGGAGATGACTTAAACATGAACGATGTACGAACGTTAATTGTAAACAAGAATATGTGGTTACTGTATTCACTAGCTGTGGTTCTAACGGCGATTGTGATTTATTATCAGTGGATTATTGGCCTTATTTTAACTGCATTTCTTGGTTTGTTGATTTATTTATCCATTAAAACGGAAGAAAAATTAAAGAAACGCACCGAACAATATATTTCTACTTTATCTCACCGCGTCAAAAAGGTGGGGGAAGAGGCGTTATTAGAGATGCCTTTTGGTATTGTTCTATTTAATGAAGACCATCAGATTGAATGGGCCAATCCTTATATGAACGAATACATGCGTGATGATGAAACATTGATCGGGGAACCTTTAAATAAGCTGTCTGAAGAGTTAACAACTGCAATCAAAGATGAAAAAGAAGAGTTTTGGTTACAGCTTGAAGATAAGCAGTATCAGACGTTTATTAAAAAGCAGGAACGATTAATCTACTTCTTTAATCGTACCCAACAAATAGAACTAGAGGGTCGTTATCATAATGAAGAAACGATTCTAGCGGTCATTTTTCTCGATAACTATGAAGAGTTGACACAGGCGATGGATGATACGTCGAAGAGTCATATGAACTCACAAGTAACTTCGATTTTAAATAAGTGGTCGAATGATTACGGATTTTACTTAAAAAGAACATCTCAAGAACGTTTTCTAGCTGTTATGAATAAAGAGATTTTATCGCAATTAGAAAGTACGAAATTTGAAATTTTAGATGAAGTTCGTGAATTAATTTCTGATCAGAATGTGCCTCTTACGTTAAGTATTGGTATTGGTAAGGGTACTTCGGATCTTCCGGAACTAGGTGAACTCTCTCAATCGAGTCTAGATTTAGCTCTAGGTCGTGGGGGAGATCAGGTTGCGATCAAGAACGAACAAGGAAAAGTGAAATTCTACGGTGGTAAAACAAACCCAATGGAGAAGCGGACGCGGGTGCGTGCTCGAGTGATTTCCCACGCGTTACGTGAATTGGTGAGAGAAAGTAATGACGTGTTAATCATGGGTCACCAAAGTCCGGATATGGATTCGATTGGCGCGTGTATCGGAATTCTTAAGATGGCTCAACAAAATGGGAAGAATGGATACATTGTATTTGACCCAGACGGCGTGAATACTGGTGTTCAGAAGTTAATAGATGAAATTGAAGAAGATGAGTCACTGGCGGATTGGTTTATCACACCAGAACAGGCTCTTGATATGGTTTCTAAGCATTCCTTAGTCGTGGTTGTCGACACGCATAAACCGTCGATGGTCATGGAAGAGAAGTTATTATCGAAAACGGAACACGTCGTTGTCATTGACCACCATAGACGTGCAGAAGAATTCATCAATGACCCGACACTTGTATATATGGAGCCTTACGCATCCTCAACAGCAGAGTTAGTTACAGAGCTTCTGCAGTATCAAGATGGACGCGTGAGACTATCGACGTTAGAGTCCTCTGCACTATTAGCTGGTATTATTGTTGATACTAAATCATTTACCCTGCGCACAGGCTCACGTACGTTCGATGCTGCTTCTTATTTACGTTCGAAGGGTGCAGACACCGTTTTCGTCCAAAAGCTCCTGAAAGAAGATTTAGACGTATATGTGAGAAGAAGCGAATTGATTAAAAATGCTACGGTCTTTAAAGAAGGAGTGGCAATTGCGAGAGGAAATGAAGGCGAGAGCTATGGGGCGATTATTATTGCCCAGGCTGCAGACACTTTACTTACGATGGACCAGGTAAAAGCATCGTTTGTGATTTCCGAAAGAGACGACGGCAGAATCGGTGTAAGTGCTCGCTCTTTAGGTGAGATTAATGTTCAAGTTATAATGGAGAGAATGAATGGTGGCGGTCATTTAACGAATGCTGCGACCCAGCTTGATGATTCCACGATGGATCAAGTGGAAGAGCAACTAAGAGAAATATTAGACGATCATTTGCAAGGAGGAGAATCATAATGCAAGTAATTTTTCTAAAAGATGTAAAAGGTAAAGGAAACAAAGGCGAGGTCAAGGATGTTCCAGAAGGCTATGCTAGAAATTACTTATTTAAGCATAACCTTGCAAAGGAAGCTACAAAGGGTAATTTAAGGCAGTTAGAAGGCCAACAAAAGAAAAAAGAAGAAGCGGAACAAGAAGAATTAGAGCAAGCGAAAAACTTAAAAGCTGTAATGGAAGAATTAACGGTGGAGTTAACGGCGAAATCTGGGGACTCAGGAAGATTATTCGGTTCTGTTACGAGTAAACAGATTGCTGATGAACTAAAGAAAACGCATGACATTAAAGTAGATAAACGGAAGATAGAGTTAGATGATCCAATTAGGAACTTAGGTTTTTCAAATGTTCCAATCAAGATTCACCCAGATGTAACGGCAACCATACGTGTGCACGTCAAAGAAAAGTAATCGTTGCAGCTGAGCGGAAGTAAAAGGGGGAAACGATGTGGCAGAACAGTATACACAAGATAGAGTCCCACCGCATAATATAGAAGCGGAACAAGCTGTATTAGGAGCGGTCTTTTTAGAGCCTGAAGCGATTATTACTGCAACGGAAATATTAGAAGCGGAAGACTTTTACCGGATCAGCCACAAACGAATCTTTGAACAAATGATCCGCTTAACAGATAAAGGAGATCCGATTGATTTAGTGACAGTGACGACTGCGCTAACCAATGCGGAGATTCTGGATGATGTTGGTGGGGTATCTTATCTATCCGATATAGCTAATGCTGTTCCAACTGCTGCGAACATTCAGTATTACGCGAAAATCGTTGAAGAAAAAGCGACACTTCGAAATATCATATCGGCTGCTACGAATATTGTTTCGAAAACATATGAAGAAGATGAAGAAGTAACAGATGTATTAGACCATGCGGAGAAAACCATTCTTGATATTTCTCAAGATAAGACGTCTGGTAAATTTCGAAATATTAAAGATGTCTTGATTAATGTCTATGATAATATTGAGCACTTGCACCACCAAAGTGAAGGGATTACAGGGATTGCGAGTGGGTTTCGAGACTTAGACAAGCTTACTTCTGGTTTTCAACGAAATGACCTAATAATCGTTGCCGCTCGTCCATCTGTTGGTAAGACGGCATTTGCTTTAAACATTGCTCAAAACGTTGCTATCCATTCGGATGAAAACGTTGCGATTTTTAGTTTAGAGATGGGTGCGGAACAGCTCGTTAGTCGTATGTTGTGTGCGGAAGGAAATATTGATGCCAACCGCCTTCGTAATGGTAATTTGGAAGAGGAAGACTGGGGCCGGCTGACGATGGCAATGGGTAGTCTATCGAATGCGGGAGTGTTTATTGATGACACACCAGGTGTGAAGGTTAATGAGATTCGTTCCAAATGCCGTCGTTTAAAGCAGGAACAAGGGTTAGGCATGATCTTGATCGATTACTTACAGTTGATCCAAGGTAGCGCGAATAGTAGAGAGAATCGTCAACAAGAAGTATCTGAAATCTCCCGTTCCTTGAAGGCTTTAGCTCGTGAATTAGAAGTACCAGTGATTGCATTATCTCAGCTTTCACGTGGTGTAGAGCAACGTCAGGACAAGCGTCCAATGATGTCTGATTTACGTGAGTCAGGAAGTATTGAGCAGGATGCGGATATTGTAGGTTTCTTATATCGTGATGATTATTATGATGAGGAATCAGAAAAAGAAAATATCATTGAGATTATCTTGGCGAAACAACGTAACGGTCCAATTGGTACAGTAGAGCTTGCCTTTGTAAAAGAGTATAACAAGTTCGTTGACCTCGATCGGCGTTACCAAGACTCGGATGTACCACCAGCTTAAGAGAGCCACCTATATCAATCTGATGTGGGTGGTTTTTTGTGGGTGGAGATTGTGGTAAAACACGGACGTTAATTTAGAAGTCATTAATAAAATTCGTATTTAACATTGATTATTCGTGATGATATTGGTAATATTAGTTCGTAATTGATTATTTTCTTAATATTAAGGAGGTCCAACCATGACAACAGCGATTGTAGTTGGTACCCAATGGGGCGACGAAGGAAAAGGTAAGATTACTGATTTTTTAGCAAAGCAAGCAGATGTAATTGCACGATTCCAAGGTGGAGATAATGCGGGGCATACGATTAAATTCAACGATGTCACTTATCACCTACATTTGATCCCATCCGGAATTTTTAATAAAGATAAATGGTGTGTACTTGGAAATGGAATGGTGATTAACCCGAAAGCACTATTAAAGGAAATGAAATACTTAGAATCCTATGACGTATCATTTGAGCATTTACGCATAAGTAGTCGCGCACATGTGATCATGCCTTATCATATTGAGCTAGACCGTCTACAAGAAGAACAAAAAGGCGTAGACAAACAGATCGGCACAACGAAAAAAGGAATCGGTCCAGCTTATAGTGATAAAATTAACCGCTGTGGAATCAGAATTGCCGACCTTTTAGATGACGAGTTGCTGTATGACAAAATTAAAGAACAAGTGGAAGAGAAAAATATTTGGCTAGAGAAGTTATATAATCAGCCACCAATCAATGTCGATGAAGTGTATGAGCAATATAAAGCATACGGCGAGAAGATTGCACCATACGTTACAGACACATCGATGCTTCTTGATGAAGCGCTGCAAAACAACCGAAAGATTCTATTTGAAGGGGCACAAGGTGTGATGCTTGATGTCGATCATGGTACATATCCATATGTTACTTCTTCAAGCACTTCAGCAGCAGGCGTTGCCACAGGAAGTGGAATCGGTCCAAATAAAATTGACTATGTCGTCGGTGTTTCTAAAGCCTATACGACTCGTGTTGGGGACGGACCTTTCCCGACAGAACTAGACGATGAGATCGGCGAACAAATCCGTAAAGTAGGAAAAGAATACGGCACAACAACAGGACGCCCACGCAGAGTAGGCTGGTTCGATGCAGTCGTGGTGAATCACGCAAGCCGCACAAGTGGGATGACCGATATTTCATTAAACTCCCTCGATGTCTTAACAGGCATTGAAGAATTGAAAATCTGTACCGCCTATGAATTAGACGGAGAAATCATCAAAGGCTATCCAGCTAGTTTAAAAGAATTATCAAAATGCAAACCAGTCTACGAAACAATGCCAGGCTGGAACGAAGACCTTTCTCAGGTCACACAGTTTGACGACCTACCAGAAACAACACAAAATTACGTCAAACGAATAGAAGCACTAACAGGCGTACCAGTAGCAATCTTCTCCGTCGGCCCAGACCGAGATCAAACAATTGTACGATACAGTCCGTTAGACAAATAGTAGTGTGGCCCTCCTTTCATTGTGGAAGGAGGGTTTTACTTTTGTGGAGGGTTCAATCAGTTGTTAGTGCGTTCCAATCAGTGTTCAGAGGTTTCAATCAGTCGTTAGCGAGTTCCAATCAGTGTTCAGAGGTTTCAATCAGTCGTTAGCGAGTTCCAATCAGTGTTCAGAGGTTCCAATCAGTGTTTAGAGGTTCCAATCAGTCGTTAGCGGGCTCCAATCAGTGTTCAGAGGTTCCAATCAGTCGTTAGCGGGCTCCAATCAGTGTTCAGAGGTTCCAATCAGTCGTCAGGAAGCTCAATCGCCCGTCAGCAGCGCACGCCAATCGCTCGTCAGGAAGTTCAATCGCCCGTTAGCACACGCCAATCGCCCGTCAGAAATTCCAATCACTATTCAGAACCACCACAACTGGAAATCATAATTCCCCTCTAATGTTTTTCCGGAATCATCATCCCCCACTCTTTTTTCAAAATTAACTTGTCAAAGCTTTTGAAACTATGGTAATATAAACGCTGTCCGATAATACATTTGGTCCGGTAGTTCAGTTGGTTAGAATGCCTGCCTGTCACGCAGGAGGTCGCGGGTTCGAGTCCCGTCCGGACCGCCATTTTTATTATAATTACATAGTATGGCTCGGTAGCTCAGTCGGTAGAGCAACGGACTGAAAATCCGTGTGTCGGCGGTTCGATTCCGTCCCGAGCCACCATTTTTTCAACACAGCAGAGAGAAAGCTGTGTTTTTATTTTGCTTAAAAAGGGTGAATCGTTGTGGAAGAAGAGTATTGGAATCTATTAGATGAAAATCGTGAGGATACAGGGGAAGTCCATAAGCGCGGAGAACCAATTCCGGAACACCGTTATCACTTAGTGGTGCGTGTTTGGATCAAGAATGCCCAAGGTGAATTCCTGATGTCCAAGCGTCATCCAGATAAACCAGAGCCTTTTAAATGGGAAGCGACTGGTGGGTCTGTAACAATTGGGGAAGATAGTTTAACGGGTGCGATTCGAGAAGTGAAAGAGGAGCTAGGTCTTACTTTGAATTCGGCTCACGGGGAGCTAATGCAGTCTGTTCTTCGTAAGCAGCATCAAAGCTTTTATGATGTATGGTTGTTTGAAGCGGAGGCAGAAATAAATGAACTGACTCTCCAACACGATGAAGTGGTGGATGTGAAGTGGATGACAACAGAGGAGATCGAGCGATTACACAGTGAAAATCAACTTTTGCCAACACTCGACTATTTTAGACAGATGATTCATGCAAGCGAATAAATCTTTATTTCTACTATCCGTAGAACATAAAATCGAATCACCCTGATTTATAGGAAAAATTGTCGAACATTGATATACTTAAAACGCTTTCATGCCAAGACATGGAAGGATTATTACAAGGGCGTAACAACTGCTTAAACTATTCTGAACAAACCACATTATAATGTGTAATTTTACACTTTTATAGCGGTTTTACATACAAACTTACCAGTTAATCCCTATTTATGATACAAGTTGATTACATTTTTAAAATATGCTTTATTTCCCTGAATTCAATATGGTAGATTGTTAAAGTGTAGAAAAATAGAGAGATAAAAGAGAAAGTATACACAAATCAACTTTTATGAACAAATTGGGGGAAACGGCCTTGGATAACTTATTTCAAAAAGTTATAAAAGGTGCTAAAACAAGTGTGCGTCACACAACAGATTCGTTGACTAAAAAGATAGCACTGACAACCGTACTAGGTTCCACACTTATGTTTAGCACAATGTATGCAGATTCACAGAATGAAGATTTAGTAGATGTCTATCACGTATATGTGGATGGAGAAAATATAGGAACAGTGACAGATAAAGAAGAGATTGAGGACTTTATTGATCAACAAGGCGAACAAGCTGAAGAAAACTATCAAGATGTAGATTTAGAGCCAGTAGAAGATGTTAGCTTTGTGCAAGAAGTGGTTTTCTCACCAAGTGAAGACACGGATGAAGTGAAAGACTACTTAGAGGAACAATTAAACTTTCATGCGACTGGTGTTTTATTAGAAGTTAACAATCAAGCATTAGGATATGTAAAAGATCTTGATGTGGCAAACAAAGCTTTAAATAAAGTAGTCGGGAACTACTTACCAGATAACGTGGATAAACAATTTGAGTTTTTGACAGAAGCGGAAGAGATGGATGAAAGTGAAATTACCCTTCATGACCTCCTACCTCAAAACGTTTTTGATGAAAGCATGGCGGAAAAGCAAGCAGAAGATGAGCCGGATCGCCAAACATTTACGCAAGAATCAGTGGAATTAAATGATGGTTCACTTGTATTGGATGTTGGTTTTTCACAAGAAATCACGTTTACAGAAACTGCAGTAGAACCGAATCAACTGATGGAAGCGAATCAGTTAGTGAAAATGATTGAAAGAGGGGCTCCAAGTGAGGAACCTCAAAAGATAGATACGGATGAAGAGATTGAACAAGTAGCGAAAGAATTTGATTTATCAACTGATGAATTACTAGAGTTGAATCCCGAGTTGGATGACCAAGAAATCATTCAAGCAGGTAAAGAAGTAAATGTATCGGAGTTCTCTTCGTTTGTAGATGTTTCTTTCACAGAAGAAAAAACGGAAGAAGAAACGTTAGACTACGAGGAAGTAACGGAGAAAACGAAGGATTTATATAAAGGCGAAAGCCGCGTGAAGCAAGAAGGTTCGAAAGGGAAGAAAGTTGTTACATACAAGGTGACGACAAAAAACAATAAAGTCATCGATGAAGAAAAAGTCGATGAAGATGTGGTAGAAGAACCGAAAGATCACATCATCGAAGAAGGAACGAAAGAACGCTCGCATATTGGAACTGGATCGTTCGCATGGCCAGCAGTTGGCGGATATATTTCTAGTCATCAAGGGCCGCGCTGGGGGTCTTATCATAAAGGAATCGATATTGCAGGACCGAGTGACCGTGCGATTTTAGCTGCGGACAACGGTACCGTTACATCAGCAGGTTATAATAGCGGCGGGTACGGCAACAAAATTGTCATTAACCATAACAACGGTTACCGCTCTGTTTATGCACATATGTCTTCCTTGAACGTAAGCCCAGGGGACACGGTTCAAAAAGGGGAAAAAATCGGAGTAATGGGATCGACTGGTCATTCGACAGGCATTCACTTACACTTTGAATTATACAAAAACGGTTCGTTAGTTAATCCAACGAATTATGTACGATAAGACCAAGCATCTCTAGCGATAATTATGTTATTGCTAGAGATTTTTTTATACACGAAGAGAGGTTTCTGGATATAGAGTGACTTTTGTGGATAAAGGTTCGCTTTTCTGAATATATACGCAACAATTCTGGATATCCTCGCCGCTTTTCTGGATATATTAAAAACCTTCTGGATATGAAGCGGCTTTCGTGGATAAAGCCTTACTTTTCTGGATAAATAAAATCACTTCGTATCCTATGAACCTTCCGCCACCAATCGCCTCACAAAAACACTCAACTACACATGATTTTCTCCGAATTAGGGAATGGAAGGGAATAGTATTCTTAAATAAGACATTTTGCTCTATTTACGATAGAATGGAAACTATAAGAACATGAAATGAGGATGGTGTATTTGATGAAATATACTGTATTAGTTGTAGAAGATGAAAAGCCAATCGCGGATATTTTGCAGTTTAATCTGGAAAAAGAAGGCTACCGTGTGGTGTGTGGATATGATGGAAATGAAGCCATAGATTTAGCGAAACAAGAAGAGCCAGACTTAATTCTTTTAGATATTATGCTTCCGGAGAAAGATGGTATGGAAGTATGTCGTGAAATTCGTAAAGATTATCAGATGCCGATTATTATGCTAACAGCTAAGGATTCTGAGATTGATAAAGTATTAGGACTAGAGTTAGGTGCCGATGATTATGTGACTAAGCCGTTTAGCAACCGCGAGTTAGTGGCGCGTGTAAAAGCGAATTTGCGCCGTAAAGGTTCAGATGACCCGCAGCAATCATCGAGCAATATTCCGAACTTAAAAATCGGTGGGTTAGAAATTAATCGTGAAAATTATTCCGTTACGCGTAATGGGGACCCGATTGATTTAACGCACCGTGAATTTGAGTTGCTCTTATACTTGGCAAGACATATGGGACAAGTAATGACGCGCGAGCACTTATTAGAAACGGTATGGGGCTATGATTATTATGGCGATGTACGTACAGTTGATGTAACCGTCCGTCGTTTACGTGAAAAAATCGAGGAAAATCCAAGTAATCCAAGCTGGATCGTAACAAGAAGAGGGGTTGGCTATTACTTGCGGAATCCTGAGCAGGAGTAGATTGTATGAAGCGTTTTAAGGGATTTTTTAAATCCATACAACTGAAGTTTATTATCATCTATATATTACTTTTGCTCATAGCTATTCAAGTAATCGGAGCTTATTTTGCTAGACAGTTAGAAACACAACTTCTAGAAAATTTTACGGACTCGATCAATGAGCGGGTCCAGCTTCTTGATTACAACTTGGAACAGTCCTTATCAGCCGAACGGGATGAGGATGATCCATCTGTAGATCAAGACGTGCGCTCGATTATCTTTGATTTTGATAATTCAGAGGATATAACGGAGATTCAAGTGATTGATTCGAATAGTCGGGTACTTGGAACGACAAGTCAATTTGACCAAAGTAATATTGGCAAAAGAACGACTGAATTACGGATTCAGCGGGCATTAACTGCCGGGAACCGAGAACAGAATGTGGTTTATAACCCGCAAACAGGTCACCGTACCTTAGTGGTGTCGAAGCCGGTATATCATAATGAAGAAGATGAAATTGCAGGTGCATTATACTTAGAAGCTTCCATGGAAGGCGTTTATAACCAAATGGAAGATATCAACCGGATCTTCGCCAACGGGACAATTCTCGCAATTAGTGTGTCTGCTTTACTAGGTATTTTAGTTGCGAGGACGATCACACGCCCAATCTCAGAAATGCGGAAACAAGCGAGAACAATGGCGGCAGGTGACTTCTCGAAAAAGGTTAATGTTTACGGGGAAGATGAAATTGGGCAGTTAGCGCATTCCTTTAATGACTTAAACAACAAGATCCAACTTGCGCAGGCTACAACCGAAGGCGAACGAAGGAAACTGAGTTCGGTTCTTTCTAATATGTCCGATGGGGTGATTGCAACCGACCATCTCGGGGATGTTATTTTAATGAACGAGCCGGCTGCGAAACTGATTGGCCGTAATTATGTAGAAGTACAAGGAGAGCCATTACTCGCTGTACTTGGTATCCAAAATCAGAACACCGATCTTCAGGAAGTAAAAGAAATGAACGGTATGATAATCGATTTTTCAGAGGAGGAAGAGCAGTTATTATTAAAAGCGAACTTCTCTGTCATTCAAGATGAGTATGGTGAAATCAACGGGTTCATTACCGTATTAAGTGATGTCACTGAAGATGAGAAAATTGAGCGGGAACGTAGAGAGTTCGTTGCTAATGTTTCCCATGAATTACGTACACCACTAACGACGATGCGTAGTTATTTAGAGGCATTAACTGACGGGACGACATGGAAAGATGAGAACATTGCACCGAAGTTCTTAAATGTCGTGCAAACAGAATCTGAGCGTATGATTCGAATGGTTAATGATCTGTTACAGTTATCGAAAATGGATAACAAGGATTATCGCTTGCAGAAGCGGCGCGTAGAATACGTCGAGTATATTAATCATATCGCCGACAGATTCGCCTTAAATTTAAAAGATGAACTAAACTTACTTCGTGAACTACCAAGTGAAGCTTGTTACGTATGGATTGACCAAGATAAATTGACACAAGTTCTGGATAATATCATCTCAAACGCGATCAAATACTCACCTGAGGGTGGAGAGATTATTATTTCAGCTGAGAAACAACGACACCAGATTTTAACGAAGGTTTCCGACCAAGGTGTAGGAATTCCTGAAGAAAACTTAGAAAAGATATTTGATCGATTCTACCGTGTGGATAAGGCACGTAACCGTCAGTTAGGCGGCACCGGACTAGGTTTAGCAATTGCCAAAGAATTAATCGAAGCCCATGACGGCAAAATCTGGGCAGAGAGTAATGAGGGTAATGGAACGACGATTTTATTCAGCTTGCCGTTGATGCGTAAGAAACGGAGGCAGAAATGATGAATATCGAACATTTAAAAACGATTATTCTGGTGCTTCTTGTTGGGGCAAGTCTGTTGTTAACCCTTGCATTGTGGACCTATCAACCTGATTTTGAGGAACTAGATCAGGCGACTTATTTGGATGAAACAGAATTAGGCGGAGAAGAGCGAAATGTTAGAGAATTAATTCGCCCGACGCAAATATCCTTTAATAATTTCAGAGAATACAGCATGATTAAAGATCAAGAAACGAAGCAACAACTCTATGATGAAATCACGGATTGGAGCTTTTCCCAAATCGATTCTCACACAACCGGCGGGAATGCGAGTGTACTTTCACGCAACATGGAAGTCACCTTTCCAATAGAAGTGCCACTTCAGATGATTGGTCAGATCTTTGATGTCGAGGATTTCGAGTATGAATGGAACCAAACATTTAACCGTGTGTACTTTCAGCTCGTTCAAAGCTCGGAGAATATGATTCGTGTTCAGTTTGCATCCAACGAACATGAAGAAACGCTTCAAGGGGAAATTGAGTCTGGAAGCGCTTATGAATTAATTAGCGATTATATTGTAGGAAACAATACGATTCCAGCTGAACGCATTGATTTACAATCAGGTACTTACATTTATGTCCCAACAGAGCCAGTGGAAGTAAGCAGCCCAACAATCTTAACTGAACGTTTAGAGAGACAAACGATTATTAATATTCTCTTTAATAACCCGTCCCTCGTCCGCCAGCAGAGATTATCGAGTTCTACAGAGGATCGTAATTTTACAGATGGCACAAGAGAGCTTCAAACGAGCCAAGTGCTTCGCAATCAAGAATTCATGACCTATGTGAACCCGCTTACGGTGGAAACCATGTCGATGACGGACCAAGAATTAATCCGAAGAAGTATCGATTTTAACAATGACCATTTAGGCTTCACCGATGACTTTCAAATCGACCAAATTCAAAACGCATCGAACACGATTGATTACCGTATGCATTATGATGGGACGCCGATCTTTGATGAATCGGACTATTGGATGATGGAACAGTCGTGGTCACCGAATGAACTACAAGAGTTCAACCGACCACTATTTGAAACCCAAACAAGGTTTCAAAATGAAGGTGACGTGGACGAGTTAGATTCAGGAATAGATGTGTATCAATTTTTCGAAAATAACCAAGATGAATTTTCACTCGACTTAATAGAAAATATGCGAATTGGATATGCCGTCGAGATTGGTGATGAAGTTTCTGGCGTATTATTTTTACAACCAACGTGGCATATATATTATGCAGGCAGATGGCGTACGATAGATTACTTCGAAGAACGAGTGATGCTTCAAGAGGAGAGTGGTTAGATGCAGTGGGGAGAAATAAAGACGTTGTTTATTGTCAGTTTTTTGATACTAAATATCTTTTTGCTGCAACAGTTTCTTGATAAAATAGAAGAGACCAACATTGAGACCCTAGCTCAGACAACATTTGAAGATCGATTAGACGCAGAAGAAATAGAATTAGGCGAACTACCTGAACGCGGCCAACGGGAGACCTATGTCTCTTCTCAGCGGTATACACTGACAGAGGAAGACTTGGAGTATCTCGAGGAATCTCTAGATAACCAAGAAAACAATGTTGTAGAAAACGAAATCATTCTCGGGGAATTCTCTGAACCAGTTGAAATAGACTTAGAAGAAAACCGAACTGATTCGTTAACGAGCTTTAAAAATCGCCTGTTATTTGGTTCGGAATATACGTTATGGGAACACCGTGAAGAAGATAATATGTTGTTATTCTTCCAAGAAAAGAATGGCAGGCCGATTTATTATAATTTAGCAGGTGTACTAGCCGTTGAATTAAATGAAGACGGAGATGCGATTAGATATGCGCAGAGTATTTTAGAAGATGTCGAGGTACAAAGTGAAGAACAAACCGTCCTAGACCCAATTAACGCAATTGAAGTGTTATACACAAACGATGCGTTAGAAAGTCAAGACGAGCTAACCGATATGAGCTTAGGTTATCATACGTTGGTACCGTTAGAAGATGGAGTGCAAATCTTTGCACCAACATGGAAGATGACAATCAATGAAGAAGACACCTATTTCGTCAATGCGATGGAAGGGCAGTTAATTCCAAATAATGAAGAAGAATTCGTCCAACAAATTACACAGTACATGGAATACCAGGTCGAACAATTAATTCGGAGTGAATCAGAATGACCTTACAATTTAGCGTTTTAGCATCAGGAAGCTCTGGAAATGCTTTCTACGTAGGAACAGATAACGTCAAGCTACTTGTTGATGCAGGACTTAGTGGAAAGAAAATAAAAGAACAATTAGCCCAAATCAATGTATGCCCGACCGACTTAGATGGCATATTAGTGACACATGAGCATAGCGACCACATTAAAGGATTGGGGGTCATGGCACGAAGGTACCAGCTCCCAGTCTATGCCAATGAAAAGACACGGAAAGCGATCGATACGTCATCCGTTGGTGAAATCATTACCGATCAAAAATTCTCCTTCGATATGGAATCCGTAAAGACTTTGGCAGATTTAGATGTCGAGAGCTTCGGAGTCTCCCATGACGCTGCAGACCCGATGTTCTATATCTTTCATTACGAAGGCAAAAAGGTCGCGATGCTAACAGATACCGGCTATGTTTCCGAGCGAATGAAGAAAAAAATCGAAAACGCCGATGCAATCCTGTTTGAAGCGAACCATGATGTGGGCATGCTACAAATGGGGAGATATCCGTGGAACGTTAAACGAAGGATATTGAGCGATCTCGGTCACGTGTCCAACGAAGACGCCGCGATCGCGATGATGGATGTCATCGGTGATCAGACGAAAAGCATTTACTTAGGGCATTTAAGCCAGGACAACAACATGATCGATATCGCTAGAATGAGTGTCGAACAATATTTAAAACAACATGACATCGGCGTAGGGGACAAACTACACATTAAAGATACCAGCCCTACAAAAGCAACGCCTATTGATTATATATAAGCTTGTGAAAAAAATGGTGAGGTGTAAGAGATGGGTTATTACGATAATCATATACCAAAGAAAAGCAAAGAACGAGGATGGCTATTACCAACATTTATCGGATCAATACTAGGAGCATTGATTATCCTCCTAGCATTGCCAGCATTAGTGCAGTCCGATTTCATCCCGTATGATTTATCCGTGCAAGAAGCGGCGGATGAAAACGATCAATCCGGTGAGTCGCAAGGCGAAGAAGGTGCGGATCACCAACCAGTGAATGTCGACATTTCCTCTCGAACTACAGAAATAGTGGAAGAAGTATCTTCAGCAGTAGTTGGAGTCGTGAACATTCAGAACCAGAACATCTTCGGTGGCTCGCAACAACAACCGGAAAATGAGAATGCACCCACTGGTTCCGGAGTTATCTATAAACAATCCGATGAATACGCCTATATCGTGACCAACTATCACGTGATTGAAGGCGCCGATTCGGTGGAAATTGTCTTCTCAGATGAAGAACAGACAGAAGCGGAAATCGTTGGAGGAGATATGTTCTCTGACTTAGCCGTATTACGTGTTGATGAAGAATTCGTCGATCACGTCATTGAAATCGGAGACTCGAATAACTTAAACGTCGGTGAACCATTACTTGCGATTGGAAACCCACTAGGCTTACAATTTGCAGGATCCGTCACCCAAGGAATCTTAAGCGGGAAAGACCGCCTAATTCCACTGGATTTCGATAACAACGGCATTGTCGACTGGCAAGCAGAAGTTATTCAAACCGATGCTGCGATTAACCCTGGTAACTCAGGAGGAGCCCTCGTGAACATGGAAGGGGAGCTAATCGGAATTAACTCGATGAAGCTTGCCTCTGCCCAAGTAGAAGGATTAGGCTTCGCGATCCCAACAGCATCAGCCGTGCCAATCATGGAAGAACTCGAACAAGACGGTGTCGTGACTCGTTCGTACTTAGGAATCTCTCCATATTCCTTAACAGATGTCGCACAGTACCACTGGTCGAACACGCTTAACCTACCTTCAGAAGTAGAAGGAGGCGTCCTAGCTGCATCAGTAGAAAATGTATCCCCTGCGGCACAAGCAGGACTAGAACAATACGATGTCATCGTCGAATTAGACGGGACACCAGTCATGAACGTATTAGAATTACGCCAACACTTATATAACGAAACAAGTCCCGGAGATGAACTCACCATCACCTTCTACCGTGACGGCGAACGCCAAGAAGTAACAACAACATTAACATCTCAAGAATTTTAAGAGGAAAGGCTTGCTGCTGATAAAGTAGCAAGTCTTTTTTAAATCTAAAACATTAAGAAAGTAAAAAGGAATCGTTCGGAAATAAAGTTATACACAGAAAAAGAGGACTTACCCACAAATTGTGCATAACAATTTTAGCGATGTATGTATATAGAACGTATATTTAAATGGACCTCTAAATATAGCACGAACATATGTTGATATGTTAGTAACTCTGTGGATAAGTATATATTTATCCACTAAAAGGGTACTTTTCCCGAGTTATACATGCTCATCCACACTTCATGTGCACAAGTTGGGGATAGAAAGAGAAAGGGTAAGATAAAAGGCTTTTCCTTCGTCAACGAACTAATTGTGGATAACCTGTGCACAAATTATCGTTCGCTTTTCAACATCCAAAAAGCAATAAACAACTATGCAAAATTATTTCACTCACAAATATTGTTCGGTTTTTCATTTAATCCAATATTCGGTATACTTAAAATACAAAAAAAGACGAAGGAGCACCCAACTATGCAGATCACAATCGTCTCCGTAGGCAAGTTGAAAGAGAAATACCTCAAACAAGGCATCGACGAATACCTAAAACGCCTAACCAAATACGCCAAAGTAAATATTATCGAAATCCCAGACGAACAAGCACCAGATAACCTCAGCAAAGCAGACGAAGAACAAGTCAAAAACAAAGAAGGAGAGAAGGTATTAACAAAGTTATCCACAGACAGCTACGTCATCACCCTAGAAATCGAAGGTAAACAACTTACATCTGAAAAATTCGCTAAAAAACTAGACGAACTCGCTACATATGGAAAGAGTAAAGTCGCATTTGTGATTGGAGGCTCTTTAGGATTAAGTGAAGATGTGAAGAAAAGAAGTGACTACGCGATTTCATTTAGCAAGATGACTTATCCACATCAGTTGATGCGGTTGATTTTGTTGGAGCAGGTTTATCGGGGGTTTAGGATTTTGAGGAATGAGCCTTACCACAAATAAAGGTAATTCTAAATCTTATGAAGAATTCTTATAGAAGAAGATTTAATATTTAAAGCCGAAAGCTAGGTGATTAAAGTGCTCGTATACGAAGCTAGCAAAAGTGAGTTCCTAACACATGTTGATCAAGATGTCTTAGTCCAACATATCTTATCAAAATTCCAAGAAAAGCTCGGGAGAACAACTAGCGAGTCTGAAATTCGTTCATGGGACAATTCCATGTTACATATGTACCGGGTTCTTAATGATACAGATATACCTGAAAATGCTGGAGTGGCCATTGAGTATAGCATTCCCCAAACATCGAAACGAGTAGATTTTTTGATTAGTGGGGTTGGTGATGACCAGGATCAAGTTATTATTGTTGAACTAAAACAGTGGGCAAACGTGGAGAAGGTCGAGGGGAAAGAGGCAATTGTTCGAACAGCTCTTAGTGGTGGATTAAGAGAAGTCCCTCATCCATCCTATCAAGCGTGGTCTTATGCCGCACTGATCGAGGATTATAATCAAAATGTGCAGGAGAAGTATATTAATTTATATCCTTGTGCGTATCTACATAATTATCACTATGTAGAAGATGATCCGTTAACGGATTCTGATTATGACCATTACTTAAGTCAAGCGCCTGTCTTTGGCAAGGGTGACGTTCAAAAGTTAAGAAACTTTATCAAGTCTTATATCACATATGGTGATGACAAAGAGATTTTATATCACATTGAACAAGGTAAAATTAGACCTTCTAAATCCTTGCAAGATTCACTGAATAACATGCTACAAGGTAATCGGGAGTTTGTGATGATTGATGAACAAAAAGTTATTTATGAAACAGCAATTGAACTCGCAGAGAAAGCCACTAGCCACGACGAAAAACAAGTGATGATTATTGAAGGCGGCCCTGGCACGGGGAAATCGGTATTGGCGGTGAACTTATTGGTAGCTTTGACAGGTCGAACCATGACCAGCCAATACATTACAAAGAATTCAGCACCACGAGAGGTTTATTCGACTAAGCTTAAAGGTGATTTTAAGAAGACACGGATCGATAATTTATTTAAGGGCTCGGGGAGCTATACAGAAGCGGAAGCAAATGAACTTGATGCTTTAATTGTGGATGAAGCCCATCGTTTAAATGAAAAGTCAGGGATGTTTCAGCACTTGGGTGAAAATCAAACGAAAGAAATTATTAACGCGTCGAAGTTCTCAATCTTTTTTATTGATGAAGACCAACGCGTGACCTTAAAAGATAAAGGTAGCATAGATGAGATTAAGAAGTTTGCTGAGGAGATGGGTGCTAGGATCACAACAGGCTTTCTTGATTCTCAGTTTAGATGTGATGGTTCCGATGGTTATATAGCTTGGTTAGATGATGTATTGCACATTCGAGAAACGGCGAACGCACATGATATGGCTATTGATTATGATTTTCAGGTTTTTCGAGATCCGAATGCTTTATTACAGGCCATTGAAGAAAAAAACAAACGTAACAATAAGTCGCGTTTGTTGGCAGGCTATTGTTGGGAGTGGCCGAAAAAGTACCGAGCTTCAACAGAACATAAAGATATTCAGATTCCTGAGCATGACTTTTCAAAAAGCTGGAATCTAGATAATACGCACACCTGGGCCATTGATGAGAAGTCTGTCAATGAAGCGGGCTGCATACACACGAGTCAAGGGCTTGAGTTTGACTATGTAGGTGTCATTATCGGAGATGATCTACGCTTTGAACAAGGTGAAGTCATCACGGACCATATGAAAAGAGCCAAGTCAGACCAGTCATTAAGAGGTATCAAAAAGATGATGAAAGAAGATCCTAAGAAGGCTAACAAGTTAGCCGATCAAATCATCAAAAATACGTACCGGACATTAATGACGAGAGGTCAAAAAGGTTGCTATGTCTATTGTACGGACCCCCAGTTAGCTGATTATTTAGAAAAAAGACTTAATCAAGTTCATAAAAAGGAGTTTCTATTAGTTGCGGAGAGTCGCGCTAATTATGGAAATCTTAGTGACTAAAAAAGGGGCAAAAAAATGAGCGATGTGAATAAAATAATTAACTCCATCGACGACTTTCGAGATGAGCGGAATTGGCGTCAATATCACAATCCGAAAGACCTTTCTGCCTCTATCTCAATTGAAGCAGCTGAGCTTTTAGAGAGTTTCCAATGGGTTAATAGCGAAGAAGCCCTTAAGAAAAATAGTACTAACATTGAAGATGAAATAGCGGATGTTTTGATCTATTCACTCATGTTGTGTTCTGATTTGGACTTAGATGTTGAAAGAATTATTAACGATAAATTGAATAAAAATGCTCTGAAATATCCTGTGGAGAAATAGGTTGTTTAAGCGTAGAAATTAGTCACGCAAATATTCGCTTAATAAAAATGGGTGGTCTCGTATAGAGAGCACCCACTTCACTATTACTTATCAAATTGAAACGTATCATTCATACTCACCGAACCAAAATCTTTACCTGCCATTCGTTTATATTAAAAGGAAACTTTCTTTTTAAAATTATCTCTCTCCCAATATTCTGTTTTATATAACACTACCTGGTTAAATTTGATAACATTCTTTTGAAGAAGGTGTTATTGAATGCATCTTATTGTAAGAGGAGCTTCAATCAGAGTTATCGCCCTTTAACTAGTGAAATTGGTTGAGGGAAGCTTCTTTTTTATCATTCATATAGAATTAGCAGGTATTTTATCATCTTCTATTGAATCCCTGTATTACCCCATTATTTAAATTGGGGCATACTATAAACAACGAAGAGAGCTGACTCATGATGAAATCATTACAAATAGGATGGGTAGATTATTCAAAAGAACATCGCAGTAAAGTCATGTCGGTATTGGATCTATTAAATGAAAAAGGTGCTGTGGATGAGCTTGGTATTGGGATGATCCGAGATGGGTTTGGTGACGTTTTATTTCCTGGTACTTCTACGATCCAAACAAGAGCGAAATACCATTTTATTATTCCCTATATCATGATGGAATTGGAAAAGGAGACCTTTTCAACGGTTGATGGTTTTTTGGAAGCGCTTGCCGAGAAAGAATTGGACATAGTTGAACTTTTTTCAAACTCGAATGAAGATGGAGTGATTGGTCAACGTGCTGGCAGAAGCTTAAAGCGAAGGCCTTCTTCTATTTATTGGAACGCTCTTCAAACGTTTGAAATATTCAAGTATCCTAATATATCTCAAAATAATTATGCAAAAATGGCAATTGAAAAGAGCAAAAATATAAAAGCAGCTAAAAATTATGGTTTGGAAGACTCAGCTGAACATAAATCGATGGTGCATGGATCGAGCTATGATTTCTGGAATTGCCCGATTCCAGATCCAAATTGGAAGCACGATTTGACAATGAGCCTAAACGAAGAAGAAGCTAAACACTTAAAAGAGAGAATTATTACTTCCCCTTATTCAAGTGAAAGTCTAATGGCTTTTATTCTAAATCAAGATTCCGGTCTATTACGCCGAATCGAAAGTTTTGATCAAATTGGAGAAGTATATGATTTACCACCAGATTTAAAGCAATGGTATGACAAAGCATATAATATGAGTTTGTTTTTAGAAGGTGCTAACATTCGCTATAACTACCTGCTTTCTAATAAAGAAAATGACAAAGCTTATAGCGAGTGGAGAAGGTGGTTGTCTGATGATTTTGTGAAATACGAGTTTAGTGAGTTTAACTTTAAAGAGATTTTAGTTGATTTGAAAATATCAAATTATAAATTGAGAAATTTTCTGGAGAGTTGGCAAACTGTGGTTACTCGGGGATTGGAAGAAGAGATTGATGAACTAATCCTTAAACGAGAAATACAGTTAAAGACGAAAGAGCGTGCTAAGTTGTATAACACCAAATACTATGGGTACGAGGCTGGTACTTGGTTAGGTGCTCAAAGGCTTAGCTACCGGTTCAAAGACACTAAAACGATATTGTTAGATATATTTGATGGGTTGGAGGGAGAGCATGATTAATGTAACGGAAGACCGGTTGAATTATAGTGAACTGTTGCACCCTCCGGAAGGCTATCGAGTCGAATTTGCTGTGGCCAATACATATTCTCTAGATTTGGAAACGTTAATTGGTTTTCCTATTGCACTAAACATGTCTGCGGAGATGAACAAGACTGTTTTAAATGATCCACTTTCCATTATCGAAGGGATTAGACAGAGCTCAGAGCGTTTGGCGGTGTTTTGCCAAGGTGGTCAAATGCTCAATTCAGGACGAGAAAACCGTTCTATTTTTGGCTTACTCGAAGATAATGTGTTCGAGGTAAATTTAGAAGATCAGCAGAAATCTTTTCATCCAAAGATTTGGTTAATTAAATTCGTGAATGAAGCGAATGAATCTAGGTATCGTTTAATTGTACTTAGCCGGAATATGACTTTTGACCGGAGTTGGGACATGGCAGTAGCTTTAGAAGGTAAAAGGACGGAGCAAAATGCTGGACCCGATACGGAGCCTCTAATCAATTTACTTACATTCTTAAAGTCTAGTATCAGTAGCCACCCTAAGTCGCAAGCTATACAATCTATTATTGAGGAACTTCCCTATATAGAATTTGATGCTGAAGATAAACACATCAAGGATATGAATTTTCTACCATTAGGAATAGAGACGAACCAAAGTGAGGTAGGCGAACTCTTCTCTTATTACCATCAAATGCTGATTGTATCACCGTTTTTAAGTAAAAGCATGTTGGAAAAATTGATGAAACTGAAACTGACTGATGAGAATATGAAGAACATTTTAATTACACGACGTACCGAGCTATCAGAATTACCTTCCAATGCCTTTGATCACTTTGATGTTTATGTGATCAAAGAAACGATTATTGACGGGGAAGAGATGATTAGTGAAGGTCTGGAACTGCCAGACCTTCAAGAAATTCATGCCAAGTTATATGTGAAGAGAAAGTATAATATATTTAATTTCTATGTTGGGTCGGCAAACTGTTCTAATAATGCTTTTCATGGGAACGTAGAGTTCTTGCTAAATTTTCAATATAAACGGTGGGGATTCAAGTTTGATGAGTTAATCGAGGAATTACTTGGGGAGGACCACAAGTTTCAGCCATTTGAAAAAGTTGAAGAGATCCCTGTGCAAGAAGAGGTTGAAACTCCAATTAAAGATAGATTGGCAGACGAAGTTAGAAGACTAAGCAACCTGCACTCTCAAGCGACGGTTACAGCTACAGAAAATCAATATGAGCTCCTAATAGAATTCGATGATTTTGTCCCACACTTTGATATGACTATATCACCTTTGCTCAGTAAAGCTAGTGCACAACTAAAGGAAAAAGTTACTTTTCATCAGTTAGACTTATTAGAATTAGGAGAATTCTACTTGGTAAGAGTTGAAAGTGGTGGAGAGAGAGTCGAGAGAATTATTAAAATTGATACATTTGGGATCCCTCCCAATCGTAATCAAAAAATCTATCAACATTTAATAAAAGATTCGAATTACTTTCTTCAATATATATCCTATTTATTAGCAGATGACTTCTTGTTGACTTCCTTAGAGGACAAGCATTTATCTGGGCTAGAAAATGATTTTCAAAGCAAGCAGGACTACATTCCAGTCATTTATGAGAAAATGTTACGAACAGCTTACTACTCTCCAGAGAAGTTAGCGGATATAGAAGAGATAATGAACCTGATTGAAAGAGAATCTGTTGTTCCTGAGACATTTTTGAACGTTTATAGCACCTTTCAGCAAGTAATAGAGGATGTGACAAAATGAACGACCTAAAAGAGATCGAAAAGAATATACTAGATGGGCTTAAAGATTTTCAGCAAGCAACGGTCTCAAGAGTTTATTCTCTTTTCACTACTGGATATCATCGTGTTCTTGTTGCAGATGAAGTAGGACTCGGGAAGACGATGATAGCTCGTGGCGCTATTGCCAAACTAGCCCAAGATCATGTAGCTTCCGGTAAAAAGGATAAATTTAAAGTGGTGTATGTATGTTCCAATCAAAGTATCGCTTCACAGAATATAAAGAAGTTACAAATTGAAGGAACGAATTTTAACCATTCACATTCGGAAAACCGTTTAACGATGCAGCATAAAGTCATTGCTCAAGAAAGATATTTAAAGGATCGTGCACCTGCAAATCTGCAGCTAATACCTTTGACTCCGTCTACCTCTTTTTCAATCACTAATAGTGTTGGGAATGTTGCCGAAAGGGCTTTAATTTATGAAGTGCTAAAAAGTTACCGTTTATTTGATGGGTACCAGGATAAATTAAATACCCTTTTGCAAGACCAAGCGTTCAAAGGATGGAAGCACGCGTTGAAAAGGTATCAGCCAGAGATTAAGTCATTAGAGGAGCAAAGTGAAGGCGAATACCTTAAAAGTTTACATGAACAGATTGATAAGTATTTAGATCAAGACGAAGAACTATTGAATTTAATCATACATGTATGCGAAAACTCAGATGATCTTATACATATTGATAAACGACATAAGCATGCGATTCAATTAATATATAAACTTCGAAAAATGTTTGCAGACATTAGTATTGATCAAATGAATCCAGATTTAGTAATTATGGATGAATTTCAACGGTTTCCTGAGTTGGTTGATTCTAATAGTGATTCCGAGACCGCATTAATCGCACAGAAATTCTTTGGGTCAGCGAATGAGACGTCTCGGTTGAACGTGCTCCTACTATCTGCGACACCATATAAACTATACTCGACTGTAGAAGAGATGGAAGAACTAGGACACGATGAACATTACAAAGAGTTCTTTAGATTATTTGGGTTTTTATTTGAAGAGCACCCTGATGAACTTAAAAGGTTTAAAGATAGGTGGGAAACTTATTCTGATTCCCTTCGCACATTAAAAGAAGGCCATTCAGCTATTATTCAAATTAAGAATGAAGCAGAAGAGAGTTTGTATAAAGGTATTGCTAGAACGGAAAGGAATTCTGTAAAAGGTGCAGATAAGCTTATTTCAGAAGTTCCAACTGAACTAAGAATAGAAAAAGCAGATATTACTTCCTACATGGAGATGAACCAAAAACTAGATAATCTAGGTATTCCTATGGAGGTTCCAACTGATTATGTCATGTCGGCACCTTATTTGATGTCGTTTATGGAAAAATATAAATTGAAAAAAGAACTAAATCATAAAGTGTCTGAACAGCCAAGCAATATGAACAAATTAAAAAGTAGGAACTTGTGGATTGATAAAGATCAAATAGCAAATTATGATAAAGTCCCTTATCGAAATGCAAAATTAAAATTACTCGATGAAAAGCTTTTTGATAACCAAGCAGAATTACTGCTGTGGGTACCACCGTCCCTTCCGTATTACGAACTGGGCGGTCCTTTTAAGGAACAAGCAGACTTTTCGAAGGTATTAATATTTTCTGCGTGGGAAATGGTGCCGCGTGCTGTCTCGACGTTAATTTCATATGAAGCAGAACGCAAGACAGTAGGCCAATTAATAAAAGGTGAACAGCAAAAGGAAAAAGAAAAAAAGCATTCCTATTTTGGAGACACGTACCCTACCCCGAGAATTAATTTTTCTATGAGGGATGGAGATACAAACAATATGAACCACTTGACCTTGTTGTATCCATCAGAAACTTTAGCAGATTTATTTGATCCGATGGTAAGCTTAAATAATAATCAAGGTATTAATGAAATAAAAGCAGGAATACGAAAAGAACTTGTTCACTTGCTAAACGAGTTAGATATTCAACCTGATAATTCTACCAACAGAGAAGATGAAAGCTGGTATTATCTAGCACCGGTATTGTTTGATAGAACTAAAGCTTTGCCTTATATGTGGTTTGATAGAAGTGCCATGTCAGAAGCAAGTAGAGTTGACTCTGATACTAGTGAAAAAGAGAAGGGAGCTTTTACCCAACACCTGAATCAGTTAAGGAATTGTTTCTTTCATCCTGAGTCATTGAATCTCGGAAGACAGCCCTCTGATTTAGTGGAGGTGTTAGTCGAGATGGTGTTAGGTTCTCCAGCTATTGTCTCGTTAAGAATGTTAGGTGAAAAGCATAAAGATTCTATTCCACTTGCTCTTCAACTGGCAAGAAAGCTCATTGATCGAATGAATACACCGGAGGCTACTGCTATTGTTGAATTAACGTATGGTCAAAGCGAAATACGTAAGCCCCACTGGAAGAAACTGTTGAAGTACAACGTGGATGGGAATATACAATCCATGCTTGATGAATATGCCCATATGATGATTGGAGAAGCGGGATTGCATCAGCTCTCCAAGGAACAACGTGATAGAGAACTAGTTGATCTAATAAAGGATGCTTTCACCAGTCAGGCGGGGAGGTATACCGTAGACACATATGATAATTTCAAAAAAAGAAATACAGACCCTGATGCTACTGTAGAGCAGGTTAATATTAGAACAAATTTTGCAGTGAGTTTTAGTGGGAGAAAAAATGAAGAGTCCGCGGAGACAAGAAAGTTAAATGTTCGAAAAGCCTTTAATTCGCCTTTAAGACCTTTTGTGTTGACTACGACGTCAGTGGGGCAAGAAGGGTTGGATTTTCACCATTATGCTCGTAAAGTCTGGCACTGGAACCTTCCTTCTAACCCTGTTGATATTGAACAAAGGGAAGGAAGGATCAACCGTTACAAAAGCTTTGCGATTCGACAGAACATAGCTGGGTATGCGCCTTCGATTTTGTTTAAAGAAAACATATGGAATGAAATGTTCGACTATGCAAGCAATATCGAAAAAGATGCAGCAACACCTGCATTAGTTCCTTTTTGGACTTTACCGAACAAAAATGACATTAAAATCGAAAGAATTGTTCCCTACTATCCCTATAGTAAAGAACAAGCAAAATACAAACGCTTAATGAAGATCTTACAGTTGTATCGCCTTAGTCTAGGACAACCTAAGCAAGAGGAATTAGTAGAATACTTCATGAATAGCGATGTTGATGAAAACTTTTTACAAAGTTTATTTTTGAATATAAGCCCTTATTTTAAGGAGCCATCTAAGTATTTAAGCGAATGATAATTTAGGTATCTCATCCATTCGCGCGTTTGAGAATGGATGATTATTTATGTGTATAAGATTATTTCACGATCATCTAAGAAACCAATTCGAATTCAACTCACCAAAAAAGGTGGTCCGATATCAAGAAAATTGCTACCTTTGCCCACACGGAAATAGGTTAAGTCACTGACCATAACCTGATATGGTGTTTCCTAGTGAAAGTCATGATTGAGCTTGTTTCCAATATCGGATTCGTTAACAGGAGATTTCTTTGGATTAATTGAGCGCCTGTATACTTATACACTAGCCCCGGCTATTTCATATTTCGGCCAATGCGAAGTCGGGAGACATACCACCCTTGCTATGCGAGATCAACCTTAATTTTGCGTTGCCCATAATTTGATAAACAAACCCGTTTTCTTAGTTGTTCTCTAAAATCTTTAAAGATATTGATATTGTTACATCACAGCTTTTCTTTATTTTACACAATGCACTTAGAAGTACACAATGTTACTTTGTAAACATGCAGGAAACATTATAACTTAATAAAAAGGTAAATAAATTCAAAATATTTCGTTTATATTATTGCGATTTTTTAAAAATTAAGTTACAATTTGTAACAAACAATTACAAAATACACCATTAATTGTTTTTCTTATTAAATTAGGAAGGAGGATGTAAAAAAACTTAACAATCACTATTTTTAAGGAGAGGAAAATTATGTTTAAAAAATCATTTATGTCAGTACTCACTTTAGCACTAATTTTTACCACCCTATCATTTAGTTCTCCTATAGCTGCGGATGGGTCTGACGAACCTGATAATGAATCCGTAGATAACAACGACATTGAAATACAAGCAAATACCATATGGAGAACTTATAACAAAATTGTCCC
>NZ_AUHI01000013.1 GCF_000423105.1 Halalkalibacillus halophilus DSM 18494 | reverse complement strand
GAGCGTTTATACGACTTCTATGACAGCGTGAAGAAAGTAGGTATACCTGAATTCGAAAAAGCGATAGAAACCATTCAAAACTGGCAAAAACAGATTATGAATAGTTTTGGTTATGAGCTTCACAATGGATACATTGAAGGGATTAATAACCAAACCAAAGTAATCAAACGAAATGCCTTTGGATTCCGACGCTTTGATCGCTTTCGCAAAAAGATTTTATTGCATCATCAATATAAACATATACAAGGACAAATGGCATAAATTAGGAGTGCTCCTAAGAGAGCACCCCAACATTTGACTTAGAACCAAAATAAAAACGTTACGAAAGAGGACTAAGAATGATTAAGATCGGTTCTAGAACAATGAAAACAGCAATTGGTGCACCGGTATCAATATTCATAGCTGATGCTCTCCAATTAGATAATGCGATCTCTGCGGCTATATTAACAATTCTTTGTATTCAAGTTACAAGGAGACGTTCTCTTTTGAGTGCGTGGTATAGATTTTATGCATGTCTAATCGGTATAGCAATTTCAGGTGTGCTATTTGAACTTATTGCTTACCACCCACTAGTAATTGGATTAGTTTTGCTCGTATTCATCCCAGTTACAGTGATGCTTAAGATTACAGAAGGCATTATTACTAGCTCCGTTATTATTTTACATTTATATGGAGAACAGGCACTTCATGTAGGGATTGTTGTTAATGAAATAGTACTTATAAGTGTTGGTTTAGGCGTTGCGTTATTACTAAATATGTATATGCCTAGTTTAGATACGGAACTTGAGAAAGTTCAAGATAAAATAGAGAAGAATTTTTCCTCCATCTTGCAAGAAATAGCTGACTTTTTAAAAACCGGAGATTATTATTGGTCAGGTAAGGAAGTAACAGAAACAGCTAAATTGCTAGAAGAAGCAAGTGATCTAGCTGCTAGAGATGTAGAAAATCATATTCTAAGAAGTCATCATCCTTTTTACCATTACTTCCACATGCGTCAGAAACAATTCGAAATTCTAGAACGCATGTTACCTTTAATTAGTAGAATTAATGCAACAGAAACGGAGTATAAGTATATTGGCCAATTGTTTGATGATTTAGCTCATCATGTACATGCTGGGAATACTGCAATTAAATATTTAGAGGAATTGAAGGAGATTAGAAAGACTTTTAATAAAGAAGAACTTCCAGGAGATCGAGAAAGCTTTGAAGAACGGGCTAACTTATATTTATTGTTAAATGAAATAGAACAGTATTTAATATTAAAACGTTCATACAAAAAGAGTGATATTTAAAGCAAAGGGGCGGTGAGATGTTCACCGCTCCTTTATTAGTTTTAAGCTTTGGCTAACATTCTTTCTAATGCGATTTTCGCAAATTTCGAGGTATCCTTGTCAACAATTATTTGATTTACAGGTTGGCCTTCATAGATACAATCCAAGGACCAAGTGAGATGAGGTAAATCTATTCTGTTCATTGTAAGGCAGGGACACATGGAAGGGTTCAAAGAGATGATGTGTTTATCTGGATGCTGGTTAATCAAACGATTGACTAAGTTCATTTCCGTTCCAATTGCCCAGCTACTTCCGCTAGGTGCTTTTTCAATTGTATCGATAATGTATCTAGTAGAACCAGCATCATCTGATTGGGAAACAACTTCTCTTGAACATTCAGGATGAACAAGGATCTTCATATTTGGATGTTTTTTTCTAATATCACTAACATTAGAGAGAGTGAAGTTTTCATGTACAGAGCAATGACCTTTCCACAAAATAATCTTTAAATCCTTTAAATCACCTTCATATTCTAATTTCTCTAAAATGGGGTTCCAAACACCCATTTGATTTAAGGGAACACCTAATTCATAAGCCGTGTTTCTTCCTAAATGTTGATCGGGAAGGAACAAAATTCTTTCTCCTCTTTCAAATGCCCATCTTAACATTGATTTTGCGTTGGAAGAGGTGAGGGTTGCTCCATTATGTGTTCCTACAAATGATTTTATGGCTGCTGTGGAATTGACATAAGTCATCGGAATGATAGAGGGTCCAAGAAGGTCCGTCAAAATGGAAAATCCTCTTTCTGTCTGTTTTATATTTGCCATATCCGCCATAGAACAACCAGCACGCAAGTCCGGAAGGTAAACTTTTTGGGTATCAGAAGATAGAATATCCGCAGTTTCAGCCATGAAATGCACACCACAAAAGACAATATGAGACGCACTTGTTTGGGCGGAGCGTTGGGCTAGTTCTAATGAGTCTCCACGCGCATCAGCATAATGTATAACATTATCTTTTTGGTAATGATGACCGGGAATGAAAAGTTCATCACCTAACTCTTGCTTAATTGTCACAACCCTTTTATGTAGTTCTGACTCCTTCATTTCTTTGTACTTCTTTGGAATTGTAGATATTGATTCATTTATTTGTTGTAATAAACTCATTTTTCTTCCCCCTTCATTATATAAGCACTAAAATCTAAAGAAGTAATTTGATGGGTTAATAACCCGAGCGAAATGACGTTAACTCCGCAATTTTTATACTTGTACAAGTTATCTAATGTGATGCCTCCTGATATTTCCGTGATTATATGGTTTGGAATTTTACTTACAAAAAATTCAATTTCCTGAATAGGGACATTATCTAGCATAATAATGTCTACACCAGCTTGAATGGCTTCCTCGATTTGTTCTACATTCTCGATTTCCACTTCAATCTTTACGGTATGACCAACTTCTAGTTGAACCATCTCTACAGCCTTTTTTATGGAACCACACGCTGCAATGTGATTGTCTTTAATCATCACACAATCATCTAAGCGAAAGCGATGATTCTTGCCACCACCAATTTTAACTGCATATTTTTCCAACATTCTAAGACCAGGAGTTGTTTTCCTCGTATCAGCTATTGTTATCGTAGAATCGTCTAATTTTGTAATGGCTTCTACCGTTTTAGTTGTTATAGCAGACAAGCGTTGTAGCAAATTAATTGCAACTCTTTCCCCTTGTAGCAATTTTGTTATTTCTCCATTAACTAACGCAAGTGTCTGACCCGCTTCTATTTTCTCTCCGTCAGTAACTTTCATTGTCACCATTGATTTTTTATCAAGTAATTGAAAGAGGGGGGATAAGATCTCTTCCCCTGAAAAATAACCACTACTTTTAGAAACAATATGTAGTGCACCAAATTGATTTGTAAAAATGGCATCACTTGTTAGATCACCGTAACCTAAGTCTTCATTTAAAAAGTATGATAATTGTTCTTTGAGCTTCAACTTGTTCATTATTGACCAACTTTCTTTGGTTGAAATTGTCACCGTGTGTCATATGTATTAATGCCTGCGACATGAGAGCACTAGCTGATGTTTTGAATAAATAGGAAAACTAACTCAGAATATCTGCATTCATAATCAAATAAGTTTATATGTGTCTTGACACTTATATTTACATATAATTAAATAGATTACAAGCGAATTTTTAAATGGGGGAATTTATGATGATTTATTTAGACTATGCGGCTACTACACCAATTAGTGAAACAGCATTACATACATATAATGAAGTTGCTAACAATTTTTTTGCAAATTCGAATAGCTTACATGATTATGGAGATCAAGCGAATCAAGTTTATTCATTATGCATGAAAAATATAGGGGAAATTTTAAACGCCAAGCCCGATAATATATACTTTACAAATGGAGGATCTGAAAGTAATTTAATCGCTATTGATTTATTGTTAAGCCTTTCAGACAGGAGAGAAATTATTGTAAGTAAAGCAGAACATAATTCAGTTCACCAAGCTATGAGTTTGTACGAAACCAAAGGGTATGAAATAAAGTGGATAGAATTTGGTAAAAATTATATCGTTAATATGAAAAAATTAAACGAATTAGTATCCAATAATACTGCACTTGTTGTGTTGCAACATGTAAATGGAGAGATTGGAACAATTCAACCAGTTGAGGAAGTGTCTGAGCTTTGTCAAAGAAATGGTGCTTATTTTCATATAGACGCAGTACAAAGTTTTGGGCAAGTAAACTGTAACCATTTATCGAGTTTGGCAACAAGTTTCTCGTTATCAGGGCATAAAATATATGGACCAAAGGGGATTGGTCTACTTTATTTTAATGAAGAAAAGTTTGATCGAATAAATTCTTTCTCAAAAATTGTTTTAGAAGGTAATACGACAGACCTTCCAACCATTTGTGCTTTTACTACAGCACTTGAAGAAGCAGACGAACGGAGGTTTTTAGAAGAGAAGAGGTTAAAAGATCTCCGTATAAAATTTATTCATCAAATAAACAACATCAAGGATCTATCAATTATTGAGGGAAAAGAGGATATACAAGTCCCATCCATTGTTGGGTTGAGCATTAAATATATAGAAGGCCAGTATATGATGTTAGAATGTAATAGAAAAGGGTTTGCGATTTCAACTGGCAGCGCTTGTGATGTAAAATATCAATCTTATCCCAAAATTGTAGAAGCAATAGAAGGAGAAGACCTGCATAATAATTTTTTTCGAGTTTCTTTTGGTAGGTTAACTACGGAAGAAGATTTATCTAATTTTTCAATAGTAATGAATGAAATCTGTCATAGTTCAATTTTAAATCGAAGGTGATGATAGCAATGAAAGTAGCTGGAGTAGAGCGAAGAAGTAAAATATTAAAAGCGCTGATCGATTCAAAGGAATCAATAACTGGCAGTGAATTTGCGAAACAATTTAATGTAAGTAGACAAGTTGTGGTTGGTGATGTTGCTTTATTAAAAGCTAGTGATCATCCAATTATAGCTACTAGTCAAGGGTATTTATATGTAACTGAACATGCTGAAGAGCAACTGTTACAAAGAAAAATCGCATGTAAACACGGAAGAGAAGAGGCAGAGGAAGAACTCAATATATTGGTGGATCACGGAGTAAATGTAAAGGACGTCATTATTGAACATCCAGTATACGGTGAATTTCAAGCGATGTTACGAATTTCAAATAGAATGGATGTTAAACATTTCATTGATCGCGTCCGTCAATCGGATGCCTCCCTTTTGTCTGAATTAACCGGTGGGATCCACATACATACTATAACAGCTGAGAAAAAAGTATATTTGGATGAAGCTGAAAATGCAATGCAAAAAGCAGGTTTTCTTGTTTCTTCTGAAGAATAGAGAAGAGCCTTCACATAAAGTGAAGGCTCTTTTGTTATTTTGCTTTCTTTTTAAACAAAACATATAACACAGGAACAAGTAATAGTGTTAAGACTGTTGAAAATAATATACCTGATATGATAGTGATGGCAAGAGGTTGGAATAGTACATCCCCACCAATTGCAACAGGCATCAGAGCTGTAATAGAAGTAATTGCTGTCAGTAAGATCGGTCTAAACCTTGCCCTCGCTGATTCCACAATTGCTTCGACTTGTGATTTACCTTCCGCAATCGATTGTTCTATGAAATCCACTAATACCAGGGAGTTCCTGACGACAATTCCTGTGAGAGAAACCATTCCTGTTACTGCTAAAAAGCTAATCGGTGTTTGAGTGACAAACAAACCTAAAATTGCTCCTGCGATTCCTAAATAAACAGAAACCAGGATTAGGAATGGCATTGCTAATGAATTAAATTGAAATGCGATGAGTAAGTAAACCAATAAGATAACCACAGAGAAAATAACCGTTATTTCAGTAAAGAAATCATCTTGGTTATCTGTTTCTGCTCCGATGATCAATGATAATTCATCATTAGATTCATTTTGATCATCGACAAAAGAAGTTATTTCATCCTCAATGGCATCTGTATCGTCTGCATAGGAACGTATCGTAATTGAACGTTCTCCATCTTCATGATTTATTAAAGGAATTACTTCATCACTTTCTTCATCTAAAATTTCATCTAGAGTTACAATAGGAGGCCCTTCTTCTTGATTAGTCGGAACAACGATTTCTTCTAGATCTATTTCATTACCATCTTCAAGACGATCGAGATAAATACTAACTTCTGTTTCTTCTTGATCTTCTCGAATGGTTTCAAAAGGAATACCAGTGGTTCGTAAGCTGATCTGTTCACTGATTTCTTGAATGGACAAATCATATTCATCTAAAGCGTCCCGGTCTGGAACATATGATATTGCGGGTGTTAGAGTACCAACATTATCAACTACCAAATCAGCACCTGCAGCTCTTAACTCATCCATGGCTTCATCTCTAACATCTAACATCTCATCAAGGTCTTCACCTTTTACTGTAATAGTTAAAGGAGCCCCAGATGGAGGACCTTGTTCTATAGTGTTCATGAAAATTGTGGCTTCAGAATATGACTCTCGTAATTGCTCTTCCCAGTTTTCTTTAAAGTTCTCCGCGCTAGTCAAATCTTGATTAATTCTTACAAACATTCTACCCGTGTGATCTCCATTATTGGTCTGGGTCTGAGTAAATAGGTTTGGTGCGCTATCATTTGTGAAAATACTAATATCTTTTATTTGTTCTTCATTTTCTCGAAAATCTTCTGCAATTAATTCCATCGTTTCTAGGGTGTCTTCTTTCGACTGTCCATTTTCTAGACTAACATCAATGGTAACTTCCTCTCGATCGGCTGCTGGGAAGAATTCGAATGGAGTGAAAATTACTAAGACAAATACAAGCGTTGCTAGTGATAAACCAATGGCAGCAGTTCGTTTTGGAATACCTATGAGTTTCTTAACAATTCGTACAGCATAAAAGTTTGCGCTTTTAGTTAATGGTTTTCCTAAAATTCCAGGATCCTCTTTAATTGGTTTTGTTTTTCGCTTATAAATCACATATCGTATCGCTGGAACTAATATAAGTGCTACGACAGTTGATGCTAATAAAGTCGCTATTAATACACTAGGCAGTGCTCGAATAAATGCACCATTTGCTCCTGATAGAAATATTAAAGGTGAAAAAGTAAACACAATCGCGAGAGTGGAAGTAATAATAGACGTTCTGACCTCTTTTATGCCTTTGGCAGCTCCAGTGAGCGGGGAGTCCCCCAAACGATATCTTCGTTCGATATTATCGTTTAATACAATCGAGTCGTCTACTAATATTCCAAGTGCTATGATCGCACCTATTACAGAGATTTGGTTAATATCAACTCCTAAGTAAGGGAGTGGAATCAACCCTAATATGATCGAAATCGGAATAGCAATTGCTACTACAATTGCCCCTGAAATAGTAAGTCCTAAAGTAGTGATCACCACTACGGCTACAACTGCAATTGCTAGGGAAGTGAATAGGCCATTAAACACCTCAGAGATAAAGTCACTTTGAGCAAAATAGTTCTGAAATTCAAATTGAGAAGGTAATTCCGCCTCTAAGCTATCCATTTCTTCATTTACAAGAGAACTCATACTTGGAATATCCTCACCGCTTTGAAGATAGATAGTTAAATTAATTGCTGGTTGTCCTTGATAAGTAATTAAATTGGGTTCTTCGTTCGGTTGTAATTCTAATTCAGCAATTTCTTCTAGGGTGACATTATCAGAACCACTTATTCTAATCTCATTTACTTCTTCGACAGAGGAGAAGTGATCCATATTTAAAGTAACAGTACCTTCTTCCGCTTGATGTTCTCCAAGTGGAGTAGGAGATAGTTCTTGTTCGATAGAGTCTAAAACGTCAGGAAATAGAATGCCTTCTGCCTGAAGCAATTCACTATCTAGGTTTATAACTAATTCTTCATCTTCTAATCCGTTAACCTCTAACCGATCTACGCCATTTACATTTTCAATTTCTTTTTGCCAATCTTCCATTTGCGACTGGAGTTGGTTAAGATCATCGTGGGAGTCAGCAGTTATAAAATAAGAAAATATTGGGCTAGTAAGTTCACCCTTTGTTACTTCACTGTCAGAAGCATCTTGTGGTAAGTCGGAAGACAAAGATGCAATTTCTTGATTAATTTCATTTATTAATTCATTTTGATTTATACCGTCTTCTAGGCTTAGAACAACTGTAGAGAAACCTCTAGTAGAAGTTGATTGAAAAGATTCTACCCCATCAAGTGTTCCGACGGCATTTTCAATAGGTGTAGAAACATTGGCTTCTACTTCTTCAGGGGAAGCGCCTGGATAGACAGTTGTTACAGTTGCATTATTAATAGGAGTTTCAGGAAAGTCTCGCTGTGGAAGGTCAGTAAAGGTATATATTCCAACAGCAGTAAGTAATATAAAAAAGAGAAATATGAGTTTAGATCTTTCTAGTAAAAATTTCAATAGATATTGCCCCCATTGTGGTATGTGATTTTTGTGTTTTATAAATACTATATACCCTATTCTATACAAATATAATACATTAATTATACACAAAATAAAAAAGACATGACTTATAATAAGTCATGTCTTTTAACTTGTTTGATTAAAATGCAATCATGCTAAGTCCCATCATTAGTGAGCTCAAAAGCATCGCAATAATCATAAGATATATTACCACTGTCGTCCAAGGCTTTTTCTTTCTGCGACTTGAAGCGTAAGGTGCCCGTGGTTTCTTCTCATTTGACACAGTGATTCCTCCCTTACAAAATCCATTATCTACATTGTAAAAGAAAAACAATGATTGGACAAGTTAAATCTTTGCTTTACAATAATAATAGATGACGAATGATTCTTACAATTGTAGAATGAAGATAGAAGGGAGTAGGTTTTATGACGAATGATTATAATCAGAAGAAACAACAGTGGGAACAACAAGTTGCAAAAACGAAGGAACGTTTTCCAGAACGAAAATCACCCTTTACCAATAGTTCAGATCTGACTATTGAGCCACTATATTTACCAACCAATGATGCAGAAAAAGAAGATTATCTAAAAAAATTAGGATTTCCTGGGCAATTTCCTTACACAAGAGGAATTCAACCTTCCATGTTTAGAAATCGCTTCTGGACGATGCGACAATATGCAGGTTTCGGTTCTGCACAAGAAACAAACAAACGTTTTAAATATCTTTTAGACCAAGGGCAAACTGGTTTGTCTGTAGCATTTGATTTACCTACTCAAATTGGCTATGACTCAGATGATGCAATGGCAGAAGGGGAGGTAGGGAAAGTTGGTGTAGCAATTGATTCTTTAGATGACATGGAAATCTTATTAGATAAAATTCCATTAGATAAAGTTAGTACATCAATGACTATTAATGCCCCAGCATCTGTGTTACTGGCAATGTACATAGCTGTTGCCGAAAAGCAGGGTGTACCAAAAGAAAAAATAACTGGTACTATTCAAAATGACATACTTAAAGAGTATATTGCAAGAGGAACATATATATATCCACCTAAGCCTTCTATGCGACTAATCACGAATATATTTGAATATTGTGCAGAGCACATCCCTAAATTCAATACGATTAGTATTTCTGGGTATCACATACGAGAAGCAGGATCCACCGCCGTCCAAGAAGTTGCTTTTACGTTAGCCAACGGAATGGCTTATGTTGATGCTGCAATTGAAAGCGGTTTAAAAGTGGACCAATTTGCTCCACGTTTAGCCTTCTTTTTTAATGCACACAATAATTTCTTTGAAGAAGCAGCGAAATTTAGAGCAGCGAGGCGAATCTGGGCCAATGTAATGAAAGACCGTTATCATGCGCAAGATGAAAAAAGTTTGCGTCTTAGATTCCATACCCAAACTGGAGGATCTACGTTAACAGCTCAGCAACCTGATAATAATATTGTGCGGGTAGCATTACAGGCACTATCAGCTGTTTTAGGTGGTACGCAAAGTTTACACACAAATTCAAAAGATGAAGCGCTTGCCTTACCAACAGAGGATTCTGCACGTATTGCACTACGTACTCAACAAATCTTAGCGCATGAAAGTGGTGTCGCGGATACGGTTGATCCTTTGGCAGGGTCTTATTATGTAGAGAATTTAACTGATGAAATAGAAGAACAGGTCATGCACTATATTGAGAGAATTGATGAAATGGGTGGTGCGGTACAAGCGGTAGAAGATGGTTTTATGCAACGTGAAATTCATCAAGCTGCCTATCAAACTCAAAAAGATATTGAATCTGAAGAGGAAATTATTGTAGGGTTAAATGCTTTTCGAATCGATGAAGAAGTTCATGAAGATCTCTTAAAAGTAGATGAGAGACTAGAACAAGCTCAAGTTCAAGGGTTAAACAAAATTAGAAATGAGCGTAATCAGGAAGAAGTAGATCATTTACTTAGTTCCTTAAAACAAGCAGCAACAAATAATAAAGAAAATTTAATGCCTTATATTATAGAATGTGTTAAAGCTTATGCCACAATCGGTGAAATATGTAATGTATTACGAGATGAGTTTGGAGAGTTTACAGGAGCTTAGTTTGAAAGGATGAAACAGATGAAAAAGACAATACGTGTACTTATTGCCAAGCCAGGCTTAGATGGTCATGATCGAGGGGCATTAATTATTGCTCAAGCGTTGAGAGACCATGGCATGGAAGTCATCTACACAGGTTTAAGACAATCTCCCCAACAGATTGCCCAAGCAGCTATACAAGAGGATGTAGACGTTATCGGCCTATCTTCTTTATCAGGGGGTCATAAAACATTATTTCCTAAAGTTGTTGAAGCTTTAGTAGCAAAAGATGCTGGAGATATCCCTGTAGTAGGTGGGGGAGTAATACCTGATGAAGATATCGCGTTTTTAAAAGATAAAGGAATTAGGAAAGTTTTCACGCCAGGAACTCCTACGAAAGATACCATTGCGTATATTGAAGCATGTGTTCGTGGTGATGAAAATGAATAAGATTTCACATATTGGAATTGCCGTGAAGGATTTAGAGTCTAGTCGGAAGTTTTATGAGCAAGATTTAAATCTTGAATTCGAAGGAACAGAAATTGTTGAATCAGAACAAGTAAAAGTTGCTTTTTATAAAATAGGTGAAAGTAGGTTTGAACTGTTAGAGCCTATGAGCCCTGAGTCACCAATTGCTTCTTTTATCGAAAAAAGAGGAGAAGGAATTCATCATATTGCACTAGATGTGGATGATATCAAGGAACGATTAAAACACTTAAGAGACAATGGAATAAAACTCATTCATGAGGAACCTAAAACTGGAGCTCATAACAGTGAAATTGCTTTTTTGCACCCAAAATCAACTAATGGTGTTTTATTTGAACTTTGCCAACAAAAGCAGGAGGATTCATAATGGACATATACGATAAAATAAATGAACTTTATGATAAACGTCGCAAAGTAGAAATGGGCGGCGGAGATGAAAAAATACAAAAGCAGCGCGATAAAGGCAAGTTGACTGCTAGGGAACGTATAGCTTATTTGTTAGATGAAGGCTCTTTTGTAGAGTTAAATCCGTTTATTGAACATCGAGTAACAGACTTTGGTATGGACGGAAAAGAAGTACCAGGTGAAGGTGTAGTGACTGGATATGGTACTGTTGAAGGTCGACCAATATATTTATTTGCTCAAGACTTTACTGTATATGGCGGGGCACTTGGGGAAATGCACGGTAAAAAAATCGCAGCTGTTATGGACCTTGCTGCTAAGAATGGCACTCCATTCATTGGACTTAATGATTCAGGTGGAGCGAGAATACAAGAAGGTGTAGCTTCATTGGATGGTTACGGTCATGTATTTTACCGTAATTCAATATATTCTGGGGTTATTCCGCAAATATCAGTTATTATGGGTCCATGTGCAGGTGGAGCAGTATATTCTCCGGCAATTACTGACTTTGTAATTATGGTGGAAGAAACATCCCAAATGTTCATTACAGGGCCCAAGGTAATTGAAACGGTAACTGGTGAGAAAATCACACCTGAAGGATTAGGTGGAGCAAGTGTACATAACTCGAAAAGTGGTAATGCACACTTGAAAGCAGAGACAGAAGAACAAGCACTTGATCAAGTGAAGCAACTAATTTCCTACTTACCTCAAAATAGTCAGTTAAAAACGCCAAAATTAGAATCAAAAGAGCAATCAGATTTCCGAGAAGAACTTACTGAATTGATTCCATTCGATCCAATTCGTCCTTATGACGTACGCACGGTTATAAATGAAGTTGTTGATGAGGACTCTTTCTTTGAAGTGCATAGAGATTTTGCAAGAAATATCGTTGTAGGATTTGCACGTATTAAAGGGGAAACAATTGGTTTAGTTTGTAACCAACCGAAGAACATGGCTGGAGGTTTAGATATTGACTCTAGTGATAAAGCAGCTCGTTTTATTAGGTTGTGTGACTCATTTAATGTACCTATTGTTACATTTGAAGATGTGACAGGATTTTTCCCTGGGATTAAGCAAGAACATGGTGGGATCATCCGCCATGGCGCAAAAATTCTATATGCATACTCGGAAGCGACTGTCCCGAAGATTACTGTTATCACTCGTAAAGCATACGGTGGAGCCTATGTAGCACTAAATAGTAAATCCATAGGTGCTGACCTAGTATTTGCATGGCCGAACGCAGAAATAGCTGTCATGGGTCCAGAGGGTGCAGCAAATATCATTTTCGCAAATGATATAAAAAATAGTGATACACCAGAAGAGACAAGAAAAGAAAAAATTGATGACTATAGAGAAAAATTTGCAAATCCTTATGTTGCAGCAGGCCTCGGTATGGTAGACGATGTCATTGACCCGAGAGAAACTAGAATAAAACTAGCTCAAAGTTTAAAAATGTTAGAAAATAAAACAGAACAACGCCCGAAAAAGAAACATGGCAATATTCCACTTTAATAAATGGAGGATTACAAATGAATATCAACCAGGAAAGATTACTAAATGAATTTATGGAGCTTGTTCAAATTGATTCCGAAACGAAATACGAACAAGAAATTTCCAAAGTATTAATTGAGAAATTTAATACCTTAGGATTAGAAGTTAAAGAAGATCAAGCTAAAGAAAAAACAGGACATGGTGCGAATAACTTAATTTGTACACTAAAAGGAAATAAAGAAGGAGTAGAACCGATTTATTTCACAGCACACATGGATACAGTCACACCTGGTAAAGGAATTAAGCCTACCATTGAGGGTGACTATATAGTTTCTGATGGAACGACTATATTAGGTGCAGATGATAAAGCTGGGGTAGCAGCATTATTAGAAATGATTAAAGCTATAAAAGATAATGACCTGGAACATGGGGATATTCAATTTGTTATTACTGTTGGGGAAGAGTCTGGTTTAGTTGGTGCTAGAGCATTGGATTCTGACTTGATTTATGCATCCTATGGTTACGCAGTAGATAGTAATGGTAAAGTTGGAAACATTATCGTAGCAGCGCCTTTTCAAGCTAAGCTTCATATTACTTCTAGAGGCAAAACAGCACATGCAGGGGTTGCACCAGAACAAGGAATTTCTGCTATTACATTAGCAGCAAAAGCGGTTTCTAAGATGCCATTAGGTCGAATTGATGATGAAACGACTGCTAATATTGGAAGAATTGAAGGCGGTCAGGCAACGAATATTGTTTGCGATGAAGCATATATACTAGCTGAAGCAAGATCATTAGTAAAAGAAAAACTCGATGATCAAATTGAAAAAATGGTAGAAGCTTGTAAAAAAGCTGAAAGTGACGTTGGAGGAGAAATACATGTGGATGTTCGTCACATGTATCCTGGGTTTAAGCATCAAGAAGGAGATCATGTAGTGGAAGTTGCTAAAAAAGCTGCTACAAGAATAGGGCGAGAAAGTGAATTGCTTGCAAGTGGCGGTGGAAGTGATGCGAATATCATCGCTGGATTTGGCATTCCTACTGTGAATCTCTGTGTAGGTTACGAAAATATTCATACTACCAATGAAAGAATGCCAGTAGATGAATTATATAAAATAGGTGAATTGTTAACTGCAATAGTAGAAGAGAGTAGTCATTAAGTAATAACATCTAAATAAATTAAGGAAGTTCTCTTGCTTCCTTAATTTTTTAATTTGTTCGGTGCTCTATCAAAATTGATAGTGTTTTAGAATAAGCCTATACTAATTAGTATAAAAGTCTTTTGAATGTGAGTGAATGAAAATGAAAAGACGAATAATTTTTCACGTGGATATGAATAGCTTCTATGCTTCTGTTGAAATGGCATATAATCCTGACTTGAAGGGAAAACCACTCGCGATTGCAGGTAACCCTGAAGAAAGAAAAGGAATAGTCGTTACAAGTAGCTATGAAGCAAGAGCAAAAGGGGTAAAAACAACAATGCCTCTATGGCAAGCTTACGATTTATGTCCCAATTTAATCGTAATGCGACCTAATTTTGAAAGATATAAAGAAGCATCACGCCTAATATTTACAATCCTATCTGAAATAACACCTATTGTACAACCAGTTTCCATTGATGAAGGATTTATGGATGTAACAGAAGTTAGTAAGAATGTAGACGCAAGAGAGCTTGCTCAAACTATTCAGAACAGAATTTTGGATGAACTTGATTTGCCATGTAGTATTGGGATTGCCCCGAATAAATTTCTAGCAAAAATGGCTTCAGACATGAAAAAGCCGCAAGGAATAACCGTTCTTCGAAAACGAGAGTTACATGAAAAGTTATGGCCCTTACCAATTGGAGAAATGTACGGGGTTGGTGCTAAAACGGAAGAAAAACTAAAGCAGCTTAACCTATTTACTATAGGTGATTTAGCAAAAGCGAATGTGATGACTTTGAAACAGCTCCTCGGTGTAAACGGAGAGAGGTTGCATATTAGGTCAAATGGAGAAGATGACCGCGAAGTAGACCCAGATGCCGTGTACGACTTTAAAAGCATCGGTAATTCAAAAACACTCCCATTCGATACAACAGATGAGGCCGAAATCATGAGAATGTTTAAAACCCTTTCTGAAAAAGTTCATGAAAGAATGAAAACGAAGAAAGTAGTTTCCGAAAATATTCAAATTATGATTAGATACCACAATAGGAAAACAATTACTCGTGGCAAGCAATTACGCGATTATATAGATTCTGCAGAAGCGATCTATCAAATTGCCTTTGACCTATTTCAGACCCACTGGAACCAAGAACCAATTAGACTTCTTGGGGTTACTGCACAACAATTAACCACATTAGAAGATGCATCCAAACAACTGGATTTGTTTAATTATGAAGCGGAAGCTGAAAAAGAAACATTGTATCAGGCAGTAGAGAAAATGAAAGAGAAGTATGGAGATCGTATATTTAAGAAATTGGACCAATCGGAGCCAAAAATGTCTACAAGCTTTCAAAAGGATTTTTTAATGGATTATAAAAAGAAAAAATAATCATGGAAAGAAAGTGAAACTCTTACCATGATTATTTTTTTATATTTTAAAATTGTTAGGAAAGTACAAGTTACTTAAACAATTTCTTCAATACTTTTCTTCCTATATTTGAATTAGGATATCTAAATGAAAGGTCGAAAGAAGTTGTTTGTTTTAAAATACTTTTACGATGAGTAAATGCCTCAAAACTAGATTTTCCATGATAATTACCTATACCACTTGCTCCAATTCCTCCAAATGGTAAGTTGCTATTGGCAAGATGCATAATAGTATCATTTATACACCCTCCGCCAAAGGATAAATTTTTCATTACCCATTCTTGTTTCTGACTGTTTTCCGAGAAGTAATATAGAGCTAATGGATTTCTGGCATGATCGATTTCCTCACGCAATTCGGATACATTTTCAAAGGTTCTTATTGGTAAAATAGGGCCGAAAATCTCCTCTTGCATCACAGGATCTTCCCAAGTAACGTTATCCATAATTGTAGGATTAATTTTCTCTAAGTTACGATCAGAGGCACCACCAAATATAACTTTGGAATCATCCAAATGGTTAAGCAAGCGATCAAAGTGTTGAGCATTAACAATTTTTGTGAAGTCGTCATTTTCAATAGGGTTAGCTGTATACATCTTTTCGATTTCTATTTTAAGTTGTTTTATAAAATCTTGTTTAATTGATTCATGAACCAACACATAATCAGGAGCTACACATGTTTGACCTGCGTTCATAAATTTCCCCCATGCAACTCTTCGCGCTGCAAGCTCGATTTTAGCATCTTCATCTATGATACATGGACTTTTTCCGCCAAGTTCTAATGTTATGGGTGTAAGTTGTTGACTTGCCTTTTCCATAATTATTTTTCCGACTTTAGTACTTCCTGTGAAGAAGATGTAATCGAATGGAAGGTTTAATAACTCCTGGGTAGTTTCTTTTTCACCTTCGACAACGGAAACAAATTTTGGTTCAAATGTTTCTTCAATCATCTCTTTTAGAAGGGCACTTGTATACGGTGTGAATTCTGAAGGTTTTATTACTGCCGTGTTTCCTCCTGCAATTGCTCCAATTAACGGTGCTAGCGCCAGATGCAAGGGATAATTCCATGGGCTAATAATTAAACTAACCCCGTATGGTTGCTTATAAATATAGCTTTTAGCACCTTTATGGGTAGTTGGCGTTTTTACTTTTTCAACTGCCATCCAATCTTTAAGATACTTACTGGTTTCATCAATCTCTTGAAATAAAAAACCGAGCTCTGTCATCAGTACCTCATAAGATGATTTGTTTAAATCTTTATTTAGTGCTTCATAAATTCTAGGTTCGTATCTTTTTAACATACTTTTGAGTTTTTGTAATTGATGTTTTCGGAATGTATGGGTCATGGTTTTCCCTGCATAATATAATTCTTTTTGGTTATTAACTAACTTCGTTAAATCAGTCATGTCATCATTCCTTTATTTAATAGTATAAGTATCTAGGTCATTCATGAACGCTACCGATTCAAATATTTCACTTATCATTTTCTGCTCACGCATAAGATCTTCCCATTGATAACGCGAAGAAATGTGGGTAAGTAATAGTTGCTTCACATTTGCCTGTTTGGCAATCCGAGCAGCATCAGCAGTAGTCGAATGATTATATGCTATAGCGAGTTCTTCATCTGCTTTCGTAAAAGTTGCTTCATGTACAAGAACATCGACATTCTCTACAAAGTTAATAATTTCTTGGGTCGGTCTCGTGTCACCTAGTATTGCTATTCGTTTTCCCTTAATAGGTGGTCCACTAACATCCTCACGAAAAATTGTTTCGCCATTTTCTAGTTGAAGAAAACCATCGTCTTTAATCCTCTGATAGCTTGGACCTGGTTTTATCCCAAGGTTTTTCAGTTTTTCAGGAATCAAATGACCTGGACTATCCTTTTCTTCAATTAAATACCCAAATGAATCCACCCCATGTTTTAAGGATTTTCCATAGAGGATTAAATGATTGTCTTCTAAAAGTTTATCTTCTGAGACTTGTTTGTAGGAAATCGGGTAACGAAGGGAGGTTTCACTTACTTTCAAAGCGATTTCCATAAAATCCTTTATCGCTTTTGGACCAATTATTTGAACAGGGGAAGTTCCGTCTTGAAATCCCCTACTGCTAAGAAAGCCTGGCAAACCAAAAATGTGATCCCCATGTAAATGAGTAATTAAGACTTTGTTAATTTTTCTAGGTTTTATATTCGTCTTTAATATCTGGTGTTGGGTTGCTTCTCCACAATCAAATAACCAAACTTCATTTCGGTCTTGTAGCATACTTAAGGCTATGCTAGACACATTTCGTTGTTTGGAAGGCACACCAGAACCAGTACCGAGAAAGGTAAGTTCCATAAGCTAAACTCCTTTAATCCGCTGATTACCAGATTTTTTGATAAGAAGATGGGGCTTCAATTTTTACATCTAATTCATCTGAAACCTGTTTTGTCCAATAGGGATTTAATAACATAGGTCTTCCAATAAAAACAAGATCAGCCCGGTTGTTTCTTAAAATCTCTTCTGCTTGAGCACCATTTGTAATTAAACCAACAGCTCCAGTTTTGATTCCAACATCGTGTTTAAGTTTTTCCGCAAACGGGACCTGATAGCCGGGATAAGGCGTTATTTGGGCTGGTACCACTCCTCCAGAACTACAATCAACCAATGCGACACCTTGATTTTTCATTTGGTTAGAGAAGTAGACAAAGTCCTCATAACTATTACCATCCTTATGATATTCAGATGCAGATATACGGACAAAGATTGGGGAATCATTTTCACTTTGGACTGCTTCAATTGCTTTTTGTAAAAATGTATAACGGTTTTCTTTTGTTCCACCATATTCATCATTTCTGTGGTTTGTTAAAGGGGATAAAAATTGGTTGATTAAATAACCGTGTGCGGCATGTATTTCAATTATATCAAAGTTAGCTTCTTTTGCTCGCCTTGCAGCGTTTTTAAATGCTTTTATAGTTTCATCGATATCTCCTGTGGTCATTTCATTTGGAGATTCTAAGTTTTCATTAAATGCTATAGGACTAGGTGCTAGAATTGGTCCACTATTCCTTGCTTTCCTTCCGGCATGGGCTAGTTGAATTCCGGATTTTGCCCCGTGAGCATGGATTCTACTTGTTAGGTGCTTTAGATCTTTAATTTGACTATCCTCCCAAATACCAAGATCTTGTGGAGATATTCGACCTTCTGGTTGGATGGAGGTAGCTTCTAACATGACCAAACCTGTTTGACCAACTGCTCGACTTTCATAATGTGTAATATGGAAAGGGGTTACTTTTCCATCTTCTTGTTCGCAAGCATACATACACATTGGGGACATGGCAATGCGGTTTTTAAGTGTCACCTGATTAATTGATATAGGTTCAAAGAGCTTTCGTTCCATTATTAAATTCCTCCGTATCATGTGTGTTGTAATACTTGTAACGCGCGGTCAGGAACATCTGTTATGATGCTCTTAGCACCCATAATTTCACATTTTTTCATTGTTGACGTTTTATTAACTGTATAAACTCTAAAAGGAATGTTTCGTTCAATGATTAGCTTTAACATTCTTGATGAAAGCAACCTTTGATTTATGTGAATAGAGTTTGCTCCAATTTCTTCTAACAAAAGATCTACACGTCTTACTCTGATTTTAGTAAGCCACGCAAGTTCAATACGTTTATTTACCTCACGAAAGCGCTGGATTGTTTCTGGGTTAAAACTAGATATGATTGTGCGATCATTCACCTGATATTGATTAATATAATCAGAAACAATTTGTTCAATATTTGGGTACTCGATTACTTTTGTTTTTAACTCCATATTAACTTTCATCTCTTTTTTAACAAACCATTCCATAAATTGTTCTAAGGACATAATCTTTGATTGATTAAATTTTGGGTTGTACCAAGACCCTGCATCAAATGAAGCAAGTTCTTCAAATGTATAGGATTGCACAAACCCAACGCCATTTGTCGTTCTTCTAATGTTTTCATCATGTATAATCACGGGGACGTGGTCTTTTGTCAAGTGAACATCTAGTTCGATCCCGTTAGCTCCGTATTGATTGGCTAACTCGAATGCCACTAGTGTGTTCTCTGGAGCTTGCTTACTTGCTCCTCTATGAGCAAAAACTTCCATATTAATTGGAAACACCTCTTTCAATTATCTGTTATGATTGTGGTGTATATACCTTGAAAAGTCAATATAGGAGGCGGTCTGAAAATGGGAAAATGGCAATCCAAGTACGAGCTTAAAGAACTACTTTGTAATCTTGTCCAATATCAAAGTATCACAGGTTCTCGTGAAGAAATCGCAATAATTGAATATATATATAATTTACTGCATCAAGAAGAGTATTTTAAGACACATTCAAACCATATAAAGATTTCCCCTTTAGAGGATGGTAGAGAATTATTAACTGCGCTTGTGAAAAGAGGTACGAAGAAAAAGACTATTATTTTGTTAAGTCATATCGACGTAGTAGATGTTGATGACTATGGTTCTTATAAAGATTTAGCGTTTCGCCCTAATGAGCTTACAAAAAAACTAAAAGAAGAAGAAACAGAGTTACCTGATGAAGCGAGACGTGATTTATTAAATTCGAAGGAATCGTGGTTGTTTGGAAGAGGAACAATGGATATGAAAGCTGGTACTTCTTTACACATGTCGATGCTAGAACAAGCAATGGAAGAGGAATTTGATGGAAATATTTTATTGCTTGTCGTCCCGGATGAAGAAGCGAATTCACTTGGAATGTTAGAAGCAACAAAAGTTTTAAAAGAGCTTGAGAAAGAGGAAGACTTAGAATATATTTTGTGTTTAAATAGCGAACCAATGTTTAGACAATTCCCTGAAGATGACAAAATGTACTTGTATTCTGGTTCGCTCGGAAAAATTTTGCCAGGGTTTCTTTGCTACGGAAAAGAAACCCATGTTGGAGAGCCATATCATGGTCTTAATGCGAATCTAATGTCTAGTTATTTAAATAAAAACCTAGAACTAAATCAAACATTTGTGGAAAAAATAAATTCAGAAGTGACGCCACCACCTATAAGTTTAATGAACCGTGATTTGAAGGAGCAATATTCTGTACAGACTCCTTTGACAGCTGTATCTATGTATAATGTATTATTCATGAAGCAATCAGTTGAAGATATAACTAAGAAACTAAGAGATGTAATGACAAAGACTGCCAAAGAGGTAAAGCAACACATGAATCAGAGCGCTACTCAATATTTTGGTGATTCATCAACTAAAAATATGCTTCTTCAAACAGATATTAGTGTGTTTGATTTCCACGATTTATATAAGATTGCAGAAGAACGCTATGGCAAACATGAAGTAGAAAGAAGACATAATTTACTAGTGAAAGAAAGGAATCATGGTGATCGAGATTTCAGTACATTGCTAGTACAAGATTTAGCTTATATGTGTAAAGATTTAGCACCTATGATTGTTTTATTTTATAGCCCGCCATTTTACCCTGCTGTTACAAGTAGCCAAAATAAAAAAGTACAATCCTTATTAGACGAAACAGAAGAGCATATGAATAAGCAATTTAATCGAAAAGCATCCATTGCAGCTTATTTTAATGGAATATCAGACCTGAGTTTCATTGGAGAAGACGCCCAAGGGGATAAAGATTATTATTTCCTGAAAGAGAACATGCCTCTGGAGAAAATAGAATTATCATATCTTCAAGAAGTAGAATACTCGATCCCTACAGCAAACATTGGTCCGCTTGGAAAAGATGCCCATCAATGGACGGAACGATTAGAAGTGAACTACTCATTTAATGAATTACCTCATATTTTGACATATGCGATCAAACAAGCATTTCAGCAAGAAAGATAACATTATCATTCAAATGATTTTGTAGTATAATAATTATAGAATACGTAGCAAAATGGAGGATATACAATGCAACAGGAAGAGATTCTAAAAATAACGATTCCAACTCCATATGCAGTCGGAGATGTACATGCATATTTGGTAAAAGGGGAGGCGCTCACTCTATTTGATGCTGGTGTAAGAACAGCTGATGCATGGGATGCCTTAACTTCACAATTAAAAGCTGCAGACATTGATCATAGAGATATAGACCAAGTCGTCTTATCTCACCATCATCCTGATCACACTGGATTAATTCAGAACTTTTATAATGTGCAGCATATATATGGTCATCCTCTAGTTAATAAATGGATTAGTAGAGACAAAACTTTTCTAGATTCATATATAACTTTTTTTCATACCTTATACGACCAATTCGATGTACCTGAATCTTTTCGTAAGATAGAAAAATCACAAGAAAACGTGCTTAGGTTCAGTGGGGAAGGGGAGCTGACGGGCACATTGCAAGAAGGGGCTTATATTCCTGGCTTAAATAACTGGAAAGTACTAGAGACACCTGGTCATGCCCAAAGCCACTTATCTTTTTATAACGAAAAATCCCAACAATTAATTGCCGGTGATCATTTACTAGCTCATATATCTTCTAATCCGATTTTAGAAGCTCCTGAAACTCTGGGAGAAGAGCGACCTAAACCATTAATCTCGTATATTGATTCTATGAAAAAGTTATTACCGTATGAAATTAGTGAAATATTGCCTGGTCATGGTGAAACATTTAATGGTCATAGTGTGTTAATTAAGAAGCGGCTTCAAAAACAGTCTGAGCGAGCGCGCCATGTGCATCAGTTTTTAAAGAAAAATCAAGCAACTCCATTTACCATATGTAAATTCTTATTTCCTAAGCATTACGAAAAACAATTTGGTTTAACGATGTCTGAAACAGTTGGTCAACTCGATTTCTTAGAGGATCAAGGTTTTGTGAATAAAGTTACTTTTGAAGGTAAGATTTATTATGAGGCAGTTAGAGAATTAAGTAACTTAACGTGAACGAAAATAAAACACCGAACTTTTTCCAAGTAACTTAGGGATAGTTCGGTGTTCTTTAGTTTGTTGGAAAGTTTCATTTACTCACGATGATTCTCATAATAATTCGGTTTAAAAATAGATTCTAGTTGTTCAATGGAGGATTCGGATGGTTGCTCCTTATATGCTTTTATATTTTCCAGAACTTGATCTCGACCACTCGCTCCTAATACTAAACTTCCTACTACTTGATTATGCAGTGTATAGTGAATAGCAAGTGATTGAGCGGAGACTCCCTCTTTTTCTGCTACCGAAAGTAATTGGTTAATATTTTCTCTTAATTTGTCATAATCATAATCTAAAAATCCGTCTTTGCCTTTCCGTTCTAATTGTTTGATTGCATTGGACGTTAACATGCCTTTTCCAAGTGCTCCTCGAGCGACTACTGATATTCCTGCTTGGCTAATTTGTGAGAAAAACTCTTCTGGTCGTTGGTCTAGTAAACTGTATTGCATCATGATACTAGTTATATTTGATTTTTCTATGAACTTGTTTATTACATTTGGGCGGATAGAGGAGATTCCATAGTATTTAATTAGACCTTCTTGTTGAATTTCTTCAAAGGCTTCAATTGTTTCCTCTGTCGGATCTTCTATTGTTCCCCCATGTAGTTGATATACATCTACATAATCAACGCCAAGTCGTGATAAACTGTCTTTAATAGCGTTTTTGATATGGGTTTTTGAAGGGTCCCAAGTCCAATCTTGGCTAGAAGCATCAAAGTTGTTACCACCTTTTGTGGCTAAAATGACTTGGTCTCTTTTACCTTGAAGTGCTTTCCCAACAATCTTCTCATTATTTCCGAAACCGTATAAATCTGCCGTATCAATATAGTTAATTCCATGTTCTATTGCGGTAGAAATGACCTCATTTGCATTTGATTGAGAATCTCCAAGGTTCATGCATCCAAGTCCAATCTCTGATACTTTTAATTCGGAATGACCTAGTGTTCTTTTTTTCATAGTTAAATGCCTCCTTAAATGATATTGTAAAAATTAAAAATTTGGAATACAACTAATAAGCTAGAACACGAGTTTTATATCACTAGAAAGTAGGTGCTAAAATGAAAAGATATGAAGAAAAAACAATGAGTACAAACGAGATATATAAAGGAAAGGTAATAGACCTCCAAGTCGATGAAGTTCAATTGCCAAATGGTAAAACATCTAAGAGGGAATTGGTTACCCACCCTGGAGCAGTTGCTGTTATTGCTCTTACAGAAGAGGGTAAACTTGTTCTAGTAGAGCAGTACAGAAAACCGCTGGAAAAGAGTATACTAGAGATTCCCGCAGGAAAAATTGAGAAAAACGAGACTCCTGCAACCACTGCATTGAGAGAATTAGAAGAGGAAACGGCGTACAAAGCTGATTCAGTGGATTATTTGATTTCTTATTACACTTCCCCAGGGTTTGCTGACGAAATCATTTATATTTATAAAGCTAATCAAATCCAGCTTGTAGTAGGAGCTGATGTGGGAGATGAGGATGAATTTGTTGACGTTGTGGAAGTAGATCAAAAGGAAGCTATGCAATTAATTACTGAAGAAAGAATTCATGACGCAAAGACAATTCAAGCAATTTATTATCTTTTATTACACGATTGGAAAACAAAGTAGATTTTAATCAGAACATTATGTTCTACTCTAATCTCCTGTTTCATAATCTTTAATAGATTACGATAATCAGGAGGTCTACTATTGATGAAGCAATTATTAAAAAACATAAAGCTACCAATTCGGTTAAATGAACCTATGTTTGTATTTTTATTTACTTTACTAATTATCGGTATAATTTTTGGATCCCTATTAGTTAGTAGTTTGACCTTTATACAATCACAGGACCTTTATTTTTTTATTGAACAATATTTTAATGTAATGGGCGAATCGGAACAAAACAAGCTTGATTTATTCTATTCTGCTTTAATGACTCACGGTAAGTATAGTTTGTTTTTATTTTTATTTGGTTTGTCTTTCATTGGTTTACCAGTAGTTTGGTTTCTTATATTTTTAAAAGGTTGTGTAATTGGATTTACGGTTGGATTTCTAGTTCAGCAATTAGCGTGGAACGGGTTCTTATTATCCACAGTTAGTATTGCTCCTCAGAATTTAGTGATTATTCCAGCTTATATATTTATTGCTGCGAGTAGTATGATCTTTTCTATCCAAGTAGTCCAGGCTCTGTTTATAAACAATTCCAAAAAACAAACTATTTCTCCATACCTGCTTATGTATGCTAAAACATATTTAATAGCATTTATACTGATTATCATTGGGTCGTTTATTGAAGCCTTCATTTCTAGCTCGCTCATGATGTACCTTCAATAATAATTAATATTATTTGATAATAATTATTAAATAATAAATTATAATCATTATAATTTGACACCGTTCTTTCCCTTTTTTATAATGAAGTAGTAAGTTACGAGGGGAGAGAATTTTGGTGGAGAATCGAATGGAAGCTATAAAAAAACAACTGCACTCTCAAAGTTATAAATTGACACCACAAAGAGAAGCAACTGTTAGAGTTTTATTAGAGCATGAAGAAGATCATTTAAGTGCTGAAGATGTTTACCTCCTCGTTAAAGATAAGGCTCCAGAAATTGGTTTAGCTACTGTATATCGTACATTAGAATTATTATCAGAGTTAAAAGTAGTTGATAAAATAAATTTCGGAGATGGAGTGTCACGTTACGACTTAAGAAAAGAGGGCGCTGAACATTTTCATCACCACCTCGTATGTGTTGAATGTGGTTCAGTAACTGAAATAGAAGAAGATTTACTTGGCGATGTTGAGAAAATTATTGAAAGCCGTTGGAATTTTCATGTGAAGGATCACCGCCTTACATTTCACGGTATTTGTGATAAATGTCAGAATGAAAACAATAAATAAGTATATACATAAGACCTTTTCTAAAAGAAGAAAAGGTCTTTTTCATCTAAATTTCTTGTGGAGGAGGTAGGTAAAATGAAAGAAGAAATTCAGGATTATATACACTTCTTAAAAATTGAAAGAGGATTAGCTAATAATTCCATTCAAGCATATGAAAGAGATTTGAAAAAATATTATCAATATACCGTGGATCAATCGAAAATAGATAAATGGGAGATGGTAGATCGATCTCATATAAGATCATATCTTAATGCGCTTCACCATGAAGGAAAATCACCAGCTAGCCGGGCAAGGATTCTAAGCTCTCTACGTTCCTTTCACCAATTCTTAATCAGAGAATATGGGTTGAAAACGGATGCTACGATGCACGTTGAAAGCCCCAAACAAGAAAGAAAGCTGCCAAAAGTCTTAACAAACCAAGAGGTAGAATTACTTTTGGATGTACAAGGGGACAAACCTATTGATGTAAGAAATAAGGCAATGCTTGAAACACTCTACGCAACGGGACTTAGAATTTCTGAACTCTTGTCACTGAAAACGGAGGATCTTCATTTATTAATGGGGTTTGTACGAATCACAGGTAAAGGGGGGAAAGAGCGTATTGTCCCTTTAGGAAAACATGCTCAAAAAGCTATTGAAGATTACGTAGAACATGCACGGCCAATGCTATTAAAACATCAATCATATGATCAACTATTTCTCAATCATCATGGTAGACCAATGGGAAGACAAGGATTTTGGAAGGTTTTAAAAGGACTTGCGATCAAACAAGAGATTCATAAGGAAATAACACCTCATATGCTAAGACATTCTTTTGCTACACACTTGTTAGAAAATGGGGCTGATTTAAGAGCAGTGCAAGAGATGTTAGGTCATGTAGACATTTCGACGACACAAATTTACACGCATGTTTCTAAAGCAAGATTAAAGGATATATATAAAGATTTTCATCCACGTGCATAAATTAATTCATCTGTGTTATATTTTATAGGCACTAAATTTGGTGCATGTAGTATTTAAATGGAGGTTGAAAAAAGATGACTTTTAAAAGAGTGTTTTTAATCGTTATGGATTCAGTTGGGATTGGTGAAGCACCTGACGCAAAAGATTTTAACGATGAAGGGGCAGATACATTAGGGCATATCGCTGCTCATATGAATGGTCTGACTATGCCTAACATGGGCAAATTAGGATTAAGTAATATACGTGAAGTGGATGGTATTGTAAAAGCTGATTCACCATTAGCTCATTATACGAAGATGGAAGAAGCTTCAGTCGGTAAAGATACGATGACTGGTCACTGGGAGATTATGGGTTTGAATATTGATCAACCATTTCGAACTTTTCCAGATGGCTTTCCAGATGGTTTAGTGAAACAAATTGAAGAGCATACGGGAAGAAACATCGTTGGAAATAAACCCGCTTCTGGTACTGAAATTATTAAGGAACTTGGAGAACATCATATAAATACAGGCGATTTAATCGTGTATACAAGTGCTGATTCCGTCCTTCAAATTGCTGCTCATGAGGATGTAGTTCCTGTAAAAGAATTGCATGAGATTTGTGAATTTGTTAGGGAAATCACAAAGGATGAACCATATATGATTGGTAGAATCATCGCCCGTCCGTTTAAGGGTGAAAATGGTGAATTCGAACGTACAACCAATCGTCATGACTATGCATTAAAACCATTTGGAAGAACAGTGATGAATGATTTAGAAGATGATGGCTTCGATGTAATCGCTTTAGGGAAGATCTCTGACATTTACGATAATGAAGGTGTTACCAAATCAATACGTACAGATGATAATACAGATGGCATGGAGAAGTTAGTAGCTTCTATGGATGAGGATTTTAATGGTTTAAACTTCTTGAATTTAGTCGACTTTGATGCAAAGTTTGGCCATCGTAGAGATCCAGAAGGTTACGGAAAAGCTTTGGAAGATTTTGATGAACGTCTACCGGAAGTTTTAAACAAATTAAAAGATGACGATTTATTAATATTAACAGCTGACCATGGAAATGATCCGATACATCATGGGACAGACCATACAAGAGAGTATGTTCCACTTTTAGCATTCCACAATGGTATTCAAGAGGGTAAGGAATTACCTATTCGCAAAACATTTGCAGATATTGGTGCTACAGTTGCAGAGAATTTCAAGACTCAAATGCCGAAATTTGGTACAAGCTTTTTAAAAGATATTAAGTAGAAAAGGAGTTAGCGATATAATGGAAAAACTACAAGATTCAAAACAATTTGTTTCCAATAAACTAAATGGTGAGACGCCGGAAATAGGTATGATTTTAGGTTCTGGACTAGGTGTCTTGGCAAATGAAATAGAAGATGCAGTTGCTATATCCTATAGTGATATTCCTCATTTTCCAACTTCTACTGTGGAAGGCCACAAAGGACAGTTAGTGTTTGGTACACTACAAGGGAAAAAAGTGATTGCGATGCAAGGTCGTTTTCATTATTATGAAGGTTATTCGTTGCAACAAGTAACCTTTCCAGTACGAGTGATGAAACTTCTTGGTATCGAAAAGTTAGTTGTAACAAATGCTGCTGGCGGAATAAATGAGAGTTTTAACCCTGGCGACCTTATGCTTATTAACGATCATCTTAATATGATCGGGGACAATCCATTAATTGGAGAGAATCAAGATGAAATAGGACCTCGTTTTCCGGATATGTCTCAAGCATATGATCCAGCATTGATCGAAATAGCAAAGAAGGCAGCAGATCAGTTAGGATACAAAGTACAAGAAGGTGTGTATGTCGGAAATAGCGGACCAACATATGAAACAGGAAGTGAAATAAAGATGTTGCGAACTCTAGGTGGGGATGCTGTTGGTATGTCTACCGTTCCAGAAGTGATAGTAGCTAATCATGCAGGTGTACGTGTGTTAGGAATTTCCTGCATTTCTAATATGGCAGCTGGCATTTTAGATCAACCCCTGTCTCATGATGAGGTAATTGAAACAACAGAAAAAGTAAGAGAAGAGTTTATCGAGTTAGTTAAAGAAATAATTAAGAATGTATAAGTGGAGGAATAAACCATGCGAATGTATGACATTATTGCGAAGAAAAGAGACGGACACGAATTAACAACAGAAGAGATTAATTTCTTTGTTACCGGATATACTGATGGATCTATTCCAGATTACCAAGCAAGTGCATTATCAATGGCTATTTATTTTAACGGCATGACTGAAGACGAACGTGCTACCTTAACAGTTGCCATGGCAGAATCTGGTGACACTATTGACCTTTCAGCAATTGAAGGAATTAAAGTAGATAAGCATTCAACAGGTGGAGTTGGTGATACGACAACGTTAGTATTAGCTCCGCTTGTAGCTTCTGTTGGTGTTCCAGTAGCTAAAATGAGTGGTAGAGGTCTCGGTCACACTGGTGGAACGATTGACAAACTTGAAGCAGTACCTGGATTTCATGTTGAGATTACTAATGAAGAATTTATTAAGCTTGTAAATGAAAATAAAATTTCAGTAATAGGTCAATCCGGAAACCTAACCCCTGCAGATAAAAAACTATACGGTTTAAGAGATGTAACTGCAACGGTGAATTCCATTCCGTTAATTGCAAGCTCTATCATGAGTAAGAAAATCGCAGCCGGAGCTGATGCAATTGTATTAGATGTTAAAACTGGTGCAGGAGCATTTATGAAAGAGGAATCAGAATCGGTTGAGTTAGCTAAAGCTATGGTGTCGATTGGTAACAATGTTGGTCGAAATACAATGGCAGTTATTAGTGATATGAGTCAACCATTAGGTCATGCTATAGGTAATGCTCTAGAAGTAGAAGAAGCTATTGAAACGTTAAAGGGGCATGGTCCAGAAGATCTTACGGAGTTATCCTTAACACTCGCAAGCCAAATGGTGGTCGTTGGTGGCAAAGCAGATTCGATTGAAGAAGCACGTAAACTTCTTGAAAAAGCAATTGAAGATGGTTCAGCATTAGAAACATTAAAAGTATTTTTATCTTCCCAAGGTGGAGATCCTACGGTCGTAGATTCTCCTGATAAACTACCACAAGCAAAATTCAAAATTGAATTAGCTTCTAAAAGTAGTGGTTATGTAGAAGAGATTGTGGCAGATGAGATTGGAAATGCAGCGATGTTATTAGGTGCTGGAAGACAAACGAAAGATTCAGAAATTGATTTAGCTGTTGGTTTGAAACTGCATAAGAAAATTGGTGATTATGTAAAAACAGGTGAATCCTTGTTAACAATTTATGCTAATCAAGAAGATGTCTCTTCGATTGAGGCAAAATTATTAGATAATATACAAATTGTTGAACATGAAGTAGAAGCACCTAGTTTAATTAGATCTACAATTACTGAATAACGCTCAATTCGAAGCTGGGACAAAAGTGTCTGTAGTCATGAATAATCCGAGCAATAAAAAGTGGTGCGACTAACTCGCTCCTGAAATAGACTGCGCTTTCCGTGGGGAGCTGGTGAGCCTCCTCATGCTACGCATTCCGGGGTCTCACCTGAGCTCTATTTCCCACAGGAGTCTCCGTCTATTTCATCCGCTTTTTATAGGCTTTGTTCGGATTTTTATGCTAGCACTTTGATTTGTCTCAGCTTCTTTTTTATGTCTAAATATAACTTTCCTCACCAATTCGTAATATTTTTCAAGCTTTAAGGAAAAAATATGAAATACGAATGGAGGGTTTATGATGAAAAAAGTTTTAATTGTATTTTTAGTGATGATATTTTTCTTTGCATCCTATCCTGGGGCTATAGCTGCAGAAGAGACAGCATTAATAAATCATTCAAACAGTGCTGTGTTATTAGAAGCTGAAACGGGAGAGTTGTTGTTTGAACAAGAAAAAGATATGCGTCTTCCACCTGCTAGTATGACAAAACTAATGACTTTATTAATGATAATGGAAGCATTAGATCAAGGAGAAGTTGATCTAGAGGAAGAAGTAAGAATTAGCGCATACGCAGCTTCTATGGGTGGTTCTCAAATATTTTTAGAAGAAAATGAAACGATGATTGTAAATGATCTGTTAAAAGCAATTGCTGTAGGCTCTGCAAATGATGCTTCCGTTGCTTTAGCAGAGAGAATTGCTGGTTCAGAAGAGGCTTTTGTAGAGAAAATGAATGAAAAAGTGAGTGAGTTAGGGTTAACAGACTCTAATTTTCAAAATGTAACTGGTTTACCTGCTGACAATCATTATAGTTCTGCCTATGATATGGGCATGATTGCAAAAGAGTTGTTAAAACATGAAGAGATTACCGAATATACGAGTATTTACGAAGATTATCTTCGCAAAGGTACAGATGAGGAATTTTGGTTAGTAAATACAAATAAGTTAGTTAAGTTTTATCAAGGGGTAGATGGATTAAAAACTGGCTATACCAATGAAGCAAAATACTGTTTAACCGCAACTGCCAAACGTGGTGACCTGCGTGTTATTGCAGTAGTAATGGGAGCAGATACCGTACAACATAGAAACTCAGACATAAGTTCTTTACTCGATTTTTCATTTAATCAATTTGAATTTGAACGCTTGCATGCTGCAGGAGAAGAACTTTATAAGTGGGAAGAAATGAGAAGTGAAGCGGGAGAAATAATATTAACTACGGAAGATCCCATTTCATCTGTTTATAAAAAAGGGGAAGAGGTAAATTTACGTACGGAGATCGAAATTGACTCAGATCAAAGCTGGCCTGTTAGTCAAGGAGATCGGATAGGTACGATACATGTATATAATGGAGAAGAATTAATGTCTTCAAAAGATTTGGTTGTTCGAGATGAACAAAAAGAAGCTTCTATGTATCAGAAGTTTAAAAGAATCATGTCAGATTTTCATGCAGTAAAATAATTGTCGAATTAATTCTATTTTTGTAAGTAAGCAGGAAATAGATAGTTGAAAGACGAAATTGCTAATTAGTAAGTATTTGAAGGAGGAATTAGCATTGAGTCTCAATTATCATTTCGAAAAAAAGCAAGATGTGTTGCTCATTCGCTTAAATGGTGAATTAGATCATCACCATGCAATTGCGTTAAGAAAAGAATGGGAAAAACAGCTTAAATTAGACGATGTTAAACATGTAGTAATTAATTTAGAGAAACTTGTATTTATGGACTCTTCTGGTTTGGGAGTGTTTTTAGGTAGGTATAAACAAATAAAAGAAAAACGTGGAGAAATGATTGTATGTGGTGTTCGTCCTACTGTAGAAAGACTATTTGAATTGTCTGGACTTTATAAATTAGTCGGTAGAGCACCAGATGAACCAAGTGCATTCAAACACTTGGGGGTGGCTTCATGAAAAATTATATGAGTATGGAGTTCTCTGCCAAAAGTGAAAATGAGCAGTTTGCACGTATTGTAGTCGCTTCATTTATTTCTCAATTAGACCCACTTGTTGAAGAGTTGACAGAGGTTAAAACAGTTGTTTCTGAAGCAGTAACCAACGCAATTATTCATGGGTATAAAGAAGATGAGAGTTCCCTTGTATATGTTGAATGTCAAATAGAGGATGGGGAAGTTGTTTTAACCATTCGTGATGAAGGAGAAGGCATTGGCAGTTTAGAAGAAGCGTTAGAACCTATGTATACATCTCGACCTGAGCTGGAGCGGTCGGGAATGGGCTTTACTATTATGGAAAATTTCATGGATGACATACAAGTTAATTCATCTATTGGACAAGGTACAACAGTTATCCTCAGAAAAAAATTCCAAAAACAAGCAGCCTGTCATTAGGTGATAGGTATGAATAAAAGTAAGAAACAAAATAAAAGTCCAGAAGAGGTTCGCAAATTAATTGAAAAAAGCCAATTGGGTGATCAAGAAGCAAGAAATGAGTTAGTGGAAACAAACACCCGATTAGTTTGGTCAGTAGTGCAACGCTTTTTAAATCGTGGGTATGAGCCAGACGATTTGTTCCAAATAGGATGCATAGGTCTTATTAAATCAATCGATAAATTTGATCTAAGTTTTGAAGTTAAATTCTCTACTTATGCGGTACCAATGATCATAGGGGAAATCCAAAGATTTATTAGAGATGATGGAACCGTAAAAGTAAGTAGGTCCCTTAAAGAAATGAACCATAAAATTAGAAAGTATAAGGAAGACTTAACCAAAAGCCTAGGTAGATCTCCTACTATTAATGAGTTGAGTGAAGCTCTTGAAATCCCTGCTGAGGAAGTTGTAATGGCAATGGAGGCAAATCAGGCAACCCACTCCATTCATGAGACAGTTTATGAAAGTGAAGGCGATCCAATTACTTTAATGGATCAAATTGCTGAAAAAGATTCCAATTGGTTTGAGCACATCATGCTAAATGATGCCATTGATGGATTAACGAAGCGAGAGAAGCTGATTATTTATTTACGGTATTATAAAGATCAGACACAATCAGATGTTGCCAATCGATTAAACATTTCTCAAGTACAGGTTTCTAGACTAGAAAAACAAATATTAGCCCAATTACATCAGTATTTAGATGTAGAATAAATGGAATGAAAATAGTGAGTCATTATCATCAAAAGATGATTATGCTCACTATTTTTTATGTTTTTACAATTTCTCAGCTTTTCTCACATTATTTACATAGGAAAGAATGGAATGTACATAATAATATTATCTTACTAAAAGGAATGATGGAGATGAACCAAACAATATATCTCCGTTTGAAAAATAGAGTGGAAGTAAATTTACACGAAAAAATCTGCTTGAAGGACATAGCTTGGGTAGATGCAGGTGAAACGATAAAAAAGCAATTACATTCACTCTTCTTATTGGAAATTCAAAAAAAGCATCAAAGGTATATCGTTATTGATATTTTTCATGTGACAAAGAAAATAAATCACTTATACCCCGAACTCGAAATTGAAACGGTTGGGCCGAATCAAGCTATTTTGCAGTTGAGTAAAAAACGAAGTTCTATTCAACCAATATTTATCTTATTTATTTGGACCTTGTTATTTATAGGTGCTGCTATGGCTATTATGAATTTTCATTATGACGTAAGCATGCAAGAAGTCCAGGAATCTTTGCACATCATGTTAAGTGGATCAGAAGAAAATCGAAGCGTGTTATGGCTTCAAATCCCTTATTCTTTAGGCCTTGGTGTCGGGATGATTATATTTTTTAATCATGTATTTAATAAAAGATTAAATGAAGAGCCAAGCCCTTTAGAAGTAGAAATGTTTAATTACGAGCAAAATTTGCAGCAATATTTAGCATTTCATGAAAATGATTTAAATCGTCCTACTAGTGATAATTAGTTTCATTGAAATCATCGTTGGTCTTGCTGCAGGATTAGCGGTTGGTTCAGGGTTTGTGGCTTTTTTAACGGTACTTGGGATTATTCCGAGACTAATGCAATTAAGTAAGACAAAAAGCTATTTGCGTTTCTATGAATGGGCAATAATTTTGGGTGCGTGGGCAGGAGTGTTTTTTTCTTTCAACGACTTTCTGATTCCTACCCCTTATTTAATCGAAATATATATTGGGCTACTACATGGAATTTTTGTTGGAATGCTAGCAGCTGCATTAACAGAAGTGTTAAATGTATTTCCTATTTTGACGCGTCGTTTAAGAATGGAAAAATATTTATATGCATTTGTATTAGCGATTGTATTAGGTAAGATAAGTGGCTCACTTTTTCAGTGGATCATATTTGTTAATAAATGAATGGAGTTGTCGTGATGATTACAAAAGATAATTATAAAAAATCTATAAAACCATATCAACCAAAGCCTCCGTTAATCCTAAACTGTGTGAAGGCGTTTGTAATCGGAGGACTCATTTGCGTAATCGGACAAGGGTTAATGATCTTTTATATGGAAGTGTTTGGATTTACTCAAAAACAAGCAGGAAATCCTACGGTAACGACTTTGATATTAATTGCGGCTATATTAACTGGTTTCGGAGTCTATGACAAATTAGGGCAATTTGCCGGGGCAGGTTCGGCAGTTCCTGTGACGGGTTTTGCAAATTCAATCACTAGTGCCGCAATGGAACATAGAAGTGAAGGAATTGTGTTAGGTGTAGCTAGTAACATGTTTAAATTGGCTGGTTCTGTAATTGTATTTGGTACAGTTGCAGCGTATGTAGTGGGTGTAGTCCGCTATATAGTCCAACAATTTTTATAAAGGATGCGGTATAAATGAAAAAAGGTAAATATTCTTGGGATTTTACAAACGGTGTCTATATCAATAGCCATTCCGTTATTGTTGGGCCGAAAGAAAGCGAAGGCCCCTTGGCTTCTTATTATGATATGAGTTTTGATGATTTACATTTTGAAGAAAAAACATGGGAACAAGCAGAAAGAAAAATGCTTAAAAAAACGATTGAAGAAACTATTGCAAAGAGTGGATATCGACAAGATAGTATCGATATTTTGATAAGTGGAGATTTAATGAATCAAAATACAGCTGCCAATTATGTAGCTAGAGACTATGATATACCATTTCTTGGTGTGTTCGGAGCTTGCTCCACTTCTATGGAAGCTTTAGCAATCGCAGCTTCTTTAGTAGATGGGCATCAAGTAAATCGAGCTGTAACTGGCACATGTAGTCATTATGCTACTGCTGAAAAACAGTTTCGTTACCCAACCGAATATGGAGGGCAAAAACCAGATACATCGACCTCTACAGTAACTGGTGCAGCTTCTATCTTAATTCAGAAAAGCAAAGATGCCATTCAAGTGGAAGGTGCGACGATTGGAAAAGTGATTGATTTTGGAATGAATGACCCTTTTGATATGGGTTCTGCAATGGCTCCAGCAGCTGCAGAAACCATCACTTCTCACTTTAAAGATTTTAACCGAACTGCTGATGATTATGATTTGATTTTGACGGGTGACTTATCGAGTGTTGGTACTCCTATTTTGGATAAGCTGATGGTACAAAGCGGATATGATCTTGGTGATAAGTATAAGGATTGTGGGTCTATGATTTACTATGCAAGTCAAAATGTATTTGCTGGAGGCAGTGGATGTGCCGCTTCTGCAGTAGTTACTTATAGTTATATTTTAAAAGAGATGAAAGAGAAACGATTAAATAACGTATTAATTGTTGCCACGGGCGCCTTGTTAAGCCCGACAGTGATTCAACAAAAAGAAACAATTCCATGTATTGCACATGCAATTAGTTTAAAGCGGGTGGAACAATGATAATGGATTTCTTTTGGGCATTTGTTGTCGGAGGGCTCATTTGTGTCATAGGTCAGATTTTGCTAGATGTTTTTAAGTTAACACCAGCCCACGTTATGTCTTCTTTTGTTGTTGCGGGGGCGGTATTAGATGGATTTAATCTTTATGACAAACTAATCGAATTTGCGGGTGCTGGAGCTACTGTACCAATTACAAGTTTTGGTCACTCCTTATTACATGGTGCAATGGCTCAATCTGAGGAACATGGTTTTTTAGGCATCGCCATTGGTATTTTCCAATTGACTTCTGCAGGGATTGCATCTGCCATACTCTTCGGATTTATTGTCGCGATTTTATTTAGACCAAAAGGTTAAAGGGGTTTTTACATGAGTTCATCAAAAGATGTAATTCAGTCATCGATCAAAAAAAATCGTGAATATATGAAAGATAAATTGGGGATTGGGATTTCTTTTGATGTCGATTATCGTACTATTAATGTGCTAAAAAAAGATGTCGACTTTTATTTTGTGAATGGCTTAGCGGATACAGAGTTTGTCATTGAGATCTTAAAAAAAGTGGTTGAAATTAATGATTTTGAACAAAATCAACGAAAACTGGTTGAAATCGTTCAAAACAGACTTGTAAATCATCAAGTGGAAGAAAAGGCAACGTATGAGGAAGCAATTACGCAATTGCTTTCCGGTTTATTAGTTGTATTTATTGATGGATATGACCAGGCTTTTATTGTAGATGTTAGGCACTATCCAGGTCGGGGTCCTGAAGAACCAGATACAGAGCGAGTAGTGCGGGGGGCTCGGGACGGATTTACTGAAAATATAATTGAAAATACCGGGTTAACTAGAAGAAGAGTACGCGATGAAAATTTACGATTCGAATTAATACAAGTTGGTGAAAGGTCGAAAACGGATGTATCTGTCGTATATATAGACGACATAGCTGACCCAAGTTTGGTTCAAACCATTAAAGATAAAATTGAAAAAGTAGATATAGATGGAATCGCAATGGCAGATAAAAGCTTGGAAGAATTTCTAGTCAGGCAAGCATCTAGTCCATTTCCGTTAGTTAGGTATACAGAGAGGCCTGATGTTGCTGCTGCACATTTATTTGAAGGTCATGTTTTGATCATGGTAGACACGTCACCAAGTGTAATGATTACACCTACTACTTTTTTTCATCATATTCAACATGCAGAAGAATATAGGCAGGTTCCGATTGTTGGAACATTCGTACGTTGGGTTAGATTTCTTGGAATCTTATCGTCTATCTTATTACTTCCATTGTGGCTCTTATTTGTTTTACAACCAGAGTATTTGCCACCGGAACTATCGTTTATTGGTCCTCAAGAAGAAGGCAATGTTCCTATTGCCATTCAAATTGTATTAGCTGACCTAGGAATTGAGTTCTTAAGGATTGCTGCCATTCATACACCAACCGCAGTATCTACAGCGATGGGTTTAATTGCTGCAGTGTTGATTGGTGAAATAGCAATTGAAGTTGGTTTATTTTCACCAGAAATAATATTGTATGTAGCAATAAGTGCGATTGGTTCTTATGCAACCCCAAGTTATGAGTTATCTGTTGCAAATAAAATATGTAGAATATTTTTAGTGATCGGCACCGCATTATTTGGTCTCCCAGGACTAGTAATCGGAATGACGATGTATATTTTATGGATGGTAAATACCGTTTCTTTGAATACACCATATTTTTGGCCGTTCATTCCATTTAACCCACAGGCAATGAAACATATTCTATTACGTATATCTGTACCTCTTCAACGCACAAGGCCTAGTATTGTACATCCGCAAAATAACCATAGACAACCTGATCAAAAAACTAAAAAATAAAAAAGCGGTGCGCTTATTAAATAGCCACCGTTTTTGTCATGTGGTTTAGATAACAAATTTGTACAAATGATTGGATTAACTAGCATTTAAAAATATTGCTTGTCCAATAGCCATATGGTAAGTTAATCTTATTGAGAAATTCAGACGAGAGATAGAGAGGGATGGAGAGAGTATGACATCAAGTCACCTTCACTTCGGTGGATTAGATACAGTACAATTATTTAAAAAGTACGGCTCACCACTTTTTATATACGATATTACTAAAGTACGTGAACAGGCACGCACTTTTGTTAATGCATTTGAGAAAGAGAAAGTGAAATACCAAGTCGCTTATGCCAGCAAAGCCTTTTCTTCTATAGCAATATTACAGGTGATGAAACAAGAAGGACTTAGTTTGGACGTTGTTTCAGAAGGAGAATTACATACAGCAATTCAAGCAGATTATCCAGCCCAGAAAATCCATTTACATGGTAATAATAAGAGTGTGAAAGAACTGGAAATGGCTCTTGAATATGAAGTTGGTTGTATTGTAATAGACAATTTTCATGAGATTAAGCTGCTTGAGCATTTATTAAAAGAGCGAAATCAACAAGTTGACGTGTTAATTCGTATTACACCTGGTATTGAAGCCCACACCCATGATTATATCCTTACTGGTCAAGAAGATTCAAAATTCGGATTTGATTTGGCTAGTGGACAAGCTGATCACGCGATTGAATTGTTACAAACAAGTAAGCATATTCAATTGAAAGGTATTCACTCACACATAGGTTCACAAATATTTGAAACAACTGGATTTAAAATGGCTATTGATACAATCTACCAATCACTTGCAAATTGGAAAGAGAAATTTAACTTTCATGCCCAAGTAGTCAATGTTGGTGGTGGGTTTGGTATTAAATATACAGGAAATGATGATCCCTTACCTCTAAGTAACTATGTAACAGAGGTAACACAAGCAATACGTTCGCATGTTCAACAGCACAATTTAGAAATGCCAGAGATTTGGATAGAACCTGGTAGATCACTAGTTGGAGAAGCGGGTATAACGCTTTATGAAGTTGGATCTATTAAAGACATCCCTGGAGTAAGAAAATATGTTAGTGTAGATGGGGGGATGACTGATAATATTAGACCTGCATTATATCAGGCAGAATATGAAGCAGTTGTTGCGAATAAATATGACTTGGCAAAGGAAGAGGAAGTATCAATAGCAGGTAAATGTTGCGAGACAGGAGATATGTTGATTTGGGACTTAGATGTTCCTTCTATAGAAAGTGGGGACGTCCTGGCCGTATTTTCAACAGGTGCGTATAATTATGCCATGTCTAGTAACTACAATCGTTTTCCAAAAGCTGCTATTGTATTTATTGAGGATGGAAAGGATCAATTAGTAGTTCAACGAGAGTCTTTTGAAGATCTCACCAGATTTGATTTATCTTATGAAAAATAGAAAGTAGGAGATACTATGACACAAGCAACGATAGCATTTGAAAATGGAGAAAAATTAGAGATTGAATTATTTGAAGAAGCGGCACCGAAAACGGTAGCTAACTTTACAAAATTAGCAAATGAAAATTTTTATGATGGATTAACTTTTCACCGTGTTATCCCAGGTTTTGTTATCCAAGGTGGCTGTCCTAATGGAATAGGAAATGGTGGACCTGGTTATACGATCCCGTGTGAAACAGAAGGAAATCCACATAAGCACCAGCGCGGAACGCTTTCCATGGCTCATGCTGGAAAAGATACAGGTGGAAGCCAGTTTTTTGTTTGTCATGATGCACAACCACATTTAGACGGCCGTCACACAGTATTTGGTCAAGTAACAGAGGGATTAGATGTAATCGACCGCGTGCGTCAAGGGGATGTAATGCAAAAAGTAACCATACAAGGTTAAGTTGCTTATAATACAGTGAGGCTAAGCTACGGTTTGTTGACAAATGACTCAAAACAAGTAAAGTATATATTGTACTGTCTATAGATACATGTTATAAATGGTTAGACTTGGACGATATTACGTTTTGAATTAGAGGGGTATGTATGTTAGTAAAATATAAAAAGAGTTTTGAAAAGATTGCGATGGGTCTGCTATCTTTTATGCCAGATGCTAAAGAAGTTAAGACATTGCAATCAATTATTCATTCCTATGAAAACGATGATAATTGGAAGTTGTTTTTGTGGAAGGAAGAAGATGTGTTAGGTGCTATTGGCACGAGGTTTGAAGATGATAAAATTATCGTTCAACATATTAGTGTGACACCTTCTCATCGCAATCAAGGAATTGGTAAACAAATGGTTCTTCAATTAAAGGATCAATTCGGTGATCAGTATTTTGTTTGCCCTAATGAAAATACGGAAGATTTCTTTCAATATAGTTTAGCTAAAGAATAAACGGTTTCCATTCATTTGGAATCCGTTTTATTTTTTTAATTAAACGGCTATACACAATAAAAGTGGTATATTTCTTTTAATTGAATTATTTGATACTATTTGAATAGAGATAACTAAATTTACTTGAGAGAGTGGCGTACATGTCTGAAGATATTTATAAAGTAAAGTTGGAAAGTTTTGAAGGTCCACTTGATTTGCTTTTGCATTTAGTGAATCAGTATGAGATTGACATATACGATATTCCACTTAAGTTGATCACAAATCAATACCTAGAGTATGTCCATACCATGCAGGAATTAAAATTGGACGTAGCTAGTGAATATTTAGTTATGGCTGCAACGTTACTAGAAATAAAGAGTAAGATGTTGTTACCAAAACAAGAGTTGGATGAGGAAAGTTTTTATGAAGAAGACCCTCGAGAAGAACTAATTCAAAGGTTAGTGGAATATAGAAAATATAAAGAAGCAGCTGACTCCTTAAAAGAAAGAGAACATGAAGGCAATCAAGTATATTTGAAGCACCCAGAAGATTTAACGGAATTTAAAGGGGATGTAGTTGTAACTAGAAGTGATACTGTCTCTGTAACAGACCTTACGTTGGCATTTCAAAAGATGTTGCGAAGAAAAAAATGGTTAGAACCAATGGAAACAACTATTCAAAGGCAAGAAATTTCTATAGAAGAGCGAATGGACGATGTTGTATCCCTTTTAAATAAACACAGTGGCTCTACATCTTTTCAGCAATTGTTTCCATATGAGACAAGGTGGGAAATCGTAGCTACCTTCTTGGCTATATTAGAATTGATGAAAACATATCGTATTACTTGTTATCAACCATCTAACTTTATGGAAATCACTGTTGCCTTATCGGAGGAAGTATAATGAACATGAAACAAATGAAAGGGATCGCAGAAGGATTGTTATTTGTCTCTGGGGATGAAGGAATCACAGTTCAGCAAATAGCTAGTGTTTTATCGATAGAATCGGATACAGCACATTTAATTCTAGAGGAGTTGTCTTACGACTATGAAGATGAGCAACGCGGTTTGTCTATTTTAGCTCAAAAAGAGATATATTATTTAACAACAAAAGCAGAACATAGTTTATTTTATGAGAAAATGCAAGAGACTTCTTCGAAGACTAAGTTATCCCAAGCAGCACTTGAGACATTAGCAATTATTGCCTACCAACAGCCAATTACACGTGTGGAAATTGAACACGTAAGAGGTGTAAAAAGTGATGGTCCTATTCAAACATTGGTAAGTAGATTATTAATAGAAGAAGCCGGAAGAAAAGATACAAGTGGTCGCCCGATTTTATTTCAAACTACTAAAGAATTTTTAACATTCTTTGGGTTGAAATCATTAGATCAATTACCACCGTTACCTACTGGCGATATGGATGATGCCATTCAAGAAGCGGATTTGTTTTTTCAAGATATAAACGAATAACTCAGAAACACCAACCTAAAGGAGGTCACGTGTGTCCATGAACACACCTTATTCCAAACAACTTGAGTCCGTACTGATTAATTTGAAATCAATTGAGGATCGGTTAAATGATTTTTTAAATAAGGAATGTACACAAACGATATTATTGTCTCAACCTGATCTCGACAAAGCTTATGTAGAGTCTGTATTCAAACAGTTAAGATATATAGAGGTTTATAGTTATGAAGGAGTTACTGCAATAAGTAAAGCTCTTAATCAAAATCAGTTAAGCAATTTGAGTGCAGAAAAAATATTAATTGGTGTCAATCGTAAGTGTATAGCAGAATATTATTACCCGAACAATGATTTATGGTTTGAGGATAGTCGTGCAGCTTATGCTAGTAAGAGCTCCATTGATTTTCAAGTGAACCCTGGAAGAGAAGTAATTATACTAATGGAAGATTTGGAGCCGCATTTTCAAGAATTACGAGAAGAATTAGAGTATTTAGAAGCAGAAAATTAAATGAAGAAGTGACTCAAAAAGCTAGAGATTATTCTAGCTTTTTTTATTTGCACAAAAAGAAGACCCCCTCATTGAAAATTTATAAAATCCTTCTAATCCAAAAACATTATTCATATTGTTAAATACAATCATGTAAACAATTCAAAAAAAAGAGGGGTTTAAAATTGCGAATAGTTATTATAAATCTAATTATATTCACATTTTGTTTTACTTATTGGACAAGTCCTATTGTTGCAAAACCTAATGTGTCTGCTCAGAGTGCAGTTGTGATCGACCTTGCAACTAACGACATTCTATATGGAACAAATGAAAATGAAAGCTTGCCAGTCGCAAGTATAACAAAAATCTTAACTGCGATTATTGCTATTGAGCAGAACGATTTAGACGAAAAGGTAAACATTTCACCAGAAGCTTCCCGTACAGTCGGATCATCCATTTACACGAAACCAGGAGATACATATACATTAGAGGACTTAATATATGGATTACTACTTAGGTCTGGAAATGATGCCGCATTAGCAATTGCAGAACATGTAGGTGGAAGCGGTAAAGGGTTTGCTCATTTGATGAATGAGAAGGCATCGTGGATCGGTATGGAAAACAGTTCATTTCAAAATCCGCATGGCCTTGATGAAGAAGGTCACTATTCCTCTGCTTATGATATAGCGCTATTAACTAGCTATGCTATGAACACTAGTAGTACATTTAGGGAGATGTTTGGTACGAAGAAATACCTTAATCCCCAATCTGATTATTATTGGATGAACAAAAATAAACTCCTCTTATCAAATGATCAGGTTTGTACAGGTGGAAAGACTGGATATACTTCTGTCGCTGGTAGAACGTTAGTCACTACTGCTAAAAGAGATGATAAAGAAATAGTTGTTGTAACAATCAATGCCCCTAATGATTGGAATGACCACAGAACATTATATGAATATGGTTTTAATCAGCTAGAAAGTCGACCAGAAATACCGTTTCACCCTAACCTGAAATTAGAAGAATCAAACCGGCCTATATGGGAAGAAGTGTTTCTTGAGTTAAATGGGGGAGGTAAATGGTAAACATTATTTGGGTAGCATTAGCAGTAATAGGAATTATCTATGCTTTATTTAATGGGACTATTGAAGAAGTAAATAAAGTGATTTTCACAAGTGCTGAGGAGGCAGTAGCTCTTACAATTACATTAATCAGTGTTCTCGTATTTTGGCTAGGTTTAATGAAAATAGCAGAAAAAGCTGGCTTACTCTTGAAGCTAACTGCATTGTTTAAGCCAATATTCACAAGAATCTTTCCAGAAATACCTCCAAATTCTACAGCGATGGGCTACATCTTATCCAATTTTTCCGCTAACTTATTTGGATTAGGTAATGCAGCTACACCATTTGGAATTAAAGCGATGCACGAGATGAAAAAACTTAATAATAATCAAGAGGAAGCTTCTCGCTCGATGATTACCTTTCTTGCTTTAAATACTTCCAGTGTGACAATTGTACCTTCAACCATTATTGCTATTCGTATGCAATATGACTCTAATGCCCCTACAGAAATAGTAATGACAACTATTTTGGCTACAATCGTATCTTCCATTGGGGCATTACTAGTTGATCGTTATTTTTACTATAGGAGGGTTCGATAGCCATGCACTATATTCTACATATAAGTAACTGGATTATCCCTAGTATAATCGTTATCGTACTATTGTATGGAACTTATAAGCGAGTACCTACATACGAAACATTTGTTGAAGGTGGTAAAGAGGGTGTATCAATGGCCATATCTTTACTACCTTTTTTATTAGGTATGATTGTTTCTATAAGTATCTTTAGAGCATCAGGAGCGATGGATGCTTTTGTAGGACTTCTCTCGCCAGTGTTAAGTTTCTTGAATGTTCCTGCAGAAATTGTTCCTTTGGCATTGACTAGACCTATATCAGGAACTGCATCCTTGAGTATGGCAACAGACTTAATACAAACCGAAGGACCTGATTCTTATATAGGTAGACTAGCATCGACCATGCAAGGCAGTACTGATACGACACTATACGTTCTGACCGTATATTTTGGAGCTGTAGGGATTAAAAGAATGGGAGATGCACTTAAAGTTGGACTAATAGCTGATTTAATTGGTATAATGGCTTCGTTAATCATATGTTATTTAATCTTTGGGTAAAAATAATATTTAATTGTGATGGCGTTAACCTTAAAGGTAGCGCTTTTTGTCTTATTACTAATAAAAAGCAGGTGTATACAAATGTCAATGAAAGAAGAAAGACTTCAGAAAGTAATTGCTAATAGTGGGGTAACATCCAGAAGAAAAGCAGAACAATTAATTACTGAGGGCAGAGTGAAAGTAAACGGTAGTATAGTTACAGAGTTAGGTACGAAAGTTACTAGTCAGCAAAATGTCGAAGTGGATGGCATTCCTTTAGAAAAGGAAGATAAAGTTTATTTGTTAATGAACAAGCCTCGTAGAGTAATTTCTACAGTAGAGGACGATAAAGGAAGAAAAGCCGTTACGGAGTTATTATCACCAGAATTAGATCAACGAGTTTACCCGGTAGGAAGACTAGATTATGATACTTCAGGTTTATTGCTATTGACCAACGATGGTGAATTAACAAACCAACTCATTCACCCTAAATATTCTATTGATAAAGTGTATGTTGCAAAAGTTAAAGGGATCCCTACAAAAGAAGAGCTTTTGAAATTAAAAAAAGGTGTAACGCATGATGGCGAACGTTTGAAATGTGTAAGAAGCAAATTATTAGAAGTCGATAAGAAAAAAGGAATCTCAATGGTCGAATTAACCTTGCATCAAGGAAAAAACCGACAAGTAAGAAGAATGTTTGAATCGCTTGGTTACCAAGTAGAAAAACTAAAAAGAGAGCGATTCGGTGGACTTACTTTGGGGAATTTACAATCGGGTGAGTATAGAGCTTTAACGCCACATGAAGTAAAGGAATTATATGATCTAGCCGCCCGAAATGTTAAATAATGTTCAAACATGTAACATGCTCGTTTTTTCCTAAATGATATAATGGCATCAAAGGAGTGATCCTAGAATGGAAAGAAAGAAAAAGCGTCTCATCTTCCGTTCTGCAGTGTTAGCGATTTTAGTCGGAACGTTAGTATTCGTATTAATTATAAATCTAAATCAAGATCGGCCAAGCCTAGCAGAGGGTGCAGAAGCTCCAAACTTTAAATTGGATCGTTTGGATGAAAATGGGGCGATTGAGTTAAATGATTTAGAGGGACAAGGGGTTATGATCAATTTCTGGGCCACTTATTGTGAACCATGTAAAGAAGAAATGCCCCATATGCAAGAATTATATGAAGAATATGAAGACCAAGGAATTGAGATTATCGCTGTCAGTGTAGATAAAAATGAATTTGTTATTAACAATTTTTACAATAGTTTAGGTCTTACGTTTCCTAGTGTACACGACCGAAATGAAACAGTAATGGAAAGCTATGAGATTGTACCGCTTCCTACCTCATACTTCATTAACCCTGATGGTACCATTGAAAGAATAGTTAAAGGTCCACTAACACTAGAAAGATTAGATGAATATTTCCAAGAAATATTACCGGAAGCCTAATTGCTAAAGTATCGTGAGGGATTGTAGTGAGTAATAAAACTGTGAAATGTGAATGTGGCCATGTGAATCATGAAGGTACAGTGCTGTGTGAAGCCTGTGGAAAACCAATCTCTGGTAACCAACATATTGATGGTAATGACCAGAATGACGTTCTTGAAATGCGTTATGAAGGAAGTGCCAGGAGATCAAAGACTTACAAACGAACCATAGTTGATAAGACTTGGGGATTTTTCTCTTCTGTAAAGGTGGGAGTTTGGTTAATCGTTATAACCTTAATTGCTTCTTCTTTAGGAACGATTTATCCTCAAGAACAATTTAAGAATTCTCCATTACCTTCTTCACAATTTTACGAAGAGGAGTATGGGTTAACGGGTAAAATCTTTTATCAACTTGGCTTTCATAATATGTACGATTCCTGGTGGTACATAGTATTAGTTGCCTTAATTGGAATCTCGATAATAATTGCAAGTATCGATCGATTTGTTCCGTTAAGAAGAGCCTTAAAAAATCAAAGTGTGAAACGAAACGAAATCTTTGTGAAAAGGCAACGGTTGGTTAGTGAAAACAACACATTGAACGATGAAGATTTAACAAGTCTAAAAGAAAATTTAAAAAAGAAAAGATATAAAGTGTCAGAAGAAGACGGTCATATCATGGCAGAAAAAAATCGTTTCTCCCGTTGGGGACCTTATGTGAACCATATTGGCTTAATTATTATTTTATTAGCAGCTATTTTTCGCATGTTCGATCTGATGCATACAGAAGAATATGTGTGGGTAAGAGAAGGAGAAACAAGAGTTCTTCCTAATACTAATCAAGAGTATTACATTGAAAATACGGAGTTTATTTATGAAGAGTATGACTCTAATGAAGAAGAACAGTTCCGTGTTGCATTAGAAAATGTCGAAAACCCTGTTCCTAAGAATTTTCAAACAAATGCCATCATTTATCGTTCAACAGAAGACACAATTACTGGCCAATTACCTGATATGGAAGAAGTGACTCGAGGACAAATTCGATTAAATCAACCTTTAACCTTTGATGGATTTGCCTTGTATCAAGCAGGTACTCAACTAGAAAGTGAGTATCGAACGATAGGTTTTGATTTAGAAAACGATGAAGAAACTCTAGGTTCTTTTGAATTTGATACGGATGAAGCACCGTATTCTTTTGAACTAGAAGATGGTTTAGAAGTAGAGGTTGATAACTATTTTCCTGAATTAGAATTTACCGACAATGGACCTTCATCATTTTCGAAGTTCCCTAGAAATCCTGGGATTATATTTTCAATTGAAAATCCAGAAACAACAAATGTTGAGAGATTTTTCTATTTACAAGAAGATGTAATTTCTTTATCAGATGATAATGAATTAAACTTAAGCGTTTCTGACATTGATCGACGTTCTGCATCAGGAATTTCTATAACAAGAGACTACACGTTACCAATATTCGGATTAGGTGCTGCGATATTTATGATTGGTGTGGTGCAAGGGCTGTACTGGTACCATCGTAGAATTTGGATTCATCCAACAGAAAGCAGTTACCATATTGGTGTTCATACGAACAAAAATTGGTTCGGAATGAAAAAAGAACTAGAAGAGATTACGAAAGATACTAATGTACAATCGTTTCATGATCAACAAGAGTTAAAATAATTAAACCTTTTCATAAGGAGGGTAAAAGATGGATTTTTATACTATTAGTAGCTGGTTTTTATATGCGACCTTCTTTATTTATTTAATCGCGATTGCATTTTTCGGCATGACGTTAGGTAATAAAAGAAGTGAAAACAATAAATCTAAATCAACCAAATTGGCTATTTCATTTACTATTATCGGCTTCTTATCCCAATTAACATCATATATATTCAGGTGGTTAGAAGCAGGGCATATCCCAGTAAGTAATTTATTTGAATATATTTACTTCTTCGGAATGATGCTAATTCTTTCATTCATCGTAATTCACTTTGTATACGGTATTTCGACCTTAGGATTAATTGCACTCCCAGTTGCAATTGTAATTATTGGGTATGGTAGTGTGTTTCCAACAGAGGTGCAACCATTAGTGCCATCACTACAGTCGAATTGGCTTTATATTCATGTTACTACGGTTGGTTTAGCTCAGGCTATTCTATCTATTAGTTTTATTGCAGGTTTACTATATTTAATCGTAAAAGTTAATCAAGAAAAAAGAAGCAAAGAAACTACTTTTCTAGAATTAATTATTTATGGTGTATTAGCTACTATTGGGTTCATTACAATAACAACTAGTTTTGGACTTGCGGATTATGAGGCTACTTTTGTTAAAACTACAGAAGATGGTTATGAGCAAGAAGCGAATTATGAATTACCTGCATTGTTTGCCCCACATAATTCTGAACTTCAATCGGAAGGTGCTTTTGAAAGTGGAATTGAGGCTCCTGGTTGGATGCAAGGTGTGGACGCTGGGATGAAATTAAATACATTAACATGGTCTTTACTAGTAGGATTACTGTTATATGGAATAATAAGATTATTGCTTCGTAAGCGTATTGGTGCAACATTACAGGACAAGTTTGGTAAAATAAACCCAGATGTCGTTGACGATATTATGTACCGTGCAATTGCAATTGGTTTCCCACTTTTCACACTTGGAGGTCTAATATTTGCAGCGATTTGGGCCCAGCAAGCATGGGGACGCTTCTGGGGATGGGATCCAAAAGAAGTGTGGGCTTTAGTTACATGGTTATTCTATGCTGTTTTCCTACATCTTAGACTTACAAGAGGTTGGCACGGGAAAAAATCTGCATGGTTGGCTGTTATCGGTTTTTCTTTAATCATGTTCAACCTAATTGTTATTAACTTGGTTATTGCCGGACTACATTCGTACGCATAAATAGTAAACGAAGGAGCTGTTACACATGTCTGAAGAAGCAAAAGTACTTGTGGTGGACGATGAAGAACGTATTCGTCGATTATTAAAACTTTATTTATCGAGAGAAGGATACGAAATTGAAGAAGCTGCAGACGGTGAAGAAGCTCTTGAGAAAGCGCTTGAGCAAGACTTTGATGTGATCCTTTTAGACTTAATGCTACCTTATAAAGATGGAATTGAAGTTTGTGAACAACTTCGAGAACGAAAAGCTACACCTGTCATTATGCTCACTGCAAAAGGTGAAGAATCTAACCGTGTGCAAGGATTTGAGGTTGGGGCAGATGACTATATTGTTAAGCCATTTAGCCCTAGAGAAGTTGTACTAAGGGTCAAGGCATTATTAAGAAGAGCTTCTGCTACAAAATATTTAGAAACAAAACCTGACTCTCAAAATGTCTTGGTATTCCCTCATCTAACGATTGATAAAGATGCTCATCGAGTATTAGCAGATGATGTGGAAGTAAACTTGACTCCTAAAGAGTATGAACTACTTTATTACCTAGCAAAAACACCGGATAAAGTATTTGACCGGGAAGAATTGTTAAAAGAAGTATGGGAGTATGAATTTTTCGGAGATCTAAGAACGGTAGACACACATGTTAAACGTTTAAGAGAAAAGTTGAATAAGGTATCTGAAAATTCCGCTCGTATGATCGTTACAGTCTGGGGAGTTGGTTACAAGTTTGAGGTAGTCGAAGGATAATGTTTTGGAAAAGTGTTGTCTTCAAACTTTGGCTTACAATTATTGTTTTAGTTGTATTTGTTTTAATGATCTTAACCGTTTTATTACTAGAGTTTTTTGAGAATTACTTTGTGGAAGATACAGAGTCAAATTTAATGAATCAAGCTGAGAATGTGTATGCAGTGATGGAAGGTCATGACGATGATATACAAATGGAAACAGTAAATCAACTAACGGATCCGTCTACAAGAGTGACAGTATTTTTTGATGAGCACCAATACTGGGAAAGTGAAGCAACACAATCAGAATTGCCACCAATTGATCCAAGTTGGTTTGTTGCTAACGACCAAATTAATGAAGTGTTTGAAGAGGACAGTCCGATAAGAAAAACTTCAACCATTCCTTCATCAAATGAGGAAGTTATTATAGTTGGAATTCCTACTCCCGACCAAGGTGGGGCGATTTACGTTTACCAATCTCTTGGCGTAGTAGAGGAAACAACTGCACAAACGACAAGAATTATTCTATTGGCAGCCTCTATTGCTGTTATACTGACAACTGTATTTGCATTCTTTTTATCTTCAAGAATCACCGCTCCGCTTATAAAAATGAGAAAGGCAGCTGCGGAATTATCTCGAGGAGAATTTCATACGACAGTGCCGGTTTTAACTTATGATGAGGTTGGTGAACTTGCTAATTCTTTCAATAGAATGCGAAGGCAATTAAATTATCACATTACCGAGTTGAACCATGAAAAATCTCAGTTATCAAGCATCTTGAAGTCAATGGCTGATGGAGTTATTTCGGTCAATAAAAAACAAGAAGTCATGTTGATCAATCCTCCAGCAGAACACTTTTTGGAACAATATTCTTTTGAAATTGAAGATACCGTGGAGCTTTTACCAACTCAACTTCAAGAATATTTTAAAACTGTATTAGATTTAGAGCAGGAAAGACAAACTGAAATAGTTGTTCAAGGGCGTTCTTATGTCGTTGCGATGACCCCTCTTTATGATCAAAATGTTGTGCGAGGAGTAGTCGCAATTATTAGAGATATGACTGATGAACGTCAATTAGATAAATTGAGAAAAGATTTCTTAGCAAATGTTTCTCATGAACTTCGAACTCCGATTTCTATGATGCAAGGGTATTCTGAAGCGATTGTCGATGATATTGCTGAAACGAAAGAAGATAAACAAGAACTAGCTCAAATTATTTATGATGAATCGTTAAGAATGGGTAGATTAGTTAATGAATTACTTGATTTAGCTAGAATGGAAGCAGGGCATATTCAATTGAATAAAGAAGAAATAGATATACACGCCTTTATCCATCGAATAGCTAGAAAGTTTTCATTTATTGCAACGGAACAAAATATTTCTTTTGAAACGTTCATTAATCCATCTTTGGACTTTCACGTATTCGACCCTGATCGCATAGAGCAGGTTCTAACAAACCTTATTGACAATGCTTTACGTCATACACATGACAGCGGAAGGGTTAAAATTGAAGCAACTAGTGACCAAGAACAGTTGGTTATTGATGTGAACGATAGTGGTACTGGAATTCCAGATGAGGATCTGCCATTTGTGTTTGAACGATTTTATAAGAGTGATAAAGCACGTACGAGAGAATCTACGAAAAAAGGTACAGGCCTTGGCTTATCTATTGCAAAACATATCGTAGAAGCACATGATGGGCAAATATATGTGAAAAGTAGAACAGGAGAAGGTACGACTTTTTCAATCTATTTACCAAAGGCTTAAATTATGGCTGATCTTAAATTTGATATATTAATAAAATACTCCATGGAAATGCTCTGAACTATCCCAAATTTGGGTATAGTTCAGAGCTTTTTTTTAAGTTATGTAAGATTACAGCCCTCCACATTTTTTAAAACCATACATAAAGTAAATATTATGGGTGTAAAGTTTAATTAATTTAAAAACAAGTAAATTGCCAAGCAGAGTTTCTACAAAAATCCACCCGATAACATCTTATTAATCACGTTAGTGGAGGTGAAGATAATGGATCAGCAAGATAATTCACAGAATGAACATTTAAATGAAGAGGGAACGAGTCAAGACCAGACGAACCAAAATATTGATGCCGATGCTGAGTTTGGGGCTGTCTCAAATCAACTTATAGATTTATTGGTCGATACCACTTTAAAAAAATATGATGTAAAGCTTGAAAGCACGGCACTTGATGAAGATACAAAAAAACAATTAAAAAGTTTGGTCGACGAATTAGAAAAATCAGTCCACTCATTAAGAAATAAAAACAAATAGATTTATAGAAAGCCTATATCTGTATATAATTGATTGAATTGCCTTTCCTCTTTTAACTAATCTTTCATATGTAATAGTGTATGAAACGAAAGAGGAGGGAAAACAAATGCCAAGAAAAATAACGCAATACTCAGATCGCAAAGCGCCGGTGGTTTATAACACTAATAAAAAATGTAGCAAGCCAAAAAAATGGAATGCCTTAGATCCACATTCGTGCCATCCTTTTGATTCTTCAGATGACACCCAAGAAGCTACTCAATCAATCAAGACAGTTCAACAATCCTATGAATCTATTGTAGTTAAGGATTCATGTGATATTGAAGTGACAACCACTAATACACAAGCTGCGGTTAATGTTCAAATCGGATTACAAGCAGCAATAGCGCTTATTATTAGTATATCTGTGGCTGATAGTGATCGGGCGGAAGAATTTACTCAAGATTTATATGAAAAGATTAAGAATACGCAGATTAATAAACAACACACTTATATTGAAAACTCACGAGGGGTCACAGTGACGACTACAGACACAGACCTTGCGATTAATGCACAAATCTTATTACAAGTTTTACTAGCTTTAGTTGCGCGCTTAAACATTCTTTAACCCATCTTTAAAACCAACTATTAAAAGTATATAGTTGGTTTTAATTTTTTGTGGATTTAGAAGTTTCAAAATATGAAAAAGTCTCGAATCGGAACATGCCGATTCGAGACTTATAATTAGAATTTTTATTATCCCTGGTATCTAGAAATGCATTCTTCGATTAGTTTAGCAGCTGATGCTGCATCTTCCCACTCGCCAATTTCAGTCTTTTTGCCTTGAAGGTCTTTATAAGTTTGGAAAAAGTGGACGATTTCGTCTAGTTTGTGAGACGGAATATCATCGAGCGAATTTACATTTTTAAAACGCGGATCTTCTGTTGGAACTGCTAGAAGTTTCTGATCTTCTTCTCCATCATCAATCATGTTTAAGAATCCGATAACTCGTGATTCAATAACACAACCAGCAAATGTAGGGTTAGTTACTAAAACTAAAGCATCTAATGGATCACCATCTAATGCAAGAGTCTCATCGATATAACCATACTCTGCAGGATAAAACATGGAAGAGAATAAAACGCGGTCTAGTTTAAAAACACCTTTTTCTTTGTCATACTCATATTTGTTTTGACTACCCGTTGGAATTTCTACAAAAACGTCGATAATTTTTTGGTCTGACATGTTCATTCCTCCTTAACGTCTGTACGGTTACTCATTATACCAATGTTTATCTAGTAAGAAAAGAAAGTTTCATGTTAAAATAACAGTAATCTTGTCAGAAATTCATTTGAAGGAGAAACTCATATGAACGAAAAGACAGTATCAGTGGCTGTGTCTAGTAAAATAAAATTAGTAAGAGTTGACTTACAGTATACTCAAGAGGAAATGGCCAACATGATTGGTATATCGAAAAAAACACTTATACAAATAGAAAAAAGGCGTCAAGTTGCTAATTGGTCAATTGTTGTTACTTTTGTTTCTCTTTTTAATGATCATCCTATTGTTCAGCACGCATTAGGAGAGTTTAATCCTATAGAGCTTATTCAATTAATCACGAGAGATGAAATTAATTTTGAAAATAAAGAAGTTAACCCTAATGTTATGTACTGGAATCATATAAAAGAAAAACAAGGATATCGACTCGAACAAAACCATTTGAATCAAACATATCGAGTTGTGGATCAGAATTTAAAACTATTTTATCGTTCTATAAACTATGAAAATACCAAAAGATACTTTGCTAATTTAATGACACATAATTACCGTTAATTTTATCTATCAATAGAATGATTGTTATACGGTTCACCTGCAACTTTAATTGAACCTGTAGGACATTGGTGTGAAGCTTCAATTAATTCCTCGTCATATTCTTTAGGAATGGCCATATTACCTTTATTGCCGTCTAGTTTTTGGAAGGCAACTCCCTCTTCGTCATAATCAAATATATTCGGAGCGCTACCTCCACATATACCACATGCAATACATGTATCCTGATCAACTATAGAAAAATTCGACATTCACTACACGCTCCAAATTTGTTTTAACCATAGTGTATAAGTCCACTTCAAGGATTGCAATCACTATACTTCAATTTATAAGAGGGGATCTAATAATGGACTTTATAAAACTTGTTTATACTCTCCTAATAAAAGTGGAAGGACAAAGAAGTTATAGGTCAGTTTATCATTTATTAAAAGGAAAAAAATCGGCACAGACGATTCAAGATGCACATTTGTTTGGAGTTAAGAATTATTTCGCAATATATCCCAAATTACATATAGACGTATTTGATTCGATCATAGTTGAAATGAGTAATCAGGGTTTAATCAATTTAGAAGGAACAAATTTTCAAGTGATTTCTAAAACCAGTATAAGTGAGAAACCATATGCAAACTTAAATGGATATGAATATCACACATATGATGAATGGTTCTTTTCTCAACTATTATTGCTTGCCCAAGCAACTTCACAACATGCACATCAGTCACCACGATTTATTCCGATAGTGGATGACATTCAAGTGCAACATAGTGTTAAAAGAATTTGGAACATGTACAAAAATAATGAGAAGGTCATTATAGAACAACTGTATTCGGAACTTCATCGTTTGTTCGAACTTCTTACTCAAGAAGAAGCAAATTTTATTAGCATGCAGTTAACCGGGAATAAACACATTGGCTGGAGTTTCACACAGTTATCAGAATACTACCATCTTTCTTACCATGACATTCACATTTGGTACAAACAAACATTGCATAAAATGATCCATTTAATCAAAGATTCTAATCAAACATTTTCACTTCTTGCATTGTTGATTCCGGTTACTAGCGAATTCAATTTAACCTCTTCTGCTCGTAAGACGTATAATTATCTACAAAAAAATTACTCTATAAATCAGATTATGGCAGTGCGCAATTTAAAAATAAGCACTATTGAAGACCATGTAGTAGAAATTGCTTCAAGTGTTGATGATTTTAGTATTCGCCCGTTTGTTACAGAAGAAATGGAGCAAGATATTTTAGCCGTCATTTCAAAGTTAAACACTAGAAAATTAAAAGAGATAAAAGATCAGTTAACTAATAATGAATCGTATTTTCAAATTAGATTAGCAATGACTTGCACCAATTCACTAGATTAAGAAGGGACCTATTACAATATGATGAAAACGAAAGAGGAGCTAGAAATAGATTTATATAAATACTTTGGATATAAATCGTTTCGAGAAGGTCAGTATGAAATAATTCAGTCGGTCATGAACGATAAACATACGTTAGCAACTCTACCTACTGGAAGTGGTAAATCAATTTGTTATCAGTTGCCCGCCTTATTGAGTGAGGGAATTACTGTGGTGGTGTCTCCATTGATTTCGTTGATGGTTGATCAAGTAAAATTATTGAAGGCCAACGGATTAAAACAAGTGACAGCACTCAATAGTTTAATGAATCCACAGCAAAAGAAATCGGTTCTCGATCAACTACAAAACTATAAGATCATTTATTGTTCACCTGAGATGTTACAACAAGAACAGATAAAAACAAAATTCAGAGCATGTGAAATTTCTTTATTAGTTGTGGACGAGGCTCACTGTATTTCTCAATGGGGACATGAGTTTAGACCGGATTATATGAAGATCACAAACTTCCATCATGATATTGGACATCCGCCAATATTAGCCTTAAGTGCTACTGCTACTGAATCGATTCAAAATGACATTATTAAATATTTAAATGTTGATATGAAGAAGATTATATATCCCATGGACCGTCAGAACATAACCTATGCTATTGAGCATACAGAGGATGACTTGGAAAAGAAGGAAAGGCTATTAAATTTAATAGAGAATAATGAGGTTCCTACGATGATATATTTCTCTAGTAAGAAGGTTTGTGAGGCTGTATCAAGATACATTGGAGAGACATTTCCAAATAAAAATGTAGCCTTTTATCATGGGGGGATGGAGTCTAGGGAACGGTTGCTCATCCAGCAGCAATTTATGTTTGATCAATTAGATATCATTTGCTGCACTAGCGCGTTTGGGATGGGGGTAGATAAAGCGAATATTCGCTTAGTAATTCACTACCACTTACCATCTACTATAGAAGCTTATATTCAAGAATCAGGACGGGCAGGCAGGAATGGTGATCATGCTTTAAGTGTAGTTTTATTTGCTGAAGGTGACGAAGCATTACCTTTTCGATTAATAGAAAGTGAATTGCCTGATGAACAGGAAATTAACAAGTTTGTTAACCTTCAAGAAGAATTAGGGATCAAAGATCTCCAAAGTGAAATCAGTGAAACAAAATTTCGTTTCTTAGAGTATCACTCAACTTTACTAAAACAGAAGTCTCCTATCTCGAAGGGGGAACAAAAGGAGCTAATTATTGCTCAAAGTAATCATCGTAAAAAGGTAAAATCACAAAACTTATTCAATCTATTAGAATGGGTTCATATCGATGGATGTAAAAGAAGATCTCTTTATAACGGCTTTCAAAATGATATTAGACCCGCACATTTCTATTGTTGTGATTACTGTGATTTTAATATTCATAAATGGAAATTTAAAAAGCCAAAACAGAAGGTTAATCAGAGTATAAATTGGGAAGATAAACTTAAAGAGATGTTTTTAATAGGAGAAGAATAATGCAAAACAATTCTCATCAGAAAAAAATAGAGCGGCTATCAAATAAGGAACTTATTATGAATGTATATGCTTCTCAAGTCCTGTTTATAGTAATCGCCATCCTTTTATCTTTGTTACTTTTTGATTCTTTTGATGTGTTTCTTGATTTATTTCAATTTAATTGGCTGGAAATATTGATTTTTGGCGGTATACCTGCAATTATAATTGTATTTATTGATATCATTCTTATTCGATTATTGCCCAAAAAAGCATATGATGATGGAGGTATTAATGAAAAGTTATTTAAATCATTATCAATTCCGCACATATTTATAATCACTTTAGTAATAGCCTTTGCAGAGGAGCTTTTATTTCGAGGTGTAATACACACGTTTGCAGGGTATATAATAGCAAGTCTTTTATTTGCACTTATTCATTTCAGATATTTGAAGAAAACCGTTTTACTTATATCCGTTCTTTTGCTTTCCTTTGTAATAGGTTATATGTATGAGCTTACTAATAACTTGTTAGTTCCAATTACTGCTCATTTTTTAATTGATTTTCTATTGGGAATATACTACAGACACTTTATGAGGTGATTTTATGAAAGAAGTACAGGCTAATAAAGCATTTATGAAATCTGATCAAAATGATTCAGATGTTTTTAGCTTACCTCCTCGTAAAGAAAGAGCGGCTCGCGAAAATAATGGAGAACGTTTAACGCGTAAGGAGAATAAAGAGTTAAAGAAAAACCCAATTTTTATTCACCAATTTATCATTCACTTAATTATGATTATATTTATTTTAATCATAATAGGTATTCCAATCTATTATAACTCTGTACTTCCTTAATTTTTGTATGTAAAATGATATAAATTATATCATTTTTATTTCTTACGAAGGTTGTTTGTATTAAAATAAAAATAACTGCATGAATGTGCAGGGATACATGCAACTTAATGAAACAGATACGCATATAATAAAAAGAATACATCGGGGGTGTTTACGTGCGATTAGAAAGAATTAGTGTAAATCAATTTAAAATATTTTTAACTTATGATGATTTAAACGAAAGAGGATACTCGAAAGAAGACCTGTGGAATAACTTACCGCGAGCAAATCAACTGCTCCAGGATATGTTGTATGAAGCTTCTGAGGAGCTTGAGATGGACTTAGATGGAAGGTTAATGGTTCGAGTGCATATGCTTCAAGCACAAGGGATGATAATAGTTGTCACCCAAAACCAAACAGACGTAGAAGAAGAATATATAGAACTGAAAGTAACAATGGACGAAAGTAAAGAAATGATGTTTGTTTTTCAATCATTTGAAGAAGTTGTTGAACTAAGTCATTTATTATTTAATAAGCACGTCACACATAATTCGATTTATTCCTATGACGATCTTTATTACTTATTAGTAAATGAACATATAGAGGACGAAAAGAAGAGAGAGGACCTAATATCTATTATCTCTGAATATGCCTCTCCAAGCACAATGACCTCATCTGTATTAAAAGAGTACGGAGCAGTTATTGCAGAAAACAATGCAGTCGAAGTAATTACAAACTATTTTAACTAAAATTAGAGGTGAATCGGTTTGAATATAGCCGTATTATATGGTGGAACATCAAAGGAAAGAGAAGTGTCTCTTTCTACTGGAAAAGGTGTCATTGATGCTTTAAAAGAATTAGGTCATTCCGTGAAAGATATTGACTTCGATCCTACAAATATCAAAGGATTAATAGACCAGTTAACTGACACAGATATTGTATTCATAGGGTTACACGGAAAGCAAGGAGAAGATGGAACAGTACAAGGATTACTAGATCTCCTGGGCAAACCATATGTTGGCTCTGGAGTACTAGCTTCTTCTCTTGCTATGGACAAAACGAGAGCAAAGCAAGTATTTCAAATGAATGAGATTCCAACTGCTTATAGTCAAAGTTATACAAGTAAAATGAATGTAGATGCAGTAATTGAAAATATTAAGTCACAATTCAAATTGCCATTTGTGGTTAAGCCGAATCAGGAGGGTTCAACCTTAGGCTTAACGATTATCAATGAATATGATCAATTAGAGGAAGCTGTATCTTTAGCTTTTGAACATGATTTTTCGATAATTGTTGAGACTTTCGTGAAGGGTAGAGAATTAACTGTTGCGGTCATTGGTAACCAAGGAAATGAACAAGCTCTTCCGATTATAGAAATTATACCGAAAAGTGATTTTTATGATTATGAAGCAAAATATGCTGTAGGAGGAAGTGAGCATATTGTTCCTGCTAAGATTGATGACGACTTAACAGAGCAAATACAACAATATGCCATCACTGCACACCAAGAGCTAGGTTGTGAGACATATTCTCGTGTCGATTTTATTCTTGATCCAGAACGTGGCCCTGTGATTCTAGAAGTTAATACGTTACCAGGAATGACACCAACGAGTTTATACCCTGATGCAGCTTCAGCAGTTGGTATAAATTATCAAGAAATGATAAAGAAATTTTTAGAATTAACATCTGAGAAGTAGGGGAAGTTATGAAAACGGAATTTCCATTTTACGACGAGATTCTGTTGCATAATCTTTTATTAGATGTATACTTATCATTGAAAGATATACTTATTAGAATGGTTGCATATATATAGGAGGTAAACGAATGGTAGCCGAGAAGCCAGCAGACTCTCAAAATGAACAATCAACTGATGTGTTAAAATCTACACAATCAGTTATTCGAACAGCATTAGACAAATTAGGTTATCCTGAAGAAGCTTATGAATTGATGAAAGAACCTATTCGAATGATGACAGTGCGTATTCCGGTAAGAATGGATGATGGAAAAATAAAAGTCTTTACTGGTTACCGCGCTCAACACAATGATGCGGTTGGACCAACAAAAGGTGGAGTAAGATTTCATCCGAATGTTACGGAAAAAGAAGTCCGAGCTTTATCTATTTGGATGTCACTAAAATCAGGCATCATGGACTTGCCTTACGGGGGTGGAAAAGGTGGAATCGTATGTGATCCACGTGAAATGTCCTTTCGTGAACTAGAAGGTGTAAGTCGTGGATATGTTCGCGCTATTTCACAAATCGTAGGACCTACTAAAGACATACCAGCACCTGATGTATTTACCAATTCACAGATTATGGCTTGGATGATGGATGAATATAGCCGGATTGATGAATTTAACAGTCCTGGGTTTATAACAGGGAAACCAATTGTTTTAGGTGGTTCACATGGAAGAGAATCTGCTACAGCAAAAGGTGTTACAATTTGTATAGAAGAAGCTGCAAAAAAACGCGGCATTGACATTAAAGGAGCTAGAGTAATAGTTCAAGGGTTCGGTAATGCAGGGAGCTTTTTAGCTAAATTCATGTATGATATGGGAGCGAAAGTTATTGCAATCTCTGATGCAGACGGAGCTATCTATGATCCAGACGGGTTAGACGTCGAATACTTACTAGATCGCCGTGACAGTTTCGGAGCTGTTACAAATTTATTTGAAGATACGATGAGTAATGAAGAAATGTTAGAACTTGAAACAGATATTTTAGTACCAGCAGCAATAGAGAATCAAATCACGAAAGAAAATGCACATAGAATAAATGCAGCAATTGTAGTTGAAGCGGCAAATGGACCGACTACATTAGAAGCAACAAAAATTCTAACCGAACGTGATATTCTTATTGTTCCTGATGTTTTAGCTTCATCAGGTGGTGTTACTGTGTCTTATTTTGAGTGGGTACAGAACAATCAAGGTTACTATTGGAAAGAAGAAGAAGTCCAAGAGAAATTAAGAGAAGTTCTCGTAAAAGCATTTAATAATGTTTATACAACCTCACAAAATCGTCAAATAGATATGCGATTAGCTGCGTATATGGTTGGCGTGAGAAAAATGACTGAAGCTGCAAGATTTAGAGGCTGGATTTAATTCAGACAAGTTGCGAAACGGACCAAAATCTCCTATCATGAAGCTGATAGGAGATTTTTTAATGAATTTTTTTGTTGATGCTTATTAATGTTAGCAGAGATACCTTTAATTCTTGTATAAAATTTGTTAATCGCTGAAATGATATAGAGGTGAAAGATTTGATTAAAGAAGAAGTAATAATTATTGGAGCAGGTCCTTGTGGGCTTAGTACTGCTATTGAATTGCAAAGAAAAGGGTTTGAACCTTTAATATTAGAAAAGAATAATGTAGCAAATTCTATTTTTCATTATCCAACACACCAGACTTTCTTTAGTTCAAGTGAGAAGTTAGAAGTGGGTGATTTTCCCTTTATTTCTGAAAGGCAGAAACCTCAAAGAAATGAAGCCTTAACATATTACCGTATGGTTGCAGAACGTTCAAAGGTTCGTATTCAATCTTATGAAACTGTAACCAATGTATCAGAAGTTAATGGAGAATATTTAGTCCACTCTGAAACAGACAAAGGAAAAGAAAACATATATTCAGCCAAATATGTTGTTTTTGCAACGGGTTACTATGGTCAGCCAAATGAGCTAGATGTAGAAGGTGAAAATTTACCACATGTCTCTCATTATTTTAAAGAAGCTCATCCTTTTTTCAATCAGGACGTAGTAATTGTCGGAGGGAAAAACTCTGCGGTTGATGCAGCAATCGAATTAGAAAAAGCCGGAGCAAATGTTACGGTGTTGTATAGAGGTAGTGAATATTCAAAAAGTGTTAAGCCATGGATCTTACCTGTTTTTGACTCTTTAGTGAAAAATGGAAAAATATCTATGTTGTTTGATGTATCTATCGAAAAAATCACTACAGAAAACGTATTTTATGACCAAAATGGTGTCAAAGCTGACATTCACGCGGACTTTGTGTTTGCGATGATCGGATACCATCCGAATAAAACATTTTTAATGGATTTAGGTGTCACTATTGATGAAGAAAGCGGAAGGCCATATGTAAACCCTGATACCATGGAAACAAATACTAATAACATATATATTTCAGGAGTCATCGCAGCCGGATACAATAATAATGAGATCTTTATTGAAAACGGCAGATATCATGGAAAGTTAATCGCAGACTCTATTGCTAATAAACAAGAAGCTGGTGAAGTTAATGGGTAAAGTTGTATTAATTACTACAGGTGGAACGATTGCAAGTAAACCAAATTTGAGTAGTGGTAAACTTTCTTCAGGGGCCATGACTGGTGAGGAGCTAGCCGCAGTTTGTGAGTTACCATATGATATTGATGTCACAATTGATTCCTCCTTCCAAAAACCTAGTGTTCATTTGAATTTTGACGATTGGGTTTTCCTAAAAACAAAAATTGAATCGTACTTTCAAAGAGATGACGTCGATGGGGTAGTTGTTACGCACGGAACAGATACATTAGAAGAAACTGCCTATTTTTTAGATTTAACGATTTCTGATAAGAGACCTGTCGTGGTAACTGGTTCCCAGCGTTCTATTTCTGATATTGGAAGTGATGTGTATGTTAATCTGCGTCACGCAATTTATGCAGCACATAGTAAAGATTTGTTAGATGCAGGTACGGTTGTAGTCTTTAATGAACGAATATTTGCTGCGAAGTATGTAAAAAAAGAACATGCGAGTAATATACAAGGGTTTAATGCATTTGGATTTGGCTATCTTGGTATTATTGATAATGATGAAGTTCATATTTATCAAAAACCAATAAAAAGAGAGCACTTTTCCCTTACATCCAATTTACCAAGAGTAGATCTAGTAAAAAGTTATACTGGCGCTGATGGAGCTTTAATAAAAGCAAGTTTTGAAAGTGGCGCTGCTGGTATTGTCATTGAAGGTGTTGGACGTGGTCAAGTTCCTCCAAATATGATGCCAGCTATTAAGGAAGCATTGGAAAAAGGCACGAAGGTAGTTGTAACCACTGCATCTGAAGAAGGTGCGGTTTATCCCACATATGATTACGAAGGTAGTGCTTATGATTTAATTAATCAAGGCGTTATTTTGGGAAGCGACTATGATAGCAAAAAAGCCCGTGTAAGATTGGCAGTATTACTTGCAAATAGAGAAACAGATATATCTTTTTAATTTATGACGTGAAAAGAATCTTTTCAAGTGAATAGCGAAATAAGTGAAAGCAATCTAGTCTTAAGAGTAAAAGCTTACGACTAGATTGCTTTTTGTTTTATATTATCAGATTAATTTCTTACATAATTTCTCCTCCCATGTTAGATAATAAACACACTAAATGTATTTCTAGGAATATTAAGTTCCAATAAACACAAAATAGGTAAACAAGTCAGACTTAAGGAGAATGTGTATGAAATCAAACTATAAATCATTAAAGGTAGTGCTTGTATTGTTATTGGTTCTTCCATTAGTTCCAAGTTGGAATTATGAGTCAGAAGGGTTTAGTAACCAAGTGATCCAACAGGGTTCTACAGGAGATGATGTAATCGAACTACAGTCTCGTCTTCAATACATTGGTTATTATAACGGTGCTATTGATGGAGTGTTCGGCTGGCAAACTTATTGGGCACTTAGGAACTTTCAATACGAATTCGACCTAGAAGTCGATGGGTTAGCAGGTGAAACAACCAAACAAGCACTTGAAAGAGCAACTCAGTATGATCAATCCTATGTTTATGAACAAATTAGACAAGGAAATAGTTTCACACATTACGGCGGGGAAGGTAGACAGGATACTACCGCAGCTGATCAAGATACGCAAACGAATGAAGGAGCACCACAAAACGCTGAAGATACAAATGAATCTTCGCCATCACCTTCAGCTGTCAATGTTCCTAGCGGCTTTTCTCAAAATGATATCCAACTTATGGCTCAAGCTGTATATGGAGAAGCTCGTGGTGAACCGTATGTCGGACAAGTCGCCGTTGCTGCTGTTATTTTAAACAGAATGGAAAGCTCTACATTTCCCGACTCTGTTTCTGGAATAGTATTTGAGCCATTAGCATTTACTGCCGTTGCAGATGGACAAATTTATATGTCTCCAGACGAAACAGCTCAAGAAGCCGTAATTGATGCAATTAATGGGTGGGATCCTTCTGGGGATGCCCTGTACTATTTTAATCCAGATACTGCAACATCATCTTGGATATGGTCAAGACCACAAATTAAAAGAATTGGTAAACATGTATTTTGTAAATAGAAAGGAGGATTTATATGTTTAGATGGGCACTTATAGTAGTGTTGATAATCTCGATTTTAGGTACTGTTATTTGGGGGTACCAAGAGCATCAGGAGAAGAATGCGATACTAATTCAGGCAGAAAATAATTACCAACGTGCATTTCATGATTTGACGTATCGAGTGGATTTAATCAACAGTAAAATAAATAATGCGATTGCAATGAACTCCCCACAAAAATTGTCTCCTGAATTAACTGATATTTGGAAGGTTTCAGCGGAAGCACATGCTGATGTTAGTCAATTGCCACTAACCCTGCTTCCATTCAATAACACAGAGTCATTTTTGAAAAATATAGGTGATTTCGCTTATCGAGTTGCCATTCGTGATTTAAATGATGAACCACTATCAGATGATGAAATAGAAACGTTATCTTCATTATATGAACAGTCATCTGAGGTGAAAAGGGATCTTCGTACGGTTCAGCATCAAGTACTGAATGATGGACTTAGGTGGATGGACGTCGAATTAGCTTTAGCAAATGATGAGCCTAGAGATCATGCAATAATCGATGGATTAACAACAGTTGAAAAGAACGCAGAAGGTTACGATGTGTTTAATGAACAATCCGGCTTAACCATTGAACCGGAAGAAAAAGGTGATGTACAATTACCTGGATCTAAGCAGGATGAAAATGATATACAACAGATTGTCATGGAATATTTTGAATTAGATGAAGAACAAGAATATACTATAACCCATACTGGGGAAGGCTCTGATATACCGATTTATAACGTTTCGTTTGACCAAGAGAACTCCCATGGGTACGTTGAAGTTACAGAACAAGGTGGCCATGTACTTTCGTATTTGAAAAATCGAGAATTAAATGAGCAACAACTAAGTTTACATGAATCAAGAGAAGAAGCTGAAAAGATGATAGCTGATCTAGGATTCGATGATGTAACTGTAGTTAATAGTCAACAATTTGAAAAAGTCGGTGTCTTTGAGTTTGTAAGAACAGAAGACGAAATTCACTTTTTTCCCGACCGTTTACAAATTAAAGTTGCTTTAGATAATGGAGAAATCCTTGGACTTACAGCGAGAGATTACCTAATTAATAAAAATAAAGATCAAGACCGAGAATTCGAAGTAGAGATTACAGAAGAAGAACTTGATTCGTTTCTACATCCTAATCTCAAGAAAGAAGAAGTGACACTAGCTGTGATTGAAGGAGATTTAGGGGAGGAAGTTCTATGTTATCAAGTGATTGGTACGATGAATGATTCCACCTACAGAGTGTATATTAGTGCTGAAGATGGTTATGAGGAACGTGTAGAGCAACTAAAACAATCAGAAGAAGTCTATTCATAATTATAGAACTCCATATGCTGAAAAGGGAAAAGCTGAAAGTTAGTCTTTTCCTTTTTCATGTTTTTTGTCATAATAAAGCTATATTGTTTTTAAAGGGGAAAAAAACATGCTTTCAGTAGGAACAAAGTTAACCATTGAGGCAATTCAAAATGGTGATGTGGAAGATGTATATATCGCTAAAGTAGTTGATTTTAATAATAAGAGGATATTTATAGATTATCCTATCCACCAACAAACAGGTAAAACGGGATACTTTTTAGATGGTTTCCAACTTAGAATTTCGTTTGTAGGAAAACACGGTTCTATCTACCTCTTTGATTCTGAGATTTTAGGGAAGAAAAAAAGAAAGATCCCAACATTGATGATTCCATACCCAACTAAAGATGAATTAGTTAAAGTTCAGCGTAGAGAATATGTACGAGTAAATACCTATTTAGATGTTGCTGTTTATCCTATAGATGAAGTAAAGCCGCCTTTAATTTCTCGAACAATCGATTTAAGTGGTGGTGGGATCGCCGTAAAGGCTAAAGAAATAATATATGAGCCAGGTGATCAAATAGAGATATTACTTGTTCTGCCTTTCCAAGTGAATGATTATGCCTATTTAAGTATGAAAGGGGAAGTCATCCGTTATCAAGATGGTAGAACAAATGATGTTCCATACAAATTATCGTTGAAATTTACAGGCATTTCAGATATAGCTAGAGAAAAGGTTATTAAATATTGTTTTGAACAACAACTTGAGAGAAGAAGAAAAATTAAAAGTTAAAATCATATGTTGAAATGTAAGGGAGATTACTAACATGAAAGTCGCAATTGATGGCCCAGCAGCTGCTGGCAAGAGTACAGTAGCTAAAATGATCGCAAAAGATTTAAATTACTTATACATAGATACAGGTGCGATGTATAGAGCACTTACTCTAGAGGCAATGAGAAAAGATTTAAACTTAGAAAATGAAAACTCATTAGCAAAATTATCTAAGCAAATATTAATTTCTTTTAAACAAGATATAAATGAGCAAAAGGTGTTTGTAGATGAAGAAGATGTTACATTCTCCATCAGAAGTGCAGAGGTGACTAATAATGTGTCTATAGTTGCTAAACACCCAAAAGTTCGTGAGCAGTTGGTTAACATGCAAAGGAAATTAGCTGAAGACGAACATGTAGTTATGGATGGTAGAGACATTGGCACTTACGTTTTACCAGACGCTGATGTAAAAGTATATTTGATCGCTTCCGTATCAGAAAGGGCAGAAAGAAGACATCAAGAAAATCTTGATAAAGGCTTTCCTTCTGATTTAGAACAATTGAAGTTAGAAATAAATAAAAGAGACCAACTAGACTCGGAAAGAGAAATGGCACCTTTAGTTAAAGCTGATGATGCAACAGAAATAGATACCACTTCTAAAACAATTGAAGAAGTAAAGAATATAATATTAGAATTAATTGAAAGTAATAATTAGAAAGAAGGGGTATCATGTTTTACAAATTCGCAAAGCTGGTAGTTTGGATTGTTTTTAAATTTCTTTTTCAAATTAAAATTATTGGTAAAAAAAATGTACCAAAATCTGGCCCAACAATTATTTGCTCTAATCATATTTCTAATTTTGACCCACCAGTAGTTGGTATTACATGCCCAAGAGATATTCGTTTTATGGCGAAGGAAGAGCTATTTGAGAAGAAAGGGATTGGACTTCTCCTTAGAAACCTTCAAGCTTTTCCTGTAAAACGAGGAATGAGAGATAGAAATGCATTGCGTAAGGGGTTGGAGCTTTTAGAAAGTGGAGGTACCTTAGGTCTATTCCCAGAAGGCACTAGAAGTAAAGATGGAAATTTAAAAGAAGGTTTAGCTGGAGCTGGTTTCTTTGCCATGCGTTCTAATGCTCAAGTAATACCTTGTGCCATTATAGGATCTTACAATTTCTTTAAGCCGCTTTATGTCATATATGGAAAACCAATTGATTTTCAATCGTTAAAGGGCGATAAGCAAAATGCTCGAATGGTGACAGATGAAATAATGGAAAATATTCAGTCTTTATTAGATGAAAACAAAAAATGATGTTATTATTTAATTAGGTATTTTACATAGGATGTATTTTCTGTGTTCTTAAGGAGGAACTGTTATGTCAAAAGACGATAATTTAAATGACCATGTTTTAGAAGTTGGAGAAGAAGTAACATGCAAAATAATGAAGTTAGATGATAAACAGGCTATTGTGGATGTAGGCAGCAAATATGATGGAATCATCCCTATATCAGAACTTTCTCACCTACACATTGAACATACAAGCGAAATTTTATCTGAAGGTGAAGAGGTTTCTGCGATTATTACGAAGATAGAAGATGATGCAATTGTTCTCTCTAAAGTAGCTAAGGATCGTAAGGTTGCTTGGGATCAGTTAGTTTCATATTTCGAAAATGAAACGGTGTTTGAAGCAAAGGTTACAGATGTTGTTGGAGTTGGATTAATTGTTGATGTGGGATTACGAGGGTTTATTCCAGCTTCCCATGTAGAAACGCATTACGTGGAAGACTTATCTGAATATAAAGGAAAAACGATCTCCGTAAAAGTGATTGAAGTGGATGAACGTAGAAATAGAGTGATTTTATCACATAGAAGTGTGGTGGAGTCTGAGCAATCTGTTCAAAAAGCAAATCTTCTTCAAAATTTAGAAGCTGGCCAGGAAATTGAAGGTGTAGTTCGAAGAATAGCTTCCTTCGGTGTATTTGTTGATATTGGTGGTATAGATGGATTGATTCATATATCACAGTTATCACATCAACATATAGCTTCTGCAGAAGAAGTTGTAGAGCTTAGCCAAAAGATAACAGTCAAAATTATAACTGTCGATCGTGACACAGAGCGTATTGGATTGTCGTTAAAGGAAATGATACCGGGACCATGGGAAAATGTGGATTCTAAATTGCAATATGGCCAAATAATTGAAGGAACAGTTAAGCGAATCGTTAATTTTGGTGCATTTGTAGAAGTATTACCACAAGTTGAAGGTCTAGTTCACATATCACAAATTTCAACAGAACATATAGGAAACCCTAATGAGGCATTACATGTTGGTCAAAAGGTTAAAGTGAAAGTCTTAGAAGTAAATGAAAAGCAAAGAAGAATAGCATTAAGTATCAAAGAAGTAGAAAAGGCAGAAGAAAACGCAGAAGTTGAGAAATATCAAAAAGAACACGAAGAGAGTGCTTTCCAATTAGGAGATCTTATAGGTGACAAACTAAAAGGTTACCGAAATAAATAAATGGGTGGCTTTTATGCCACTCATTTTCTTCTCTTAATAAAGTATTTGATTTAGAAGGAATGAAGTAAATGAGAAAATCAGTAGTAGCAATTGTAGGTAGACCAAATGTAGGAAAATCAACTATATTTAACCGATTAGTTGGAGAAAGAATGTCTATTGTAGACGATGTCCCAGGTGTCACACGTGATCGTTTATATGCTGAGGCAGAATGGTTAAATTATAATTTCAATGTAATTGATACAGGTGGCATCGATTTAAGTGATGAACCATTAGTCGTTCAAATACGAGAACAGGCAGAGGTAGCAATCAATGAAGCAGATGTTATTATCTTTCTTGTAAATGGTAGAGAAGGGATTACAGGTGCAGATGAAGAAGTTGCTAAAATCTTGTATAAATCAAACAAGCCTGTGGTTTTAGCTGTTAATAAAGTTGATAATTACGAAATGCACGAGTTGCTTTATGAATTTTATGCTTTAGGTTTCGGGCAGCCATTTCCAGTATCAGGTACACATGGATTGGGTCTTGGAGATGCCTTAGATGAAGTAATTAAGCACTTTCCAAAAGATCAAGAGGTAGAAGATGATGAAGACCGTATTAAACTTTCTTTAATCGGTAGACCTAATGTTGGAAAATCATCTTTGGTTAATGCAATTCTTGGTGAGGAACGAGTCATCGTGAGCAATATAGCTGGAACAACAAAAGATGCAGTTGATTCTGATTTCACAAAAGATGAACGTGATTACCGAATTATAGACACCGCTGGCATGCGAAAAAGAGGAAAGGTCTATGAATCGACTGAAAAATATAGTGTGCTTAGAGCATTAAAAGCGATTGAAAGATCAGATGTAGTTTTAGTCGTAATAGATGCAGACACAGGAATCATTGAACAAGATAAAAAAATTGCAGGGTATGCCCATGATGCTGGGAGAGCAATTATTATTGTAGTAAATAAATGGGATACAGTAGAGAGAACACAGGATTCTATGAAAGATTTTGAGATGGAAATTAGGAAAGAATTTCAGTTCCTAACATATGCTCCGGTCGTTTTCTTATCGGCTACTACAAAGAAAAGAATTCACACATTACTACCAAAAGTAGTGGAAGCAAGTGAAAACCACGCTAAACGAGTGAAAACAAATGTGTTGAATGAAGTTGTGGAAGATTCTTTAGCAATTAATCCAACTCCATCCATTAAAGGGCAGAAATTAAAAATTCTTTATACGACGCAGGTAGCTACTCAGCCACCTACGTTTGTCGTCTTTGTAAACGAACCTGAATTAATGCACTTCACATATCAACGTTTTTTAGAAAATCGTATTAGAGAAGCTTTTGGCTTTGAAGGAACACCAATTAAAATCTATGCTAGAAAAAGAGCATAATAGGGGTGAAAAAAATGGCCAAAGTTGCTGTATTAGGTGCTGGAAGTTGGGGGACTGCTTTGTCAATTGTATTGGCAGATAACAATAATGATGTGTATTTGTGGTCTCATCGTGAACAACTTGCCTTAAATATCAATGAAAATCAAATGAATGAACAATACTTGCCAGAAGTGAACCTACCGTCAAATTTGTGTGCTACTTCAGATCTTCAGGAAGCTATACAGGATGCGGAAGCAGTTATATTTGTTGTACCTACAAAAGCGATTCGTGCAGTATGTCAACAGGTTAAACCATTTTTGAAAGAGTCACAAACAGTTATTCATGCTGCTAAAGGTATTGAACCCGAAACAAATAAGCGAGTTTCGGAAATGATGACGGATGAATTAGGGGAAACTTTTGGAGATAATATCGTTGTATTATCAGGACCTAGTCATGCTGAAGAAGTAGGAAAAAGACTTCCGACCACTGTTACTGTCTCCTCCTTAAATATGGATCAAGCAGAGAAGGCTCAAGATTTGTTCATGAACGAAAATTTTCGAGTTTATACTAACGATGATTTAATTGGAGTAGAAATTGGTGGTGCACTTAAAAATATCATTGCTTTGGGTGCAGGTATTTCAGATGGACTTGGGTATGGTGACAATGCAAAGGCCGCACTCATTACACGCGGATTAGCTGAAATGGCAAGGTTAGGTCATAAATTAAACGCAAATCCGCTTACTTTTGCAGGTTTAACTGGGGTAGGAGATTTAATTGTAACCTGTACAAGCCAACATAGCCGTAATTGGCGTGCTGGAAATATGCTTGGAAAAGGCTATGTTTTACAAGATGTTTTAGAACAAATGGGTATGGTTGTAGAAGGTGTACGAACAACGAAAGCTGTATATCAGTTTGCCCAAAAGCTCGAAGTAGACATGCCTATAACAAAAGGCTTGTATGAATTAATTGTAAATGAAAAAGATCCAAAAGAAGTAGTTGATCAATTAATGAAACGTGGACGGACAAACGAATTAGATGATTTATCAGAAACCTTGTTAAAAAATAATAACTAAAATTTATTTTCTGTAACTATTCATACTAATTGGAACTATTTAAAATGATGGTTTTATTAAATAAATTTAGAACATCTTCCTTTAGTTGCGTATATAGTATTACGAAAGCATACTAAAGGAGGATATATGATGAGTCGTGAACTTCAACAACTAATTTTCGATCATTTGCAAACAAAAGCTAATATTCAACCAGATGAAGTAATACAAATAGCACAAGCTGTTCAAAATGCTGATTTTTCAGATCGTAGGACAGTGAGATCTTTAGTTCAACAGCTAAGTAGATTGGCAAATCGTCCGATGTCTAAACAAAAAGAAGATAAGTTAGTGGATATGATTATCAATAATAATCAATCACTAAATTATTCTACGCTGCAACAAATATTCAAAAAATAGATATATCTTAGGCAGTTCAAACATGCCTTTTTATGTTACGATTCATATAATGGACTGAGCATGAAGATTGAGTTGTTTTACGAGGAACTGGTCAGTTAAAGAGGTGTATGCTCTACACCTCTTTTAAGTATGTATATATTAAATTTAATATGAAGTGTTTTACTTCATTATTTTTTAAGAGAGGACGTTATATATGTCTGAAGCAATGTTGAGAATGTACATATCCTTCGGGGGAATGATATTACTTTTTCTAGCAACTGGCTTAATAGTGCTTGCTAGAAGTAAATTAACAGGATTAATTAGCGTTATTATTACTGTTATTGCTTATATCTGTTTAGTAGTTGGAGGATTAATCATATTTTATATAGTGTTAAGTGGCCCCACGTTATAAAGGAGCGTTCAAGATGAAGAAACTATTAATCGTACTGCTAGTAAGTTCAATTTTTCTTTCTGGCTGTTTATATCCTAACGAGCGTTTGACAGAAAACCAAGCTACGAACCAGGAACAATTAGATCGAATCCAAGATGCGGTTCACGATTATCAAGAAAGCCAAAATGGCCTACTTCCTATACAAACGAGAGATCAAGAGACCCCGTTATTAATTAAATACCCGATTGATTTTAACTTGCTTCGTGATAATAATCTCATTGGGGAAACACCTGGAAACTCTTTCGAACAAGGAGGTATTTACTCTTATGTTATTGTCAAACCGGAAGATGAGGCGATTGTAAAGGTTTCTGATACTCGTATTACTCAAAAACTACGAACCATCAATTATGAAATTCAGTTATATCGATCAAATAATACTTACCCTCCTTATGGTCAGTCATTAGGAAATGGTTTTTTTACAATTGATACAGAACGTATGAATATGTCAGAAGAACCAGTAGTGGAAAGCCCTTACAATGGTACGGAACTTGACATAATAATGACTACTGAAGGGGAAGCAGTAGTAGATTATCGTTCAGATGTATACCAGTTATTAGAAGAAGAAGAAATTGACTCTTATGATGGAGATTTACGCGAACTGTTATTAGAGTACTATCCAATCGTTCCAACTTATGGTACAGCTATGATTTTAGATGATGGACAAATTAATTTAGATGAACAATCCGAAGATGATTTAGACCTATAAGAGGCTCTGACAAATAGAAGTTCAAGCATGAACATCCGAACAATCTTATTAATTGTTCGGATGTATCATAGCTAAGGAAACTTTTGTCTTGGCCTCTTTTTATATTGAGAAAGGTATTTATTCAGGCTCTAATATATATGTTGGGGTTTGGATAAAATTCTGACAAGTTTGGGTGGAGGCATTCGAGGCATCGCTTACCGGCGGACGCTTTCCGCGGGCACGGCCTCAGCTAACTTTGGCAAGAAAAGCGTTTGCCAAAGTGGATCTTCGGCTCGCGCTGTTCCCGCAGGAGTCGCCGCCTCACGCGATGCCTCGAATGCTAGAAACGGCTAGTGGAAACCCTCATCAAAAGAAAAAAAGACAAAAAAAGCACGCAAGCTCCTGATTTGTTATCCTTGTTTTATACGACTAAAACAAACAAAAGGAGTTGCGTGTATATGCATC
>NZ_AUHI01000012.1 GCF_000423105.1 Halalkalibacillus halophilus DSM 18494 | reverse complement strand
CATCGTCGCCTTGGTAAGCCATTACCTTACCAACTAGCTAATGCGCCGCGGGCCCATCTGTAAGTGATAGCACAAAGGCCATCTTTCACTCAAGAACCAGGAGGTTCCTGATGTTATCCGGTATTAGCCCCGGTTTCCCGGGGTTATCCCAGTCTTACAGGCAGGTTGCCCACGTGTTACTCACCCGTCCGCCGCTCATTCCACAGACGTCACCCCGAAGGGATCTGTCTGCTTCCTGCGCTCGACTTGCATGTATTAGGCACGCCGCCAGCGTTCGTCCTGAGCCAGGATCAAACTCTCCATATAAAGTGTTTGATTAGCTCTTTGCTAGCTTGTTTCTTTTTTGTTGCCAATGTTTTCTCCTATTTAATAGAAAGAAAACGAATTGACGACAGGCTATTTTGTTTAGTTTTCAAGGTTCAAAAGGTGTGTCGCCTCAAAACAGCGACCTCTTAAATATAACAAGAATGTTGCTCAATGTCAACAATATTTGAATATTTTTTAGTGTAACCTTTATTGCGTCTCTCAGTAATTTCTTAACGCAACGTTTAATAATTTACCACGGTTCATAGAATAACACAATAGTTTATTTGAAATAAATATATTCTGAAAACTTCCCAGCATTTATCTACTAAACCTTGAACTTATAAGGTGTTTACCCATTATCTATTTTAAAATAAACAAGCGTTTAATATTTTAGTAATATAAGGAAACGAATGAATAACTACTAAGGTCCTTATATAAGGTATACCATCTTTTCAAACAAGAGAACTTGGCCGTTATCCAGAAAAGCTTCTTTATATCCAGAATTCTTGCGTATATATCCATAAAAAGAAAGCTATATCCACAAAAGCAACAGTATATCCACAAACCTCTTACGGCAAGCGCAATGATCACTTTCACTTGTATAAAAAAACCATAGAACTGTATTCTATGGCACCATCTTATATTTAAAAAAAGCCTAGGCCGTATATTATTACCGACCTAGGCTTTCAAACAAACATAACATTAGGAGCGATTACGCATCTGCGGAAACAGAAGTACGTCACGGATCGAAGGTGAATTTGTTAATAACATAACAAGGCGATCAATTCCGATTCCTAGTCCACCTGTTGGAGGCATTCCATACTCCAATGACTCTAAGAAGTCTTCATCCATTAAATGCGCTTCATCATTTCCTGCTTCCCGTTCTTTTACTTGAGCTTCGAAACGTTGGCGCTGGTCAATGGGATCATTCAACTCAGAGAATGCATTTGCATATTCTCTTCCTACTATAAATAATTCAAAACGATCGGTAAAACGTCCATCTTCTGGATTCTTCTTAGCTAATGGTGAAATCTCCACTGGATGTCCATAAATAAATGTCGGCTGAATTAATTGATCCTCTACCTTTTGTTCAAAAAATTCATTTAAGATATGCCCGAAAGTCATACTAGGCTCAACTTTCACACCATGCTCTTTAGCTAGAGAATGCGCTTGTTCATTACTTAAATTCTCAAAGAAGTCGACACCAGTATACTCTTTTACTGCATCTGCCATATGCCATCTTTTCCAATTTGGAGCTAAGTCTACTGTTTGTTCTCCATAAACTACTTTCGTCTCCCCTAGAACTTCTTGAGCAATATGAGCAATTACGTTTTCGGTTAGATCCATCATATCATGGTAATCCGCGAATGCTTCATAAAGTTCGATCATCGTAAATTCTGGGTTGTGGCGAGTAGAGACACCTTCATTACGGAACACTCGTCCAATTTCATACACTTTCTCCATACCACCTACAATTAAACGCTTTAAATGTAGTTCAATCGCAATACGCATATATAATGGTATGTCGAGTGCATTGTGGTGTGTTTCAAATGGTCGAGCAGAAGCTCCCCCGGGTATGGCATGCATCATTGGTGTTTCTACCTCAAGGAATCCTTGTTGGTCAAGGTAACGTCGCATCGTCTGAATAATTTTACTACGCAACACAAACGTTTCTCTACTTTCCATGTTGGTAATCAAATCAAGATAACGTTGACGGTAACGCTGTTCGACATCTTTTAATCCATGAAATTTTTCTGGTAATGGTCGTAAAGATTTTGTTAAAAACTCAAATGAGTCAGCTTTTACAGAAAGCTCTCCAACTTTTGTTTTAAACATCACGCCTGTGATTCCGACAATATCTCCTAAGTCAGCAGACTGGAAGATTTCATATGCCTCTTCACCAATTCGGTCTTTTCGAACATAAATTTGAATCTGACCAGAAAGATCCTGAATATGCGCAAAGCCAGCTTTACCCTTACCGCGTTTCGTCATTAAACGACCAGCTAAAGTTACTTTTGTTTCCAATTCCTTTTCTTCTAATTCTTCTTTAGAATACTGATCATAGGCATTGCTTAGATCCTGAGCTAAATGACTGCGAACAAATTTATCACCAAAAGGATCTATTCCTGATTCTCTTAGCGTTTCAAGTTTTTCAATTCTTGTTCGCATTTGATCATTGATTTCTTCTGACACGCCTTCTCACCTCTATTACAATATTTTGTTTCCGCTTTATTTAATGGAGTTATTCCGATTATATTTTTTCTATACCCTCTAAATCTTCTTTATCTAGTTGTTCTATATGTGTTTGAAGCGATGTATTGTTAATCGCAATGGAATCATTTATTTCATTTAATGGTATTAATACAAAAGCTCGTTCTGTCATACGTGGGTGAGGAACGGTAAGCATTTCTGATTGTATCTCTTTATCCCCAAAAAGTAAAATGTCTAAGTCAATTGTACGGGGCCCAAACCTAATATGGCGCTCTCTTCCAAGGGTGTTCTCGATAGATTGAGTATAGGTTAAAAGTGCCTCAGGTGACAAGGAGGTTTTTATTAATACAACCATATTCAAAAATAAATCCTGCTCGGTATAACCCACTGGCTTCGTCCGATATTTTGATGATTGTTGATGAACTTCAATTTGCTCATGATCGTCCAGTTGCTGAATTGCTTGATCTAAGTATGTGTCCTTGGGTTCTATATTAGAACCCAAGGCAATGTAAACATTAATCATAATCGTGACGCTCCCTAACAATCTCAATTGCAACGGAGTCATAATAACCGGGGATTGGCGGACCTGGTTTATCGACATGGACCTTTATAGACTCTAATTGTTCAAATCGTTGGAACATTGCTTCTGCAATATCGTCAGCTAAAGCTTCAAGCAGATTCTTCGGCTCACCTTCGACAATCTTTTTCACAACTTCATATGCTGCACCGTAATGTATGCTATCTTCCATATCATCTGTTTTCCCTGGCATCATTAAGTCTGCACGCAATTCTAGATCAACGTTAAATCGCTGACCCAATTTATTTTCTTCTGGATATAACCCATGATAACCATAAAACATAAGTCCTTTTAATAAAATCTTATCCATTTGATCGAACCCCTTTCCCCATCATTTGATCCATCATTGTCACGGTGCGTTTTGCTTCCTTCACATCGTGTACACGAACAAGCTTCACGCCTTGAGAAATACCGAAACATAAAGTTGCTAATGTACCTTCTAGTCGTTCTTCAACAGGAAGGTCCAGCGCTTTACCTACAATTGATTTACGGGATGTCCCTAATAACAGAGGGTACTTCATCGTTTGCAACTCGTGTAATCTTCGCATAGCGAGCAGATTTTGCTCATGTGTTTTGCCGAAACCAATTCCGGGGTCTAATATAATTTGGTTGTCATTCAAACCTGCTTGTTTTGCTACTTGCACACTTTTATTTAACCTTGTTTTCATGTCTTCGATTAAATCATCATAGTTTGGAGCTTCTTCGTTATGCATAAGAATGATTGGCGCATCATGCGCTTTAGCTACTTCCACAATTTTAGAATCTTTCTGAGCACCCCATACATCATTAATGACAGATGCTCCAGAAGTAAGAGCGGCTTCGGCTGTTCCGGATTTGTAGGTATCTATGGAAATTGGAACATCTACTTCTTTTAAAATAGCCTCAATGACCGGAGCAACTCGAGCTACTTCTTCCTCTTCCGTTACGGGTATATGACCAGGACGAGTCGACTCTCCACCGATATCTAATAGGTCCGCCCCTTCGGCAACAAGCTTTTTAGCCTGCCGAACAGCAGCATCTGTTTCGATAAATTTACCTCCATCCGAAAAGGAATCTGGTGTTGTGTTAATGATTCCCATTACAATCGTTCGGTTGGAGTCGTGCAATAGAGATTGAACATGTGAAGTATGTCTCGTCATCCTTTTATTCCCCCATTAGTTCTGCTTTAACAACTCAAGTTCCTTTGCAGAAAGATCGTATACTTCGTTACAAAAGTGGCAAGTTGCTTCTGCCCCACCATCTTCTTCAATCATAGAATCAATTTCTTCATTACCTAAAGAAGAAATCGCTTGTGCTACACGGTCTTTAGAGCACTTACATTGATATCTAACATCTTGTTGTTCAAGGACGTGCCACTCTTCCCCTTCAAAGAAAATCCCTAAAATATCTTCCGGAGTTTTTCCTTGTTGAATAAGTGTAGAAATGGCTGGAACTTTCCCGAGCTTTTCTTCCACATGTGTGATCGTTTCTTCTTCCGCGCCAGGCAGCATTTGCAAAATAAATCCACCCGCAGCAGCTATCGAATAATCCGTATCGACCAGTACTCCCGCACCTACAGCGGATGGAACCTGCTCTGATGAAACAAAGTAATACGTGAAGTCTTCACTTACTTCTCCAGATACAATCGGCACTTGGCCAGTGAAGTTGTTTTTAAGTCCTAAATCCTTCACCACACTTAGCGTTCCTTCTGTTCCAACCGCACGTTTAACATCCAATTTGTTCTGATCATTGGATTCAAAATCTACGTGTGGATTTTTTACATACCCACGTACATCCCCGTTTGCATTACTATCCGTAATTATTGCGCCCATCGGACCATTTCCTTCTATTTTAACAGTGATCTGATCTTCCCCTTTTAACATCGCACCCATCATAGCAGAGACAGTTAGGGAACGACCCAAGGCTGCAGATGCAGTAGGCCAAGTATCTTGCCTTCTACATGCTTCATTCACCAAATCCGTTGACTGTATTGCATACGCACGAACCTGCCCATTAAAAGCAGTTGCTTTTATTAAATAATCACTCATTACTTTCACCCGTTTCTTTGTTTAATTGATATATTTCATATAATCCCTTTAAGGTAAGCTCAGGGTCCACAACATCAATCGTTTCTGACCCTTTGCCGATTAATTTAGCCAGGCCACCTGTTGCGATGACCGTTGGCTGTTTATTTGATTGTGCCTTCATTTTCCTAACTACTTCGTCTACTTGACCTACATAACCGAAGAAAATACCTGATTGCATAGCTTCGACAGTAGATTGACCGACAACGTTTTCTGGTCGCGTTATTTCTATTCGTGGTAGTTTCGCAGCTTTCGTATATAATGCTTCTGTAGAAATGTTAACACCAGGGGCGATGGCACCCCCAACATAAGCTCCCTCTTCATTAATATAACAATAAGTAGTTGCCGTACCGAAATCAATAATGACTAAAGGTGAACCATACTGCTTAATGCCGCCGACCGCATTTACGATTCGGTCCGCACCAATTTCCTTAGGGTATGGGTACTCCATTCTCAAAAAGCTATTTACTTCTTTCGACCCAACAATCATTGGGTTCAAATGGAAGTAGTGTTCACACATTTTTTCTAATGCGTACATAATGGGAGGAACAACAGAGGAGATAATGGCATCATGAAAATCCTCAAATTGTAATCCATGATGATTTAACAATGCCTTGACCTGCATCGCGTATTCATCTTCTGTTTTATACCGGTCTGTAGCGACACGCCATTGATACGTTAGTTTCCCGTCATCAAATACCCCAAGTACCGTGTTAGTATTTCCCACATCTAATACGAAAATCATAGCTTCACACCATTTCTATATCTATTTCTACATTTATAATTTAATATATCCATATTTACACCGTAAATCATATCATATATGTCGAAATTTTTGTGCTGTAATGTTTATTGTTCTATAACGGAGAAAGAAAATTTTCATTCTGCACAAAAAAGCTGGGACAATTCAAAGTGCTAGCATGAAAATCCGAACAATGAAATGCGGTGCGACTACCTCGCTCCTGAAATAGACTGCGCTTTCCGTGGGGAGCCGGTGAGCCTCCTCATGCTAAGCATTCCGGGGTCTCACCTGAGCTCTATTTCCCACAGGAGTCTCCGTCTATTTCATCCGCTTTTCATTTGCTTTGTTCGGGATATTCATGACTACAGACACTTTTGTCCCAGCCTATCCGTTATTAGTCTTTTTTGTTTTGTGGATCTTCCGAATCATCTTGATCTTCGTCTTTGGACGGTTGATCTTCTTCGGCTTGATCGTCTTGTTCTTCTTTTGCTTGGATATTAACTTTCACATCATCATCGTCTTTTTCGTCAGCAGCTTCTTCTTTTTCTGCTTCTTCAAAACTAGTCGGGTTTAAGTCTTCTTTAGGATACGTCGGTTCAGGAAGCTCTCCATCTTCGAAAAGTCCTTTTATCTGTTCTGCATCTAAAGTTTCAACCTCTAACAATGTCTGTGCAATTAATTCCAACTGCTCCTTATGCTCCGTTAAGATATCTTTCGCGCGAGCATAACAAGTTTTAATAATTTCTTGTACTTCTTGATCAATGATATAAGCAATTTGATCACTATAGTTCGGTTCATTTTGAATGTCTTTACCTAAGAATACTTGGCCACCAGAACTACCAAATTGGAGTGGTCCTAGTTTATCACTCATACCGAATTCCATTACCATCTTACGAGCAATACCTGTTGCACGTTGGAAGTCATTATGAGCACCTGTACTTACTTCACCGAAAATAACCTCTTCGGCTACACGACCACCAAGCAATCCAGTGATTTTATCAAGTAATTCAGGCTTCGTTTGGAAGTAACGATCTTCCCTTGGAAGCATGACAGCATAACCGCCAGCTTGACCCCTTGGAACGATGGTTACTTTATGCACCATATCCGCTTCGTCTAGAACTACACCGATGACTGTGTGACCACTTTCGTGATACGCAACGATGTTTTTCTCTTTTTCGGAAATGACACGGCTCTTCTTCGATGGACCTGCAATAACACGATCAATCGCTTCATCTACGTGTTGCATTTCGATATATTTTGTATCTGTTCTTGCCGCAACAAGTGCTGCTTCGTTTAATAAGTTCTCAAGGTCTGCACCTGAGAAACCTGGTGTACGCATGGCAATTGTTTTCAGATCTACCGTTTCACCAAGTGGTTTATTCTTCGCATGTACTGCTAATACTTCTTGACGACCCTTCACATCTGGTGTATTAACCGGAATTTGACGGTCAAAACGTCCAGGACGTAATAACGCTGGGTCTAGAATATCTGGGCGGTTCGTTGCAGCGATCATAATAATTCCTTCGTTTGCACCGAAACCATCCATTTCAACTAGCAACTGGTTAAGTGTTTGTTCACGTTCATCGTGTCCACCACCAACACCAGCACCACGCTGACGTCCAACTGCGTCGATCTCATCAATAAATACAATACATGGTGCATTTTTCTTCGCATTTTCAAATAAGTCACGTACACGTGAAGCACCGACACCAACAAACATCTCAACGAAGTCAGAACCACTGATAGAGAAGAATGGAACGCCTGCTTCACCAGCAACAGCCTTCGCAAGTAATGTTTTACCTGTACCTGGAGGCCCCACTAATAGGACACCTTTAGGAATACGTGCACCTAATTCGGCGAATCTTCTAGGATCTTTCAAGAAATCAACTACTTCAACGAGCTCTTGCTTCTCTTCATCTGCACCAGCTACGTCTTTAAACTTCGTATCTTTCTTATCCTCTGTATACATCTTCGCCTTACTCTTACCAAAGTTCATCATGCGGCCGCCACCGCCGCCACCTTGCATTTGGCTAAGTAAGAAGAAGAATAAAATAAAGATAATAATAAATGGAATTAATGTAGTGAAGAATCTAGCCCAAGCACTCGGCTCTTCGGCAGGTTCAATATTGAACTGGTCTCCACCTAAGTCTACTATTTCATTAATAATATCTTGGTTATCAGGGACATCTGCGCGGAAGTCTTCTACACTTCCTGTTTCACTTGATACATATTGCCCTCTTGCCTCATAGGCATAATTCGTATATTGGAGAGTCATATCTTCAATTTGATCACCCTCAAGGGCATTTCTAAACTCTTGATAATTTAGTTGGTCTGTATCTGGACTCGGATCATTGAACATACCAATAATCGCAATAACAACTAAAAATATAATTACGTAAAATATTGTATTACGGAACACCCGACTCATTACTTACCTCCTCCTGAACGACAAAACTAAAGCTATACTACCATATATTTTTTTCAGACTACAACTGAAAAGTGTCAGCTAATCGCTCTACTTAATAATTCTATTCTTGTAACATTCATATAATTTCCTCGTATTTCTTCTATTAGTTATCAATATGAAATTTCATCTTTGTTAAGAATAAATTTCCGGTTTTAAAACACCGATATACGGCAAATTACGGTATTTCTCTTGGAAATCCAATCCATAACCAACTACAAAGCTGTCAGGAACCTCAAAACCAACTACATCAGCAAACACATTACCTTTTCGACCAGAAGGCTTGTCCAATAGCGTTACAATCGTAATTGATTTCGCCTGACGATATTTAAATAGATCGACTAAATAATTTAATGTAAGTCCGCTATCAATGATATCTTCAATAATTAATAAGTCTCTTCCTTTAACTTGTGTATTCAAGTCTTTGACGATTTTAACTTCGCCCGAGGACTCCATACCGCCTCCATAGCTTGATACATCCATGAAATCAAGCTCGATATGTGTATCGATCCGCTTGATTAAATCACTCATAAACGGCATTGCACCTTTTAATACTCCTATTGCTAGTGGAAACTTACCGTCGAAGTCTTCTGTAATCTGTTTACCTAGCTCTTGAATTTTCTTTTGGATTTCTTCTTCGGAATACAAAACCTCTTTGATCTCATCATGCATGATCGAATGATCCTCCTAATAGTCTATAGTTATCTTTACCAATAAATGCTTATCTATTAATGGTTCACTTGATATTAATTCGCTTTTACAAAGCTTAGGAACCCAGAGAATCGTTCCACTAGCATCTGTAATAATTGGCCACTCTTCCCGGAACTCGGATGGTATTTTATAATCTATAAATAGATCTTTCACTTTTTTGCTGCCACCTAACCCTAACGGTCGAATGCGATCTCCCGGTTTCCTACTACGTACATACAATGGGAAATCTATGTGACTTGAATCACAATATACAGAATGCGTACCCTCCCTATAATCCAAGGAACCATTCATTTCTAACAGTACTTTCCCACCATTCGGAAGGTATATTTCTTCGTTGTTTTTTAAAGGAATTTCGTATCCTGATTTTGGTGCCTGTCTTTTTCTAATAGAAAATTGATCATAAGCTTTAACAACTTCCCATGAATCCCCTAACACATATGTACTGTTCGGCTGGTTCGAAACCAACCACTCCACTACTGCCGGGAAGTAATCCTTTTTCATCAATTTGTTTACACTAAGATAGTTTAATATTAGATGAAAGCCCCTTCTTTGTAAAGGTTGAGAAAGCTTAAGAAATGAATTAATTGGAATCGTAACTTTTTGTTCACAAAACGTCGCAATCTCCTCTAATTCTTCTCCTGCAATCTGCTGTAGGAAGGCTTCATCCTCCGTCATTTGTTCTTGAACGAGTTGAATGCCTTTTTGAAGATTAGGGTTCTCTTCTTTAACAAATGGTAGCAAATGTTTACGGAATCGATTACGAGTATAGGTTTCACTTTTATTAGATGGGTCTTCTCGGTAGCAAATATTGTTGTGAGCTGCATATGCTATAATTTCCGCTTTAGCCACACCTAATAGCGGGCGAATGATTGGTACGCTTGCGCGGGTTTGTATCGCCGTCATACCAATTGGTTTAATACCTTTAGTTAATTGCATGAACATTGTCTCAATCTGATCATCTCCGTGATGAGCTAAGACGACTTTGCTTTCTGAGTGCTTAGAAGCATGCCGGAGCAAGACCTCGTAACGAAGGTCTCTAGCCGCTTCTTGCGTTCCAATCTTATCTCTTTCTTTTCTACTTACAACATCAACGGTTTCAATCACAGTGTGGACTCCTAATTTTTCCGCTTCTTCTTTAACCATTAAACTATCTTTAGAAGAATCCTCGCGCAGCTGATGGTCAATAGTGACGACACTTAACTCAATGTTCAACGTCGTCCGCAATTCCGATAGAATATGTAATAAAACCATCGAATCTACACCACCAGAAACGGCGATGACTAGATGGTCTTTGGGAGTTACCAGGTTTTTCTCTTGAAGAAAATCCTCTACGACGTCTTTCATTTCAACACACAACCTTCACACGAGAGTATCTTTTATCGTACCACTTCTGGCCTTTTTGGTTCAATTTATACCACTTTGTATGTCGGTTAGTTGCTGCGTTATTGTTTATATCCCACTTTTTTCCTAAGTGAAAATACTAGCCGCCCTTTATAACAATAACCATAATAATAACCCATTCACCCCTACAAAAGTGGATAGAATCCCAATCTCTTTGAACCTTCCTGATACGTTTTCTACATGCCTATGTGTCTTTAATCTTCTTTCTGCCTGTTCCCAAGCCACAATCACTTGGTTAGCGCGCGTATATTTTCCCTCTGTAACCTGCTTTAGTAAAGTTAAAAATGGTTTAGGAATTGTAGAACGTGAGAAATAGTGCGCTAAGTCTTTTCTTTTTACTGCAGAATCAAACAGACCTGAATTGGCTAATTGTAATAAACAAATAGCTAACGAAAATAAATCATAGCTTTCTTCTGATTTTCTAGAACCTTTTTTCCAATACCCACGATCATACACCGGACTGTACTCTCGCACCGACCGACCGAATTTAGTCACCCCACCGACATCAACTAAACTAACATTTTGTGATGTAGATTCTAATAAGATATTTTCAAGCTTCAAATCCCCATATACATAACCTAGTTTGTGCAGCTCATGTAATTGTTCGAGTAACTGCTTCGCAATGTTAGAAAGGTTAAAGGGAAACTTGTTTTTTAAAAGTTGATGAACAGAATCCCCTTGAACCCATTCCATTGTATAAAAAGCATAATTGGTGCCATCATTGAATAAACAATCATCTACATCGAATAAATAAGGTCCAAGCTTCATGCCTTGGACCTTGTTGATCTGCTTTAAAATATACGACTCCTTTGATACAACGGAAGGATCTTTACTAATCTTCAACGCCATTCGCTTATGGTTATGAAAGGCTAAATAGGTCGTTCCCCTCGCACCCTGCCCTAATTTTCGATCAATAATATAGGTCTGGTGATTCCACTTCCCCTTAATCTGAGTTCCTTTTTTAAGAGGAACGGAAAGTTGGTCGAGGTCCATCTTCTACCTCTCCTTCATCTAGTGCAACCGGCATGTTTGCATGGAATAGTTTTGAGACTTCATGTAATGCTGTTCCTGTAGGAGTAATGCCACCAGCTGTGATTTTAGGAAATGCCTTATGGATTAGGGAGGCATCAGCTGTCCAATCAAGAAGTTGATTCACTACTTTTCTTTTAGCAGGAAACTGGTATAACGCATATTGGAATGCCCCATTTCGAGCTTCTAAACTTAACATCAAGTCTTCTAAAGCTTCTTTTACAGCTGGCATTTTGTTTTGCATACTTGCACTTGTATCTACTAAGAGTAATACGTTTAAGTTACAAGACTCCCCTAATTCCTCCATCACTTCATTGACCTCTCCCCTTGTTTCTGGCGGGAGAGATTCTGTATCAGAACCTTTTCCAAATATCTGTTGTAGCTCCTCATTTACAAACTGTTGAATCGTTTGGTTCATCGCTTGCTTTGTTACCATTTGAACAGTCTCTGCAAGTTCTTCCGCGTAGACTATACGACTTACCCCTCCACCGGCATAAGCAATATCATTCACTTCTGTTAACCCAACCGGATCCTCTGACTGCATATCTTCTAATACACCAATAACGTTAACTGACACACCTTTGTTAGAAATGTGCGAACTTATTGCTACTGGGTCTTCCCCTTGGTTAGAACACCCATCTGTAATTAATAGGATTTGCTTCACAGTTCCTTTTTTCATCAAGAACGCCTCCTTTGATTGGTAACCATTCTTAACCATTTCAATTCATGCTATACATGTTCTAAATAATTCGGAGAGAAAGAGGCCCATTTTGCTTTACTTCGTTCAATTTTACTAACTAAAACCGTCATGTCATCTTCAATTTCTCCATTATTTAATCGTACGCATTCTTCTAGTAATAAATCAGCTATTTCTTGTGGATCATCTGTTTCAAAGCTTCGAAGCTTTCGTTTTAACCACGCTTCTCCGTTTTCATACCAACTAGTAGATTCTAAAATCCCATCACTAATCATCACTAATATATCTTCATCCTGAAGTTCTTCATAAACAGGTTCGACATCAAATTCCTCAACAATTCCGATTGGCAAATTGCTCGCTTCTACGGATAGCACAACTCCCCTTCTTAGAATAAAGCTAGCCATAGAACCTATTTTCAAAAATTTTACTGACGGCTTTTGAAGATCGATCATCGCTAGGTCAAGCGTAGAATAGATCTCATCAGCTGTACGTAAAGATAAAATGGAATTAATAGATTGAAGGGCGACTTGCTCATTTATTCCAGATTGCAAAATTTGGTGTAGGAGGTGCAATGTTTCAGAACTTTCTTGGTACGCTCTTTCTCCATTCCCCATCCCATCACTAATCGCTAACACAAATCTACTTTTTCCAAGCTCTAAAAGCATATAACTATCCCCAGATAAAAAGTTTCCTTTCTTAGCAGCAATAGCAACGGCTGTTTCTAGTTGATAGCGTTTAATCGAACTAAAATTAAATGTATAATAGCCATCTTTCCGCTCCCCATCCGTTTTACAATCCACCACAACTGTTTCTTCTAATAAATCGGATAATAACGGGGCAATAATTTTCTCTGCTTCTCCTCGATCTTCTTGTAGATATAAGGTGATTTCCACATCCACGTTTCCTTGGTCGATCGAAAACAATTCTAAATGCTCTAAATTTAACCGTTGTTGCTTGAGCATCTCTCTAATTGCTTGCTCTTGTAGGAAATATTCCTGTCGCTCCTTGACCACTTCTTTTGCAAAGCTTTGCATGACCTCAGAAACACCATTCAACTGATTTGCTACAAACCTTCTACTCTCTTTTACTTGCTGCTTCAAACGTTTATTCGCTCTGAAATACGATAGTTCATATCGCATTTGATCTACTACCTGATCTGTTTTCACACAAAATTTTCGCAACTTCGCAATTTGAAAATTTACATCAGAAGACTGATTATCATCCATTGCTTGTAACGTATGTTGTAAGGAAGAATATGTTCGGTCAAATTGATTCACCCAGCACTCTTGCTTCTTGAAACAGGTTTGACAGGTTTTTTCCGTTACTCTACTTAAATATTCATCCACTTCCACGTTGGGATCAACAGGTTTGCTCGGTTGGTCAAGATAGGAAAAACTATGAGAAATGGCTGCGAACATATCTGAGAACTTTTCGACACGATCGGCTGTTGCATCTCTTACCTTTTGTAAATACTGTTCATTCTCTTCTTTTGCTTCTTCTGTACCAGGGACCAATTTAGCAATTTGCTTCACCCAAGACTTCGGAGTAATTAAAAACATAAGCGCAGCAACGGCTGACTGAAGCAGTAATTGTTCCAAAGCTAGCGCATCTACGTGGTATAACCCGATTAGTAAAGTTGCAAGCATCAAACCTGCTACTACCCCCACGCGCTTCATATCTTTTAATAAACCGCCTAACAGCCCAGCTAGTGCCAATAAACTAACTTGATACAAATGAATAGTACTTACGAGACTTAACATTAAACCGACAATGACCCCCACAGCCGATCCAACTGTTGCCCCAGCAATTAAAGCGCACATTAAAATAAAATAATTCGCACCAATCAGTTCCAAGGAAAGTCCTTGAACCGTAATTCCTACTAAGCCTGTTAAAACAGCAGTTGCAAGAATAATTCCACAAATAACTTCTTCCATTTTCACTTTGTGTCGTGGATAGGAAGTTTGCAAAAAAGGATATGTTTGCATAAATACATGGAATAAAAATACGCCTAGACTTGCTTCTAATACAATTAGCGCAACATCATAAGGCATGATCGTAGCTGTTACGCTCTCAACGGTAAACTTACCTAGGGCAATAGAAAAAAATAATAAAATAGCAAGAACTTTATTCGTCAAACGATCCTTTCGGTAAAACTGTTTAAACCCAACTACAAGCAAAAACATAGATAAAAACACATATCCCCCTTGCGAACCACTAAAAGTGAGTGCTCCTAAAAACGCACTAAGTAACACATAAAAAGCAACACTCTTTTGCTTTAGAAGCACAGCTGCTAAAAACGCGATAGCGAAGGGAGATAACTCTGTTAAAATTACTGCTCTCCCCAAAAAGAAACTAATTATAATTAATAGTCCCCCTTTTTGAAATAGGGTTTCTAATGCAAATTGAGAATACTTGTCCTTCATATTCGAAAACCTTTGCAGCCGTGGTTGATTCCATTCTAGTAAACGTAGCATGTATTACCGCGCCCCTTTCTACTAGCATTGAACCATAGATTAAGAGATTTTTTTGTCAAAAGAAGCACACATACCAGGGAAATCCTTCGACTCTTTTTTCCATACAAAGAGACGCTTTACTTTTCTTGTGTAGTTCATCCATAAGGCGACTTTTGTAAGTTCACTTTCTATATGAAAAAGGATTAACTTAACCATCTCTTCAAAAATTGTTGACAGAGATCAAATCCTGTTGTACTATAATTTTTGTGCTTACTTAGCACTTACAATGTTTGGCGGTGTAGCTCAGCTGGCGAGAGCGTACGGTTCATACCCGTGAGGTCGGGGGTTCGATCCCCTCCACCGCCACTTTTTAAAAAAGTATATAGAACAAAATCTACATACGATATTCCTCTAGGCCCGTTGGTCAAGTGGTTAAGACACCGCCCTTTCACGGCGGTAACACGGGTTCGAATCCCGTACGGGTCACTAATAGGAAAAAGCGATTGGCATGATGCCAATCGTTTTTTTTATCGTGAATCTAATGAATCTCAGGATTAATCGAACCTTCTATAGTGTAAATAATAAATAAACGATGAAAGCTGCTGTAACAATCCGTAAGATAGGTTTCACTTGTTCTTTTTTTATCCTAGATGCCAACCTTACACCTACCTGAGCTCCAGTTAATGAACCAAAAAGTAAGCAAATTGTAAGACCCCATAAGATATCCCCTGCAGCAATATAACTCAATGCAGCGCCAAAGCAACTTGAAAAAGTAGCAGCACGTGCAAGCCCAATAGATTTCATATAAGAAATTTTTATGAATGAAAAATAGTGCATCATAAGCGTACCTTGGCCAGGGCCAAACATTCCGTCATAGATCCCAATCGCATATAATATGGAAAATCTTTTTTTATTCAACTTAAATTTAGTATCTTCAGTGAAGCTCCCCTTACCGAAAAAAGAAGCTATAAAAGCAAATAATAATAAGCCGATCGCCACTCGATACATCATATTCTCTGAAATACTAGTAGCTACAAGCCCTCCTGTAACTCCTCCTACAATGGAAATTGGAACTATTTTAAAGGCCTCGTGGAACGTGATTTTTTTCAACCGATAGACTAAATAAAAACTCGAAAACGAACTGAATGTATTCGAAACTTTATTCGCACCAATCGCTGAATGAACTGGCATCCCTAAAGTTAACATCGCAGGTAAACTAATCAGCCCACCGCTTCCAGCAATCGTTCCAATCGTAGTTGCTAGTAAACCAATGCAAAATATAATCAAATACTCCACTACAATCACCTCTACTTTAATCATAGCAAGAGTCTTTCAATAAGTTAATTTCAATTTTATGATATATTTAGATAAGAAAATCTTATAGTGTGGTGAGATAATGAAATTAACAGATGAAGAACTTTTGATCGTTCTTAGTGAAGATTTAAACATGAGACGGGCCTCTGAAAGGTTATTTATCTCCCAATCTGCATTAAGCCAACGTCTCAAAACAGTAGAAGCCAAATGGGATCGTGTTTTGTTCTTAAGGTCTCAAAAAGGATTGACGATCACTCCTGCAGGGGAGGTTGTTATTGAATATGTAAAACAACAGGAGAATCAATTAGAGCGAGTGAAAGAAAGCTTGCTCGACAGGGAAACTATAAATGGTAGCTTGAAACTTGCAGTATCCTCGACCATCGCCCAGTATTGGTTGCCAAGTATCTTAAAAAAATACGTTCAAGATTTTCCAGAAGTTAAAATTGAACTAACGACTGGGTGGACCAGTGATGTCGTGAAGGGAGATTTTCACATTGGCATCGTTCGCGGAGAAGTGTTCTGGCAAGGGGTAGAGCGACATTTGTTTTCAGATTCCTTTTATTTAGTAGGAGCTGATTATGTGGATGAGTTAGAAAATTTAGACCAACCATTCATTCAATTTCGTAGTCAATCTAATTATTATGAAGAAGTACAAGCGTGGTGGTTACAAACGTTTTCAAAACCACCTAGCCGAACCATCACCGTTGATCAACTAGAAACGTGTAAACAATTAGCACTGAGCGGTATAGGTTATTCCATTTTGCCATCCATTTGTTTAGAGGAAGGACAAGGCACGAAAATAGATGAACACTTAAGTCGAAAAACATCTCTCATCTATTCCGAGGGAGTCGAAACCCTGCCACAAGTGGACGCATTTATAAAGTTGTTAGAAGAGCAAAATGTTTTATAAAAGGGGGGCTTCGCGATATCTGGATATATCGGTAGATTTGTGGATAAAGCCAATGATTTGTGGATATAAGTTTGCAATTTCTGGATATGTTCCCGACTTTTCTGGATATATAAAAATACTCGTGGATAAGAGGTGAGATTTCTGGATATACCTATAGTTTTGTGGATAAAACCAGTGGAGCAGCTCTATGTGGAGGCTTGCTGTGCACTGATTTTTAAGCCGCGCTGATCCCCAACACCCTCCTCTTCACGAACTTCTAAAAAACATAAAAAAACGAAGCGCTACGTCACGCTTCGTTTGTATAACATTATTTTATTAGATCCGCTTCCTCATAGACAGCAAGATTAGCCCCGCTTGGCACCTCCGCCTCCACGACGCGATTCAGTATGCTTTTTAAGTGTAGACATTTTTTCTTCACTATCTTTTAAAAACTTACTCATTTGTGTTTCGAAGTTTTCTGTACGTTTCTTTTCTTCTTGCTTTTCGAATCTTTCGTTTGCCTTTTTAATAGACAAACCAATTTTACCATTGTCTTCAACGTTAAGCACTTTAACGTCTACTTCATCTCCAACGGCAAGGTGTTCGTTAATATCTTTTACATACTTATTTGCTACCTCACTGATGTGAACCAATCCTGTTGCACCATCCGGTAACTGAACAAATGCTCCAAAGTTCGTTATGCGGGTAACCTTACCACGCAACTTGCTGCCTACTTCAACTGACATAAAAGTAATGCTCCTCCTTAAAATTATAAAAAGTATATTCTATCTTATTATATATAAGCTTAGGAAAGAGTGTCAATAAGAAGGCTCTTCATCTGGCAAAGTAAAAATTACTTCGCCTTCTTTCGAGAAGAAATAATCCTTACGGGCAATCTGTAATAAGTAATCGACGTCATTTAATAACTCGATTTCTCTTTCCAAGCTCGATTGTTCACTTTGGTAAACTTGTAAGTCTTCTTCTAGCTGTTGGTACTCTTGCTGTTGATCATTATATGCACTTCGTTGTTGGAAGTGAAAGATAGACAAGGATCCTATAATAAATGTAAAGATGATTGCAAACGCAGCTAAGCGACGAATTAACAATTTCTTCTCGCGAGCTTGTCTAGCTATGTAATATTCTTGTTGTTTCACATAATTGGAATCTAGCTTCGTCACTTTTTTCTCGCGCCGCTCACTTCTTCGCATTCTTGATCCTCCTCCATAACATAATAAGTTTTCTCTTCCACAAGTTTACACTAGTACGGCATTTCATGTAAACACTCTGAACATGCCTGCGAACAATACTTGGGATGAAAGGTCGAATTATTTTAAATAAAACTAAAATTACAAATCTAAAAACTTTCCAAATGGTTAGGATGAAAAAGCGTATAAGTACTAATAGACCAATACTAATCCAGATTAACGGTTTAATAATCATAATATTCGATAATTTGAGTATACCATACCAAATCTTTTTTACAAATACCACTACCCGGTCTAATACCCTTAAATAAACTTTTTCAAACATAGCATAGTAAATGGTTATTCCTAAAAGAAAGGCGACTACTAAATAAAAGCGTATAATTCCGCCATTAACCATATACAACAGGTAGTAACTAAAAAAGGACAGCACAATGACCACCATAGGATCAGTGATCATTTGATGTGTTGTGTTTTTGGAGCGAAATAAATGGCTATACGTATTAAACACAAGAGCTGTCCCAATTCCACCACTAATCATTGCTAATAAAGAAAGCCACTGAGTTGCTAGTGTCATTTAAACAACTTGCTAAATAACCCTTTAGCTTGCTCTTTTTGATGATCATCTAAATACTGAAAACCATCTATCTTTCCTTGAATCGTGAGTAGCCCCTCATCTACATTGAGGTTCTTCATGTGTAAATTATGCCCCCGTACAATTAGGTACCCTTGGGTAGTTTTTAATAAGAATTCTTCTGTATCAAAACTATCCACATCTTCTACACCCGTAATTTCTAACTTCTTTCGATTCACTAGTTTCAATTGATGTTCTCTTGTTTGCTCACGCGTACCACTGCTATACATTTGATTAGCTTGCATGTCCATTCCTCCCTCTACCATCAATCTATGATAGAAAGGAAATTTTCATGCTACTAAAAGGACTCAGACTCTATTTTCTCTTCTTTTAAAACGGTGTATAAGCGCGACGTTTCATCTTTTCTAATTTGTTCTTGCAACGACTCCACCCGAATCGTTAGCTTTTTGTTTCCAAACTGAATCATGATTTCATCGCCTACCTTTAAATCATGTGATGCTTTTACTGCTTGGTTATTTATATAAACTCTACCTTGACTTGCAACTTCCTTCGCCACGGTACGTCGTTTAATTAATCGAGAAATTTTTAAAAACTTATCCAGACGCATGATACATCCCCCTTTATTTAACTTGCTCTTTGATTGTTTGCCAAACACGTTCTAGCTCTTCTAAAGATGCTTCCTCTAACTGATCTTCCCGTTCCAAGAAAGCTTGTTCCACTAGCTGAAAACGTTTTACGAACGTTTCACAGGTACGATTTAGCGCAATTTCTGGATTGATTTTATAATGCCTAGCTATATTCACTGCAGTGAAAAGAATATCTCCATATTCCTTTTCCATCTCTTCTTTAGATAAATTCGCCACCGCTTCTTGAAATTCCTTTATTTCTTCTTCTAATTTCTCCACGGTAGATGCTTCTTCTTTCCAGTCAAACCCTACTTTAGCAACCTTTTTTTGGATCTCTTCTGCGTAAAGTAATCTAGGAAGACTTCTATTTCGATCGTTTAGTACAGAATCTTGCTTAGGTTTTCCTTGTTGTTTAATAGCTTCCCAATTGGTTACTACGTCCTCTGATGTCTCCACGTTTACTTCAGCAAATACATGGGGATGACGCTCGATCATCTTGTCTGTAATATTTCGGATGACATCATCTACTGTGAAGAACCCATCTCCCTCGGCAATTTGACTATGAAGCATGACTTGAAGTAACAAATCTCCAAGTTCATCAGCAAGGTGGTCGTCATCTCCCGCCTCGATCGCTTCAATAACTTCGTACGCTTCTTCAATTAAATATTTCCGGAGTGTTTCATGGGTTTGTTTCCGATCCCACGGACAACCGTTAGGACCGCGTAATGTTGCAATTACTTCACGGAGAACTCCAAAATGATGATGCAGTAGTTCATCTTCAACTGGAGCAACATACAACGTTGCTAAGTTACTAAAGGAAAAATCATGATCTATTTCATGTAATGCTACGGTTTGAATATTCTCTTTTTCACTCCCAGCTGCATCAACAATTGTAACTGGGTGATCGTGTGGAAGCTCTTCTAATAAAGTTAGCTTCACATCCGAAGCAACCATTTGATCATATACTTGTCCGATTAATATATGACTTTTTAAATGCAAACTTTCCTGTTGTAAGGCGGTTCCATCCACTAATTGAAACCCTTCAATCGGATCGATCTCTAATGCAGTAAACATTGCATCTAAGAAACTTTGTCCACCAGCAATCTCTACTTTCATTTCATTTGTTTTTTGTTCCAAGAGTAATTGTACAGTACGTTCTGCGACCATCGGGTGACCGGGAACAGTATATAATACATCCCCCGACTCCGCTTCTTTTATCAATCGCTCTGCAATCGTCTCATAAACAGATCCGAAAGCTTCATTCTCCTCATAAACTTCATCAAAGCTCTGAAATATAACACCTTCACTTTGTAGTGATTGCACTACAGGGTGGTATAAAGTACGTGTATACACCGGCCCATCTATACGCGTTATTTCTTTATATACACCGAGTGGCAATTGATCGATGGTACTTGTACCTAGTCCAATGACACGGATTGTACTCATTTTAAAGCCCCTTCCCATTAGCACGTGATAAACGTTTCTTTACTTTATTCGGAACCATGCTCCATAGGCGGTCTAGCTCTTCCTTGCTCCAAATTTTCCAATAAAACATGCAAAGAAGTACGACAGCGATTCCTATAAGAACTTGGATTGTTATAATGATAGATAGCTGTAATCTATTCGCTTCACCGATCACCCACACAATCGACTCTCCAGCTAAAAGCACCAGACTTAGCATTACAATGCTAGAGGTGACTAATTTGAAAATATAGCTCCATGCAACTTTTGATGGGGAAATCGTTGACCACACCCAAAAGTAAATACCGAGTAAAGCGATAGAAGCAGTAATCGATGCGATACTTGCACCCATTATACCGTAGATTGGGAGAAGTAGAAGGTTTAGAAGTACCTTTAAACTTATCCAAATTAGTAGCCACCATAATTGAACTAATTTCTTTCCTTGTTGCTGTAAAATCACGGAGATAGTAATGACAAGCGATAATGGAAGGATTGTCGTTACCATTACTTGGAGAACAAGTGTAGCATCGTCCGATTTGTAAAATAAGGGATTTAAATAAGGCATGATTGCCACTAACCCAACTGTAGCTTGTAAGGAAATAAACGCGGTTAATTTAACAGCAAAATTCCGTTCTTCCTCTTTAATACCTTCCTTCTCAACAGTTTCATTTAGAGAAGGTACTAGAGCGAAAGCAATCGCAGTTCCAAACACTAACCCTAGTTGAATTAATGGGTTCCCGCGATCATAAACCCCTTTTAAAAACCGCGCCTCCTCTAATGATGCCCCCCAACTTTGCAACATATGAATCATCGTGAAGACATCTACTGCTTGCAACAGTAAATGTAATATATGAATAAAACTAAATACAATCGCAGCTTTGAATAGCACCGGAAACATTTTTCTATAATCGGCTTTTACAGCTACAGAACCCGCTTCTTGTTTCATCCCTTTGAACCACACAAACAATAGGACACTCGCCACTACGCTTCCGCAGACAGTCGCCATACTTGCGTAAACACCAATCATGTATAAAGACATCCCAAAACTAGCAACAGCTACGGTTGTCGCAATGATGATCAGCACCCTAATTAATTGTTCGACCACTTGAGAAATAGCGATTAAATCGGTTCGCTGTTCACTTTGAAAGTAACCTCTTAATGTAGCTGTAATCGGAATGAGAAGAAACATGAAGCTACTCATACGAATTGGTAAAGTTAGAGCTTCATCACCCATCCAAGTTGATAAAAGAGGTGCTGCAAAAAATAATAGAACCCACGCTAAAACACCTAAACTTATGTATAAATAAAAAACCACAGACACGTAAGCTCTACGCACCTGAGGATCCTTTGTTTGACTTCCTAATAGCTGAGCTGTCGCACTAGGCAAGCTATAAATAGAAAGCAACAAGGCAAGAGAAAGGATCGGATAAATTTGCTGATATATATAAAGACCTTCGTCCCCAGCGATATTTTGTAAAGGTATTCGATAAATTAATCCTAAAACCTTCCCGATGAACGCAGCTACTGCAATCCATACGGTGCCCTTAATCCAATCCTGATTCTTGCCCATAGTATAAAGCACCCTACCTTATTAGTCTTGCAACCATTATAGCATAGGGAGCTTTTTCATTTATAAAAATCATGCTTTCTATTCCATTTGTCTTGCCAAAAATAGTGCAGCAGTTTCACATACTTTTTCTTCTACTTCTGTTAAAGAATCATTTAAAGAGAACATGACGATACATCCAACTGGGTCTCCATTAGATACAATTGGTTGGATGATGAAGGCGTTTAATTCATCTTCTTTGCCATCCACCAGTTCGAGTTTGTAAGGATTTCTTTCCACTTTTGATTTTCGAGAGGACATTGCCTCTTCAATCATACTTCCCACTTGCTTTTGTAAGTATTCTTTCTTCGACCCTCCCGCAACAGCTACATAAGCATCACGATCAGAAATCAAAACCTTATGTCCTGTAGCATCGAATAAAGACTGGGCGTATTCCAGTGCAAACTCGCTCAACTCGTTTATGGGAGAATACTTCTTTAAAATTACTTCTCCTTCACGATCAACGAATATTTCCAATGGGTCTCCCTCTCGTATTCGTAAAGTTCTTCTTATTTCTTTAGGAATGACCACCCTTCCTAAATCATCAATTCTTCTCACAATTCCTGTTGCTTTCATACTTTGTAATCCCCACCTTCTAAGATGTACTAGTACCTACAAGGCTAATTTTCACAGCCTGATATTGGTAGTATGAAGCAACATGTGAAATCTATACATGTTCTACTTTATTTTTCACATTAGCTAACTTAGATAAAAATTCTTCAACCATTTCGTAGCGTTCATGCTTTGTTTCTTTTCTGAACTGAATCGTAATCTTCAGCTGACTACCTTCTGTACCTAGTTGGATCATACGCCCATATTCATTTGCAATCATGAACAACTCTGAACCATCTACGCGCTGGCTTTCTGATTCCTCCATCATAAGTTCAATCTTTTGTTTTTTCTCAAAGATACTCTCTACTTTTTCTTGCTTAGCCATTAAGCGAATTCTTGCAACTTGGAGTAATTCTTCCACCTCTTTAGGGTACGGGCCAAACCGGTCAAGTAACTCATCTTTCAAATCAAAAATTTCTTCTACTGCTTCCATTGCTTGAATTCGTTTATACATTTGAATCTTCTGGGCTTCATCTTCTATATAATCACTTGGGATATAAGCATCTAAAGATAATGTCATCTCTACTTCAAATGGCTTAGATTCCTCATATGTCTTGCCTTCTTGCTTCGCTTGAACTGCTTCGTTTAACATCTGAGAATACAAATCAAATCCTACAGAATCTATAAACCCATGTTGTTCCGTACCTAATAAATTACCTGTCCCCCGGATCGAAAGGTCTCTCATGGCAATTTTAAAACCAGAACCAAGCTCCGTAAATTCTTTAATTGCTTCTAACCGCTTCTCTGCAACCTCAGATAACACTTTATTCGTTTGGTGTGTAAAATAGGCATAAGCTAAGCGGTTAGACCTTCCTACTCTTCCGCGCAATTGGTACAACTGACTTAATCCCATTTTATCGGCATCATTAACAACCAACGTATTAACATTCGGAATATCTACCCCTGTTTCGATAATGGTGGTGCTAACTAATACGTCAAAATTACCTTCTAAAAAGTCCAACATAATATTTTCTAATTGACGTTCATTCATTTGTCCATGAGCAAACGCAACCCTCGCATCTTCTACTAACTCATCGATTTCTGCAGCGACACGGTCAATTCGATCAACACGATTATACAAGAAGAATACTTGACCACCTCGTGCCATTTCACGTTCAATTGCTTCTCGTATAAAAGCAGGGTTATATTCAACCACATACGTTTGAATTGGAAAACGGTTTTCAGGTGGTGTCTCAATTACTGACAAGTCCCTTACACCCATCATCGACATATGCAGCGTACGTGGAATTGGTGTTGCTGTAAGCGTTAAGACATCTACATTCGCTTTCAATTGTTTGATTCTTTCTTTATGTTTCACACCGAATCGTTGTTCTTCATCGACAACTAATAAACCTAAATCTTTAAATTGTACATCCTTCGATAACACACGATGGGTACCAATAACTATATCTACTAGACCCTTGCGCAAATCATCAATTGTTTGCTTTTGTTGTTTCGGCGTACGGAACCGACTTAATAATCCAACATTGATTCCAAACGCCTGAAATCTTTCTTGAATTGTTTCAAAGTGCTGTTGTGCTAGGATAGTAGTTGGAACTAACAAAGCAACTTGTTTATTATCGACAATTGCTTTGAACGCTGCACGGATTGCTACTTCCGTCTTTCCATAACCAACATCGCCACATAACAAACGGTCCATTGGGCGCTCTCGTTCCATGTCCGCTTTAATCTCTTCAATACACCTTAATTGATCAGCTGTTTCTTCATATGGGAAAGACGCTTCAAACTCTTGCTGCATATCTGAATCTTTTTCATACGCATGGCCTTTTGACGCTTCTCTTTCTGCGTAAAGCTTAATCAGATCATCTGCAATATCTTCTACAGATTTTTGAACCCTAGACTTCACTTTCTTCCACTCAGAGCCACCAAGTTTATAAAGCTTCGGTTCTTTACCTTCAGCCCCTACATACTTTTGTACTTGATCAATCTGTTCAACAGGTACAAATAGTTTATCGTTACCAGAATAACGAATAACCATAAAATCTTTATGGACGTCGTCAACTGCTAACGTTTCAATTCCGATATATTTTCCGATTCCGTGATTGGTGTGTACAACATAATCACTGACGGTTAATTCTTGGTAACTTTTAATTCGTTCCGCGTTTGAAATATTTTGTTTCTTACGCTTTTTTGGAAGTTGTTTCTTAAACAATTCCTCTTCTGTAATAACAGCAAGCCGGATGCTAGGCATTTCAAACCCTTCATTTAACTCGCCTGTGACAATAACTGGGTCAGCGACAGGAAGAGTGACATGTTTACGAGGGTATGCCACCATGTCATAATCATCCAGCACATGCTCTACATGCTTCCGTCGTTCTTCATTCTTAGCAATAATCATCACGGAATAATTATTTGTATTCCAGCGGTCCATTTCATTTTTCAAAAGGTTCATTTGACCATGAAATTGTTGCATTTGTCTACTAGCAATATTCACAATGTTATCCGGGTTCGTGTTTGGAATATGGCGTAAGAATAACGACAAGTATATTTTTGGCTGTTTCATTTTTTGAAGAACTTCATTCCATGTAAAGGACAAGCGTAAATCAGGCAATATAGAATTGGATTCAATCATATCTGCATACCAATTTTGTTCATCCGAATCCAAACGTTCAGCAGATTCTCCAATTCGACTCATTTCATCTAAAACAATGACACCATTCTCACTAAAATAATCTACTAAACTATGAGCTTTCGGGTAGAACAAACTTAAGTATTGATAGACGCCGTTAAAATTTTCTCCTTGTCTTAATCGCTCGATATCATAACCAACTTTTTCTTGTAGTTGCTCCCGGTCTTCTAAACTACTAATGCTTTTCAAGCGTTGGTCTAACCGCTCCTGTAAAATCTCAGCGACTTCTTGTTCTTCTTTTTTTGAAAAGACGAATTCCTCTGCAGCAACAAAGTTCGCTTGCTTTAACTCCTCCAAAGAGCGTTGATGCTCCGGATCAAAATACCGAATGGATTCTACTTCGTCATCAAACCACTCTATACGAATTGGCCTTTCTTCTGTTAATGGATAGACATCAACAATACCCCCGCGCCGACTCATTTCACCTGGCGCATTTACCATATCTACCATCTTATAGCCAATGGACACTAACTTAGCAAGTGTATCTTCAAATGAATATTCTTTACCAGCTTGTATAACCAATTCCATTTCATGGTCCGATTCAAGTGGAGGTAACAATCGTTTCAAGGCCGCAACTGGAACAATTAAGACTCCTTTTTGTTGATCACGCCACGATTGTAAAACTTCAATTCTCTCTGCCTTTAATTCAGGTGAAGCGGCTGCCATTTCTGTTGCTAATAACTCGTTTACTGGATACATTTTCACATCGTGCTCTTCTTCTGCAACCGCAACCATGTCTTCATACACCTTTTGCGCTTGAGAAAGCTGGTGAGTTACATACATCACAGGTCTTTTGGTGGCCTCATGCAAGACAGAGGCTAGCAGGGTGCGAGAAATATTCGTTAGCCCAGAAACTAACTGCTCTTTCATTCCATTTTCAATTCCGTGAAAGATATGTGTGAAATCATCCTGCAGTGCTAAATAATCTTTTAAGCTTCTCAAGTTGTTTCTCCCCTTATCGTTCGATCTTCCCTTTTCATACAATCATTTGATGAATAAATGTCCTTTGTTGGAACAAATACAAATAAGCCTTGGCACTGAACCAAAGCGTTTAATGAATAAAATGATCGTTTTCATGAAGTTCTGGATTCTGTGCTAATGTATCTTCACAGTACTCACAGGTAAGTTTCATGATATATTCTCCGTTCGATTTATGTTCAAGCAATTCCATCCATTCAGATGAAGAATGCTCTTCTTGTTCAAAATAAGAAGTGATATGCCGCTCGTCATCGATATATCCAATCGACTGCCTGCAATATTTACATTGAATGGAAACTGCCATACGAATACCTCCTTGTTCATGCTTTTTCTAGCATATCCATTGGAAGGTATCGTTATGCAATCATCTTATTGATTATACGTATTCATGACTTCAAGAAATGTTTGATCAGACCAATCTTCACATGCTTTTGCGGCATCTTCTATAGAAGGTCTAACGTCTTTTAATTCTTCTTTAGAAAATTTCCCTAGTACATAATGTACAACGGATAGATCACCTTCTGGTCGACCAATTCCAAATCTTAATCGATTAAATTCCTTTGTACCAAGGTGATCAATCGTATTTCGGATTCCGTTATGCCCACCATGGCCGCCTTTTTGTCGCAAGCGAATTTTACCAGGAGGCAAATCGAGGTCGTCATAAACGACAAGGATTTCTTCTGGTGAGAGCTCATAAAAGTCTGCTATTTGGCGAATCGATTCACCGGATTTATTCATGTACGTTTGAGGTTTTACGAAGATCATTTTCTCGCCATTCACTTGTTCTATTACATAGTGAGCAGAAAATTTATCTTTTTTGTATTTCCAATTATTTTGTTCTACGATTTGATCGATCACATGAAAGCCAATATTATGGCGAGTTTTTTTATATTTTAAACCAGGGTTTCCTAGGCCAACAATACATTTCATATATAGTATGACTCCTTGTTTTTAAAGGTAGTACTCTGTACATTTATGAGACTTCACATCAAACTTTGACAGAGTAAAAGGGTAAAATTACAAAACAGACCGGAGCCTGTGTCTTATCTGACTCCGATCTGTGTGCTATAAATTATTTGAATGGGATAAAGATTAGTTGTTTGTTTCTTCTTCTTTATCTTCTTCTGTATCTTTTTCTTTAATAGCTTCTGGCTCTTCTACGTCGCCTTCAGCGATTCCTTCTTCACCTGGCTCAGGTACATCCTCTTCTTGTGGAGGTAACACTGTAACTAATGTGTTATCGTCCTCATCTAAGATTTCGTAATTTTTACCTGATTTAAGTTCACTTACTGTAACACTGTCACCAATTTCTAGTTCTGATGCATCAATTGAAATCTCTTCTGGAATATTACCAGGTGTAGCACGAACATTAATTTCGTACATAGTCTGTTGTAATACGCCGCCTTCTTTTTCACCTTTTGATTCACCTTCAACGTTAACAGAAACTTGTACATCAACTTCTGAAGCCATATCTACTAAGTAGAAGTCTATATGCGTTAGTTCACCTTTTAACGCATCCATTTGATAATCATATAGCATTGCATTGTATGATTTTCCGTTTTCGATTTCAAGGGAGAACACTGCGTTCTTTCCTTCTTCACGGACTTTCTTAATTAAATCAATTCCTTCTACTGAAATTGATACTGGTTCTTTGTCTTTACCATAAACAACTGCAGGTACTTGACCTTCAGCTCGTAATTGTTTTGTTTGAGATCCAGTAAAGTTAAATCTTTCTTTTGCTTGTATTGTTGCTGACATGAATTTCAACCTCCATTTGATGAAATATCTGAATTATTGTATACCCATTATTATACGCTATTAAACCTAAATGTAAAACTTAATCAAATAATGTACTAATCGAACGGTGCTCGTGGACACGTTTAATCGACTCACCAATTAGCTCTCCTACAGAAAGCTGAATGATTTTATCTGTCCCTAAATTATCCCCTAATGGAATCGTGTTTGTAACCACACATTCCTTGATTTTTGAGTTTTCAATACGTTCTATTGCTGGCCCGGACAATACTGGATGCGTACAACATGCATACACTGCTTTTGCCCCGTTTTCTACCATTGCGTTTGCAGCTAGGGTAATGGTTCCAGCAGTATCAATAATATCATCAATTAGTATTGCTGTTTTGCCTTCCACGTCACCTACAATGTTCATCACCTCGGCAACATTTGGTTCCGGTCTACGTTTATCAATGATTGCGATTGGGGCGTGTAAGCGATCTGCCATTTGACGAGCACGTGTAACACCGCCATGATCTGGAGAAACAACCACAATGTCATCAAGTTCTTTTTCTAAGAAATAATCTGAAAGCGTCGGCACGCCAACAAGATGATCAATCGGAACATTAAAGAATCCTTGAATTTGAGCTGCATGTAAATCGAGTGTGACCACGCGATCAGCACCAGCTGTTTCTAACAAATCCGCTACTAATTTCGAGGTGATCGGTTCTCTAGAGCGCGCCTTGCGATCTTGCCTAGCATACCCATAATAAGGCATCACAATGTTTATTGTGCGGGCTGATGCACGCTTTAACGCATCAATCATAATTAATAATTCCATTAAATGCTCGTTCACTGGGTTACATGTTGATTGAACAATAAATACATCGCAACCACGAATACTTTCCTCAATGTTTATTTGGATTTCTCCGTCTTTAAAGTGTTTAACAGAACATTTTCCCATTTCCACCCCGATAGAATCCACAATTTCTTGCGCTAACTTCGGATTGGAGTTAAGGCTGAATACCTTCAAGTAAGAATCTTGATAATTAGTAGACATAAGTTGGAACCTCCAGCATTAATATTTATCGCTTATTTAAGCGTTCAACATAACCTTCTTTATTCTCTTGTCTGGCACGCGCGATGGACAATGCTTTTTCTGGTACATTTTTAGTAATTGTGGACCCAGCAGCAACATAAGCACCTGAGGAAACGGTAACTGGTGCAACTAAGTTGGAATTACAACCAATAAATGCCCCATCTCCAATAATCGTTTTATGCTTGCTCTTCCCATCATAATTTACAGTAATGCTACCACAACCAACGTTCACTTCTTTCCCGATTTCGGCATCTCCCAGGTAAGACAGATGCGAAGCTTTACTTCCTTGGTCCATGGTTGTCTTTTTAATTTCAACAAAATTACCTACTTTCACCTCGTCATGAAGCTCGCTAGCAGGACGAATGTGGGCAAATGGACCAACTTGAACTTTGTTTCCGATTTTACTATCGGACACAACACTTTGTTTAATCGTACTTTCTGCACCAATTGAACTGTTTTCAATCTCCGTATTTGGACCGATAACTGTATAATTACCAATTGCGGTGTGACCAGTAATCTTTGTCCCTGGTTCGATGACTACATCTGACCCGATTGTAACATCCGGACCAATGTATGTGTTAGATGGATCGATAATGGTTGCTCCATTTCTCATATGAGACTCATTAATACGTTCCTTCATCATTCTTTCCGCTTTAGAAAGGGCGACACGATCATTAATTCCAATCGTTTCATCAGGATTAGAAGTAGAATAGGCAGTTACCTTTTCTCCACTAGCTTTTGCGATTTCTAAGACATCTGGCAAATAATACTCCCCTTGCGAGTTGTTATTTGACACTTTTTGGAGCGCATCGAATAAAAGCTGATTATCAAAACAATAGGTTCCTGTATTAATTTCTTTCACGGCTTTCTCATCTTGTGAGGCATCTTTGTCCTCAACAATTTTAGAAACATCTCCTTCTGAATTACGGATAACGCGCCCATATCCAGTGGGTTGGTCTATTATTGTTGTTAAAACCGTTACTTTTGCCTCTTCGTTCTCGTGATGATCCATTAACTCTTGCATGGTTTCAGAAGTAAGTAATGGTGTATCACCACAAACAACAACAGTGGTTCCTTGCTTATCTTTTAAATAAGATTCAGCCATTTGAACAGCATGACCGGTTCCTAACTGCTCCTTTTGCACAACATATGCAGTTTGATCCCCTAATTGCTCTTGCACTTTTTCAGCCCCATGACCTACGATAGTAATTAGCTGATCTAATTTTAGAACGTTTAATTGATCTACTACATGTTCTACCATTGGCTTCCCGCATACGGGGTGAAGGACTTTATATAAATCAGACTTCATTCTTGTCCCTTTTCCCGCAGCAAGAATCACTGCAAATCGATTTGACATTATATCCCTCCAAAGGTGACGATCGCTTTAAATATGTATGGAAAACGAAAGTATTCCTCATTAACTTTTTTTCATAATTCGTCCATTATGAATATATCTTAAATAGTAGGTAGTTGCAACTACTGAACCCTGTTAAAGTCTACCTTCAAGTAAATGTAATCAAAATTTAAAAAAAGCATGTAAATACGTTTAGAGCTTTTGAAGTTGGGTATATAAAAAAGAAGCCTAATCCTGGTCGATTAGACTTCTTATGCACTCACTTTTAAGAAGCACCCGCTTCTTCATATTCTACTTCTGAATCGGAATTGTGGTACTCTTCTAAAACAGCATCTTGAATTTTACCACGTGTGCCAGAATTGATTGGGTGTGCAATATCCCGAAACTCACCATCTGGAGTTCGTTTACTAGGCATTGCTACGAAAAGCCCATTATTTCCATCAATAACACGGATGTCATGTACAACGAATTCCTCATCTAAGGTGATCGATGCGATTGCGCGCATACGACCATCCGTATTCACACGACGTAGCCTTACGTCAGTTACTTGCATTCTGTCTCACCACCTTTAAGTATCTTTAACTCACAACAAGTGACGTAAGCCTTACACTTCTTTTTAGTGCAAAAAATATAAGACTCTCCCTATACTCATTCCACACTTGTCAGAAAAATCCTTCTTTTTATAAATAATTTTTATAATTTTTACAACTTGGTTAAAATTAAATATCATTTAGACAACAATTATAGGTTGTGGAATGCTTTCTTATGTCTAGATTAAACATTACGTCCAATCAAGAAAAGTAGGACGTTATCCAGAAATCTCTTATGGCATGTAAATTAAAAAAACCAAGCCAGCTAAACTGACTTGGACTCTGATCTAATAAAAATAATTTCCTTTAGAAATGTTAATTGTACCAGCTCTTTCATCTACTTCTTGAATTTTAACTAGTGAAACATAATCGTCAATCCGTAAATCCTCTTCTTCATCTTCCGCTTCAGCCAGTACGCCAATTCCTTTTACGGTCGCATCAAACTCTTTCATCAAACTGATCATGCCTTCAATGGTTCCGCCAGCTTTCATAAAGTCATCGACTAACAGGACATTTGCCCCTTCTTTAATACTCCGCTTTGCCAAAACCATCGTTTGTATCTTTCTCGAGGAGCCCGAAACATAATTGATACTTACGGTAGAACCTTCTGTTACTTTCGGATCTCTTCTAATAATCACTACAGGTACATTTAATACTTCTGCTATCGCATACGCTAAAGGAATACCCTTGGTAGCAACCGTAACTACATAGTCAACTTCTAATTCTTTAAATGCAGCTGAGAATATCTTTCCCATCGTTCGCACTTTATTTAAATCCCCTAATAGATCACTCATATAAATGTATCCACCAGGTAAAATTCTCTTTGGATCTTCTAATAACTCAATCAACTCAGATATAAATTCAGAACCGTTGTCCTTGCTATAATCAGGTAAATAGCGGACTCCTCCTGACGCTCCAGCTGTCGTCTGCAACCTACCTATCCCCAATGTATGAAACATATGGTCAATTATATCAATATCTTCACTGATAGAAGATTTGGCTGATTGAAATGTTTCCACAAAGTAAGGGAGCGAAATCATTTGGTTAGGATTCTCTTTAAAATGATGCGTCATCGCAACAATTCGTTCACTTCTTTTCATAAGTACACCTCTAAATCCGAATATTAACTAATAATATACCACGAATTATTAGGAATTTCTAGTTTTTCAGTTAAGTGAACGAACCACATACACTTCTTGGCAAAAACCTTTTAGTTGATTATAAATTCTATTAGCCTTGGACTCCTGCTTTGCCAAAGCAAATACAGTCGGGCCACTACCACTCATTAATACACCGTCAGCACCCGCGTTCTCCATTTGAGATTTAATTTTGGCAACATCTCTATACATACTTGCTGTTATTGGCTCAAGTACATTTTTAAGTTCCGCACAAATTCCTTTAAAATGCTGATTCTCTAATTCCTGCTTTGCAGCCTTCGTATTCGGATGATCCATACTAGTCAAATCTACACGTTTGTATACATCTCGAGTAGAAACACCAATATTAGGTTTTGCTAATACAACCCAGCACGAAGGGAGAGAAGGTAATTTGGTAAGTTTCTCCCCACGACCGGTCGCCAGCTGCGTTCCACCTTGAATACAAAAAGGAATATCTGAACCCAATTCTTCGCTGAGTTTTCCTAACGTGTCATATGTGCACCCTAAATCAAATAAACGATTAATTCCTCGAAAAGCGGCAGCTGCATCCGTGCTACCACCGGCTAGACCAGCTGCTACGGGAATCTTTTTATCTATTGTGATTTTCACGCCAGCTTTTACACCCATTCGCTCCATTAATAACTTTGCTGCTTGATAAGCTAAGTTTCGGCGATCGTTTGGAACAAATCTACTTTCAGATTCAATTACAATTTGGTTTCCTTGGATTTTTTCAAACGATAAGCGATCTGCCAAATCTACTTGCGTCATAATCATTTCCACTTCATGGTACCCATCGTCCCGTTTCCTTAAGACATCTAAAGTTAGGTTGATTTTTGCAGGTGCCTTCTCTAAAATCATTTGCTGTCACCTTCTATCAGCTATTTTTCGGTATGTATCACTTTTAAAAAGTATAAAGAAAACCAGAAAATAGAACAAGCGATATTACAAACTTCTTTCTATAAATGGCAAAATAAAAAGACTGCAGATAAACCTGCAGTCTTTTTCATTCATGTAGTTGCCATCACGAACACACTTCAATTATTCAAATGTAATTGTCCCGATCCCTTCGTTTAAATACGGTATGTATATATGAGAAAAAGGGAAAGTGTGTTGGTGAAGAAAATAAATAAAAAGCAGCGCTATACTGCCTTATGCCATCTTGGTGATTTCTTCTGTGAAGGTAATTTTTACTGTCTCCGTTAGAACATCTGCGTAGCTGTATGAAACCCTTTCGAAGGAATGCTCGTCTTGATCTAACTCAACGATAAATACGGAAGGATACGTCTCAGCTAGCACGCCACAGCGTTCAATCGTCTTTCGTCGACCTCCATTAGCTTGAAGCGTCAATTTTTCGCCAATCTTTACATCTAAAGCTTGTTTAATTTCACCGAGTGTTTTACCCATTAGACTCCACCTCACTAAGAATACTATACCACAATTTCATTCCCGAGTCAAAAATAATTTTTAATTATATCAATATACATTAGCTACTGTCAATATAATTTTACCCGTTCTTCTTAATCTTTTCCCATTCTCATATAAATATTCCAATTTATTTCATTTCAAATAAAAAAGAACACCCTGTGGAGGTGTTCTTTTACTATAATTAATCACTTGCTTGGGATTTTTCATTCGTAATAGGAGCATCTTTCACATAAGGTAAACCTACTCGAAATAACCCTTTTGTTTCTACTCCACCAATTCCTTTTTCTTGTGTGACTGTATTTTCAATCACGTCAAATAGGTCAACTTTATTCATAAATGATGTAAAACCTACTTTTGCGACTACATACACAGGATCTAGAGCATGAATATTAATCCGTGTAGGAGAACTTGCAAAATTGGCCCCAGCTCTAATCAACGATTCAAAATGAGACTGGCATGCTCCAGCAAAGATTATTAACTGATCTAAGCATGGTTCTATGCGTCTAGCTTCTCTTACGGCTTCGACAAAGTACTTACTGTTACGGTAAGCTTTGATGTCTTGCTCTTCTCCTTTTTGTTCAGAATATGCATCATGCCCTGTTATTACAAGAATGTCAGGCTGGATTTTTTTCATGATAGCAGCCACTTGTGTAGGCATTTCTTCTTCTTCTACATAAGCACCATGGATTTGGAGACCCAAACGCTTATATAGGGATACGCACTTCTTTAAAAACAACGCATCGCCATCCATATGCAAAACTTTTGGACAGAGCTGGAATTGAGTCATTCGTTTATCTACTTCCGAAACTGGTTTTGCTTGCTCTCTAAACGAACGAAGATAATAGTCCTGATGGAACAATCGATACGTAGCTGCTTCTTTCTTTTTGATTTCTTCCTCTAACTGATTTCGTTCATTGTTGTCTACTTTTTTCAAGTCATCAAGTGGTGCGTCAGCTTGCAAGCGAAAATTTTCACCATATAAAGTCGCTCGCTCCCCAGTTACTTTTTGCACACGAAATAAAAGGTCATGATTATATGATTGGCGGGTCACCAAATCTCCCTTAGTCCAGTATTTCATCGAGTCTCCTCCGATCCATGCATCTTCTATAACGTATTACACGGAAGGGAAGAGTGTGATATTAGTTTAGAAAAGAGTCAAATGTATTGGCTAGTCGCGCAAACTCTTCGATAGAAAGAGATTCCCCTCTTCTAGATGGTTCGATCCCAGCCTGCTCTAAAAGCTGATCTAATTGTCCTGAGTTGATTCGATCTTCAAATTCTCGTTTTAAGTTATTTCTTATGGTTTTACGTCTTTGTCCAAAACTTGCTTGCATCAATGTAAAGAATAAGTCTTCATTGGATACATCTACTGCTTTTTCCTTCCGCCTATGCAGTTGCAGGATGGCTGAATCAACATTTGGCTGCGGGACAAAGCATGTTTTCGGTACATCCATCACTACTTTACTTTCTGTTAAATACTGTACTGCAATCGAAAGCGAACCATAGTCTTTTGTATTAGGTCCAGCTGCCATTCGCGCTGCTACTTCCTTTTGCATCATGACGGTAATCGTATCTATCGGAGCTTGATCTTTTAGTAATTTCATTAAAATCGCCGTTGTAATATAATACGGTAAATTAGCAACTACATGCACCTCTTGACCAGCTGCAGCTTTTTCTTTAATCAATGAAATTAAGTCAGCTTCTAATATGTCCTGGTGATAAAGCGACACATTATCATAAGGATCTAAGGTTTCGTTTAATACCTCAATCAATCTACCGTCTATTTCAAATGCATGGACTTGATTTGCTTTTAAGGCAAGCTGTTCTGTCAAAGCGCCGATTCCAGGACCTATCTCGATTACGAAACTGTTATCGTCTATTCCTGCTTTATGAACGATTTTTTCAAGTATGTTTACATCAATTAAAAAGTTCTGACCAAGACTTTTCTTAAAAGATAGCTTATGCCTCTCCATAATTGCTTTTGTTCGTGTATATGTCGCAATTGCTTTCATCTGTTACATTCCTTCCTCTTTCACAATATCTTGCATCGTCTGTTCAAATAGCTCTCTTGAAATCTGAAAAGCGTGCAGGCGTTTCTCTAATTGTTTAGCATTCGCGTAACCTATATGCAATCTGTTTCCTAATTCATTTCTTCTCGTCTTCGCAAGTGGACCACCAATCAACCCATATTGAAGCAATAACGGTCTCCAGTCTACTGCTTCCTCGTGTTGATCCTCGCGCAAGGTGTGAACAGATTGCAATGCATGTCTGATGTCAGCTACTGTTGCATGTTCGACGCCCAATCCATGTTTGCTTTTAGCCTTTTCTTTCGGCAGAAATGCGTGTTTACAACCAGAGACATGTTCATCAATAATACGCCGAATCCTCTCTCCGGGGAAGTCGGGATCGGTAAAGACGATTACTCCGCGTTTTTCTTGTGCCAGTTTAATTTGCTTGAGGGTTGCTTCGTTAATTGCTGAACCATTCGTTTCAATTGTATCAGCTTCTACAGCTAATTTGATCCGAACGGTGTCATCCTTTCCCTCCACTACGATCATTTCTTTTATTTTCATACGCTTTATATTCCTTCCGTTTGAACAAACTTATTTATACAATCATTGACGGGTATAATCAAAAAAAGGATAACCCTTATCTATACATTAGTATAGCAGGATTATCCTTTGACTTATATATCAACACTAATTCTAGTCTGAGAACACTTTAACTCTTACAGTTCTTCTACCGAAGCTATTCGCTTCCGCTTTCGTTGGAACATGTAAGTCAATCTTATTTCCTTTAATTGCTCCGCCAGTATCGCCAGCAATCGCTGTACCATAACCTTCTACCCAAACTTTAGATCCTAAAGGAATAACACTTGGGTCAACCGCTACCACTTTTAAGTTTGGTTGGTTATTTAAATTAATTCCTGTTGCAGTAATACCCGAGCAACCATAACATTTAGCTGTATAAGCTGTTGCCGCCATCGATAATTCCTTCACAACATTATCGTCATTACTAGATGCCTGCTGGACACCTTGTGAGCTCGAGCTAGAGGAGCTGCTTGAGCTTGAAGAATTATTGCTGGAACTTGATGAGCTATTGCTTGAGCTTGTTGAGCTACTGTTTGAGTTTGATGAGCTACTAGAACTACTCGAATCGGATGAAGATGAATTATTAGAAGCTTGCACGACCTGCTTTTCCGGCTCAGGTTCTGGTTTCTTAGTACCTTGAGCGACCACATGGTTCACACTATCTTCTACCATCTCTTCATTTACTAATTCACGTGAAACTTCTTCGCCATTCTCATAAGTTACTTCGTATTCTAACTCTTTTAACCCTTCTGTACCTTCCTGCACAACTTCTGAATTACCTTCTAACAATGAATTATCATTTCTAGTTTCCGTTTCAAAAGCTACAGATTCTTCTACAGATTCCGTTTCTACTGTTACACGAACAATTTCAATTTCATCTACATCAGATAATTGATCTGACAAGTCTACATTTAGTTGATCTAATTCATCTAGCTCGATGGCTTCTTGAGTAAGTAGGTCTTCCACAGAGCGGTTCGTTACCATATGTGTAGTTGTTTCTTCGCCATCTGTTAGTGTTACTTCAAATGCGCGATTCAGTTCAATTGTCATGGCATTTGCTAGTTCTTCATCAAGATCTACTGATAAGTCGTCATAATCGCCTACTTCAATAGATTCTTCTTGCAGGAAGTCTTCTACTGTTTCTTGTGTCGTAAAGTACTCTGATGACTCTTCATCAATCGATACAGTTACTTGATTTGCAGATTTATATTCTATGTTCATTCCGTCTTCGATTACTGTGTCTAACGCTTCAGATAGTTCGTCATGGTCTGAAACTTCAATTTCTAGTTCCTCCATTAACTCACTAACCGTACCTGCAGTAGTAACCAGCGTGTTTTCTTCCTCATCTTCCACGACTGTTACTTCAGCTGTAATTGCGTCGTAAGTGAAATATGAAACTGAGGCTAATGCTAAGATTGTCACGAGGAAAGGAATTACTAACTTAGCAAATCCAAAGCCCGATGATGCCTGTTTCTTATTTGTCATAAAAATGCCTCCTTTGTACCCATCCGATTATAGGTTACCTAGTATTTTAAAGTCAAACTAAATCCTACGAACTAAACTTTACAAGTTGATTACACTTGTAATCTTTTTTTAATATAGTTGTAAGGAATACTGATGTATCAATGGTTCAACTAGGTCGCCTATCTTCATCTTAGCCAAAGTCTATCTATCATATACTACGATAGAAATCTTTTTTTATGACAAACTTTTACGAGATTTGAAATAGGTCTTTTGCATTTTTATTTGTGACTTTTGCAACCGTTTCGAACGACTCGCCTTTTATTTCCGCAATCTTTTCCGCCACCAATTTTACATATGCTGGTTCATTACGCTTTCCGCGGTTCGGATGCGGGGCTAAAAATGGACAATCCGTCTCAATTAGTAAACGATCAAGCGGGACTTCTTCTGCTACGATCTTTGGGTCTTTCGCATTCTTGAATGTTACTGGGCCTCCAAGAGAAATATAAAAGCCCATCTCAAGACATTCCTTTGCATAGGAAACACCATCACTGTAACAGTGCATGATCCCACCAGCTTCATGCGCATCTTCTTCTTTTAAAATTTGAACAATATCAGCCGTAGCTTCACGGTTATGAATAATGACTGGCAAATTTACACGCTTTGCAAGAGCAATCTGTTTTCTAAATACTTCTTTTTGAACTTCTTTAGGTGATTTATCCCAATGATAATCAAGTCCCATTTCACCAATCGCTACTACTTTCGGGTGGGTGCTTAATTCTTCAATCCAATTTAAATCTTCTTCTGTGCAGTCCACAGCGTCTACTGGGTGCCAACCAACTGCTGAGTATATAAAGTCATATTGTTCAGCAATTTCTAACGCAATCGGTATTGTTTTCCGGTCGAATCCAACTACAACCATATGGGTTACCCCAGCCTCTTGGGCATTTTTAATGACCTCATCACGGTCCTCATTAAATTGATCTGCATTCAAATGCACATGTGTATCAAAAAGCATTATTATCTCTCCTTTTTGGTTTTAAGTAAGGGTGTTTGGGAATTGGGATGGATACGGTCGCTCATTATATCCACAAAAAGTACGTGATATCCAGAAATCTACGCTCTTATCCAGGACAATCTAAATATATCCAGAAAAAGGAACAATATATCCAGAATACTCAAACCTATTTCCAGAAAAGTAATCATTTATCCAGAAATCAAACATTATATCCACAAATCTAAAAACTAGCTCCTTAACTCGTGTATAGACTTTCCTAGTGTTTTGAGCGAAAACAAATAAGGGAACGCAGAATCTCGTCCCCTTCATTTATTTTATTTAATTTTCGTTCCATTCGGTAGGTCTTGGTCGATCGAAGCTAATGAAAGATTGCCTTTTGTATCTTCACCAGCTAAAATCATACCTTCTGAAAGTTGGCCTCTTAGTTTTGCAGGCTTCAAGTTGGCCACACAAATTACTTTTTTCCCTACTAAATCTTCTGGCGTGTAGTGTTCTGCAATGCCAGAAATGACTTGTCTTTTCTCAGAACCAATATCAAGTTGGATCTTTAATAATTTGTCAGCTTTCATTACTTTTTCTGCATGAAGGACTTCCGCTACCCGGTAATCTACCTTGAAAAAGTCATCGATGGAAATTTCATCACCAAGGGCCTCTGTCTCTTCTTCAGCTGCTTCCGCTTCTTCTTTTGCGGCTGTATTCTTCGCCATCATTTCTTTAATCGCTTGAACTTCCACATCATTTTCTAATCGAGGGAAAATCGGCTCCCCTTTCGAGACAACTTGATGTCCTTCAAGTGATTGAAATGCATGCACACTTTCCCAAGTCTTAAGCGTTTCTTCAGTTATACCAAGCTGTTCAAAAATCCGGTCCGGCGTGCTTGTTAAGAACGGCTGAAGCATTACAGCGATTTGGCGCAAGGACTCTGCTAAGTGAGCCATTACATTTCCAAGTCTACCTTTACTTTCTTCCTCTTTTGCAAGCATCCAAGGTTCGTTTTCATCGATGTATTTATTCGTTCGGCTGACAAAACGCCACAGCTCAGATAGCGCAACAGAGAATTCCATATTTTCCATTGCATCCTCTACTTTTGCTGTAGTCAGACGAGACATTTCTAGTAAGTCTTCATCAAATGATTTTTCATTTAGTACAAGAGCTGGAACATTACCATCGAAATATTTATTGACCATTGCTACCGTTCGATTTAGCAAATTACCTAAGTCATTTGCTAAATCATAATTAGAACGCTCAACAAACGCTTCTGGAGTAAACACACCGTCAGAACCAAATGGTACTTCACGCAATAAATAATAACGAAGCGCGTCTAATCCATAACGATCGGTTAGATCAACAGGGTCTACCACGTTCCCTTTTGACTTAGACATTTTTCCGTCTTTCATTAATAACCACCCATGGGCGAATACTTTCTTCGGCAGTGGAAGGTCTAGTGCCATTAACATAATCGGCCAATAAATCGTGTGGAAACGAACAATTTCTTTACTCATTAAATGGACATCTGCTGGCCAATACTTCTTAAATAAATCATCATTTTCTGTGCCATATCCTAATGCAGAAATATAATTACTCAATGCATCAATCCACACGTAAATAACGTGTTTCGGATCTCCTGGAACTTTGACACCCCAGTCAAATGTCGTACGAGAAACAGCGAGATCTTCCAATCCAGGCTTAATGAAATTACTTAACATTTCATTTTTACGACTCACAGGTTGTATGAACTCAGGATTCGCATCATAAAAAGCTACTAGCCTGTCTACATATTTACTCATTTTAAAGAAGTAAGATTCTTCTTTCACTTTCTCTACAGGGCGACCACAGTCAGGACAGTTTCCATCCTCTAATTGACGGTCCGTGAAGAAAGATTCACATGGAGTACAATACCATCCTTCATATTCATCTAAATAGATATCGCCTTGCTTGATCAAACGATCGAAAATGACATCTACAACCTTTTTGTGGCGGTCTTCTGTCGTACGGATAAAATCATCGTTAGAAACCTCAAGTTTTTTCCATAAAACTTCGATTCCTTCTACAATTTCATCTACATATTTTTGCGGCGAAACACCCACTTCTTCCGCTTTTCGCTGGATCTTCTGACCATGTTCATCTGTTCCCGTTAAGTACATGACATCGTAACCACGAAGTCGCTTATATCTAGCAATTGCATCCCCTGCAACCGTTGTATAGGCGTGTCCTATGTGTAAGTTCCCACTCGGATAATAGATTGGGGTAGTGATATAAAACGTATTTTTTTCTTCTGGCATAGTGAAACCCTCCTACTTCTATTGCAAATTCGTTTTCTTCTCTTTTAAACTAGTTTCTATTGTAACGATTTGCAGGCTTATTTTCCATTGTTTAGACGAATTTTAATAATTGCTATTTCCTTATATTTATACAAATAGGTATGCATTGTTTAAAAATGAAACAATTTTTTACATATTTGTTTTTAATAAATTGACTTGACAGACAATGAGTGGTAAATTTATGAGTGTAAGATAGCGATAATATGATCGAGAGGAGAGAGTAAAATGAAATCAACAGGTATTGTAAGAAAAGTAGATGAATTAGGGAGAGTTGTAATCCCAATCGAGCTTCGTCGTACACTAGATATAAACGTAAAAGACGCGCTTGAAATCTACGTAGATGATGATAAAATCATCCTTAAAAAGTATCAGCCTAACATGGCGTGCTCTATTACTGGAGATATTTCTGACGACAACATCACAGTCGGAGATGGAAATATCATTCTAAGTAGAGAAGGCGCAGACAAGCTGATTGAAGAAATTCAACAAAAATATAAGTAATATAACTTATCAATCTAACCGGTTACGTATCTCGTAGCCGGTTTTTTTATGCTCTATTACTCCTCGTGATATTCCTGGTAAACATCTCTACTTTTTACATTACGATCTTCTGCTACTAGCTTAACAGCCGCTTTCATTTTCATCCCATCTCTCTCAATATAATAATCTACATGTTCTTTTAGTGAATATTCTTTCCACCATTCTTCATAATTATTAATTTCACCTTGGAATGGCTCTATAATTATGCAAAATTCTCCCCTTAGTTCGGCGGATTCCGATTGACAATACGTATCTACTTCTTCGATCGAACCATATATGAATTCTTCAAATTTCTTGGTAAGTTCACGCGCTAAGCTCACCTTCCGATCGGTACTATACACCTCTCGCATGCTAGCAATCGTTTTCTTTATTCGATGAGGAGATTCATAAAAAACCAGCGTCTGCTTGGTTTGATCTAATTCAGTTAGAACCTGCTGCAAATCCTTCTTTTTCCGCGGTAAGAAACCATAAAAATAAAATTGATAGGCATCCATACCCGACCCTACTAAAGCTGTCAAAGCGGCGTTCGCTCCTGGTAACACTACAACTGGCAGGTCCCGCTCTCTTGCTTGGGCAACTAATTGTGTCCCAGGATCTGAAATCAAAGGCATACCTGCATCACTAACTAACGCAACGGACTCTCCATTTTCAACAGTGTCTAATAATTGAGCAGTCTTTTCTACCGAACTATGATCATGGTAACTAAAGAGTTTCTGTTTAATTTCAAAATGCTGTAGGAGTTTCCCTGTCTGCCTTGTATCCTCACAAGCAACCAAATCGACTTCTTTTAAAATACGTAAAGCTCGAAGTGTAATATCTTCTAAATTTCCAATTGGTGTTGGGACAATATACAGACTTGCTTGTTGATTATTAAAGCTTTTCTGAATGTGCACCATGTGTACTTGTCCCCTCTTCCCCATATAAAATCCTTGTCATTTCTTCTGTATAATCTCCGTTTTCCTCATGTATGAAAATCGGCGGTTCTACTTTCAATCCTGACTGACCATCTTTTACAAACTCGATTAACAACATATTCGCTTCCTTCGTTTGTTTCGGATAGACGAGCTGGATTCTTTTAGGTTCCAATTTAAACTGTGCACTCAAATGAAACATATCCGATAACCTTTCCGGACGATGCACTAACGAAACTTTCCCCCCTGATTTCACTAACTGGCTTGATGCTTTTAATACATCTTCTAAGTCACATAGTATTTCATGTCGCGCAAGTCTTAAATGTTCATTGATGTTCATCTTGTCTGGCGTGCCTTCTTTAAAATAAGGAGGGTTACACGTTACTAAATCAAAATTTTCATGAGGGAATTGTTTTTTCACTACTTTCAAATCCTCATGGACGATTTTGATTTGTTCCTCTAGCCCGTTTAACGAGACATTTCGCTTTGCCATATCAAATAGGCGTTCCTGGATTTCTACTCCTACCATTTCTACTTGCGATCGCTTGGATAAAAACAATGGAATCACACCATTACCTGTACAAAGGTCAATGATTTTTCCCTTTTTGATTGGTAAGTACGTGAAATGGGCGAGCAAAACGGCATCTGCAGAAAATGCAAAAACAGAAGGACTTTGAATAATCCTTCTTTTTTGATCTGCCAGTAAATAATCGATGCGCTCATCATCTTTTAACCAGGTCATACTTTTCACCTTTAGCTTTCTAACTTGATATAAAATGCATCCTTTACAATTTACATGCAAAGGATGCTTTAAAAGATACTCTATTTATTTAACCGAAAAATTTCAAGCAAAATATGCAGTCTTCTTCTTCACGTGGTGTGCCGAAATATACGTGGCAAATATGAAATCCTTCTTCGTAAATACGAGCTAGATTATCATAGCCTTCTCCAACTGCTGCTTTTTTTACAGCTTGTTCTTGTTCTTTACTTTTCGGTTCATGGACTTCTGTTAAATCATCTAAACGTTGCCGTAAATGGTGGTTTTCGTGGGCAAGTTGATGATTTTCTTCAACTAGCTGTACAAGATCCGTCTTCAACAGGGAAAAATCCTGTTGTAAATCTTGAAACTGATTTTCCAAATTAGAAAACCGGTCTAAAATCTTCTTCTTATTCACGATCATCCACCTCATTATTTTGTGGCAGGAACGGCGATTGCTCCTTCTTCGATTAGCTCGTCTACTGTATATTCGATCGTTCTTTCCAAGTCTTTTAGTTCTACTTGTACAAGACGTTCTAACATATTTAAGCCAACAACTTTTCCAGTACCATAGCTCGTTTTCAAGCGCTCTCCGATATCCGGTAATTCTTGCTTGGCATCTTCGTACATATCATTTTCATACTTTAAACAACACATCAATCGACCACATAAACCAGAGATTTTCGCTGGGTTAAGTGATAAATTTTGGTCCTTCGCCATCTTAATAGAAACAGGTTCGAAATCTCCTAAGAAAGTCGAACAACAAAGCATACGTCCACAAGGGCCAATGCCCCCTAACATCTTCGCTTCATCGCGGACACCAATTTGACGAAGTTCAATTCGCGTTTTAAAAATGGCTGCAAGATCTTTTACTAATTGACGGAAATCTACTCTGCCATCCGCTGTAAAATAGAAAATGATTTTATTGCAATCGAAAGTATACTCCGCTTCTACCAAATTCATATCTAAATTATGTTCAACAATTTTACTTGAACATACATCATACGCTTCTTGCGTCTTCTCATTATTCTCGCTCACCGTAAGCTTGTCTTTCTCGTCCGCTACTCGGATTACTTTTTTAAGTGGAAGAACAACATCTTCTTCATCAACCTTTTTGTTGGCAAGAACAACCTTACCAAACTCTACTCCCCGAACTGTTTCAACGATGACGTAATCACCAGTTGAAAGTACGTTCTCTCCAGGGTCAAAATAATATATTTTACCCGCTTTTTTAAAGCGAACACCAATTACCTCTAACAACCTATATCACCTCTGTAATTGAAGGACTAAATGTTCCATTGCAAGTGTATTATGCACATTTGAAGCAAGTCTACGCTTTGTTTGTAAGATCTCGTAGATACTCGCTTTCGCCTCCTGAATCGATAGGCGATACATATATGTTTCTAGTCTGTCTAGTTGGTCTATTAAAATCACCCGGTCTTTTCGATCGAGATGATAGGAAATGATATCTTTATACCAAATAAGTAGTAGTTCTAATCCTAGTTCGATTTGGTCGCGGCCTTCAAATTGACGCAACCATACTTGATGGAGAAACAAATATCCTTCTTCTTTAGAATCTAATACTTTATCCACTAATTGTAGCACTATCTTTCGTGCTTCGGCAAACCACGGGTCATCTTTCCACTCCATAGCTTGTCCTAAATCTAATTGAAGAGCAGTGAAAATGTGTGCTGTAGAGTCAGGAATACCCTCTTGTAGAAGTCGATTGTATTGTTCTTGTTCATTTAATGAATGAAATTGTATGCGCTGGCACCTTGATAAAATTGTATTAATCATCGCGGAACTATTCTCTGTCAGCAGAATCGCCACGGTTTGTTGATTCGGTTCTTCTAAAAATTTTAATAAACGATTCGAGGCATTCCCAGTCATTTTGTCCGCTTCTTCAATGATATATACTTTTTGATTCGATTCTAATCCCGTATATGTAAACTCTTTTTGTAAAAACTCAATTTGTTCCTTTTTAATCGATTGTCCGTCCGGTTGAATGAAGTGAACATCTGGGTGATTTCCTGAATAAATTCGTTTACAAGCAGAACAGTTTTTACACGGTTCACTAGATTCCGTTTCTTCTTTACAAAAGTACCTCATTGCAAACAAAAGACTGGCTTCTCGTTTGCCAGTCCCACGCGGTCCATGAAAAAGATAAGCATGTGCAATTCTACTTTTTTCGATACTATTTTGAAGCATTCTTACCGCTACTGGTTGTTTTTCTAATAATTCAGCCCATGCTGGCATTGTATTCACCCTGTTTTCACTTAAAATTAAGCGTAAATATTCATCAACATTCCTTTAATCTCTCCGATTACATCTAGAATATCTAAGGAACTTTTCTCTTGATCAATCATATCATCTGTTAATTGAACTAATTTATCATCTATTTTCTTCACTAACGATAAAGTGCGATTGCCGCCGTTCATATCCCAGCTGCGCATTTGCTCTAAATCAAGCCCGTAATTAACAGCTTCTTCGATAAACTGGCGTACCATGCGTTTATATTTTCCTAAATCTTGAAAGGAACGGAATTTTGCTACTTTCTCTCCTTGTTGCGTCAAATCTTGTAATAAGCGATTCATTTCACTCTCTTGCATTTTCTGTGTCTCAGATCCCACCATTTTTTGAAAGGAAGGCACAGTACCGCGCGTTGGCTTTGACTTTTTCTGTGAAGTTTCTAATTGCGTGCGCAGTTCTTTCGTAATTTTCATTCGTGCTCCCCCTTTCTATGATGATCAAATTTAAAATTGATGGAAAGAATCTACTGGAAGGACAAATACAGTTGCTCCTCCTACTTCCACTTTTACAGGCTTTGGAATATAAGAGTCTGCGTTTCCACCCATAGGTGAGATCGGTGCAACCATTTGCTCTCTATGACTACAGTTATCCCGAATGACTTCGAGTGCATCATCTACTTTGTCTTCTCTGCACCCGATCATCAAGGTTGTGTTTCCTTCTTTCAAAAACCCACCACTTGATGATAACTTTGTTGATTGAAAATCACTTTCCGCTAATGCATCTGATAATCGATTTGAATCCTTATCTTGAACGATCGCAAGGATTAGTTTCATCCTTTTCCTCCTCTAGAATTTATTCAACTGCTATTTCATCCACTTGCTTCTCATTCCATTATAACAAGTTGTCAGATTTATTTATAATAATTTTTCTTTTTTGCAGCTAGTTTTTCATTTTAAAAACGTAAAACTAGCTTTCCAAATACTTCTTGACGGTATTCAAACAATCTTCTTGAACTTTCTCTAGAGATTGATCGGCATTTATCTTTTGGATACGTTCTGGAAATCGTTGGTGTAACATATGATAGGCTTGATCTACCTTTTGATGAAAATCAATCTTTTCCAAATCTAACCGATTACGCTCTCGTCCTTTATTATCATCTATTCGCTTCAGGCCAACTTCTGGAGAAAGATTAAACCAGATCGTTAACTGCGGCATACAATCTTCTATGGCAAATTGGTTTATTTGAAAAACTTCTTCCACACCAATCCCTCGTGCGAACCCTTGATAGGCCAAACTACTATCTACAAAGCGGTCACATAATACTACTTTTCCTGCATCTAAAGCAGGTTGGACCCGTTCCACTAAGTGTTGCCTACGGGCTGCTGCATACAATAAAGCTTCTGTTCGACTGTCCATCATCGTATTCGCTGGATCTAAAATAATACTGCGAATCTTCTCAGAAATCTCTATTCCACCTGGTTCGCGTGTGACCATTACATCTTGGCCCACCTCTTCTAAAGAATCTTTAATATATTGGATAACGGTAGATTTCCCCGCTCCTTCTCCACCTTCAAAAGTAATAAAAACTCCACTCAAAATAGAAACTCCTCTTCTTTACTCAATATATACTTCTATCCCAGAATTCATACGCGAATCACTCGATTGCATATACTGATCTTGATTGATTAGCCACTGAATATACCCAAGCGCCGACTGAGACACTCGCTCTCCTTTAATCAAAATCGGAATACCTGGTGGATACGGGGTAATTGCCTCTGCAGCAATACGGTTAACCGCCTGCTCCCATTTAACCCATTCGGTTTCTAGCTTATGTAACTCTGAAAAGCTATAAGGCGTTTGTTGAACGTTATTTTCGCACCAATGCTTATATTCTATTCTATCATGTTTTTGAAATTTTTCTAAACCGGACATAGAATGAATTGCCTGTTTAATCACTGAAATAACCTTGTTAGAAGGCTCTAGCCCAAGTATCATAAGTAATTGATTATTTTCTACCATTTCACAAGCAATGCCTTGGTTAAATAAATAAGAATAAAACAAGTTCATATCTAGTTGATTAGACGTAATAGTGACTTTTAACGGGTCGTCCACTCCAACTCTACAAGGTGGAACTTCTAATGCTGGAATCGACCGAAACATCTCTCTAACAATTTCAGCTTGCGTAACTGCAGCACCTAGTTGTTCTTGTGAAACATTCGCTACATATTTTCTTGCCAGATCCAAAGAAGCCATAATTGGATAGGAAGGACTGCTCGACTGAAGCATCTGTAACTTCTGACGAATAGCTGAAACCTCTACTAGTCTGCTGTTCACATGTAAATAAGAACCCATTGTCATCGCGGGCAACGTTTTATGAGCGGAGTGAACTACTACATCGGCACCCAAATCTAAAGCAGAAGTCGGGAATGCTTCACCCACTGTAAAATGGGCTCCGTGAGCTTCATCAATTAAAACAGGAATTCCAATGCTATGCGCAGATTTTATAATTTCTTCTAACGGATAAGTTACACCGAAATAATCTGGATAAGTAAGGATGATCGCTTTTGCATGCGGGTGTTGTTTTAATGCGAGAGTAACTTGCTCTAACGAAACTCCAATATAGCGATTTAAAGAATCATCAAAATTCGGAGTAACAAACACAGGCTTTGCACCCGCCAACTCCAAAGCATGAATAATTGACTTGTGGCTGTTTCGCTGGACAATGACTTCCTCACCAGGAGAGCATACGGCAAGTACCATGGCTAGATTACCTCCTGTTGTCCCATTCACTAAGAAAAATGATCGGTTTGCACCATAAAGATCGCTAGTTAACTGCTCCGCTTCTTTAATTGCACTTTCCGGTTGATGCAAATCATCTAGCCCCGGTAACTCTGTTAGATCAAATTTTAATAAAGAATAGAACGGGTTTTCTTTCCCAAAAGGAAAGACCTCCCCATTCTTGTGCCCAGGCACATGTGCAGAAACGGGATTTTTTGCTTGATATTTATATAACGCTTCATATAATGGTGTTTTTGATTGGTCCATAAGTCTCAACCCTTTATTAAATTCTTCTATCTATTATCATAAAGGATGAGCCAACTATTCGGCTAGTTTAAAAGGAAGAATGACGTACACGAAGAACCGTGTTAGAATAATGACGTATATAAATAAGAAAACGAATGTTTCTTATAGAAGAAAAAGGTGAAATGTATGACAACAAATGAATCTATATATCAAAAGCTATGTACATTAGTAGGAGAAGACTTTGTCTTAGTCGATGAACCGTTAAATAATCATACCTACACAAAACTTGGAGGAAAAGCGGACTACTTCGTGACCCCAGTTACGTATCAAGCTGTAGAAGAAGTCGTTAAACTTGCAAACGCTTCTGACGTCAAGTTTACATTGTTAGGAAATGGCTCAAACTTAATCGTACGCGATGGTGGAATTCGCGGGATTGTTTTGAGTTTGAAACAGTTGGACGATATTTCCGTCGATGACCACACACTAGTTGCTCAGAGCGGTGCAAGAATCATAGATGCTTCTAGAAAAGCACTAGACGATCGATTATCCGGGTTAGAATTCGCATGTGGAATCCCCGGCACAGTCGGCGGCGCTTTATTTATGAATGCAGGTGCATACGGTGGCGAAGTGAAAGATGTACTGGTAGAAGCAGTCGTAGTAGACCGAGAAGGAAATCTTAGAACGCTAAAAGCATCGGAATTAGACTTAGAATACCGTCAAAGTAACATTCCTGAAAAAGGTTATATTGTTCTAGAAGCTCGGTTCGAATTGAAACCTGGTAACTACGAAGAAATCAAAGCAGTTATGGATGATTTAACTCATAAAAGAGAATCCAAGCAGCCACTCGAATACCCATCTTGTGGTAGCGTATTTAAACGCCCTCCTGGATATTTCGCAGGAAAGCTTATACAAGATAGTGACCTACAAGGAAAAGGCATTGGTGGAGCAGAAGTGTCGACCAAACACGCTGGGTTCATTGTAAATAAAAACGGCGCGACAGCAACAGAATATATACAAGTGATTGAAATGGTCCAGCGAACGGTTAAAGAGAAGTTTGGCGTGGATTTAGAGCGAGAAGTGCGTATATTAGGTGATGATAACCACAATCAATAATTGGAAAAACGCTTAGAAGACTTTCTGAGCGTTTTTTATATTCAATTTCTATAAAATTATTATAATCCTTCCCCCAAAAGGATGGGGAAAGGATTTTTCTTTAAATTAGTTAACCTTGATAAACGGTGAATTTCTGATCTAATGCAGAGCGTTCCTTCGCAGGCGGTGCTTCCTCAAAATACCCCATATGAATGAATCCCGCGATTTTTTCGTCCTCTTCAACTCCTAGAAGTGATCTAACTTTTGGTTCATATATATGTGGGTTCGTTTTCCACACAACACCTAATTCCTCTTCCCAAGCAAGCAGCTGGAAATTCTGAATCATTGAACTTACTGCACCGAAGTTCTCTTCCCACTTCTTTTGTTCAGGTTCTTCTTTCATAATAACAATTAAAAAAGCGGCTGGCTGACTAAAATAGTTACGTCGATTCTCCTGCATGTCTTCAGGGAAAGTTTCCACTAAGCGATCAACAAATATATCTTTCTGATCAGTTGGCACAAAAATAAACCGCCAAGGCTCTCTTACGCCATGGGTCGGTGCCCATATAGCGTGGTTTAACAATTCTTGAATTAGTTCTTGAGGTACGGCTTTATCCGTATACCCACTTTTTATCGATCGACGCTCTCGAATAGTTCTCACTAAATCTGACTTTGTTTTTATCATTATATATAACTCCTTTTAAATTCACCTGATATTCCATGGATTTAATAAATGAAACCAAAACCCGAATATTTTCTACCTATTATACTAATTGATAATGATTATCAATGTCAACATATGAACCAAACTTCGGTTCTTTAAAAGGAATAAAAATGCTCCTACGATGAAGTAGGTAGCATTTTAAAATAAATCACTTATATTACATCAAGTAACTATGCATTCTACGCTCTTTTAATCTTTCAATAAAATAAGAGTATATTTCTTGATCAGGTGATGTGTTTACCATTAAATGCTCACAATCTTTACAAATGAATGCATCTAATAGATAAAATCCATTACCTTTCCAATTCTCACAAATCTGGCAACAGGTTGTTGTTTGTTCACCCATCATCCCCACCTCCATTACTAGTATGACCAGATTACTAGATTTATATACAAAAAAACTTCGCACAATTTTGGCGAAGTTTTCACATACGTTATGGAAGGATAAACAGATGAATGGCAACTAAGGAACCAATACCGAAAATACCAAGGAATCCTGCTATTACTGCTGTGAATAAATTAATAGGAATATGCAGTCCAAACATAGAACCAACTACATTTACTACAAATATCAGTACCCCGCCAATAACGAGCTTCATCACTCCTTTAGAAGTCCATGAAAGCAACTGAATTGGTGGTCCGTAAAATAGTAATAAAATGATTATTGCTACTGAAGCTAAAATAATTACCATAGGATCCATAAATAAAACCCCTTTCGCTTGTCCTACTAATACATATGCAAGCAAGAAGGGGTTCATGTTAGTTATTTATTTTTTGTTAAACGTCTCGACGGCCTTCCATCGCTTTAGAAAGAGTGACCTCATCGGCATATTCTAAATCTCCGCCCATCGGTAATCCATGCGCAATACGTGTAATGCGTATGCCAGATGGTTTTACGAGTCTTGAAATGTACATGGAAGTTGCTTCTCCTTCTACATTCGGATTCGTAGCAAGAATTAATTCTTCCACTTTTTCATCTTTAAGGCGTTCTATTAAAGAGGAAACATTTATATCTTCCGGTCCGATTCCATCCATTGGAGAAATCGTTCCGTGAAGGACATGATATTTACCTTGGAAATCTTTCATTTTCTCCATTGCAATCACGTCTTTTGGATCCTCTACCACGCAAATTAGCGAACCATCTCTACTTTCATCGCTACAAATGCTACATGGATCTCGATCGGTAATATGGCCACATGTGGTGCAATGTGTTAATTCTCGTTTCGCATTTACTAGTGATTTTGCGAAATCTAGCACATCATCTTCTTTCATTTCTAGCACGAAAAAAGCCAGGCGAGCGGCTGTTTTCGGACCAATGCCTGGCAATTTTGTAAAGCTATCGATCAGCTTTGATATCGGTTCTGGATAATACATCGACATGCCTCCTAAAACATTCCAGGCATATTCATACCCTTCGTGAATTCACCCATACGGTCATTCGTAGTATCTTCAACTTGCTTTAATACATCATTTGTTGCAGCAATGATTAAGTCTTGTAGCATTTCTACATCGTCTGGGTCTACTACTTCTTCATTAATGACTACGTCTGTGATTTCTTTCTTACCACTTGCAATCACTTTAACCATTCCGCCACCAGCAGTAGCTTCAAAGCTCATTTCATGTAGTTCTTCTTGAGCTGCCATCATTTTCTTTTGCATCTTCTGCATTTGTTTCATCATGTTATTCATGTTTCCTTGACCTTTCATTGTAAATCCTCCTTAAGAATCTTTTATTTCTAATAGGTCTTCGCCTACTAATTTCTTTGCTTCCGACACTAACTGGTCTTCTTCTTGCTCTTGTTGAACTTGCTCATCTGTTTGTTCTACTTCTTCAGGTTGTTGATTAAGAAAATCTTCGCGAATGCTATCCCATTCTTGATCCGGGACAGGAATAATCGTAAGCCTTTTTCCAATGAACTCAGATAATAGCGTTTCAATCATTTCTTGATTTTCCATTACCAAAGAGCAATGAATCTCATACTTAAAGGACAAGATGAGCGACCTGGAAGAAGCTGCACGCGGAGTGCTATTTACCAGTTTAGCATGTGCAGGCGCACTTGTCTTTTTCAGACCTTCCATGAAGGAAGCCCAATTTGTTTTCACATGTGAAACATCCTCTTTCGTCGCTTCTGATAAGGTGTGACGAACTTTCTCATGTGGTGTTCGGTAGCTACTTTGCCGATTAGAATTTGCCCGTGGCCGCTGTTCTTGGACAGGTTGTTCCGTAGGCATAGCCACCCCTTGTTCTTTTAATGCTTTGAGTTCTTTTTCTAGATATGCAATTTGTTGCATTAGTTCAGGAGAAGGGGCTGACGCAGCTGGTGCTTCTACCTTTTCTTGATCGATTTCCTGCATATTCAACAAAGCTAATTCTACTAAGATTTTAGGGCTGTTTGTCCATTTCATTTCTTGTTGTGTTTGATTAAGGATACTAATCGCTTGTTCTAACCAGTCAGGATCCACCTTCGACCTTGTTTCGTGAAACTGTTGATCAGGAATGGCCCGAACTAATGCCTCTTCCATACCATCAGCACTATTATACATTAAAATGTCGCGCAAGAAATGTATAAAATCAAATACAAACCGACTAGGGTCCTTGCCTGCTTGCAAGAGTTCATCAAGCTGTTGTAATGCTTCTTTTGCCCGCTTATCCTTTAAGGCATCGATCATGGTTAATAGTTGCCCCTGGGCTATCGATCCAGTCACTGCTAGCACATCATCTAAATGGATTTGATCGTCTTCACTATAGGCAATCGCCTGGTCTAATAGGCTTAACGCATCACGCATACCGCCCTCAGCAGCTAACCCTACATGAATAATCGCATTTTCTTCATATTTAATTCCTTGGTCATCTAGAATATGTTTCATGCGGTCCACTATTGCCTGTTGATTGATCCGTTTAAAATCAAATCTTTGGCAACGAGAAATGATCGTTAATGGTATTTTATGTGGCTCTGTCGTTGCTAGAATAAAAATAACATGTTCTGGTGGTTCTTCCAATGTTTTTAATAAGGCATTAAAAGCACCCGTTGAAAGCATATGAACCTCATCGATAATATACACTTTATAGGAAACGGAAGTAGGAGCGTATTTCACTTTATCTCGAACTTCTCGAATATCATCTACACCGTTATTGGATGCAGCATCTATTTCAATTAAATCCGAGACTGTTCCATCCTGAATGCCTCGACAAGCATCACATTCTCCGCAAGGTTCCTTTACTGGTTTATTTTCACAGTTAATCGCCTTCGCGAAGATTTTCGCAGCACTTGTTTTACCAGTACCTCGAGGCCCAGTAAAAAGATACGCATGCGCCACTTTTGATTGTTCAATCGCATTTTGTAGCGTTCGTGTAATATGTATTTGTCCGACAACGTCCTCAAATCTTTGGGGCCGCCAAACTCTGTATAATGCTTGATATGCCATAGACGTTAGCTCCTTTACCTTCTCTAATCTATTATAACCGATATGCGCGCGCTATTTCAAAATGAATTAATCATGCTATAAAAATTAGATGATGGGAGGGGGATGCTGTTTGATTTCTGGATATCCTTATAGTTTTGTGGATATAGCCTTAGAATTATGGATATAAGTCCGAGCATTCTGGATATCCAGCTCACTTTTCTGGATATCTATGGATTGTCGTGGATATGAGCTTAGTTTTCTGGATATCTTGTTAGTTTTCTGGATATAAGATGTTGTTATATAAACTAAAAAAAGAAATCACCTTTGATCAAAGGTGATTTCTTTTACATTATGTACGCCGTGCACCCGGCTTCGACAAAATAACCCATAAGCGTTACGTAAGATCCTCGCTCGGTTCAGGTAACCCTGCGTCACACAAGAGTGGCCGCTTACTGCTGCTTCCTTCCGGACCTGACAGGATTTACGGGTTCTCGTTGCGCAGGACCCGAACGTCAACACGATTCACTTACGGCAGACCTTAAGGTTACTTTACCTGGGCCGGGAATTCAGTCCCACTATAGCGGATTGTGGGTTACAGGGCACCGCTACCTCCCCGCCTAGCACGGCAAGTGTTATCAATCATTTTATTACGCGCCTTTTTTTGACGCATTTAATAGTATATTATTTTTTTACTTAAAATGCAATGATGAGTCGTTAGCAAATTAATCTAATTTTTTCTTTGCTCTTAGTTCACGGAAAAAGTTCTTCAATAACATAGCACATGCTTGCTCTTGAACTCCTGCAACTACTTCCACTTGATGGTTGAACCTTGGTTCTTCTAATAGGTTCATTAGTGTTCCTGCACAACCAGCTTTTGGGTCAGGTGCTCCATATACAACACGCGGAATCCTAGCTTGCACAATGGCACCTGCACACATTGGGCAAGGTTCCAAGGTGACATACAGTGTACATTCTTCCAATCGCCAACTGCCTATAACTTCGTTCGCTTCCTTAATCGCAATCATTTCTGCATGAGCAGCACTGAATTGTTCTGTCTCTCTTCTATTATAACCCGAAGCAATGACTGTGTCTTTATAAACGATTACTGCTCCGATTGGGACTTCATTCAACTGTTTCGCTTTCTCAGCTTCCTCTAAAGCCTTAGACATATAATACTGGTCATCCATTTTTGGCACCTCTTTACGCATTCCTAATACCCTTATCATAACAGACCACCTTCTGTCATAGGATACTTTTAGAAAGCTTTTGTAAAATCGAAAGGAGTATGCAGATTGCTTATACACGTTGTTGCGCAAGGGGACTCAATCTATGATATTTCAAGTCAGTACCAAGTTCCTGTTGATACTATTATTTCTGTAAACCAATTAGAACAACCAGAAGATTTAGTGATCGGTCAAACACTAGTTATTCCAATTGAAACATATACCGTCCAACAAGGGGATAGTTATTATTCCATTGCACAAAAATTGAATATCCCTTATGAAGAATTGGCAGCTTATAATGACCTTAGTTTAGATGTTCCACTTCAGGTCGGGCAAGAATTACAAATACCTACTGTGCCAAAGCGGGCGATTACCACCAATGCTTATATAGAACCTACTGGTGGGGAAGTAAGTGCTGTCCTTACACAATCAGCTCGCGCAAGAACTCCACTTTTAACATATCTTGCCCCGTTTAGTTATCAAGTTAATCGGGATGGCACTTTGAACGGCCCTCCATTAGGTGAATTACCTGAGATTGCCACTGCGAATAACGCATCGCTTATGATGGTAGTCACTAACTTAGAAGAGGGAAGTTTCAGTCAAGATTTAGGACGAATTATCCTAACAGATGAAACAGTCCAAAACACCATGTTAGATGAAATTATTCGAGTAGCTCAAGCGATCGGCTATAAAGATATTCATTTTGATTTTGAGTTTCTTCCACCAGACACCCGAGAGGCTTACAATCAATTTTTACGTAAAGCAAAAGCAAGATTTCAAGACCAAGGCCTCTTATTATCAACTGCTTTAGCACCAAAACTTAGCGCGGAACAGGTTGGGGCTTGGTATGAAGCGCATGACTATGCGGCACACGGGGAAATTGCTGATTTTGTTGTCTTAATGACCTACGAATGGGGGTATAGTGGAGGGCCACCAATGGCTGTTTCTCCAATTGGTCCAGTAAGAGAAGTGGTGGAATATGCACTATCAGAAATGCCTGCAGACAAAATCCTATTAGGCCAAAATTTATACGGTTACGATTGGACACTACCTTTTGTAGAAGGTGGCGAATTCGCAACCGCAATTAGCCCCAATCAAGCCATTCGAATTGCTAGGGATAATCAACAAGCGATTGAATATGATGAGGAAGCCCAAGCACCTTACTTTTTTTACTACGATGACGAACAACAGCAGCACGAAGTTTGGTTTGAAGATGCAAGATCGATCCAAGCTAAATTTGATCTCATTGAAGAGCTTGGCTTAAAAGGAATTAGTTATTGGAAACTAGGGCTCGCTTTCCCTCAAAACTGGGCACTGCTAGGTTCACGATTCGACATTGAGAAATTATAATTATCTAAAGGTAGCTGTTCTTTTAGAATAGTCTGTTTGATAATAAGCATCATGAATGCCCATTTGATCAATGACCGATTTATCTATTTCTTTCATAGAAACAGTTACAGGAAACGAGAGTTCAAACGGAAATGGCTTAATTTCTATCGCTTGATCACTTACCCAGTTCGCAATAATCTTTTCATCAATTCCATCAAAAATTTGTCTAAAACCATCTTGAAACATTCCAATTTCATTGCTTTTAGCCGTTCCGGGGTGGTTTAGGCAAAAATATAATGATAGATCATCACAAAATTGAAGCAGTTTAAAGTGGAATTCGACAATATCAGATTGGATTTGACCTTCGAGCCGAGCTTTAATATCATTTTGACGTTTTATTTCCCGGGAAATAAATCCGAAAACCATGTCGTTTTCTGTAGGGTTCTTAAAAAAAGATTGATAGTGCATGCTACAAAGTAATGCTGCATAATCCGATTCCTTTTGTACCTCATCGATTCCTGCTTCGTAATATTTCACTTTTATTTCATTTGGATAAGTCATGAAAGAATATGGTGCATCTTTTTCGCCATTCCACTCAGGATTGGCGTCAAGTGCTTTCCAGCCACAGTCGTGGTTATATGCTGCATAAATCACATCATCGCGTAAATCGATTCCTTTAAAGAGTTGTTTAGGCCAATAATCTGCAATGACGCCACTGATTTGAGCATGCTCATGTTGTTCAATTAACTTAAAATGATCTCCACCATCAGTTACAATCACAGTTTTCACCTCTCTAGTCTACTTTTTTAAAAAACACTTTTAACCAAGAAGGAGCTGGTAGGTTATAAAACCTCCAGCTCCTATTTTATCTTTTACTATACCTATCCATTTTACTCTTACAGTAACTTCAGTGATTCACGATTAAATGCTGGAATGTCGTCAGGTGTTCGGCTAGTTACTAAGTGGTCGCCACAAACGACAACCTCTTCGTCTTTAAACGTTGCACCAGCATATTCCATGTCAACTGCAATAGATTTGAACCCTGTAGCCGTGTGACCTTCTAAGGTTTTAGCTGTAATAAGAAGCTGCGGCCCATGACATATTGCAAAGACAGGCTTTTCTTTTTTCATGAAGAATTTTGTAAACTCTACAAATCGATCATCTCCACGTAAAAGATCTGGTGAGAAACCACCTGGGATGAACAATGCATCAAATTCATCTGCATTTACATCATCGATACTGAAATCAATTTCAACTTCAGCTTCTCCTTGTTTACCAGTAACAATCTTTCCTGCTTCTTTTTCAATTGTTATAACTTCATGGCCTGCTTCTCGATAAGCGTTAGCCGGCTCCGTATACTCACTATCTTCAAACATATTTGTAATTAAGCATGCAATTCGTTTTGTCATAACTCAAATCCTCCTCTTGAAATTAGGTTACATGGAATATATTCCCGATTTGTAATTACTCAAACATCATCTAAGAGTCCATTTCAAACTGCTGAAAAATCCCTTTTTGGGTTGTGTTATACGCTTCTCTTCCTAATATGTCATTTATAATTTCCATATTCCGCTGCACAGCTAGTCCTAAATTCGTTGCTGCTGTCCCATGGGAATGTTCAAGGTTGGTTACGACATAAAAGTGATTTTCTCGTTGGTCTTTAAAATGTAAACGGTAGTTACGAGATACCTCAAAACGTTTGTCATCCTCCCAATGAATTTCTTCTGCAAATCTTTCATTAAACCATTCCGGAATATTCGGTTGATACCCTGTCGCCAAAATCACTTTATCTGACTTATATTCAAATTTATCCTCTTTTTGCCACTGTTCACAGTGCAAAGTATACGCACTGTCATCTTTAGTAATTTCATTTACTTCAGTTAAAGGTTGTATCGTTATATTAGGATTTCTTTCTCCTGATGAATAATGATATAAAAGTTCATAAATTCCGTTCAATGTACTATAATCAATCCCGTTTCGCAAAGGCTCCAGTGTATCGAGGGCTTCTTTACGCTTTTCGAAGTCTAATCCGTGGAAATAATTCACATAGTCAGGGCCAAAGAACTCTTGTCCAATCTTCGCCGCTTCTAATTGAAAGATCCCTTCTGAACGCGTGAACCATGTCAGCTTAAACTCTTTATTCTCTCTTTCCTCCAGTAAATCGTAAAACACCTCTGCTGCACTCTGACCAGAACCAACAACCGTAATATGGCTAGATTTTAATAGGTTTTCTTTTTCATAAACGTACCTGCTTGTATGAAGTACATCATTTTCAGGAAATCCAGCCATAGAATCAAGGATCATTGGCTTGGCACCAGTCGCCATTACAACATGTCTACAATAATAGAATGTTTCCTCACCTGTCTCCATATCTTTTACGACTACTTTATAAAGAGATTCTTGTTGGTTCGATTCGTTCCTGACATCGACTACTTTTTTTCCGAAGTAGAGCCCTTTTATATGATCTGATGCCCATTGTAAATAATGGTTGTATTCATAACGTGGGATTTCTAACTTTTGATAAAAGAAAAACTTATATAGTCGCTTGTGATCTCGTAAATAATTTAAATAACTGTACTTATTAGTCGGATCTGCAAACGTAACTAAATCTGCCATGAAAGGAACTTGAAGATCGGTTCCCTCGATCAACATTCCTGGATGCCACTCCATGCGTGGAGTTTGATCGAAAAATATGCCATCGAGTTCCTCCACGTTCTCTGTTAAGGCAGCTAAACCTAAATTATATGGACCGATTCCAATTCCTATGAAGTCATATATCTCTTGATTCAATCCTTTCACCTTCTACCTTAATTTATTGTATGTATGCTAAGTAATACCCTAAATTTCGAGTCTCTAATCTATTAGAGGTAAGGAAGTTATCAATCCACCCTTAGAGATAAGACATTAGAAATTCGAAAAGGAGTTCGTTATCCAGAAAAGTCGCTTCATATCAAGAATTCTCCTCGTTTATCCACGAGAATATTTTTAAATCCAGAATTGTCGCGAGAATATCCAGAATTCTTGCACATATATCCATAAAAAGTTAACTTTATCCACAAAAGTAACCTTATATCCAGAAATCCCTTGTGATCAAAAATACCATAGAACCGTATTCTATGGCAGAAGCTTTATCCTTTCTTTTTATAAAAAAATCCTAGCTAGTAATTTAACTAGCTAGGACTCATATAACACTCTATTCTTCTAAAGTAGAAGTATCCCCTTCAGGTAAACCAAGCTCTCTCGATTTTAGTAATCGACGCATGATTTTACCACTACGTGTCTTCGGAATACTATCTGTTACTTCAATTTCCCGTGGTGCCGCATGTGCTGCGAATCCTTTTTTAACGAACTGACGAATTTCTTCTAGAAGTTCATCAGACTCCGTATAACCATCATTCAGTGAAATGAAAGCTTTAATAATTTCTCCGCGTTCAGGATCTGGTTTACCGATTACTCCGGCTTCTGATACGGCTTCATGTTCAATTAGCTTACTCTCTACTTCAAATGGTCCAACACGTTCCCCGCTCGTATTAATCACATCATCTAAACGACCTTGGAACCAAAAGTAACCATCTTCATCCATATAAGCACTATCGCCTGAAACATACCAGCCATTAACGAAATAGCTTTCAAATTTTTCAGGTCGCTTCCAAATGGCACGCATCATCGATGGCCATCCGCGCTTAATTGCTAAGTTACCCATTTGGTTTGGAGGCAGCTCATTCCCCTGGTCGTCTACAATCGATGCTTCTATACCAGGAAACGGTTTACCCATAGAACCTGGGCGAATATCCATAGACGGGTAATTACAAATCAGCATTCCACCCGTTTCTGTCATCCACCATGTATCGTGAATACGTAAGTCGAACGCTTTTAATCCCCAGTGGATTACTTCTGGGTTCAATGGCTCGCCGACACTTAAGATATGGCGTAAATTCGATAAATCGTGCTTCTCCACCGCTTCTGCACCTGCGCTCATCAGTTTTCGGAAAGCAGTTGGAGCAGAGTACCAAACACTCACATTAAACTGATCTAACGCACCATACCATGCATCTGGGCTAAATCGTCCACCAATTATCACATTGGTTACTCCATTTAACCACGGAGCAAAAATTCCATAACTAGTACCAGTCACCCAACCCGGGTCAGCTGTACACCAATAAATATCATCTTCTTGTAAATCTAACACCCATTTTCCTGTTTGGTAATGCTGAATCATCGCATTATGCACATGATAAACACCTTTAGGTTTACCGGTGGAACCGGATGTATAATGAATTAACATCCCATCTTCTAAGTCCACCCATTCAATATCAAACGAGGTGTTTTCGCCGTCCATGGACTTATAGAAATCTACATATCCATCTTTAATATCTTTCGAGTCACCTACTAAAACAACTTTCTCTAAATGAGGTAATTCATCTACTGGTACCCGATCAAGTAAGTCAGGCGTAGTGATTAACATCTTCGCCTCACTATCTTCTAAACGGTCTTGTACCGCTTGCTGCATAAACGCTTCAAACAGTGGACCAGCAATAGCTCCTACCTTTAATACACCAAAGAAACAAGCATAAAACTCTGGAGAACGAGGCATGAACATGAAGACACGATCCCCTTTTACAATGCCTTCTTTCTTCAGTACATTTGCAAACTGGTTACTTTGATTTTTAATGTCTTCAAACGTTAACGATTCCCCGCGTTCGCCATCCTGATAATATAGAGCAATTTGATTTTTCTTATCTGGATTTTCTGCGTGACGATCAATCGCTTCATACGCAGCATTTACTTTTCCAGTCTGGTCAAAGGAGAAGTCTTTCTTCACTTGCTCCCAGTCAAACTCTTTTCGCATTTGTTCGTAATCACTTAAATTATGTTTTGTACTATTTGCTTTTAAAACGCTTTCACTCATAAGGACACCTCTTTATCGAAGATTATATTGATTCTTAGTAAACTTTACCCCCACACCACGTATTTAAACGCAGGTAAGAATTCTCAATGTAAATAAAATTTAAAATATTCAGTTACTATCTTCCATTGTATAAAACATTCCCCAAAATGAAAAGCATTGACTATAATTTTTAAAAAATCCTAGTTTACTTAAAAAAATATTTTAGCCCAAAAATCCGCGTAGTTATTACTATTTCAGTATATCTACTGCTTTACTCCCATTGCATTATTTGTCAGGATTTGATAATATTTTTGAAAATTGTTTAAATTCATTTCATGTTATGTTTATTCATTATTCAAGGGGAGGCATCACTTGTTGAAATTACATTTATCAGTCGATATGGAAGGCATTAATGGATTGCCTGACCATACCTTCGTACAATCTAACTTACATAATTATGAACGCGGAAGAAAATTAATGACGGAAGAAACAAATCATGTCATACGCTCAGCTTTTGACCATGGCTGTACTGACTTTTTAGTTAATGACAGTCATTCGAAGATGAACAACCTTCTAGTGGATGAATTAGACCCACGAGCAGATTTGATTACAGGAGGAGTTAAACCATTCTCCATGGTTGAAGGAATTACGGGGCAAACAGATGGCGCGATGTTTTTAGGCTATCACGCGAGAGCTGGACAACCAGGAGTGATGTCACATTCGATGATTTTTGGAGTGCGTAATTTCTTCATTAATGATATTGCCGTTGGGGAATTAGGGTTAAACGCTTATGTTGCTGGTCATCACGGCGTTCCTGTTATTTTCGTTGGAGGCGACGATCAAGCTGCAAAAGAAGCAGAAGAATTAATCCCGAATGTAACAACTGCTGCTGTCAAACAGTCGATTACAAGGTCAGCTGTGAAAACGCTCCCACCAAAACGCGCTTATGAACTTGTCTATAACAAAGTACAACATGCGATTGAAAATCGTCATCAAGTCGAACCGCTCGTCCCGCCTAAAAATCCTACGTTACGAATTGAGTTCGTAAATTACGGGCAAGCGGAATGGGCGAGTTTAATGCCGGGAACAGAAATAGAACCAAATAGCTGTATAGTAAAATTTGAAGCAAAAGACATATTAGAAGCGTATCGCGCGATGCTTGTTATGACAGAACTTGCTATGCGTACCACCTTCTCTTAATTAGGGGGGAATTGTTTTGCTGAAGTATACGATTAAACGATTTCTATTAATGATTATGACTATATGGATTATCGCAACACTAACTTTTGTGTTGATGAATGCGATTCCTGGGTCACCTTTTAATGAAGAGAGAACTTCTAATGAAGCTGTACAGGCAAACTTAGAAGCACACTTCAATTTAGATCAGTCACCTCTCGTTCAATATGCGGGTTACCTAAAATCCATTGCTACATTTGATTATGGTCCTTCGATTAAAAAACCGAATGATAGTGTAAATGATTTGCTCAGCCGAGGGTTTCCGATCTCAGCGGAGTTAGGAATTATTTCTGTTACGGTAGCGTTACTTTCTGGGGTTGTCCTTGGCGTTATAGCAGCTTTAAGACATAACGGAATCATAGATTATCTCGCAATGACCATTGCCGTTTTAGGGATATCCATACCTAACTTCGTGTTAGCAACCTTGTTAATTCAACAATTATCCGTAAACGCCGGGGTTCTTCCTGTAGCCACCTGGTCGTCTCCAATGCATATGATCTTGCCTACGATTGCGTTAGCCACCGGTCCAATGGCGATAATTGCAAGATTAACAAGGTCGAGCATGTTAGAAGTCCTGACCCAAGACTATATAAAGATGGCCCGTGCAAAAGGGTTGTCCCCAATGACTATTATCGTTAAACACGCGCTTAAAAATGCGTTAATGCCCGTCGTCACGATAATGGGAACCATTTTAGCAGGTGTATTAACCGGTACGTTTGTTATCGAAAAGATTTTTGCGATTCCTGGCATGGGACAGTATTTCGTAGAAAGTATTAATCAACGTGACTACCCCGTCATCATGGGTACTACTGTCTTCTATAGTGCTTTTCTTGTAGTGATATTATTTATTGTTGATATCACATACGGCTTCTTAGATCCACGAGTGAAAATTCATAAGGAAGAGGGGAATTAATACATGGATCAGTACACTGTAGAGAAAGAAAAACAACAGGATCCAAGGCAAGAATCCATCCCTTCTGAATGGTTTGAAAAAGTCGACCGAGATCAATCGAATGGTGAATCTGTTATTAGACCATCTTTATCTTATTGGCAAGATGCTTGGATTCGCCTTCGTAAAAATAAAATCGCAATGGGTGGACTCATATTTTTAATCCTACTTGGGATTATGGCAACCATAGGCCCTTATTTGACTCCTTATTCTGTAGGAGGAATTACACTTGCCAATCAAAATCAACCTCCGTCTTGGGATCACTGGTTTGGAACAGACGACCTTGGAAGAGATGTGTTCACTAGAACATGGTATGGAGCTAGAATCTCGTTATTTGTTGGGATTATGGCAGCTTTAATAGATTTCAGTATTGGCGTAATTTATGGAGGAATATCTGGCTATAAAGGCGGCCGTACAGATAATGTCATGATGCGTTTTGTAGAGGTTCTTTACGGACTACCATATCTATTAGTCGTTATCCTATTATTAGTTGTTTTAGGTCCAAGTCTTTTCACTATTATACTTGCCCTAACGATTACTGGTTGGGTTGGTATGGCAAGGATTGTACGTGGACAGGTGTTACAACTTAAAAATCTAGAGTTCGTTCATGCATCGAAATCTTTCGGGGCAAAAACGAGCAGAATTATAAAGAAAAACCTTTTACCAAATACGATGGGACCAATCATTGTCCAAATGACATTAACGGTTCCAACAGCAATATTTGCAGAAGCATTTTTAAGCTTCTTAGGATTAGGCATCCAATCCCCATTTGCAAGTTGGGGTACGATGGCGAATGACGCACTAACGACTATTCTTTCTGGACACTGGTGGCGTTTATTCTTCCCAGCATTCTTCATTTCTGCAACGATGTTTGCATTCAACGTGCTTGGCGATGGACTACAAGATGCCCTCGATCCGAAGCTTAGGAGGTAACAACGATGGAAAAAATTCTTGAAGTAAATGACTTACATGTTTCCTTCCTTACGTATGGTGGAGAGGTAAAGGCAGTTCGAGGTGTCTCCTTCGACTTACATAAAGGCGAGACACTCGCAATTGTTGGGGAATCTGGGTGTGGTAAAAGTGTTACAGCAAGTAGTTTAATGAAACTGATTCCAACACCACCAGGGAAAATTTCACAAGGGTCGATCAAATTTAAAGACCGTGAGTTAGTCAATCTCTCTGATAAACAAATGCGTAAAATCCGCGGGGTAGATATTTCGATGATCTTCCAAGATCCAATGACCGCGCTAAATCCAACACTAACTATTGGAACGCAGCTAACAGAAGGGTTAAAGCAGCACCGCAATATTTCTAATAAAGAAGCAAAGATCAAAGCGTTAGAAATGCTAGATCTAGTCGGGATCCCTTATCCAGAAGAACGTTTAAAACAATATCCACACCAATTTAGTGGCGGTATGCGTCAACGTATTGTTATAGCAATAGCGCTTATCTGTGAACCCGATCTCTTAATTGCAGATGAACCGACAACTGCTTTAGACGTAACCATCCAAGCACAAATATTGGAGCTATTTGAAAGAATTCAACAAGAAACGAATGTAGCAATTATTTTAATCACGCACGATCTAGGTGTGGTGGCTAAAGTTGCTGACAGAATTGCCGTGATGTATGCCGGTAAAATCATTGAATCGGGTACGAAACATGAGCTTTTCTATGAACCATTACACCCATACACACAAGGGCTACTTAACTCCATCCCCCGCTTAGATAAAAAAGGGGAAAAGTTAGAGCCGATTGATGGGACTCCACCTGATTTATTTTCGCCACCTCAAGGATGTCCTTTTACAGCAAGATGTCCGCACGCAATGGTGGCTTGCGAAAAGGTTTATCCGCCTCGTTATCAAGCCAGCGAAGAGCATTACGGGGAATGTTGGCTTTATGACGAACGCGTTAAAAAATATCAATCTAGTTAAATTTAAGGAGGAAATACGATGAAGAAATGGTTAGTTTTACTTTTTGCTGCGATGCTTGTATTCATGCTAGCTGCATGTACGACATCTGACAGTGGTAACGATGAGGAATCAGGTTCAGATGATGATTCAACAGAAGAAACAGATGACAGCGGAGAAGACGGGGAAGATACAGACCGTGAAGCTGAGGTAGATGGGGACAATGTGCTGTACTTAAACAATGCGCAAGAGCCTACCTCTTTTGATCCACCAGTAGGTTTTGATGCGATTTCTTGGAACGCATTAAACAACTTATTAGAAGGTTTAACTCGTTTAGATGACTCACACCAACCTACAGAAGCAATTGCTGAAGATTGGGAAGTTTCCGATGATGGGACCGAATACACCTTCAACATTCGTGAAGATGCAAATTGGTCAAACGGGGATCCAGTTACAGCAGAAGATTTTGTTTATGCTTGGACACGTTTATTAGATCCTGATACAGCTTCTCCAGCAGCGTTTTTAGGTTACTTTATTGAAGGTGGCGAAGCGTTTAACAATGGAGAAGGTTCTGAAGATGATGTTATGATTGAAGCAACAGATGAAAAGACATTAACAGTAACGTTAGAAGCCCCAACTGGATTCTTTTTAAATGTAGTAGCAAACCCTGCATTTTTCCCAGTTAACCATCAGGTAGCGGAAGAAAATCCTGATTGGCACACAGAAGCAGACTCATTCGTAAGTAACGGCCCATTCTCCTTACAAGAATGGAACCATGAAAGTGACATGTTATTTGAACGCAATGAAGAATATTGGGATGCTGAAAATGTAGCATTAGACCAAGTCCATTGGGCAATGGTTAATGATACGAACACAGAGTACCAAATGTATGATAGTGGAGAGCTTGATACTTCAGGCATTCCATCTGACTTAGCTGATGAATTATTAGACAGCGACGATGTAGTATTTGCTGACCAAGCGGGTACGTATTTCTATCGTTTTAATGTAACCATGGAACCATTCCAAAACGAAAATATCCGTAAAGCATTCGCAATGGTTATGAACCAAGAAGACATTGTAGAATATATCACGCGAAATGAAGAAGAACCTGCAAAAGGATTTGTTGCACCAGGTCTTGAAGATGCGGATGGAAACGAATTCCGTGAAACAAATGGAGATTTACTAGAGTACAATCCAGAAGAGGCACGTGAACTATTGGAACAAGGTATGGAAGAAGAAGGCTATGATGAGCTTCCTGAAGTAGTTCTATCTTATAACACAAGTGATGAGCACCGCTCTATTGCAGAATACATGCAAGAAGTGTATGCAGAGGAACTAGATGTAGAAGTTTCTCTTGAAAATACAGAGTGGAGCGTATTCTTAGAAGATCAACGTAACTTAGAAATGCAGTTCTCCCGTAGTTCATTCTTAGCTGACTATGCAGATCCTGTGAACTTCTTAGAAAGTTTCGTTACGGATTCTTCTATGAACCGTACTGGTTGGTCAAATGATGAATATGATCAATTGATTGCCGATTCTAAAGCTGAATCAGATGAAGCACAGCGTTTTGAATATTTATATGAGGCAGAAGAGATTTTATTTGATGAAATGCCTTTATTCCCACTTTACTTCTATAACCAAATCACGTTACAAAACCCTGATGTAACAGGAGTTGTACGTCACCCAGTTGGTTACTTAGAGCTAAAATGGGCAGAAAAGCAATAAACAGATTTACAATTTAAATGGGGGCTTCCTAAATCTTTAGGACCCCCATTCCTTACATAACATATCTTTATAAATTTATTTAAAATACCATATAAAACTGTATCAATCACAAAGGAGACATGGCCATGTTACCAAATGCGTTGAAACGAGGAGATACCATCGGAGTAATTGCTCCTTCTAGCCCGCCGAACGTAAAAAATATGCAGCAAGCGATTCTATTTTTCGATCAACTAGGACTACAAATTAAATTCGGAAAACATGTAGAAAAAGTACATGGGTATTTGGCAGGGACAGACGATGAGCGTTTAGAAGATTTACATGAAATGTTCGCTGATGAAAGTATCTCAGGAATTTTTTGCGCAGGTGGTGGCTATGGGACAGGTAGAATTGCTGATAGGATCGACTATGATTTAATACGAAAAAATCCAAAAGTCTTTTGGGGATACAGTGATATAACATACTTACACACAGCGTTTAGACAAAAAACCGGACTTACTACTTTTCACGGACCGATGCTTGCTTCTGACATTGGTAAAGATAATTTCCACCATGCTTCAAGAGAGGCGTTTGATCAATTATTTGAACCTCAGACGATCGTCTATGATCAAGACGTCACAGCTTTAGAAGTTCTTGCTGAAGGGGAAGCTAGCGGAGAAATAGTTGGAGGGAATTTGTCACTTCTCGTGAACAGTTTAGGGAGTCCCTATGAACTGGATACAAAAGGGAAACTATTATTCATAGAAGATATCGATGAAGAACCATATCGAATCGATTCTTTCTTATCCCAACTTAAAAATGCTGGGAAACTAGAAGATGCTTCCGGGGTGATTGTTGGTGATTTTAATAACGCCGTCGCTAAAAAAGAACCCTCTTTATCTTTTCAACAAGTGTTGGATGACTATTTTTCTAATTTAAATAAACCAGTTATTTCAGGTTTTAAAATCGGTCATTGCCAGCCGCATTATGCGATCCCATTTGGCACAAAAAGTACTTTATCAAGCGAAAACAAACAGTTAACCATTAATCCAGGAGTTAAGTAACCGAAAGAGAAAAACGAAGGAGTATACGTCATGAAGATCACACAAGTTGAAACCTTTCAAGTTTCTATACCGCTTACCAAACCATTTAAAACAGCGCTTAGAACAGTAACAGAGGCTAAATCAATTTATGTAAAAATTACACTAGAAGATGGAACCGTGGGATATGGAGAAGCTCCCCCTACTCACGTAATTACTGGCGATTCATTAGCAAGTATTACGTATACCATTAACGAAATTTTTAAGCCGATCTTAATTGGTCAATCTATTGTTCAACTAGAACGGATGATTAACCAAGTGAAGGCTGCGATTGTAAGAAACACAAGTGCAAAAGCAGCGGTCGACATTGCCTTATTCGATTGTTTTAGCCAAGTCGCTGGGCTTCCTCTTTATCAATTATTGGGTGGTTATCAAGACACTATCACAACCGATTATACGGTTAGTGTAAACGATCCAGAGGAAATGGCAACTGACGCTCAGAGTTATATTGATCAAGGCTTTAATATGCTGAAAATAAAAGTTGGAAAAGACGAAATCGAAAATGATATCACACGTATTCAAGCAATTCGTGAACAAATTGGTACGGAACCGATTATTCGTTTAGATGCTAACCAAGGTTGGTCTGTAAAAGAAGCAATTTATGCCATTCAAAAAATGGAAGACTTAGGCTTAAAAATTGAATTAGTAGAACAACCAGTACGAGCTGATGATATCCGCGGCTTGAAAGAAGTAACCACTCATACGAATACATTAATTATGGCTGATGAAACAGTCTTCACCAAAGAAGATGCTAGGGCCGTATTAGAAACGCGAAGTGCTGACCTTATTAATATTAAATTAATGAAATCAGGTGGCATTCATGAAGCGTTAAAAATTAACCAGCTTGCGGAATCTTTTGGAATCCCCTGTATGGTTGGAAGTATGATCGAGACAAAGCTTGGAATCTCTGCAGCTGCCCATTTTGCAGCAAGCCAGAAAAATATTACCCGTTTTGATTTCGATGCACCCCTCATGTTAGATTACGATGCAGTCAAGGGTGGCGTCATTTATGACGGAAAGCAGATGAGTTTTTCTGATCGACCTGGTTTAGGTATTGAAGGTTTACAAGTATAAGCTTAGGAGAGGATGAGCAACATGCCAAAACAACCTACTACGTATGTCGTTGATGTTCCAGTGGCTACAATCTGGACAGAACCTGAATCACCAAGAGAAATAGATCACCCTGGTACTTTGAATCCAATGGACTTAGATACATGGTATGACCAAATGAGTAAAGAAGAACGACTTGCTTTAGCGCAAGAGAACCTAGTCCAATCTCAACTTTTATACGGAGAAGAAGTAATTGTTGATGAAGTGAAAAACAGTTGGGCAAAAGTAATAGCGATCAAACAACCTTCTAAAAAAGACCCTCGTGGTTACCCGGGTTGGGTACCTATGATTCAATTAAAAGAAGTTTCTATTGGAGATTGGTACCGAGAAAAAATTGCTTTAATCGAAAAGAAAACGGCCATTCTCTATGATTTGGAAGATAAGCCACTGTTGAATTTGAGTTACTTAACGTATTTACCCGTTATCGAAGAAAAAGCAGAAGACATCGTCGTACAAGCCCCTCAAGGTGAAGCAATCTTTAAAAAAGCTGATGTATCCATTCATGATGCGATCCGCAAAGTTCCAAATGGAGACGGAAAAAGTATTGTTAAAGTCGGAGAGCAATTCTTAGGTCTTGATTACTTTTGGGGTGGAATGAGTGCCTTTGGTTATGACTGTTCAGGCTTTGCTTATAACATGCACAAAGTGAACGGCTATGAAATCCCACGCGATGCGACTGATCAGGCAAAGGACGGTGAGGAAGTTCCACTCGACCAACTAGAAACAGGCGACCTCATCTTTTTCGCTTACGAAGAAGGAAAAGGAAACATCCATCATGTTGGAATTTATTATGGAGACGGGAAGATGATTCATTCACCAAGTACCGGAAAAGGAATAGAAATTATCGAACTTGCCGGAACAAAATATGAGACAGAACTCTGTGCTGCTCGAAGATACTACCAATCAGCGGGGGATGCCTAATGACGAACGAAACCATTTTAGAGGTAAACGACTTAAAGAAGCATTTTGATATGGGAAAAGGGAAGTCACTTAAAGCAGTCGATGGTATTTCTTTCGATGTGAAACGTGGCGAAACGTTTGGAGTGGTTGGAGAATCTGGTTGCGGCAAATCAACTGCGGGTCGAACCATTTTAACCCTTTATAATAGTACAGAAGGAGAAGTATTATTTAAAGGAACAAATGTCCATGGCTTGTCAGAAAAAGAGCAGTTCCACTATTTCCGTAATATGCAGATGATTTTCCAAGATCCATATGCTTCACTGAATCCACGCTCCACTGTAAAAGAAATTATCGCTGAGCCCTTGGAAGTCCATGGGATATATAAGAAGAAGTCTGAGAAACTCGACCGAATATATGAGCTTCTTGAAGAAGTAGGATTAAATCGAGACCACGCCAATCGTTACCCCCACGAATTCAGTGGTGGGCAGAGACAACGAATTGGAATTGCTCGTGCACTTGCGTTGGACCCAGAATTCATTATTTGCGATGAGCCAATTTCTGCACTAGACGTTTCCGTACAAGCTCAAATTATAAACCTATTGGAGCGTTTACAAGAAGAAAAAGGATTAACCTATTTATTTATCGCGCACGACCTATCCATGGTTCGTCACATTTCTGACCGGATTGCGGTTATGTATTTAGGTCATATTGTGGAGCTGACAGATAGTGAAAGACTATATGAAAAACCACTACACCCATATACACAAGCCCTACTATCTGCCGTTCCAATTCCAGACCCTAAAATTGAAGAAGAACGAGAGCGGATTATTATTGAAGGGGATCTACCAAGTCCGATTGACCCTCCGTCTGGATGTGTCTTTCGAACGCGTTGTCCTTATGCCGAAGATGTCTGTGCCGAAGTTAAACCAAAGTGGCAAGAGGCTGAAGAAGGCCGCTATGTAGCCTGTCATTTATATGATGATAGTATTTCACATATGCAACCAAGACATATAGAGCAAGCGAAAAATTAAATGTAAGAAGTGAGCAGGTGATGAGAGCCGGCGACTGTTGGCTCTTTGCCGGCATCGAAGTTTCTACACCTGTAAATACTTTTCATTGCCGGCAACCACTAAGTTATGCCGGCAAAGCTTTTTTTACACCCGAAAGTTACCCTACTTTGCCGGCAACGAATTTTTCCTGCCCGATTCATATAAAAGAGGCTGGGACTACTTAAAGTGCTAGCATGAATAACCGAACAAAACAGATGAAGAGCGGATGAAATAGACGGAGACTCCTGCGGGAAATAGAGCTCAGGTGAGACCCCGGAATGCGCAGCATGAGGAGGCTCACCAGCTCCCCGCGGAAAGCGCAGTCTATTTCAGGAGCGAGTTAGTCGCACGCATTTCATTGTTCGGATTAATCATGACTACAGACACTTTTGTCCCAGCCTCTTTCCATTTATAAACACTGCGAAATCGACATATATTGAATACGGTCATGATACTTCTGTTGCCAACCTGCTTTTTTCACTAAGTCTTTAACAGGTCCTTTCATATTCGCAATAATAATTTCGACTCCATAGCGATCATAATCTTGCATAATCCGGTCGAGCTCATCTATTGCGACGGCGTCCATATCATTCACACTTGAGAAATCGAGAATAATCTGCGTCGTCTCTGACTTTTCATGAGTTAGTTTATTCAATTGCTCTTCTAGAAAGGCAATATTCGCAAAATACAGCGCCGCATCGACCCGGAAGATTATTCGGTTTGGATACGTCTTTGCGTGTGGATAACGTTTAATATTACGATACACGCCTTCTTCTTCCACGTATCCTAATTCCGCAACATGTGGATAAGCACTTCTCCAAATGAAGACGACTAAGGAGAAGACGACCCCTACAATAATTCCTGTTTCAATTGTTGTTAATAAAGTTGCAAAGAACGTCACTGTCAACGTCCATCCATCTATTCGTTTCACCTTAAATAAATGAACCGCTTCTTTCACATCAATCAACCCATATACAGCTACCATGATGATTGCTGCTAACGCTGCTTGTGGTAAGTAGTAAAACCATTCGGTGAAAAATAACAATGTCAAAACAATTAATACAGCTGTGAAGATTGTCGCCATACCTGTTCGCGCACCTGCTTGATAATTCACTGCAGAACGAGAAAACCCACCTGTAACCGGATAAGCAGAGAAGAACGATCCGACGATGTTCGCAGCACCTAGTCCATTTAGTTCCTGATTCGAGTTCACTTTATATCCTTCTTTTGCTGCAATCGCTTTAGCTACTGCTACAGATTCCATGAAACCAACAAAAGCAATGGTTAACGCCACTGGAAGAAGCGCTTGAATCGACTCCCAACTAAATGCGGGTAAGGAGAATGCCGGTACCCCAGATGGTACCTCCCCTACAATTGAAACTCCCTGTGATTCCAAATTTAAAAAGTAAACGGCTAAACTAGTTACGACTACAACGACTAAAGGTCCAGGAATCTTAGGAACAAATTTTTTAAATACAATTAAAATCCCAATACTCAAAAGACCTAATACTAACGTAGCGATATGAATCTCAGTAATTTTCATTGCCGCTTCTGATAATAAAACAACTACATTACCTTTACTCGGAAGTTCAATTCCTAATAAATTCTTTAACTGAGATAGTCCAATAATAATTGCCGCAGCTGAAGTAAAACCACTAATGACAGCATGGGATACGAAATTCACTAAAAATCCTAACTTAAATAATCCAAGTACTAACTGAATCACACCGACCATTAATGTTAATAACAGTGCATAAGAAACAAACTGGTCACTACCTGGTTCAGCTAGCGTTGATACCCCAGAGTATACCAGTAAAGATACCATCGCTACTGGCCCGACAGCTAATTGTCTAGACGACCCTAATAATGCGTATATAACAAGTGGAATCGTCGAAGCGTATAACCCAATGACGGGTGGCAAACCTGCAAGCATCGCATAAGCCATCGCTTGTGGAATCAACATAATCGCAACAATAATCCCTGCAATCATATCCCCTTTAAAATCCATTTTGTTATATCGCTTCAGCCATTCCACAGATGGAAAATAATCTTTCATTTTCTTTCACCTACTTCCTCTTCAATACATACAATTGGCATAAAAGAAGGAGCGATTGATCGCCCCTCCAATTCTTGCCTCATAGACCGATGTTATCCCTTACTTAACGCACGGCACAACGATTCGGTCCAGTTTCCATTTCACGTTGCTGTTCTAAATCTGGAGTTTCTTTCCCCATATTCGTGTGGCGAATTTTTTGATGATCGTTTGGTTGAGGAGGAAGGTTTTCCGTTACCATTTTACGAAACTCCTCTTCGTCTTCTACTTGTAAACCATCATTCTTTTCAAAAAGTACCCCTAATTTTTCTTGTACAGAACCGTCTTCATTTAGTTCTTCTTTAAATGAATAGTGTGCAGGTAGTACAATCAAGTCGTCAGATAACGCTTTATATCGCTTGTAAAGTGTCTCACGAAGATCTCCTACCCAATCATCTGCTTTTCCAGCTAAATCTGGACGTCCAATGGATTCGATGAATAAGATATCACCCGTCATTAAATACTGATCGTCTACGATAAAGGAAGTTGATCCAATCGTGTGACCTGGTGAGTAAATAGCTTGTACATCAATTTTAGAAGAACCAACTTTTACATCGTTTCCATCTTCTAATGGTTGGTAAGCAAACTCTACTTCTTCTGCATCTTTTGGTGGTAACCAGTACGTCGCACCAGTATCTTTCGCAATCTGACGTCCACCAGAAATGTGATCTGCGTGTAAGTGCGTATCGAAAGCATGTTTAATTTCTACACCTTTTTCTTTTGCGAAATTGATATACTGATCGGTCATACGTGTCGCATCAATTACTGCTGCCTCTCCGTCTGAAATAACCATATAAGATAGGCAACCTTTTCCTAGACGTACGAATTGATATAGCTCGCCTTGGCCTTTAAGATCAGCAAGCTTCACTGGCTCTAAGTGTTCACTCCAAGCCTTCATTCCGCCTTCTACAGAATAAATATTATCAAAGCCAGCTTCGTCTAATTCTTCTGCAACATATTGGGAAGATCCACCTTTTGCACAAACAACTGCAACTTGTTTATCAGTTGGAATCTGGTCTTTAATTGGTTCAATACCATCCATCAAATCAAAATATGGTTTGTTCATTTGAGTAAAACTATCACTTTCGATTTTCCAATCTTCATATGCATCTTCATTACGCACATCTAATAAAAATAGATATTCTTGATTTACTAACTTTTTCGCTACTTCTTCTACAGTTATTGTTTTTACACTCATTCAAATAACCTCCTACTACTACTTATTTCCCTTCTATTTCTCCGTCCCATTCACTCATACCTGGAACGACATTTGTTACATTCGTATATCCTTTTTCATGTAACAACTGAGCCGCTAAATCACTGCGATTTCCTGTACGACAAACAACATAGATTTCATCCTCTTTATTTATTTCATCTAAACGAGACTCTAATTCACCAAGTGGAATAGACTTTGCCTGTGGAATGTGACCAAAAGCGTATTCTGCTGATTCACGTACATCGACAACAGTTACTCCATCCTGATTTAATTTTGATTTTAATCCTTCATTATCAGTTTTATTATCAAACGAGGTCTCCTCCGATGATTCCTCTTCTGAAGCACGGCGGATATAGTGTTTTAACACATCTCCATCTTCTTCCGTTCCTAAATACTGGTGACCTCCACGTGATGCCCATGCTTTCATGTCAGCCTTCGATCCAGGATCTGTTGCTTCTACAAGCAATACTTGGCCCGGCTCAATTTTATCTATTTCTTTTTTCGTTTTTACGATGGGCATTGGACATGCCATCCCTTTTGCATCAAGTGTGTAATCTACTTTAATTTCAGTCATTTTAAATACCTCCAAATTAGTGAGTTACTCTACATTACCTTCCCAATCAAGCATTCCGCCGGTCATATTTTTTACTTTAAATCCTCTTGATTCTAGATATTGAGTCGCCTGACCGCTTCTTCCGCCAGAACGACAAACCATAATATAATCTGTTGCTTGATCTAATTCGTTTTCTCTAAATTCCAATAATCCTAGTGGGATGTTTGTAGCAGTTGGAATCTTTCCATTCGCTACTTCTTCTGTTTCCCGAACATCAATTAAATTTAATTTTTCACCGTTTTCGAGTTTTTCTTGTACTTCTTTTGCATTTATTTCTTGCATGAATTTCCCTCGTTTCTATTAAATAAATAAGTTAATTGCGCCTTCTTCTCCTTCAGCGATATATGCTGCAACACCGCCTAGCTCAATGTTATCCAATAATTCTTCTTCTTTAATTCCTAATAGATCCATTGTCATCGTACATGCTAGCAACGTGACATCTTGCTCTTGAGCCATGCTGACAAGATCTTTAAGTGGCATGGCATTATGCTTTTTCATCACACTTTTAATAAGTTTTGGACCGACACCACCGAATTGCATATTAGATAACGGTAATTTTTCCGCTCCACGTGGCATCATTTTTCCGAACATTTTTTCCATGAATGATTTCTTCGGCATTAACTTTTCGTCTTTACGTAACGTATTTAATCCCCAGAATGTATGGAAAATCGTTACGTCATGATCATAAGCTGCCGCTCCGTTCGCAATAATATAAGCCGCCATTGCTTTATCATATTCCCCACTAAATAAAATAATATTTGTCTTTTTCTTTTCCGTCATTGTAAAACCTCCTGCTATTATTATATACCCTCGCAGGTATACTTCATGATAAAATTTTTTATCCTTTTCTTACGTAAAAAGTATATACTCCATTTTCTTCTTTTGAATCAACTAACTCATGACCTGATGATTTCGTCCATGCCGTTAGATCACTTTTAGCACCTGCATCAGTTGCTTGTACTTCTAAAATCTCTCCAGAATTTACTTCCTCTATTGCTTTCTTCGTTCTTACGATTGGCATTGGACATGCTAATCCTTTTGCGTCTAATGTTTTTGTAATTTCCATCTGAAACACTCCTCATAATTTGTAATTCGTTTTTAAAATACCTATAGGGGTATATTAACTACTAAAAAAATATTTGTCAAAGCCGATGATTTATCGGCTTTTTACTAATAAATTAACTGCTTCTTTCACACGATCATCTGTGTTCTCTCCATTTTCTTCGGCTTCACGAACACATTCGATCAAGTTTTCACTAACGATTACACCAATCGTACGGTCAATAGCTGTACGACTTGCAGACAATTGCGTGATAATCTCTTTACAATCCTCGCCTTGTTCCATCATGCGAAGCACCCCACGAAGTTGACCTTCTAATCGTTTTACTCTATTTTGAACTTTTGCATCATATTCCATGGCTTGTACCTCCCTATTGTACTAGTTTGTCCAATTAAATTGATTTATTATTTATCTTACAAAACCCACTATATACCCCTGTAGGTATTTTGTCAACAGCTTTACTGCGATTTTTTTATTCCACAAACATTCCTATGTATACCGGCACAAAACATGCCGGTATTAAACTTAGTCTAAATCTTTCGAATGACTTTCTGCTGCTGCTTTCACATTAAAATCAGCAACGGAGCGCGCACGAATTGGTTCTAAACATGAAATACCCGTGAAATTACATAGGTCTACCTTGATACAAATTCCTGTGCGTTGAAGAGCTGCAATAGCGTTTCCTGGGAAATAATCGCATACTTTTTTACCTCTTGGACCTGGAGTGGACCCTCCTTGAGTTACTGGTAACAATAACTCAATTTCTGCACAACAGTCCTTGCCTACCTTACTTACACGGAAAATTGGGGATTGAAAGCATTCTAGTACAGGGCGTCCACCGCCACCTCCACCAGTAGATCCTTGTAATACCCCGCTACCTATAAACGGATGGCAACTACCTTCGCAATAAAGTATAAATGGGATGGTATCATTACCATTCTGAGTAGTAGGCGACACTAAGTCACGAATTGATTGTTTACACCCAATTTCACAATCACCTGTCGCAGTTACAGCATCTTGCGCTTCTGCGATTTTTCTTACCGTTTTACATACACATTTGTTGTTTTTGCAATCAAAGTCATCGCGGCAATCTTGATCGAACATATATCTATCACCTCTTTATAATTAGGATTACTATAAAATATGTTGAAATTTAATTTTTGTATAGGTCAATTGCAAATTTTTTTCTTTAGAGAAAATTCGACAGAAAGCCCAAATAAAATCTAAAATTTGATATTATGGTAAGCAGTATATATATAGTAGTTAGATTCGAATGGAGGAACCGATGTGAACCAAAAACAAGTACCATTCATTGCAGTAGAAGGACCAATCGGGGTAGGAAAAACTTCCTTATCTCGAAAATTAGCAACTCATTTTTATTATCATTTGCTTAAAGAAATTGTCGAAGAAAACCCTTTTCTCGGCAAATTTTATGAAAATATAGATGAGTGGAGCTTTCAAACAGAAATGTTTTTCTTATGCAATCGATATAAACAAGTAGAAGATATTGAAAAGCATTACTTAGCGGAAGGGAAACCTGTTATATCGGATTATCATGTCATGAAGAACATGATTTTTGCGAGACGTACGCTTAAGGAAGATCAATACGATAAATATGAACAAATCTTTCATATATTAACGAAAGATATGCCGAAGCCAAACGTCATGATTTATATACATGCGAGTCTAGATACATTGTTAGAGCGTATTGAAAGCCGAGGTCGTGAAGTAGAGCAGAACATAAAGCCAGCCTATTTAAAACAGCTTTCAGAAGACTATGAAGCATTTATGAATCAATTTGAAAAAGACAATCCAGAAATACCAGTCATTCGTCTAGATGGAGACAAAATTGACTTTATTAAACACCAAGAGGATTTGGATTATATTTTAGAAACAGTGGAAAAACATATTCCTAAAGGAGAAGTCACTCATGAACTTAGCTAGTAAATACGATATCCCCAATAATGCCGTTATTACGATTGCGGGAACTGTTGGAGTCGGAAAATCAACGATGACACATGCACTTGCAAATGCGCTTAATTTTCGAACGTCTTTTGAAAAAGTTGAAAACAATCCTTATTTAGATAAATTCTATGCAGACTTTGAACGTTGGAGTTTTCACTTGCAAATATACTTTCTTGCTGAACGTTTCAAAGAACAAAAACGAATTTTCGAATACGGGGGAGGGTTCATTCAAGACCGTTCGATTTACGAAGATACGGGCATTTTTGCAAAAATGCACTATGATAAAGGAACGATGACCCCAACTGATTACAATACGTATACCAGTCTATTCGATTCGATGGTAATGACACCTTATTTCCCACATCCTGATCTATTGATTTACTTAGAAGGCTCGTTTGAAGATATCGTCGATCGACTACACGCTCGCGGAAGACAAATGGAACAAGATACTCCTATTGAATACTGGCGTGAAATGTATGACCGTTATGAAAACTGGATTAATAACTTTAACTCTTGTCCAGTTATGCGTATTAATATTAATGATTATGATCTCATGAATGAAGAAGGCAGTATTGAACCGATTTTGGAAAAAGTAAGTACGTTTATTCATACGTCTAGAAATTATATGAAGGCATAACACAGTGCAAAACAAAAAAAGTCGCGTTCAGTTGAGTCTGAACGCGACTTTTTATTAGGAAGCTTCTTCTTTCTGTTTTTTCTTTGGATCGGCTGGTTGAACCATCTTACTGTTTCCAGAGAAGGATCCACCTTCCTCAATTACAAGCACTTGCATCGTGACATCTCCATGGACACTTCCAGTTGCTTCAATGGTCAACGTTTCGGTGGCAGTGATATTCCCTGCTACTTCACCGGCTACAGTAATATTCCTACCTGTTAACTCCGCATCAAGCTTACCGGCCTGTCCTATGACTAAATCACCTTGGCTAGAAAGGCTTCCTTTAAAGGTACCATCTACACGAATACTTGCTTCTGAAGTAAGGTCTCCTTCAAAAGTGGTGCCTGCTCCAATTACCGTATCCACATTACTGACTTGTTTATCCTGTTTTGAAAACATCGAAGATCTCCTTTATTCTCCAAATACACGCTGAAGGAACGTCATGAATTGATATGGATCTGTCGTCTCCCCACTTTGAATCACTTCATAATGCAAATGAACGCCAGTACTTCTTCCGGTCGTTCCCATTGTTCCAATGACATCTCCTTGTTCTACTTCGTCCCCTGCTTCTACTTCTAGTTCTGCAAGGTGAGCATAACGTGTTTCAAAACTATTATCATGATCAATCAAAACCGATTTACCATAACCACCATTTGTACCAGAGAAATCAACTTCTCCATCTGCTGTTGCATAGATTTCTGTTCCCCAGTCATCTGCTAAATCAATACCGTTATGGTAAGCTGTTTCTCCAGTAAAAGGGTCCGTTCGCTCTCCATATTCAGATGTAATACGGTCTGTATCTGCAGGCCATCCAATAGGAATCGTTTCTAAAGAGGATTTGATGACAATTAAATCATCGATAGCCCCTTCATATCGCTCGATCAAATGAGGTACTTCTGAGCGTAAATGTGATAAATCAATATCTTCTTCCTCGTTTACAAGAGAGTCAGGGTGCCTACTGTCTGGATCGATTTGTAATCCACCTTGTGGACCATCTTCAAATGAACCAATTGATTCTGGCTCCATTGCAGCGATCATCTCTTGAAGTTGTGCTTCGATTGAGTCCAGTTCAATAAGTTGGTTGCTGATTGCTTGTCTATCTTTTTGAAAATCAGTAATTTGTTCTTCTTGGACATCAATGGAATTCTCAGCAGCTACTAAAGAGGATTCCAATTCTGCATTCTCTTGTGATAATTCATTCATTTTATTTGCAGTAAAAATTAAGCTTAGTGACAGGACAGTGATAAAAAGTAAAAAGCTATAAGCCCAAACTTTCGCAAAAGTAAATTGCTTCACTTCTTGATTTGCCTCTGACATCACCATTACACGCCATCTTTGCATACGTTTCATGTATCAAATCCCCTTGCAAAACTTTCTCGTTTTTCATTCATTCTCTATCTCTATAGCTATAAAAGCATATAAAAAAAAGGCTACAATGTTGTAACCATTCTTGTTGTTAGTTTTTAAATTATAATGGCGGAGGAGGAGGGATTCGAACCCCCGCGGGCCGTGAAGCCCCTGGCGGTTTTCAAGACCGCTCCCTTCAGCCAGACTTGGGTACTCCTCCGTTTGAGCTGACAAGTAAAAATATATCATAGAACTAAAATGGAATGCAAGGTTATACGTGATTTTTTTTAAGAAACAATCATATTTTTGTCGAAACCGGAAAAAATTTCGCTCATCAGGCTTAAATAGATCACATTTTATAGTTATACGTTAAATAACTAATCCTATTCTAGATGGAGTGAAGAGTAAAAATTCAAATGAGCGTTTTTATATAATCATTTGATATTATTCCTGGTATAAGTCAACGGCTCCCAGAAGACAATTGGCATGAACAGAATGATAAGTAGATCGTTTTCCAGAAAAGCCGCTTCTTATCCAGAATACTCCTCGTTTATCCACGAGATTTTTTTTATATCCAGAATAGTCGAGAGGATATCCAGAATTCTGGCGGATATATCAAGAAAAAGTAACCTTTATCCATAAAACTCCCTTTATATCCAGAAATCTCATATGACCAATGTCAAGTCCATAATTATGTGTAAAAGTGCTACTTCATTTTCACCTGTGGGTAGAGCGGGTCATCTAGGGGACGACTTCGTCTAGATAACGCT
>NZ_AUHI01000011.1 GCF_000423105.1 Halalkalibacillus halophilus DSM 18494 | reverse complement strand
TGATAGCACAAAGGCCATCTTTCACTCAAGAACCAGGAGGTTCCTGATGTTATCCGGTATTAGCCCCGGTTTCCCGGGGTTATCCCAGTCTTACAGGCAGGTTGCCCACGTGTTACTCACCCGTCCGCCGCTCATTCCACAGACATCACCCCGAAGGGATCCGTCTGCTTCCTGCGCTCGACTTGCATGTATTAGGCACGCCGCCAGCGTTCGTCCTGAGCCAGGATCAAACTCTCCATATAAAGTGTTTGATTAGCTCTTTGCTAGCTTGTTTCTTTTTGTTGCCAATGTTTTCTCCTATTTAATAGAAAGAAAACGAATTGACGACAGGCTATTTTGTTTAGTTTTCAAGGTTCGAATTTTTCTTGTTGAGCACTATTAAATATATCACATTATCAAACTAATTGTCAATATATTTTTTTTCAAATACCACCAACTAATTCATCTAAAAGTTTAGTATTTTTGGCGCAACGTTTTAAATTATAACCCAAGGAAAAAAGATAAGTCAATAGAATATTTTAAAAAACCTTTTCCCCTGTCCAATCAAGCATGCCACTTTGCAAGTTATATGCCTTAATCCCATGCTCTTGTAAAAACAAACATGCGTTATGGCTTCTTCTACCAGACCTACAAACCATCACATATTCTTCTTCTTTATTAAATCCCTCTACATGTTCTGGCAGAGTACCGAGTGACAAATGCTTAGCTCCAGGAATCATCCCTGTTTCCACTTCTTCTGTTTCGCGGACGTCTACTATATTATACTTTTGAGCGCCGTCCAGATCTTTTTCTAATTCTTCAGGGCTCACTTCTCTTACTTCATTATCCATTATTAAATCCCCCTTCAACTCTATTGTTCTTAGATTAAATGCAAACTAACAATAATAATCTTTCTATAAACTTAAAACGAAGCGCCTATATACTATTTAAACATTTACTATTATAGTTCTAACATCTTTTTCTGACTGTTCATAACGGACAAATGCATCGCTTCATGACTGATAAGAAACTGACAGACTTCGCCTACTTCTTTCATATGAAACATCTCGAAAGGTATTTCTTGATTCAAGCGAGAAGAGGAAAGCTTTTCTATCTGGTCTAATTGCCTTTCCAGTTGCTCTATTAAATCTTCCTTCAACGGAGGATTAGAAGTCCAGTCTTTTGGGCTAGTCCCTCTTGCAAATGAATCTTTATATAAAGAAACAAGAAAACTATCTTCATTCAATACACTCGTCATCATTTTATCCCATGTCACCAACACATGTCCTGCGTTCCATCTGATGTTATTATTAAAACCTTCTGGAATAACATCCAGTTGTTCATCTGGAAGATTTTTTAAAAAACCTACCAGCCAAGAGCGCCACAATTTTGCTTGATCAAACAATTGTGTTTCATTCATATTCTCCATACCCCTTTCTTCTACTTTAAATACCTCTACGGATCATTTTACATGGATTAGATTTATAAACAAACCAAAAGGCTATCTATAATTTTGATTTTAGATAGCCCTCTTGGTTAATCAACTCTAATTAGCTACTATATTCACTAATTTACCAGGTATAGCAACTACTTTTCTTATTGTTTTGCCTTCAATCCATTCTTGAATCGTTTGATCTTCAAGCGCAATCTTTTCTAATTCTTCTTTTGTTGCATCAGTTGGTACAGATGCTTTAGATCTTACTTTACCCATTACTTGAAAAACCACTTCTACTGTATCTTCTTCTAATTTCGATTCTTCATACGTCGGCCAAGGTTGATATGAAATAGTTTCATCGTAACCTAGCAGACTCCATAATTCTTCGGTCATATGCGGTGCAATCGGGGCTAATAATTTCACCAAACCTTCTGCGTATTCTCTTGGAACAGTATCAGTTTTATAACACTCATTCACAAATACCATCATTTGTGAAATAGCAGTATTAAAACGAAGGTCCGCATAATATTCGGTTACCTTTTTAACCGTTTCATGATACACCTTATCTAACTTTTCATTTGGTTGGTCTGTAATGGTACCTACCAAATTACCATCCGTTGTAGCATAAAGCCTCCAAACTCGATCAAGGAATCTTCTTGCACCATCTAAACCATTTGTACTCCAAGCAACGGAAGCTTCAAGTGGTCCCATAAACATTTCATACAAACGTAATGTATCCGCACCATGTGACTGCACAATATCGTCAGGATTAACTACATTTCCTTTTGATTTGCTCATTTTCTCATTACCTTCACCTAGGATCATCCCTTGGTTAAAGAGTTTCTGGAAAGGTTCTTTCGTTGGAACGACCCCTAGATCGTAAAGGACCTTGTGCCAAAAACGTGCATATAGTAAATGAAGAACGGCATGCTCGGCTCCACCAATATAAATATCGACTGGTAGCCATTTTTTTAATTTTTCTGGATCTGCTAATTGTTCGCTGTTATTCGGGTCAATATAACGTAGATAATACCAACAACTTCCAGCCCATTGCGGCATGGTGTTTGTCTCCATACGACCTTTTTTACCTGTTTTTTCATCTGTTACTTCCACCCATTCGCTTATATTAGCAAGTGGAGATTCTCCCGTACCAGAAGGCTTAATTTCTGTTGTTTTCGGTAGTTCTACAGGTAGTTCGGATTCATCTACTGCTGACATTGTTCCGTCTTCCCAATGGATAACAGGAATTGGTTCTCCCCAATAACGTTGACGGCTAAATAACCAGTCCCTTAGTCGATACGTAGTCTGACGCTTTCCACGATTATTTTCTTCTAACCAGCTGATCATCTTATCAATTGCGTCTTCTTTACTTAGATCATTTAGGAAATCGGAATTAACAAGTGTCCCATCTCCAGTGAAAGCAGCTTCGTTTATATCTCCCCCACTTACTACTTCCACAATAGGCAAATCAAATTTCTGAGCAAATTCATAATCACGCTCATCGTGAGCAGGCACAGCCATGATCGCTCCTGTTCCATAAGACATTAGAACATAGTCTGCAATCCAAATAGGCATTCTCTCTCCATTTACTGGATTCATTGCATATGCGCCGGTAAATACCCCTGTTTTATCTTTCGCTAAATCGGTTCGTTCTAAATCACTTTTCTTAGAGACAGACTCTACATATGATTCAACCGCCTGCTTTTGCTCCGGAGAAACCACCTTTTCAACTAATGGATGTTCTGGTGATAAAACAGCATAAGTTGCCCCGAATAATGTGTCAGGCCGAGTAGTAAATGCTTCAAACGTCTCCTCCGTACCTTCAATATCAAAAATAACTTCTGCACCTTCTGATTTCCCAATCCAGTTTCGTTGCATATCTTTAAGGCTTTCTGGCCATTCAAGTTCATCTAAATCATCTAATAAACGATCCGCATAAGCAGTGATCTTTAACATCCACTGTCTCATTGGCTTTCGAACAACAGGATGCCCCCCACGTTCACTTACTCCGTCAATAACTTCTTCATTCGCTAGAACAGTACCTAATGCAGGACACCAATTTACAGGTACTTCATCCATATATGCTAGTCCTTTTTCATATAGTTTAATGAAGATCCACTGTGTCCACTTATAATATTCAGGGTCCGTTGTGTTTACTTCACGGTTCCACTCATAAGAAAACCCTAATGATTTTATTTGTCTTTTAAAAATTTCAATGTTTTGCTGTGTGAAGACAGCAGGATCATTTCCAGTATCAATTGCATATTGTTCAGCAGGTAGACCAAATGCATCCCACCCCATTGGATGGAGCACTTCATACCCTTGCATACGTTTCATCCTGGATAGAATATCTGTTGCCGTATAGCCTTCTGGGTGACCAACATGTAAACCTGCTCCTGATGGATAAGGAAACATATCTAATGCGTAAAATTTCGGTTTACTGGATTCAGTATTTGTAGCAAAAGTTTCCTGTTCTTGCCAATACGTTTGCCACTTCGTTTCAATTTGACGGTGGTTAAAAGCCATTTCATTTCCTCCTAATGTTTCTATATTGTTTTAAAAACGCAAAAAACTCGCCCCAAACAAAACAGTTGGGACGAGTTATATACCCGTGGTACCACCCAAATTAGCACTTTCATGCTCACTCGAGTTCCTTAACGCGGAAAACGACGTATACTACATTTATTTCATATACGTAACTAAAAGGCGAGTTCAGACTCTGCAATTAGTAACTTCCACCAACCGTTACTTCTCTATAAATCGCAGGAATTCTTACTGCTCCTTTATAATCGCTTTTCAATATTGTTAAAACTTAGTTTAATCAAGGGTCAGCGCTTTGTCAACCACTACTTAAATTAATGGTTTGTTTATTCTATACTTTTCACTATATCTCCTTTCTGATTTCCATTGCAAGATCACTAATAATCGCATTATGATATATGTAACAAGTATATTGAAAACAGTTCTTAAACACCAAGATGAATACCCCACAATAATCAAAATATACCCATTCAAGGAGAACGCATATGAAACAAATCATACCTTTCGCACATAGTTTATTAGCCGCTTCTGTTCAAGAAGGGGAAACCGTTGTAGATGCAACTTTAGGCAATGGGCATGATAGTTTATATTTAAGCAAATTAGTAGGAAGAACAGGAAAAGTAATAGGTGTCGATATCCAGTCTGAAGCACTAGAACATGCTGAGGAGTTATTTAGTGAGCACCTAGTAACGAATGTAACAACTCAACTGATTGGGCACGAGAAAATAGGAAAGGTCCTTTTAGAAGAGTCGGTCGGTAGCATTGGAGGGGCTATATTTAACCTTGGCTACCTACCTGGAGGAGATCATTCTGTAACGACGAAAGCAGAAACAACTATAAAGGCAGTTGATAGCTTATTAGCTGTTTTGCAACAAGGGAGATTAATCGTGATGGTTTTATACCCCGGACATGAAGATGGGAAGCGAGAAACAGAGAATTTATTAAGCTATTTACAGGCGATCCCATCCAAACAAGCAGATATATTTCAGTACAGTATGGTAAATAGAAGCGAACGAGCACCTTTTGTAGTGGCGATTGAAAAGAAATAGGCTAGGACAATTCAATTGCTAGCATGAAAACGCGAACAAAGCGGAAAAAAGCGGATGAAATAGACGGAGACTCCTGCGGGAAATAGAGCTTAGGTGAGACCCCGGAATGCTTAGCATGAGGAGACTCACCAGCTCCCCGCGGAAAGCGCAGTCTATTTCAGGGGCGGGTTAGTCATGACTATAGACACTATTGTCCCCCCTCTTAATTCTTCTATACACTCTACCATTCCAATAAATCATGTTTGCTTGCATGCCAGCTTGTTGCAGTAAGGAACGTTTTAAAGTCTTGCATTTCTGTATACTATTTGTTTTTCGATCAGATAAATATAGTCCTACTAAACCATTAATTATCAACTGATGAAAAGAGGGGTCAGGAAGATTACCCGCTGCAAATTTAGACCGTTTGTAAAAGGTAATGATTCGATCTTCCATTTCCTTTTCAGAAGAATAATAGCTACAGAAATTTAGATCCCCCTCCAATTGGTCCTCCGTTTGATCTATATAATAATCCAATAAAATATGAAGCCCTTGAATGGACGGGAAAAAGGATTGATACACCTGCGCACTGTTTATTCGATTATTAAGTGCATAGCTAATGATACAAAAAATGCCTAATGTTGAACCAGAGGCTGCAGCAAATTCATACCATGTTAAATCTCGATCTTGACACTGTTCTTGATGCCATTTTTGTAACCTTGGAACTCTTTCTTTTTCGCGTACATGTTTATGTACTTGCAAGTCAATATACATGGATGCTAGTTGTTTTAGTTCCGGTTCGATTGTTGGGTAGTTTTCGATTTCCTGAATTGTGTTTTTACAAACCCGTACTAATTTATTTAAGTACCCTTGATCATCTTGGTCGATACGTAAGCGATAATAGTTTTTTATTGATGCAGGTTCTAAAGACAGTGCATCAAACATGGCCTCATGTAATAAACGAAAATCATCAGGATCCATTGAACTGCTGCGATCACATAAATTATCCAAGTAATCACTAATCGACTGAAAAGCGACAATAAAAGCGATTGCCTTTCTCCACTCTTTACCAGCCAAAGATGCGTATATACTTCCTCCTTCACAATGAAACGTTTTTTCCTTAATACTTTCCATCGCTTGTTTTCTCAATTCATCATTTGGAATCAGACAAGCTTGTTCCCTCCATAAAGCAAGATGCTTATTTACTTCAGGAAATGTTTCCAAGTAACATGTTTTTAAAAGACTTGGTAGTGATAATGGAACCCTCATTACCTGATAACCCTCCTTACCTTACGACCTAATGGTGGCGGTTTAAGAATGCTATAGCCTGTTCAAAGACGCGTTCTCGTTCCGGTTCATTGAAAACTTCATGGTACAAGCTTCCAAATTCAACATAATCTTTTTCATTGATCGGTAATTCATCAAACCACTTTTTCACATCTTCTTTCGGAACAAGTAAATCTGTCCCTGATTGATATATGACTGTTGGAATAGAAGGGTATTTCTTTATATCTTTATATGCCTTAGGAATCTCTCTTTTAAAGGAATGAAACCAGCGCACCGATACTTTTTTCAAAAACAATGGATCATTCAAATCCCTCTCTATATAGGCGTCACTTCGGGTTGCCATATCTGGTGAAATATTCGTTGGAAATTGCAACGTAGGGTAAAGCTTATTCATTACTTTAGATATTGCGTATAAAGGTTTAGCCGGCAGATTTTTCATTCCTAAAGCTGGAGAGGATAAGATTACTCCTGCAATATCATCCAGCAGACCTTTCCGCTTTTGCAAAAATCGCACCACTATTAATCCGCCCATACTATGACCAAACATATAGATTGGAAGCTGATAATTAGAAGCCGCTTGTACCCAGTCTTCCACTTTTTCAATATTCTCATTAAAATTTTTAATATACCCTTTTTTCTTATTACTTGTACCATGTCCAGGTAAATCTCCATAAACGACATGATATCCTTGTTGGTTAAATTGATCGATCACCCAATCATAACGCCCACTATGTTCAAATGCTCCATGAACGAGAACGATTACTCCTTGAGCTTCATTCGCCTCACTGACCTTCATTTAAACTCCTCCCAACATTTCGAAAACCATCTTTGTTATACTTTATGCAGGCAATATATTTTATAGTTAATTTTACTTATTCATTATAATATCATAAACAATAAAAGGAGGCTTATCATGTTACTTCCTTATAAGGGAAAATATCCAGAAATTGATGAAACAGTCTATCTAGCTGAAGATGTCGTGATTAGTGGCGATGTAGAAATAGGGGCTTACAGTAGCATTTGGTTTAAAACTGTCATTCGAGGTGACGTTTCTCCTACAATAATCGGGAAAAATGTTAACATTCAAGATCAAAGTATGCTTCACCAAAGCCCTAACCAACCTTTAATTCTTGAAGACGGTGTAACAGTCGGACATCAAGTACTGTTGCATTCTTGTCACATAAAAGAAAACGCACTAATCGGTATGGGGGCTACAGTCTTAGACGGTGCTGAAATTGGCGAAAATGCATTTATTGGTGCGGGAAGTCTTGTTCCACCCGGGAAAACCATTCCTCCTAATAGTTTAGCATTTGGTAGTCCAGCTAAAGTTATTCGCGATGTGACCGATGAAGATATTAAGGAAATGAATCGGATTAGACAAAGTTATATTGATAAAGGACAAGTCTACAAAGAGCAACAAGGAGAGGAGTAAAATACGTGTATGCTGTACTAACATTATTCTGCATAACATTTGCAGGATTTTTGTTCCTAAATGGAAAAGTGAACCGACCATATAAAAAAATCAGCACCCGATTTGCAGCAATGTTTTTTATCTGTGCCGTGACACTTGGTTCCATTTCAGTCCAACAGCACAAAGATACTTTACTGCAAGTCTTTCATCCAGATGATCAGCGAGATACTGTCTTTGCGGAAATGGATTTTTCTTATTCTGAAGAAGACCGTGGAAACACTCTAGAAAACTATTTAGTAGATACGTCGAAACAACTAGATGCACCAATTATTGAGCAGTATCCGGAATTACCAAGAGGTTGTGAGGTTACAGCTTTAGCGATGTTATTAAACTATCATGACTATGAAGTGGATAAATTAAAATTAGCTAGTGAAGTAGCTAAAGATTCTACTGACTATGAAGTAATTGATGGGGAAATTCACTTTGGCAATCCAAACAACGGCTTCGTTGGGGACATGTATTCTTTAAACAATCCAGGTTATGGCGTTTATCATGAACCTATTGAAGAGCTTGCGCGGAGCTATGCTGGCGATCGTGTAGAAAATTTAACAGAGCAGCCTTTTGAATCGGTCATTGCTTCCATTCATAACGATGAACCTGTGTTTGTTATAACAAATGCCAGTTATGCGCCGTTACCAGATAACCAATTTGAAACTTGGCAAACATCTGATGGGCCAGTTGAAATTACGATGCGACTGCACGCAGTTGTGGTTACAGGATATGATAGCGACTATATTTACTTTAATGATCCACTTCAACCTGAAATAAATAAAGCACCCATCGACGAGTTTATCGGCGCCTGGGTGCAAATGGGGAAGCAAGCAATTACGATTCAGAAGTCGTAAGCTTGCTTTTTACTTTATCTTCTTCTATTAAGTCTTCTATATTATAGACTTTCTCAATGTAAATTTGATGCCAAAGCATAAACATTAACACTGTCCAAATCTTTCTACTATAATCTTGTTTTCCTTGGCGATGTTTATCTAACAGCTCGAGAATGAAGTCTTTATGCAATAAGTGGTCAGTCTGGCTGTCTCTAATCAGCCCTCTTGCCCAATCATATAATTCTTCTTTTAACCAGTGTCGAATCGGAACAGGAAAACCTAACTTCTTACGATTTAAAACATGATCTGGAACAAATTGTTCTGCAGACTCTCTTAAAATCGACTTGGTCGTTCCGTTTGCAATCTTTTGATCAACTGGGATTCGGCTTGCTACTTTAAACACTTCTTTATCTAAGAAAGGTACACGTAATTCTAAAGCGTGAGCCATTGTCATACGGTCTGCCTTCAAAAGAATATCTCCACGCATCCAAGTATGAATATCAACATACTGCATTTGATTAACCGGGTGGTAGTCTGTAACTTTATTAAACAATGGATGTGTAATGTCATGATACGACTGATTTAAATCATATTGCTTTAATAAAGCTTCTTTTTCCTGGTCTTCAAACATCTTTGCATTCCCTATATAGCGATTATGAAGAGGAGTCGTTCCACGCTCTAGAAAGCTCTTACCCTTCACACCTTCAGGCAATACTGTGGCTACACGGTTTAATAGTCCTTTAGCAGGATCAGGAATCGAGTCGAATACTTTTAGAGATTCCGGTTCGCGGTAAATATTATAACCGCCGAATAACTCGTCAGCCCCCTCACCGGAGAGTACTACTGTAACGTGTTTTGCAGCTTCACGACCGACAAAGTATAGAGGCACACAAGCAGGATCTGCAAGTGGATCATCATTGTGCCAAATAATCTTAGGTAACTTTTTCACATACTCTTCGGGAGAGATAACATAGGAAATGTTCTCTACATTCAATTTATCTGCAGATTCCTTTGCAACATCTACTTCCGAATAGCCATCTCGCTCAAACCCTACTGAAAATGTCTTAATATTAGGGTTGAATTCCCTAGCAATAGCTACAATGATGGTTGAGTCTATCCCGCCTGATAAGAACGATCCTACAGGAACATCACTTCGCATGTGCACATTAACAGAATCATATAACACATCACTAATTTGCTTTTTAAGCTTTGATTTCTCCGTATCAATTGGAGTGAATTGCGGATGGAAATAACGGTGAAATACCGGATCCTTTCCAGGTTTCATCGTAAAGTAATGACCTGGTTCCACCTTCTTAATACCTTTAGATAATGTATATGGTTCAGGCGCAAATTGGAAACTTAAATAGTGTTGTAATGCAACTGGATCTACTTCTTCTTTCTCCATTGCAAGTCCAATACTTTTCTTTTCAGAAGCAAAATATGTTCCATCAGCATTTTTACTATGAAACAACGGCTTGATACCGAATGGATCTCTAGCACCTACTAGCTTCTCTTCTTGCTTGTCCCAAATTAAGATCGCGAACATGCCACGTAAATGCTTAAATGCATCTTCGCCATGTTTTTTGAACATCGCTAAAATAACTTCTGAATCCGAATCTGTATCAAAATCATAGCCCTCTTTAACTAATGTCTCTTTCAACTCTAAATAATTATAGATTTCACCATTAAATACCATCCAATAACGCTCGTTTTCATATGGTAATGGTTGATGTCCACTCTCGATATCTATAATACTTAAACGGCGAAATCCGAATGCGATAAAATCATCAAAATAGTACCCTTCATCATCGGGACCACGGTGGGTAATGATGTTATTTTGTAACTGAAACTGTTGTTTGAATGATTCGGATGCTTCCATTCTCTCATGTCTAATAAACCCTACAAAGCCACACATTTATTAATTCCTCACTTCCATGTTCTACACGTATATATTTATTGCGAAAGTTTTTATCCTACTTTCACCTTTTACATTTAAATCGAATAAAGTCGAAATTGCCTATTTGATTATACCATATCTAAGGGGACTCTCGCTTGATACAAAAGAAGCTTTTTGAAATGAATAAACACCTCAAAAAGCTTCTTTCTATTATTGGTTTAAAAATTCTTTAATCGCATCCACTTTATCTATCTTCTCCCAAGTGAAGTCTTCATCGGTTCTTCCGAAGTGTCCGTAAGCTGCAGTCTTTTTATAGATTGGTCGGCGCAAGTCAAGCATCTTTATAATACCTGCTGGGCGTAAATCAAATAATGTTCTTATCGCATCTACTAACTTCTCTTCAGATACCGTTCCAGTTTCAAACGTGTTAACAGCTATGGAAACTGGTTGAGCAACTCCAATGGCATAAGCAAGTTGAACTTCACATTGTTCAGCTAATCCAGCCGCAACAATGTTTTTAGCAACATATCGAGCTGCATAAGCTGCTGAGCGATCTACTTTTGTGGAATCTTTTCCACTAAAAGCTCCGCCGCCATGCCTTGCGTAACCCCCATAAGTGTCTACTATTATTTTTCTACCAGTTAATCCAGCATCACCTTGTGGACCACCAATAACAAATCTTCCAGTAGGGTTGATAATATATTTTGTTTCTTCTGTTAATAAATGTGGAGGAACAACTGGTTCAATTACATGTTCCATCATATCTGCTTGAATTTGTTCTAAGTCAATCTCAGGATGGTGTTGAGTAGAAATAACGATCGTGTCAACACTTTCCGGCACACCATTTTCATCATATTGAATCGTAACTTGGGTCTTCCCATCTGGGCGTAAATACGGAACTGTTTCCGACTTTCTTACATCAGCTAAACGCTTCGATATTTTATGAGATAATGCAATTGGAAGTGGCATTAATTCTTCCGTTTCATTGGAAGCATACCCAAACATTAGCCCTTGGTCTCCAGCCCCTATTGCTTCAATTTCATCGTCTGTCATTGTTCCTTCACGTTTTTCTAGTGCTGTATTTACCCCTTCAGCAATATCGGCTGACTGTTCATCAATCGATGTTAGTACCGCGCACGTTTCATAATCAAAACCGTATTTGGCACGAATATAGCCAATATCTTTCACCGTTTCACGTACAATAGTTGGAATATCAACATATGATGTTGTTGAAATCTCACCTGCGACTAACACTAAGCCGGTTGTTACAGTTGTTTCACAAGCGACTCGAGCATTTGGGTCCTGTTTCATAATTTCATCTAAAATGGCATCTGAAATTTGATCACAAATTTTGTCCGGGTGCCCTTCTGTGACTGACTCTGAAGTAAATAATCGACGCTGATTAGTCATAAATAAAACCCTCCTAGAATGTTGACGGATCTCTTCTTCCTTCATTGACTATGTGAAAAGCATTTCCAGCTATGTAAAAGCTGAAAAATATAAAAAAACCTTCCCCCGCACAAATCCGAGGAAAGGTTACCGTTTACGCCTTTCACTCTTATCGTCCAAGGATTCACCTTGCATCAGGATAGCACCTGTCACCTGCGTGATGGTTGCTGAGTTTCATAGGGCCTGTTCCCTCCACTGCTCTGGATAAGAGAAATTCCGTTTCTGCAATATAATATCGTGAATGTTTAATTGTGTCAACTTATTAAAGAGTGAAAAGTCCACAAAATTATTTTATTTATTAGTATGGATTATTAAATCGAATGTGTTATACTATTAAACATAATTAAACAAATAAATAGATTATTTTTAAATAAAAAGGATGGTATGTTTATGAAAACGATGAATGTTCAATCGCACGTGGCTCGCTTGTTAGAGAAGGAGTCTTTACATCAAAACCTCCCTGTTTCTTCCTTAGTAGAAAAGGTATTATCACGAAAAGAAGGAACCCTTACTTCCACTGGTGCAATTAAAGCTACTACTGGTCAGTATACAGGACGTTCTCCTAAAGATAAATTCATTGTTGAAGATGAGGAAACAAAAGATACGGTAGAGTGGGGACCAGTTAATCAACCAATTAGTGAAGATAAATTTATTAACCTTCTAAATAAAGTAACGGAGTACTTAGAATCACAAAAAGAAATCTTTTCTTTTAAAGGCTTTGCAGGGGCAGAAGAAAGACACCGACTGCCGATTCAAGTAATTACACAATATGCTTGGCACAATCTATTTGCAAATCAACTTTTCATAAGACCAGACCTTGAGGAATTAAAATCACACGAAACTGGGTTTACAGTAATTTCGGCACCGGAATTTAAAGCAGATCCTTCTGTAGATGGAACGAAATCCGAGACATTCATCATCGTTTCCTTTAAACATAAAATTGTATTAATCGGTGGAACAGAATATGCAGGAGAAATCAAAAAATCTATATTCTCTGTAATGAACTATATGCTACCTGAAAAACAAAATGTACTTCCTATGCATTGTTCAGCAAATGTTGGGCCAGAAGGTGACGTTGCGTTGTTCTTCGGGCTATCAGGCACCGGAAAAACTACTCTATCTGCTGATCCAAACAGAAGATTGATTGGCGATGATGAGCATGGTTGGTCCCAAAGTGGTGTATTTAACATTGAAGGTGGATGCTATGCAAAATGCATTAACCTTACAGAGGAAAAGGAACCACAAATTTATAATGCAATTAGGTTCGGCTCTGTTTTAGAAAATGTGGTAGTAAATGAAGCTACTGGATTACCAGATTATGACGATACAAGTCTTACAGAGAACACTCGCGCAGCTTACGCGATTGATAACATTGATAATATAGTAATTCCAAGTAAGGCTGGCCATCCAAATACAATTATCTTCTTAACAGCGGATGCTTTTGGCGTTTTACCTCCTATTAGTAAATTGACGAAAGAACAAGCAATGTATCACTTCTTAAGTGGTTATACGAGTAAATTAGCTGGAACAGAGCGCGGAATCACGGAACCAGAAGCTACTTTTTCTACGTGTTTTGGATCACCATTCTTACCGTTACCGGCAGCAACATATGCAGAGATGCTTGGAGAGAAGATCGATCAACAAGGAGTGGAAGTCTTCTTAGTAAATACTGGTTGGACTGGAGGCTCATATGGGGATGGATCTCGTATGAAACTTAGCTATACCAGGTCTATGGTACATGCAGCATTAGAAGGCGAATTAAATAATGTGGAAACAGAACAAGATCAAATATTCGGTTTACAGATCCCGACTACTTGCCCGGGAGTTCCAACTGAGGTATTAAATCCTAAGAAAACATGGGAAAACCCAGATGCTTATATCCAAAAAGCTCAGGAACTAGCGAATAAGTTCCACGAGAACTTCGAAAAGTTTGAAAACGTAACGAAGGACATTGCAGAAGCTGGTCCAACTTATAAAATTTAATGAGAATAATACAAAAAAGCGTTCCGGATTACCGGAACGCTTTTTTTGTTCGTTATGTTTCCAATATCCACTTACTTTAATTTAACGCTTTTCATTAATTAATTTCATAGAAAGTTTCAACACATGATCTTTCATCATAAAGCTAAAGTCTTTTTTGTACTTTAAGTTTCGTGGCAGTTTAGAAAATAACACTGGACCGTCTGTTTCTAAATAATGCGTATGTTCTTCTAATTGAGCAATAGTGGCATAATAGACATTTTTTATGATCGTACCACCTTTTCCACTCACATAATATTGTCCAACAAAACGAAGCGAAGAAACGATCCCACCCGTCTCCTCTTTCACCTCACGAATGGCCGCTTCTTCTGCTGATTCACCTTCTTCAACTTTCCCACCTGGAAACTCGATTCCTCGCTCTTTATGTTTTGTTAAAAGCCACTTCCCTTTATACTTGGCGATTACCCAAACATGTTTCGGTTCTGTTGAAAAGTATTGCTCATTTTCTACAAATTTTACTGTATTGTTATAGTAATCCTTAAACTGATGCACACCTACACAATCCTTTTTTAGCAAGATTTCTTATTGGTACTGTACACCCATTATAATGGCATCATTGTTATCATTCAATTCGATCTCGAGATTTATTGTGTAATCACCGTATAAGTCTGTCTCATTGGACTGCGTTACTTGATATGTTTGATTCCCTAAATCAGTTACTTCATAATCCACAGACTCATCAAACCATGGTGGCGTTTGTGTAGGAACAATATATAACCCGTCTTCTTCTTCTTTATAAAAGAAATCTACATATTCATCTGTAATTGCACGATCTGCCACAGTATCAAAAGCTTCTTTGAGTTCTTCCAAAGTATCATAATTCGTTACTTGGTATTGGTCATTCGTATCTTGTACTAAAAGATCCATAAATTCATTCGTTACGTTTACAATCTGTTCATGAGATAACTGCTCTTCCTCATTTACCTCGACCTGCATTAATGATAGTGCTTGTACATTTTTATTTTGTAGTTGAAATTGATGACTATTATTCGTTTGAGCATTAAGTTGTTCTGATGTAGAATTTGCTGATACATATGTTAAAGGCAAAGCTATAATAACTGCTAGCACTGTTAATTGATATAAGAACTGTTTCATTGTTGTCCATCCACCCCTCTTGTTTATAGTTACTCTATACCTTATTGAAATATGATATAAACCTAAAAGTAATACAATGTTAATAAATCCAACAAAAGGGCTAATTATCATGGTGTTTAGATAGTCTTAATCATTCTATATACTTGCTTATGGCCTAGATTAATTAAAAAAAGAACTACGTAAAATATTTCAACGTAGTTCTTCCAACTTATCCAGTTCTTCGAAAAAAGATAATGACTCTATATGCTCTTTCGTTTTCTCGTCACCAAGCTTATGAATTTGTTTATAAGCCATCATTAAACACGTGTCATAAGCATCATTATCTCCATCTTTGTGATACTCCTTAAATGGGATATGCGAACGCAAAAAGGTTCCAAATTCTGCATCTTTCATCCCATCTAAACATTCTCTTAAAGCTATAATATCTTCAGGTCCACCATAAATAACAAATTCATCATTATTCCCAGCCTTAAGCTCAGAGATTTCCTTAGACTCTATGCTGACATAAAACTTCCTAGGATCTGTCATGTTGATTACCACCTCATATTTAATATGAAGTAGAACATATATTTTTATGCACGTTGTTCATAAGCATGTGAGAACTTTCTGATGGTTCGAGATTCTAAACGCTTATGATGAACTTTCACACCAATTCCTGGTTCTGTTGGCACTTTAACCTTGCCGTCTTTTACTTTAAAAGGTTGTTCTATAATGTCTTGCTCCCAATAGCGATCTGACTCAGATAAGTCACCAGGCAAAGTAAATTGTTCTAAGGAAGCAAGTGCTACATTGTGGGCCCTTCCAATACCTGTTTCCAACATACCACCACACCATAAAGGAACCCCTGCAACTTTTGAGTATTCATGAATTAAAAGAGCAACCTGGTACCCGCCAACTCTTCCTAATTTGATATTTAAGTTATCCCCAGCTTCTAACTCAAATGCTTGAAAGGCATCATGCTCTGACTTTATAGACTCATCTAAACTAATTGGTGTTGTCATCTGTTTATTTAGCTGGTTATGATAGTAAAAATCATCTTGTCTAAATGGTTGTTCTATCATTTGTAAGTTTAGGTTGTCCAATTTACTTAAGTGAAGCATATCTTCAGGCTGGTATGCACCATTCCCATCAAACATCACAGGTGTATCTCCAATGTATTCTCGAATAGATTCAATGGTTTCTCGTTCTCTTCCTTTTTGTACTTTCAATTTATAGCGCTTATATCCTTTTTTTTGATAGTCCTTCACTTGCTTTTGAACATCATCGGTAAGTGATAAGACCACACCTGATTCTACTTCGTCATATTTTCCTCCAATTAATTCTTTTAAGCTCACACCTTGCTGTTTCGCATATAAATCATAACAAGCCGTTTCGATACCTGCTTTTGCCATTTGATGGCCTTGAATACTCTGAAATAAAGAATGAAGCTCGCTCGGGTGAGATACCTTTTGCTTATTTAATATAGGTAGAAGGAAATATTTCATCATATTCCATGCGGTTGTAATCGTTTCTGGTGTGTAAAATGGATCTGCAAATGCAACACATTCTCCATAACCAACCTTCCCATGATCATCATGCGCTTCTACAATTATAGTTTCTCGAATGACAACTAAGCCGTTCACTGTTTGAAAGGGTTGTTTTAATTTCATAGACACTTGTCTAACTACAATTTCTCTTAAATTCATTACGAATCCCCTTCTTTCTCGATTAACCGTTGTTTTAATTTATGCCGCATTACCTTCTTTGAAGCATTGCGAGGTAAGTGATCTATAAAAATAAATTGTTTTGGAACTTTATATTTAGCTAATGCTTTTGCACAATGTTCACTTAAGCCTTCTACATCAATTCGTTGATCAGCTACAATATAGGCAACTGGTATTTCTCCCCATTTGTTGTCCTCTTTTGCAACCACTGCCGCTTCTTGTATGTCAGGAAATTGTTGCAGGACGGACTCTACTTCTGCAGGATAAATATTTTCTCCACCTGAAATAATTAGATCCTTCCGTCTATCTAATAAATATAAAAATCCATCCTCATCTAATTGACCCAAGTCTCCTGTTTTAAACCATCCCTGTTCAAACGCTTGCTCATTTGCTTCTTGGCGATTCCAATACCCTTTTGTCACAGAAGGTCCTTTTACATAAATTTCTCCTGCTTGATGCTCAGGTTGATCCTTTACAATCTTTAGTTCATTTGGAAATAAAGGTTTACCAGCAGATCCGAGCTTTTCTAAAGCATAATTTTCATCTAAGGTAGAAAACTGTGAGGCTGTCTCTGTCATACCGTATGTTTGAAAAACAGGAATATCTAATTTTTTACATAAATTTAATAATTGTTTTGGTGCTGGACCTCCACCTAAAAGCATCGCACGAAAAGTTTCAGGATATCGATTATCTGATAACAGATCAACTAATGACTGGAGCATAACCGTTACAACAGAAACAATTGTAATCCCGTTGTGCATGATTTCATGATGAATAGATTTTGCGTCAAAACCATTATGTAAATGAACCGGCATTCCATAAATCACACTACGATACAGTATAGATAATCCCCCCACATGAAATAATGGCAAAGCTAATAACCAGCGATCTGACTTTGTTACCCCTAAATTTAAAGCCGATCCTATCGCACTCCACCAATGGTTATCATAAGTTAATTGAACACCTTTTGGCTTTCCAGTTGTACCAGATGTGTAAATGATTTGCGCTACCTGATTTTGATCGAATGACTTGTTTTCTGAAGAAGGTGTGACATGTAACTTCAAATTATCTAAGTTAATGAAAGACCATTGCTGACTTTGGAGATTCAAAGCACTATTTTCATATTGTTCACTTGCAATGAGGAAAGTTACTCCACTGTCTTTAAGTTGATAACGCCATTCATCGTGACTAAGTCGTGTATTTAACATTACTGCTACCGCATTCACATAGTGAATAGCGTAAATCAAGACCACCATTCGATAGCTGTTTTCTGATAATACAGCAATGTGATCACCTGGACGAATTCCCTCAGCTACCAATGTGTGAGCCATAGCCAAAGCGTCTTCACGAAGTTTTTCAAATGTATAAGAAGCTCCATCTGGAAGGACAATCGCTTCCGTATCAGGACTTAAATCTGCTCTTTTATCTAACCAATTAATCATCATTCACACTTCTTTCAATCGCACTTTTATAATTATCTTTCTATCTACAACATACTGGAATGGAGTCTCTCATGCAATCATATGATATGGAACTAAATTCATCATTACTAGCAGGATGTAATATCCACAAAAGTTGCTTTATTTCCAGAAAAATATGCTTTTATCCACGAGATTTTTTTTAAATCCAGAAAAATCAAAGCGATATCCAGAATTCTCGAAACTATATCCACAATATAGAACACTTATCCATAAAACTTCAACTATATCCAGAAATCTCACACCGCTACGAATGAATATAGAAAAAGTCGCACTAACTATGTGCGACTTTTAAAAGTAATTTGTTTATGGGAAACGTGGAAACTGTTTGAAGTCTGGTTTGCGTTTTTCTTTAAACGCATCTCTTCCTTCTTTTGCTTCATCAGTCGTGTAATAAAGTAAAGTAGCGTCTCCGCCCATTTGTTGCAATCCTGCTAAACCATCTGTATCAGCATTTAGAGAAGCCTTTAAGAATCTTAAAGCAGTTGGTGATTTACCTAACATCTCTTGGCACCACTGAATGGTTTCCGCTTCTAGTTGGTCTAATGGCACTACTGTATTTACAAGTCCCATATCTTTTGCTTCCTCTGCATTGTACTGTCGGCATAAGTACCAAATTTCACGAGCTTTCTTATGACCAACGATACGAGCTAGTAAACCTGCACCATATCCAGCATCAAAGCTACCTACTTTTGGACCTGTTTGACCGAAGATTGCATTATCAGCAGCGATTGTGAGGTCACATACAACGTGAAGCACATGTCCTCCTCCTATTGCATAACCTGATACCATCGCAACTACTGGTTTAGGAATAACACGAATCAGACGCTGTAAGTCTAATACGTTTAGTCGTGGGATGCTGTCATCTCCAACATAGCCACCATGTCCTCGGACCGATTGATCTCCACCTGAACAGAAAGCGTCGTCGCCAACTCCAGCTAGAACAATTACACCGATATTAGAATTATCTCTTGCACGTGCAAATGCATCTAGTAATTCTTGCACTGTTAAAGGGGTAAACGCATTACGCTTATGTGGACGATTAATTGAAATTTTTGCGATTCCATCATAAGATTCATACTTGATTTCTTCGTATTCTTTTTCTTGAATCCACTCTACTGTCATTGTCATCCTCCTCTTATGTATCTAAAAATTTATTTACTTCAGTAACTACAGCTGTGGGACGTTCTAATTGAACAGCATGCCCAACAGCAGGAATACTTTTATGAGTAGCATTCGGTAAATATTGTAGCATTTTTTCATTCATATTTGTAAATTTTTCGTCGAATTGTCCGGTAATTAATAAAACATTTTGATTAATATTTTTTAGTTTCGGCCAAATATTTGGCTGCCTTCCTGTTCCCATTGATTTCAGAGAAAGCGCCAACCCCTCTGCTGACTGGCTCAACCTTTCTTCTCTCAACTTAAGTTTAGTATCTTCAGGTAAATACTGTTGCGATTCGAATAAAGGGGTTTTCTCCCAATTTTTAACGAATGATTCTACACCATTTTTCAAAATACGTTCTGCTAATTTTTCGTCTCGCTCGATTCTTTCTTGTGCTTGATCATTTTCTAAACCTGGGGAAGCTCCAATTAACACCAACTGGTCCACCCACTCTGGATACATTGAAACAAACACTAAGGCAGTTCTTCCGCCCATAGAATAACCAATCAAATGAACTTTCTGAAGCTTCAGTTTTACTAAAACTTCCTTCAAGTCTGTTACCACTTCTTCCATGGAATTAATTTCTTTCGTTTCTGTTAATCCATGACCTGGAAGATCGACGGTAATACATTTGAAGTCCGTTTTCAGGCAATCAATGGTCGTGTCCCAGGAAGTTCCTTTCCCAGTAAATCCATGTAAAAAAATAACTGGCGGGCCTTCCCCATAAACTTGTACATGGTATTTATTTTCGCCAACTTCGATAAACATGGCTATTTTTCCCCTTTAATGTGACGCTTCACTTCTTGGTGAACTTTTTCCGTTACATGACGATGCCACTGCTGGTTTTCTTCTCTGTTCGTTTGCACTTCAATTACCTCTAGTCCTTTAACAGGACGTTCAACGAGTGTTGCTAATTCATCAGTCGTTTGAACAAGTGAATAGGGTATGTCCAGTGATTCAATCATTTCCTTAATCGGAGCATCAAAAGGTGTGCCAAACAATTTCTCATAATGCGTTTGATAGTCATGTTGTGGAAGAAAGGAGAAGATACCTCCCCCATTATTGTTAATGACAATTACTCGTAATGATAAGTTATTTTTCTTTGCTAACAAAAAAGACGTATAATCATGTAGAAATGACAGATCACCGATCATTAACGTCGTATCAGTAGAAGTCGTGGATACTCCTAAAGCCGTTGATATAACTCCATCTATTCCATTAGCCCCTCGATTGGAATAAACTGTTATCTCATTTTGTTGAGATAAGAAAAAAGTGTCCATGTCACGAATGGGCATACTATTCCCTACAAAAATAGTGCTTCCTTCGTTTCCTTTTTTAGCTAAAACATTAGCAACCGCACCTTCTGTTAACTCATGTTGAGTAGATTCTTCCAATATATTTCTTGCTAATTTATCAGCTTCCTGAAGTTGTGCTGTATAGATACTATCTGTATTTTTAAGCACCGGGACTTGCTTTAATAAGCCTTTTACAAAAGGGGATATTTCGCTATTTATTAAAGTAGCGCGGTTCCCTGTTGGTTCTCGGTACCCAGCATCTTGATCAATAACCAAATACTCATCAGGTGGATATTTAGTAAGCCACTGGTTAAATGCTTTGGAAACAGGCATGGAACCAAAACGGATTACTACATTTGCTTGAAATAGCTTTTTTAGTTCTTCGTTTTTTAGCAGAACATCAAAGCTAGAAATCACATGGCTATGACTTAACTGTCTAACATTTGACAATACGTCAGCGAAAATAGGTACTTCCCAGGCATCTGCAAGTTCTTTAATCGCAATTAATTCCTCTTGAGATACCAATTCTCCACACGCAATGACGATTCGTTTATGAATGGGAATGCGTTTAGCTAATTGATCCATATAATCGTTTGAGATCGTTTCTATACTTGGTACAGTTTCTAAAAAGGCTGCTTCTTCTGACTCGCCCCAAAGCTTAGGAAGCTCTAGCTCCGGAATCAATGGGTCACGAAATGGGAAGTTGACTTGTACAACTCCCTTATGGCTAGAATTGGCTATTTGACATGCACGAGATGCTTGCCTTCTAGAATAAGTAAGCATACTAAAATCAGATTCTGGAAGCGCCATCTCAAAGAATTTTTTCGCATAATTTCCATACATATGAAACTGGTCAATCGCTTGTGGTGCTCCGTTGTCACGTAACTCGTGAGGCCTGTCAGCAGTTAAGATGATAAGCGGGATTCGGCTATAGTAAGCTTCTACCACTGCAGGATAATAGTTTGCAGCAGCGGTACCAGAGGTGCAAATTAACACAACAGGCGTTTGACTAACTTTGGCGATTCCTAATGCAAAAAAAGCGGCAGAACGTTCATCAAAATGAACCCACTCTTTCATATTAGGATGTTCAGAGGCCAACATAGCTAGAGAAGTCGAACGAGAGCCCGGTGAAATAACAACATTCTCTACGCCGCTTTTATATAATTCATCTATAAAGTACGATACATAGTAGGTATTTGCTTCCATTGTCATTACAAGTTGCCTCCTAAAGCTGAGAGCATTGTTTTTAATTTCAAATCTGTTTCCTCATATTCAGATTGCGGATCAGAATCTTCTACAATGCCACACCCTGCAAATAATGTTGCTGTATCATGTTGAATTAGTGCCGAACGAATAGCTACTGCAAATTCTCCATCCCCGTTGGAATCTATCCATCCAACAGGAGCGGCATACCAACCTCGCTCCATCGGTTCTTGTGATTTGATAAACTTCATAGCAGAACCTTTTGGCTCCCCACCTAACGCAGGAGTTGGGTGTAATTGCTCCACAATCTGGAATAATGTCGTGCGCTCATTCAGTTCAGCATACACTGGAGTATAAAGGTGCTGAATCGATTGTAACGCTCTAATTACCGGTTCTTTTGGGATATGAACTTTTTCGCAAGAAGCTTCAATACTGGAACGAATGGTATCCACCACATACGCATGCTCTTGTAGGTTCTTTTCATCATGTAGTAATTCAGAAGCTAATAAATCATCTTCAACGGAATCGGAACCTCGCCTTATCGAACCTGCCAGACACGCAGAATACAAAGATCGATTATTCACTTGAACTAACCTTTCTGGAGAAGCACCAACAAATACATCGTCACCAATTTCAAATGAAAAGACGTAACTATTTGCCTGCTTTTTTTCTAAAGCATCCAAAATAACCTCTATAGGTAACTCATGGTTAAATTCCACGTCTATTTTTCTAGCTAAAACTACTTTGTCGAGCATACCATCTTGAATGTTCCTAACAGCATGGTTAACGATTCCTTCCCATTGCTTATAAGTTAATTCATCTACGATTCGATTTCGCTTAGGCATAGGGGAAAGTGTTTGTTTACTTTGTGAAGGAAGAATATCTTCTACTTTTTGTTTCAATTTATTAATATCCGTCTCTTTGTTCATGTTCGCGTTAAATGTTAAATAACAATCATCTCCATCTAGAGTAAGTAGAAACTCAGGCAACACAAAACTAGCTGGATAAAATTTTTCCCAACTTGAACTTTTAGCTATCGAAGAAAAGAATGAAAAACCTCCGAAAAAAACTGGCCCCACTCCTGTAGATGGTTGCTTTTCGTGTTGTACAATCGAACTTTTAAATCTGTTTATCTCCTGCTCTACAGCCTGGAATCGTTCGTCGGTTGAGGAGGCATGGATCGTCTTAAAATGACCAATTCCAGTCATTTTAAAACTACCCTCAGCATTTTTCCAATACCATCTATACCCTTTATATAAATGATTTACTTGATAAAATACTAATGGATCTTGATGTTGCACCTCTTGTACAAGTGAAACATTTATGGACTCATTCTCTTTTAATTGATTATAAATAGAATCTATCTGTTGTGAAATTGTAGAAAGTTTTGTTTCAATCATGGTCGTTCCTCCGTTTTAACTATAATTGTATAGTTAACAACTTTTTCGTATATATAAATTAAACCCTATCCCTTATTTTATGACTTTTTTCCCGTTACGACAAGAAGAACACAAAACGGTTAGATTGACACAACATAAACGGTTATCTAAACTAATGCTAGTAACGGTAAAAGAGAGGAATGAAAGCATGCAATCAGAACAATCCATACAAGGCCAACAAGGGGAAAAGAGTAGCTTTCAGGTTTGGTGGAGAATGTTAAGACCCCATACGCTGACTGCCTCTTTTGTCCCTGTGTTTATTGGTACCATGGCAGCACTGTTAGAATCACCCATACATATCGGATTATTTATAGCAATGTTACTAGCTTCCATGTTGATTCAATCAGCCACTAATATGTTTAACGAGTACTATGATTATGTAAAAGGTTTGGATACAGAAGAATCAGTTGGTATAGGTGGAACGATTGTTAGAGATGGAATTCACCCCATTAAAGTTCGTAATTTAGCATTTATCTTTTATGGAATTGCTGTACTATTAGGATTTTATATTTGTTTAGAAACAACCTTTTGGATTGCCGTCATTGGTTTAGTTTCCATGTTATTTGGTTATTTATATACTGGAGGACCTTATCCAATAGCATACTCTCCATTTGGAGAATTATTTGCAGGTTTCTTTATGGGTACTGTAATTATAGGAATCAGTTATTTTATTCAATTAGAAACGGTGAACTGGACTATTGTACTGATATCGATACCACCTGCATTATTAATCGGAGCAATTTTACTTGCTAACAATATTAGAGACCTTAAAGGGGACCAAGAAAACGGTAGAAAAACGCTTGCCATTCTCGTTGGTAGAAATAAAGCGATTAATATTCTTTTAGCATTTTTCCTATTCGCTTTTCTATTTACCTTCCTTTTAATCCTTTTAGATGTGGTTCCGATCTTTGCGCTTATTACTTTATTAAGTGGGATGAAGGCTTTAAAGGCATACCAAACTTTCAAGGCTAACACAACACCTTTAAAGATGATGCCTGGGATGAAGTACACCGCACAGATGAATACCATATTTGGCTTTTTATTCGGCCTAAGTTTTCTACTAGAAAAGCTTTTTTAATTCAGAAAATGCACATGCATAAATACCCTAAATTGAAGGAGCAATTTAATGGAATTTCAAAACACATTAATGGAAACGTTAGGAATAGAGACCGTGGAATTAACAAAGGATAAGGTTGTTTTATCCATGCCAGTTTCACCAACTGTACACCAACCAATGGGATACTTACATGGAGGAGCTTCCGTCGTTTTAGCCGAATCAGCTGCAAGTATCGGATCCTTTCTAAATGTGGACCCTAGTGAGAAGCAAGTTTTTGGTATCGAAATTAATGCCAACCATGTTAGAAGTATGCGTGAGGGAACTTTATTTGCTACTGCTACCCCCATTCATATTGGCAGAATGACGATGGTATGGGAGATTCAAATGAGAAATGAACAAGATCAGTTAATTTCAACTTCTCGTTGTACAATCGGAGTCGTTGATCAATCTAAATAAATGAGGTGATAGCATGGAACAAGAGACGTTGAAAGCTTTAGAAAAACAACTTCATGACGAAAAGGAAAGATTGCAAAAACAACTGGAGCAATTTAAAAGTGACGGAGCATTCCTAGAAGAATCAGTAGGAGAATTAAACTCAGTAGATACAGAACATCCCGGTGACTCTGGTACAGAAATGTTTGAACGAGAAAAAGATACAACTTTGTACTATAAGGCGAAAGAACAGTTAGAGGAAGTAGATCATGCCCTTCAAAAAATGAAAGACGGGACATATGGAATTTGTGAACGTACAGGGGAACCAATTGATCCGGAACGTTTAAAGGCAATGCCTACTGCAAGAGAAAAAATATAATGAATGGCTCTCTAGATATAAATCTAGGGAGTTTTTTTATGCCTGCTTATAAGAAACTTTTTTTTGGTGAAACTATCCTTTAGTTAATAAGGAGGCAAAAGAATGATTTATAGGCTCTGGCGTAGCTATTTCCAAATACCAATTTTTATCCGCTTACTGGCGACTGTTTTGTTACTTATGACCTTATTTGGCTACTTGATCCATTTAATCGAGCCGAACGAATTCCCGAATGTGTTTGATGGGATTTGGTGGGCTTTCATTACTGGTGCGACAGTAGGTTATGGTGACTTTGTTCCCCAATCCATTCCAGGAAGGCTTTTTACAATTTTACTTATCTTAGCTGGGGGAGGTTTGCTTACCTTTTACATGGTGACAATTTCTAGCGGCACCGTAAAACAGGAAGAAAATTTTAATAAAGGGAAAATGGATTATCATGGAGCTGGTCATTATATTTTAGTCGGGTGGAATGAACGTACCAAAAACCTGATACACCTTATCCAAACAAAATATGAGGAAAAAGTTACCATTTTATTGATGGATGAATCTCTTGAGAAAAACCCAATGAATGATCGTTACGTTCATTTTGTGAAAGGGGACCCAGCAATTGATGAGACGTGGCACAGAGCTGCAATCAAAGATGCAAAAAAAATTATTATTACCTCAGATCAAACGAAATTAGAAAAAGATGCAGACATTCACTCCATACTGCTCACTATCACTGCAAGAGGTTTACACGAAGACCTACCTATCTTTGTTGAAATACTTACTAAAAATCAACTTTTGAACGCAAGAAGAGCTGGAGCAACTGAGGTGATTTGTACCAATGAATCAACAAGCACCCTGCTGTATCATGAATTAACTGGAAACCATGTCAACCGTGCATTTGAATATATGATGGCAATCCTCTCTGAACAACATTTTCAATTGCTTCATGTAGGAGATGATTTTACAGGACAGTCTATTGAAAGTATTGTTCAAACGTTAATAAAAAAAGACAAGATCCTTGTTGGCATTCAAAGAGAAAACGAAATAATTATCAATCCAAAAGCTAAGATGAAAGTTGTAAAAAATGATCAACTAATTATTCTAGAATCGATTGGACAGTAGAAATTTCTCTACTTCTAATAATACCTCTTCTGCACGGGTAATTAACCGTGCCTCAATCTCAGCATCAGGGTTAACTGGAGAGGCAAATTGGTTAATACTAGCTTGGAAATTTCCAGAATCACCTTGTTGATCAATACCAGCTTCAAATTGATGTGATAAGACAAATGGTTTTCCTATACGGACATGGGCATCTTTTTCTCCTATTTGACCAATTTCTGCATTAACCGGTATTCGCAAGTGGGTATATTTTTCATCCGTTTGGTCTAATAAATAGTCAAAGTAAGCATGATCGTATTCCCAGTTACCACCAATTGTCAACCCAAACTTCCCAAGCACTTCTTCCAAGGGCTCAAACGTATAATCTTGATTTTCAATACCAGACGATAATTGTTCCAAATTCTCACCTCCACGTAAGTCGATATAATCTATAATGTGCTCATTTTACCGCTCATCATTACGGAAATTTTTGCATGCCTTATTTAACTCCTTTATTCTAAAGACATAGTTTTAGAAAAGGAGTTGTTTTGAAGATGAAATATATAAATATTACCGAATTTGGTGGTCCAGAGGTTTTAACACTCTCTGAAAAGGAGCAACCACAACCAAATACCGATGAAGTTTTAATTAAAGTAACCAGTATTGGAGTGAACTTTGCGGATACCATGCGTCGTCAAGACCAATATGTCATTCCAACGCCTTTACCGTTCACACCAGGTTCAGAAGTTGCTGGAGAAGTCGTTGCATGTGGGGATCAAGTGACCAATCTTAATATAGGGGATAAAGTTGTTTCGTTGATTGACCAGGGAGCATATAGCGAATATGTAACTATTTCCGCACAATTTGTAATCCCAATTCCTGATGGTTTATCCGACAAACAGGCAGTTGCCTTACCATTACAAGGTTTGACGGCCTACCATACGATACAAACAATGGGTCAAATGAAACCTAATGAAACGATTTTAATCCATGCAGCTGCTGGAGGTGTAGGTACATTAGCTGTTCAACTTGCTAAGTATTTTAAGGCTGGAACTATTATTGCAACAGCAAGCAGACCTGAAAAAAGACAACTTGCCATGGATATGGGAGCAGATTACACAGTCGACTACACACAAGACACATGGAAGCAAGAAATTATGGACATAACAAATGGAGATGGCGTCGATGTGGCTTTAGAAATGGTTGGGGGCGAAATCTTCAATCAAACGTTAGAGCTCCTCGCAACATTTGGAAGATTAGTCTTTTATGGAGCAGCGAGTGGAGAACTACCTACCTTTAGTCCGTTTGAATTAATGAAAGAAAACAAAACAGTTAATGGTTTCTTTTTACCACAAATTATGAGAAGACCTGACCTTCTCGCTTCTAGCTTATCTGAGATTATGAAACTTGCAGCAGATGGTCAATTGTCCATTACAATCGGTGGCGTGTATCCACTCGAAGAGGTAGCAACTTGCCATCGCGATCTGGAATCAAGAAAAACTACAGGTAAACTAATTCTTGAACCTTAAGCTTAAGAATGTGTTGTGTTTTTTTCGATTGCGAATAGTATAACAATGAATTGAGATTAAGCGACTAAATTGGCCCTGTAATAGACTGCACTTTTCGTGTGAATTGGATTCATTGGTGCGCTAAATTATGTCGCTGCGCTTTCAGCAGGGTTAGCTGCGCGCTCAGTTATGCCGCTGCGCCTTCAGCAGGGTTAGCTGCGCGCTCAGTTTGTTGCTGCGCCTTCAACAGGGTTAGCTGCGCGCTCAGTTTTGTCGCTGCGCTTTCAGCAGGAATAGCTGCGCGTAACTTTATAATTATAAAAAAACCTGCCAAATTCGGCAGGTTTTCCTGTTAAAATTTATAGGGACATTTGTAAAATACTACGTACGTCGCCTTCATGAAGTTTCGTGAAATTACCAAATGGTCCACGTTTCATAGCACGATCAACCATTAATTCAATCTGAGAGTCATCAATATCATAGTCAGCTAAACGTGTCGGTGCACCTAATGCACTCCAGAATTTGCTTAGACGTTCAATACCTTCAAGCGCCACTTCATCATCTGTTTTACCTTCAGGATTAACACCAAACACTCTTACTGCTAATTGCTTGAATCTTTCTGTATTCACATGCATATTGTGTTTCATCCAGTTAGGGAATAAAATCGATAATCCACCAGCGTGTGGGATATCATATACGGCTGAAACGGCATGTTCCATATTATGAGTTGCCCAATCACCACGGTAACCCATTTGGAGAATACCGTTAAATGCCATCGTTCCAGCATACATAATTGTTTCACGATGCTCATAGGACTCTAAATTATTTAATAATTTAGGCGCCGTTTCAATAATCGATCTTAAAATTCCTTCTGCCATACGATCTTGAACAGGGGAATTAGTCGGTGTATGGAAATACTGCTCTAAGACATGACTCATCATGTCTACCATCCCATATACTGTTTGATCTTTTGGAACAGAATACGTATGCACAGGGTCTAAAATAGAGAATAATGGATAGGAATAAGGTGATCCCCAACCATACTTCTCGTTTGTCTCCCAGTTCGTAACTACTGCACCAGCATTCATTTCTGAACCTGTTGCCGCTAATGTCAAAATCGTACCTAATGGTAGAGCATCTTGGGGTTCTGCTTCACGTGTAACAAGATCCCATGCGTCCCCATCATATTTCGCTGCAGATGCGATGGTTTTAGATGCATCAATTACGCTACCTCCGCCAACTGCTAGTACAAAATCAATATTTTCATTTTTACATAAATCTGCACCTTTTTGGACCGTTTTTAAGCGTGGATTAGGCTCCACTCCAGCCAAATCATATGTTGCATATCCATGATCTTGTAATAATTTTACTGTCGAATCGTAAATACCGTTCCTCTTTATACTACCGCCACCATAGACGACAAGTACTCTTTCCACATTTTCAGGAATAAGTGTAGGCAATGTTTCTAGCTGCCCTCTTCCAAATACAAGCTTTGTTGGATTGTGAAATGTAAAATTCTCCATAATCAAACTCCTTTCAATAACTTATTTCATTATGAATAAAACAGCAAAATAGTGCAAAAAAAGTGCCTTAAAGAATTTAATCTTTAAGGCACTTTGTATATCTAAATTAGCGGCGATACGTTTCTTCGCGCTCTTTAGACTGTTCGATCCAACCTTCTAATTTATCTTTTAACACGTTGAAGCCTGGCGCTTCTTCTTGCGTGTTAGCAGCATATGAAGCTTGTTTCTTTTGTTGTGGTGCTTTTGTTTGTTGCTTTGGTTTATCTTCTGTAGCACGAATAGAAAGAGAATATTTCCCTTTGCTTTCTTCAGCGTCTAGAACTTTAACCTTCACTTCATCACCAACGTTAAGATGTTGGTTAATGTCTTTAACAAAACCGTGCGTAATTTCTGAAATATGCACAAGTCCTTGTTTGTTTTCTGCAATCTCTACGAATGCACCATAAGACTGAATGCCAGTAACCTTTCCTTCGATTACCTGACCTTGCTCAATTGTGTTTGTCATACTATACAACTCCCGATTCCTTTTCTTTAATACCGTCCGTTATTGTACCACATTTTAAAGAAAGATTCAAAAAGAGAAATATAAAACCTTACATTCTTCCTCGTAATTCGACAAAAAACATAAGAATTTCTTCATTTTTCGGTTTTATTTTAAAAAAAGTATATTTTTTTATAAAAACAGGTTTATATTTCCTGAAAACGGTTATACCTAATAATGTAATACTTTCTCGTATTCCCCCTTTGGTGAAGTGCACTGCACTTTGCCTTTTTTTTATGCTTTTATTTCGAATAAGGACTTATCTTTTAGTAAACTAGGGTGAAGAGGTGAATCCAATGGAGCAATTTAATCGCATTATATCTAGAGAAAATACTGGAGCAGTTAAATTAGAATTTCGTGAAAAGTTATTCGGATCGAATGAGATCTTACCAATGTGGGTGGCCGACATGGATCTAGCTGCACCTAATGCTGTTCAAGAAGCCATACAAAAAAGAGCGGAACATAATTTATACGGTTACACGATGCACAACCCTGATTTAATAGAGGCTATTAAAAACTGGATCAGGAATCGACATGAATATACCATTAATACAGAACTACTATCCTTTAGTCCAGGTGTAATTCCTTCTTTACATGCACTTGTACAAGCTTTTACAAATGAGAGAGATCAGATTGTCATTCAACCACCTGTCTATCCACCTTTTTATTCTGTTGTTAGGAACCACAATCGCACTCTAATAGAAAATGAACTTATAATAGACGAAGGAAAATATAAAATTAATTTTGAACAATTAGAGCAACAGTTCAAAAATGGGGCAAAAGCTTTTATTTTATGTAGTCCTCATAACCCAGTAGGAAGGGTTTGGACAAAAGAGGAATTGAAAAAAATTGCTGATTTGTGTATCGAGTACAATGTATTCTTATTTTCTGATGAGATTCACGCCGACATAGCATTTGATCATAACAAACACATTCCAAGTGCAAGTATAAGTAGAGAGATCGAACAATTAACATTCACTTTAATGGCACCATCTAAAACTTTTAATATTGCTGGTTTACAAGGTTCTTATGTGATTAGTCCAAATGAATATTTAAAAGAAGTATTAAATAAACAATTAATGAAACAAGGAATTATGATGCTTAATACATTTGCATATGTAGCAATGCAAGCATCCTATGAAAGTGGAGCTCAATGGCTAGAGGAGCTTAATATATTAATTAAAAAGAATGCTGATTTCGTAATTGAGAGACTCCATACTAGTAATACAGGCATCAGAGTGTTTCAGCCTGAAGGGACGTACTTACTCTGGTTAGATTTTCGCTCGACTGATTTGTCGCACGAAGAAATAAAAAATCTATTACAAACCAAAGCTAAAGTTGGACTGAATGATGGACAATCTTTCGGTGAAACAAGTGGGAACCTATTTATGCGCATGAATATTGCATCACCACCTTCAATTGTTCAAGAAGGAGTAGAAAGAATCATCCATACATTCACTAAGAATAACAACATGGAGTAGACCCTCCTTTGTATAGAAAAAGAAGCATAGACAAGGCTATTGCCCCTATGCTTCTTCTTCCTCTTCCTTCACATCTTCTCCTGGGTTTTCCTCTTCAAACTGCTCGCTTGATTTTGTAATAGCTCCGCAAGCAATACGTTCGCCTGCATTACCTGCTGGCTGACTAACACCATCATCCATATCTTCATGAATGATCAGCGATTTACCTTCATCACTGTAAATAGAACCTTTTCCTTCTCTGAGCGTTGCCTCTGAAATGACATACGTAAACATTGCGGTGCCATCTTGCTTCACTTCTAAATTTGGCATGTCTCCAATGTGGTGACCTTCTGGATGCATCAAACCATGTTTAGCATCATCTACTGTCCAATGACTTCCTGCAGATTCAAATGATGGAGTGTCACACTTAGGGAACTCATGTAAATGTATTCCATGAAATCCAGGTGAAAGCCCTACCACTGATACTTCCACCTCGACACCTTCTGCCTGTTCAGCAAAAGTGGCCTCTCCAATTACATCCCCATCTCTATTGATCAAATCAATCGTTTTTGACGTGGACGCTTCGGACTGACAGGAATATAACAGGAAAATGGCTACAATTAATATTATAATTCGCATAACATACACCTCCATTAACAGTATGAGCAATTTGAATACATTCATACGAAAGTAATTTACCGTGTTAAACAGACAAGCTTTACTACATAAAAAATCCCCTCAAGCAATGTTACTTGAGGGGATAATATTTATTCGTTATGAAGAAGAACGATCCGAAGTATGTTCTTCTCTTTTTGCATCTGGATATTTCTCTTCAAAAGTTTGTTCTTCCTTTTTTGACACTTTCAAGATTAAACGCATAACTATTACTGCAGCAATCATAAACACCATTAAGGAGATTGCAGCAGGGATATACGCCATCTTATCGTCAGGAAAATACAGAAACTCCATCATAGCAAATCACCTACTTTACCGAATTAAGAATATACTCAGTATAACAAAATTCAGTATCAACAGAAATGAAGTTTGTATCGGATTATTGACAATTACTTTTGTACGGAACGAATAACATTGGCCGTTTCAATTGCTCCTGCAGCCGCTTCAAACCCTTTATTACCTGCTTTTGTTCCCGCTCTCTCTACTGCTTGTTCAATCGTATCCGTAGTTAGCACACCAAAAATAACTGGTACGCCAGTTTCTAAACTAATTGTTGATACTCCTTTTGCTACTTCTCCACTTACATACTCAAAGTGCGGGGTTGCTCCGCGAATGACAGTACCAAGTGTGATTACCGCATCATAATCATTCTTTTCGATTAATTTCTTTGTAACTACTGGAATTTCGTATGCACCTGGTACCCAAGCTACATCAATATCAGCTTCATCCACCCCATGACGTTTTAATCCATCAATAGCACCTTCTAATAGTTTTTCAGTGATAAAAGCATTGAATCTCCCAACGACAATTCCTACTTTAAGATCCGTTCCAATTAAATTACCTTCAAATGTATTCATTCTATCTCCTCCTAGTTTAAAATAAGTGTCCGAGTTTATCTCGCTTCGTGTCTAAGTATTTTTGGTTTGATTTATTTGAGGGCATTTTAATACCAACTCGCTCGGTGATTTCTAAATCATATCCATGTAATCCTTTAATTTTACGAGGATTATTTGTTAAAAGTCGCATTTTCCGCACTCCAAGGTCTTCTAAAATTTGAGCACCTAATCCATAATCTCTTAGATCAGCCGGGTACCCTAACTTTTCATTAGCCTCAACTGTGTCATACCCTTCTTCTTGGAGTTTGTATGCGCGAAGTTTATTAAGTAGACCAATTCCGCGTCCCTCTTGGCGCATATAAAGTAACACACCTTTTCCAGCTTCTTCAATTTGAGCTAAAGCAGCATCTAGTTGAGGACCGCAGTCGCAGCGGTGGGAGCCAAACACATCTCCCGTTAAACACTCACTGTGAACTCTCACCAACGTAGGTTCCGTCGGCTGAATATCCCCTTTAACTAACGCGATATGTTCTCTTCCATCAATAACATTCGTATAAGCAATCGCTCGAAAATCTCCATAATCATTTGGCATATTCACTTCCACAGCTCGCTCCACTAACTTTTCATGCTTTCGTCGGTATTTAATTAACTCTTCAATTGTAACTAGTTTCAAATCATGTTGATCTGCAAGTTTACGAAGCTCAGGCACTCGCGCCATTGTTCCATCTTCATTCATAATTTCACAAATAGCTCCTGCAGGTTTGCCGCCAGCTAATGTTGCGAAATCAACTGCTGCTTCTGTGTGTCCAGCTCTTCTTAGTACACCACCATCTTTCGCAATTAATGGGAAGATGTGACCTGGACGCTTAAACTCAGTTGGTGCAACATCGTCATCGGCTAAACGCATAATCGATTTTGCGCGCTCAGCTGCGCTAATACCAGTAGTTGTTTCTATGTGGTCAATACTAACTGTAAAAGCTGTTCCATGGCTGTCAGTGTTTACATCAGCCATCATCTCAAGCTGTAATTGATCTGCTTTTGCCTTTGTAATCGGAGCACACACTAACCCGCGACCTTCTGTAACCATGAAATTAAGTATCTCTGGAGTCGTATGCTCAGCTAGCGCCACAAAGTCACCCTCGTTCTCTCTATTTTCATCATCCACTACGATGATTACTTTACCTTGTTTTAAATCTTCGATCGCATCTTTTATAGAATCAAACATTCTTGCCCCTCCTACTGATTTAAAAATCCTGACTGTCGTAATTGTTCCATACTCAGTCCGGTTCCCTTTTGTTCATCTGATGGATGCATCAACTGATATACATACTTTAATAATTGATCACATTCAATATTTACAACATCGCCTTCTACTTTACTCGTTAAAATAGTTGCATCTTGTGTATGAGGAATTAAAGAGATTGTGAATGTATCATTCGTTAAACCAAAGATTGTAAGTGACGTACCATCTACACTTATAGAACCTTTCAACATCATGTATTTCGCTAGATCTGGTTCTACTTTGATATGAAAGTATTCGGCGTTATCCTTCGTTTCTCTTGACTGGATCTTACCAACCCCATCCACATGCCCAGATACAAAGTGACCACCAAAACGGCCATTCGCAGCCATTGCTCGTTCTAAATTTACTTTCGAACCAACTTTCAAGCCACGCAACGCTGTGTGATGAAAAGTTTCTGGCATGACATCTGTAGAGAAGTGTTGATTTGTAAAAGAGGTAACCGTTAAGCAAACACCGTTTACTGAAATACTATCTCCTAAGTTCATATCGTTTGTAATTTCTCCAACTCGAATCGTAAGTTGAAGTGATTCGGAGCCTTGTGTAATGGATTCAATTTGACCTAACTCTTCTATGATTCCAGTAAACATCAGTCTTCCCCCTCCGTCAAAGGCACAACAGTAATCTTTAAGTCTGGACCTACTAATTCAACATTAGAATATTTCACTTGAATAGCATCCTTCACTTGATCAAAACCTAATTGATTATAAAAAGATTTACTGTCTAAACCTCCTATTAATTTTGCGGCCATATACATGTGAATTTGATTAAACAAACCTTCTTGAATAAATGTAGAGTGAATCGATGAACCACCTTCTACATATACACTCATTAAGTTTGCTTCCTTCATCTTTTCTAACAATCTGGTTAATTGAATTCTGTTTTCTGATAAACGCCAAACACTAACATGTGGAATCGCTTGCAGTACTTCTTCTTTTTCCTGAGATGCCTCATTTCCACATACTACTATTGTATTTGCTTCATCATTTACTAATAAATTTGATTCTAATGGGATAGATAACTGGGTATCTAATACAAATCGGATAGGATTTAAACCTCCGTGGGGCAAACGGGTGGTTAATTGAGGATCGTCACGTAGAACCGTTTCAATACCTACTAAAATAGCCTCGTGCATATGACGATTCGTATGCACATCTTCTCTGGCTGCTTCACTTGTAATCCATTTGCTGTCCCCGCTATTTGCTGTCATTTTTCCATCTAGAGATACAGCTGTTTTTAGGGTAACAAACGGCTTTTTATTTTTCATAAAATAAAAGAATGCCTTATTTATTTCTTTAGCTTGCTCTTCTAACAAGCCTACTTCCACTTCTATACCTTCATCTTTCAACCATTTCACGCCATTACCTGCAACTTTTGGATTTGGATCCAAAGTTGCTATATACACTTTTGTAATACCACTTTCTGCTACTGCTTTTGCACAAGGTGGAGTCTGACCGTAATGGGAACATGGTTCAAGTGTTACATACATTTCCGCACCAATTGTTTGACCTTCTGCTTGTCTCAGCGCGTGAACTTCTGCGTGTGGCTGACCAGCTCGCAAATGACTACCCGTTCCAACTACAACACCATTATTTACAATAACAGCGCCAACAGATGGATTGGGTCTCGTTTGTCCAATAGTTAATTCAGCTAAGTCAATCGCATGCTGCATATAAAACTGTGCATTTTTCAATCGCTAACCTCCTCTTTATTTAGGTTAACGATCAGATCCTTCTCCCATCCAGACTATACTGTCGGCTTCAGAATCTCACTGAATCCACCGCAAGAAGCGGGTCACGGACTTAGAGTGCAAGACTCATCACCGCCGGTCGGGATTTTCACCCTGCCCCGAAAGATCATTTCCTAACAGTGTTATTATAGCACACGAAAGTTCTAGAAAGGAATCATCTAGCTCTTACTGAATTATAATTTTTTTCCTCTACGGTAAAGGGTGAATTCCAGTACCAGTATACAAGTAATTAACCAGCTTAAACCTAGTGTAAATCCAGCTATTACATCGGAAATATAATGGACGCCTAAATATACTCGACTAAACCCAATGGACATAATAAGTAGGGATAAAAACCCTATGAGGGTCCACTTTAAAGCTTTATTTACATAACTTCTAAGGACTAAATAAATAATAAATCCATAAAACACCATCGGAGCTGTTGAGTGACCACTCGGAAAACTAAAACCTGTCCCATCATATTGTTCTACAATGTTTGGTCGTTCTCTCGAAAAAGCAATTTTTAACGTATGCGTTAGTATGGAAATACCAATCATAGCAATAGCAAAGTATATGATTCTCCACCACCGACGACCATAATAAACAATAATCGCAATTACTAAAAGAATTGATCCGATAACTAAGGTAGTTACGGAGCCCAAATGTGTTACCACACCAAAAATACTATCTAATATAGGTCTTTCGATCAATTGAACAAATTGAGAAGCAAATCCATCAATAATGATTCTTTCTTCTTCTAATACCTCATCGGCTAATTCTATGAAGAAATAGAAGCAAATTGCAACAACAGATAATGCTATAAAAATTGAAACATATACACTCGTTGGGATCTTTCGAAACGATTCTTTAAATTCCATTTCTTCACCTCAATCTTGTATTCTTCATTCACGTATTCAAACATTACCCTATCTTGCAAACATGATAACAGTTTGTCCTTAAGTAATATATTTTATATAAAGCTTCGACAATAGAACGTTAGCAATTGCATGTTTGAATTCACAACGTTCTGGGAAAGTTCATAGTAGGAAAGCAAATTCCGCAAAAGGAGATGAACAACCATATGGATTTAAACAAAGAAATAAAACGACTAGAGGCAGTATACGCAGAATCACCTGACAGAGTATTTACAATGTACTTAGACACAGATCCTGCAAGCCCTGATAACCAAGGGGGCGAATGGAAAATTCATTTAAAAAATGGTTTAAATAACTTCGAATCTTACTTACAAGAAGACGGAGATTCAGATGAGAAACGAAACTATTGGAAGATCAAAGAATATGTAGAAAATTATGTAGAAGAACATCAAAAAGATTTCAAAAAGAGCTTAGTAATTATAGCTTCTTCTGATGAGCAAATTTGGTTTGCAGAAAAATTCCAAATGCCAGTTGAAAGTAAATTCTATTGGGAAGAACAACCTCAACTTGATCAATTGAAAGAAATGCAAAATAATTTCCCACAAACTGGACTCATCTTAACTCAAAAAAATGAAATCAAAGTAATTGATGCAGCTTTAGGAAATGTTAATGACATTCAACATTACGAACTTGACCTTGATACAGAAGATTGGCGTTTACACCAAGGACCGCATCGTGCTGATGCTTCTATGGGCTCTGGTGGTCAAAAGACATCTAAGAAAGAACAATTTGAACAACGTGTCGAAGCGAACCGTTATAGATGGTATAAAAGCTTAGCACCTAAATTAGATAAACTAGCAAAAGATTATGGTTGGGAACGCATATATTTCGTAGGAAATAAAGAAGAACTTGATGATTTGGAAGCAAACATGAATAAAACAGCAGACCATTTTGTTAATAAAAATTTATTAGACCATGAAGAAATGAAAGTACTTGAAGAAGTCGTATATTCTTCATAGCAAACTAGAGGAAGTTGGATGAATCCACTTCCTCTTTTTACGCTCTAGCACAAAGTTATAACAATATTATGAGTTTTGTTATAACTTTTGTATAATTGCTTTCGTAAAATCGATTGTGGTAGGGTAAACATGAAAACTGAAAATGGAGGAATGATGATGAGCACACATATTGGCGCTAAAAAAGGCGATATCGCAGAAACGATTTTATTACCGGGTGATCCCCTTCGTGCAAAATATATCGCAGAAAATTTCTTAGAAGATGTAACTTGCTATAATGAAGTCCGTGGAATGTATGGGTACACAGGAACGTATAAAGGAGAACGTATTTCCGTTCAAGGTACAGGAATGGGTGTACCAAGTATCTCTATTTACGTAAACGAGCTTATCCAGGAATTCGATGTAAAAAAACTCATTCGAGTTGGTTCCTGTGGAGCACTACAAGAAGATGTTAAAGTACGTGATGTGATTCTTGCTTCAACTTCCACAACAGATTCTCAAATGAATCGGATGGAATTTGGAGGAATTGATTTTGCACCTACAGCTGACTTTCAATTATTAAAAAATGCGTATGAAGTAGGAGAGAAAAAAGGGTTAAACCTAAAAGTAGGTAATGTTTTTACAAGCGATAGTTTTTATCGTGATAACGCCATGGATCTCTTCAAACAACTTGCATCTTACAACGTATTAGCTGTTGAAATGGAGACAACTGCCTTATATACATTAGCAGCTAAATTCAATCGAGAAGCACTATCTGTTTTAACAGTGAGTGATCACATTCTAACTGGAGAAGAAACTACCTCAGAGGAACGCCAAAATACGTTTAGTGACATGATTGAAGTGGCATTAGACGCTAGTATTCAGACAAAATAATCACTTTTAAAGAGGCTGGGACAAAAGTGTCTGTAGTCATGAATAATCCGAACAATGAAATGTGGTGCGACTAACTCGTTCCTGAAATAGACTGCGCTTTCCGCGCGGAGCTGGTGAGCCTCCTCGAGCAAGCTCTGTGGGGTCTCACCTGAGCTCTATTTCGCGCAGGAGTCTCCGTCTATTTCATCCACTTTTCATTTGCTTTGTTCTGATTTCATGCTATCACTTTATTTTGTCCCAGCCTCTTTTCAAATCTATTGTTCACCTAAATAAAATTCAGGTTGACAATGAAAGTGATTATTCGCTATGATAGTTCTTGTAAAGGAGGGACATAAAATAATGAAAAATAAATTTCGTCCAATTGATTTAACATTAGGATCTGTTTTCGTGGTCTTACTTATGATCGGAGCAAACATTGCTGTATGGTTTCCTGTATTAAAGATTACATATGCTGGAGGGTCTGTCCCGCTTTCTCTTCAAACGTTTTTTGCCATTTTAGCTGGAATTATATTAGGTAAGAAACTTGGTACATTTTCTGTGCTCGTTTATTTGTTAATCGGGTTGGCTGGTGTTCCTGTATTCGCGGAAATGCAGTCAGGGCCATTCGCATTTATCTCTCCAACTGGAGGATTCTTATTATCATTTATTGCAGTTGCCTTTGTTTCTGGGTGGATCGTAGAAAAAAGTGCTGAACCAACGATTAAAACGTACTTAGTAGCATCTTTCGCAGGTCTTCTAGCAAACTATTTAATAGGTACTCCTTATATGGTAGGATCGATGAATATTGTGATGGAAGTACCAATGACGATGCAAACAGGGTTTATGGTTATGTTACCATTTTTTATTAAAGATTTTGTTATTACTATGGGGGCTGCAATATTGTTACCGAAATTACTTACAAGGATTTCACTAGCCACCCCTTCCCTTAACACCATTCGTTCCTGACAACCAACAAAAATAAAGACCTACGGAAGCTTCTTGCTTCTACGTAGGTCTTTATTATTATTATTTACTTCGAGCTGTTCATCATTGTCTTTACTAATGTACGTGCCATAACGCCGGTCGGTCCTTTGGGTCCTAAGTCATGTGGAGCTTCTGCCATTGCCGTTCCAGCTATATCTAAGTGTACCCATGGCGTATCTTCTGCAAATGCACCAACAAAGGAACCAGCAAGTACTGCATGTCCTTTTCGTCCAGGTGAATTATTTAAGTCAGCAATATGACTATTTCGTACTGCTTTCTTATATACATCTAAATAAGGGAGCTGCCAAATCAATTCATCGACTTTTTCAGATGCTGCTTGGATTTCACCTAACCAAGACTCATTGTTTGTCATCGCTCCAGTAACTTGATCTCCTAATGCAACAACTACACCACCAGTTAATGTTGCAACATCTACAATTTTGCGTGCCCCTTGTTGACGCGCATAAGTTATTGCATCAGCTAAAGCTAAACGACCTTCTGCATCTGTATTTCTTACTTCAACAGTTTTTCCACTCATTGTTACGATGACGTCATCTGGTTTATAAGCACGATCACTGATCATGTTATCGGTAGCTGGAATAAGAGCAATGATATTTTCCTCTGGACGAATATGTCCAATGGCATCCATCGCACCTAATACGGAAGCTGCTCCACCCATGTCCATTTTCATTCCAATAATTCCGTCTTTCGGTTTTAAGGAATAGCCACCAGTATCAAATGTTATTCCTTTACCTACTAATGCTACAGGGTTATCCCATTCTGCTTTCCCTTGAAATTTCATCACAATAAACCGTGGAGGCTCTAAAGAACCTTGGTTTACTGATAATAATGCTCCCATTCCAAGTTCTTCAATTCCTTCTTTTTCATAAATTTCAATATCAAATTGGTGTTTCTCTGCCATATCTTCTGCGAATGCAGCTAAATCTACAGCAGTTAATAAATTTCCAGGTAAATTAACTAGGTGTCTTGCAACATTTGCACCGTTTCCAAGGGCATACCCATTACTTGCAGCTGACACTAATGAATCCTCATCTGAACCTATAAAGTGTAACTGTTCCAACTCTACTTTCGGTTGATCGTCTTGCTCTGTATGATAAGTTGATAATACATTAGTTGCCATGGCAGCTGCTTCACTTATTGCTTCTACAACATCCTCTAGTTCTGAATTAGCATGTGTAATGCTTGGTAACGAGATGCAAGCTTGAGAAATTTGATCTTCAGATAATTTCTTAAACAACTTCCCAAAAGCATTTCTTGTCTTATTTGTAGTAAGATCATCTTCTTTACCTAATCCAATGAAATAGATTCTTTTTGCGGGGACTTTCCCGAACGTGTGAACTTTAGATACTTTGCCATAAGCATTTGATATATCGCCACTTTCAACAAGTGTATCCAACTCTGATTGAAAAGCTTCGTTTAAAGATTGGTATTCCAGTTGATCTTGTTTATTTTTCTCAAAAAGTCCTACGATTAATGCTTCTGTTTCGTGCTTCTCTACAGTTTCATTACTCACTTTAAACATGTTGCACCTCCGAAATTTACTTATTCTTCTTTTCAAGTAATTAATACGAGTATATCAGTTTATTTCATAAATCGAAATATTGATTGAAGGATTTTCTTTTATGACGTTTTTTTAATCGAATAAATAGGGTATGATGATAGAAAGAGGAAGGTGAAATAAGTCATATGGAAATTTTAAATAATACCCCTTTAATAATCGCTTTGTTTGCCGTTATTTTCGCACAAGTTATTAAAATTCCAATCCAATATATCGCAACTAGAAAAATCAACTTCGGATTAGCTGTAAGTACAGGAGGCATGCCTAGTAGTCACTCCGCTGCAGTAACTTCGCTGACAACAGCAGTTGGAATCGAACATGGCTTAGAGTCACCATATTTCGCAATTGCTTGTGTATTAAGTATTATAGTCATGTATGATGCAACGGGGATCCGTCGTCATGCTGGGGAACATGCGACTTTATTAAATCAGTTAGTAAAAGACTTCCAACGAATTGTAGAAGACGCCAAAAGCTGGCCTGAAAAAGAGGAAAGTGAAAAACAAAAAGAATTAAAAGAATTGCTAGGACACCAACCTAGCGAAGTGTTCTTCGGTGCAGTTACAGGTATATTATTAGCAATTAGTATCTATTCGATTTTTTAATAGTAAAACGAAAATATAAAAACAGTTCCAGCATAAGCATTGCTGGAACTGTTTTATTATTCTACGTGAGCTGTAACAGCTTCTGTGATAATTTGTTCTTCCCAATAATTCAAGTCGGAGGATGTGACTACCCCATCGCCAACTTCAATTACATACACATCTACTTCTCTTTTGCCCCACTCTACAAATACTTCATCCACTGTTTCATAATATAAGTCAATTATATTTCCTTTAATTGCTCCTCCAATATCAGTGACGATTCCGTATCCATAATCAGGCACATATAGAACCGTACCAAGAGGAAATACGCTTAGATCAGCTGCAATTGTAGATATAGTATCTCTTTGCACTTTTAAGCCTGAAAAGGTAATACCGTACTCAGGGTGAGACTCTGTTTTACCAGTCGATTCATAGCCTGCAGTATAACCCGTTGCTACAACAGTTTTCTTGGGATATTCTTTATAGGCTACTTCAGCAGTAGGTTCTATTTCTTGTTCCTCTTCTTCTGGTTCCTTAACTTGATCTTGACTTTCTTCGGTAGTTTCTTCTTCCTTAACTTCTACAACTTCTTCTGTATCATTCTGTTCTTCCACGTTCTCATTTGTATCAGAACTTATCTCTAACTCTAGCTCGTCAGATTCTTCTTCATCGTCCTTTGTAATGTTTGCTACAGAAATGAGCTGATCATCCTCCACCCAGTCCACTTTCTCTTCTTCATCTTGTATTTCATCCATTGGCATACGTTCTTTACTACTTTTATGAAAAGGTTGATGTTCCTCTTTTATATCAGCACGCATAGGATTATTCTCTTCTGCAGTAATCGTAATTGTCATCCAATATCCTACCCCTAGACATAAAAGGATGATGCTACCTAATAAAAAAAAGCTTTTAATTTGGTTTCTCACTTTTGACCACCTCTTTGCCAACAAGCGTTTCCAATATTAAAAGCTTTTATACATTTATTTGAAAAATTAAAACATTTGATAACCTTTTTTACGTAGTGTACGAATAACAAGCCCTGAAACGATTGTACCTATAAAGCCCGCCGTTAATATGATCGTATCTACAACTTGTAAGTTAATAAAATCCTGCCACACTGCTGGAAAAGCTTCTCCAGGATTTGTGAAATAAGAAGTGATTGGAACATCATCTATAATGAAAATAATAATCACAGGAAAAATTATTGCCATCAACCAAGTAGCTCTAAGTAACATATTTAAGATAAAGGCTATCCCAAAAAATAAGATAAAAAATAATAGTGACGCTACGAACGCCTGAATAATTCCCATATGCGCTCCTCCTAAAATCTAATTCTCACTTATTTTACATTATGTAAATAAAAAAACAAAGGTAGTTACATCAACTACCTTTGCCATCTTTGTGAATTTTTTAGCGGAACATATCTAACTTACCTTTTTTAAGCATAAGACCGATTCCACCAAGTTTTAATAAATAACGATTATCAATTACTTTTTTCATGATCGAAGCAGAACGACCGTACAACTTCTTACCATCAAATACAACACCGATTGCATCTGTATGACCAAGTGATGCTACCGTACCTTGAAGGTTTGGTTTGAAAGTTTCTAGCTCACTTGAATTCGTTACTAATTGCTTCAAGTTATGAGCTGCAGTATCAGCCATTTGCATCGCGATTTGCGCTGTTGGTGGATAAGGGCGTTCCGTTTCCGGATTAAAGAGTACTGCACAGTCACCTACTACAAAGACATTGTCATGGTCAGGTGTGCGTAGATCCTCACGAACAGGTACTCTACCACGACTTACTTCAAAACCAGACTCTTCAACGATTGAATTACCTGTTACACCAGCTGCCCAAATAACGTTTTGTGAATCAATTGTTTCTTGTTCACCGTCTTTTTCAACTAGAATGCCATTTTCATTACACTGTTTAATCATAGTACCTAAACGGAATTCTACGCCTTTTTCTTCTAAACGATTCATTGCATACTCCACAAGCTCTTCGTCAAAGCCAGCTAATGCAGCCGGTCCTGCCTCAACATTCATCACACGAACTTTCTCTGGATCAATATCGTATTCTTGGCATAACTCTGGAACACGGTTAGCAATTTCAGCAATAAACTCGATACCAGTAAAACCTGCGCCACCTACTACAATTGTTAATAAGTCTCGACGGTCTCCTGGTTCCGTTGTATAACGAGCAAAGTTATATTCAATATGTTCACGAATCAAACGAGCACTATTAATACTGTAAATACTAAAAGCGTGTTCTTTTAAGCCTTCGATGCCAAACGTTGCAGATTCGAAGCCTAATCCGATTACTAAGTAATCATATGTAAGCTCCCCATCTTCTAAAATAACTTTTTTATTGCTTGGTTCGATTGACTTTACAGTGTCCTGAACGAAGTTAATTTTATTAAAATTAACTACATCTTTAATAGGAATACGTGTACGGTCGTGGTGAAGCGTACCAGCTGCATTTTCATGTAACCAAGTTGTTTGATAATGGTAATCATGCTTGTTTACTAAAGTAACATTTGCATCGTTATCACCGAGGATCTTTTCCAATTTAATTGTAGTCATGATCCCACCATAACCTGCACCCAAAACGACAATATTTGGTTTGTTCATCATCATCACATCCATCCGAAATTTTTAAATAAAGAACTACTTCTTTGTGATTTACTTCACGTACTCATGCATTAAAATGTCAAAAAATCGTAATAGTTCGCCTAACAACAATAATAGAACTTTTTATTGCTTTTTTCAACCCTTTCAACAATTTCTAATGTTTCTGATAATTATATCTTCCCACTTTTCAGTCAAACAATGTCGATAAGTTACAAAAAAACAGATTTATTTATCATTCAATATGGATAATGTTATAATATTTGATGGTGTTCCAAACGTAACAATGTATGGGGAGGTAGAGATATGAATGAAGACATTCGCGATCTAACAATTATTGGTGCGGGTCCAGTTGGTTTGTTTACTGCCTTTTATGGTGGTTTACGACAAGCTAACGTTCAAATAATTGAAAGCTTGCCACATATCGGTGGTCAACTTTCAGCACTTTATCCTGAAAAATATATTTATGATGTGGCTGGATTTCCAAAGGTTCGTGCACAAGAATTAGTGGATAATTTATATGAACAAGCAAAACCTTTTAATCCTGAAATCACATTAGACCATGCCGTAGAGTCGATCGAAAAGGTGGAGGAGAACTTATTCCGCTTAACAACTGATAAAGACACTTTCTATACGAAGGCGGTGATTATAACTGCTGGAAACGGCGCATTTGAGCCTAGAAAACTGCGCATCGAAGGTACGGAGAAATACGAGGATAAGAACTTACATTATTATATTACTAATCTTGAGTCATTTAGAGACCGAAAAGTATTAATTTGCGGTGGTGGTGATTCTGCTGTAGATTGGGCACTCATGCTAGAGCCAATCGCAAGTAAAGTACAACTTGTACACCGCCGGGATACTTTCCGGGCGCATGAGCATAGTGTAGCACAACTCGAACAATCTAGTGTAGAGTTAATCACTCCCTATGTACCAGTAGGTCTAGACGGGGACGATCAGATTAATCAAGTAATTTTACAAAAAGTAAAAGGGGAAGAAACACTCACCATAGACGTCGATGACTTAATTGTGAATTACGGTTTCGTTTCTAGTTTAGGACCGATTAAGCAATGGGGACTTGACCTTGAGAAAAATAATATTCAAGTGAATACCCGGATGGAAACTAGTGTTGAGGGAATTTACGGAGCAGGGGATATTATTACGTATCCAGGTAAAGTAAAATTAATCGCAGCTGGTTTCGGAGAAGGTCCAACTGCTGTAAATAATGCTATGGCTAGAATTGATCCAAGTGCACGTGTTCAACCGAAACATTCTACGCATATGTTCAATGAATAAAAAAACTTGGAAGTATATCAATTGAGATATGCTTCCAAGCTTTTTTTTCAACTTTTATTAGTTCGTTAAAGAAAGCGATTAATTAGTCTAATCGAATATCGGTTATACGATAAGATTTTTCCTGCCATGCGATCTCATAATAAATGGTTGTTTCCTCATCTGATTCCGCTTCTTGGGATACAATATACGTATAATCGCCTTCTTCTTCCATTTCAAAAGAGCGATCATGCTCCATTAAAACTGGCACACTACGTGGAATAAGAAATAAATTACCATTTTCCATATAATAATATTCGCCGACTAACTCCTCTGCTAGTTCTAAGGAAACGAACGGCGTAATTTGAGTAATCAAATTCATCATAGAATCATGGGCAACAACCTGCTGATTCTCATCCGTTTCTGCGATTAAGTTCATCTGTAAGCCTTCGATTAATTCTTGAGCATGATTTTCCGTTAATGCAGTTGGTTCTACCACTTCTTCGCCATTAGATGATTGTTCTTCTTGCCCGTTCTCTGCCTCATCTTGACTGGATGTAGATTCTTCAGCAGAGTCCTCGTTTGCATCATCATTGGAACAAGCGATTAATAAATTAAGTGATAGGATGATAACCGTTCCACCCATGATTATTTTGCGCATGCATTTCTCCTCAATTCTTTACATCCTAAAATGAAAATTTCAGATAACTAATTAACAATCTTCAGGCACACCTACACGTCCATCAGCTTTAAATGAAGAGCCACAACCACAAGAGACAATTGCGTTTGGATTATCAATTGTGAATCCTCCGCCCATCATGTTTTCTTTAAAATCAATTTTAGTACCTTCTACAATTTTTCGGTCCATTGTCGCTATTACTACAGGGATCCCATTTTCCTCAAATTGTTCATCTGTTTCTTTTACTTCATAATCAAATCCTAATTTATATGAAAGACCACTACAGCCTCCACCTTTTACTCCAAAGCGTAAATAAACTTCCTCTTCTGTTTCTTTTTTTAACATTTCAGTAATCTGATATTTCGCTTGATCAGAAATATGAATAGCCATTTACCTTCACCCCTTTATTACAGTATACAAACTTAAATCTACACTATCAATCTTCACATACTCAAATAAAATATGCCAGTAGCTATCGTGACTGCTGGTCCTTGCATCGTAACGTTTCCGCTTTCTTCCCAAGTGATTTCCAGATCCCCACCATCCAGATGGACAGTGATTGGTTTGCCTTGAGAAACAAATTCATTTAAAACGGAAGCAACTACCGCAGCGCATGCACCAGTACCACAAGCTTGTGTTACACCAGAACCACGTTCCCATACTCGGAAATTTATTTCTTGCTCATTTATTATTTCTACAAACTCTACATTAACACCTTCTAAAAATCGAATATCTTTTTCAATAATTGGACCCAATTCATAAAGTGGTGCTTGCTGTATCTTTTGTTCGTAGAAAATAACATGTGGATTGCCCATCGATACTGCGGTTGCACGTAACTGAGTTCCATTCACTTCAAAAGGCTCCATGATTACATGGTCATGTTGGTATTCCTCGGTCGCCTGCATTGGTATCTCACGTCTGGTTAGAATAGGTTCACCCATATCTATAGCTACACTGTTGACAATTCCATTTTGGAGGTGGACGGTTGCTTGGACCACTCCTGATTTCGTTTCTATTTTGAATTCAGATGAATGAACATATTTTAAATCGGTAGCAAGTTTCGCAATACACCGTAAACCATTCCCACAATTCATTGCCTCTGAACCATCTTTATTGAAAATACGCATTTTCACTTGTGCAACCTCAGATGGTAAGAGAAGAATTAAACCATCAGATCCAATACCTGTATGTGGATTGGATACCTGTTTTGCGAGTTCAGGTAATTGCTCCTCTTCTAATTCAACTTGAAAGCCATCCACATATATATAATTATTACCTAACCCGTGCATTTTCGTAAAAGGTAATTGCATCATCATACCCACTTTACTTATTTATTAAAATAATGGATTGTCTTCTAGATGTTGATAAATCTTATCCACCAGTTCGCCACTTGAATCCGCTGTAATACATTCTCCATTTACAATCGCAAATAGACTTGCTGCACAAATACCGCAGTGACTTGTACAACCATATTCAATGACATCTAGGTCTGGATCCTTTTCAAGCTTCTCGAAAGCTTCTTGGGATCCGCTTATTAAATTATTTACACAAAATTCTACTATTGGGTTCATCTCTGACACTCCTTGACTTGCATTTCTTGGTTAATAGAACCCTTTATCCATGCTAGCACAGCGCTTATAGCCTTGCAATCATTACGATGAGGCCGGTTCTAAACCTCTTTTTTCCAATGCTTTATATACCGTTTTTAATCTCGGGTTTCCTTCTCCGACAATCTCATCCTCCACTAAGACCACAGGATAAAACATATCTTCTTCAATAATTTTTTCTGCGAATTCTTGTTGCTGTTTATTTTCAGGCGGTTGATGAATGTCTACATATTCATAGTCCACCACATTCTCCCCAAATTTTCGATTGATCGCTGCTTGCAGCCATTCATACTGTTCCTTAGAGCTCGGTAAATTAACACAACTTGGGCATAACACTTCTGCACCATATACGATTAGTGTAACTTGTTTATTCATATTATTACCTCCAAAAGGTTTCAAATTAAAAATTCTCCATTAATATCATTTTACATAAAAACCTTTTTTAGATACAATGATAATGGTTCTCAATAAATATCTTACTTAAAGATAAAAGAAGTCAACGAAATAGATTTTTTTCGCAAAATTGATTATAATAAGAGATATGAAGGGGGAAGATCTTCTATGTTTGATCAAGTACATGAGGTAATCGGGAAATTACGTCCATTTCTACTTAGAGATGGTGGCGATGTTGAATTAGTGGATGTAGATGAAGATGGTATTGTATTACTTCGCTTAAAAGGTGCTTGCGGTAATTGTCCAAGCTCGGCAATTACATTAAAAGCAGGTATTGAACGCGCTTTAGTTGCTGAGGTTCCTGGCGTGAGAGAAGTAGAACAAATCTTCTAGTAATTTTATATTTAGAAAGCCTTTCACTTTAAGTGAAAGGCTTTTTTAATACAATAAATGTGCAAACTGTCGGGCATTTATGCAGAAAAGTTAAGATATATCCAGAAATCTTATGCAATATCCACGAGAATTTTTTTATATCCAGAAAAGTTTAAAGGATATCCACGAAACTCCTATGAATATCCAGAATTCTTTCCACTTATCCAGAAAAGTATAGTTATATCCACAATTCTCAATCCTCACTCAATTAGGAGGAGAGTTAATTTACCGGGGTGAGAGGATCTTTGCCATTTAAAACGTGGGTAATATTATCAGCAGCCAACTCCATCATCTTTTCCCTCGTTTCAACACTGGAAGATCCAATATGTGGGAACGCTGTAACTTGATCCAATTTTATCAACGGATGGGACTGATCGATTGGTTCATTTTTAAACACATCTAGTCCGCATGCTTCGATTTCTCCATTCACTAACGCTTGTTCTAGAGCTTGTTCATCGACTACCCCGCCCCTAGACGTATTAATAAAAATTGCTGATGATTTCATTTTTTGAAACGCTTCCTTATTAAATAGATCCTTGGTTTCCTCTGTTAGTGGGGTCATACACACGACATAGTCCGCTTCTTGCAATAACTCCTCAAACGAAACATAGGTTGCACCCATTTTTTCTTCTGCTTCTTTTTTACGGGAACGATTATGATATAGGATTTTCATGTCAAATCCAGATGCTCTTTTTGCAACGGCTTCACCAATTTGACCCATACCGACTATTCCAATCGTTTTATGATGCACATCGGCCCCTGCTAACATATAAGGAGACCAAGTTGTCCATTCATTATTTGGAATGACTTGTAATGCCTCTTTCATACGCCGAGCGGTTGCCAACAATAAGCCAAACGTCAAATCAGCAGTCGTATCTGTAAGCACATCTGGGGTATTTGTAATAGTCACATTTCGAGATTTTGCATATTGTAAATCAATATTGTCATAGCCTACAGCTAAATTCGCTACAACCTTTAAATTTTCAGCTTGATCAAAAAGCTCTTGATCCACTTGATCCGTTAACATGGTTAGCAAAGCATCCGCCTTCTTACTTTTTTCTAATAGTGTCTCGCGGTCAACCGGCTTGTCTTCATATGGCCACACTTCAACGCTGAAATGCTTCTCGAGTGTATCCATAACATGTTCTGAAAGCTTGCGTGTGATATAAACATACGGTTTACTCATATACAACACCTCTTCTTAAAAGTTTATGTAAACCATTCTTGAAGTGATTTCAAACTATAAGTAGGTTGGTCCTCCATTAATCTTAATTCTTCAACAGACGTTACTCCAGTTTGAACATGTAGGGTATCTACACCTGCACGAATGCCTGCCAAAATATCGGTATGATAATTATCTCCGATCATGATTGCATGTTCTGGTGCAACATTCAATTGATTCAATGCCTGGGTAATCATATAGTGTTCAGGTTTCCCGAAAACTTTTGGTTTCACCCCTGTAACAAGCTCCATTAAATGCATAAAAGCCCCATTACCAGGTACTAACCCTTTTTCTGTTGGAACTTTAATATCTGGGTTTGTCGCAACAAACTGTGCACCTGCTTGAATATGCAGACATGCCTCACGAATCTTTCTATAGCTATTATCTCTGTCAATTCCTATCACCACATAATCCGGCGACTCTTCTGTGATCGTTAAACCTTCCTGCTCTAAAGCGTCAAATAAACCAATTTCACCAATTGCGTAAACTTTTGCTCCACTTGGATTATCTTGTTTTATTTGTTTTGCAGCAGTTATTGATGGGGTAAGAATTTGGTCTTTCGTCGCTTCCACTCCATACCCTTTTAATTTATCTACCGTTTGAGCTTGGGTTCTTGAAGAATTATTCGTTACAAATAGATGGGGAATACCTTTACTTACAAGTTGATCTATAAAGGGCTTTGCTTCTGGTATTGCTTCTTTTCCCTTATACATGGTTCCATCTAAATCAATGAAATACGCACCATATTCTTTCATGCTAGCTTTCTTCATCCTTTCGTTTCGTAAATGCAGTGATTGGACCCATTTCCTGCTCTAAATAATTAGTGATATACGTACTGAAGTTTTCGTAAGAATTAATTTGAGTATGCAATGTTGCAACTACCCCTTCAAAAGATATACTAGTGAAATCCTGTACGATTGGTTTCCTTAATTGAATCAACTGTTTAAAAGGTTTTTCTTCTTCTATTGGTAATACTTTTTCGTCAATTAATATATCTATAATATCCTCATAACTCCCGGGGTCACGCATAATAAAACCATCAATCATCATATTGCTCACATCAATGACTGATTCAATTAATAAATGGGCTACCCTTTCTAACCCTAATTTTTCAATCGGGGAGTCAACTTCTGCTTCCTTATAGATTTTTAATAACTGATTATAATAAGCGAGTTTATCATCGATTTTCTCTATTTCAACAAAATACATATTTCAATCCTCCTTATTCTTTTCCATTTTAGCATAGCTTAAATCTTCCTCGCATAATTAATCAACAATCGTGCCACGATAAAAGGTGAGGTGATTATATGGGAAGGAAAAATCGTGATGATTTCACGCCTGTTGAAAAGCAACAGAATTATTTAGCTTCTGAAGAGTTTCCAGAGGGAACATATGGCGAACCGGTAAATCAAAAGCCTTTAAAAGCAAGGAAATATAACCCTAATCAAAGGTATTACACTCCTTTTAATTATGAATTTAAAGAATTACATGCAGATGACCCTAGAGAAGCTCATAATGCACACCAACCTGGTGACTATCCGGACGAAGACTGAATGATAGAAGAAGAGGCTGGGACAAATTAAAGTGGTAGCATGAAAATCCGAACAATAAAAAGTGGTGCGACTAACTCGCTCCTGAAATAGACTGCGCTTTCCGTGGGGAGCTGGTGAGCCTCCTCATGCTACGCATTCCGGGGTCTCACCTGAGCTCTATTTCCCACAGGAGTCTCCGTCTATTTCATCCGCTTTTTATCTGCTTTGTTCGGAATATTCATGATTTCAGACACTTTTGTCTCAGCCTCTTCTTCCATGTAGTTCAGCCAACATATAATATCTTTAATCTAATCGTTTTAATACAAAATAGGCACAGCCAAAATTACAGTATTCATATATATAGTCTTCCAAAGTAGATATTTTTGTATCATAAGTAGCTTTTTGATTTTGATCATCAAAAAATCCTTTTAAACGAAGCTGACCGAATCCCCAGTCGCCAACAATGTAATCATATTTAACTAATATATCACTAAATCGTTCACCTAATACTTCCTCTTCAAAACCATCCCGATAATTATGTACTAATTCGTAATTTTTACCATGTAGTTCCATGCTCGTTCACCTCTATTACTATATAGTGTACCACATTTTATATAATTGCTTCTCATGATTTTTTAAAAACTGAACATGATAACAATAGGAAGGAGTTCCGTAAATCATGAGAAAAAATATTCGTAAGTATTTATTTATATCAATAATAATATGGATGGTCTTCTGCAGTCAAAATTCATTGCTAGCTGAATCTTTATTTGATGACCGTCGTGCACTATATGAAAAAACCGAAGCACTTACCCAGGTTCCTTGGTATTACTTAGCTGCAATAAATCAGTATGAAAGAAACATCCATACGCTTGAGGAAGACCAATTAGTCGGTATCCAATACCCAGAAGAAAAATGGTATGGTTTATTGGCTGGATTAGAAAGCAAGCCAGACTTTCGTGAAGAAACCTTATCATTGTTTCAAGGCAAAGGGAAAGATGGTAGCGGAGATGGTGTAGCGAGCTATTCTGACCCAGAAGATGTGCTTTATACAGTAGCTCTTCACATTCAGGAAGAACTAGCTAAAGGAAAAACTTTTGAGAAACTAATAGAAGAATTTTACGATCGTGAGAAGGCCGGATTGCTGATTTCTCAGTACGCAAAAATGTTCCACCATTTTAAGCAAGTGGACTTAAGCGAACGAGCATTTCCCTTACCGACGAACTATAACTATTCCTATAGATCCACTTGGGGTCATGGTCGAGGATATGGGGGCAGAAGAATACATGAGGGCACAGACCTATTTGCTTCCTATGGTACCCCTGTGAGGAGCTCTTCCTATGGCATTGTAGAAATTAAAGGATGGAATAAATTCGGAGGATGGCGTGTTGGCATAAGAGATGCACAAAACATTTACCATTATTATGCTCATTTACATGGGTTCGAGGAAGGAATTGAAGAAGGTAGCTTTGTCGAACCTGGAGAAGTCATTGGATATGTTGGTTCCTCCGGTTATGGACCAGTTGGAACTGCAGGAAAGTTTCCTCCTCATCTTCATTACGGAATGTACAGAGATAACGGTACAAACGAGTGGGCATTTGACCCGTACCCTTATTTAAGACATTGGGAATAAAAAAAGCGTATGACCTTTTAGAAAGGCCATACGCATTTAAACTGAATTTTTATAAGAAATAATTAACCATTTGGATGATTAAATAGCTCATTGACTCCTCTTCTGTAACAAAGAACATATTGATAAAGTTATTAATTACAATATAAGCAATACCAACTGGTGCAACAATTCTTAAGAACCAGATCCATACAAGACCAATTGTCGTATCTTGTAATCCTGTTTCACGAAGCACCTCTACTTTATTCCAACCCCAACCGACGAATAATGCCGTAACCATACCACCTAATGCTAGCGTGTATTGGTCCGTAATTACGTCGATAAAGTCTAGGAAAGTACCACCTGGTAGTGAAATATCACTTAATGAGTCAACTGCACCTTGAGATAATGCAGAAGGTATACCAAATGCGGTAATAAGTAAACCTGCAATAATAGTTGCCTTTTGACGCGACCATGTGAAAGAACGCATCATCCATGCGACACCTACTTCTAATAATGAAATTGCAGAAGATAATGCTGCAATTGCAACTAAGAAGAAGAAGAAGATTGCAAATACTGTACCACCAGTACCCCACATACCGAATACTTCAGGTAATGAGATGAAAATTAATGCTGGACCGGATGATGGGTCAACCCCCGAATGTAAATACTACCGGGAAGATCATTAAACCAGCAAAAATCGCGAATAATGTATCCAATGTTACAACTGTACCAGCTGCGCTTGGAAGTTTTGTTTCTTTCGGTAAGTAACTTGCATAAGTGATCATAGCACCCATACCAAGTGACAAGGTAAAGAATGCCTGCCCGATTGCAGCACCCCATACATCCATATTCGCTAACTGACCGAAATCAGGAGAGAACATGTAACTAAGTGCCTCGCCAGCACCATCCATTGTTAAACCAAATACTGCTAGCACAACAACAATGATTGCAAGCATCGGCATGAACAAACGGTTCGCAAGCTCGATTCCTTTTTTGATACCAAAGAAAACGACTCCGATTACTAATGCCATAAATAATAATTGCCAAAATACTGGAGTAAAGGAACCTCCAATAGCGTCAACAAAGAATCCTTCATATCCGCCTTCTTCAACGTTCCTTGCAGGTCCAGTGATAAAGCTCCACAAGTAGAACATTACCCAACCAGCAATTACACCGTAGAAAGATAAAATTAATGAACCGGATAATACTCCTAAAATACCTGCAATCTTCCATGGTTTTTTGGGAGCAATCTCTTCAAATGAATTAACTGCGTCAGACTGTCCACGACGACCTACTGTAATCTCCGCCAATAGGACTGGTAAACCAATTAAAAAGATACAAATAATATAAGCTAATAAGAATGCGAAACCTCCACTTTCTCCTAATACATAGGAAAAGCGCCAAATGTTACCTAAACCTACTGCTGAACCTACCGCTGCCAGGATAAATCCAAGCTTGGAGGCCCACTGTTCACGTGCTTCCATAACTCATTCCCCTCTCCATACTACTTTTTTTAATCAAAAATTTTTTGTTGTAGTTTCTTAGGTGCATCAACTCCCTTAAAAATATCTTATTCAATATTTTGTTTAATTATAATTTTTAGAAAACTTTTTTTCAAGTCTTTTTAGAGAAAAAGACTTAGAAGTAGGACTAAAGTAACCGTACGAATGTTAGTATATTTCATCCTATTGCTTGTTTTCTAGAACCTTATCCTAACACAAAAAAATCCCCTTAGTTAATTCCCTAAGAGGATTTTGTTTATTTTTATTCCATTACCTTCTTCAAGAGAAGGACAATTCCAATCATAATAACAAAAGTCACCAACAATCCAAGAATTAAAGAACCAAACGCACCATACATCACATAGCCTAAAATAGATGAAACACCCGCAATGAGAGCATATGGAATTTGGGTCAGAACGTGGTCAATATGATTTGAACCTGCACCAGTAGATGATAGTACTGTCGTATCTGAAATTGGTGAACAGTGATCACCAAATACAGAACCAGCTAATACTGCAGCTAGTGCTGGAACAAATAAACTAACATCCAAAGTGGCAGCCATAGACCCTGCTATTGGTAACATGATTCCAAACGTTCCCCAGGAAGTCCCTGTAGCAAATGCCATTAACCCTGCAATAACGAACACAAGCAGTGGTAGGTAGGAAACATTTATATTGGAATTTTCAACTACACCTGATAAATAAGCATCGGTTCCAATATCTCCAATAATTGATACAATCATCCATGCTAAAACTAAAATATATATAGCTGGAAGCATTGCTTTGATACCTTCTAATACAACTCTAAAGAAATTTGATTTCTCTCCGGATTGAACAAAGTAAAAGATTACGGATACGAGTACTGCTGCCGCACCACCAAATACTAAGGAAAAGTTTACATTAGTATTTGCAAAAATCGAGATTGCAGTAACTTCCCCTTCACTTGCTCTTGCACCAGTTACGATCATAGATCCAATAGTAGCACCTAACAACACGATAATAGGTAGTAATAGGTGATAAACCTTTCCGTTTTTATTCTCGTGAACTTCTTCTTGAAGATCTCCAGGAATATCATCTTTATTTAAAGGATCGATTAACTGTCCTGACTTAATGGCTCTGTTCTCATGTCGAACCATTGGACCAATATTTAAATTAAAGAAAATAACTAAAAATACTAAAGCAATTGCTGCTAATGCGTAAAAATTATAAGGAATCATTTGCACAAACGATTCTAAAGCTTGTATGTTACTAATTTCATTTGCCGTAATAATTGTTGCAATCGTTCCAATGATATAAGCTCCCCAACTTGAAATTGGTGATAATACGGTAATAGGAGCAGATGTAGAATCAATTAAATAAGCTAATTTTGCACGGGAAACATTTTGTCTGTCTGTCATTGGCCGAGCAACTTGTCCAATTGTTAAAGCATTGAAATAGTCGTCGATAAAGATACCGATTCCTAGAAGTCCAGTTGTATATTGGGAACCCTTCCTCGTTTCAATACGCTGAATCGCCCAATTTCCAAATGCTCTTGCACCACCAGAAGCAGTTAAGAAAGCTATTAAAATACCTAACAAAATTAAGAATAGTACCAATTGAATACTCCAAACATCCCAAGCGCCATCCGCATAAAACAGCTCTTGAAAAGATAACCAAATTCTCTCGATGGATGCTAACACGTTAAATTGATCAATCATTAACGCACCAACAATAATACCAGCCCCTAGAGAGATTAATACTTTGCGTGTTGCTAACACAAGAATAATCATTACTAAAGGCGGTACGAGTGACCAAATTGTACCTTCCATTGTTCTTCCTCCTCTAATTTTTTCTTACACTAATCTTAATACGAACTTACGAAACTTACGAGAAATCCAGCAATTTTTGTTTAAAGCTCTTATTTATATACCCTTCTTTAAACAAAATAAAAAAGTAATGATAGAGAAATCTACCATTACTTTTATTAAGTCGGTTATTTTCTCGATCAGTAGCTCCCCGCTCGTCTTACGCGAGAGTAAATATCTTTTTCAGATACATACCAACACAGAATTGCAGACCCAATTTGTGCTTCGGCATATAAACCTTTCGAATATGATCACAGGCGTCACCCTCCCATATTCTACTTATTTTATATGCTCCTCTACCTCATCGATGGATAAGGTTATAACTCTTATTTAATTTTTACACGCAGATTATACTAGCACATCATTCTTCTTCATGCAAATCCCTAAATGGTACAGCAATATTCGGAGAATCACTCGCACCTTGATTATAAAAATCAGGTACCCTTCCTTGAACAACCCCTACGTATACTGGAATATTTGTTTCTATGACAGTTGTCGTAGTAGAAAATGGGATAACAATTTGTACGTTTGCTTGAATATGAATGTCCAATTCAATCAGCGCATTATTAATACCATATTCCGTGACATTACGAACGACATCCGATTGTACATCACCAATAACTGTGAAATGGACTGGCACACGAGGTCCTAAGTTTGCTAATAATGCATTATTAGTTGCTTGACCAATAGGAATCCGTACAATTGCTCGGTGTTCCTCTACCGTATCTTCTTCAATAATATAATCTTCATCTAGGTCAAAATCCAAGGAATCCTCAGGTGATACTTCCCCTCTTTCAATTCTTTTAAGGAAATTTTGTACGCGAAACGTTGTATTACGTAATACACGATTCACTACCACAGCATTCCAACCGATTGAAACAATATTACCTTGATCATCCTTTTCCATAAAAATCAATTCTTCCGCTTGTAGATCTTCTGCAATTCTTCGACTAACAGCTTCATTTATGGCCTCTCTTGCAAATTGATTCGTTTTTGTTTCAGCTATTTCTATTAACGTCGGTTCAATCCCACGATTAATGATCCATACTGATAAAACAATGGAAATAATAAATGCTACAAAAGTTAACATGAGGATCTGACCTAACGTCTTGGGTTTACGGCTTTTAAATCGTGGTTGTCTAATCCGACGCAAGTAAATAACCCCCTTCTACAATCATCTTATGAAATTGCATCTGGAGGCATGTATTATTCTTAAAATATTTTATTTAGAGTAACTGAACTACTTATATAATTTTTTTAATATAACTTTAAGGCAAAGACAACAATGCGTGCTTTCCAATCATTCCTTCATACCAACCATATTCTTTAGCAGCATATTCCGTAACCATTTGCAGAGGAGCATAAATCAATTCATCCCTTGATCGAACACCTACTGCCCTCCCAGCGATAATTTTACGATGCGCTAATTTATTATTTAATAAATCAACATCTAATGCTCCGCACATGATATAACCAAGGTCATTAGAAATAATTAGTAATGTGGTTTGTGGAAGCTCCACTTCAATGTAAGTAAATGGCCGATCGTCCAACCATAGCGGTTCTACTTTAATCACAAGTCAAAACCTCCCTTTCTGTATTCATATGAAAGGGAGGTTAGGAAGTGTTTGTCTCTTTAATTTCGACCGATATTTGCTAAGCATACTTCTAAAACATCACGAAGAAATTCAGGCATATAATAGTGTTTTTCTTTCACAGTTGAAATTGGTGGTAGTAACCAAGAAAATGAAAAAGTATCTGCAGTTGCTATTTTATAATAACGTTGTGCTTCGACTGCTTCGCCTTTAAGGTATATCTGTTCTACGTAATTAGAATCCTCATGGTAGTGAAGTTCAATGTCATCATAAATCATTTTTCCAATTTTCTTTCCTCGGAAACCTAACCCCTTTAATTCGAAATTAATATAATGATCAGATTCTAGCATGCGAATCGCTTCTAATAATTCTTTTCCAGTAAGAATCATCGTACAAGGGTTCATTGGATGTGGGCAGCTCTGGTGTACAGCTTTTTTTGTAACCATACCTTTCTTGAACCCTTCTAATAGAACACCTGAATTCAACATCGCAGCCTCTGCACCTGTCCACTCTTTTAATGTCTGAACAAATGATTTCATTAATGTCGTTTCTTCATACCAATTGATTGGAAGATCCCCTTGTAAATTTGCTACAGCTTGATTTAATTTATCATTTGCTTCGATCTCTAACTGATTCAGTAGCTCACTTGTCTGTTTATGAGGAGTGGATGCATTTAATAATGCACTTCCATGGTTTGTGACTAACTCTTTCGTCTTATGATCGTATTCTATAAAGACTTCTCCATAATACAATCCATTTTTTCCAGCTGCATGAATAGTAGAGCCATTAACCGTTTTACTTTTTTCTAAAAGATGATGCGTATGGCCCCCAATGATAGCATCAACATTATAGTTTCGAGCAATTGCTTCATCATCATTTATTCCTAAATGAGACAAGACAATAATTACATCCGCTTTTGATTCTAGGTCTGGTATTAGATCGTCGAGTACATCAAAAGGATTTAGAGCAGTCCAATTTAATTTTTCATAAAACAATTGAAAAGGTGCCGTGAGCCCGATGACAGCAATACGCGTTTGATGCTTCGTTTCATATATTTTGTAAGGTGCTAACCAATTAGGATTCTTTCTTGAAGCTGCTTGGAGATTAGCACAGACCACATCAAACGTAGCCTCATCGTACAAATGATACAATTCATCTTCAGGTAAGGTGATTCCTTCGTTGTTTCCAAGTGTCACTGCATGATAGTTTGCTGCATTTAATAAAGACACATTCGCTTGACCTAAGGATGCTTCAGTAATTGGATGAACCCGGTCCATATGATCGCCATTGTCCAACAGCAAGTAGAACTCTCCATCTTCTTCGTGTTGGTTAATTTTCTGAGATATGGACTGCATCGTATAAGGCCAGCTCTGGAAATAACTATGTAAATCACTTGTGAAATATATATGGATAGATTCCTTCATATAGGAGCTCCTTTATTAAAACGTCTGTGAAATTAATCTTATGCCAATGACAATCATAATAATACGTAGGATCCACTCAATCACTGTACTATTGAGTCGCTGGTTGATATGCGCGCCAATATAACCTCCTAGCCAAGCCCCTGGAATACTAACAAGAGCATACGCCCATAAAACATGCCCTGCTGCGATATGAGCCGTAGAAGAAACAAGGCTTGAGAAGAAGATCATAAACATGGAAGTCGGCGCAGCTATGTGAGCGGGAAAACCAAATAATAAAATCATAGCAGGCACCATCAAGGAACCTCCGCCAACACCAAACAAACCAGACATCATCCCTACAAAAAAGGCAATAGATATTCCAGTAATTAAGGAATAAGAATAGGTAGTTTCATGACCTGATAAATCAAAAGTTCTTTCTATATGAAAACGTCTAACTTCTTTCGGCTTATGTTCTAATTTATATAAAAGCTTCTTTTTAATGAAAAACATACTAGCAACTAATAACATTAACAACCCAAAATACAACTGGAAGAAATCCATATCTACATAGCCATTAATATACACCCCTACTAATGCCCCTGGTATACTTCCTATTAAAAATAAAGAAGCACTATGAACATCTACTCTTTTACGCTTTAAAAAAGTAAGGGTAGCAGATAATCCTGTAAAAACCATCAACAAAACTGAAATGGCTACTATATTTTGAGGGGTTACCCACGAAAAGCCATCACTAAACTGGGCGAGGAATAATAATACCGGAACAAAAATTACTCCTCCACCTAATCCGGCAACACTGCCGATCATCGCACTCAATACACCAACTAAAAATAAGATAAGAAAAACCATATTTATTTCCTTCAATCTAAGTTTTTTATATTCATTTTAAACACAGAAAAAGCATGAGATCTAGAAAGCTTCTGTGCTTACTATGCCCCATGCCTATATTTTATCATAGTTCAGGTAGATTTTAACCGTCCTTGCTGTTACTAATTTTACTCGATGTATAATTCACTGATTACATACAATCAATAAAATCAGTTTCATTTCAAGTTAGGGAATAGTGTCACCTTGGACTTTACTGACTAAATATAAGTAGCTATTTAAATTGAATCGGGCGGCTAAAATCTTATGCCGGCATATGGAGTGGTTATTCGGGCGAATAAAGTTGTTTGCCGGTATAAGAGGTGATTTGCCGGCATAAAAACCTCTTTTCGGGTGTAAAACTTTCAATGCCAGCAAACGGTGTAATATAAAAAACCCTTGATATAATTTTATTATATCAAGGGTTTTGGGTATTAACCGATGGAACCTTCCATTTCGAATTTGATAAGTCGATTCATTTCAACTGCATATTCCATTGGAAGTTCTTTCGTGAATGGCTCGATGAAGCCCATTACGATCATTTCTGTTGCTTCTTCTTCTGATAAACCACGGCTCATCAGATAGAATAATTGTTCTTCAGATACTTTTGAAACTTTCGCTTCGTGTTCTAATGAAATATTTTCATTTAACACTTCGTTGAAAGGAATCGTATCAGAAGTTGATTCATTATCCATGATTAATGTGTCACATTCGATATTCGAGCGAGCTCCTGCCGCTTTCTTACCAAAGTGCACAATACCACGGTACGTTACTTTACCACCTTGTTTCGAAATGGATTTCGAAACAATCGTAGATGACGTATTTGGTGCTAGGTGGTGCATCTTCGCACCAGCATCTTGGTGCTGACCTTTACCTGCTAAAGCAATAGATAATGTCATACCACGTGCACCTTCACCTTTTAATAGGATCGCTGGGTACTTCATTGTTAATTTAGAGCCTAAGTTACCATCTACCCACTCCATCGTTGCATTTGCATCTGCTGAAGCACGTTTTGTAACCAGGTTATAAACATTGTTTGCCCAGTTTTGAATAGTCGTGTAACGACAATAAGCATCTTTTTTAACATAAATCTCAACCACTGCACTGTGTAGAGAGTTTGTTGTATAAACTGGTGCTGTACAACCTTCTACATAGTGTACAGAAGCGCCTTCATCAACAATAATTAGTGTACGCTCAAACTGACCCATGTTTTCCGAGTTAATACGGAAATACGCTTGTAATGGCGTTGGTACTTTTGTATTTTTCGGAACGTAAATGAATGAGCCACCAGACCATACTGCAGAGTTTAATGCTGAGAATTTGTTATCAGATGGTGGAATGATTTTTCCGAAATATTCACGGAATAAATCCTCATTTTCGTGTAGTGCAGTATCGGTATCTTTAAAGATTACACCTAGATCTTCTAGATCCTGCTCTAAGTTGTGATAGACAACTTCAGATTCATATTGAGCTGAAACACCAGCTAAATATTTTTGTTCTGCTTCTGGGATACCTAAACGATCAAACGTTTGCTTGATTTCTTCAGGTACTTCATCCCAAGAACGCTCAGACTGTTCAGATGGTTTTACGTAATACGTAATTTCATCGAAATCTAACTCGTTCAGATCGCCGCCCCATTGAGGCATTGGCATTTTGTGAAACTGGTTGAATGCTTTTAAGCGAAACTCTAGCATCCATTCCGGTTCTTCCTTTTGACGTGAAATTTCACGTACAACGTTTTCTGTAAGTCCACGTTCTGTACGGAAGATCGATACGTCCTTATCGTGAAATCCGTATTTGTAATCTTCTTCTACTTCAGGTGCTTTTTTAGCCATACGTTCACCCTCCTTCAAATGATTAAAGTGAGTATTAGCTCACTAGTCGTTCTTTTCTACGCCTTGCTCCATTGCTTTCCAAGCTAATGTCGCGCATTTTATTCTTGCTGGAAACTTTGAAACACCTTGTAATGCTTGAATATCACCTAAATCTTCCAAGTCATAATCGTGATCTTCCAGTTCATTTCCTAGCATCATATCTGAAAACATTTTTGATATCTTCAACGCTTCTTCGATAGGCTTTCCAACAACAACTTGTGTCATCATGGATGCTGATGCCATACTAATCGAGCATCCTTCACCTTCGAATTTAGCATCCTGTACAATACCATCATCTAATTTTAACTGTAGATCAATACGATCCCCACAAGTTGGATTGTTCATCTCAACTGTTATATGGTCCCCCTCAAGCTTTCCGCGATTACGAGGAGTTTTGTAATGATCCATAATCACTTGTCTATAAAGTGTATCTAGGTTATTAAAAGACATCACCGAAATACTCCTTTGTCTTCTTGAGGCCATCTACTAATAGATCGACATCTTGTTTATTATTATACAGGTAAAAGCTAGCTCTTGCAGTTGCAGCGACTTGTAGTTCACGCATTAATGGTTGAGCACAATGATGGCCTGCTCTTACAGCAATACCGAGTGAATCTAATGCGGTAGCGCCATCGTGAGGATGAACATCATCTAGATTAAATGTGACTAGTCCTGCACGTTTTTTAGGTCCATAAATGGTCATTCCATCAATTGTGTTCATCTGTTCCATTGCATAGCTTACAAGCTCTGATTCATGCGCTTCTACATTGTCCATACCAACTTCATTTAAAAAGTCGATTGCTTTACCTAATCCAATTGCACCTGCAATGATCGGGGTGCCACCTTCGAATTTCCACGGAAGTTCTTTCCAAGTAGAATCGTGTAGGTTAACGAAATCAATCATTTCTCCCCCGAATTCAACGGGTTCCATTTTTTCAAGTAAACTTTTCTTGCCGTATAGAACACCAATTCCAGTAGGTCCACACATTTTATGAGCAGAAAAAGCATAAAAGTCGGCGTCTAAATCTTGCACATCGACACGCATATGCGGAACACTTTGTGCGCCATCAACTACAATGACTGCGTTCTGCTTGTGTGCAATTTTCGCCACTTCTTTTATCGGATTTATTGTTCCTAAAACGTTCGAAACATGTGTCATGGCAACAATCTTGGTACGCTCCGTAACGAGCTTTTCAACATCCTCTATAAGAATTGTTCCATCCTCTTGAAGCGGAATATATTTCAATTCTGCTCCAGTGGCTTTCGCAATTTGTTGCCAAGGAATAATGTTACTATGATGCTCCATTTTAGTTAAAACAATCTCATCGCCAGACTGCAAGTGGTCACGTCCGTAGCTTGACGCTACCGTGTTAATAGCTGTAGTAGTCCCTCGTGTAAAAATAACTTCTTTAATACTAGAAGCATTAATAAAATCTTTTACTTTTTCACGAGCACCTTCATATCCTTCCGTCGCGTACGTACCTAATGTGTGTACACCACGGTGAACATTGGAATTATATTGTTTGTAATAATCACTTACGGCATCAATTACAGATGAAGGTTTTTGAGAAGTAGCGGAACTATCCAAATAAACAAGTGGATGTCCATTTACCTCTTGATTGAGAATCGGAAATTGCTTGCGGACACTTTCCATATTCGTCATTAATTAACTTTCCCTTCGATCACTTCTCTTAACTGTTTTTGAACAGTTTTGATAGGGATCTCCCGCACAACTGGATCTAAGAAACCGTGGATTACTAAACGTTCTGCCTCATGTTGTGAAATTCCACGACTCATAAGATAGAACAATTGTAATGGATCCACACGACCAACTGATGCCGCGTGTCCTGCAGTAACGTCATCTTCATCAATTAATAAGATTGGGTTCGCGTCTCCACGAGCTCCTTCAGAAAGCATTAATACACGAGATTCCTGTTCTGCGTTCGATTTAGAAGCACCATGTTCAATTTTTCCGATTCCGTTAAATATCGCACTAGACTGATCTTTCATAACACCATGTTGTAAAATATAACCCTCTGATGCCTTACCAAAGTGACGGATATTTGCAGTGAAATCTTGCGCTTGATTCCCACGACCAACTGAAACAGCTTTCGCATGAGAAAGTGCATTTTCACCCATCAAATTAGTGATATTTTCAGAAATAGTGTTTCCATCATTCATTTGACCAAGTGCCCATTCTAATGTTGCATCGCGACCAACAGTTCCACGACGATTCACATAAGAAGTAGTGCCTTTAGCAAAATGATCAACTGCACCATAAGATACTTTAGAAGCATCATGTGCAAACACTTCACTTACAATATTAGCTACTGTCTCTTCTTCATCATTCTCTGAAACATAGTTCTCAACATACGTTACTTCACTTTGCTCTTCTGCTACTAACAATACATGATTAAAGAAAGCCGCTTCCTGATCTTCCTGCCAAAAAATAACTTGGATCGGCTGTTCAACTACAACCTTTTTCGGAACGTATAAGAAGATACCGCTATTTAACAACGCTGCATGCCTAGCAGTCATTTTATTCTCATCTACTTTCACGCCTTCTTGCATGAAGTGTTTTTGAACTAAATCACTGTGTTCATTCATTGCTGTGAAAATATCCGTAAAGATAACACCTTGATCTTTTAAACTATCTTCTAAAGATGCATAGGCTACATCATTATTACGAACAATGATGAGATTATTGTTATCGGAATCTTCATCTAACAGGGCACGAATTCTTTCTGGTAATTCATCAAAGCTGCTAATTTTTTCACCAGCTACATCGTGCTTAAAGTTTGTGAAATTCCAATTACGAATACGAGTCTTTTTGACAACTGGCATTGGTAATTCTTCGGATAATTCTAATCCTTTTAATCGTATATCTTTAAACCAATTTGGTTCATTTCTTTTATCTGAATATTCTGTTATATATTGTTTGTCATAAGGTAGTTGTGTTTCCACTGCCATTCGTTACCCTCCTATCTAGCTTACGCCTTTTGGCCAACAGTTTCGTCGTCGATTCCTAGTTCTTCTTTAATCCAGTCATAACCTTCTGCTTCTAAACGGTGAGCTAATTCTGGTCCACCAGATTTAACTACCCGACCTTGCATCATTACGTGAACATGATCTGGAGTAATATAGTCTAATAAGCGCTGATAGTGAGTGATAATTAAGCAACCAAACTCCTCATTGCGCATCTTGTTAATACCATTTGCTACTACTTTAAGAGCATCAATATCTAAACCTGAGTCAATCTCGTCTAAAATCGCGATTGCTGGTTTTAACATCATAAGTTGAAGAATTTCGTTACGTTTCTTCTCTCCACCAGAGAAACCTTCGTTTAGGTAACGCTGTGCCATATTCTTATCAATCTCTAAATCATCCATAGCTCCGTCCATTTCTTTAATGAATTTCATTAATGGAATTTCATCGCCTTCTTCACGGTGTGCGTTGATAGAAGAACGTAAGAAGTCTGAGTTTGTAACACCACTGATTTCACTAGGATACTGCATAGCTAGGAATAAACCTGCTTGTGCACGCTCATCTACTTCCATTTCAAGAACGTTTTCACCGTCTAAAAATACTTCACCTTCTGTAATTTCAAACTTAGGGTGACCCATAATTGCACTAGCTAAAGTCGATTTACCTGTACCATTTGGTCCCATTACTGCGTGGAATTCGCCACCACGAATTGTTAGGTTAACCCCTTTTAATATTTCTTCACCTTCAATTTGTACATGAAGATTCTTAATTTCTAAAGTTGATGCTGCCATTTGAATACCTCCAGTTTCTATTAATAAATGTTTGATTATTGCACTTGATTATAATTCTTAGTTTATAATACTTCTAAACTATAAGCAAATCGATTCGTGCGAATAACCAACAATTCTACACTGTTTCTATTATAGTAAAAAACTCGTTTAATTTAAACGATTAAGGGCTTTTTTATGAAAAGCACCTATTCTAGTGTAACATTAATAAAAGAATAATGCTCTTGAGAACTGTTCTCATTGGATTGTTACTTCATCCCTCTATATATACTAGCTGAAAAATATTTTTTTCATAATTCGATAGCAAGTACCATATAAAAGTAAAAAATCCACTGCTAATTTCTTAACAGTGGATGTTGTATTTATATATTAACGGTGTACCATACGATCAAATTCAGTAATGATTGTTCTTGATTGTTGATATTCTAGCTCGCGTTTCTTTTCGACCGCTAAACGCTGGTCTAATTTCTGGCCATATTCAGCATAACCCATGCCGTGTGATGCCTGCATCGCTTTCTCCATATCACTTGTGTAATTCAAGTCAATCATGTTTTCGTGTAAAATGACTAAATCATCCCTTTCAATTTGTTTACATATAGAATCATAACACTATATGTAACGATACAAAAATCGCTTATGTTAGTGATTACCCACATAAGAAAGGATATAAACACCTGAATAGATGTTATATCCTTTCTTATTATTAATAGCGTTATATGCTCGTAAATAGAACCAAATGCTTTAAATTTGCCACCTACCTGTTATTTTTAGGTGGTAGCAGTTTATTGTTATGAACAATTAAGAAAGGAGTAAACGTATGATATAATTATTTAATTATTTTGAAAAAAGGATGAAGTGAAATGATAGAAGAAGTTTATCCAGCGTTGTTGTTCACTGTTATTTTCTATTATGTAGCTCGTTATTTTGTTGATCAATTTAAAACAAGAATCCCAGAAGGAGATGGTGATGACATTTCTTATTTGGGAAGGTTAGCAATTATTATCGGAAGTTCCCCTTTTCTTGTTGTCTTTTACTTTTGGGGAGTTCATTTTAAATGGTATTGGGTTGGGGTCATGCTAATATATTTTCCTTTTCAAATGTATTTAGAATTAAAATATCTCAACAAAAACAACAAAAGATTAGCATTCCTTAGCCTTGTGACACTTATGATAGGTCTGTTTTTGGTTTTCTCTCTAACATAAAAAAACACCCTCCACATCAAGATGATGAGAGGGCGAATGATTAATAAACTTTTTTCGTTTCAAGTTTCTTTGAGTAATTATTCACTTACTGGTACAATCGCTCCGTCATATTCTTCTTCCATAAATGTTTGAATTTCTTCTGAACGTAACACTTCAACTATTTTTTGATAATCTTCATCATCTTCATCTTCTGCACGAACAGCTATGACATTAGCATAAGGAGATTCAGGGCCTTCTAAAAATAATGCATCTTCTGTTGGCACTAGTCCTGCTTCAATTGCATAGTTCGTGTTAATAGCAACTAAAGTATCCGCTTCTCTCTCATAATACTCTGGTAATAATCCTGCATCGATACTTGCATCAAATTCTAAGTTACGAGGATTGTCTACGATATCATCAATTTCAGCTGTAACTGGATCCACATCTTCGTCTAATTCAATCACACCATTTTCTTGTAATATAGAAAGAATACGACCGTGGTCAGCTACAGAACGGCTCATCAATACCTCTGTGCCTTCAGGAATTTCTTCAGGGTCGGTAATGTCTTGTGAATAAATTCCCATAGGTTCAATGTGAACTCCACCTAAACTTACAAAGTCATAACCAATCTCTTCCTTTTGATCCTCTAGATATGGAGTGTGCTGAAAGAAATTAGCATCGAGAGTTTCATTTTCTAAATCTTCATTTGGTAAAACGTAATCTTGATAAACTTCGATTTGAAGGGTAATTCCTTCTTCTTCTAATAATGATTCTGCTTCTTCAAGTATTTCCGAATGGGGCACGTTCGCTGCACCAATTACTATTTCACGTAGTTCGTCTGAGGAAGCTTCTTCACCTTCTGTTTCTTCTGAATCTGTTTCTTCAGTTGACTCTTCATCACCACTTGTTTGATCTTCTTCACCATTTTCATCGTCTGTTCCACAAGCTACTAAAGCAATTGTTAATAAAGCAATGAGTAAAGCAAATAATAATTTTTTCATCTTAAAAACTCCCCTTTTATTTGTTTTCATTTATAAAACACGGTTAGTCATTTCATAATCACCAACCATTGTTTCCCAAATTCATATAATGCGTATTACCTTTTATCTATTGTTTTAGAAATCCAATCACCAAGGAATTGGAAGATGAACACGATTACTACTATAAAGATGGTGGATAATAATACAACATCGAAGTCGCGTCGTTGGAATCCTTGCATATAAGCTAGGTCACCTAGTCCACCTGCTCCAATAACACCAGCCATTGCGGTATAGCTTACTAATGCAATTGCTGTTACGGTAATACCTGAAATAAGTGCTGGCATTGATTCAGGTAATAAAACTTTAAAAATAATTGTGCGGGATTTTGCTCCCATTGCTTTTGCAGCTTCCACTACTCCCTTATCTACTTCTTTTAACGCTATTTCTACTAACCTCGCGTAGAATGGAGCAGCTCCTATGATTAAAGCTGGTAGTGCTGCATTTGGACCACGTATAGTACCTACCAGAAAATCAGTAAATGGGAATAACAGTAGGATCAGTATGATAAACGGTATTGCACGAAATACGTTTACTAATATCGCTGTAACTGAATTCAAGTAAATATTTTGCCAAAGATTCCCTCTTGTAGTTAAGAACAGTACCAATCCTAATAAAATACCTAATATAAAGGTTCCTATTACTGATATAACTGTCATATAGAGTGTTTCATAAGTGGCAGTCCACATGGAATCCATATCAACGTTTGGAAAAATTGCATCAATCATGTTTCAACACCTCAACTTCCACCCCTGAACCTTTTGCATATTCAACAGCTTGTTCAATAAGATCCGGGGCACCGTTCACTTCCACATACAATGTTCCATATGCGCCTTCTTGGGTTGGTGAAATGGAACCTTGTAAAATATTCACTTCTATATCGAGTTTCTTGGATAGCTCGCTAATTAAAGCTTTCTTCGCATGCCCCCCAATGAAATGTAACTTCAACACTTGGCTATCATCTCTACCATTTAGAAATTGTTCTAAGTGTTCCCTCTGATGTTCTAAAGGACTTAACTGCTGCACGAATCTCTTCGTTGTTTTTGCTTGTGGTTTTACAAATACATCTAATACATCACCTTGTTCTACTACTTTTCCTTGTTCCATAACTGCTACACGGTGGCATATTTTTTGGATTACATGCATTTCATGAGTAATTAAAATAATCGTTAGCTGCAACTTTTCATTTATATCCACTAGCAGGTCTAAAATATCGTCTGTCGTTTCAGGATCTAATGCTGAAGTTGCCTCATCACATAGGAGGACTCCGGGATCATTAGCAAGTGCTCTGGCTATACCAACACGTTGTTTTTGTCCTCCACTTAGTTGAGATGGATATGATTTCTCTCTACCTTTTAGGCCAACTAAATCAATTAGCTCATTTACCTTATCTTCTCGCTCTTGTTTTGGTGTTCCGGCTATTTCTAACGGAAAAGCAATGTTTTCATATACAGTTCGCGACCATAATAAATTAAAATGTTGAAAGATCATGCCGATTTTTTGTCTTTCTTGGCGTAGTTTTCCTTGTTTTAATTTAGTTAGATCTTGACCATTTAAAAGAACCTCTCCACTGGATGGATCTTCTAATCGATTGATCAGTCGGACGAATGTGCTTTTTCCAGCACCACTATAGCCAATCACACCATAGATTTCCCCTTTATTAATGTCGATTGATACATCATCAACTGCCATCACATTTTGGTGTTTTAATTTAAACTGCTTAGATAACCCCTTGATTGAAAGCATTTGCCTTCCTCCCAACTTTCTTTATCTTATCCAAATAAAAAACCTTCCTGCTCCATAAGAGAACAGAAAGGATAGTAATTCACCTAATGCTCTCTTATCTTCCAAAGTGAAATCATTCACTTTGATGGAATTAGCACCTGCTAGACACGTCTGCCTAATGGTTGCCGGGTTTCATAGGGCCAGTCCCTCCACCTCTCTGGATAAGATCGTATTCTGTATTCAATTTATGCGACTCCGCATTAATGCTTTATCGTATTAAAAAACTCTTTCTCACCAATATAAGAAAGAGGTCCAATCGAGTACTCTTTCTTATCTTGCAATGAAAATCATCGCAGGAATTAGCACCTATCATGAACAATGTCACAACGGTTGCCGGGCTTCACAGGGCCAGTCCCTCCACCTCTCTGGATAAGAATAGTTGCTATTAAACTTTCGATAAAATGTATGTTAGCATAGGGTGAGAAGATAAGTCAACAAGAATTCATGAAAAAGGATGAGAAATTATGAAAGCACCTTTATTTGAACTACCATATTTAACAGAAGAAAAAACTTTTCGTTTAGAAGACTACCTAGGTAAAGTAGTTGTCCTTACCTTTTGGGTTTCTTGGTGCCCAGATTGTTCACGCGACTTACCCAAAAAAGAACAGTTTTATAAGACGATTCGGCATGATGGCATTGAAATGATTACAATTAACGTCCCAGGACGTGAACGAGAAGAACAAGAAGCAATTGACTTTAAAGAAAAATTCTTAACCCAGCCAACACTTCAAGATCGTGACCGTGAGATATATGATCTCTACGAATGTGACTCGGTCCCAACTACCATTATCATTGATCCAGAAGGTGAAATTGTTGGCAAGTTCGGTGATAAAGATGGGTTCTTTGAAGTAATAAAAATTGTTGGGGATTATTTCCCTTCAAACAGCTAACTTCAACAATATAAAAATTAAATAAAATAATCCCTTAACCATATAAATTGGTTAAGGGATTATTTTTTCTGCGCAGCCTGCGTTAGATACGGACTCATCTCTTTTAAAATATATGGTACGGAATGAAACGTGTACATACGCTCAAGTGGCTCACCCGATTGGAATACAATTAAACATGGTACACTAGTTATATTATGTTCTTGCATAAATTCTGGTGCTAATGTTGCGTTTAGTTCATAGAATTTATCCTGTTCCAACGTTTCTTCAATGTATTTCAGCATACGTTTTGCCACTTTACATGTCCCACAAAATGGACTATTTACAAAAACGATTTGGGGGTGTTTTTTATGTGTTAAAAATTTTACTTGCTTGCGGTCAATTTCTTGCATGTTATTCAGATCCCTTCAAATATTCCACCTTCACACGGAAGTTCCCAGCTTGCAAAATCGATGCTAACACATGCTCCGGTGTATCTTCAACTTGCCGGTATTTCTTATCAATAAATAAGTTATCTGCATGGGATATTTCGCGATTTAAAATCTTCCGGAGTTTTATCCCTGGTTCATCTGTGTCTGTGAAAATCGTAACATCTCGGTCCCATAAATGATAATTATCTATTAATTCATCTAAAGCATATGCGCTAATAGTGCCGTATGTACATAAAATCTCCACCGGCTCTAGAATCACTCTTTCGATTCTACGTTTGTCCTGTTTACCTTCAACTATTATTACTCGTGGTAAATCTTCCATCACTTCACCATTTTTCTATAAGGGTCTTAAGTTATGGCTCGGTTCAAGCCCATTGTTAAATTCAACAGGAATCAAAAACAGAGCCTAGCTTACAGAAAAAGCTGATCCTTTGTTTGGACCAGCCTCCTCGCAATTACTCATCTTCCGTCATTTCTTTGTATGCATCTGCATCCATTAAGTCATCTAATTGAGACTTATCGCTTGGTTCTACAACAACCATCCAAGCCTTTTCATGAGGAGACTCATTTACTAGCTCTGGACTATCTTCAAGGTCTTCATTTACTTCCACAACTTTACCAGCAACAGGAGCATATAACTCTGATACCGTTTTAACTGATTCAACACTACCAAAAGGTGCGTCTAACTCAAGATCATCGCCGACTTCTGGAAGTTCAACGAATACGATGTCTCCTAATTCAGATTGTGCGAAGTCTGTAATACCAATACGTAGATTGTCACCTTCGTCTTTTACCCATTCATGTTCTTCTGAATAACGAAATTCTTTTGGTAAACTCATCTTGGACCCTCCATATTTTCAAATTCACATGTTCTTCTTCATCATACAACAAAATAGACTGTATTTGCATTAACTTCTAGCTATTATTTCCATGTATCTACAAATTCATCTTCTTTAAAACCAACAGTAACTTTTTTCCCATCTGTAACAACTGGTCGTTTAATTAACATGCCATTCGTAGATAGCAGTTCAAGTTGTTCCTCGTCGCTCATATTCGGAAGTTGATCCTTTAATTCTAATTCACGATACTTTTTACCTGATGTATTAAAAAACTTTTTCACTGGTAATTCACTATTATTTACAAGGTTTTCTAATTCTAATTTACTTGGTGGTCTTTCTACAATATGCACTGTATGATATTCGATATTGTTAGAATCAAGCCATTTTAATGCTTTTTTGCATGTCCCACAATTGGGATAGTGATAAACCGTTAAAGCCATGTTCGCACCTCCTGAATATTAAAACACATACATATAATAACATGAATGATAGAAAATTTAATTGAATAACTTTAAAGTTTGCGTCAACAGATCATAATCAAACTAAAACTCCGCCAATAGACTATCATTTAGTCCTCTTAGGCGGAGTTATATTTATTGAAAAAGATTATACAACATATTTTTCTTCATTGATAATTTTACTAGCGATCTCACGTTTTTTCGCAATTACATTATATGGTTCACTGCGAGTCAATTTACGAAGTGCGGAAAGCATCATACGTAGATTGTCTCCTTCTTCTACAGCAATTAATGTTTCTTTGGCATGAGATTCGATCGATTCAAGCGCTTCTTGCACGTATACTTGTGTGTAAAGAAGCTTTTGCTTGCTCTTTTCTTCTCCATCTTTTGCGATCGCTTTTTCTGTACGTAATACTGCAGACTCCATGTTATAGATCTCTGCTGCAATATCAGCAATGTTAGATAGGATTTCTTGTTCTTGCTCGATTTTGTCTTGATACTTTTGTGCAGCGATTCCAGCAGCGATTAGGCCAATTTTCTTCGCATTCCCAACTAGGTACTTTTCTTGTGCTAACGCCTCATCTCCTGGAGTTTCAGGCATCATAGACATTAGTTCATTTTGAAGTCCCATTGCTTTCTCAAGTAAAGGAAGCTCACCTTTCATTGCTTTTTTCAGGAAGGTTCCCGGAACAATGAGGCGGTTAATTTCATTCGTACCTTCAAAAATACGGTTAATACGAGAGTCGCGGTAAATGCGTTCCACTTCATATTCAGCCATGAATCCGTACCCACCATGAATCTGAACTGCTTCGTCTGCAACATAATCCAGTAGTTCTGTTGCAGTATATTTATTCATCGAACATTCTATCGCGTATTCTGCAATTCCCTTTGCAACTGCAGATCCATCGTTCAATTCTTCCTTAGTTAATTGACCCAAACGAGATTCGAATAGACCTACCGTACGATAAACCGCACTCTCATTAGCATACGTACGAATCGCCATGTTTGCTAATTTCTCTTGGATTAACGGGAAGCCAGAGATTGGTGTTTTAAACTGCTTACGCTCATTTGCATAGTGAGCAGCTAATTCAAGTGCACGCTTCGCACCACCAACACCGCCGATAGCAAGCTTGTAACGACCAACATTTAAAATGTTGAAAGCAATGACGTGTCCGCGTCCGATTTCACCAAGTACGTTCTCTTTAGGTACTTCTGCATCTTCTAACACAAGTGTACGAGTAGAAGAAGATTTAATCCCCATTTTCTTCTCTTCAGGTCCTGTAGAAACACCAGGGAATTCACGTTCTACAATAAATGCTGAGAATTTATCACCATCAATTTTCGCGTAAACCACGAACACATCAGCGAATGCAGAGTTTGTAATCCACTGTTTTTCACCATTCAAAATATAGTGTGTGCCAGCTTCGTTTAATACTGCAGTAGTTTTAGCTCCTAATGCATCCGAACCAGAACCAGGCTCCGTTAACGCATATGCAGCAATCTTCTCACCTGTTGCAAGCGTTGGGAGGTACTGTTGTTTTTGACTTTCGTTACCGAAGAACACGATAGGTAAAGAACCTATTCCAACGTGTGCTCCATGAGTGATGGGGAAACCACCTGCTAATGCCATCTTTTCCGTTACTAAAGAAGAAGTGATTTTATCTAACTCCAAACCACCATATTCTTCTGGAACATCTATTCCTAATAAACCTAGTTCACCAGCTTTTTGTAACAACTTAACTGATTTATCAAATTCGTGATTTTCTAAATCATCTAATACTGGCCACACATCATTTTTAATATACTCTTCTGTAGTTTTAGCGATCATTTTGTGTTCTTCGTTGAAATCTTCCGGTGTAAGCACATCTTGTGCGTCCACATCTTCAACTAAAAACGATCCACCTTTTAATAACTTTTCTTCTACCATGATAATCCCCCTTATGGATTATAAATTTTCAAATACTTTTATACTTAAAGTAATTCAAATACTCCTGCTGCACCCATGCCGCCACCGATACACATTGTTACGACACCGTACTTCGTGTCACGACGCTTCATTTCATGTATTAAAGAAAGTGTTAGCTTCGTTCCTGTACAACCAAGTGGGTGACCTAAAGCAATTGCGCCACCATTTACGTTAACGATCTCTTCATCCAGTCCAAGCTCGCGAATTACTTGTAAGGACTGAGAAGCAAAGGCTTCATTTAGCTCAAATAAGCCAATATCATCCATTGTTAAGCCAGCCATTTCAACCGCACGTGGAATAGCTTTAACAGGTCCAATTCCCATTACTTCAGGTTCAACACCTTCAACAGTAAAGGAGTGGAATTTTGCTAATGGTTGAAGCCCTTCTTTTTCTGCTTTTTCGCGGTCCATAACTAATACAGATGCAGCACCATCACTCATTTGTGAAGCATTACCTGCTGTTACGGAACCAGTTACAGAAAATGCCGGCTTTAATTTAGCTAATGTTTCAGGAGTCGTTCCTTCACGAACTCCTTCATCTTTTGAAACTGTAACTGTTTCCTCTTTTACTTTATTGTCAGCACCAACATGACGATTAACAACATCGACTGGCACAATTTCATCGTCAAACTTACCTTCTTTTAATGCTTTTGCTGCGCGTTCGTGACTTCGAACGGCAAATGCATCTTGGTCTTCACGACTGACCCCGTAGCGGTTAGCCACTTCTTCAGCTGTATGACCCATCGACATATAATATTCCGGTGCATTTTCAACTAGACCTGGATTTGGCTTAATCACATGTCCACCCATTGGAATAAGTGACATGGATTCCGCTCCTCCTGCGATAATCGCCTCGGAGTAGCCAAGCATAATGCGTTCTGCTGCATAGGCAATACTTTGTAAGCCTGATGAACAGTAACGATTGATTGTAATTCCTGGTACATCATTGCTTAAACCAGCTAACCCAGCGATTTGACGTGCCATGTTCATGCCTTGTTCTGCTTCAGGCATCGCACAGCCTATAATTACATCATCAATTTTTCCGTCATAATTATTTGCACGCTTTAACGTTTCTTTTACCGTTAATGCAGCTAAATCATCCGGACGTGTATGTGCGAAACTTCCTTTTTTCGCTCTTCCAACAGGTGTTCGTGCACCTGATACAATAACTGCTTCTCTCACGTTAGATCCTCCTCTTCGGATTGGATTGGTTTATCTTTAGTTTCTTAATGGCTTTCCTTTTTGAAGCATATGAATCATACGCTCTTGCGTCTTTTGTTCCCCTACAAGGGAAAGGAATGCTTCGCGTTCAAGATCAAGTAAATATTGTTCATCAACAAGTGAACCATATTTGATTTGACCCCCAGCTAATACATTTGCAAGCTTCTTCGCAATCTTAATATCATGCTCCGATGCATACCCACTTAATTGCATTTGCTTTGCACCAAGAACCATCGTTGCATAGCCCGGTTCACCTACTACAGGTATCTTGTTACGTTTTGGTGCTTGATACCCACCTTCAGATAATCCGATCACGTTTTGCTTCGCATCATAAATAAGATGATCGCCATTTGCACTAATCTTATCGTGATTATTTAAGAAACCATGCTCTTTAGCTTCTGCTGCTGAGGTTGAAACTTTACCAGTAGCAATTTTCTCAAAAACATCATTAGATACTTTTTGTAAATCAATATCTAAACCTTCAGGTAGGCCAGAAAGTTCTTTCATGTAAAGCTCTTTATTTCCACCACCACCTGGGATTAAACCGACACCAGCTTCAACAAGTCCCATGTATGTTTCAGGAGACGCTTGCACGGAAGCTGCTGGTAAGGTAATTTCTGTTCCTCCACCAAGAGTCATGCCAAATGGTGCAGCAACAACAGGTTTTTCATTGTATTTCACATTCATCATTGCTTGTTGGAATTGTTTCACAACAATTTCAATCTCAAAGAAATTAAATTCCTGTGCTTCCATTAAAATCATTGCTAGGTTTGCACCTACACAAAAGTTCTTACCTTGGTTTCCAATCACAAGACCACGATAATTCTTATTCACTTCTTCTAGGGAATCATTCACCATTTTAATTACATCGAGTCCGATTGAATTATTCGGAGAAGTGAATTCTAGTAGCGCAACATCGTCGCCAATGTCAATTAAACTCGCGCCACTATTTTTCTTAATCACTCCATTTGCTTGTTTGTGAAGATTAAGGTTAATTTCTTTCTTATTAACATCCTTCTCCACGTACTCGCCATTGTGATAGAAATATAATTTCCCATTTTCCGTTTTGTAGAAAGTTTCAAAGCCTTTCTCAAGCATATCTTGAACCCACTGAGGAACTGTATTTCCCTCTTCTTTCATACGTTCTACAGATTTTGCTACACCAATTGCATCCCACATTTCAAATGGACCGATTTCCCAACCGAAGCCCCATTTCATTGCGTCATCAATTTGCGTAATATCATCCGCAATTTCACCTGAAAGTTCTGCAGAATAAATTAGCGTAGGTTTAGAAATGTTCCAAACCAAGTCACCAGCACGGTCTCCTTTTGCAGATACAAGCGCTTTCAGTTTACGCTTCGGCCCTTTTTCCTGCTTAGCAGCTCCGGACGCTTGTGTTTTCAACTTTTGTTGTTCTTGTTCGTATTCTAAGGTTTCTGGGTTAATTTCATAAATTGTGCTACCCTTTTCACCTTTTTTCTTATAATAAAATCCTTGGCCCGATTTAGCACCTAACATTCCCTTTTCATTCATTTGCTTCATAAAGTCAGGCACGTCAAATACTTGCTTTTCATCGCCTTCGACTTGATCGTAGACATTTTTAGCAACATGAACGAATGTGTCTAAACCAACTACATCTAATGTACGGAAGGTAGCACTCTTTGGTCGGCCGATCATAGGGCCTGTTACAGAATCCACTTCCCCTACACTATAGCCGCCTTTGAGCATTTCCTGGACAGTAACTAACAGTCCATACGTACCAATTCGATTCGCAATAAAGTTAGGAGTATCTTTCGCTTCAACTACTCCCTTACCTAACACATCTTCTCCAAACTTTTTCATAAATGATAAAACGTCTGGATCCGTTTCTTTATTTGGAATGACTTCTAACAATTTCAAATAGCGAGGTGGGTTGAAAAAGTGCGTACCTAAGAAGTGCTTCTTGAAATCCTCCGAGCGTCCTTCCGCCATCGCATCGATTGAAATACCAGAAGTATTAGAACTTATAATGGAGCCCTCTTTACGATTTGCTTCCACTTGTTCATAAACTTTCTTCTTTACGTCAAGGTTCTCAACAACAACCTCAATCACCCAATCCACATCCGATAATTTTTCCATATCATCTTCAAAGTTACCTACTGAAATTAAGTCCAGACTTTTTTTCGTAGTAATTGGAGATGGATTTTGCTTCGTAAGTTTCTTTTTACTTTCCGCTGCGATTTTATTTCGCGCTCGCGGGTCTTGCTTTTCATCCTCCGATAAATCTCTAGGAACAATATCTAACATAATGGTTGGAATTCCTAAATTAGCTAAATGAGCAGCAATGCCAGATCCCATCACCCCGGACCCTAAGACTGCAGCACGTTTGATTTTACCGTTCATGAATGCTCCCCCTATCCATTTGAATGAATACTCATTCATTTTCTTGTAAAAAATTTTGGATAGCAAGCTACCCAAAACAATCTACTTCTTACTATAAAATATTTTCTGATATTTCGCAATCCTTATCTGGATTATTTTTTCAAAATACCTTTTACAACAAATGCAACATTCGCAGGGCGTTCTGCTAAACGACGCATAAAATAACCATACCAGTCTTTTCCGTAAGGGACATAAACTCGTACCTTGTACCCTTCCTTAACTAGTTCACGCTGCATTTCAATACGCATTCCATAAAGCATCTGAAATTCAAATTGATCACGAGATATATTGTTTTTTTCAACATATTTCTTAGTGAACTCAACAAGATTCTCATCGTGGGTTGCTACAGCAGTAAAATTCCCATTGCTTAAATGTTGTTTGATCATTTGTTTAAAGTTACGATCTACATCTCTCTTATTAGGGTATGCAACTTGTTCCGATTCTTTATACGCGCCTTTAACTAATCGAATATTTGGATTGTATTGATTTAAATGAGCTAGATCGTCTTGTGTACGATATAAATAGGATTGCACAACGGTCCCTACCCCATCGTACTCTTGTTTTAATGCTTCGAAAATTCTTAATGTAGTATCTAAACGTTGGTAATCTTCCATATCAATGGTGACAAATACATTATGTTGTTTACCTGCATCCAGAATTTTCCTCATATTAAACATAACTAGGTCTTCAGAAATATCTAACCCCATCGAGGTCATTTTAACGGACACTTGTGAATCTAAATTTAGCTTGTCGATTACTTTGATTGATTTAACTGTTTCGATTGTTCTTTCCTTAGCTTCTTTTTCATCCATTACGTATTCACCTAAATGGTCTAACGTAACACCCATACCTTGATTATTAAGATCACGGATTTTTTCCGCTGCATGTCCAATATTATCCCCAGCTACAAAGCGCTTGGCACCAAATTTAAGCCCATACCTTTTCGCTAATTTAGTAAATATTTTATTATCTGATAAAAATAAGAAGAATTGCCTTAACACTTTTTCCATATATGTTCCTCCATTTAATAACGTAATGAAACCGCTTTCTATTCTATCACTTTTTTCTATAAAACTTAATGATTTTTAAAAAAGATTACTAGATTAATTTTTAAGCATCTATTTTAGGTTAAACCTCAAAAAAATACTCTAAACAGAGGTGTTTAGAGTATTTGATTATTTAATTAACTACATCGTACCCTTGCTCTTCAATTGCTTCTTTCAAATCATCTTTTGTTAATGTGTCTTCATCATAAGCAACATCAACTTTTCCACTGTCTAAGTGAACTTCCACCGAAGCTACACCTGGTAAGTCTTTTAGCGCTCCATGTACAGCTTGTTTGCAATTTCCACATGTCATTCCCTGAACACTTATTGTATGTTCCATTTCCTTCACTACCTTTCATCCATTTGGACCTATTATTACGAAATGTTAAGAATATTTCAAGTAATTTATTCTGGTTCCGGTGTAGGTGTTGGTTTTAAACCCGACTCTTCGTAATTTGCGTCAATAATCTCTCTAATTTCAGCGATTTCATAACCTTCTTCTTGCAATTGTTTAGCCTCACGGGCTATATCTACACAAATTGCTCAACCAAAGCCCATTTGATCTAATGTGGCAATATTCCCTTCCACTTCATAAACAAAACAATCTTGATTATGTTCATGTCCCTGTGACTCACATCCACAATAACAAGGCATCTGTTGAATTAATTCCTCATTATGAATCGCAATTTCATATGCTTCCATCATTGGTTGCATGGATTCATCTTCAAACACAGAAGCAAGTTGTGGTGACCATGCTTCTTCCTCTATATTATAATCCAAGTTTCCTAGTGAAGAATCCACGCGAATACCTGCATCGTTTTCCTCTATAGAACTAGAGCATGCCACTAATATTATAGACAAAGTTAACATCCATAAGATACTTTTATTCATTGTCCAGTCCTTTCCATGTAAAAGTTTCTTATACTATAACACGGAAATTGTATTTCAGCTTAGCTTAATTTTAAAAAAATATGACTATTTTGCTCCATCAATTGCAGCAATCATTGTTTCTTCAATTCCTTTAGCAAAACTTTGAACTTCAGAATCAGATATGTCTTTCATTAATACCGTCGGACGGGGCATACCAATTTTAGTTGTTCCTTCACTCTCGTAAACCACAATCTTACAAGGTAAGAAGTAGCTAACTTTTTCTTCCATCGCCAATACTTCTTTGGCAGCTTTGGGATTACAGACTTCCAAAATACGGAATGATTGATTAAAATCATCAAAACCTTTATTATGCAGTGTTTCCTTTACATCAAAATCCCATAACACGCCAAATTTAACTTCCTGTAGATGCTCTGAAACCGATTCAACAGCTTGATCAATTGATTTATTAGTTGTCACTGTATAATCAAACATGATATTCCCTCCTATTATAAACCTATTAATAAGTGTACCCAAATTGTATTATATATTAAACTTTATTAAATCGTAATAATTACTATTTACAAATCGAAACCGTTACGATATAATCCTTATAGACTTAAAATAGATAAGGGAGCGAGACCATGCATTATAAGAAATTGCTTTTATTTAGTAGCTTATTATTCATTTTATATTTGGCTGCTTGTGGAGATGAGGAACAGTCAGGTGAAGAACAAGAAAACCGAGAAATTATTACATCCATTTATCCTATAGAATACCTCGTATCAGAAATCGCTGGAGACCAAGTTGATGTCGAAACTGTTATTCCAGCAGGAGCGGATGCCCATGTATATGAGCCTTCTACAAGGGATATGGTGGAATATGCGGATAAAGATGCATTCTTTTATATCGGGGCAGACATGGAAGCCTTTGCTGAAACAATGTCAGAAACCCTTTCAGGTGAAGGTGTTCATACAAAAAGCCTAGCGGAAAACGAATCTTTATTTATGGAATATGAGGAAGAGCATGCCCAGAACGAGGATGAACATAGTGATGAAGAGCATTCTCATGACGAAGAAGAACATGGCGATGAAGAACACTCTCATGATGAAGAAGAGGAACATTCACATAGCGATGAACATGACCACGATCATGACCATGGCGACAATGACCCTCACTTCTGGCTTGATCCACAGCGAATGATTGATGCAGGTGGAATTTTGTTAGATGAATTAGTTACTTTATATCCAGAATTAGAAGAAGATTTTCAAGCAAATTATGAACAATTTGAAGAAAAGATGATAGAATTAGATAATAGCTACCAAGAAGCATTTGATGGTGTGGACCAACATAATATTTTAGTAGCACACAAAGCATTCGGATATTGGGAAGAACGCTATCCAATTGAACAATATGCGGTCAGAGGATTATCTTCTTCACAGGAGCCTTCTCAGCGAGAGCTACAAGAGTTATTTGAAACATTAGAGGAACTTAAAATTGACCACATTATATACGAAGTTAATCGCGATGATCGCTTGGCTGAAACAATTGCAGATGATTTAGAATTGGAAGCCTATCACTTGCACACACTTGAGACACGTACAACGGATGATGTGGAAGATGATAAAGATTATATAGATATCATGGAAGAAAACCTAGAGACATTAATCGACACAATGAATAGGTAAGGAAAGGCGGCAAACAATCTACGCGTAGATCGTTTCGCCTTCTTTTCATTTATTATATAAAAGGAGGAATTCGATGGGTCAATTAATAGAAGTATCGAATGTGTCACATAGATATGACAGACATTTGGTTCTAGAAGATGTGTCATTTTCCATTGATGAAGGGGCATTTGTTGGATTAGTTGGGCCTAACGGTTCCGGTAAAACCACTATCATTAAATTACTGTTAGGACTAGAAAAGCTTCAAAAAGGGTCGATCGAAGCATTCGATAAACCAATTCAAAAATTCGCAAATAAAGGGCATATCAGCTTTGTATCCCAAAAAGCAAACTCTTTTAATCGTGGCTTCCCTGCTACTGCTAAAGAAGTTGTAGGCATGGGGCTCACTAGTAAAATTGGTTATTTTAAACCCTCTCAAAAAAAACTAGAGTATTTAATATTTGAAGCACTCGACTTAGTAAATATGATGGAGTATGCAAATACGAATATAGGTGATTTATCAGGTGGACAGCAACAACGTGTGTTTATTGCAAGAGCGATTGTAAATAAGCCGAGTCTATTAATCCTGGACGAACCAACTGTTGGCGTAGATACAGAGAATGTAGAAAACTTTTATAAACTACTTTCAGATTTAAACAAACAACTAGGTATTAGTTTAATTTTAGTTTCACACGATATCGGTTCGATCACCACGCACGTAACAGATCTACTATGTTTAAATAAAACCATTCACTATCATGGGAACCCGAGTGATTTTGAGAGCATGACAGATGAGCAAAGGTCACAATTATATGGACATGACATGCACACGATTACGCATGATCATTAGGTAGGAAGGATTCTTTTAGTATGTTAGATGCAATGTTAAGTTTCGAATTATTACGTAATACATTTTACACTGGCTTATTGGTAGGTTTAATCGCCCCTTTATTAGGTACTTTTATTGTAGTTAGGCGACTATCATTGATTGCAGATGGTTTATCTCACGTGACTTTAGCTGGGATCGCTTTCGGTTTATTTATGCAAAAAAAATATACGCTATTATTTTTTACACCTTTTCACACCGGTATATTTTTCGCGATTGGTGGAGCTATCGTCATTGAAAACTTGCGCAGTATATATAAAGCATTTCAAGAAATAGCAATTCCTATTACCTTGTCTTTAGGGGTGGGGATGAGTGTTGTATTTATTGCCCTTGCAGATGGAATTAACACAGATATCTTTGCCTATCTATTTGGATCTGTTGCTGCAGTTAGTCGTTCAGATTTATATGTAATCTTATTCACTTCTGTTTTTGTTATATTCGTTATTATATTTTTATATAAAGAATTATTTGCCTTGTCCTTTGATGAAGAATTTGCAACCGTTTCGGGTATAAGAGCTAAATTGATTCACTACTTATTCATTGTTATGACTGCTTTAGTCATTGCGGCATCTATTCGCATTGTAGGGGTGCTACTTGTTTCAGCTTTAATGACATTGCCAGTTGCAACAGCAATTAGAGTTGCCAAAAGCTTTAAACAAACTATATTATATAGTATTATTTACGGAGAAGTAGCTGTTATTACAGGTCTAATCTCAGGGTATTACTTAGAAATCCCACCTGGAGGTACGATCGTCATAATCGCTGCATTCCTGTTAGGAGCGACTTTATTAGCGAAGAAGTTTTACTTCAGTTATAAATATAAAGGATGATAAAAAATGGATCTTCATGAGGCACTAGATATTTTAAAAGAAGAAGGATACAAATATACTAAAAAACGAGAAGATATTTTAACTTTCTTTACGAAAGAAGATGGTTACCGTACGGCAAGTGATCTTCTCTCTCATATGAGTAAACGGTATGAAGGTATGAGTTATGATACCATCTATCGTAACTTGCACCTTTTTAGTGAATTAGAACTTTTAGAATCTACTGAATTAGAAGGTGAAAAACACTTTCGTCTTGCATGTGGTCATGAAGAACACCATCATCATTTTATATGTAAATCTTGTGGGAAAACAAAGGCAATTCATACATGTCCTATGAATGTAATTAGTCACGATTTCCCCGGTTATACGATTGATAACCATAAATTTGAAGTGTATGGGTATTGTCCTAAATGTCATTAAAATTTGAATGAAGGTATGTAAAAAGCACTCTAGCATTTGGCTAGAGTGCTTTTTTAACTTGCAATTGTGATCAAGCGTTCATAAGACATTGGCCTCGCGAAATAAAATCCTTGCACATACGGGCAGTTAATAGTTTTTAAGAACTCTTCTTGCTCTTTCGTTTCAACACCCTCTGCAATCACTTCTACTTCACATAATTCCGCTAAATCGACAATAAACTCGACCATCTTCTTTCCATCGTCATTTGTAGCAGCAGTAATGAATGTTTGATCAATTTTCACGAAATCAACAGGAAGTTCACGAATATACTTCAGTGAACTGTATCCGGTTCCAAAGTCATCAATACTCACATATACACCTGCTGTGCGTAATCTTATTAATTTCTTCAGATTCTGTTCAATATCCATCGTGACACGTTCTGTTATTTCAATTTCGAATGCATTATACGGAAGTTCATAATCATCTAAAGTTTGCAGCAACTCATCAACGAAATCGAATTTAGAAAATTGTTTCGCAGATATGTTTACAGACATTCTCGGAAGAACAACACCTGAATTTTTGAGTTTATTGTAGTCTTCACATACTTTTTTAATAACATAGTCCGTCAAAGGAATAATTAGGCCAGTCTCTTCAGCGATCGGAATGAAAGTACCCGGTGAAATCGCTCCGTACTCTTCATGATGCCATCTCGCAAGTGCTTCCACACCAACAATCTCCCCAGTATGTAAATTATATTGCGGCTGGTATACTAAACAAATTTCCTCGTTCATAATAGCTTTCTGTAGTTCATTTTCGTAATAATAAGAGTCTAAGCTTTCTCTTAATGATTCATCAAAGAAGCAGAAGCTATTTCTTTCTTTTTTCGCTGTTTTAAGCGCTAAGCTCGCTTTTTGATACAATTCTTCAAAGGAATCCCCATCGTTTGGGTATAACGAAGCTCCAGCAGACGCAGTTATATGAATAGATACATCTAGTATCGTATTTGTCTTTGATAATTCATTCATAATTTCTCTCACAACATCGTTCACTTCATGTTGCCCTTCAATCCAAGGCAACATAACCCCAAATTCATCTCCACGTAAACGAGCTACTATTGCACTCTTCCCAACCAACTCTTCTAATTTCATTCCTACAATACGTATTAATCTATCACCAAACTCTGTTCCATAGTTATGATTAATCATATGAAGTCGGTCGAGATTTATCAAAATTAAGGCATGGTCTTTTTGAGAAAAATGTTCGATTTGTTCAATGCCTTCACGATAAAAAGTATTAAAATTATAAAGTCCAGTTGTGGCATCGAAGTGCTCTAAATAATCTACTTTCTTTCGAATCGTTCTTTCACTAGTTACATCATTAAATACAACCTGATTGGCAAAAACATTACCATCTTGATCTAACACATTAGAATAAGCCAGTTGCAGATACTTTTGTTCTCCGAAATTATTTTCTAATTCTAAGTTTTGTCTAAAGGCAGAATCTCTTTTCCCGTCCTCTTTATTAATGGATGTACTAGAGCCTTGAAAAAGCTTGGACCCCATTTCCCCTAATTGAGAAGAAACAGCGTTATCACTTTTAACGCCTAAAATTTCCTCAGCTTGCTTATTCCACACACGAATTGTCCCTGTTTCATCACATACGACTACTCCAAGAGGGGATGCTTCCATAATTGACTGAAGTTGATTTTTTTGTTTCATATAAAACGCGTTCTTTTTGTTTGGATTCGACCAAATCTACAAAAATCCCAAAATAATTCGTTAGTTTCCCGCGTCGATCGCGAACTTCATGAATAGATAAAGTCATAGGGATTTCACTTCCATCAGGACGAATAGCACTGACTTCGCCTTCCCAATACCCCTCTTTTCTTAACTTTCTTCTGTTCTTTAAATACGATTCAAAACCTGCTTGAAAATATGGTAACTTTTCATACCTTTTACCGATGATTTCGTCATGAGGTAGTCCGCTCAATTCAATCAAATGCTCATTTGCTTTTAAGATCTTTCCTCTTTCATCAGTAATCATTAAACCTTGAGTAATATTCTCAAAAACTTCGTCTGATAATTGTAGATCTTTTTCGCGTCCGTATACATGTTCATACAGCCCTACGATAGAACGGTTTCCTTTCTTTAAAAACAAATATAATAAAACACCTGTTAAAACAACGTAGACCAACCCTTTTACTAACTGGAGGTTTGCGATCATCTGCGCGTCTGAAATAAATAATTCGAGTATATAATCTGATGTAGCAATCCACACAAAACCAATTAGCAGATAAAATACTACAAGTTTAAGTGGATATTGTTTGATTCGCGTTAGTTCGTCTATATCTTGATTTCCTGGCATCAATATATTACTCCTTTCCACTAAAACTTTTCTACTAAAAAATAATTTAGTTATATTATAACAGTTTTACTGGAAATGTCGACAAAATTTTCTGTCAATTTACCAATTCATAGGTATTATTTCTTAAGCTTCATTTCGCCTTTCGATATTGCCTTTCACAGCAATATTCATTAAGATCCCCAGTAACATAAATGTAATTAACAAGGAAGAACCCCCATAGCTAATTAATGGTAATGTAATTCCTGTGATTGGCATTAAACCAGACACAGCTCCGAAGTTGATAATTGCCTGTGTGACAATCTGAAAAGTAATCCCGTAAGCAAGTAACCTGCCAAAGAAATCTGGGGCCCTTTTAGCAATTAGGATCCCTTTAAACATAAATACGGCATATATAACAATGACACCAACCGCTCCTAATAGACCTAGCTCCTCTGCAATCACTGCCATGATAAAGTCTGTATGTGCTTCAGGTAAGAAGCCAGATTTTTGGACACTATTCGCTAAACCTACGCCTGTAATGTCACCACTTGCTAATGCAATTAAAGAGTGTACTAATTGATACCCTTGACCAGTTGGATCACCAAATGGATCTAAAAAGGAAGTCAATCGGTTCATACGATAATCCGCAAATGTAATTAAGAAGTATACTCCTCCAAATGCAACTGCCGCAAGACCTGCCAAATGAGTCACTTTTATCCCTGCAAATAAGAGAATAATTCCACAAGCAAGAATAATAGAAGTAGCAGTACCAAGGTCAGGTTGTAAAACAATTAGAAAGAAGACAACTCCTAGCAATAACAAAGGAGGAAAAACGCCTTTATTAAAGCTTTGGATTTTATCTTGTTTATTTGTATAAGCCTTAGCAAAGTACAGGATCATCGCCACTTTAGCAAGCTCTGATGGCTGAAATAAAATAGGTCCAAAGCTCAACCAACGAGTCGCTTCATTTCTTGTCACACCGACTCCTGGAAGAAGGACTAAAGCAAGCATTACGACTGTAACCAAAATGATAATCGGAATCAAATTTCCAATTCTTTTATATGTAAACATACTGAAAAGGAAGAAAACGACAAAACCCAACCCCAACCACATGGACTGTCTTCTAAAGAAATAATGTGGATTGTTTATGTTTGGATCCATTCCAGCATAAACAAAGCTCGCACTATATACCATTACCAGACCGAATCCAGCTAATAATACAATAATAATAAATAAGGGATAATCAATATGTTTTAAATTTCTTTTCAACTAGAACACGCTCCTATATCTACATTCTAACGGAAATGGTGGTTTTTGGGGTAGTGAAATTCGTCCTGAAATAGAAAAAAACTACCCGCACGTGTGTATGCAGGTAGTTTACCTTCTTAAATAAGCTATTAAACCGTCTGTGAGCGGATTTTTTTGACTTCTTCTAAATATTCTTCATAAGTCATTTCTTTATCAAGAATACCTTCTTCTTTAATTTCAATTATTCTATTAGCAATTGTTTGAATGAATTGATGGTCATGAGAAGTAAACATAAGCGATCCTTTAAATCGTGCTAACCCTTCATTCAACGCTTGTATCGACTCGAGATCTAAGTGGTTTGTAGGGTTATCCAGTAATAGGACATTTGCTTCACTTAACATCATTCGGGAAAGCATACAACGGACTTTCTCTCCCCCAGATAATACGCTTGCTTTTTTGAATACTTCGTCACCTGAAAATAACATTCTTCCTAAGAATCCACGAAGGAATGTTTCACTTTCATCTTCTGGAGAATATTGACGTAACCACTCGATTAACGTGTGGTCATTTCCTTCAAAGAATTCGGAGTTATCTTTCGGGAAGTAAGATTGAGAAGTAGTTATCCCCCATTTAAAGCTACCTTCATCAGGTTCCATTTCACCCATAACAATTTCAAGTAGAGCAGTTTTAGCAGCATCATCACCAAATAAAGCAATTTTGTCATCTTTGTTCATTCGGAATGAAACATTATTCAACACTTTCTTACCATCAATTGTTTTGGAAAGATTATTCACTTCTAAAAGATCATTTCCTACTTCACGTTCAGGGGTGAACGCAATATAAGGATATTTTCTTGAAGAAGGTTTGATATCATCAAGTGTAATTTTGTCTAACAGTTTTTTACGAGAAGTTGCCTGCTTTGATTTCGATGCGTTTGCACTGAAACGAGCGATAAACTCTTTCAATTCTTCAATCTTCTCTTCTTTCTTTTTGTTCTGGTCTTGAGACATCTTTAGTGCCAACTGGCTTGATTCATACCAGAAATCATAGTTACCTACATATAACGTGATTTTCTCAAAATCTAAATCAGCAATATGGGTACATACATTATTTAAGAAATTACGGTCGTGAGATACTACAATTACTGTATTTTCAAAATTAATTAAGAACTCTTCTAGCCAATGAATCGCTTGAATATCTAACCCGTTTGTCGGCTCATCTAAAAGCAATACATCCGGAGTTCCAAATAATGCTTGTGCCAATAACACTTTTACCTTCATTGCTTCTGGAAGGTCTTTTAACTGCTTCTCATGAAGAGAAGAATCAACACCTAAACCACTCAATAAAGAAGCTGCATCGCCTTCTGCTTCCCAACCATTCATTTCAGCAAATTCACCTTCAAGTTCAGCAGCTCTCATACCGTCTTCTTCTGTGAATTCACCTTTTGCATAAATCGCATCTTTTTCTTGCATGACTTCAAACAGGCGTTCATGACCCATCATAACCACATGAAGTACTACTTCGTTATCATAAGCATAATGGTCCTGTTTCAAGATCGCCATACGCTCCCCTTTACCAAGGGAAACTTGCCCTTCTTGAGGCTCCACTTCACCTGATAATATTTTTAGAAATGTTGATTTACCAGCGCCATTTGCACCGATTAAACCATAACAGTTTCCTTTGTTGAATTTAATCGAAACATCTTCGAATAGTTTACGATCCGAAAAACGCAAACCTACATTTGTTACCTGTAACATTTAAAATCCTCCTACAACGCATTGAACGCGTCCTTAAAATCTACTAAATTAAGTCCTTACATAGTATATCATTTTTATGCAAACATATAAAAAGGAACTTCTTCTTTTTAAAAAAGAAGAGCTCCCCAGATAAATTATGCACTAGATACAGCTTTTTTCTCTGAAATCCCTTGTGACTCTGAAGCGTGATCATCCACAAACGAAATAACTTTATCATTAAATTCATGTGCTTGGTCAATGTTACATACGTGTCCTGAGTCTTCGACAATATATAGATTCGCATGTGGGTCATGATGAACAGCGTGACGAGCACCTTTCATAAATACATGATCTTCTTCGCCCATCATATAAAGCTTAGGAACTTCATTATCTTCTTTCATCAAATCTTCGTGGATCGATTTAGAACCAATTAAAAGTTCAGCCCAACGTAGAAATTCCTTTTGACCAATCTTTTTTGCTTCTTTCACAAATACATCACGTGATTGTTTATGGTTTCTTTTCGGCATTAAGATATTCGCAAACAACGTATATAGCACCATGTAAGGCACGGAATAACGAATTAGAAATGCGAACTTAAATAAAAGGTCTGTCCATAACTTCCACTTGATCACCGCACCAGCCATCGTCATCGATGCGATTCGACCAGGTACTTTGCGGCACAATTCATTCATCACAATCGTACCTAAAGAAACTCCAATCATGTGGAACTTGTGAATTTTTAAATGATCCAATAACTCAGTCACCTTATCAGCTACCGCACTGAACGTATACTTACCAGTCAGTGATTCACTCTTCCCGTGACCCGGGAAATTTATAAATAAACAGTTAAAATGCTTTTTGAACTTTTTAGCTTGCTTATAAAATACAGTATGGTTTCCCCCTGCTCCATGCAGAAATACAACCCATTCGTTGCTTGTATCATGTTGATACATCCTGTAGTCAAGTAACATGCAGGCCCTCCCCATACAACCAATATACATGTTGTAATATAACACAGAAACCTTGATATGTCTAAGATTGTGCACATTTGCAATTTCAGAAACTAAATCTTCACACCAAATAAATAACGAACGCTTGTTCTGAAATTTTATTTGTTATAAAATCTAACTAGTAATAAACTTTTCGAAACTTAGGGAGAGAAACGTATGAAAGAATTAGAAGCTGCCTACCTTGCAGGAATCATTGATGGAGAAGGTACAATCACACTTACAAAGTGGCATAAAAATGAACATAGAAAACCTATTATTTCAATTGCCTCGACTGATATAGAACTTCTAGAATATCTTAAAGAATTGACAAATGGAAAAATATATCAGAAGAAAAACTATAACCCCTCAATTCATAAAACATCTTTTTTCATCACAATTAAAAATAAAAACGATGTATTTTATGTTCTAAAGTCGACTGTTCAATATCTTCGGGTCCCTAGTAAGAAAGCTAGAGCAAAATTAATTTTAAACAAGTATAATTTGGTCACCCTAAGAAATGGAAAATATAGTGATGTAAATCTAAAGAGAAAGTTGCTATTTGAAGAAGAATTTTTAAATTTATAAAACTAAGGCCTGTTATATTTCTCGTCCCCTTATTACACTTCATTTATTGTTTTCATAGTTTTAGAAGCAAAGTCTCATCTAAAATACAAACAACTAGTCACTAATTAAATGTAAATCAATTTGATATAACAAAAACTGTAAACACTTAAAAGTGTTTACAGTTTTCTGTTTTCATTAGAATAATTCATTAAGATATTATTGTTAAAGCATAAGCCTGCAGTAACTGCAAACTTATGCTTTAATTCACTCCAAAAGTAATTTGGAATGATTTTGTATGGAGACGGCGGGACATGGTCTTCCTGTGCTTTCACACGGCACTGACTATATCTTAAACCTTATTTAAAGGTCTCTCGGCGTCTTATGCAAAATTTAAATTTACTTCTAAAATGAAGTAGTATTTTGCATCCTAGTACTACCTTTTAATTAGGTAGCCTATAAGTCGATACACAGCTGTTGAATTGCTTCACATACTGCTCGGTATTGCCTTATCACATTCGTGACTTAGGTTTCACCGATCAAGCCGAGTTATCACTTACATGTTGCCATGCAAGGCGACTATTTACTAATCGAACCCGCGTCCAAGGATATCGCCACTTAAGCATCTACGAGCGTAGTTGATATATTATGATTCGCCAATTCTTCGGCCTATCAACTGGCTTCCGAATGGCTAACCTGATTAGTCTATTCTAAAGACCTCAGGTGGAGGCCTTTAGCGTAGCCCGCTTCATTTTGAGACCCTTCATCTACTCACACGGGCGATGGCAGGAAGGATCCTGTAGCCTGCTTTACGCAGCTACAGCGTAATTGTTTTCTTCGCCAGTTATTATAACTGAGTAACGTTTATCGAGTCGTAACCTCGACTCGCAGCTTAAGCTCAAACTATCCCTGTCGAATCCGTAACGTCCCCGCGTTACGAAATATAAACTTTCTTTGTTGCAAACTCCATTATACCATGGATGACAGGCTGCAATCAATGGAGAAACTTTCCTTAATAATCCCTGTCTTTAATCGCTCTTTCTACTTCTCTTTTTATCGCTTTTTGCTTTAGATCTTCTCGCTTATCATACTTTTTCTTACCTTTTCCTAAGCCAATCAACAATTTGGCAACCCCATTTTTGATGTACATTTTAAGCGGAATTAAAGAATAACCTTTCTGTTGAGTCGCACCAATCAATTGGTTGATTTCTTTCTTATGAAGTAAGAGTTTACGTGCTCTTGTCGGTTCGTGATTAAATTGATTTCCTTGCACGTATTCAGCAATATGCAAGTTATGCACATACACTTCCCCTTTGCTAATACGGGCAAATGAATCCTTTAAGTTTACACGTCCTGCACGAATCGATTTTATTTCCGTTCCTTTTAAAACTAATCCAGCTTCAAAAGTCTCTTCTATAAAAAAGTCATGACTAGCTTTTCTATTTGTTGCGATGGCATTACTATCCTTTTTAGCCATGTTTGTTCCTCCTCACTGCAAAGGTTATTTTACCAAACTTTTCGCCATAGTTAAACTATCAACACATCCTCACATGCTAGACAGCATTTTTATAGACAACGTTTGATGGTATGTGGCATCCTTATTAATTAGGAATACGAAGTAACAGGAGGAACAGCAATGATCGGAACAGACCAAATAAGAAAACTAACATTAGATGATGAACCTTATATGCAAGCAATGCAAACAGGAAAAGAAGATGACTATGTGGTTCGTATTTTCGAACGTTTAGTAACGAATGAAGAACATGCTTTATATGGTTATTTCAAAGATAATCAAATGGTATCTGTAGCTGGATATTCTATCTTTCAACACCAATATGGAATGTTAGGAAGGCTAAGAAGTGATCAGCGCTATGTAGGAGAAGGCTATGCTACTGCTGTAATGAATCATGTGGTTCAGGAGCTAGAAGCAATGCCTGAGATTAAATGGATCGGTGCAAATACGCAACTGCACAATTTTTCTGCTTTACGCGTGTTAGAAAAATTACATCTACCAAAGCTTAGGAAATTACATGCTTCAACTCTGGTAGAGCCTGAAAAGTTTTTAACTACGGAGGAACCGAAGTGGAAAGAACTGACGGAGCTTAAGGATAAGCAAGCATGGGTTAATTCTATTTTACACGAAGAAGATTTGATTTTCCCTTTGCAATGCTATTACCCGTTTCCTGTCAGTCCAGCACTATTTACAAATGATAATTTAACAGAGTGGCGTTTTTTTGAGAATCAAGAAAAGGATCGTATTGTCATCATGAAAATAGATACGAAACGATATCGTTACCTCCATATAATTTACTTATGGGATGACCTTTTCTCTGCAAAGGGATTACACTCCACCATCGACTCTGCTTTAACCGAATATAAGTCTATCCACGGAGATGATACTTATGTCTGGTTAGACCTTACTGATGAGTTATATGATCAGTTAGATGATAAAAGCTCGTTTTCATTCCAAGATCCTTGGATATTACATGGATATTGGAAATAATAACTATAAAACAGGTGCGTGAAGTAATATTCACACACCTGTTTTTATATTATTTATTTGAATACAAGAATCGTGAATAACTTAGCATATTTACACATAAGTTATCACTTTCGTCGTTATCTAATAAATTATCGACGTTATCTACTTGATTTTCGTCGTTAACTTAAAATTCTCGAGCATAACTCCCAACTTTTATGCATATACCTTTCCTTTTGAACATATTCAAACAATACCTATTTTTCACTCAAGCAATATTAAGCATAATCCTCATCCGAAGTCCAAGTAATCGCAAAGCTTCCTTCCCCTCCGTGTGCTGCAATAATAGGGCCCAACGCACCGACATGAATTTTGTCTATGTTTGAAATTTGTTTACACTGTTCTAACATAGAATTCGCAAGTTCATGATTATTACAGTGTAAGATCGATAACTCTTTAATATGTTGTTGACTAGCTGCCTTCTCAACTTGGTCCATAAAATAGGCAACCGATTTCTTTTCCGTACGAATCTTCTTATCCAGATCGAACTTTCCATCCTGCAATTGCAAAATCGGGTGTATTTTTAATGTTTTCCCTAAATTATAGGCAAAGGCATTAATCCTACCTCCTAGATACGCGTATTTAATATTTGCTACATATACTTTTGCTTCAAAAGATTCATGTGCCTTACTTAAACTTGTTTGCACATCAGGCACTCTATATCCTTCTTCAATCATTCTTTTTCCTTGCTGAATAGTTTTGTACATTGGATAAGAGATCATTTTCGAATCAACCATATGAACAGTTAGACCATCAACATCCTTAGCTGTTTGTTCCACTGTTTCATAGGTTCCACTCAACCCTGCAGAGATGTGTACACAAACAACATCTGTATATCCTGCTACACGTATTTCTTCAAACGTATTCAAAATATCACCGACTGCAGGTTGAGACGTTTTAACAGCCGCTTCTGAATGACGAATTTTGTCGTAGAACTCATCCTTTTCAATATCGATATCTTCTTTGAAATTTTCTCCATCAATGCTAATTTGTAGAGGTAATGTATAAATATCTTCTACTCGCTCACCTTCAGGGATATATATTGCACTATCTGTCAACCACGCTACTTTCATTTCCCCACCTCAATTCTTTTGACTTACTTATGTATAACCTTTGTGTTACAGTGTTAAACAAAGGGAGTGAAAAAATTGTTATTATTTCTTAGTTTATTAGGAATTATGGTGGCTTTTATGGCGATCGTCTGGGCAATTGCTGTTAAAGTAAATGACTTCTCCATCGTAGATATTGCATGGGGAATGACGTTTATTATTACAACGATTGCAACTCTTGCCATCACACAAAACATGAATATAACATCGATTACCATCGCAGTACTAGTTATTTTATGGGGACTACGCTTATCAGGGTATTTATTCAAACGAAATGTGGGAAAGCCCGAAGACTATCGTTACCAAAACATGCGAAAACGTTGGGAAACAAATGTGAATCTAAAAGCATTTTACCGGGTGTATATGCTGCAAGGAGCACTTTCCTTATTTTTCTCTATTCCAATAATTATCGGGATTGCTAACAGTTCAGAGGAAACCAATTATATTCTAATTACTATTGGAGTGGTTCTTTGGATTATTGGCTTTATCTTTGAAGCTGGTGGGGATTACCAACTATCACAGTTTAAGAAAAAAGAAGAGAACAAAGGCCGCTTCATCAAGCACGGGCTGTGGCGTTATACTCGTCACCCGAATTATTTCGGGGAATCTGCTATGTGGTTTGGAGTGGCAATAGTTGCCTTATCCGTTCCATGGGGTTGGATTGGATTAATTAGCCCAATCGCGCTCACTTATATTTTAATCAACATTTCTGGAGTACCTCCACTAGAGAAGAAATTCATGGAGCATGAAGAATACCGGGAATATGCTAAAAAAACAAACATGTTCATACCCGGTCCTCCAAAGAAATAAAATAAGAAGCTTTCCTCACACTATATGTGAGAAAAGCTTCTTTTATTTTAGTTACGTTTCTTCTTACGTGGCTTCATTCCAACTACTTCAAAATCAATAACACGTTCTTCAATATTCGTACTAATCACACGGATATTGATCTCATCTCCTACACGGAAGATGTTAGCGGTTCTTTCCCCAATCATCGCATGTGCTCTGTCGTCAAAGTGGTAATAATCGTCCGTCAGATGGCTCACATGAACTAGACCTTCTACCGTATTAGGTAATTCAACAAACAATCCAAAGTTTGTCACAGAACTTATGATTCCTTCGTATTCTTCCCCAATTTTATCGGCCATATATTCTGTCTTCTTCAAATCATCTGTCTCTCGTTCAGCATCTACGGAACGACGCTCCATTTCAGATGCGTGTCTCGTAATGTCTGGGAGTTTTTCACTCCATTTGCGCTGGGTTTCGTCGCTTATATCACCTTTGATCAAGTACGTACGAATCAAGCGGTGTACCATTAAGTCTGGATAACGGCGAATCGGTGATGTGAAATGTGTGTAAAAAGGTGTCGCAAGTCCGAAGTGCCCCACCCCTTCAGGTGAGTATTTCGCTTGCTGCATCGAACGCAGCATTAGTTTTGATACAACTAGCTCTTCTTTGCTTCCCTCTACTTCTTTCAACACTTTTTGCAAAGCTTTCGGATGAACTTCATCTTTCGTTCCTTTTACTGCATAACCTAAATTCGTTACAAACTCAAAGAATTGTTGTAATTTATCCGAATCAGGATCTTCGTGAATACGGTGCACAAACGGTACTTCCATCCAGTGGAAATGCTCAGAAATCGTTTCGTTTGCTACTAACATAAATTCTTCTATGAATTTTTCAGAAACTCCACGCTCTCGCAACACTACATCCGTAGGTTTTCCTTCTTCATCAACTTCAATTCCAGCTTCTTTGAAATCAAAATCAATTGCACCTCTGCCCATTCGTTTGGAACGTAATGTTTGGGCCAATGTTTCCATTAATTCAAACATGGAGATTAAACCTTCATATCGTTGAATAGTTTCTTTATTGCCCTCTAAAATTTCATTAACGGCTGTATACGTCATTCGTTCAGTGGTCTTAATGACCGCTTCAAAGATTTCATGATGTACAACTTTACCTTGTCCATCTATTTCCATCTCACAACCTAAAGTCAATCGATCAACTTGTGGATTCAAAGAGCATATTCCATTTGATAAACGATGCGGAATCATTGGAATCACACGGTCCGTCAAGTATGTGCTTGTCCCACGTTCATAAGCTTCCTTATCTATTGGAGAATCCTCTTTCACATAATGGGTTACATCAGCAATATAAACTCCTAGTAGATAGTTACCGTTGTCTAATTGCTCCACACGCACGGCGTCATCTAAGTCTTTTGCATCTGCACCATCAATGGTGACAATCCGCTCGTTTCTTAGATCGCGACGTCCTTTTATATCGTCCTCAGAAATCTCTTCTGGGATCGTGTTTGCGTGATCAAGTGTTTCTTGGTCGAAGTCAGCTTTAATACCATGCTTGTGGATGATTGCTAAAATATCAATGCCAGGGTCATTCACATGTCCTAGAATATCAATTATTTCACCTTCCGCACTTTTTCGGCCTTCAGGAAACTCAATTATTCTCACAATAACTTTGTGTCCGTCTACTGCGCCATTTTGATTTCCTTCTTTAATAAAAATATCGTTCGGAATACGTTTATCATCTGCGATTACAAACCCGAACCTACCGTTATCTTGATACGTTCCTACAATCGGTGTGTCATTTCGTTCGACAATTCGTACGACAACACCCTCTGGACGGTTTCCTGCAATGGAATCAGACTCCACTCGTACAAGAACCGTATCTCCATTCATTGCAGACATTAAGTCTGATTGATGAATATAAATATCTTTCATTTCTTCATCCGCTGGTAGTAAAAATGCAAAACCTTTAGCATGCATTTGTACCTTTCCACGGATTAAATTCATTTTTTCAGGAAGGCCGTAACGATCATTTCGAGTACGAACTAATTTCCCTTCTTGTTCTAATGCATTTAACGACTGCATTAATATTTGTAATTTATCTGCAGATTCTAATTCAAATTCTGTCTGCAGATCTTCTACACTTTGTGGTCGTGTAGCTTTTTCATTAAAGAACATCATTAATTTCTTTTTAATTTGTTCTATTTCCATAATTTCACCTCTATAATTTTATTCTTTCCAATCTAGTTTTTCTAAAAACTGATAAATATCTTCGTGCACCTGACTTTTATAATCACTTAACGTAATGACATGAGGTGCACCTTCATACCATGTAATATCTTTTTCATCTGCTTCTACATTTTCATAAATATAGGTAGCACTTTCTGTGTTGATCATTTGATCTTCTTCTGCTTGAAGTACATAAGTTGGTGCATATATATGATCGATTTGATCATGGACCTCTTTAATAAGTTCACTTAATGTATCAAACGTATCCGATGATTCATCCATTAATGCTTCAAGCTCTTTTTCGATATCATCTTCGGATTTGCGCTCTAATTGTTTATATTCTTTTGCGAATTGACGAAATCCTTTCGACAACTCGTCTACATTATCAAAGAACATCGGTGAACAAATCGGAATAACCGCCTTTACCGGTTTGTTAACAGCAAGACGCAAGCTAAGGACCCCGCCGAGAGATAGTCCTGCGACTGCAATTTCATCGTATCCAAGTTCTTTTAAATGGTTGTAACCTTCTAGTGCATCTTCCCACCACTGGGATGCATTCGTTTTAATTAACTCTTCCGGAGGTACTCCATGACCGCGGTAGATCGGGGCATGTGAGGTATACCCTTGTTTCTCCAAATAACGGCCTAACATTCTGACATCAGCTGAATGTCCGGTAAAACCATGTAATAATAACACTGCGCGATTTCCTGCTTCAAAAGTAAATGGTTTAGGTTGTTTCATCTGCATTTTTTACTTCCTCTCCTAACAACATTTGCATGCTTTACTTTTCCCGAAAGCTGTTTTTCTTAATCATGATAGATTTTTTAAATATAAAAAAACAGTAAGCGCTACACTTACTGTTTCATCGTTGATTGCTTTTTAATTAAACAATATAACCAAGTAAAAACGTAATTACCATAAATAAAATACCTAAAACAATCGTAATGCGGTGAAGGATTCCATCCATCCCGCGTGCTTTTTGCTTCCCAAACATATGTTCAGCTCCACCAGAAATCGCTCCTGATAGTCCAGCACTTTTCCCTGCTTGAAGTAATACTACAGCAATTAATGCAAGTGTATTAATAAATAATAGTGTAACTAATATCCCGTACATGGCTTTGACCTCCTAATTACTACGCACAAATCCATAACAATAATGTAGCATAAAAGGATTACTATTTGCAAGTTAATATTGTGTAAAAGCAATGGAATAGTTGAGCTTCATAAAAAATCACTACTTTGTATTGCAAGATAGTTGAAATTATGGTTTACTATTATGTATAACAAGGTAGGTGATTGATCTGAATATTCGAAGCCAATTATTTAAAGGAATTTTAGAAGGGTGTATCCTCTCTATTATTAAAGAAGAAGCTGTATATGGATACGAGTTATCTATAAAACTTCAAGAAGCAGGAATTGAAAATGTTAGTGAAGGCTCGATTTACCCAATTCTCTTAAGGCTTCAAAAAGAGAAATATATTTATGGAGAAACGCAAAAATCTCCATCTGGACCTAATCGGAAATATTACTTTATTACAGAAGATGGTTTAAAGGCTTTGAAAGTGTTTGAACACGAATGGAGTTTGTTAAAAGGATCTGTTGATCAATTATTAAACAGGGGGGATTCGAATTGAGTACAAAAGCATTAATTGAACAAAATAACCAAAAGCGTGAACAATTGAATGACTATAATAAGAAGTACTACGAAGATTTATTAGTCTATATACGTTTACAAAGTACCTCCGAACGTGACACGGAAGAAATATTAGATGAGTTACTTAATCACTTACTTGATGCCCAAGCGGAAGGAAAAACAGCAGACGATGTTTTTGGAAATGATCCAAAAGGTTTCGCAGATAATTTGATCGGAGAACTACCACCGATGGTTACAAAAGAAAGACTACAATTATTGATGTTAGGTGTATTAAATTTTGCTGGGTATGCACTAATCGTTTCTGGTATTCTTCAGCCACTATTACATTGGATTTTTAATTTTGATTCTTTTTATATGACTGTATCCATAGGCTATGCAACTACTATTAGTGTGCTTTTTTTGTTAGTTACAGCAGGCTTTTTCTTCTTTGTGATCTGGTATATAAAATGGTCATTGTTTAAAAACTTTGGTAAATGGAAAGAGTTTTTCTCCTTGTGGGTCGCGGCTATGGTAATGTTAATGAGCTTCGTTGCAATTTTATTTTTCACTCCATCCTTTGGTTATACCTTTACCATTCCTACCTATGTGTTAGCTATTGTTGGAGCAATTATACTTATTCCGACGATATTCTTATTTAAGAAAGAGAAATAATAGTAATTCAAAGAATGAAGCACAGTCCAATATATGGTCTGTGCTTCATTAATTGATATTGTTTAAATCTTACGAATCACTCAAAGAAGGACGTGTATCCTTTTCTTCCTCATCATCCGCTTCTGTCTCATTAATCCATAAGGCACAGGCTGCGTCTCCTGTTACGTTGACGGCTGTTCGAGTCATATCGAGTAGCCTATCAACAGCAAGGATCATCCCAATTGCTTCTACAGGCAATCCGACTTGATCGAGCACCATCGCAAGCATGATCAACCCGACACCAGGTACAGCAGCCGTCCCAATCGATGCTAATACCGCTATTGCTACTACAGTCAGCAATTCAGTCAGAGTCAAAGTCTCGGCATATACTTGGGCGATGAAAACTGTTGCAACACCCTGCATAATTGCTGTACCGTCCATGTTGATCGTTGCACCAACTGGCTGAACAAATCCACTGATCGATTCTCTTACCCCAAGGCGTTTTTGAGCAGTTGTCATGGAAACAGGTAATGTCGCTCCACTACTTGAAGTACCAAATGCAACACTCATCGCGGGTGTAAAGTTTTTAAAGAACCAGATTGGACTCTTTTTCGCTAAGAACTTCACTACCGACCCATACGTTACTACAGCGTGTATGAGCAGTGCAGCAAGGACGACAAAAAAGTAGGCAGCCATCGAGGAAATAGCTTCCACTCCAGCATCCCCAACGGCAGATGCGATTAACCCAAAAGCCCCGAATGGAGCAGTGTACATGATGATGGTAATTAAAAACATTACCAACTCAAATGCTTGATCAAACAACTGCTTAATTTTATCTGTTTTCTTACTTAATAAAGCTAACCCAAAACCAACTAAAATAGCGAAGAAGATAATTTGAAGCATCTCACCGTTGACCATCGCCTCAATCGGATTAGTCGGAATAATATTCATTAGCGTTTCCATCATAGGCGGTGCTTGTTCAGCTTCGTATCCTTCGACACTACTATCCATCATCCCCGCCTCACCTGGTTGAATGAGTAAAGCAAGTGACATTGCTATCGTGATTGCAATCGATGTAGATATTAAGAAGAAACCAATTGTCTTTCCACCAATACGTCCTAATTTCTTCGGATCACCCAAACCTGCTGTCCCTATTACAATAGAAACAAACACGATTGGGACGACCATCATCTGAATTAATCTAAGAAATAATTCCCCAAGTGGTGAGAAGAAATAAGTATCAACTGGATCAAATAAGCCCGGAACGAAAATGTTCATCCCTAACCCAATAGCAATACCTAAAACTAGAGCAATAATTATTTGTTTGGTTAAATTCATTGGAGCTTCCCCCCTTATATACAAATTCTCCATATCAATATTTATGATTTAATAGAAGCACCTATGTATCGTGCTACCTTCATGATTATAACGGAACTCCTCTAGGATGAAAATAGATTTTAAAAAGTACATGATATTGACAACTATGTAGGAAACTAAACATGAGGATAAAGAATCAGTCTTTAAATCTAGATATAAATTTGAAACGGTATGACATATTCTTGTGAAGACTTATATTCGTCATGCGACTACTAATAAACCCATTCTCAAAAAGCAAGAAAAGTAGTTCGTTATCCAGAAAAGTCCCCTTATATTCAGAAATCTCCTCGTTTATCCACGAGAATTTTTGTATATCCAGAATTGTGAGGAGGATATCCAGAATTCTTGCGTATATATCGTAAGCGTCAAATAAACCACACCCTGACTCGGGTGCGGCATGTAAGGTAAGCTATACGTAGTTTATAATTTTATATGTGATGGAAGGGATTCCGACCAAGGTAAGTGAGGTTCTAGCGATTCTATCGTGACCTCATGAAGGTTCGGTAATGTTTCAAATAAATACTTTAAATAGTCAAAAGGTTTAAGCTGGTTCTCCTTTGCGGTTTCCATTACACTATAAATCACGGCGCTCGCCCGAGCCCCTTTGGATGTCTGGGAGAATAACCAATTTTTTCGGCCGATGACGAAAGGTTTAATGCTGCGTTCGGCTCGATTGTTATCAATGTCTAGTCGACCATCCTGAAATGGACGACGTAATTTTTCTTCTTGGGAGATCGCGTATCTAAGTGCCTTCCCTAATAAGCTTTTAGGCGAAGCCGTCTTCACGCTACTCTTTGCCCATGCGTAAAAAGCATCGACAACTGGAACACTATGTTCTTGCCGATGGTTAAGCATCTCCTCAGGAGATGCTTCTTTATATGATTGTTCAAGCTTATATAATTGATTGATATAGGCCAGCCCTTGTTCGGAGAGCGTCGGTGTATCGGTTTTCCCATAGCTTCCTGCTTTGGTGGCCTCATCGAACTTCCGGCGAGCATGGGCCCAACAGCCGGAAAGCTGGACATGAGGAAGTCCATCATAACCTTTGTACCCGTCTACATGTAAGGTACCTTCATACCCGTCCAAGAACCATTTCGGGTTTTTCGAAGCGCGGGTGGTTCGGTAATCAAACAGAATACATGGGGCCTCATATCGGCCCGAACGATATAGCCACATATAGGATTGATTGGAGGCCGCCCGGTCCTTCTCTTGTAAAACCTGGACGGTGGTTTCATCCACGTGCATGGTGGGCTGGGTCAGTAAGAAAGCCTTCATGCTTTCATAAAAAGGTTCGAGCCACTGCTCAGACGCCTTAACCATCCAGTTCGCCATCGTCTGGCGAGATAGGGTAAGGTCTAAACGAGCTAACTGCTTTTCCTGACGGTATAGGGGTAACCCTTCTACGTATTTTTGAGTCATGATATGCGCAATCGCCGATGGCGAAGCCATACTTTTGAATAACACAGGTTCAGGCATAGGAGCTTTGACAATAGGTGTGTGCGTATGATGGCTTTCACACTGACGACATGCATAGACAGCTTGCCGGTATTCTTTTATGTAAGCAGATGCTGGAACGATTTCAATTTCCCGACGTGTTTCCGTAGTCATTTCATGAACCGGCCCATCACAACATTCACAGAACTGGTCTGTTTCTGGTAACTCATAAGTTACGACTTCAACCGGAAGTTGATCGACCGCGTCCGAGCTGGTACGTTGACGCTTTTTTCGCGTGTACGTAATCTCTTCTTCGGTTGGTTCCTCAACTTCCGGTGCTTCAGTCACTTCCGCCTCATTAAAAAGTGGTAGCTCCATTTGGTTATCCGCCGTCTTTTCGCTTGAAGGGGCAAAACGTTGTTTTTGCAGCAAGCGAAACTGTTCTTCATACCATTTGATGGTAGCTTTCTGCTGAGCGTTTTCTTCTTCAAGTCGCTTAACGTGTGCGGATACATCTTCTGTTTGTTGGTGTGATTTCGGATTCGTTTTCATACCTTTATTATACTATAAATCCGTTAATAAATGGGCGTTTAAACGACTTTTTTTGCTTCGATTTTGGGGTGGACTTTTCCTTCTTCAAGCGTTAGCCCTTCCAACAACCAGCGAAGCTGACGGATATCAATTTTCATTGTTTCCCCATCTTGTCCTTCCGGCCATTGAAAGCGCCCATTCTCCAGGCGACGATAGTAAAGCCAGAAACCGTTATGTTCCCAGTGAAGAATTTTCACTTTGTCTCGCCTATGGTTACAAAACAAAAATAAATCTGACGATAGGGGATCGAGCTGCAGATACTCTTGAACCAAAGCAGATAAACCATCAATCGATAATCGCA
>NZ_AUHI01000010.1 GCF_000423105.1 Halalkalibacillus halophilus DSM 18494 | reverse complement strand
TATTGGTTTTTCCCACCCAAACTTAGAATTGCTTAAGTTTGCTTCTTTTTAGAGTCCAATGAACTTGACAAGGAGCCTCTGGAGAGGCGATTTGCTCCGAAAGACCGAGTTGAATATTTCGGCAGCTCTCTAGGCTATCACCTCTCCCTCTCCTTATCAAGTTCCTTTCTAGTGTCAAATCGAAAGGGGTTCTTGTGTTATATGCCCCGCTCTCCAACGCTCATAAAAAACATCTGGAGATAAATTCTTTAGACTGCCATGGGGTCGATCGTAATTATAGAAATCGGTGAATTCATTTATATAGTGATAGGCTTCGTCGTATAGATGGAATGGATGTCGATCGAAACACTCAGCCTGTAAACGGCTAAAATAAGATTCAATATAAGCATTCATATCAGGCGTACGTGGTGGAATTCGTTCATGATATAAGTCTCGGTTTACACAATAATCACCAAAATGTTCGCTCACAAACTGAGGCCCATTATCCGTTCGGATAATAAGGTTGTCATTCGGTGGTTTAAAGTGAATCTTTCTGCGAATCAATGCTTTAGTCATCATCAGGGTGACATCCTTTGCCCGGCAACTGGGTCCCATGTATGAACCTACAATAGATCGGTCAAATACATCGATAACACTACAGACAAATACGAAGCGTGGTGAATGTGCAATCTTGCCGTATTTGATATCCATTTGCCATAGCTGATTGGACTGACTAATCTGATGCTTTATCGCTAATTTCCTAGGATGTTTAGATTTGCGCTCATATTTTGGTTTTAAGATATTCAGTTCATCACAGATTCGAAATCCTTTTTTATGATTAATCTGGATATTGTGCCGGTCTCGCAAAAGCGCAACCCATTTGCGGTATCCTAATGCGCCATACCAATCATGCTCAGCGAATTCCATAAGCAAATCTTCAATGAAGGCATCTGGTACAATCGTTCCATCGAATGTTTTTGAGAATCCTGGAACGGGTCGTCCTCTCTTCAGCGTTTCTTTCTCAACAGAAGCAGATTTGCTTCGGTAGTAGGTTGACCGAGGCAGTTCTAGTATTTTTAATAGTCGACTGACCGCAAATCCTTCTGTGCGCCATTCATCAACGATCATGGCTCGATAGTCTTCATTTGGATTTAACTCTTTTTTTTTAATTCGTCACGTAGTATGGCTAGTTCTAGTTCTTTTTTTCCAAGAAGGCTCATCGCCTCTTCAAAACGCTCTTTATAGTCTTGAGTAGTCCATTCGCCGTCTAATAACTTCACACCTTCACGTTCCATTTCATCGCGAACTTCCGTTTCATATTCTTTAATCCAATTTCGAAGTGTGTCCACACAGATTCCTGCAGACTTAGCCGTTGAAGAATACTGCATGGTTTCAAGGGCAATACGAACATACTTCTTTTTCACGTTTTCAATAACATCAATTTTCCTTTTAGCCATCTTCTCACCACCCTTCTTTTAGGACGAGAATACGTCTTATTTTAAGTGTATTCTGAACCCTAAAATTTGTCCAAGGTATTAAGGGGGCTTAAAAGAAACTCAACTTTATATCCACAATTGTTTACATTTATGAAGAAAAGTTCAACTATATCCACAATTCTCTATTTCCCAATCAAAGATAAATTCAAAAAAACACCTTCCCGAATAGAGAAGGTGTTCATTTAGGTTATTATTTAAGTGCTGATTTTGCTTTTCCTGCTAATTCAGCAAATCCTTGCTCATCGTTAACTGCCAGTTCAGCTAGCATTTTACGGTTAACATCAATTCCGGCAAGTTTTAATCCGTGCATTAGACGGCTATATGAAATGTCATTCATACGTGCAGCCGCATTGATACGTGCGATCCATAATTTACGGAAGTCACGTTTCTTTTGACGACGGTCACGGTATGCATACTGACCTGATTTCATTACTTGTTGTTTCGCTGTTTTAAATAAAGTTCTCTTCGAACCATAATACCCTTTTGCTAGTTTCAACGTACGACGACGACGTTGACGTGTAACTGTTCCACCTTTAACACGTGGCATGGGAATCCCTCCTGTTTTTCAATCTTAAAATTTATCTATCTTCTTTATTTGTAAGGTAAAAGTTTCTTTAGACGACCTTCGTCAGCTTTTGAAACCATTCCACTTTTCGCTAAACGACGCTTTTGGCTTTTCGTTTTGTTACGGAATAAGTGGCTTGTGAACGCATGAGAGCGTTTGAATTTTCCAGATCCAGTCTTGCTGAAACGCTTTTGTGAACTTTTGTGCGTTTTCATTTTTGGCATAATGAAGTCCTCCTTGTTTAATGTCGTTTGAAACCTTATTTTTCGACTTTAGGTGCGAGCATTAAGAACATGTTACGCCCTTCCATCTTCGGTTTTGTTTCAATAGTAGCATGCTCTGTACATCCATCTGCAAAGCGCTCAAGTACTTTTTGGCCTAATTCTTTATGCGTGATTGCACGTCCGCGGAAACGAACACTTACTTTCACCTTGTCGCCATTTTTTAAGAACTTGTGTGCATTACGTAACTTCGTATTAAAGTCATGTTCTTCAATTACTGGAGTTAAACGTACTTCTTTTACGTTAACGATTTTTTGCTTTTTACGCGCTTCTTTTTCTTTCTTCTGTTGTTCGAAGCGGTATTTCCCGTAGTCCATAATCTTTCCTACAGGCGGTTTCGCATTTGGTGCCACTAAGACTAAGTCTAAGTTCGCATTCTCTGCGATATCCAAAGCTTCTTGGCGCGTTTTAACTCCTAATTGATCACCATTGACGTCAATGAGTCTCAATTCTTTTGCTCTAATACCCTCATTAACATTCATATCTCTGCTAATAGTGAGCCACCTCCATGGTTTGTTCAAAAATTTCAGGCGTCCTCGACAAGCTTTCATTTATTCGCATAAAAAAAGCGTCGGTACACATTCTGCACCCACACTACATTTCCACACATTATACGATTTAGACGTATAAAAGAAAATATATGAACCTGTCAACTGCTTTTTGCGTCAATCAGGTGAGAAGCGGGTGCTTCTACTTGTCATAATTCTGCCTTATTAAGTTTACTTAAAGAAGTATACCTATAAATCATTGCTTTGTCAACATGTTTAAAAAGCTGGTAACAATGAATCTATTGTTACCCCCGTATAGCTTTCAACATCAGAAAGCGGCTGTGCAAAAGCACAACCGCTACTTATCATAACTTACGTGCACTAATCTCGTCAATGAGCCCACTCACAAAATTGGATAAACTTTCAGTAGTACTATCCTTATCCCCATATTTACGAATGTTCACTGCTAGCTCTTCTTGTTCGTGATCACCTAAAACAATAGAGTATGGTATCTTTTGTGTTTGTGATTCACGAATCTTATAACCCAATTTCTCATCTCGTAAATCTAAATCTACACGAATTCCTGCTTTTCTTAATTCATCTTCTACCTTTTTAGCATAATCCATGTGAGCATCTAGTGATACTGGTATAATCCTGACTTGTTCTGGAGCTAACCACGTAGGGAACGCACCTTTATATTCTTCAATTAAAAATGCAACAAAACGTTCCATCGTTCCAACAACACCACGGTGAATAACTACCGGACGATGTTCTTTGCCATCTTCACCAATATAAGTTAAATCAAAGCGTTCAGGTAAATGAAAGTCTAGTTGCACAGTTGACATGGTTTCGTCTTTTCCTAAAGCTGTTTTAACCTGTACATCTAATTTTGGACCATAAAATGCCGCTTCACCTGTTGCTTCCACATATTCTACATCCAACTCTTCCATTGTATCCTTTAATAATGCTTCTGCTTTATTCCACATTTCATCGTTATCCACATATTTTTCATTATCTTCTGGGTCACGATAAGATAAACGGAAGTAATAATCATGAATACCGAAATCCTTATACACGTTTTGAATAAGCTCAACCACTCGTATAAATTCCTCTTTTAATTGATCTGGACGAGCAAAAATGTGAGCATCATTTAAAGTCATTCCTCGTACACGCTGTAGCCCAGCTAGTGCTCCAGACATTTCATGACGATGCATTGTTCCTAGTTCAGCAATTCGAACGGGTAGATGACGGTAGCTATATAATTGGTTTTTATAAACCATCATATGGTGCGGGCAGTTCATCGGACGAAGTACTAGGTCCTCATTATCCATCTCCATAACCGGAAACATATCGTCTTGATAATGATCCCAGTGACCACTTGTCTTATAAAGGTCCACACTTCCGAGTACTGGAGTGTAAACATGGTCATAGCCTAAACGTTCTTCAATGTCGACGATATAACGTTCAATCGTACGACGAATAGTAGCCCCTTTAGGTAGCCATAACGGTAACCCTTGGCCAACTTTTTGTGAAACGGTAAAGATATCAAGTTCTTTTCCAAGTTTACGATGATCACGTTCTTTTGCTTCTTCTAATAAGCGTAAATGCTCATCTAGCTGATCTTTTTTCTCAAAAGCAGTTCCGTAGACACGTTGTAACATTTTATTGTCACTATCGCCTCTCCAATAAGCCCCTGAGATATTTAACAACTTAAAGACTTTAATCTTACCAGTATGAGGCACATGAACCCCTCGACAAAGGTCAAAAAACTCACCTTGCTCATAAAAGGAAATCGATTCTCCTTCTGGAATATCGTCGATTAACTCTAACTTTAGATCATCACCGATTTCACGGTAGCGATCCTTTGCCTCTTCTCTAGATAATTCCACACGTTTTACTTCTAATGCTTCATCTACAATTCTTTTCATTTCTTTTTCAATTTTCGGTAGGTCTTCCGGTGTAATTGTTTCTTCCATATCTATATCATAGTAAAATCCACCTTCAATGGTTGGCCCTACTCCAAGTTTTACGTTGTTGTATAAACGTTTGATTGCTTGAGCCATTAAGTGAGCAGAAGAGTGTCTTAAAACATCTGTTCCTTCTTCATCGCGATACGTAATGATTTGAATTTCTCCATCTGCTTCAATAGGAGCTCTTAAGTCAATCATTTCCCCGTTTAACTTTCCGGCTAATGCTTGTTTTTTCAGTCCGGAACTAATCGACCCGGCAATCTCTTCTGTCGTTGTTCCTTTTTCAAACTCCTTGTGATTACCATCTGGAAATGTAATTTGAATTACTTCAGACATCATACTCACTCCTTTGATTTATTGTTTTGGTGTTTACAAAATAAAAAACACCCGCCCCTAAATTCTCATTCGAAAATAGGGACGAGTGTAGCTAATATACCCGTGGTTCCACCCTGATTCTGCTAATAGTAGCAGCACTCAGTAAGTCATAGTCATTATCGCTGACAAACGGTTATCGCTAATAGAAAGTCGTTCACAATAACAGCTTAAAGGTGGTAATTATATCATCTCACTAGAAAGCTCACAGCCTTGGCTTTCTTCTCTGAAAAGCTTGAATGAATACAATCATATCCTCATCATTGCTTTAATTATTATTATAATTACGTATTATAACTAGTACATGTGACAAAAGCAAGCATTTTTTAGGATTAACTTGTTTTATAAATAATCTTGGTTCTTTCTTCAAAAATCGACCAAATCGCATGCAATTCATGAGAAAAACTTTCTGAGGTATGTATAACCACAGACTCCGGTTTTAATTTGATAAGATCTTGCAATAAAGTTGACTGTGTAGGATAACTAGTCAAAGGTACTGGAAGCCGGTCGAGTTCTTCTTCTGTGATTTTTTGACCATTTTCATTGTAAATGGAATAATCATTTTCTAAAAATACGTGCACCTCTTTATAATAAAAAGGCTGTGCTTGAATAAATTTTCGAGCGTCATCCATGGTTGCTTGGAAGGTTGCTTCCCCTTGGTATGATTCAATAGCAAACCCTATAATTTCAGGCCACGCATCCCAGTAGTCAAACAGTCTTTCTTCCAATTTTCTTAAAGAAAGCATCCCATCTGAAGAAAGAACTCTAGAATAATACACTACTCGTTCGTACAAAGTTTCGGTAATGCTACTATGAAGTTGTTTTGCAGAACTTATCACTTCTTTCACGTACGGCAAAAGATCTTCCATCTCTGCCTGGTCATAATAATAAGTGTCAGTAAATATTTTTCTAGCTTGATTTGGAACCCATTGCTGTATAACATACTGATAGATCTGATTAATCAATTGAAGTGATTCCCCAGCATTTACATATAAATATAATCCTGACCTTACTACTTCATGTTTATGTATATATGGTATAAGTGCTCGTGCTTGTTGTTGGTCTTTTACTAAAAAAACAATCTTGTCCACCCAACATCCCTCTCTCATTCATCTAAATACTATAAGCCTATGAATAAAAGTGGCAGTTCATGAACAAAGACTGCTTTCTAATTAATTATGATTTATTTCGAAAGTTTTCACCATCTACACCAATTGCTACACTAACTTGTTCAATTCGCTCCATAATACGAGCAGCTTTTAACTGATCTAACTCACCTTTTCCTGATTTCGCTAATAGGGATTCGAGTTCATCTAAGCTGTAATTCGAAGTGAAGAAAACAGGTAAACGTTCCATCATTCGAAATTGTAAGATGGCACCCAACACTTCATCTCGAAACCAAGGAGATAAGAATTCTGCACCAATATCATCTAAGATCAAAACCGTTGCCCTTTTAAAGCGGTCAATCTTTTCATTTATAGTGGAATCAGAGATTGATGCTTTCATTTCCCTAACAAACTCAGGCATATAAATAAAATACGTGTCCACTTTCTTTTTTGCCAGCTCATTCGCTAATGCGGCTAAGAGATATGTTTTTCCAACACCAAAACTTCCGTGCAAGTAAGCACCTTTTTCAGGTACGACTCCATTTTCACTGTCCTCATAAAACTTACTAATATGAGTTAATGCTTTGGATCGGCCATTTGCTTTTAAGTGCAACTGAGAAAAAGTTGCTTCATGAATTTCTCTAGGCATGTGCAAACTTTTCACAAATGCTTGTTGTTCTAGTTCTTTTAGCTGTTTTTCTTTGCGAGGACATTCGTGATACATCAATTTAATTTTTCTGTCTTCTACTCGTGCCTGAGGTGCATAACCAGGGATCACATTAATACAATTCTCTAAGGAACCACACTTTTCACAAGCTAAAGATGCGGATTTATATTCATACAATTTCATTAATTGCTTTGAAATATCTTCATCCGTTAATTCCGGGTGTTTTTCAAGTAATTGTTGGATGCGATCTGATTCTAATACTTTCGCTCGCATTTCTTCCATGGAAGCTTGAAACCCTTCTTTATTTTTTAACCATTGTTTCAGGGCTGACTGTATCGGTTCCATTTAACTCACCCTTCATTTTTTCGATTGAGAAAAACTTTTAAAAAATGCTTCTAACTCCTCTTGGTTCTCTTCCGCTTGATCGGTTGATGGAGGGCCATGTTTTTTTTCATCTTCTGAACGTTTTTCTTCCTGTTGCTCTTTAAACCATTTAGGTAAAACTTCTTTAGAGTCTGTTTTCTTTTTCTGTGTTTGTTTCTTCTTTTCTTGCCACGTTTGATAAATATGATGCTCCCGTTTGGCAATATCCATCGCTTGTTTTGCAGTGGAAATATTTTCTCTACTCCAATGAGAAGCTATTGTATCAATATAGTTCTTCGATAATTTATTTTGATTCTTTTTTAAAACGTAGTCAACTAAGACGTTCATTACCGGCTGCTTTAGTCCATGCGTTTCCATAATCGAAGTAATCATTTCTAATTCTTTAAATGAAGCTATTCCTGAACTTGACTGATCTTCTAAAAGTTCTCTGTGTGTGATTGTATGGAAATGTTTAATTAATTCTGTTTCCTTTTCTGAAGTACCTTCTTCAGAAGCATTGTCTGTACTAACTGGCTCCTCCTGTACTTTTACAGGTGTAGAGTTTTGTTCCTCTTTCCGATAAAGTCTAGGTGGCACAGAACCGTGTTTTTTATGATAAACATCTTTACACATATCAATAAACTCATCTCTGTCAAATGTCCCGTCTTCTGTAACTGCCCAGATCAAAGCTTTTTCTAAACTAACGTAATCAACATCATAGATCTTCATCATTTTTTCAACGAATGCTAAGTTTGAATTCGTCAAAATATGCTTAGGTTCTACATTTTGTTGCGTCAACATTTTATACATCCACTCTAAAGGCAATTCTGTTTCTATTGCTTCTTTCTTTTCCTCTGACTTCTCCACATTCATTGTTTTAGAATGCTCTTCAGGTAAAGTCGTAAACACTTCATCAAAGCGTTTGGTTACTTTTGATACATTAGACGGTAGGACAGCTTGGTTACTAATTCGTTTCTTTAATTGCTGAAAAACCTCTTTACCTACATGGTGTTCTAATAAAACAGCTAGTGTAGGATTATTGAAAAAACCTTCTGCTGATTCAGGTCGTTTCAACACATAATAAAAAGTAGTATAAGCCCCATCCTCTTTATATGTTTCCATTAGATTTAACCCCTCTAGACGTTGCCTTGCATCATAAAAGGTGTCTAAAGATATATTTAAAAGGCTCATAAGTTGATGATGTGATAAAGATGATTGCGGGGAACGAAAATTCGACTCTTTCCATAATGCTTGATACAAGGCCACGCTTTCCATACCTAATAAAGGCTGGTATAAAAGTGTCAATACAGTATCTGCATTTTGATAGAAGGATTCATTTTTGATAATTTTCATTCGATCATTTGGTAGTAATTGTTTCATCCGATCCTTCATCATGTCACCCCTTAACTACTTAAGAATCCTTTTTAGTGCGTTCCATCATATCATTCAATTCACTCATGAAGACATTAATATCTTTAAATTGACGGTAGACAGAAGCAAACCTAACATAAGCTACTTCATCTACTTCCGCTAATCGATCCATAATTAATTCTCCGATGTCATCGCTCTTAATTTCAGAATTCCCTTGATTTCTTAAGTCTCTTTCTACTTCAAAGGCAATCTGTTCTATTTGCTCTAATGAAACTGGCCGTTTCTCACACGATTTAATTAATCCACGCTTGATTTTCTCGCGATTGAATTGCTCTCGAGTTCCTTCTTTTTTCACTACAACTAAAGGAATTTCTTCCACTCGTTCGAAAGTTGTAAATCGATAATTACATTGATCGCATTCTCTTCTTCTTCGGATAGATTTCCCTTCATCAATTGGACGGGAATCTAATACTCTTGTTCCTTTATCATCACAGTTTGGGCACTTCATCGTTAGCACACCTCAATTACTTCTCGAAATTTCATTGTTTTATTGTTTTTAGTATAACAAATAAATGCCTGTTCATGTTACTGTGATCGTGATTTATGATAGTGGATATACAGTATGGTTAGAGTGAACCGAGTTGTTTTTTTAATTACAAATAAAAAAAGCTGGGACAACTTAAAGTGCCAGCATGAAAATTCGAACTATTAAATGCGGTGCGACTAACTCGCTCCTGAAATAGACTGCGCTTTCCGCGCGGAGCTGGTGAGCCTCCTCGAGCAAAGTGAACTGCACCCCAATTATTGGACACCACACTCAATTTTTGGAGGTGCAGTTTATGTATGATAAACGCTTTAAATATTCCGTTGTGGAACGTTATTTAAATGAACGAATCAGTTATCGCGAGTTAGCTGATGACGTTGGTATGGACGCATCGACCTTACGCCACTGGATTAAGTTGGTTCATTATCATGGAGAAAATGCTTTTACACCGCCCTATACAAAATATCCTGGGGACTTTAAAATAGAGGTAATTAAACGTATAGAAGATGATGGGGCATCCATCCGTGATACGGCAGCGTTTTTTAAAATTCCTGATATCTCCATGGTGCGAAAGTGGAAAAAGAAATGGGAGGAAGATGGGGAAGATGCCTTTGATTCGACTAGTCGAAAGGGGCAACCTATCATGACCAAAAATAACTCTTTCCATAACGACTCGAAGCGATCGAAAGAAAGTTTAGAAGCAGAAGTGAAACAATTACGGATGGAAAATGATTATTTAAAAAAGTTGAACGCCTTAGTTCACAAAAAGGAACAATCACAACCAAAGACAAAGCGCAAGTAATCCATGAACTAAGGCATACCTATCCTGTCAGAGCTCTTTTATTGTTAGCTGGTATCCCTAAGAGCACCTATTATTATTGGATGGATCAAATGGGTCAACCAGACCCAGACGCCTCCTTAAAAAAACGCATCTCGGATATCTACCATCAGCACAAAGGCCGTTATGGGTACCGTCGAATTAGAGATGAATTAGCTAATCAAGGCTACCACGTGAACCATAAAAAAGTGTTGCGCTTGATGCGTGAGTTAGGTCTTCAATGTGTTGTTCGCGTCAAGAAGTATCGTTCCTATAAAGGTGGCGTAGGCGAGACGGCACCGAACCTTTTAGACCGTGACTTTACAGCGGAACGTCCTAACCAAAAATGGGCAACGGATATCACAGAGTTCAAGATTGGCAGTGAAAAACTCTACCTATCCGCTATTATGGACTTGTTTAACGGTGAACTTATCGCCTATTCGATTCATAGTAGGCCAACCTATGCTTTAGTATCAACCATGATGGATGAGGCATTAACACGACTAGATGACAACGACCAACTGCTTATCCATTCCGACCAAGGTTGGCATTATCAAATGAAGCAATATCGTCAAACCTTGGCTGATCATAACATTACGCAAAGCATGTCACGCAAAGGCAATTGTTTCGATAACGCCGTGATAGAGAATTTTTTCGGGATCATGAAGTCAGAGTTTCTCTATATCACCCACTTTGATAGTGCGGACCAATTTAAACACGAGCTAATCGATTATATGAAGTACTATAATGAGGACCGGATCAAATCCAAATTAAAAGGCATGAGTCCAATCCATTATCGATTGAATCATGCCCAAGTTAGTTAAATATAAAGTGTCCAATAAACGGGGTTCACTCCAGCTTGCTCGAGGAGGCTCACCTAAACTCTATTTCACGCGAAGAGCTGGACGCTCAAGTGTCGGCGTTGGTCACAGGACGTGACCGAATTTAGCCGACCAGGAGTCTCCGTCTATTTCATCCGCTTTTCATAAGCTTTGTTCGGAATATTCATGACCGCAGACACTTTTGTCCCAGCCTCATAAAATTATTATAATTTTGAGCCTACATATTTCGCTAAATCTACAACGCGACAAGAATAGCCCCATTCATTGTCGTACCATGCTAATATTTTCACCTTGTTTCCGTGCATCACCATTGTAGATAAACCGTCTACGATAGATGAGTAAGGAGAAGTCGTGTAATCAATAGAAACAAGCGGATCGTCATTAATGGATAAATAACCTTTCAAATCCGTTTCCATGGATTTATAAAATGCCTCGTTAACTTCAGACTTCGTTACATCCCTTCTAAGGTCGACAACTAAATCAACTAAAGACACGTTTGGTGTTGGAACACGCAGAGCCATTCCATGTAACTTGCCTTCTAGTGATGGCATGACTTCATTAATTGCTTTCGCAGCTCCTGTAGAGGTCGGAATAATCGATGTTGTACAACCTCTTGCACGACGCAAATCTTTGTGCGGATTATCTAAATTATTTTGATCATTTGTAAAAGCATGTACAGTGGTCATCAAACCACTTTCAATTCCGAATCTGTCATCTAGCACTTTAGCGACTGGTGCTAAACAATTTGTAGTACATGATGCATTTGATATGACATGGTGTTGACCAGACATATATGTATCTTCATTCACTCCCATGACAACCGTATGATCAGCAGGTTTACCCGGAGCAGTTAAAATAACTTTTTTCGCACCAGCAGAGATATGAGCAAAAGCTTTCTTATTATCATTGAACTTACCAGTAGCTTCTAACACAATATCAATTTCTAACTTTTCCCAAGGTAAGTCGCCAGGGTTACGACTCGATACGATATTTATTGGACGATTATCTACAAAGAGCTTCCCTTCTTCTACTTTCACTTCACCATCATATTGACCATGAACAGAATCATATTTAATTAAATGAGCTAACGTTTCAACCGGATAGCTCGCGTTAATTGCGATTACTTTTAATTGAGAATCTTTCATTGCTCGGCGAAAAACCATTCTACCGATTCGACCAAACCCATTTATTGCTACACGTGTACCACTCACAAAAAAACCCCCTACAACATTTAGTGTTATACTTTTTCTAGGAAAATCTCAAAAATAGTATAACACATTAAAATGTTCTAGCGGATATAATTTTCAAATTTCATGTTCTTTTTTGCAGGTATAGTTCCTTGTATTCCGCATTTAGTATGGGTTAAGGAAAAATAAAATAAATATTTAATAAAAAAGATAATATTTGAAATAAAACATTATCTAAATAATTATGTCACATAAATATTCCACTCTGATAACAACTGCTTTAATTGTTGTTTACTATCCTCAACCGTACCCCCATTATCAATGATCGCATCTGCCCGATCTCTTTTTTCCGTTACGGGGATTTGAGCGTTTATTCTTTCTAATGCCTCCGCTTCTGTACTTTCATCCCGAGCTATAAGTCGTTGTTTTTGTAGCTCTGGGGAAATATACACAACCAAAACTCGATCGACGTAATCAAAGAGTTCACTTTCAAATAATAATGGTATATCCATAACGACTAATGCTTCATTTTGCTTTTTATATTGATCTCGTTCCGTAAGCATTTTTCTTCGGATCTCCGGATGTATGATTTCATTTAATGCTTTTCGCTCTTCTTCATTCTCAAACACTTTCTTACCGAGAGCTTTGCGATTAATCGTTAGGTCCGCTTCTAAAACTTCTTCTCCAAAGTGATCTACAATAGCACGATAAGCCTTCTCACCAGGTTTCACTACTTCTCTTGCAATAAGATCAGCATCAACCACTGGGAATCCCCATTCTTTGAACATTGCTGATATAGTCGACTTTCCTGTTGCTATACTTCCTGTTAACCCTACTACTAAAGTCACTTTGATCCCCTACCTTATAAAATTCCAAATTCCTAAACTAATTAAGATGATACCCGGAAGACATGCAAATGGTTGAAGCCAATTGCACTTATTTACTACTCCTCCTGCTAACCACCCTAAATGAAGGCATACAAGGGAGGTCATACCTATTACCATTGCACAAATAATGACTGGAACAGGCAAAAATGCTGCTCCAATCCCGGTCGCAAACGAATCAATGGAAAGGGCAATGGCAACAACAATTGCTTCCATACCTTTAATAGACCCGGAGTAATCATGGTCTGCCACTTGGGGTTTTTTTAAGATTTCCCAGATTTTACGTATACTTAGCAAGTTTTCTTCGACATTCTTATAATGCCGTACTTTTACACGTTGTTCTTGTATCCATTGATATAGAGCCCACATTCCGATCGCAATTAATATTAGCCCACCAAGTATATTAGATAGAAATGGAAGCACATACTTAGCTGCACTACCTAATACACCTCCTAATAGAAAGCTACATGACGTAAACAATCCAATCACTAGGTAGGTTGGTTTACTTAATTTTATCGAACGCAATCGATACGTCAGTCCGAAGAAAAAGCTGTCAAAACTAACAGCTATACTAATAATTAAGATCACAAACAATAAATCGAACAAGAGGTCAGCCCCCTTCATAAGACGTTGCCATTTATCTTATGAAAGGTTTCACTCCTTTGTGTTTATTCAAGCAGTTGACAATTCGGGCAAAAATGAGTACCTCTTCCGCCTACTTTTATTTTCTCAATCAGCGTTGAACATACTTTGCACGGTTTTTCTGTTTGATCATAGACTGCTAACTGTAACTGAAACATTCCTATTTCTCCTAAGGAATTTAAGTATGAACGGATAGATGTACCACCCTTCTCCACTGCATCCGACAAGACACGAACAATGTTTGCCTGTAAGCTTTCTACTTCTTGTTCTCTTAAACTATTAGCTAGCCGTTCTGGATGAATATTACTCCAAAATAATGCTTCATCTACATAAATATTACCCAAACCAGTAACGATCGATTGATCTAATAAGGCAGGCTTGATTTTTCTTTGCGTTTTTTGAAGTGCCTTCCCTAAATAAACAGCGGAGAATTCTTCACTAAATGGCTCCAGACCCAGTTTATTTATCGGCTTTGTGTTTAACTCTTCCCCTTTAGGTTTTAAATGCATCGTACCGAATTTTCGTACATCTCTATATCTTAGTTCTTTTCCATTACTCAAATGAAAAATAATATGTGTATGCAAATCTTTAGGTTCTAAAGCAGTGAATACACCATATTTACCTTCCATGCGTAAATGGGAAACCATAACATGATCATCTAGATGAAATAACAAAAATTTACCTAACCTCTTAATCGATTGAAAGGATTGACCTTCTAATAATTGTTTAAACATAAATTGATCATCAGGTTCTTTAATGATTCCAGGATAAATTATTTCGACTTCTTCAATCTTTGTTTGAGTAATTATTGGTTCTAAAGTTCTTCTAACTGTTTCAACTTCTGGCAATTCTGGCATTGATGAATTCTCCTCTTACTTCGCGTCATACCATGTGTCTCCATACGAAGCATCGACTAATAATGGGACAGCTAATTCTACTGTTTGTTCCATGGCTTTAACGATAAGCTTTTCTAACTTCTCCACGTCATCTCTTTTAACTTCGAATATCAATTCGTCATGTACTTGTAAAAGCAGATTCGCTTCCACATTCGTTTCACTGAGTGCCTGTTTTACATCAATCATTGCCTGCTTAATTACGTCGGCTGCACTACCTTGAATTGGTGAATTCATTGCAGTACGTTCTGCAAAGCTTCTTCTATTAAAATTACGACTGTTAATATCCTCTAGATAACGTCGGCGTTTCATAATCGTTTCAACAAAACCATCTCTTTTAGCTTGTTTCACGATCTCATCCATATATTCTTTTACACCAGGGTAACTTTCTAAATACTTTTCAATAAATATATTCGCTTCTTTTCTTGTAATTCCAAGACTCTGGCTTAAACCATAATCACTTATTCCATAAACGATTCCGAAGTTTACTGCTTTTGCCTGACGACGCATTAAGCTATCAACTTCCTCTGGTTTTACGTTAAACACATCCATGGCTGTTTGTGTGTGAATGTCCTTTTCGTTTCTAAAAGCCTCAATCAGTTTTTCATCCTTTGCAATATGAGCTAGTACTCGTAATTCAATCTGAGAATAGTCAGCGGCAAAAATAACCCAACCTTGTTCAGAAGGAATAAATGCTTGTCTAATTTTACGACCTTCTTCCAATCGAATTGGAATGTTTTGTAGATTTGGATCAATCGAACTTAACCGTCCCGTTTGGGTAAGAACTTGATTAAAACGAGTGTGGATTTTCGATGTATCTTCGTGTACCACTTTAAGTAAACCATCTAAATACGTAGATTGAAGCTTTCCAAGTTGTCTATATAATAAGATTTTTGCGACCACTTCATGTTCGTGCTCCAATTTCTCTAATACGTCTGCAGAAGTGGAATAGCCCGTCTTCGTTTTCTTGATCACGGGTAAATTTAACTCTTCAAAAAGAACTTTCCCTAATTGTTTAGGAGAATTTATATTAAACGTGCTACCAGCTAGATCATGGATTTCTTTCTCTATCGTTTCTAATCGTTGCTTCAAATCAGCTTGCATCGCTTGTAGACGTTCAACATCTACTGCCACACCGATATATTCCATGTCAGCTAATATATCAGAAAGTGGCATCTCCAGTTCATAATATAAATTCTCTTGCTCATTCTTTCCTAGTGCTTCTGCCAAGACCTGATGAAGGTCTTTACCCACAATTGCTTTTCTAACTACGTGCTCATGGTAGACGCCCTCTTCAGGAAGCTTTTGTTTCGCTCCTTTACCATATATTTCTTCATCATACGAAACGTCTAAAAGTCCGTGACTATGTGCAATCGAAGGTAAGTCGTGATAACTTGAAGATGGATTGACAATATAAGAGGCTAATTGTAAATCAAATATCACACCACTAATTTCAAGCCCTCTCCATTTTAAAGCTACTTTTATACTTTTATGATTATCGACAATCTTAGGTTGCGCCGAGTCTTTAAGCCATGAATTGAATTCTTTCGATTGGATAGCAATTTCTGTTGGTAAGAAAAAATTCCCTTTTTCATTTACAAAGGAGAACCCTATTAACTCTGCCTCATGATAGTTATCAGTTAACATTTCTGCAATTAAAACAGTACTTTTTTCGCTACCAAGAGTTGAATCAAACTCATCTAATACTTGATAAGATATTTCTTTTTTCTTAGCAGCTTCTGGGTCCTCTTCTCCCTCGACTTGGTTCATTAAAGATTGAAATCCATAAGCTTTGAAAAAGTTAATTACTTCCTGTGTTTTATATCCGGAGAATATAGTATCTTCAACGGTAATTTCAATAGGTGAGTCTTGGTTAATGGTTACAAGATCTTTACTCATAAAAGCGTCTTCTTTATGGTTGGTTAAATTCTCGTGTAACTTTTTCCCGCTCACTTGATCAAGATTTTCATATAAGTTCTCGATGGTACCAAACTGTTTCAATAGCTTAACCGCCGTTTTTTCTCCAACTCCTGGAACTCCTGGAATGTTATCTGATTTATCCCCCATTAATGCTTTTAAATCAATGACTTGATCTCGTGTGATACCCATTTTTTCTTCTAAAAATGAAGGGGTATAAGCTTCAATTTCAGTAATACCTTTTTTGGTTAAAGCTACAGTTGTATGGTCAGTAGCCAATTGTAGCAAGTCCTTATCACCTGAAATAATCATCGTATTATTTTTGCTTTGATCCGCCTGTTTAGCCAAAGTGCCAATAATATCATCCGCTTCAAAACGATCAAGCTCATAATGTTTTATTCCAAATGCATCTAATAACTCTCTAACAACTGGGAATTGTTCAGAAAGCTCGGGAGGTGTTTTTTGACGACCACCTTTATATTCCTTATACGTATCATGACGGAATGTCGTTTTACCTGCATCAAATGCTACTAATACATGGCTTGGGTCATTTTCTTCTAATACCTTTAATAACATTTTAGTAAATCCAAATGCTGCATTAGTGTGTACACCTTGTTCATTACTCAACAGAGGTAACGCGAAGAACGCACGGTATAATATACTATTTCCATCAATTAATATTAAATCATCGGACAAGTTAAACACCTCTTCTAAAGTCTTTCTATCAATTATAACAAAAGATTACCGGTTTCTTGAGGAATCCGTATCAAAATTGTTGTTCCATGGTCTGCTTTACTATCTATTTCAATATTCCCTTCGTGGGCTTCTACTATATGTTTAACAATCGATAGACCAAGGCCAGTACCACCTGAATCTCTACTTCTTCCTTTGTCCACACGGTAAAATCTTTCAAAGATACGTTCTTGTTCTTCTGAATTCATCCCTATCCCCGTATCGACCACCTTAATTATTACTTCCTGTTCATCCTTATATACTTCCCAATCAATGGAGCCTTGAGGATTGGAATACTTGATCGCATTAGAGAATAAATTCAAAATTAATTGCTGTAGCCTGTAATAGTCTGCTTGTATAAATAAATCTGATTCTACTGTAATCTTTAAATCAATGCTTTTTTCTTGCACTTGCTCATGCATTATTTGTGCGACGTGATTCATCAATTCTTGTGCCGAAAAAGTAGATAAATCTAGAGTAAAATCGTCTTTTTCGATGACAGATAGCTGTAATAAATCTTGAATTAATAAATTGAGTCGCTTGCTTTCTTTTTCAATTATAAGCAGAAATTGCTCTACTAGTTCTGGATCATCCGTGTTCCCATCCAGTAATGTTTCTGCGAATCCTTGAATGGAGGTAATTGGAGTTCTTAGCTCATGAGAAACATTTGCAACAAAGTCTTTACGAATATTTTCAAGTCGCTTAATTTCAGTCACTTCATGAGAGACGACAATGACGCCTTTCCATTCTTTTTCTTCATCTTTTATTGGTGCTACATAAATGTTAACGTATTTTCCGCCTTCTATCTCAAATGTCCCTTGCTTTTTCTTTTCGGTAAAAATTGCTGACTGTATTAACTGATTAAGCGGTTCATGCGGAACGATTTCATAATAAATCTCGCCGAATATCTCCGAAGCATCAATCTTAAATTGTTGAATAAATGCCTCATTCGTTAAACGGACCATCCCATGTTCATTAATTAATAATGCTCCGCTTTCCATGTTGTTTATTACAGTCTTTAATCGATTATTTTGATTCTCATACTTTGAGGTTAAGTTCTCTAAGTGACGTGCTAATTGATTAATAGATTGACTAAGATTAGAAGCAAACCCATATGGTACATCGTGGATCCTTGCTTTAAAATCTCCGTCAGCTAACGATTTCGTTGTCGTCGTTGCTTTCCGAACAGGTTCTACATAACTTTCATATAGACGATTTCCAAACCCTATGATTAAAATTGCCGAGAATAAACTAAAGAATATAACTATCCAAATCATTGTAGTTCTATACGTAGCAATAGAAGTATCAGCAGATAGAAGGGCAAGTGTATTACCATTTAATTCTGTAAAATAGACTATGCGATCTTCAATAACCTTTGAAGATTCCTGACCTTCACCTTGCGATCGAATCTCCCGTAATAGCAAGACGTTACTTGTAGTCAATGTATGATAAAATTCCTCTGCACTCTGGTCACTATAAAAGAAATCCAGGGAGTACCTTTCTTCAAAGTTCTCTAGAACCGGTACTACATCACCTGTCTCTGCATCCTCTATTTCTTCTTCAATCGCTTGAGTATAAGTTTGAAGCTGTGATTCCTCTGATTGAACAATAAAGTGCTTACCTACTTGATAAAACAGTACTCCTAATAAGCTAATGAATAAAACACTAAAGAAAACAATAAATATGATTGCCCGTTTATCCAACATATTTTTCATCATTTATCCCTCAATTTTATAGCCGACACCACGGACGGTTTTAATTAACGCTGGGTTCTTAGGTTCCTCTTCCAGCTTTTCTCTGAGGTGACTGATATGCACATCAACAATTCTAGTATCTCCAATAAAATCAAAGTCCCAAATATCTTGTAAAAGCACTTCTCTTTTTACTGGTTTAGGTGATTCTTTCGCTAAATATAGTAACAATTCAAATTCTTTTTTCGTAAAAGAAATGGGGTGATCACCTTTGAACACTTCATAGGTTTCCTCTGAAATGGTGATATCTTTGAACGAGATTTTTGACAAAGACGACGTTTGACTATTTGGGGTACTTCTTCTTAATAAGGCATTGACACGAGCTATTAATTCTTTGGTACTAAAAGGCTTGGTCATATAATCATCTGCCCCAGTATCTAAACCAGAAATTTTATCTGCCTCTTCCCCTTTTGCTGTGAGCATAATAATAGGTAGATCCATACCAAGTTCCCTGAGCTCTTTACAAATCTCCATGCCGTCTTTACCTGGTAACATAAGATCCAACACAATTAAATCTGGAGAATGTTGTACTACATGGTCTACTACATGTGTTCCTTCATTTAACACGGTTGTTTCATAGTCCTGTTGCTTTAAGTTATAATCAATTAACGTCGTAATCGACTGTTCATCATCTACTACTAAAATATGTTTGCTCATTATTCTAGTCGCCTCCCTAAGAACTGAATATATTAAGAAATTATATTTGAAACTTCATTATAAACATCGGTTGATGGCATATTGCATGTAAAGTTTTCACACACAAAAATGGTAGGTTGGGAATTCTTTTGATTAAATTCTTTAGTAAAAGGTGCAAGTTGTTTTAATTCATCAGCGCTTTCTGCAACCAAAATAGAAACATTAGGCAAAAACGTTTTTTGAAGATCATGAAGTGGCAATTGATTTTGATCACCTAATAGCACTACTTCTTTTGTGGCATGAGTTTCTAATAACACACTTTGCATAAAGAACGTGCTTCCATGCGGGTATTTTGATAACAACTTATAAAAAGTTGAATGTAGTTCCTCCAAACATTTCCCATAACCAGGCTCAGCCGTAAACGCATATAATTTAGTTAAGACATAAGATGCAACACTATTACCAGAAGGAGTAGCTCCATCATGTAACTCTTTATCTCTTTTTATTAAAGCTTCCGCATCATTTCCATAAAAGAAGAATCCTCCATGATCCTCATCCCAAAATAAATCAATCATAGCGTTCACCATTTGCTTTGCTTTATTTAAGTAAGTTAAATCGTAAGAGGCTTCATATAATTCAAGATATGCCCAAGCGAGATAAGCATAATCATCTAGAAACCCTTTATGCTTCACATCACCATCTCGATACCGAGCCATCACTCGACTATTTACTATTAACTTGTTTTCAAGATCTTCTATTGCTTGAATCGCCAAACGAAAATAGGATGGATTGGAAAGTGCCTGTGAAGCTTTAGACAGTCCAACGATCACCATTGCATTCCAGCTTGTTAGTATTTTATCGTCTACATGGGGATATGTTCTTTGTTGGCGAGTTTGATAAAGAATAGCTTTAGCTTCGTTTAACTTTTTATTTAGCTGCGTTTCTTCTAACTGGAACTTCGTTTGAATTGTTGCAAAATCTGCAAGAGATGTCTGCGGAATATTTTCACCTTGAAAATTTCCTTCTGGCGTTATTTGGTAAGCATGTACAAATAAATGTGCTAAATCCTCTTCAAGAACCTCGAATATTTCATGATAACTCCAAGTATAGTACTTTCCTTCGACACCTTCTGAATCTGCATCAATGGCAGCATAAAAAGTACCACTATCTGAACGCATTTCTGAAGTAAGGAATTCAATTACTTCTTCACATATTTTTAGGTAAAATTCATTCCCAGTGATTTGATAAGCTTCACTATATGCTACTAATAACAAACCATTATCGTATAGCATCTTTTCAAAATGTGGGACTTCAAAGGCTTGGTCGGTCGCATAACGTGTGAAACCTCCACCAATATGATCATAAAGGCCACTTTTCCCCATTTTTTGTAAGGTTGTTTCCGCAATGTTAAGTGCAAGTTGGTCTTCTTTCATGTGATGGTATTTTAATAAAAAATAAATATGGTGAGGAGTTGGGAACTTTGGAGCCTCCCCAAAGCCTCCATAAGTCGAATCAAAATCATTAACTAAATTTTGAAAGGCAAGCTCAACATGCTCATTACTTAATTGTTCGTTGCCTTTTTGCATTACTGTTCTGGAAAGGGCATCTTTAATATTGTTAGTCACTTCTTCAACTTGTCCAGGTTTTGTTTGGTAGGTTTCGGCTAATTGGATTAGAACATCTTTGATTCCTGGCATGCCATGTTTGCTAGTAGGTGGAAAATAAGTACCAGCATAAAATGGAATTTGTTCAGGAGTCATGAATATACTTAATGGCCAACCACCATGACCAGCCATTTGTTGTGCTAATTTCATATAAATCGAATCAATGTCCGGCCGTTCTTCTCGGTCGACTTTGATTGCAATATAGTCTGTATTAATTAATTCTGCCACTTCTGGGTCTTCAAATGATTCGTGAGCCATGACGTGGCACCAATGACAAGTAGAATATCCTATACTAAGGAATATCGGTTTATTTTCAGCTTTCGCGCGATCAAAAGCTTCCTGCCCCCATGGAAACCAGTCCACTGGGTTTTCTTTATGTTGTAGTAAATAAGGTGACTTTTCGTTTTGTAGACGGTTCATCGACTCACTTCCTAACATATAAACGTAGTTAAATAATAACATATCCGATTTTATAACAGATATTTATGACAAAGGTTTACATACTCTTAACATAGTTTGTAGAATTTTTGGGTAATAAAAGAAAAAGTTCGAGACAAATGTCTCGAACTTTTTCTCTATTGATAATTAGTCGTTTTCTGCTAATATCTTAATAACGTCTCTTACGGATTCAGCTGACTGATCTAATTTTGCTTTTTCCTCTTCTGTTAAATCTAACTCAAGAATTTCTTCAATTCCATTACCACCCAGAATAGTTGGTACTCCTAGGTACATGTCATTGTAGCCATATTCCCCTTCTAGATAAGCAATGGAAGGCAGAATCCTGCGTTGATCTTTAAGAATTGCTTCCACCATCTCAGTAATGGAAGCAGCTGGAGCGTAATATGCAGACCCATTGCCTAACAATCCTACGATTTCTCCTCCACCTTTTCGAGTGCGATCCACTATTGCATCTAAACGTTCTTTAGAAATCAATTTTTCTAATGGAATTCCACCAGCGAAAGAGTACCGTAACATCGGTACCATGTCGTCTCCATGTCCTCCTAGCACAAATCCGGTAATATCTTTAACAGATACATTTAATTCCTGTGCTACAAATGTACGAAAACGGGCAGTGTCTAACACTCCAGACTGCCCAATCACTCGATTCTTAGGTAGTCCAGCCTCTTGAAAAACAGAATAAGTCATCGCGTCAACAGGGTTTGTTAACACGATAATATAACAATCTGGAGAATGCTTAACGATTTCTTTTGTAACACTTTTCATGATTTTAGAATTAGTTGCTACTAAATCGTCACGGCTCATGCCAGGCTTACGAGCAATTCCTGCAGTAATCACAACCACATCTGAACCACTTGTGTCTTTATAATCAGATGTACCAACAATGGAAGAGTCGAATCCTTGAACCGGACTCGCTTCTAACATATCCAGGGCTTTTCCCTTTGTTGGATCTTCCATATCAGGAACATCGACTAAAACAACATCAGCTAGTTCTTTCTGTGCCGTCATTAACGCAGTAGTTGCACCAGTAAAACCGGCACCAATAACTGAAACTTTTCTACGTTTAATCGTCATTGTTAATCCTCCTAGAGTAAGCGTATTACTTCATGTTCTTAATAAGCTCATCAGCAAATTCAGAACATTTCACTTCTGTAGCGCCGTCCATTAGACGAGCAAAGTCATACGTAACTACTTTGTTACCAATTGTTTTATCCATAGATTGATGGATTAACTCACTAGCTTCTCTCCAACCTAAGTGATCTAACATCAATGTTCCAGATAAAATAACAGAAGATGGGTTCACTTTATCTTGGCCAGCGTACTTCGGTGCAGTACCATGCGTAGCTTCGAAAATAGCATGTCCAGTCTCATGATTGATATTAGCTCCTGGAGCAATTCCGATTCCGCCTACTTGTGCAGCTAAAGCGTCAGAAACATAGTCACCATTCAAGTTCATAGTAGCAACAACATCAAACTCTTTTGGACGAGTAAGGATTTGTTGTAAGAAGATATCTGCGATGGAATCTTTAATGATAATTCTTCCAGCGTCTTCTGCTTCTTTTTGTACACGATCCGCTTCTTCGCGTCCTTTATCTTCTACAATTTGATCATACTCTTTCCAAGTGAACACTTTATCGCCGTATTCACGTTCTGCAAGGTCGTAACCCCATGATTTGAAAGCACCTTCTGTAAACTTCATGATGTTTCCTTTATGAACTAAAGTAACACTCTTCTTGCCTTCATCAATCGCATAGTCAATTGCAGAGCGCACTAAACGTTCTGTACCTTCTTTTGATACAGGTTTTACACCGATACCAGAAGTTTCTGGGAAACGAATATTTTTAACTCCCATTTCATCTTGTAAGAAGTTAATTACTTTTTTCACTTCGTCTGTACCTTCTTGCCATTCAACACCTGCATAGATGTCCTCTGTGTTTTCACGGAAGATTTGCATATCTACATCTTGTGGGCGCTTAACGGGTGATGGTACTCCTGAGAAGTGACGTACAGGACGTAAACAAGTGAATAGGTCTAGTTCTTGACGTAAAGCTACGTTTAAAGAACGAATTCCTCCACCAATTGGAGTTGTTAATGGACCTTTAATCGCAACTTTATAATCACGAATAGTATCTAATGTCTCTGCTGGAAGCCATTCACCAGTTTGATCTTTTGCTTTCTGACCTGCAAGTACTTCTTTCCACTCGATGCCTTTTTCGCCATTATAAGCTTGTTCTACTGCCGCTTCTAATACACGAGATGCTGCTTTCCAAATATCTGGACCAGTTCCGTCCCCTTCAATAAATGGAATAATTGCTTTGTTTGGTACATTCATCTTGCCATTTTCAACAGTAATTTTTTCTGCTTGTGTCAATGTAATAACCTCCTGAATAATCTATTATTTTTTGAGAATGAATGACGTAAATTCATTTTACTTACCTCATATTCTTTTACGTCTCTTTCTTATAAGTAAATGAACAGCACAAAAGCCGGTTTCCCGGCTTTTGCATCTGTATAAAGCCTTATTTTAATGAATTATCGCTTATCAATTGATACATAAGCTTGTTTATCTGGACCAACGTAATCTGCACGTGGACGAATTAAACGGTTATCTGCATATTGTTCAAGAATATGAGCTAACCAACCAGATACACGGCTTACAGCGAAGATTGGTGTGAATAGGTCATGGTCAATACCTAAGCTGTGATAAACAGAAGCAGAATAAAAGTCTACGTTTGCAGGTAAACCTTTTTCTTCTTTAATAAACTCTTCAATTTTAACAGACATGTTGTACCATTTAGCTTCTCCAGTAATATCTGAAAGCTGTTTAGACATATCACGTAGATATTTCGCACGTGGATCTCCATTTTCATATACACGGTGACCCATACCCATTATTTTTTCTTTTTTCGCAAACTTGTCCTTAATATAATCAATTGCACGGTCTTCTTCACCAATTTCATCTAACATAGCCATTACGCGCTCGTTTGCTCCACCATGTAATGGTCCTTTTAATGCGCCGATAGCTGCTGTTACACCAGAATAAACATCTGACAATGTTGCTACACAAACACGTGCAGTAAACGTCGATGCGTTTAATTCGTGATCTGCGTGAAGAACTAATGCTTTATTAAATGCTTCTTCTTCTGTTGCTTCTGGCTCTTTCCCATTAAGCATATACAAGAAGTTAGCTGCATAACTTAAATCGGATTTCGGTGCTACAACATCTTTTCCATTACGGATACGTCCGAATGCTGTAACAATAGCTGAAATTTTTGCTTGTAATCGAAGGGCTTTACGACGGTTTGCTTCTTCATTCATTTCGTCTGCCTCTTCATCATAAAGACCAAGCATCGAAATTGCTGTACGAAGCGCTGCCATTGGATGCACTGTTTTTAAATCGTAGGATTTCAAATGATCGATAATCTCTTGAGGAACAGCCATATTATTAGCAAGTTCTTTCTTTAATGAATCAAGTTCACTTTTTGTTGGAAGTTTTTGATTCCATAATAAATAAATAACTTCTTCAAAACTTGAGTTTTCTGCTAAATCATCAATGTCATAACCAACATACGTTAGCTTGTCATCGATAATTGAACTAATCGCTGATTCTGTTGCTACAATACCTTCTAGGCCTTTAGCGTTAGACATACAATCTCTCCTTTTAGTATCAATGGTTCATAGTTCGATGTGTACACTTTCGACAATAATATAACATCTATCCCACCAACCATTATAAACAAATTTCGATAGAAAGTGAAACTATTTATACATATAAAATTCATAAATACGTATAACTTCACATAACTAATACTATATATTCCCGTATAAATATAGCTTAAACGTAAATGGTTTTAAGATATGAACCTCAGAACAGCGTCGACTGACTGCATAATTAAATATGCAATACCTGCACCAATCAATGGTCCAACAGCTATTCCTTGGAATAGGACAACTCCTAAAATGGTACCCAAAACTAATGCAGCAGTTAAATGGGGGTCATTAGCCAATAAGGTTAATCCGTCCTTTGCAATATAAGCTACAAAAGCTCCTGCACCAATTGCGATCCAAGCATAATAAGATTTCAAACTATTCATCAAGTCGGAAAAACCAATTTCTCCAGTAGCAATTGGTACAAGTACAGCTACGGTGATCACTACTACTCCAATAAAAATTCCCTTTGACTCCACAAATGGTAGCACTCTATCTTCCAATCGGAACAATTTAATTCCTAATAGGATATAGACTGCAATTAGAATAGCTTGATTTTTGGCAATGTATCCAAGACCTAATAATATTAGTAAAAAAATAGTTGATGCTGAAAACATATATTCACCTCTTTTAGGAAACGGTTTGAAGGAGCAATGAAATGGAGCTTATTAAAAAATTATTTATTATCCTTATTGTTGGAATTCTAGTAATCGTTTTTGTTCATCTTACTTTTCCATTATTATTACCAATCTACATAAGTCTTCTCCTGGCGATCTTAATTGCTCCTGGAGTTCGTACTCTCGAAAAAAATCTTCCTATAAGTCGCGGAGTAGCTACTCTTTTAATCTTATTAACCTTTGTAGCGTCCATTATTGGATTGGTTCTCTTGAGCATGCATGAAGCAATTCAGTTCATTCAATATTTCGGCTCCAACTCAAAAGAAGTTTTTCATACGTTTTTTACTAATATCCACGAAAAACTTTTTTCATTCATTGAAGCAGCCCAAGCTTCCTTGGAAAAAATACTAACCCTAATAGGAATAGAGAATAAGACTATATCTAAAGATCTCACTCAAGATTTTTTAGTAGAAATCCAAGAGAATTCTCATACATGGGTTATAGACATCCTACAACGACTTTCCATTATTCTGCTCGACGTTCTTCAAAGTAGTTACATCATACTGTTTATATTAATCGGGACGTATTTCATTAGTAAAGACGGTCCAAGTTGGATTAACACTTTAAAAAAACACGTACCTCCGATCTTCATTGCTCAAATAGAGTCCATTGAAAAAGAGGGAAAACGTTTAACCAAAAGCTATATATTAGCCCAAATAATTTTATTATTCCTAACAGGCATAGTTGTTTATATCGGCTTATCGCTCTTTTCTTTCGAATATGCACTAGCGTTAGCTTTTCTAGCTATGTTACTTGATATGATTCCGTTAATTGGAGTGGCAGCGATTTTTATTCCTTGGTCTTTATATGCACTATTGACGAATGACCTCATCACTGGCATTCAACTACTCACCATTTACACTGTCATTTTGATTATAAGACATTTAGTTGAACCTAAAATTTTAGGTGCTACTTTAGGTACGCATCCATTTCTCATATTATGTATCTTATATATCATGCTTAACCTCTATGGGCTATCTGGGGTTTTATTAAGTCCAATGATTATTCTGCTTCTAATCACCTTACGTAATGCTAGAGTGTTGGAAGCACTTTATAGCTACATCATAAAATAATGATTAGAAGTAGTAATGAAACTACTCCTAATCATTCATTAGGGCTTTCTTCTAATAACAGTAAATGTTCCCTTTTTAACCATAGCAAGAACTATTCCTTGGACGTACTTTTTAACTGGTCGTCTAGTCGGCGGTAGTAATAATAAGAATCCGAATAAGTCTGTTAGAAACCCTGGTGTAAACAATACAATAGCACCTACTAATATGAGGATGCCATCGAAGATTTCCTCTCTCGGTACTCTTCCACCTGCCATTTCAAACCTTGCTCGATTTAAAGTCGAAAGTCCTTGTTGTTTAGCTAACAGAGCTCCAAAGATCCCTGTTAGGATAATTCCGATTAATACAAACCAGATATTCAACACATTACCTAACCAAACAAATAATGCAATTTCTATTGCAGACACTACAACAATTAATACAAATAGTATACGAAACATGCGATTCTCCTTTCAGTCAAACTTTAAAGGCATATACGTTATTTTACCTTTAAAAAATCTGACTGGTAAAGCTAGATGAATTACAATACGATAGTTTTCCCTTGATATACATGACCATTGGATGGATCAACTGTGATTTCTTGCTTGTTAGATATTTGATCCATGGCATGTTTTGCTCCGATAATTACAGGTATATTTAAATTCAATCCAACTACCGCCGCGTGGCTAGTTAACCCACCTTCTTCAGCAACAATTCCACTCGCTTTTTCTACAAATGGCATCATTTCTCTGTCGGTTCCATGAGTGACGATAATGTCACCAGGAGTAAAGTCTTTCTCTAAATCAGTAACCGAATTAGCGACGACGGCTTGTCCAGTGGTGCCTGACTTTCCGATTCCCTGTCCTTTAACTACTACGTTTCCTACCACGTGAACTTTGATTAAGTTTGTTGTACCACTTTCGCCAACAGGAACCCCTGCAGTAATAACAATACGATCACCGTGATTAAATAATTTGGTTTCTAATCCTTTTTCAACCGCTAATGCTAGCATTTCATCTGTAGATTCTACGGCCCTTCCTAATAATGCATGAACGCCCCACACTAAACTTAATTGACGACTAACATGTTGCTTCGACGTGATGGCAACAATACTAGCATTTGGTCGATACTTAGAAACAGTACGTGCTGTATTTCCACTCTCCGTTGGTGTGACAATTGCTTTTACTTGTAAATCGCTTGCTAAACTAGCCGCAGAGTGACTAATGGCGTCTGTAATTGTACGGTCCATAGAAGCAATTAACTGATTTACAGAATCATATTGGTCAATCGAATTCTCCGTATAGACTGCAATATTGTTCATGGTTTCAACGGATTCCAGTGGATAATCTCCCGCTGCTGTTTCCCCAGAAAGCATAATTGCATCCGTTCCGTCATAGATTGCATTCGCAACATCACTTGCTTCTGCTCGAGTAGGACGAGGATTTCGTTGCATGGAATCTAACATTTGTGTAGCAGTGATAACTGGCTTTCCTGCCATATTACATTGTTGGATTAAATTCTTTTGAACCAACGGCACTTCTTCAGCTGGAATTTCCACACCTAAATCTCCACGCGCTACCATAATTCCATCACTTACTCGAATAATTTGTTCAATATTATCCACACCTTCTCGGTTTTCGATCTTTGGGATAATTTGAATATGATCCGCATGCTTTTTTTCTAGTAATTCTCTGATCTCTAAGACATCTGAGGGTCTACGAACGAATGATGCAGCAATAAAGTCAATTCCTTCTTCAATTCCAAATTCAATATCCCGAGCATCTTTGTCAGTGATACCAGGTAAATTGACACTTACATTTGGAACATTTACGCCTTTACGATCTTTAATAAAGCCTGTGTTCATGACTTCTGTTGTTATTTCACCAGCATCCTGATCAACAGAGATTACTTTCAAACCTATGAGTCCATCATCTAATAAAATTGTCGCGCCAGCTTCCACGTCGTGAACAAGCCCATCATAAGTTACTGAAAATTTATCTTTCGTACCTTCTACTTCATCCATGCAAACAGTAACAGTTGAGCCTTTTACAAGTTCAACTTCATCTTCTTTAAAGAAGCCCGTACGAATTTCAGGTCCTTTTGTATCCAGTAAGATTGCTATGGTGTTATTTGTTTCTTCTGCTGCTTGACGAATATTTTTAATACGAGCACGATGCTCATCAAAATCACCATGTGAAAAGTTTAATCTTGCAACATTCATTCCAGCATTCATTAAATTCTTTAATGTATCTAAGTCTTCTGAGGCTGGTCCGATTGTACAAACTATTTTTGTCTTCTTCATTTTTGTTTCCTCCTAGTAAAACATACAATATTAAATGGATAATTGGTTAGATAGTTCTAATAATGAATGGTCTATTTTGTGTTCTTTTTGAAGTATATCAATAATGTCATGATGAACTAAATGATTATTTTCTATTCCAACCATACGTCCTTTGTGTCCATCCATTAATGTATTAACAGCAAAAGCACCTAATCTGCTAGCTAACACACGGTCGTTTGCAGTTGGTGACCCACCGCGCTGCGTGTGTCCTAAAACTGTTACTCGAGTAGATACTTGTAACTCTTCTTGAATTTTATTTGCATAATCAACGGCGCTTCCTACTCCTTCTGCAACCATGATAATACTGTGCCTTTTTCCGCGTTCATGTCCACGACGGATTTTTTCGATAACGCCTTCAAAGCTTGTATCCGTTTCTGGTATTAAAATACTTTCCGCCCCACCAGCAAGTCCTGCCCATAAGGCAAGGTCCCCGGCATCTCTTCCCATTACTTCAATTGCATAAATGCGTTCATGGGATGTTGCTGTATCTCTGATTTTATCCACTGCTTGGATAACTGTATTTAAAGCCGTATCAAATCCGATAGTGAAATCAGTACCAGGGATATCATTATCAATGGTTCCAGGAACACCGATACAAGGGTATCCTTGTTCAGTCAGTTTTTGAGCTCCTCGGAATGTACCATCCCCACCAATTACAACTAATCCATCAATATGATGCTTTTGTAATTGCTTAATTGCTTTCTTTTGACCTTCTAAAGTCTTAAATTCATCTGATCGAGAAGAATATAGTACAGTTCCACCTTTTTGAATGATATCACCAACAGAACCTATATTCATCTCTTCTATATTTCCTTCAATTAACCCTTGATAACCATAATAAATACCGTAGACCTTCACTCCATTATAAATACAGCTTCTTACGACAGAACGAATGGCAGCGTTCATACCGGGAGCATCGCCACCACTAGTTAAAACTCCAATTGATTTCATGATCTTTCACCTCTATTTTAGTTACAACCGTTTGTATAACATATTCTAAAGCAATGAAGCGATAAAATCTAATGTAATTTAGCTTAAGATCAAATCTACTTGTAAATTGGTAAAAACATAGAAAAAAGGAGCAAAATATTTTTCGCTCCAATTTACAAGTTATGATTCAATGGTTGAGGAAACAGCTCCGATACGCTGATATTTCTTCCAGCGTTCATCTAACAATTGCTCGTCCGATAACTGCCTTAAATCCTCAAGAGCAGAGTCGATCACATGCTTAATTTTATTAGCTTGCATAACTATGTCTCTATGTGCTCCACCTTGAACCTCTTCTATAACATCATCGATAACTTCTAACTCTAATAGATCTGGTGCGGTAATCTTCATTGTTTCAGCAGCTTTTTGAGCTAAATTTGAATCTTTCCACAATAATGCAGCTGCCCCTTCAGGAGAGATTACGGAATAAGTAGAATTCTCAAGCATATAAATTCGGTCACCAACACTAATTCCTAATGCTCCACCGCTTCCACCTTCGCCAATCACAATACATATTACTGGAACGGTAAGCCCTGCCATTTCTCGTAAGTTTTTGGCAATTGCTTCACTTTGACCACGTTCTTCAGCTGCTTTACCTGGGTATGCACCTTTCGTATCAATAAAGGTGATCACAGGGCGGTTAAACTTATCAGCTTGATGCATTAATCGAAGGGCTTTTCGATACCCTTCTGGATGGGGCATACCAAAGTTACGTTTAATATTCTCTTTGGTATCCTTTCCTCTTTGGTGACCAATCACAGTAACTGGCCGGCCATTAAATTCAGCTATACCTCCAACAATTGCTTCATCATCCCCATAATAACGATCTCCGTGCATTTCTAAGAAATCCTGAAAGATGTATTCGATATAATCCAATGTAGTGGGACGCTCAGGGTGGCGAGCCATTTGGACACGATCCCATGGCTGCATATTTCCATATACTTCTTTCTCTAAACGAGCAAGTCTTCTTTCTAATGTAGCAATTTCTTCTGATAGGTCGACATCACTATCGCTAGTAAAGTTCTTTAACTCTGCAATTTTATCTCGTAATTCAACGACTGGTTTTTCAAAAGGAAGTACATGCTTCATTATTTATCCCCCCTGTCCCTATGTAATTTTAATAAAGTAGTTAGCGTACTTTTCATTTCTGGTCTAGGTATGACACGGTCTAATTGCCCATGGTCAAATAAAAATTCTGCCGTTTGAAAATCATCTGGAAGCTTTTCACGAATGGTTTGTTCGATAATCCTTCTTCCAGCAAAACCGATAAGCGCTGCTGGTTCGGCAAAGTTATAGTCCCCTAATGAAGCAAAACTTGCAGAGACTCCTCCAGTTGTAGGATTAGTCATGTAGGAAATGAACAGACCACCATTTCGGCTAAATCGTTCTAAAGCTACAGATGTTTTAGTCATTTGCATTAAACTAAGCACACCTTCTTGCATACGTGCTCCACCTGAAGCTGTAAAAATTATAAACGGTAAATTTTCTTTTTCAGCTCTTTCAATCGCAAGTGCAATCTTTTCCCCAACTACTGATCCCATACTCCCCATCCGAAAACGGGCATCCATAATTGCAACTGCAGTAGGTTGTCCATTAATTTCACCTTTACCTGTAACGATTGCTTCATTAATTCCAGTCTTTTCTTGATCTTTTTTCAGTTTTTCAAGGTATTCAGGAAAATCAAGTGGATTCTCAGAAACTAGTTCATGATCCCACTCTATAAAAGTCCCGTGGTCCAAAACAAGCTCTATCCGTTCACTTGCTTTCATTTGATGGTGATAAGAACAACCTGGACACGTAAAAAAATTCTTTTCTATCTCTTTTCTATAATAAATTTTACGGCATGATGGACATTTAACCATGACCCCTTGAGGAATATCATCAAGTTCTGTTTGGTTTGTAATCGTTGCGTATTTTCGTTTTCTATTAAACATATTTTTTATCAATGTTGCTTCCTCCTTTGACCATTACATCACTCAATATATCGGAATTTGAGATAGAAGTCTGTCAAATCTTCTCTTCGTAACTAAATAAATAGAAATAAAGTTAATAGCTTGATGCATGTAATTTAATAGCTTGGTCACGTTCGTCATTATGAATATAAGAATAAAGTTGCTCGTAATACGTTTTCTCTTGAATGGCCACAAGCTGAGTGTTAGAAAACCCTTCGACTAAATGCCATATTTTCAGTAATAATTGATTGTTAATCGCTTCAAACATGGGCAGAAAAAATGCAGTGTGTCTTTCTTCTGGTTTAACAGAACGCCATTGGAATGCATCAGCTACTTCTTCTATATTTACTTGTTCCAAGCACTGTTTCTCAAGCATAAATTTCACATCAAGTAACTCTTCTTTCGTTCTTACTTCTCTTAATACAAAAGTAGAAAGCAACTCTACGGAGTGGTATGGCCGGTAAGTACGTAAAAAAGTGCCTTCTCCATGTTTCGTTTCAATCAATCCCAATAATTCTATCGCTCGCAATGCTTCTCGCACAGAAGAACGTGCCGCATTTAGCTGTTCAGATAGTTCTCTCTCTGAAGGTAAACGATCGCCATCTTGTAGTTCATTTACCTCAATAAATTCCCTAATTTGTGTGAGAACCTCTTGATACACTTTCAATTTTGCTTGATTCGTCATTTTGGCACCTCATTACAAGCGAATGTTTATTTTACTTATTTGCATTGACTAATTCTTCTGTGCGTTTCTTCACTTCTTCTGGATCAACATTAACCCTCGCAACGCCTGATTCCATTGCTGCTTTTGCTACAGCTGCTGCAACAGTTGGAGCAACTCGCTCATCAAATGGATCAGGTATAACATAATCAGGGGATAGTTTATCTCCTACTAATTCTGCAATTGCTTCAGCTGCTGCTACTTTCATTTTTTCATTAATTCTAGTAGCTCTTACATCTAAAGCACCACGGAAAATCCCTGGAAAAGCGAGCACATTATTTACCTGGTTTGGAAAGTCTGATCGACCTGTACCTATTACTTTGGCTCCCGCTTCTTTTGCATCTTCAGGCATAATTTCAGGGTCAGGGTTAGCCATAGCAAAAATTATTGGATCGTCATTCATTTTCTCAACCATTTCTTTTGAAAGTAACCCTCCGACACTTACACCTATAAAGACATCGCTCTCTTCCATTATTTCTTCGAGGCTTCCTGCTTTTCGGTCTTTATTTGTCATGCGGGCAATCTCATCTTTCACCTCGTTCATACCATCAGAACGACCTTCATAAATTGCTCCTCTTGAATCACACATAATAATATCTCTTACACCAAAATTATAAAGCAGCTTAATGATAGCAATGCCAGCTGCCCCAGCTCCGTTTGTAACTACACGAATTTCTGAGAAGCTTTTACCTGATAGTTTCAGCGCATTAATAAGACCTGCAACGGTTACTATGGCAGTACCATGCTGATCGTCGTGGAAAATTGGAATGTTCATTTCTTTTTTTAATCGTTCTTCAATAATAAAACAGTTCGGAGCTGCAATATCTTCAAGATTAATTCCTCCAAAAGTTGGTTCCATTAACTTGACAGCCTGAACGAATTCATCAACATCATGGGTGTTAAGAGCAATCGGAAACGAATCAACACCAGCAAATCCTTTAAACAATGCTGATTTCCCTTCCATTACAGGAAGAGAAGCTTCTGCTCCGATATTTCCTAGACCTAACACTGCTGACCCGTCTGTAATAACCCCTACCATATTACCTTTCATGGTATAGTCAAACACAGCATCTTTATTATCATATATTGCTTTACAAGGCTCTGCTACGCCTGGAGAATATGCTAAACTTAAGTCTCTTGCATTCGTAATAGGAACTTTTGAATATGTTGCCAGTTTCCCTTGATTGATTTTGTGCATATGAAGTGCTTCTGCTTTTAAATTAGCCACATAGATCGCTCCTTTTATTTCTTCGGTCCGAATAATGGTCGGACCACTAACGAAATTAATTATAACAAACTAATATTGCATGTAAAGTAATAATTGTTAACTGCAATATTAGTTCATCATACTAACTTTCTGTTTTTAATACCACGTCAGACTCTCCTAATATTTCTTTTAAGTCGGCCAATAAACTATTATTAGGTTCCACATCATAAGAAGCTGTTAATCGGTAGGTTTTCTTCTTACTTTCTTCATAGACGATTACTGGCACTTCACCTGGAGCTTGCTTTAACACACTTTGAATCGTTTCTAATCTCTTCCCCACCTCCGCGTAAGATAAACGAAGATATAATCGCTGTTTACTATTGGAAGGGATGGCATCAAGATCTAAAGGTTGCAGTTGTTCAATAATTAATTGTTTTTTACTATTTCGTTGATCTAACTTTCCTTTCACGTATACTAATTGTTCATCTTTTAACCATCTATGAACATCACGGTATACTTTCGGAAAGATTACACAATCCATTTCTCCTGTTTCATCCTCAAGTGTTGCGAAAGCCATTTGCTCACCTCGTTTAGTGCGAATAGATTTTATTCGTTCTAAAGAAGTTGCTGTGTGGTACATTTTTTTGATTGGCTGTTGAGCAAGTTCATTCAATGGCATATACAAATTTCGATTCAACCAACGTCTAATATGAGTAAGTGGATGAACGCTTAATCGGAATCCTAAAACTTCTTTTTCCATACTTATTTGTTTAAGTGGGGGAAAAGGTTCAACTGCTGAATAGTTTACATTCATTTTGAACAACTCGTCTTCCCAGTTCAACTGCTCATCCATATCCGAGAATAATTCCCCTTGTTCTAGAGCTTGTACAAGCGATGCTAATAACTGGGCACGATTATGATTCGTTTCATCAAAAGCACCAGCAATAATTAATGTTTCAAGCGTAGATTGATTCACCACTTGTAAGGATACGCGCTGACAAAAATCAAATAATTGTTTAAAAGGTTTGCTACGTCTAGCGCGAATCAATTCATCGTATGCTTGTTTTCCAAACCCTTTAATAGCTAGCAATCCAAATCGTACTTGTTTCGACGTATGCACAGTGAATTTTCCATAACTATTATTAATGGAAGGCGGTAAAACTTCTACCCCCATTTGGTTAGCTTCTTTAATAAACTTCTCTAACTTATCAGCATCATGCATCACAGAGGATAAAAGTTCCGCATAAAAGTAGGCTGGATAATTCGCTTTGAAATAAGCAATTTGATAAGAAATAACCGAATAAGCAACTGCATGACTTTTGTTAAACCCATAATCTCCAAACTTTTCGATCCAGGAGAAAACTTCTACCGCAATTTCATATTCATAATTATTTTCTACTGCCTGATCTACAAAACGCGTCTTTAAATCTTGAATGGCTTGATGATCTTTCTTGCTTATTGCTCTTCTTAATAAATCAGCTTCACCTAAACTAAAGTTTGCTACTCGGTTAGCAATTTGCATGACTTGTTCTTGATAAACTAAAACTCCATACGTATCTCCAAGAATATCCTTTAAACTCGAGTCTATATATTCCACTTCTTCTATTCCATGTTTTCTTTTTGCAAAAGTCTCAATAAATTGCATGGGTCCTGGTCTGTACAAAGCATTAACTGCTACAATATCTTCGAGCCTGGTTGGTTTCACTTGTTTCAAGGCATTTTTCATCCCATCAGATTCCAATTGAAACACACCAGTCGTAAGTCCACTTCTTAATAACCGGTACGTACGTTCATCTTGTTCAGGTATAGTGTTTAGCGACAGTTTTTTTCCTTCTTTTTCATTAATTTGTCTAATCATTCTTTCTAACAATGTTAAATTGCGCAACCCTAGGAAGTCCATCTTCAATAACCCTAAAGCTTCTAAATCTCCCATTGGTAATTGGGTTAGCAATTCATTCGATTGCCCCTGCATCATTGGAATTTTCGACAAAAGAGACTCGTTACTTATAATAACACCTGCAGCATGAATCGAATGATGCCGTGGTAACCCTTCAATAATGATTGCAGCTTGGAACATTTTTATCAGTTTATCTGACTGTTTTATATAAGTTTTTATACCTTCCTCTTGTTGAATGAATTCTTTCAAGGAAGAAATGTTAGCTGGTAATTGTTTAAGTAAATAGGTCACCGTTTCTCGTTCAACCCTAAATACTTTACTCAACTCTCGAATAATGGATTTCGCTTGAAACGTTCCGAACGTAACAATTTGGGAAACTCGATCATTGCCATACTTCTGTTTCACATAGTGCAGTACCTCTTCTCTCCGGTAATCTGAGAAGTCAATATCAATATCTGGCATCGTCGCTCGTTCTGGATTCAAAAAACGCTCAAACAATAGATCATGTTTTATTGGGTCCACTTCTGTAATGTTTAATAAGTACGCAACAATAGAACCGGCAGCAGAACCACGACCAGGTCCGGTTAGAATATTACTTTTCTTAGCAAACCTTACAATATCCCAAACAATTAAAAAGTAATCTGCGAAATTCAAATTAATAATTATATCTAATTCTTTATATAATCGCTCATAGGCATCTTTATGAGAATCTTCCTCATATAAAATGGGAACTTTACTTTCACAAATTTCTTTTAACATCGTTTCGGGGGTTTTATCTTCCGTCGGATAACTTGGCACTGTAAACCAATCACCATCCATCTCTACTTGACATTGTTCTGCAAGTTGATTGGTTTGCAAAAGAGCATCATGCCAAGTAGAACGAATTGTCTCAGGGAGTTCCTCATATCCTTTTAATGGGTTTCCATGTAATTCAAAGGGGGCCTCTTCATTAAACATTTCACTTTTATCCATTGCATGAAGTGCTTCATATCCGATTCTTTCATTAGAGTATAAATAACGGACATTATCTGTGATCACTGCCCGATCCGCATATGTTTTACCATTTCGATTTAGCCAGGCTTGAATTTGGTCTTGTACCTCAGAAGGTCTAACATCTATATACCACTCATCAATATTAGTTGATAACTCTTGAAGTAGCGTGTGAACCCCTTCTTCTTGCTCTAAGTATATTAGTTCTTCAGCAAATGTTTCATATAAAGAAATAATTTTTATAAGATCACCAGAGTCAATTATATCTTGAAACATAAGGTCCTCTTGGTTGATTTGTTTTTTATTTGAAAGGTGGACAAGCGATTGATACCCCTTAAAATTTTTAGCCAGTAAAATAAATCGAACTGGACGATGTTCATTTGGGACATATACATCGCAAGTCATACCAATAATCGGCTTAATATTAGCTTTTTTACATAAACGGATAAACGGAAATACTGCATGCAATACTTCGTGATCCGTTAACGCCAACGCGGAGAAATTTAACTCTGTTGCTCGCTTAACTAGTTGTTCTAGTTTTACTGTACTCTCCATTAACGTAAAGCAACTGTGAATTTGTAATGGTGTATAGTTCATTTTCAACCGCCTTTGTTCTTGAGACCTCTTTACATTATATCGAACTACTCCACAACATAAAATCTTTCTCATATTTTTCTATGAAATTTCATAGTTTTAAATAAGACAAGCTCGAATGAGGTAGATTATATGGAAGAGCGATTTATTTTTGCATTAATTAAATGTTTTTTCATATCATTCGGTGTATTAATGGGTGGGGCTTTCTTTGGAAGCTTAAGTGCCTATATATCTGGCCAACCACCTATAACAGAATTAGAAATCGCAGCTAAAAAACTGAGAATATGGGCAATAGTAGCAGCAATCGGCGGAACCTTTGATGCTATATCCACCTTCGAAAAAGGTATTTTTGAGTCTTCTACCATTGATGTAATGAAACAAATACTATTAATTATTATGGCTATGGGTGGGGTAAAGTCAGCTTTAATGATTATTAGTTGGATTACAGGAGAGCTATCCTAATGCACTTACCTCCCCTTCATAAAAAAAAGAACTGGCAAAGAGTGTTTATTGGTTTTATATTTGGTGTCATGTGTGGGTATATGATCTTTTTATATATGTACGGTGTACACACAGAAAGATGGATTGAATCAAACCTTGAAGTACGAGAGCAACTTCATAAAGTCGAACAAGAAAATGAGTTATTGAAAAGAGATCAAGATGATTTTAATAAAGAAAGCGAAGAAAAATTAACGATCCAATCAATCGAAGTGGAATGGTTGAATGAAGAAGATTTAGGATTAGACCGATTTACTACACGGGCTTTAGAAGAGTCTATTCATCAAGAATTAAATTCAATTATGGGACAAAACATTGCCTCTGTATCAGAGCAACGTCTGATTTTAATTCGCGCAATAGAGAATAAATTATACACCGTACGAGATTTAAACTACACATTAACAATTGATCATATAACCATAGCTCCTACCCTTATACTTTCTATTAATATTGCTGTCGACTCCTCTGCGACCTAGTTTTGTAACATTCTATTCAAAAAATAATGATCATTTTATGAACGTTACAAGTTTCAGCAATATTTTTGTATGAATAGGATATACTAATACTAGATAAAATTATTGTAAGAGGTGAGGAGTATGTTTGTCGTCCATAAGCAACAGTTAGCAAATGAAAAAGTAGATCGATTAAAGAATGGTTATTCTGCTTATGCAGAAACAGAAGAGCTCATCCGTTTAGTGAAAAGAAGAATTCAACATTTAAATCTAGATATTTTTGAAGATCACACGGATCTCGGTTCTTGGTTCATTCCGAACAACAATTAAAAAAAATTGATCTACTTTTAAATTCCACTTGCAGTATATAAAGAGGCTGGAACAATATAAAGTGTTTATATGGAAATCCAAACAAAGCTTATGAAAAGCGGATGAAATAGACGGAGACTCCTGCGGGAAATAGAGCTCAGGTGAGACCCCGGAATGCGTAGCATGAGGAGGCTCAGCAGCTCCCCGCGGAAAGCGCAGTCTATTTCAGGAGCGAGTTAGTCGCACCACATTTCATTGTTCGGATTAATTATGAATATAGACACTTATTTTTGTTCCAGTCTTTTTTCTTGTTTATATTCTTGGCATGTTGCCTCTAAAACTTGAACTAACTCATCCGCTTCTTCCCACGAAGAAACTTTTGCTCCAGAGGCCATTGGGTGTCCACCACCATTGAACTGAGCTGCAACACCGTTAATAACAGGGCCTTTAGAACGTAGCCTTACTCGGATCACTTCCTCATCTTCAACGAAGAATACCCAAGCTAAAACCCCTTGAATATCTCCTCCGATTCCAACAAAGCTATGTGTTTCTTCGGGAGAAACGTGATAACGTTCTAACACTTCCTTCGTTAACTTAAACGAAGCAGCACCACTCTCGCTTGGTTCCATGCTCTGAAGTAGTTCCCCTTTAAATTTTGCGACAGATAAAGGTACTTGATACATGCTTTCATATAGTTGTTTCCGGTCAAAGCCGTATTTTACTAACTCTTGAGCCGCTTCAAACGTACGCTCTGTCGTACTTGGGAATAAAAACCTACCTGTATCTCCAACAATTCCTGCGTATAAGAGGCGAGCCGCTGATTGATTTAATTTAAACCCAGAAATTCTCCCAGCTTGATATAACTCAAAAATCATCTCGGAGGTAGAAGACGCTTCCGTATCTACCCAATTTATATCCCCATATGATTCGTGATTCGGGTGGTGATCAATTTTAATTAGCTTCTTGCCATCTTTATAACGTTGATCACATACACGTTCTTCATTAGCGGTGTCACAAACAATTACTAATGCATTCTCATAAGCCTCATCTGGAACTTCATCCAATCTAGCCAAATAATGCAAAGATTCTTCTTCTAGTCCTGCTAAATACACCTGTTTTTGAGGATATGTCTCTTTAAGTATTTCAGCCAACCCTACTTGCGAACCATAAGCATCAGGGTCTGGTCGAACATGTCGGTGAAGGATAATTGTCTCAAATTCTTGAATAGCTTCGATAATTTCTTTTTTCATAATTACAATCCTTTCTCACAAATTGTACACTAGTATTTTTGACTGTAACGCTTTACAATAGACACGTAAAGAAAAACTTACCATAGTCAAAGGAGTTGCCACTGTGCCAGTATTAATATCAATTATAGTAGTAGCATTCATATTATATATTTATTTCAAAGTAAGGATCTTCAATTATCGTGATCCTCTTTATATGCATTATACTAACGGAAAAGCTCGTATAGCATTAGGAATTTTTATAGGAACTTTTGGAGTTAATCAATATCTCTTCTATCAAACCCAACTCGTGCTATTTATTTGCATCATTTTCTTAGCATTTGGGGTTGCTCAAATGGTTTATGGGTATAAGGTCTTTAAGCATTATAAAGATGAAATATTAAAGGCGGATCAATCCGATTAACGATTTATAAATTGGGTCATGACCATTGCTTTTCCTACAAGTTCTTCATCTGAATACACTTGTACGTCAAGCTTTGCGAATTTCCTTCCCATCTCTAATACTTCAGGGATAATATTTAGTTTACTACCAATCTGTACAGGTCGCATGAAGAAAATCGAAATATTTTCGATTACCATGTCACCTGTATTTTCTTTTTGCAGCGTCTGATTAACAACCTCTGTAACGAAGGAAGCAAATACACCGTATGACAACGCCCCAAGTTGATTGGTCATTTGTGGAGATACTTCTGTAGTAAATGATTGTTTCTTTTCATCAAAGAATAATTGTTTTTGGATTAAATCATCTAACGTTTCCCCAATTTGTGGTTGCCTCTGACTACTTTGTAGACCTTTAATAACATCCTGCCTAGTAATGACCCCTTTAATCGTATAGTGTTCATCTACGACCGGCATAAATTCAATTCCTTGCCAAACCATTGTATGAGCAGCATTAGCAAGAGAAGTAGTTGGTTTTACTACAATAGGGTCGGAAGCCATCACCTTTTCAATTCGTGTAGACATACTCTTACCAATAATATCTTTTGATGTAATAATACCAATGATTTTATTTTGCATGTTTACTACTGGATATCTACTGTGGTTTGTTTCCTGATTTAGTTGATGCCATTTTTCCACTAAATCTTTATCTTTTAACACTGTCGTCTCTTCGATCGGTGTATAGATGTCATCCACATTGACGATCTCTTTCTTTATCAATTGATCATATATAGCACGATTGATCATTGCAGCTACAGTAAATGTATCATAGGAACAAGAAATAACCGGAAGTTCATAGCTATTTGCTAATTCTTTCACGTGGTCTGTTGTGTCAAATCCTCCCGTGATTAATATTGCTGCGCCAGCTTCTAATGCTTGCTCTTGGGCTTTCACACGATTACCTACGATTAGTAAAGAGCTCTTTTCCGTATATCGCATCATTGCTTCTAATTTCATCGCACCTATTACAAACTTGTTTAGGGTTTTATGTAAACCTGCTCTTCCACCCAATACTTGCCCGTCTACAATATTCACAATTTCTGCAAAGGTTAATTTTTCAATATTATCTCTTTTCTTTTGCTCAATACGGATTGTACCAACACGTTCTATGGTGCTAACAAAACCAGCATTCTCTGCTTCTTTAATAGCACGATATGCAGTCCCATCACTTACTATTAGTTCTTTTGCAATCGCACGCACAGAAATCTTCGTCCCAATAGGAAGGTTTTCGATATAATTTAAAATTTGTTCATGCTTTGTAGCCATATCCCGTCTCACATCCATTCGATTTCCATTATACCGTGAAAATTAGAAAACCGCCATAAAGTGGCGGCTTTCTGTGTGACATGATTATTATAAGTTTAATTCGTCACCTGGACTCATCACTTTCCCTACGCTAGAAGATAAGCTGTTAACGAACTTTTCTGGATCCTGTTTAATGACTGGGAAGGTATCATAATGGACTGGAACGACTTGTTTTGCCTGAATCCAATCGACTGCCAACTTAGCATCTTCAGGGCCCATCGTAAAATTATCCCCAATTGGGACGAACGCTAAATCAATATCGTTTAAATCACCAATCAATTTCAAGTCAGAAAATAGACCGGTATCGCCAACGTGATAAATCGTTTTTCCTGCTATAGTTAGTAATATTCCTGCAGGCATACCTGTATAAACAATTGTTCCATCTTCTTCTTCAAAACTGGAACCATGGAATGCTTGTGTGAATTTCACTGTTCCGAAATCAAATTCGTGCTTGCCGCCGATGTGCATCGGATGAGCATTTAACCCTTTTGATCCCATGTAATTTGCTAATTCAAATGGAGCAACTACTAAGGCATCATTTGCTTTAGCGATTTGAACGGTGTCACCCACATGGTCATTGTGTCCATGTGTGAGAAGGATGACATCTGGCTTTTGGTCTTCCACCTTCAAATCACATAATTCATTACCAGAGATAAATGGGTCGATTAAAATCGTTTTCCCTTCATTTTGAACTTTGACTACTGAATGTCCATGATAACTTACTTTCATGAATATACCTCCTTGGAATTGTACGAACTTTTTCTTTTGAATTTCAATTATTCAATATGCTTTCATTTCTTTCTTTCCCTCGTTCCGTTAAAATAACACATAAAGATAAAAATTTTAGGAGGAACATAATGAATAATCGTTTAAATCGCTTAATGGAAGTCTTACACGAAAATGAACTAAATGGGTATTTTATTAATTCCAAGGAGAATGTGTTTTATTTTACTAATCTGTACGCTGAAGCGCATGAACGATTAATCGCTCTCTATGTCGATACAAATGGGAATGCTGCATTAATTGTTCCTGCTCTAGAAAAAGAAGATGCCAAAAATGCTGGGTGGGATCAGGACATCATTGCATACTTCGATGATGAAGATCCTTTTGAAAAACTAAATCAATGGTTAACAGGTAAGAATCTCTTACCAACTTCCATTGCCATAGAGGAAACATCCTTAAATGTAGCTAGATCAGCTAAATTAAAGGAAATTCTTCCGAATGTAAATTTAGTTAATGGAGAAAATCATTTAAACCAACTAAGAGTCATTAAATCTAAAGTAGAGATTGAAATATTAAAAGAAGCGGCTGCTTTTGCTGATTTTGGAATTGAAACTGCTGTAAAACATATTTCCCCTGGAAAAACAGAGTTAGAGATCATTGCGGAAGTTGAATATGCTTTAAAGCAAAAAGGGATCAGAAATATGTCATTCTCTACTTTGGTTTTAACTGGAGAAAAAACAGCCTCTCCTCATGGGAATCCTAGTTTAACTGAAATTAAACACGGCGATTTTGTTTTAATGGATTTAGGAGTAGTTCATAAAGGATACTGTTCGGATATCACACGTACTGTAGCCGTTGGAGAGGTATCCACTCACCAAAAAGAAGTATATGAAACTGTTTTAGAGGCGGAAAATACCGCACTAAAGCAATGTGAAATCGGCATGCCTTTGGGCGACATTGACCGGACAGCTAGAGATATCATTACAGACGCTGGATATGGAGAATATTTTACTCATCGAATCGGTCACGGCTTAGGAATTAATGTGCATGAGTTCCCATCAATGGCTGCTAATAATACAGATCAATTAAAAGCAGGTATGACATTTACGATTGAACCAGGAATTTATATGCCAGGAGTTGGTGGAGTTAGGATTGAAGATGACGTATTAATGACAGAAGACGGGGCAATACCGCTAACAAAATATCCTAAAGAACTACAAATAATATAAAAAACTCCGAGCTTGATCCCCTTACATAAGGTAGATTTGGCTCGGAGATTTTTTGATCTTTCAAATTGCTCTATAGTAAATCATCTATTTCTTTATATTCTAATTTATGTGCATCAGCAACTGCTCTATAGGTCACATAACCATCCAGTGTGTTTAAGCCTTTACGAAGGATAGCGTTGTCATTCATTGCACACTTGTACCCTTTGTTAGCAAGCTGTAATGCATAAGGCACAGTCACGTTTGTCAGACCAATCGTTGACGTTCGAGGAACTGCTCCAGGCATGTTAGCAACCGCATAATGTACAACACCATGTTTTTCATACGTAGGTGCATCATGGGTAGTAATACGATCAACCGTCTCCACAATCCCACCTTGGTCAATTGCCACATCGACAATAACAGAACCTGTTTTCATTTGTTTAATCATTTCTTCTGAAACTAATTTAGGTGCTTTTGCTCCAGGAATAAGCACGGCACCAATTAATAAATCAGATTCACGAACTTTTTCTTCGATGTTTAATGGATTAGACATTACCGTATTAATCTGTTTTCCAAATACATCATCCAATTCTCTTAAACGATCCGGACTTAAATCAATGATAGATACATCAGCACCAAGGCCAATTGCTATTTTAGCAGCATTCGTACCTACTACGCCGCCTCCAATTACAGTAACTTTTCCGCGTGGAACTCCTGGAATACCACCTAGTAAAATCCCACTCCCGCCGCGAGATTTTTCTAAGAATTGTGCCCCGATTTGTGATGCCATTCTTCCAGCCACTTCACTCATTGGAGTTAACAACGGTAAAGACCCGTTATTAGCTTCTACAGTTTCATAAGCGATTGCAACTACTTTGTTGTCAATCAATGCTTTTGTTAACTCCGGCTCTGCAGCTAAATGTAAATAAGTAAACAGAATTAATCCTTCATAAAAGTAACCATATTCCTCTGGTAATGGTTCTTTGACCTTCATTACCATTTCTTTACTCCATATGTCATTTGCAGAATCTAAAATAGTTGCTCCAGCTTCTTTGTACTGCGCATCTGTAAATCCAGAACCATCTCCTGCATTGGTTTCTACAAACACCTCATGACCAGATTCTTTAAAAGCCACTACTCCAGCTGGGGTTAAGGCTACTCGATTTTCATTGTTTTTTATCTCTCTAGGAATCCCAATTTTCATGAGAAACTACCTCCTTCATATTAATAAATACTAGTAAATATGTAACCGCTTTAAATATATCATGCTAGTCCAAATTAAGGAATACTTATTACTTAAAAGTTTGCTTAATTATTAAAGATGTCTATGGATAACATCCAAACCACCAGTCACTTCAATCACACTGCCTGTAATCATGTCTGAATCGTCATGACATAAATAGCCCACTGTTCTTGCGATATCTTCTCCTGAGCCTGGCCTACCAACTGGTGTTTCGCTATCTTGTTGTTTCCGACTTTCTTCAATAGTACTTTCCTTCATATCGCCAGTGATCTTTCCTGGCGAGACCATATTAGCTGTAATTTTATTTTCCGCTTCTTCTATCGCAATGGTTTTCATCAACGAAGCGACGCCAACCTTGGCAGCAGCAAAAGCTGATCGATAAATCCAACCTGAACTATGATTAACTCCTTGAAAGCCAATATAGACCATCCTACCAAATTGTTGTTTTTGCATAATTGGTATAACTTTTCTCGCGAAGTGAAAGGCTGCATCTAAATTTCCACGAACCATTTCATCCCACTGGCTTTCTTCATAATTGACTAATTTTATACGTTCAAATATAAAAGGTCCCGCATTGTTGATCAAACAATCGATCCGGCCAAATCGTTCATACACATGATCTACTAATTGATTTATTTCTTCTACATTCATTGTATTTAATTGGGCAATATACAAGTGATCTTTATAATTAGAAAATTGCTCTTTCACTTCCATTGCACGCTCACGATCATTATTATATGTCGCCGTTACACTATAACCATTTTTCAAAAAATATGCCGTCATCTGTAACCCTAACCCTTTGGTTCCTGCGGTAATTAAAACGTGTCTCATATTTATTTCCTCCAACTCCGCTGATTCATCCATCTTTAAGTATGTAACTTTTTGCATTTGTAAAATTATTACTTTCTATATGAATATTAGTATTAAAATTCAGAATTGCGTGATACAATATAAGTAATTATAAAGGAGGTGTTGTCGCATGGCATTTGAATATCATGATATTGTAATTGCGGTAGATGGATCAAAAGCATCTGATTTCGCGTTTCGAAAAGCCATCGACATTGCAAAGCGTAACCATGCAACACTTATTATTTCACATGTAGTCGACACCCGTGTTTATTCCACTATTGAAGCTTATGACAGAAGTGTATCAGACCGCGTTCAAAATGATGCACTAGAATTACTAAAAACGTACCAAGAACGTGCAGAAAAAGCCGGTGTAGAGAATGTCATCACAGACCTTGAACACGGATCACCTAAAGTCAAAATTGCAAAAGATGTAGCACCAAAACATCATGCAGATTTAATTATTTGTGGGGCAACAGGTATGAACACGGTAGAGAGATTCTTTATTGGTAGTGTTTCTGAACACATTACCCGCTATTCCAAAGTTGATGTGTTAGTTGTTCGACCAGAAAAAGATTAACAAATAAGTAAAATCACTAAGAAAACGTTCTTAGTGATTTTTTTGTTCTAAAAGAAATCGGTACTGATAAAAGCGTTTCGCAAACTCACTAACTTCTTTTGCTAACTTATAATTAACGGTTGCTCCAATCGCTACACTAACCAAAGGAACACCTTGAAATAACTTTTTTCGAAATAGAACGATCACTAATGTTTTAAAAATATTTTGAATCGGCTGTTCAAGCCAACTTTTATCTGTTAACTGTCTATCATTGTTCATAATCTCGTTTACATTATTCGCTTCTTGTTTTAAGTTATTCCATGCTTGATACTGCATGCGCTTAGGTAGTACCCCTGCATGGAATACTTTCAATGCTAAAATCATCTCCAACGGATTATGCATGTTATACCCATAACTTGCTCCGATGAGTTGTACTGTCCTTAAGTTCAATGCAAGAATTAATGGGAAATCAATACTTAATAATAGCCATCCACCAGTACCTGTAACCCCTCCTTGAACAAAGGAATATACTCGATTTTTCGCTATTTGTTGGTCAGCCAAGTAATTTAATTTCTCAATTGATAAAACCCGAAGGTCCTCTACTTTCTCAATCGACTCATCATACGTTCTTCCAACTTGAATAATGCGATTTTGAGCTTCTATTTGAGTATTCATGTTCTGTAAGAAACCATAAGTATATAATAACCACTGATCTGTAGACTCAAAAAATTGCTTTTGTAAATTATTAGGTAGCTTTTCAAATTGGTTATGAACCCATATTTCATACAATCTTTCAAAGTCATTCGCAGTATAACTAGCAGTTTCTTGTTCCCATTTACCGATTTCTTGCTTCACACGTTGCTTACTCAAATGTCCCCTCTCCCTCATAATTATTTTTAGGAAAGTCGTTCGTTTTTAAACCAATCTTCCATTTGTTTCATTATACCATTCATTGCATGTACGTCCTTAAATGAAGGTAGCTGTGCTAACATAACTTGATTGGGATCTTTTGTTTCTTCACCTTTCTTTTGTAACACTAAAATACTTTTGGATAATTTTTCATCTTTAAACATCGTGTCTGGAAGTTCCAAAACAGCATTTATATGAGCGTGTTTTTTAAGGAAGCTCTGAAGCTGATCCTTTTGCTCGCTTTCAAATAAAAAACTTGGAACGATAAAGAATAAATATCCTTCCGGGTTGGTATATTTTAAACTTTGTTCGATAAATAAATGGTGTGCAAAAGAATGACCTTCTTCTGCCTTTAAGTCATATTGACTAGCATTTTCATCGTCAGGATAAAAACCTATCGGTAAATCAGCTACCACCAAATCCACTGGCTCTAACAATATAGGTTTCAAGCTATCTTGGTGAAAGTACTCTATTTGTCTTTCTTGTAAATTTGTATGATTAAAAGCGAGACGAATGAGTGTAGGATCGACTTCACTACCGAAAGCTTTGACATCTACATCCTTTAACTGATTAAGTAATGTTAATAACAAGTTTGCAGAACCACAAGCAGGGTCAAACATTCTAAAAGACTTTTTTCCATCCATAAATTTTTGTACCAAATAACCGATAAACATTCCGATCGTATCAGGAGTTATATAATGTTGTTGCTGAGTGAACCCCTTCATCCCTTTTAAAATAACTAGTTGCATAGCTTTTCTTCTTACTTCTAAAGGGAAATCTTCCAATTTGATTTCCTTTAACTTATCTTGTAATTCCTTTTCATAACTAGGTTCTAAGTTCTCAGGTATTTCATTTTCAAATAACAGCTGACTAGAAGCAATAACCGCTTCAATATATGGTACATCTTCTTTCTTTTCAATGGTTGTTGACGTTTGATCTAACCATTCGAATAATTGATTAATTTGTTGTTCCATTATCGTCCCTCCACTAAAACATCTACCTTATTATTTTAGCAAAGTTTATAATACTATGATAGGCAAGCAACCTACTCTGGTGTTGGTGGGTGATTATTCGTTCTGCTATCTTCGTACTTTTTAATCATAGCCTTGAGTTCATCAGTTAGCTTGGGAGCAAGATCGATTAATTTCTCCAACATATGTGTGCCTTCATGTAAATGGATGAGGTTCACCTGTTCTTTCGCGACTACCAAAAAGGCAATAGGAGTAATAGATACACCTGCCCCTGTGCCACCCCCAAATGGGTGAGCGGAAGATCCTGAATCACTATTTGAGTTTGAATTTGAATTAGAATTAGAAGCAGAGCCGTTAAAGTCGCTCCCTCCTGCAGCAAAACCAAACCCTACTTTCGAAATAGGAATAACCATTGTAGATTGATTTTCTGAATAAATTGGTTCCCCAATAATTGTATTAACATCTACCATATCTTTTAAATGATCCATCGCTGTTTCTAACATATTATGAATTGGGTGTTCCTGCATGTGAATTCCTCCTACTTTCGTTTTGAATAAGTTGTTTGAGCATTAAACCCTTTTGTATAATTTGACCAAGTCGGGCGCTACCTATACAAAGGAATTCGGTTTCTAATAAAAATTGATTATATTCTGGTGTTACCTTTATAGATGGAGTTGTAATAAAAGTTGGACCTCGTCCTAGCGCATTCAATAATACGAGTTTCCATTGATAAAGAATCCCAGTTGAAATTGCCGTGTAATGAGCCTCTGAAAAGCCTATTTTTGAATGCCATTCTAGCTCTCGCAACTTCACAGATGATAACAAGTTAAAAACTCTTTTCCTCCATGCTTTATTCCATTCTGGGTGAGATTTTTCTTCTGAAACTTCGGGGGATTGTTTAGTAGGTGTATGATCAGCTGAATAAAGGAGTAATTCGTAAATTTTTAAAATGAATGCTTCAAATAGTCCTGCTAATGGAATATCTTTTTTATAAATTTTCCATTTAAAAAAATACAAAAAAACGCGACATAGCTTTTTCTCCTTATTAAAGGTTACGTGCACGTGAAAATGAATATTAATTATTAATATTAAACTGAAAAGTATAAGTATCATTACCATAAATATTGCAAGCATTATGAAGGCCATGTCTTCACTCCTCCATAATAGTATGAGTGATAAAAGGACTACCTATTCAGAGCCATTTCAAAAGAACAGAAAACTCCCAAGTACGCAAATCGGAATTTACGTACTTGGGAGCAACTAGATTAAACTTGTTCTGGTTTGTATAATTCAGAGTTAGCTTTATAAACCGACTCTCCATTAACGATAGTTTCTAATACATCTATCTGATTAATCATCTCTACTGGTTGGCTAAATGGATCAGTATCTAATATGACATAATCAGCAAAAGCTCCTTCCATTAAGCTTCCTTGCTGATTTTCCTTCCCAATAACTTTCGCTCCATTTACTGTATACAAACTTATCGCTTCATACACAGAAAGTTTTTCAGCTACACCGTATTCTAAATTATCATAAATAGACTGGCGAGTAACTGCTGCTTGGATCCCATCTAATACATTCACCTCTTCAATCGGAGCATCTGAACTTCCAGCACATAATATACCTGCTTCAAGATAACTTTTCCAGGGGTAGGATGTAGAAGCTAATCGATCATCTAATCTTTCTAACGCCCAAGGAAAATCTGACTTTACGAAAGTTGGCTGAATATCAATACTAACTGCCAACCCTTTTATTCGTTCGATGAGATCTTTACGCATGATCTGGCCATGAATCAAACGATCATTCATTCCCTTAGGAGCTGGGTGTTTTTCAATGATGCTTATAACGTTTTCAAAAGCTTGATCTCCAATTACGTGAGCAGCAATTGGCATGTTGTGCTCTCTTGCCTCTAAAATGAGGGCCTCTAACTGCTCATCTGTATGAATCGATACCCCACTAGTAGAAGGATCATCAGCATAAGGGAAAGATAATAAAGCAGTACGTCCACCTAGTGCGCCATCAACGAATAGCTTCATTGCTCCAAATTCAACCCATTGATCTTTGTTAAAATGATAAGGAGAAGCAATGAATTCAGGTAGCGCTTCATGGTGAACAAGTAAATGCGCCCGGAAGTGATTTTTGTCTCGAATCACATTCTCAAATGCTCGAACAGTTTTTTCAAGCCCACCATAATATGCTAAATCTTCTGTATGTCCACTTACAATTCCGTGAGAAAGCAAATCGTTTATAGAGGTATCTATTGCGTGTGTTAAGTACGCTTCGTTTGCTTCAGGCATGACGGCTTTTATTAATTCCTGTGCTTGGTCATGAAAGTAGCCTACTATTTCTCCTTGTGAGTCACGCTCCATCACACCACCACTCGGTTCCTCTGTATCGTCAGTAATGCCCGCTATTTGTAAAGCTTTTGAGTTTGCTACCAAGGCATGACGACAAACCCTTGTAAGTACAACTGGATGGTTTGGGGAAACCTCATCAAGCTCATTTAGGTGAATAACAGTCGGATCTTCCCATAAATTTTCGTTGAATCCTTCTGCTATTAACCAGTCCCCATCATTTAAAGTTGCAACTTTATCTTTTACTTTCGCTAAAACATTTTCTCGCACTGCTTCATATGTTAAATCAATTCTTAATAACCGCTCGCCATGACCAACAATATGTAAATGGCTATCTATAAACCCTGGAAACATCACACCACTAAACTCTACTTCGCGCGTAATTTGATCTTTGTATGTCGCACGAAGAAAGTCCAAAGATCCGGTTTCTAATATCACACCATCACTCTCGACAATTGCTTCTACTTTATGGCCTTCTTCTTGCATTGTATAAATCGTTCCACCGTGTCTAAGCGTCCCCACAATAAGTACCTTCTTTCATTATCCTATAATTTTTTATCCTTTTATAAACTCGCAAATCATTTTGTAGACTAAAAACAAAAAGGGTTACTGGTTAATACCAGCACCCTAGTTGTATCAAGTTTCAGCTTGATTTTTTCTAGTTAAACTCATTTTACCGAATTCTTAGAAAAACTCAAACAAATAAAACTTGATTATGATGAAATTATTATTTCATTATTGTTGGTGCATTTGTTGCTGTGCTTGTTGAACAAGACGCTTAGTGATCTCGCCTCCAACAGAACCGTTAGAACGTGAAGTTGAGTCAGCACCAAGTTGTACACCAAATTCTTGAGCAATCTCATACTTCATTTGGTCTAAAGCAGCTTGTACGCCAGGTACTACTAAGTTGTTAGATGAATTTTGTTTAGCCATTTTCTTTCACCTCCTCGTTACCTAGTGTTAGATAACAAGAAAGGTTCATACTAGCCAAATCATGGTATTTTTAAAATAAGTCCTCATACATGCTTTCTTGAGAGACTTTTGTGACATCAAATGTTAGCGTTTCTACCCCTTCAATCGCACGTTTAATTTCTTGAGAAAAGTCTATAGGATCCTCAAATTGATGCACTTTTTCCTTGCGAGGTTTTGTTTTTGGAGATTTAGGCACAAATATAGTACAGCAATCTTCATAAGGTCTGATGGAGATCTCATACGCATCGATCTGTCTAGAAATTTCCATTATATCCAGTTTATCCATTGCTACTAATGGGCGTAAGATAGGATAATTAGTAACTTCGTTGATGACATGCATACTTTCCATCGTTTGACTCGCTACTTGACCTAGGCTTTCACCAGTCGTTAGGGATAAGATCTCATGTTGTTCCGCGATTTGCTCACTTATTCGGAGCATCATTCTCCTCATAATTGTCATTCCATATGCATCTGGTGTTTCTTTAAAAATCTTCTGTTGAACCTCTGTAAAAGGAACCACGTGAAGCTTTATTTCTCCACCAAACTTAGTTAATGTTTGAGCCAAATCCTCTACCTTTTGCTTCGCGCGCTCAGAAGTAAAAGGAGGAGAGTGAAAATGGATTGCTTCAAGTTGGACACCGCGCTTCATTGTCAAATAACCTGCTACTGGACTATCAATTCCACCAGATAAAAGCAGCAACGTTTTCCCTGCAGATCCTACAGGAAGTCCACCTTTTCCATAGATTTTGTTCGCAGTGATATAAGTTGCATCATGTCTAATTTCCACACGAATTTCACTATCAGGCTGGTGTACATTTACCTTCCAATCCTCGGTGTTCCTTAATAAATGTCCTCCAATTATTTGGTTCATTTCTTGAGAAGACTTAGGGAAATCTTTATTGGGACGTTTTGTTGTAACTTTGAATGTCGTTCCATCCTCACGTCTCAAAGCTTCTAAAGCCGATTCTTTAATCGTTTCTTCCTCATTTTCAACCTTCATTGCTAAACTGCAGGATTGTATGCCGAAGATATCTTTGCACACATTAATAACTGCTGAAGCGTCTTCTCCGTTTAATAAAATATACATATGATCATGCTTTCCTTTTATAGAAACATCAGGAAATGCATATAAAGCCTTTTTAACGTTTTGTTTTAGTTTAGTAACAAAGTGCTTTTGATTCTTCCCTTTTAAAGCTAACTCTCCGTATCTAACTAATATGTGACTGTATTCCATATTCTAATTACCCCATTACATCTTTATATTGTTCCATGACATCTTTTAAAACCTTATTGAATTCGACGATATCTTGTCGATCTTGGTTTACGTCCATACTTAGACGAATTGCACTTGAGGCTACATCATCATCTCGCCCACAAGCTAATAGCACATAACTCGCATCCTCATTTTTAGATGAACATGCTGATTTTGTTGAAAGTATAACATCTTTTTCCTCAAATGCATGTATCATAACTTCTGGTTTTACCCCGGTGATCGAAAAATTAATGATGTGGTCTGCACAGTCTTCATCACTATTTATGTGAATTCGACCATAAGTTAATAATTCTTCTATGAGTAGGTCTTTTAACTTCGCTAAATGTTGGTAATTTTTTTGTTCCTCTACTGCATACCTTATAGCCTTTGCAAGGGATACCGCACCGGCAACATTTTCAGTCCCAGCTCTATAACCGAATTCTTGAGATCCACCATGAGAGAGGGTTTGTAGCACCAAGTTTTTCTTCTTTAATAAGCAGCCAGTTCCTTTTAGTCCATGAATCTTATGTCCAGAAATAGTTATAGCGTCAATCCCACCATGATTATAAGGTAAGTTAATTTTACCCAATCCTTGGACATGATCCGTATGAAATCTAATTCTTGGATGACTGATTAGCAAATCAGCAATTTCTTCAATAGGTTGAATAGCACCTATTTCATTATTCACATGCATCACTGAAACTAGAATAGTATCCTTCTGAATGGCAGCATTCACTTGATCTACTGTAATTTTCCCATTCTCATTCACTGGTAAATAAGTAACGGAAAAACCGTTTTGTTCAAGGTGTCTACATACTTCTAATACGGAGGGATGTTCGACTGTGGTAGTGATTATATGATTTCCACGATCTCGAAGTTCATGTGCAATACCTTTAATAGCTAGGTTATTGCTCTCTGTTCCACCTGAAGTAAATATAATGTCATGCTCTGTATTTAACATCGTTTTAATTTGTGATTTAGCTTTTTTTAATATTAATTCAGCCTCTCCACCTAGCCCATGAACGGAAGAAGGGTTACCAAAAAAATCCATGGCAACCGTTTGATAAGAATCTAACACTTCTTTATATGGCTTAGTAGTCGCACTATTATCTAAATAAATCATTTCATTTTCTCCTTTTAGCAACTTTTCAATATGTAAATGTAACAAATGAAAATGCACATTGCAACTTGATTGACGGCTCCAAACATAAGTGATGGAACAAAAAGGAAGAAGCTATTCATTTATTCCTGAACAGCTTCTTCATAATCAATTTCTAACCAATCTAACACTTCATCTATAGAGACACCAGAAGCCTCATCATATCGATCTTCTATACTTGAAACCGACACTTCTCCATCTTCATCTAAGAAATCTTCTTCGTTCATCTCTTCAAAAGTATTCTGCTCTACTGAATTTGCTTCAGCTTCGCCTGTGTTTTCATCATTAAAAACAGTTAATTGGGGTATGGATTTTGCTTGAAGCGCACTTTGCTCCGATAGAGAAAAGTTATTTGCGGAATGTGTTGGCTTGTCTAAACCAACAAATAACCAAATGACCACCACCCAAGTTAATACAAAGAACACTCCACTAATTCCAAAGACTAGCTTTTGCATTTAATTCCTCTCCTGCTCTCATGATGCGCGGGATTCCGACTGAAGTTCTTTCTCAATCTTCTGAAGGGCACCAGGTTCAATTTCCTCTAAACTCTCTCCTGCCAAATTCAATGCAGACTCATACTCATTATCTCTAAATAATCTTTCTGCCTCAATAATGTTTGCAGCGAGTACTGGATATTTACTACGATATCGATTTGCATATTGAATCACTCGTTCTGTTAATTCAGCTTGTTGAATTAATAATTCCGTTTGTTCTGTAGCATTTTCCACATACTTTTCAGCCTTTTTTAAGGAAGTAGAAATCTCATCCATGTCTAGAGGGTGTACCTTCAAATGTTCCATAGATTCATCAATTAAACTTCTCGACTGTTCGACTAGTTCAACCACGTAATTAGGCACTCCGGGAAGATTGCTTTTTTGCAGACGCTGTCGAACTTGGCTTATGTTTTTTCTTAATTCATCAATATGATCCCTTGCATTGAGTTCATCTTTACGTAAGTTATATAAAAATTCATCAAATCCAGTGTGTTCTTCCTGCCAATAATTATGTGCTTCCATCCATGATTCGATGTCTACGCGAATCGTTGAGTATGGTTTATCTTCTTCATGGATAAAGGAATGAATTTGATTTGCTTGACCTTCTAACTTTTCTAGTTTTTTCTCCAGTTGATACTGTTGCTCTTGTTGTTCTTCTTTAAGCTGATAATTTTGCTTCACTTCCCTGACGCTTTCTTTCGTTCCAGAGAATATTTGTCTAGCTTTTTCTAGGTCGTTCTGTATCTTCTCTTCCTGTTGCAACACATAGTTTTTATCCATTGCTTCTTTTTCAAGTTCATCATAAATTTCGACCATACGTGAGCGAATCTGATCCAGCTTATCTTCAACTCCATCATCATTCCCACGATCAAGTTGCTCTACTAAAGTAAGTAATGTCTCATGGTGTGTTTGAATTTCCTTTTCTAACCCTAAATGCTGCACGCGGAAATCATCATCTCTCATTTCCTTTAGACCATTATAAAGTTGGTCTAATTCATCAGGGATCACTTGCTTACAAGATCTGTATAATTCTGGGAAAGCTTCAACCTTACGATTCAGCTCATCTAAACGTCCTTTTACTTCTTGAATAACTTGATAAGCTTCAGAATAGTTACCAGCTTCTGTTAATTCTTCGTATCGTAGCATTAAACTTTGAATCTCATCTAATTCTACTTCAAAGACTACTTCTGCTTTACCTAGTTGATAACCATTTTGTAAAACCTTTTTACGTACTTCACGTATGTGAGGCATAATTTTCTCTGCTTCTTCACGACTATCTTGTTCAGAGTGTAGGAGGCGGTCCACTTCTTCAAAGATATCATCAATAGTCTTCTCGACTTTTACCAGACGTTGTTCCACATGATTTAAGACTCTAGAAGTTTTCCCGAACTTGTATTTTTCGGCAGATTCCTCTGCATCTAATAAGTCTTCTTCAATATTTGTGAATACATGATCGTTAATTTCATCCCATTCACTGCGCCACGATTCAAATAATTGTTCCGTTTCGCCAGTTAAATTTAAGTGCTTCACCTTTGCTAACTCATCAGCTACCTGCCGACTCATTAACTGCACCTTCCATTGCTCTAATTCATCTACACGATTATATACACGTTTCCTCGCGAATACACCTAATAATATAAAGGCTACAACTACTATAAATAACCCGACTATGTATTCCATTTCAAGCCTCCTCGTTCTTTTTCACCTGTCCAATTTATACTTATTATTATCATATCATGTTTGAACCCTTTATTGCTAAAGTTTTAAACAAATTTTCGCAAAAAAATGCATCTTTTGACACATTTAAATTTATCCCCTGTTTTCAACCTCATCAAACCACATTTCCAACACCTTTATATAAGCCTTTATAAATGCTTCTTCACTATTATTCCATTTATAATGTCGTTGCCAATCATTAGCATAAGTAAATGGTGCGTGAATCAAACTTTTCAGCTGAAGATATAAGGCTTCTTTTTCAATTTCGTTTAAGTTCTTACCTTTCGTCATATGTTCTGTGAGCATCTTTAATTGGTAAGTTTCTTTCGCTACATATGTTGCAAAAAGCTCGCGAATAAAAATATTATCTAAAGATAGTTCGCGTTGAATAAAACAAGTGAATTGAAAATAATCATATTTATACTGTATAATTTCTTCTATTATAGCCATTAGCTTCGATTTCTCATGAACAGTTGTGGACTCATCAATTAATTGATCTAACAGTTGTAAGTAACCTTCAAAATAAGAAGTTGTTAAATATTCAAGCAGCCCTTGTTTGTTTTTAAAATAATAGCTGATTAAGGATACATTTACCCCTGCCCGCTCTGTAATCGAACGGATAGACGTGCCCTTAAATCCGTTAAAATAGAAAAGTTCACTAGCTGCTTTCATAATTTTCTCTTTTGAATTATTGTCTGTCATGTGGATCACCTCTATTTGCTATTATTCGATTTTATCACATGAATTACCTTTAAATTCTACATATATTTCTTAAGGAGTGAGATTATGTTCGATGTAAAACATTATTCTGGTACAAAAGAAGAACAATATCAACAAATGATTAAACAACTTGATCATTTATTGGAAGGTGAAAATAACAATGTTGCTAATCTTGCCAACGCTAGTGCTCTATTAAACCAATTTTTAGAAGAGGTAAATTGGGTAGGATTTTATCAAATGATTCATGGAGAACTAGTCCTCGGACCCTTTCAAGGTTTACCTGCCTGCGTAAGAATACCTAATGGCAGAGGGGTTTGTGGTACAGCTACAAGTGAAGGTAAAACGATGAGAATTGAAGATGTCCATGCGTTCCCAGGACATATCGCTTGTGATGCTAATAGTAATTCAGAGATTGTCGTTCCTATTTATCAGAATGGGGAAATTTTTGGAGTACTTGATATTGATAGTCCTATAAAAAATCGATTTGATGAAATAGACCAAGTTCAGCTCGAAGCTTTCGTTAAAATACTAGAAAAGCATTTAATTTAAAGGAGATCCCCTTGACGGGAGATGAAATTCATCATATAATATCCTTTGTGTAAAATAAATGGCAGCCTCGGTGCGCCTACTGTGTTTTTCATTTTGTACCTCCTCGGAGGTGTATCGCGTAACCCTCTGCTGCTGGGGCGAAGGTACATGAATGCAAAATGTGCATAGCAAGGACCACACTGTTTTTATTTTATGCAAAATAAAATAAAAGGAGGAGATGCTCAGTGGCACGTTTCACAGGCTCTCTTTGGAAAAAATCACGTCGTTATGGTATTTCTCTAAGCGGAACAGGAAAAGAATTAGAGAAACGCCCTTATGCTCCGGGTCAACATGGTCCGACACAGCGTAAAAAACTATCTGAATTTGGTATTCAGTTACAGGAAAAGCAAAAGCTTCGTTTCATGTTCGGTTTGACAGAACGTCAATTCCGCCGCATGTTCGACGATGCTGGTAATATGAAAGGTGTTCATGGTGAAAACTTCATGATTTTACTTGAATCTCGCCTAGACAACCTTGTTTACCGCGCTGGACTAGCACGTACTCGCCGTCAAGCACGTCAGCTTGTTGGTCATGGTCATATCACAGTTGATGGTGGTCGCGTAGACATTCCATCTTACCGTGTAGCACCTGGTCAAGTGATCGGTGTTCGTGAAAAATCTCAAAACCTTGATATTATTGTTGAGGCAATGGATGTTAGTAATTTTGTTCCAGAATACTTAACATTCGATGAGAATAAAAAAGAAGCAACGTACAATCGTTTCCCTGAACGTTCTGAATTATCTTCAGAAATCAATGAAGCGCTTATCGTTGAGTTCTACTCTCGTTAATTTATTAACTAAGAATTCCCACAGCAAACTCGCTGTGGGAATTTTTTATTTCTTACAAATATGGCACTGTTAAATCATTCTTGATAAATTTTAAAATAGAGTTCTAATTTTTTGTAATATTAAATAAATATGTTATGATCTAATCATATACTCAAAGCTGAGTATACTGATAGGAATTATATGCTAAGGAGGATTATTATGTCTGAAGAAAATCAACATTTTAGTATGCCTAGAATTGGAGATCCTGCACCAAGCTTTGAAGTTCCAACAACACATGGACCAATTAAATTAGAAGATTATAAAGGTAAATGGTTAGTGTTATTTTCCCACCCAGCTGACTTTACGCCCGTTTGTACAACAGAGTTTGTTGCATTTCAATCGATCTATCCTGAATTAAAGGAGCTTAATACAGAGCTTTTAGGATTGAGTATTGATAGTGTGCAATCTCATATTGCTTGGGTACGTAATATAGAAGAAAAGTTAAATGTGCAAATTGAGTTCCCTGTTATTGCTGACTTAAATAAAGAGGTCGCTTCTAAATATGGAATGGTCCACCCAGAACAAAACACGACAGAAACGAACCGTGCTGTATTTGTAATTGATGACCAAGGTGTTATTAAATCGATCATCTATTATCCACTAACAACTGGTAGAAATATGGATGAAATTGTTCGACTTGTTAAAGCACTGCAAACGACAGTTAAACACCAAGTATCAACTCCAGCTAATTGGCAACCTGGTGATAAAGTTATTGTTCCACCACCTGCTTCTAAACAGCAAGCAGAAGAAAGAGCAAATGATCCTAACTTAGAAGTTATTGACTGGTATCTAGCAAAGAAATCATTAGATGAATAGAAAAATATCCATTAGTCGTCTCTGACTAATGGATGTTTTTTTAAAATGATATCTTTTCTTGAAAGCTTCCGTCTTCTTTATACAAATGAACCTCTGTATTTCTATTATCAGCAATTTCTTTCGCTCGATCTAATGCTTCCTTTTTATAGCCTTTCACTTCACTCGGCTGTTGAGCGCCTTTTGTCCAAACTGCCCAACCATCTTCATGTTTCTTTACTTGAACAGCATTGTCCATTAAATCTGGATTGCTTTCCCCTCGGTCTTCTTCATCTCTTTCTATTAAATCTTCATCTGAAGCGTACTTCATTGCGTTCACTTCTTCTTTTGAGGCATTCGTATACCATTCCTTCGCTTGTTCTGTTGCAATAGGAATAGCATCCTCTTCTTTATGACCATCATCTAACATAGCATTTCCGATCTCGATAGCTTTTTTACGAATTGGTGTTTCTAAATTTTTAAGTGACGATGGATAATCGTTTGTATCCCAAGGCATATCTTCAACCCTCCAATTTATAAACTATACTTTTTTATACCCATATTTTCACATAATTATGTGAGGGGAAGGGGGGTAAAGATTATTTAATATTTCTGTAATAGTTCGTAACTTATACATATAATACGACCTTTACTTCTGCTATAATTAATCTTGGAGTTTTATACATATGTTAACTAGAGGGGGATTTTATGAGCAATGGAGATGAATTCTATCAGAAGCTCAACGAGAAACAAAAAGCTAATATGAAGCGATTCTTAAAGCCTTTAAAATGGATTGGTATGATTCTAATACCCCTAATTGTTATAGGAATGCTTACTTTCAATTGGCTCACTGACTACATTTGGATGCAGTCTACCGGTTATGAGAATGTTTACACGACCGTACTAATGAGTAAATTGATTCTAGGTGCAATCGGGTTTGTGCTTTATTTTCTCATTACCTATTTCACACTTTTCTGGATCCACCGATCTTACGTCTATTTTTTAGATCGCTCTACTTTACCTACGCTTATTTTAAATAAGAAATACGCTAGGATAATTATTTTTGTTGTAGCTATTTTCTTTGGCCTAATTGGAACAAGCATGGTACAAGGAATTGGTTGGGAACCAGCTCTTAAGTTATTAAATTACGAGAGCTTTGGGCAAACAGACCCTCATTTTAATTTAGATATTTCCTTTTACTTATATGTCTTACCTTTCTTACAGTTTATTGTAAGTTTGTTATTAGGTTTAAGTATTTTTATGACGATTATAGTAGCTACTGCTTACTCTGTCTTTAATATGTACCGTGAAAGTAGATTAGCACAACTTCATTTAGGAATTAGCATTGCATTCATCGGACTATTCTTGGCTGCTAGTCACCTTTTAGATCCATATGAAACGCTACTTACGGATCAAGTAAACGTCTTCCAAAGCAGTGTTGTATATGGATTAAGCTACACGGATGAAGTAGTTAATATCCCTAAAGCGTATGTGTTAGCAGCAATTGCGATCATCGGAATTGTGATGTTAATTACAGCTCTAATAAAAGGTAACTTAATTTGGATGGCTATACCTATTGCTTTATATATAACTGTTGCTTTAGCAGGACAGTTGGTATCTGCCGGAGTACAGAATTACATTGTTTCACCAAACGAGTTTCATCAAGAATCACCTTATTTACAAAATAACTTAGATTTAACACTGCACGCATATGATTTAAATGATATAACAGTAGAACAAAGTCCAGGTAATCAATCATTAGATGAAGACATGATCGAACGTAATCAGTTAACAATTGATAACGTCCGCATTAATGACTCAAGACCAATTCTGGATGTATATAATCAACTTCAAACTTTCAGAACGTATTACCAATTTAACGACATTGATATTGACCGTTATGAAATTGATGGTGAGTACCAACAAGTATTCTTGGGTGCTCGAGAGTTAAATACTTCTGACTTGCCTGAGCAAGCTAGGACGTGGGTTAACGAAAGACTCAGGTATACACATGGCTATGGGGTAACAATGAGTCATGTGAACGAACTTACACCCCAAGGACAGCCTGAGTACATTCTAGAGGACTTACCACCTGAAGGAGATCTTGAAATCTCTCGTCCGCAAATTTACTTCGGTGAGGAGCAGTCACTAAACGTAATCGTTAACACAGAAGTTGATGAATTTGATTATCCAACCGGAGACGAAAACATGAGCACGCGATTTAGTGCTGACACAGGTGTACCTTTAGCAGGCATAAACCGGTTATTATTTGCTATTGAAGAACAATCGTTACGCATGTTCTTTTCCGATCAAATAACTGACGAAAGCCAGTTACTTGCAACTCGTAATATTAAAGAAAGAGTCCACCGTATTGCTCCATTCTTTGAATACGATGAAGATCCATACATCGTTGTACGCGATGATGGAACAATGACATGGATTCTTGATGCCTATCTAACTGCTGAAAACTATCCATACTCTGAACCTTATGGAGAAGGTAATAATTATATTAGAAACTCTGTTAAAGTTGCAGTCGATGCTTATACTGGTGAAGTGGACTTTTACATGGTTGAAGAGGAAGATCCATTGCTTCAAACGTATGCGAATATTTTCCCAGAATTATTCACTTCAGATATACCAGAAGATATTGAGTCGCATTTCCGTTATCCAGAAGAACTCTTTACGATTCAAGCAGAAAAGTATGGTACGTACCACATGTCAAATCTAGAGGTATTCTATAACCGAGAAGACCGCTGGGAATTTGCAACGGAACGCTATTTTGAAAACGATATAGTTATGGAACCTTATTATATTACGATGCAGCTTCCTGATGAAGAAGCGGAAGAATTCGTCCTAATGACTCCATATACACCTCGTAACAGGCAAAATATGATTGCCTGGATTGGTGCAAGAAATGATGGGGAAAATTATGGGGAGCTCATGGTTTATGAGTTTCCGAAACAACGTAATATATATGGGCCCCAACAAATTGAAAACAGAATTAACCAGGATAGTAGAATCTCCCAAGAATTAAACTTATGGTCACAAGGTGGTTCCAGAGTAATTCGTGGTAACCTACTGACTATTCCAATTGAAGATACCGTTATGTATGTAGAACCAATCTACATTGAATCGTCTAATCAAACATCACTACCAGAAGCAAAACAAGTAATCGTTGCTTACGGTGATTACATTGTGATGGAAGCTACTTTTGATGAGGCTTTGGATGAAATACTTTCACTCATTGAAATGGGAGCACCTGCTAATATGCCTGATGTAGAAGAAGATATTGAAGTAGGCGATGAACCAGGTATGGATGAAGATGTAGAGGAAGACTTAGGTGAAGGAACAGAAGAAGATGGAGAAGCTGATCCAAGTGATGAGCCTGCTGATGATCCATCTGGCGACGAACCTGGCATGCCAAGTGAAGATGCTGAAAATCGCTTACAAGAAATTGCTGAACTCTTTGATACCTATCAAGAAGCGATGACTCAAGGAGAATATGAGCGAGCAGGTAGAATTATGGAAGAGATTGAAGATAGATTAGACTCACAATAAAAGTAAAATCCCGTTGCCTAGTAATAGGACAACGGGATTTTTTTATTCTGTAAATCTAACATCTTTCAGGTATGGAAAGCTGCTTGGGTATTGGAAGAATCCTTCGATTTCTTCACTTATACCAGCCAAAAGAACAGAATGATATAAGGATACAATTGGTGCTTCATCAATAATAATCTGTTGTGCTTCTTCGTATAAATCTAAACGTTCTTGCTCATCTGTTGATTGACGCGCTTGTTCTAACAATTCATCAACTTCATCATTTTGGAAAAATGCTCTATTTCCAGGAGCTCCTACATTTTCGGAGTGGAACATTGGATATAAACCATAGTCAGCATCTAAAGTAACAGTTCCCCAGCTTCCTACAAACATGTCATGCTCTCCTTGAGCAGTTAAATCCAGGTAAGCTCCGATTTCAAGTTGTTCAATTTCTACTGAAATGCCAATCTCAGAAAGCTCTGACTGTATAAACTCTGCTGTATCAGTGGTCGTACGATCATATGTTAAGATGTCTAAGGTTAAATCTTCATAACCCGCTTCTTCCATTAAAGCTTGCGCCTCTTCTTGATCGTGCTCTATTGGTTCCACTTGATCGGAATAACCAAAGACAGTAGGTGCAAGCGGACCAATTGCTGGTATCGGTATACCACCTTGTAACCCGTCAATCAGTGCGTTCTTATCTATTGCCATATTAATTGCTTGACGCACCCGTTCATCATCAAATGGCTCTTTTTCCATATTAAAACCTAAGTATGACATACTTGCACTTTCCGATTGCTGTACACGAAGGTTTTCCTCTGATTCAATGGTTTCTACATCATTTGCATTTACTGGATAGATTATATCTGCTTCTCCAGTCTGTAGTTCTGCAATACGAGTACTATCTTCTGGAACAGCTTTGAATGTGATTGCATCCACACTCGCCTCATCATCCCAGTAGTCTTCATTTTTCACTAAGCGAATATACTCTCCTTGAACAATCTCTTCAAATTGGAAGTACCCAGTACCTATAGGGTTCTGATTTACTTCCGTTAATGGATCTTGCCCTTCTTCCATCGCCTGATAATCTTCTTCGATAACTTCCCCACTTATTATGTGACCACCAGGGTGTGCTAAGTGAGAAGGTAATGCAGAAAATGGATAGGCAGTATGAATATGTACCGTATACTCATCCACTACTTCTACCTCTTCAATCATATCGAATAAGAAGGCTAATGAAGAACCAACTTCAGGATCCCGAACACGATCTAGATTCATTTTCACAACTTCTGCATTCAATTCACTATGGTCATGAAACGTAACACCTTCACGGATTTTAGCCTCCCAAACGGTGTCTTCCACAGGTTCAAGACTTTCCGCCAATCCAGGTTCAATTTCTAAATCTGTGTTCATTTGAACTAACGTATCATAAATATTAGTCATAACATATAAAGAATTTCCATCATTCGCCGCGTGGGGATCCAACGAAGCGGGTAAGGAACCTAAGTCAACGGTTAACTCCTCTTCTTGATTTTGATCCGATGTTTCATCAGAATCATCTGCACAAGCTACAATGAAAGCTAGGAATAAGATTAGTACTGCTACTTTTATAATTTTTTTCATCTCTCTATCTCCTTTTAAATTAAAATTGACGCTTTTAAATAATATGAAGTATTTAACGAAAAGTCAATAATTCCGACATGAATAGTCGTATTTTTATAAAATCCTGCACAGAAAGCATTATATTTTGCTATAAAATAAAACACGAACAAAAGCGGGCTGCCTCCTCCCTTCTTCTGATCGTGTCTTTTTAGGTCATTCGTTTTAGTGACGTATTAAAAAATACTTTTTCTTTCCTCTTCTTATTATCGTAAATGCTCCGTCAATCTTATCTTTGTCATCTAGATTATATTGAAGATCCGTCTGACGTTCATCATTAATGTAAATTGCACCATTTCCGATGTCTTCTCTCGCTTGTCTTTTGGAAGAGGAAATTTTTGCCTCCACTAATAGGTCAATTAGAGGTTTTTCACTTTCTTCCAAATCAAATGATGGTACATCCTTAAATCCTAACGCGACTTCATCTTTACTTAATGATTTTACGTCTCCATTAAATAGAGCTTGTGAAATTCTAACTGCTTGATCTAGCGACGCTTTACCGTGAACCATCTGTGTCATTTCTTCTGCTAATTTCCGGTGTGCTTCTCGCTTTTCAGGGTGTTCCGTATTTGATTTTTCCAACTCAGAAATTTCTTCTAATGGTAGAAAAGTAAATGATTTAAGAAACTTAATCACATCTCGATCATCTGTGTTAATCCAAAACTGGTAAAACTCATAAGGACTTGTCTTTTTCTCATCTAACCAAATAGCACCGCTAGCTGTTTTACCAAACTTTTGTCCGTCTGCTTTTGTTACTAATGGAACAGTTAAACCAAATGCCTTTGCTGACTCCCCTTCTTGACTGCTACGACGTATTAACTCTAATCCAGCTGTAATATTCCCCCACTGATCACTTCCGCCTATTTGAAGGGTACAATTCTCTTTTTGGTATAATCGAAGAAAATCTAATGACTGTAAAAGCATGTAAGTGAATTCTGTAAATGAGATTCCATGTTCAATTCTCGCTTCAACTGATTCTTTTGCTAACATATAATTCACACTAAAGTGCTTTCCAACATCTCTTAACAAGTCAATCACTGACATTTGTGATAACCAGTCGTAGTTATTAACAACTACTGCTCCATTCTTTGCATCATCAAAATCAATTAGTTTTGATAATTGGTCTTTTATATTATTACTCCACTCTTTTACAACATTTTCTTCGTTTAAAGAACGTTCTTCATTCCTACCACTCGGGTCCCCTATCATTCCAGTGCCCCCACCAACTAATGCTATAGGTCGATGCCCAGCTTCTTGAAATCGTTTAAGCATCAAAGCAGGAAAAAGATGACCGATATGCAGACTATCTGCAGTTGGGTCAAAACCACAGTATAAAGCCACTCGATCCTCGTTTAAATGCTTCTCTAACCCTTCTTCATCTGTCACTTGTTGTATTAATCCTCTGTCTCTTAAATCATCTAAAATACTCATGTTTTACTTCCTCCCTTTGTCATTTTGCATACAAAAAAGCCCTCCATCCACTATAGGGACGAAGGACTCGCGTTACCACCCTAGTTGCAACTACAATAGCTACCACTTCATTATTGTTAACGATTTTCCAACCGTTCTCTTAAAGAGAATGCTCCTAGACGTAATTCATTTCTATATTTACACCGGTTCACACCACCCACCGGCTCTCTTAAGTAAGCTTATAGAAACTACTTCAACTATTCTTTGCATATATTATTTATTCTTATGAAATATTTTTAGCATAAGTCTTTTAAAAATGCAACATCTTCCCTACTTTTATTGGTATAAGTTTCTTGTCGGATGTGCTATAATAGATACGATATTTAGGGGGTTCAGAATATGAGCGATCAAGAATCTAACAATAAATTTTTAGCGTTTTTTCAAAGTGGTAAGTTTCCTAAAATAACAAGAGTCACATTAGATGTAGCATGGAATGTTATCTTAGTATTCCTAGTGATAGGTTTAGTCGGTGCATTCTTCTTTGGTGGACTTGGTTTAGGTTACTTTGCTTCCTTAGTACAAGGGGAAACGGTTAGTGAAGTAAGTGAGAAGGAAGAAATGGAACAACTCATTTATAATTACGAAGAAACATCAGACATATATTTTGCCGACAACGTATACTTAGGTGAAATGAGAAGTGATCTACGACGTGATGAAATAACGTTAGATGAAGTTTCAGACAACTTCATTAATGCAATCATCGCAACAGAAGATGAATACTTCCAAGATCATGACGGTATTGTTCCAAAGGCAATCATGCGTGCTATGTATCAAGAATTTACTGGTTCTGCAACGCAAACCGGTGGAAGTACATTGACTCAACAGCTTGTAAAAAATCAAATATTATCGGACGAAGTTTCTTTCGAACGTAAAGCAGAAGAAATTATGATTGCAATGCGCTTAGAGCAATTCTTTGAAAAGGAAGAAATTCTAGAAGCATATATCAACATTGTACCTTTTGGAAGAAATTCATCAGGTAGAAATGTTGCAGGTATTCAAGCTACAGCTCAAGGATTATTTGACGTTGACGCGAGTGAATTGAACATAGCACAGTCTGCTTATATCGCAGGCTTACCTCAGAGTCCTTCTGTCTATACTCCATTTGATGGAGCTGGCGAATTAAAGTCTGAAGAAGGACTTCAGCCTAGTTTAAGTCGCATGGACACTGTTCTAAATCGAATGCTAAGAGCAGATTATATAACACAAGAAGAATACGATGAAGCTCAAGAATACGATATTATTGGAAACTTAACAGATAAAAGAGAAACTGCCTATTCAGAATATCCATACTTGGTTTATGATGTAGAACGCCGAGCAATTGATATTATGGCAGAAGAAATTGCTGAAGAAGATGGTTACTCACAAGAAGACCTGCAAGAAGATAGTGAACTACAAACAGAGTATAGGGTCCTTGGAGAGAGACATCTTAGACAAAATGGTGTAGAAATTCATACAACCATTAATAAAGAAATCTACGACAGATTTAAAGAAGTAACGGAGAATTATGACCAATTCGGACCAACGAGAACATTCACCGTTGCTCACCATGAAACTGGAGAAGACTTTGAACTTGAAATTCCAGTTGAAGGTGGAGCATTAATGATGGAGAACCAAACTGGTAAAATTATAGCATTTGTTGGCGGGCAAGACTATGACGAAAGCCAGATTAACTACTCCACATACAATACACGACCAATTGGTAGTACGATGAAGCCATTGCTTGGCTTTGCACCTGCAATGGAGGAAGGAATTATTCAACCAGGCTCACCAATTCCGGATGTTGCCTTTGAATATGAAACAGATTTAGGTGAAACTTGGGATTTATCAAACTATATAGAAGCACAAGAAAAAGGGATAATTAGTGCAAGAGAAGCATTAGCAGCTTCAGATAATATTCCAGCTGCTAAGGTGATGATGGATTTAACTGCGGAAAATCCAGATCCAGTATCCTACTTAGAAGGAATGGGGATGGAACGAACTAGACCTTCTTGGGATGAAAACCATTATAATTCACCTCCTTCTGTACTCGGTACGATGTATACAACAGTTGAGGAGAACACAAATGCTTATTCAACTTTTGCCAATCAAGGTGAATTTGTTGATGCGTACATGATCGAGGAAATAGTTGACCGAGAAGGTTCTACTATTTATGAACATGAAGCAGAATTTACAGAAGTATTTTCACCGCAAACTGCTTATTTAACTTTAGATATATTAAGAGATGTAATTTCTGAAGGAACGGCAACTTACCTTAACAACGTATTAACGAATCCTGGTGTTGACTGGGCAGGAAAAACTGGTACGTCTGGTAACTGGAACGATGCCTGGTTTGTTGGTACAAATCCAAATGTAACCGTTGGAACATGGTATGGTTATAGGCAATATAGCTATGGGGAAGATTATGACTTTACTAGTCAATTGAATTTAGATCAGTGTGCTGGTTGTTCCCTTGGCTATAGTAACCGAAACCTTGGTTATTGGGCACAGTTAGTTAACGCTGCAACGGAGATTGACCCTGACTTAATGGCTCCTGAAGAAGAACATGAAAGCCCAGGAGGTATTGTTTCACAAAGTTATTGTTTACTATCTGGTATGCTTCCAAGTGATACATGTGAAGACTTAGGCTTAACCCGTACTGATTTATTCCATGCGGATCATGTCCCTACAGAAGAAGATGATAGCATCACTTCTGGCAGGTATGTAGAAATTAGAGATTCCATTTATGAAGCAATTGATGAAACACCTAGTGAATTTACCGAGGAAGGTAATTTCTTAAAACCTGGATTTTTGGAAGATCAAGGCTGGGATGATATCGATGATCTAGATAAACTTCTACCAAATCGAGATGTGTTCTCTGACTTATTAGTACCTGAATCTGATCCACCAGAGGATACAGGAACACCAAGTTCTCCATCAGGTGTATCCATTAGTGGTGGAAATGTTACTTGGAACTCTGTAGGTGGAAGCGTTATTGGATATAGAGTTTATGCTTCAAGCTCTGAGGACGGAAACTTCAGACAAGTAGGAAGTACTACTTCCACTTCATTTGATGCTAGTTCAGGTCAAGTTTACGCTGTTCGTGCAGTAAGCTTTTATGGAGACGAATCCAGTATGTCTAATTCAACAACATACGGATCGCTACCTAGTGATGAAGACGAGTCAGATGATGAAGATTCCGACAGTGGCAATGACTCTGATAATGGAGATTCCGGCAATGACGGTGGCTCTGATGACGGAGATTCCGGCAATGGCGGCGGCTCTGGTGATGGAGATTCCGGCAATGAAAGTGACGAAAATGGCTCTGAAGAAGAGGAAGAAAGTGACGAAAATGGTTCAGGCAATGGCAATGGTTCTGGAAATGGTAACGGTAACGGTAACGGTAACGGTAACGGTAACGGTAACGGTAACGGTAACGGCAATGGTAACGAAGAGGAACCTGACGAACCAGAAGAGGAACCTGATGAAGAACCAGAAGAGGAACCTGATGAAGAGCCTGAAGAAGAACCTGAGGAAGACGAAGATAATTCTGATGAAGAAGATCAAAGTTAAATCTTATTTAAGGAAAGCGACTAGTGCTTATGGCTTTTTGCTTTTTTTTTTTTTTGTTATCAGATTATTTTATAGTTCAAGCATGTTATAATATCTCTATAAAACCATTAATAGGTGGTGTACAGTTGAAGCATCCTAAGAAATATTTTCAAAGAACGTTAACAAAAGACGAAAAAGAAGTGATAGTAGAAGGTCCTGTCTCATCAAAACAACTCAGTGAATATAGCTTTGATGATGGGCTGACTGCATTTCGTCCTCCAAAGAAGCAGTTAGAAGCTGTCCGTTCCATCGCGGATTTTGAGGAAGGCCGTGTCATTATTGCACGGGATGGGGACATCATAATTGGTTATGCAACATTCCTTCACCCTGACCCACTTGAACGTTGGTCAGAAATAAAAATGGATGATTTAATTGAATTAGGTGCGATAGAAGTTGCTGATGGCTATCGTGGAATGAAAGTTGGTTCTTCTATTTTAGAAGTAGCCATGGAAGATAAACAAATGGAAAATTACATTGTCATCACAACGGAATATTACTGGCATTGGGATATGAAGTCAACCGGATTATCCGTATGGCAATACCGCGAAGTAATGGAGAAAATGATGGGTAAAGGTGGTTTAAAGCCTATGTCTACCGACGATCCTGAAATCATTTCACATCCAGCTAATTGTTTATTAGTAAGAATCGGAAAAAATGTACCACAATCTTCCATTCAAACATTTGATTCGTTACGATTTATGGGACGGGACAAATTTTGGATGTAACAACGAGGTGAACCACTATGCTAGTAGAAGAAATCATGTCAGACAAAATAATCACATTGCATGCAGAAGATAAGATTGAAGAAGCTTTGGTTTTACTAAATGAAAATCACATACGTCATATTCCAGTGGTAAATAGTGATCAACATGTTATTGGAATTTTATCTGATCGCGATATTCGTGATGCAGCACCATCTGTTTTAGAACAGAATCAAAATCAAGATATTTTAAAAAATAAAGTATCCTCCATCATGACTTCTCCTGTTATTACTGTTCACCCTTTAGACTTTATAGAGGATGTTGCATCCATCTTTTATGAACATGAAATCGCATGCGTACCAGTTACCAAAAATAATCAATTGATCGGAATTGTAACAGAGAAAGACTTATTATATCGCTTGATTCAATTGACCGGTATTCACGAACAAAGCTCACAAATTGAAGTGCGTGTTCCAAACAAAGTGGGGGTCCTCCCTAAAATCACTCAAGTAATTAGCGAAAGAAATACAAATATTTCCTCTGTTTTCATATATCCTTATAATGATAGTCTGACTGAAAAAGTAATCGTTTTACGAGTGCAAACGATGAACCCTATGCCACTGATTGATGAATTAAAACGGCAAGGTTATGATGTTATTTGGCCAAATATACCGGGGTTACAACGATGAGTCATCATGCAGGTTTTGTTTATTCGGATAACTTTGTGAACTATAAATTCCGCGAAAATCATCCGTTTAACCAAAAACGTGTAGAACTTACTTATGATTTATTGATTAAAAGTCAGGCACTCTCTGAAGAGGATATTATTGAACCAAGGATTGCTACAGATGAAGAAATTATGCTTGTACATGATTATAATTATGTAGAGGCTGTTAAAAAGGCAGGAAAAGGCTTACTAAAACCAGAAGAAGGTATCGAATTTGGAATTGGAACCGAGGATACACCAATGTTTGATCATATGCACGAAGCAGCGTCACAACTTGTAGGTGGCACATTAACAGCAGTCGATCACGTATTACAAGGCAACTATAAACACATGGTCAACTTAGGTGGTGGACTGCATCATGGATTTAAGAGAAAGGCATCTGGATTTTGTATTTATAATGATGCAGCAATTGCGATTAAGTACATTCGGGAAAAATTTAATTATAAAGTGTTGTATGTAGATACAGATGCTCATCATGGAGATGGAGTTCAATGGATTTTTTATGACGACCCCAATGTTTGTACTTTATCAATTCATGAAACAGGAAGATATTTATTCCCAGGTACGGGTAGCGTAAATGAACGTGGCCAAAATGAGGGGTATGGTACATCTTTTAACATTCCAGTAGATGCGTTTACAGAGAATGAGTCCTTCCTAGAAGTCTATGAAGAGGCAATGTATACCATTGCAAACCATTTTAAACCAGATATCATTGTCACCCAAAACGGTGCAGACGCACACGTTTATGACCCACTTTCCCATCTATGTTGCACAATGGAAATCTATGAAAAAATACCTGCAATAGCTCACGAAATTGCTCATTCATTTTGTGAAGGAAGATGGATTGCGCTTGGTGGTGGGGGTTACGATATATGGCGTGTGGTTCCAAGAGCTTGGGCTCAAATTTGGAAAATAGCTAAAGGTGAAAATATGTTTACTGGTCAATTGCCAGACTCCTGGATCAATGATTGGAAAGATGAATCCCCCGTTTCTCTACCACTTTTTTGGCATGATGAAGACAAACTGTATCAAGAAATTCCTAGAAAAGAAGAAATCACAGAGAAAAACCGGATTCAACTAAATAAATCTTTACAAATTATTCGTGATGAACAAAAGTTTTCTATGTAACATGAAAAAAGCAAAGCCGCTCTATTGTGAGCAGCTTTGCTTTTAATTTTCTGATGTTTCTGTAATGACTAATTCTACACGTCTATTTTGCTCCCAGCTTTCCGGGCCATCGTTTTCTACAATGGGGCGAGTGTCAGAAAAACCAACTGCTTGAAAACGTGTTTCATCCATTTCTAATTCTTCAATGAAATAGCGAACGACACTACTAGCTCTTGCTCCACTTAATTCCCAGTTTGAAGGATAGATGGCACTATTAATTGGTCGAGCATCTGTATGACCTTCTACTTTCACATTGTTTGGTATATTTTCTAATAATGCACCGACTTTATTTAAGAAAGGTAAGCCTTCATCAACTAAATTAGCTTCAGCTGTCTCAAATAAAACTTGTTCTTGTAAAACGAGAACGACGCCACGTTCTGTGCGATTTGCATAGATCAATTGTGATAACTCGTTATCTTCTGAGTATTGCTCCACTTCTTCTCTTAACTCCGTTAGTTCCTGTTCTCCACTTTCGCTTTCACCTTCATCTTCAAATTCCTCTTCAAATTCCTGTTCAAAATCCTCTTCATTTTCTTCTTCTAATTCATCGCCTTCTAATTCTTCGTCCGTCAGATCTCCATCATCCTCACTTTCTTCGTAATCAGTAGGATTTTCTAGTGGAATCGCTGACGGCATAAAATCAAAGATTACATTTTGACGATAAGACTCTGCAACTGCATTAAATTTAATTGCGTCGATTTGAGACATGGAGAATAGTAGAATAAAAAACACTAAAATTAATGTCACCATGTCAGAATATGTAACCATCCATAACGGGGCAGTTCGCTGTGGCCGCTTGCGTTTATTAGGCTTCATTACGAGACTCACCTACATCTTCTTCCGTTTCTTCTTCAGGTTCCTCTGCTTTCTCAACTTGACTTGGTAGGAAAGCACTTAGTTTTTCCTCCAAAATCTTAGGGTTTTGACCAGATTGAACTCCAATAACACCTTCCACAATAACTTGCTTCATGAAAATTTCTTGGTCTGTTCTTGAAAATAACTTACCAGCAATCGGAAGAAATACAAGATTAGCTAAAACCATACCGTAAAATGTAGTTAATAATGCTACCGCCATCGCTGGACCAATAGTTTCAGGAGATTCTAAGTTATTTAGCATGAGCACAAGTCCAATTAAGGTACCAATCATCCCCCACGCAGGTGCATATTCTCCAGCCTTCTCTACAATCGATCGACCTTTCGTATGTCTATCTTCCGTCGCTGCAATCTCGGCGTTCATAATATCATTAATTACTTCAGGTTCGATTCCATCTATAGCTAAGTAAATACCCTTCTTTATAAACGGATCCTCTAGCTCTTCTACCTCATTTTCTAAAGCTAACAACCCTTCGCGTCTTGCTTTCTCTGATAAGGAGATAAATAATTGAATTAATTCTCGCAAATTATAATCATCATCATTAAAAGCTTCTTTAAATACACGAACACATAGTTTCATTTCCGTCATATTAAAGTTAACAAATAAAGCTCCTGTTAATCCCCCAATAACAACAAAGAATGAACTTACCTGAACAAAAGTTGTAACTCCTCCAAAACCACTGTTAAAGTAAATTCCCATTAGTATCATTGTTGCGCCTAATCCAATGCCAATTGGGGTTAGTAAATCTCTTTTTTTCATTACCTCTCACCCTATTTCTCTATAGCTCTCTATTTTACATATCGGATTTAATTCGAGTTTGTTGAGTCTCTAAAGATAATTCGGTGAGGTAACGTTACTTGTTGTTCATCAATTTCCTCACGACGCAAATGCTTCGTCAATAAACGCATAGACACCGCACCAATATCATACATTGGCTGCACAACTGTTGTTAATGTAGGTCGGACCATGGTTGCTAAACGCGTATTATCAAAACCAATTACAATTAAATCTTCTGGAATTTTCTTACCTTGATCCTGAGCTCCGTGAATAACCCCTAATGCCATCTCATCAGAAGAAGCCAATATTGCTTTGGGAGCTTGATCTAAGCGAAGGAAATAATCAGCCGCTTCTAACCCTGATTTATACGTGTCATCTCCATCGTAGACCATTGTTTCATCTAGATTTAGCTCATTAGCTTTTAATGCTGCTTCGAAACCTTCTTTTTTCTTCTGATTTAGTTTAGCAGTAAGCGGAGAACTCACAAAACCAATTTCTGTCGTCTCGTTCGTAATGACATAGTTGACAACATCTTTCATCGCTTCATAATAATCAATATTTACAGATGGAAGTTCATTTGCTTCATCGACAGTGGCTGCAAGGATGACAGGAACATTTGCTTGGTTGAATGCTTGTACATGCTCTTCTGTCACGGATGACCCCATAAAAATAACACCATCGACTTGCTTTTCTAACATATTATCTAGTAAATCAAGCTCTTTCGTTTTCTGTTGGTCAGAACTACTAAGAATAATATGATACTTGTACATTGTTGCAATATCTTCAATTCCTCGAGCTAATTCCGCAAAGAATAAGTTAGAAATATCCGGAATAATCACCCCAACCGAGGTTGTTTTCCTGCTAGCCAAGCCCCTTGCTACTGCGTTTGGACGAAAACCAAGTAATTCAATTGCGTCTAATACCTTTTTCCTTGTTGCAGGCTTAACATTCGTGTTCCCATTAATCACTCGGGAAACAGTCGCCATTGAAACATTTGCCTCTTTTGCCACATCGTAAATTGTTACGCCCATTTTCATCACCCTCGCTAATCTGATAGCTTTCTCTTATTACTGTAAGCATACTTGATTACATAATCCCAAGCAATACTTATTGCCCACTGATTGTCTAATTCATCTTATAATTTTACAGCTGTTTTAAGGCTTCATAAAATGAATTAAAAGTAGGGATATCCATCTGTTGTTGAGAATCAGACAACGCTACTGCAGGATCTGGATGAACTTCTGCCATTATACCATCTGCTCCAATAGCAATAGCAGCTTTTGCAGCTGGCAATAACAAGTCTCTTCTTCCAGTGGAATGAGTCACGTCGACCATAACTGGTAAGTGTGTTTCTTTTTTCAAAACTGGTACTGCTGTTATATCAAGAGTATTTCTAGTAGCTGTTTCATACGTCCGGATCCCACGCTCACATAGGATAATATTCTCGTTTCCTTGAGAAATAATATATTCTGCTGCATTCATAAATTCATTAATTGTAGCTGCTAATCCTCTCTTCAGCAAAATAGGTTTAGAGGATTTTCCGGCCTCTTTTAACAACTCAAAGTTTTGCATGTTTCGTGCGCCAATTTGAATAATATCTAAGTACTCTTCTGCTACTTGGATGTCTTTAGGGTTTACTATTTCACTTACTACTTTTAGATTGTGTTTTATCCCTACATCTTTTAGAATTTTTAGCCCTTCTATTCCTAAGCCTTGAAAATCATAAGGAGATGTACGTGGTTTGAACGCTCCACCTCTTAAGAGCTTGACACCTTTAGCTTTAATTGCCTTTGCAACTTCCTCCACTTGTTCATAGGATTCAACGGAACAAGGACCAATCACCATTTGTTTTTCTCCGTTACCAACTTCTACGTCCCCGATAGAAACAATAGTGTCCGTTTGTTTTTGTTTACGAGACACTAATAAGGTCTTTCTATAGTCATCTTCTTGGAGTTCTTTTGCCGCTTTGAAAATTTCTTTGAATAAATGCTCAATCGTTTTATATTCAAAAGGTCCTTCGTGTTTCTCTATAATATGATCTAGCATTTCTCGCTCCCTAACTGGATCAAATGCTTTGATACCTTGGGATTTCTTAATATCTCCTATTTTTTTAACCAAGTCCCCACGCTTGTTAATTAACTTTAATATTTCTATATTCACTTCATCTAATTCATTTCTCAATTGATCTAAGTTATTATTCTCCACTTTGTGTGCCCCCATGCTTTGTTTATTACAAACCATATTTATGGTACATTATTCTTAACTAAGTATACAATTATAACGAACCATATACATTTTGTCATGATGTAAATGCTCTACTACATTTGCAGGGAAACGATGGGGTGAATCAATGAGTGAAAAGTTATTTGCGTTAGATATTGGTACAAGAAGTGTCGTCGGAATTATGCTAGAGAAGGTCGAAGGGAAATATCGTGTGCTTGACTTAGTTCAAGAAGAACACCAAGAACGTTCCATGTTGGATGGACAAATACATAATGTCGTTGCCGTTTCCGAGAAAATACATATTATAAAAGAAAAACTAGAAATCAACCACGGGCCACTTAAACAGGTTTGTGTAGCCGCGGCTGGACGTGCTTTAAAAACAATCAAAAGCACTGTTCACTCAGATATTTCTAAACAACCACTTATGGAAGATGAAGATATTTTCCACTTAGAGTTGTCAGCTGTGCAAAATGCCCAATATGAGCTAGCAGAAGCAGAAAGTAACATTGATTCCAATTCCACTACGTATTATTGTGTCGGGTATTCTGTACTACATTATTATTTGGATAATCAGGAAATTGGCTCCTTAGTAGATCAGCAAGGCGAAACAGCAAGCATAGACATCATAGCAACATTCTTACCAAAAGTGGTTGTTGAATCACTTTTATCCGCCTTACAGCGTGCTGGACTTGAAATGGAAGCATTAACTTTAGAGCCAATTGCTGCCATTCAAGTACTGATACCTACTTCGATGCGAAAGTTAAATATTGCTCTAGTCGACATTGGGGCTGGTACAAGTGATATTGCAATAACTAGTGAAGGAACGATAACTGCATACGGAATGGTACCAAAAGCCGGAGATGCGATTACAGAGTCAATAAGTGAAACGTACTTATTAGATTTCCATCAAGCTGAGCAAGCGAAACGAGATCTATCAAATGACGGACAAATGAGTGTAGAAGACATCCTTGGATTTGAAAATAGCTATTCTAGCGAAGAAGTAATGCAGGAAATTGCACCTAGTGTAGATTCATTAACAAATGCAATATGCGATCAAATTATCTTATTGAATAAGCAGGCTCCTCGCGCTGTCATGTTAGTTGGAGGTGGTAGTTTAACACCAACATTACCTGCCAAAATTGCAAGTAAACTTCAAATACCTGAAAACCGAGTGGCGATTAGAAACATTGATGCCATCAAGTTATTGGATGATCATAGCACATTACCTAAAAGCCCAGAGTTCGTTACACCAATTGGAATTGCAATTGCTGCCAAACAGAGCCCAGTTCAATACATAAGCGTGGACGTAAACGGAAAAATGGTACGATTATTTGATGTTAAACAGCTCACGATAGGAGATTGTTTGTTGGCTGCTGGTATTGAATTAAATAAATTATATGGCAAACCTGGGATGGCAATGATGGTCTATATGAACAACCGGAAAGTAACTTTACCCGGAACTTTCGGTAAACCACCTCAGCTTTTTATTAATGGTGTCAGTGCTTCCATTAAAGATACAATCTCTGAAGGTGACCATATTATTGTAAATCCCGGAGAAAATGGAACAAGCCCAAAATACACCGTTGAAGACTTAGTTGGAGATCCATCTGGTTTTACAATAACTTTGAACAACGAAACCATTCATCTACCCACAAGACTGTACGTGAACCAAACTAGCGCGCTTGCAAACGATCAAGTGAAAGACGGAGATCATGTTCAGTGGAAATCAGATTGGAAGCTCGGTGAAGTATTTGATTTAATCGGAGAAAAACGAGTAACGGAAAAAAGTGGCTCCTTTTCTATTACGTTAAATAAACAACCATACATGATAAAAAAACAACAAGTCACCATACTTTTAAATAAACAACCTGCTTCCCTAGATCAAACCGTAGCAGAGAATGACTCTATCTTTTTACAAATTAATGATTTTATCCCTGTTGAAGAGTTAGCCACTCGACTAAACTTGAACTTGAAACACACAATTGAAGTGACTTACAATAATGAAAAAATAAAATTAACAAAACCAAATTCACAGATTCAAAGGAATGGCGAACTATTAGATTCAACGGACGAAATATTCTCAGGGGATCATATCCAAACGAAAGAAAAAACAGAAAGTACTTTTATCTTCCAAGACTTATTTCGGTACATTGATTTAGAACTCCAGGTGCAAACCGGACAACAATTTAAGTTATATAAAAATCAGCAAGAAGTAGGGTTTGCTGAGCCAATTAATTCAGGCGACCATTTAGAAATTAGATGGAGTAAACTCTAGTTCAAAAAAGCAAATTTAAAACCAGCCAGATGTTAATTTGGCTGGTTTTTATTTAAAGCAAATTTCTTATAAGCATATCTGGTATATTTTTGAGTGAGCAATTTTGTAGCAAATACAATGATAAAGATAAGTCCTAACGCAGAGGACATCGATCCTGCAATCGATACATCAAATAAATATGCAATGTAGTAACCTAATATTGCAGAGATACCACCGATTAACGCACTCATCAACATCATAGAACTTAAGCGCCTTGTAATTAAATATGCAGTCGCACCAGGAACAATTAACATAGTAACTACTAAAATGGACCCTACGCTTTCAAAGGATGCAACGATCGACAAAGAAAGCATTCCCATTAATAGATAGTGAATGAAAATAACATTAATGCCTAGTGCAGTGGCTAGTGTTGGATCGAAAGAACTTATCTTAATAGGTTGGTAATAATATATAATCGTCAACGTGTTTACAATTAATACAAACCCTAACATCCAAACTGCCTGTGGTCCTAAATCCATCCCCAACAATGTAAACGTATTCCAGGGCACAAATGTAATCTCACCCATTAATACATGATCAATATCTAAGTGGACTTGATTTGCAAAAACGGAAACGAGAAATACTCCAAGCGCGAATAATGAGGTAAATACGATCCCAATAGAGGCGTCTGTATGAATTCCGCGGTTAGAGAAATACTGTACAAACACAGACGTAAGCATTCCTACAATGAGTGCACCTATAAGCATATAAACGCTTGATAAACTATCACTTATTAAATAAGCTAGCACAATTCCTAAAAGAACCGTATGACTTATTCCATCTGATAGCATTGCCATTTTACGAATGATTAGAAGACATCCAATCGTCCCACAAGTAACCCCTACTAATACCCCTGTTAGAATAATCCAAAATTCATAACTCATGATCCAATCACCTTGTGCTTTCTATTGTTACGTTCTTGATGATGTGTTTTCTTTACTTTGTGGAAGGTCCATTTTTTTGAAACGATTCCTCTTTTAGGGGCTAGGAAAAAGGATAGAAGAAAGATGACAGCTTCACAAAGAACAATAACTGGTCCTGTAGGGATACGCAAAGCAAGCGTACTTATATACGTCCCAAACATGCTTGCTACACCACCAAAAGTTCCTGCTAACATCAACATCACACTTAATCGTTCTGTCCAAAATCGAGCGGCTGCCGGCGGAATGATCACCATTGCTGTCATCAGGACGACACCTACTGTTTGGATACCAATCACAATAGCCGTCACAATCAACACCATTAATAAACTATTAATTTTTTGATAAGGAATTCCTATTGCTTTCGCAAAGTTCGCATCAAAGGTTATAAGTTTAAATTCTTTATAAAATAATAGCGTGATGGTGATTAATACAATGGAGACGATAGCAATCAATTGCACATCTTGCCTGGACAACGCTGCTGCCTGACCAAAGATAAATTCATCAAGTCCGCTTTGATTGCCGCCTAAGTGATTTGAAATATAAGTTAAAAGAACAATTCCAAAACCAAAGAAGACAGATAGAACAATACCTATCGAAGTGTCTTCTTTAATTTTTGAATGATCCACAATGTATTGAATGCAGTAGGTTGCAATATACCCAGATACTAACGCTCCTAATAAGAGCACCAAAAGCATTTTGTTCCCCACGATAATAAAGGCCAAACAAACACCTGGTAAAGCAGCATGGGCAACTGCGTCACTAATTAAGCTTTGTCGTTTCAACACAGCAAAACAACCAATCATTCCACTAGTGATTCCTAATATAATAGTGCCAAATAGTACCCATTGAAAATTAGCATCTTGTAAGATTTCTAACATGATTTAGCACCTCACGATTGAATAACAGAAGGTTGGTTATCTTCGTTTTGAAAAACCTGTAACGCCCCACCATATGTTTGTTGTATATTATCTAACGTAAACACTTCAGAAGTAGGCCCGCTAAACTGTACGGTTTGATTTAATAAAATCACTGAATCAAAGTACTCTTGAACCGTTTGCAGATCATGATGGACTACAATTACGGTTTTACCTTCTGCTTTCATAGAACTAAGAAGTTTAATAATCGCTTTTTCTGTAGCAGCATCTACACCAGTAAAAGGTTCATCCATCAAATAAATGGGAGAATCCTGCGCTAGAGCTCTGGCAAGAAATACACGTTGTTGTTGACCACCGGAAAGTTGATTGATTTGCCTTTTTGCAAAGGTGTCCATACTTACTTTCTTCAAGCAATCCATTGCGATATCACGATCTTCACTGCTAGCTTTGCGCCACTTCTTTTGATGCCTATAACGTCCCATCATAACAACGTCCAAAACATCCGTTGGGAAATCCCAATCCACTTCCTCTTTTTGAGGAACATAACCAATTTTATTTCGATTCACTTCATACGATTCACCTAATATATCAATGGACCCTGCAACGCGTGGAACAATATTTAAAATAGACTTTATCATCGTTGACTTACCTGCGCCATTAGGACCAATGATACCAACTAATTTACCCTTAGGAATATCTACTGTTACATCTTTTAAAACCATTTCTTTTTGATAAGCAACAGATACTCCCTTCATTTCTAAAGCATTCATATGATCCCTCTTTCCTTGCGTTATTCTGTTAAAGCTTCTGTAATTGTATCAATATTATAGCGATACATGCCAATGTAAGTACCTGTTTCTGAACCTTCTTCTCCCATTGCATCTGAATAAAGCTCTCCACCAAGCTCCACTTCATGGTCGCGACTTTCTGCCCCATCAATTACCGATTGCATAGCGCGTTCTGGAACACTGCTTTCAGTAAATACGGCGGGAATTTCATTATCGACTAATACAGATACTACATCTTGAATATCTCTCACACCATAATCAGAATCTGTACTTAACCCTTGAATTCCTACTACTTCAAAATCAAACTCTGTACCGAAATAGCCAAAAGCATCATGAGCAGTTACTAATATTTTTTGATTTTCTGGTATATGAGAAAATTGTTCTTCTCCATACGCCTGTAGCTCTTCTAATTCACTTATATATTCATCCATATTATTAGTAAACGTTTCTTCATGATCTGGTGCATGTTCCGTTAGCTTTTCTTTCACAAATTCTGAGACCTGAATCCAATGTTCAATACTAAACCAAATGTGCGGATCAACTTCGTTCGGGTTCTCCATGTCTTGTTGTAATTTATCATCATTCAATGAACTTGCTACAGCAAATGTTGGTTGAGAATCACCCATCTGCTCAAAAACATCAATCATATTCCCTTCTAAGTTCAAACCATTATAAAAAATCATATCTGCATTGCCTAATTTTCTTATGTCACTTTGTGTTGGTTGATATAAGTGAGGATCAACGCCTGGTCCCATCAGTGCTTCTACTTCTACTACATCTCCACCAATGTTTTGCACAACATCCCCCACTTGAGCAGTGGTTGTGGTGATTTGCAAGGTGTCACTAGAAGAACCAGATTCATTTCCGTCACCGCACCCTATTAATAGAATACTTAAGATTATTACTGTGAACCATTTCATAAAGCTATCCCTCTCTATTTGTAAATTTAAAATTAGTTTTTAAAAAAGTTGCGCTAGGGCAAGTTTTAAATTAAAAAAATATAATATAGTCTATGTAATGACTAAGTTAAGGTGAATTTTTGCCCTAAGGCAATTTTGTTTGCATAGGTAAAAATTAAACTATTATTGCCTTATTGTCAAGTAGTTAACAATAAAGGTTTTCTTTTTAAATAATTGTTTTTTTGCTACAATGGAAGAGATTAAAAATGTTTCGAAACATTTTATGTACTAATAATCAAAAATATCACAGTAAATGGAGGCCCACCATGCCAACTCCCAGTATGGAAGATTATATCGAACAAATTTATATATTAATGGACCAAAAAGGGTATGCCAGATCCTCCGATATAGCTGAAAGATTAAAGGTACATCCTTCCTCCGTTACAAAAATGGTAAAGAAGTTGGATGAAGAAAACTTTTTACATTATGAAAAATATCGTGGCATTATTTTAACCGAAAAAGGTGAGAAAATTGGTAAACGACTTGTTTATCGACATGAACTTCTTGAACAATTCTTAGCAATTATAGGAACAGAAGAAGAAAGTATTTACGAAGAAGTGGAAGGAATAGAACATCATTTAAGTTGGGATAGCATTTTTCGGATTGGGGATTTAGTTGAATACTTTCAACAGGATAAAACCAGATTAGAAGCATTAAAACATATTCAAAATAAAAACAAAAAAACATAGCCCTGCGACTTGAAATGTTAATCAAGTCACAGGGCTTCTTTTTAATATTTTATTTTGCCATTTCTTCTAACTTATCAACTGTTATATGCCAATGAGAACTGTGATCTTTTACAATTCCGTTGGTTAACCAAAATACTTGTGGTGATTCGTGCTTAATTTGGAAATGGTCAGCTACTTCATTAGATAATTCGCGATTATCTTGGATATGAATGATAAAAGCATTCATATTGTGCTTATTTAAGAAACTTTCTAATTCATCTTTTGCCTCACTACTAATTGGACAAGTTAAACTATGTTTAAAAAGAATCGCTTGATCCTCCACTAATACTTCTTTAAAATCTTCATCAGTCTTTAACTGCTTTATACTCATATTTTTCCTCCTATATACCGATAAAAGAAGCTGCTGGAAGGACTCCAACAGCTTCTCCATAATTTAATGATTATTGTTTATCTTGAGAACGCTCGTAAAGGTCATTTGCTTCCTGACGTTCTAACTCATCAGCAACCTCTTCAATTGCTTCTGCAACGTCTTGGGCTACATCTTCTCCACCTTGCATACGTTGTTCCTTAAACTCGTTTACACGATCTTGAAGCTGATCTTTTGTTTGTTTGAAACGGTCTGAGAATTCATCACGCTTCGTTTGGAATTGCTGAGATAAGTCGTTGCTTTTCTCATAAGCCACGTCTTTCCATTCATCTGCTCGTTCTTTTACTTTCTGTGACCCACTATTAATATCCGTGCGTAGATCCTTACCAGACTTAGGTGCAAATAATAGTGCAACGGAAGCACCTACGATTCCACCGATTAGAGTTCCGATCATGAAGTCTTTACTATTAATTTGATCTTGGTTTTCGTTCTGGTTCTGGTTTTGATTGTCTTTGTTATTCCCCATTATAAATCCTCCTTAAATCTTATTAAATTAGTGCTTGTATTTCTTCCATAAATGAATTGCAGCTTCTCCCCACTTAATTGTTTGCGTTGTGGGTGCATGATATTCATTCGCTTGATGCTGAACTTCTTCCGATAGCTTCTGCAATGATTCATTGAATTGATTAACAGTATATCCTATACCCTTAATTCCATCAAATAAAACATTAACCTTCTCTGTCTTAACTGAAATATCCTCTGCCAACCTATTTGTCTTATTAAGTAGTAATTCCGTTTCTTTTGTCACACCTTGGATTTGCCCTTCAAAGCTTTCCACCGTGTTTGACACATGATCTAACGTTTTCGTTACAGACATTAGCGTTCTTGCGATAAAAATCACTAATATTAAAAATGCTACAGCAGCAACTAACGCTGAAATATGTAACAAATTCACGATAACCACTTCCTTTCTTTACTAGTATGTTAAATCTATACCCATATAGGACAAAAGTCAAACTCTAGGTAGTGATTTTATTTTGATATTTCAGTATAATGGTTCCATAAGATTGTAAAATAATGAGGAGGACTATTATGCGTGACGAAAGATTAAATACTTTAGCAGATTTATTAGTAAATTATTCTGTAAAACTTCAACCTGGAGAAAAATTGTTAATCGAAAACACTGGGATACAACAAGAATTTGTGTCAGCGATTATCGATAAAGCTTATGAAGCTGGTGGGCATCCATTTGTTAATTTAAAAGATCAAAAGATTATGCGGAGTCTTTTAAAGGGAGCAAATGAGACACAATTAAAGGCATGGGAAGAACATGAATCTACTGTCATGCGAGATATGGATGCTTACATTGCTATACGTTCAGGTGATAATATCAATGAACTTTCAGATGTACCAAGTGAGAAAAATAAGTTATTTGGACAAACTTTGATGAATGTTCACCGAAATATTCGTGTTCCACATACAAAATGGTGCGTGTTACGTTACCCGAATGAATCAATGGCTCAATTAGCAGAAATGAGTACGGAGGCGTTTGAAGACTTTTATTTTAACGTCTGTACACTAGATTACGAGAAAATGAGTAACGCAATGGATGCGCTTGTTAAGAAAATGGAAGAGACAGATTTAGTAGAAATTAAAGGACCAGGTACGGACCTTTCCTTTTCAATTAAAGACATACCTGTCATCAAATGTGCCGGCAAACTAAACATTCCTGACGGTGAAGTATATACTGCACCAGTTAAGGATTCCGTACAAGGTACATTAACGTATAATACACCTTCTCCTTATCAAGGTTTTACCTTTGAAAATGTTGAGCTTACATTTGAAAATGGAAAAATTATAGAAGCAAAAGCAAATGACTCAAAACGAATTAACGAGGTGTTTGATACAGACGAGGGTGCTAGATTCATCGGAGAGTTTGCAATTGGGATTAACCCACACATCCTCCATCCTATGAAGGATATCTTGTTTGATGAAAAAATTGACGGAAGCTTCCACTTCACTCCTGGACAGGCATATGACAATGCTTATAATGGCAATGATTCTTCTATTCATTGGGATATGGTGAACATTCAACGTTCCGATTACGGTGGAGGAGAAATGTATTTCGACGGAGAACTAGTAAGAAAAGATGGAAAGTTTGTAATTCCAGAGTTAGAAGCACTAAACGCAGAGAATTTAAAATAATAGTCGTGAAAAATTACATTAGATTCTAACAAATAAGAGGCTGGGACAGAAGTGTATGAAGCCATGAATATTCCGAACAAAGCTTATAAAAAGCGGATGAAATAGACGGAGACTCCTGTGGGAAATAGAGCTTAGGTGAGACCCCGGAATGCGTAGCATGAGGAGGCTTTCCAGCTCCCCACGGAAAGCGCAGTCTATTTCAGGAGCGAGTTAGTCGCACCGCATTTCATTGTTCGGATTTTCATATTAACACTTTGATTTGTCCCAGCCTCTTTTAAATATTGACCTTGAAATGAAATAGTCTAAGAACTAAATGCTAAGCAAGTTTCTTAAAAGCTTCTTGGTACTTTTGAATATCTCCAGCACCCATAAATAAGATGACACTTTCCTCATGTTTCTGTAAAACGGCAGTTTCTTCTTCTGGTAACAACATTGCGCCGTCAATTTTGTCTTGCAGATCTTGTATAGTTAATGATCCATCTTGTTCTCGCGCAGATCCAAAAATATCACATAAATATACATAGTCAGCTTTGGCAAGACTATCGGCAAATTCTTGTAAAAACTGCTTCGTTCTAGTATACGTATGCGGTTGGAAAACAGCTATAACGTCTTTAGACGGATACTTCTTTCTTGCGGAATCAATTGTAGCTTCAATTTCTATAGGGTGATGCGCATAGTCGTCGATAATAACTTGCCCATTCTTCCACTCCGTCTCCGTAAAGCGACGCTTCACACCTTCAAATTGATAAATCTTTTTAATTTCATCTTTTGAAAATGATTCATAATCACACAGGGCTATGACACTTAGTGCATTTAATACACTATGGTCGCCATACGTTGGAATTTGAAATGTATCATAAAATGTACCACGAACAAACACTTCAAAAGTAGTGCCTTCTTCAGACTGCGTCACGTTTTGTGCTTGAAAGTCATTACCGTCAGAAAAACCGTAATAAACAACAGGTACATTCGCTTGAATTTCTTGAAGCTTTTCATCATCTCCACAAGCAATGATCCCTCTTTTTACTTTCATAGCCATCTCTTGAAATGCTTGAACCACATCATCTAAACTTTTGAAATAATCCGGGTGATCGAAATCAATATTCGTCATTATTGCATAATCGGGTTCATACGAAAGGAAGTGCCTACGATATTCACATGCTTCAAACGCAAAATATTCACTTTCAGGATGTCCTAGACCAGTACCATCCCCAATAAGATAGGATGTTGGCACATTTTCACTTAGTGTATGGGCTAATAATCCTGTAGTGGATGTTTTCCCATGTGCACCAGTTACTGCAATACTAGTGTAATTACTTAAGTATTCACCTAAAAATTCGTGATACCAATAAAATGGTAGACCTAACTCTTTTGCACGAATCACTTCTTCATGTTGATCATTAAAAGCATTCCCAGCAATGATGGTTAATCCATTAGTGATATTTTCTTTATCAAATGTCATAATAGGAATACCTTTTTTGTTTAAGCTTTCTTCAGTAAAAAAAGATTTCTCTATATCAGACCCTTGAACTTTTTCTCCGGAATCATGCAAAATTTGAGCTAATGCACTCATACCAGTTCCTTTTATCCCAATAAAATGGTAAGTCGACATGAATCGAACCCCCGTTTTCTTTCATATCTAATCATTTATATGATTGTATTTTCTAATTTGCTTTTACTATTATAGCAGAAATAACTAGAATAGCCAGCATGATGTCTACTTTCTAACACATTCTATTAATCATGCCAAAAGAAAAGATTGATTGCAATCATGCAATCAACCTAAATCAAAGTCAACTTTTTCCAAACGGTCGTTGTAATGATAGCTTCTTCCTTCTTTTGCTTCTCTTTCGCCGTTTAATTTGACATTATCTCCTGTAAAACCGATTTTCATTTTGAGTAAATTGCTACCGATCCCATACATATCTACAGGAACATGCAAGGATTCAAACAATCGAATCTTCTCTTCTGTGAAACCACCACTTGCAACAATCTTCACATGTTGATACCCCTCATCATCAAGTGCTTTTCGAAGGGCAAAGATTAGTTGTGGATTGACCCCTCTTGGATCAAACGAACCCATTAATTCCTGGTTTCGAAAGAAGTATTTATCGACCATATTTTTAGAAGTATCCACTCTAACCCCTTTAAGTTGATCTCCAAATTCCCGTGCCACTTTTAGCGAATCAACGATTACATCATTATTATAATCCACTAATGCGATCAATTCATCATTTGGATAAGTATCCTTGTATGCTTTTGTTGCTTGTACAATATCGCCTTTAAACATTTGCACTAAAGCATGTGGCATGGTCCCTATTCCTTTTTTCCCCCACCATTCATTCATCGCGTGAGTAGCTTGAGCCGTGGAGCCGCCTATATAAGCAGCATACCCATCTCCAGATTGCTGTGTATAGTGATCGTCACGATCCCCCATAAAAATGACCGGCTTTTCCTTACCTGAAGATTTTGCAGCTTTAACAACTTCATACACATTGGTAGCAACAGAAGTTCTTCTACCTAATATGCCATCCATTATCCCTTCAAGAAATCCGAAATCTTGATAACGGCCAGTAACCGTTAAAACAGGTTCATAAGGAGAGACTTTGTCCCCATCCTGCAATGCATAGATATCAAGGTTCTCCGGTGAATCAGCGAAAGTATGAAGCAATGCAATAACTTCATCTGTACCACAGAGAACAGCGTCTTTTTTTTGAAAAAATTGCATCGTCACATTATTATCTTCTAAGTGTTCCTCCACAATTTTCTTTGTCTTCAAAAAGTAGACCGCAGAAAACCAACCTTCACCAATTCGTTCATCGAACTTAAATGTCTCATTTGTAAGTCTTTTCCTGTGACCTTTTTGTTTTAATTCGAATTCCTTCATTTTTACCCCTCATTTTAACGGAAAATAATTTCTCTATTTTATCGTAACTACTAAATAAAAATTTGACAATATACTTAGGAAGAAACCTCGAATGCAAATGGTTGTCCTACCTCTGCATCATCACTTAAGACAAAGATTCCTTCTTGTTGAGTCGGATCATCTAAGTTCAATTCTTTTGCTGAGCAAATCATTCCTGAAGAAGCAACGCCTCTTAATTCTGAAGCCTCAATAGCCATTCCATCAGGCATGAACGCTCCTACTTTAGCCACAACAACCTTTTGGCTTTCCGAGACATTCTTTGCCCCACATACAATTTGTAATTCCTCTTCCCCAACATCAACTTGGCAAATATTTAGTTTGTCAGCTTCAGGATGCTTTTCTACTTGGCTTACCTTTCCAATTACAAACTTTGGCGATACGTCCACTTGTTCAAGTGTATCTTCAAGGCCATTTTGTTGAAAGATTTTCTCAAAACGTTTCACTAATTCGCTATCTATCTGAATGGGTAAGCCCTCTTGTAAGTTTAAATACTTTGAGGCATTAAAGATATTATATGCTACAACATCTTTTGTTTCCTTATCTTGAACTTTCGTCACATCACCATAAGACTTGGTTTCTACATTTTCTTCTGTCTTTTTTAATGTAATGATAAATACATCGCCAATACCTTTTGTATTATATACTACTTGCATATGTCCACTACTCCTTGTCTTGTTCTGGTTTCTTTTGAGCCATAATAAAGATTGGTTCAAGTTTTTGGTCTTCATATAAAAATGGTAAAGCAGTAATTGGGTTACGACCATCAGCGAAAAATTGCATCATCATCTGAGCGAGAATATCATACCCCATTTTATTCTTTATATCAGCGAAAATGAGCACATCCTGATGTGGAACTCCTACTGCAAGTTCCCCCTCTGCTTGTGCTTTCATTCCTTCTAAAAAGGCCTCATTCAAAATTCTACTGGCATCATATCCGTCTTTAGAAGATAAGAAATAAAAAGTATTACCTGCTACTTCTTCTGATTTCAAATCTGTAGATAATCTACGAACATTAAACATAGCTACTTGATGAACTCTTTCTTGTTCCCATTGTTCTTTGTTTAATAAATCTTCGTCTATCAACCGATAGGACTTACCCAGATCAATGGCATAGTAGACTCTTGTCTCCCCAGTATGCTCTGTGTAAATTAATGGTACTCCCTTATTTGATTCTGTTGGGAAAGATCCAGAACGAATGACTGGAAAAATATTTTCTTCTTTACCAACCAGCGTCTGTTCCTCAGCCATAATAGTTAAAGCTTCTTTAATATGCCCTTCTAATTCATCTAAGGCTTTTTCTTTACGGTTTTCCCACTTTGCAATTATTCCTGGTAAGGAAATTGTTACTCCTTGTTTGGAATCCATCCATTCTATTCTAAATGTGTCTTGTTCACGATCAAAGTGTGTATTCCATGCTTCATTCACAAAACGATCTTCTAATTTTCTTTTCATTTTCATACTAGTCATTTCCATTGTTTTTGCCTCCTTTACCGAAGCACATTGAATTATATTTTATCATGTATAGAATAAAGAAAAAAGCATGAGTGTTTGTCCTCATGCTTCCATGGCTTATTTAGTATCTAATTTCATATCGCCAAATTTTATCCAGCCTTTTCTTCTGAAAACCTCAGATAAAATTAGGCTAATGACAGCTGGAGCTACAATCATTAACAGCACGACTGAAACAAATATTTCTGGAGTGAACCCCATCGTTTCTATCGCCATAATGGGTCCTACCATCCCACTTGTACCCATTCCAGCCCCTATTGCATTATTCTCTAGCTGGAGCCAAACAGTGGCAATGGGAGCTAATATGATTCCAGTAATTGTAGGTGGTAATAGAATAATCGGTTTTTTTACTACATTTGCAATTTGTAACATAGAAGTTCCAATCCCCTGAGAAACTAGACCGCTTACACCGTTTTCTCTATAACTACTTACTGCAAATCCGATCATTTGTGCCGCACATCCAATCGTTGCAGCTCCGGCGGCTGTACCTTCTAAATTTAACATAATAGCTATGGCAACACTGGAAATCGGGGCTGTAAGAGCTAACCCCATCAATCCGGCCACGATCATCCCCATTAATAATGGTCTTAAATCAGTTGCCCAGTTTATAATACTTCCAAAACCATCTAAAAATTGAGAAATATACGGACCTACAAACTCCCCAACTAAAAATCCAGTAATAATCGTTACGAAAGGGGTAACTACAATATCAATTTTTGTTTCACCACTTACCAGTTTACCTACTTCAATCGCAAGTAGGGCTGCAATGAAACTTCCAGCTGGCCCACCTAGCTCTGCCCCATATGCACCTGCGAATAAAGCACTGTATAAAACGAGCGGTGGTGCCTTTAAACCATGTGCAATAGCAACACCGATTGCGCCACCATAGATTACTGGTTGTGTTGCAAAACCTCCAATTTCAACAAAGGTTTGAGGCATGCCTGGGATTTGTAAACCAATTGTTTCAATAATCACACCTATAATTAATGACGCAAATAACCCAAGCGCCATGTAACTTAAAGCTGTTATTGCATAATTTTGAAAAGAAGGTTTAACTCCCTTTCGTTTAAAAAAGGCTTTCAACTCAGTTACCCCCGTCTATTATTCGATACTTAATTTTCATCAATGGAACGGATCATATTAATCATCATCTCAACATCTTCTTCTACTTGATTTACATTAGAAATGGTTGACATTTTTATTCCACCTATACCTAAATGTATTTCCATTTGGTCTTCATCACTTTGAATCGCATGCAAATAAGTAAAAGCATCTTCATTTTCAAACGTACTTAAAAATAACTCTTCTTCATTTTCCTCTAGATTATTATAAAACCATTTACTATTAGGTGCCTCAAATTCATTTATAAATAGTACAAAAGGTCGCTCTCCATCAGTAAAAATCACATTATAATTACGATCTTCACTTACTTCAAGCTCCTCAGGCTTATAAATATCTAGCATATTTAAAGAATAGTTTTCTTCATTTATCTCTGTTGATAAAAATGCATCTTTCAAGCGATTCTCTGCGTCATTTAACGCCTCTTCCTCTGATTGCGAACACGCGGCAAAAATCACTAGAGTAACAACTACCAAAGCACTTAACTTAAATTTTCTTAACACTTTTCCTTCCCCCATCATAAAAGGTAATATTAGTTGACAAACGCTATGTGTCCATTCATATTTACTACTAAGATTTATTATTCTAGTTATTAGGAGGTATATATATGAATTTATCTATTTATCTAGCTGGACAAATCCATGATGATTGGCGCCAACAATTAAAAGAGCAAGCGAGCAAAGAAGGACTATCTATTTCCTTCTTTGGTCCTCAAGAAAATCACTCTTTATCAGATGATATTGGCGAAAACATCATGGGCAAACAACCGAATCAATTTACAAAAGATGATGCCGCTTCTGCAGTTAATAATTTCAGAACGGAACTCATGATGCAAAAGTCAGATGCTGTTATTGCATTGTTCGGTGAATCTTATAAACAATGGAATACGGCTATGGACTGTGGCATCGCTATTGCAATGAATAAACCGCTAATCATTATTCGCCCTGAATCCCTGATTCATCCCTTAAAGGAACTATCTAATCGAGCAAATGTAACTGTAGAAACTATTGAACAGGCTGTTGAGGTTCTATCATATACGTACAAATAAGCTATCTCTTTGGTCTATTTATCTATCGGGTCCTAAAAGAAGCTATATATAATATGAAACGAGAGAGGACTATTCCTCTCTCTTTTTATTTAGTTTCATAGCGTTTTACGTTTATATATTTTATAAACGAACCACCGTTATATTAACTGTTTTGTTTAATTGTGTCCACAGTAGTTTGGTCTATAGATTTTATCAATTTTGTTAACAATTCTTTCGCTGCTGCATAATCATCTACATGAATCATAGAAGAGCTAGTATGAATGTAGCGCGAACATATACCTACAACCGCTGATGGAACTCCTTCATTAGAAGTGTGAACTCTTCCTGCATCTGTTCCACCTTGTGAAATAAAATACTGATAAGGGATAGAGTTGCTTTCTGCAGTATCTAAGATGAAATCTCGCATTCCTCGATGGGTAACCATCGTTCGATCAAAGATTCTTAGTAAAGCACCTTGACCTAATTGCCCAAATTCATCTCCTTTACCTTCCATATCATTGGCTGGGGATGCATCTAAAGCAAAGAACAAGTCAGGATTAATCATATTAGCTGCTGCTTGTGCACCACGAAGACCCACTTCTTCTTGCACCGTGGCACCAGAATATAAAGTATGGTTTAGCGTTTCATTTTGAAGTTCTTTTAATAGTTCAATAGAAAGCCCGCAACCATAACGATTATCCCAAGCTTTAGCCATGATTTTTTTGTCGTTTGCCATTTCAGTAAAAGGGCATACTGGAACTACTGCTTGACCTGGTTTAACACCTATTCGCTTCACATCTTCTTCATCATCTGCACCAATATCAATTAACATATTTTTAACTTCCATCGGTTTCTTTCTCTGCTCAGGCGTAAGATTATGAGGAGGAATGGAGCCAATCACACCATCTACCAAGCCATGATCAGTTAAGACTTGCACACGTTGAGCAAGCATAACCTGGTTCCACCAGCCACCAAGGGTTTGGAACCGAAGCATTCCATTTTTCGTTACTTGAGTTACCATGAAACCCACTTCATCCATATGTCCTGCTACCATTACCCGCGGGCCTTCACCTTTTTTCACACCGAACACTCCACCAAGTCCATCCTGTGCAATTTCATCTGAATATTTTTCTAATTCTTGCTTCATGAAATTTCTCACCTGATGTTCATTTGCAGGAGCTCCTGGTAGTTCTGTTAACGTGCGAAACAATTGTTTCGTTTCTTGATTCATTATGTATCCATCCCTTCTGATATCATTATCCAACCTTATTTTATATGAAAATTTAGATTTCGGCAATATTACTTAGGAAATCGAAATAATTAGAGCGGTTCACGGTTTATTATTTTGCTTAAAAGCATTATAATAAGAATCGACAAACTACAAAAATTGGAGTGGATCACATGAAGTGGTATAAACTAGCAGTACCAGCTGCAATTGGAATTTCTGTTGGTGCGGTAATCGGAAAGAAAGTCAGAGATGAGTGGATTATACCTGAGGTTGCGTTAAAACGTGTGAAGGAACAATTTAAGGAACACGGACCAATTAGTGGTTCTTGGATATTAATGAAAAAAGAAGATTTCGAACAAGACGGAAAAATCTATCAAACGTATAGAGGCGGTGTATCAAGAAATATTGATGGCGAGACACTTCAATATAATTTTGTTGCAGACGCTACCAATGGCAATATTTTAGATACAGCTGAATATAAATAAGTCATAAAGTAAAACCCTGATCGAAGTGAATTTTCTGAGATCAGGGTTTATTTCTATTTACTTATATTCATACCTTTCACGCTCAAGAGAATCTAGCTTTTCTCCATTTTCATTAAACTTAATCGCTCGAAGATAAGCATCATGATAAAACACAAACCACCTGTTCTCTTCATATGCTTCTTCCAACAATTTCTTTTTTGAATACACACTTGTCACAGGATAATCATCATAAGCGAGTACCCATAATGGATTTTGATGTCCATGTGTAGGCATCAAATCTGCCATATGAATAAAAGAATCATGTTCATCTTTATATTTTATTACACTATGACCATTACTATGGCCACTAGTATGATGCATAGTTAAACCAGGTAAGATTTCTATTTTATTATCAAAAGTAGATACCTGTTCCTGTATTGGTTTCCAGTTTTCTTCCCAGTACGTATTTTGTGAACGAATATTTGGTTCGCGCATTTCATCCCATTCCACTTTTGATGTATAGATTGTAGCATGCTTAAAGGTGGATTCTAGCTCCCCATTTACCATCTCAGAAAGTCCACTTGCATGATCAAAATGTAGGTGCGTCATTAAAATTATATCTATATCCGAAGCCGATAAGCCTAGTTTCTCCAAAGAAGAATGTACCAAGGTTTCTTCGAAAACACCATAATTGCGTTTTTGCTTTTCATTCATTTTGTCCATACCAATTCCTGAATCTATTAATATATTTTTACCCGATACTTGAAGTAGAATTGGATCGCAACGAAGTTCTATTTGATTCTTTTCATTATGTGGATATTTCTTACTCCATAATGGTTTAGGTACTACTCCAAACATCGCACCACCATCCATATGAGTTACTCCGCCATTTAACCAAGTTAATTTTGCATTTCCAATCGTTATTGTTTCCACGATCAACCACCTCTTATTTCTGGAATTTTGCGACGCATCTATAAATAGGTTGTCCTTTACTTGCAAATTTCTCTTCATATTCTGTCATTACATTTTTTTCATCTTCATCATTGTGTAAATCAACGGAGACTTCTTTAAGTAACATTCCGAAAGCTGAAAAACTTTCAATAGAATATTCAAAGAACTTCCTGTTGTCGGATTTTAGTATAACTTCTCCCTCTTCTTTTAACACAGCCTGGTATTGCTCAAGAAAACTTGGGAACGTTAATCTTCTTTTCGCATGTCTTGTTTTAGGCCATGGATCTGAGAAGTTCAAGTACAACGTATCTACTTCGTTTTCCGCAAATAGATCCCTAAGGTCTTCCGCCTTTTGATGAATCAGGCGAGCATTTCTTATGTTATTATCTTTTAAATGTTCAATAGCACTAACAATGACATTTTTATCTCTTTCCATCCCTATAAAATTCACTTCAGGATGTTGGAGAGCCATTCCTTTAATAAATTGCCCCTTACCAGTTCCAATTTCTAGAGCTAATGGTTGATTGTTATTAAATACAGTTTTCCATTTCCCTATCTGTTCAAATGGTCTTTGTTCTACTACGTGATCGTTTTCTTTAATATAATCGTCTGCCCATGGCTTGTTTCTTAAACGCATGATTTCACCCTTCACTTCAAAATTCATAGTTTTATCATATAACAATTCACGCTTTCAATAAAGTATAAGGATGGGTGAAAGTCGACAATTATATTTTCTATTCGACGAATACTACATAAATTGAAATATATAAAAACACCACATTGCGACAAAGGCAATGTGGTGTTCATTTTATTAAGTAAATAAATATGGTTGATGATTTATTCTCATTTTCCAGTTTGCAGCTTCTTTATCATTTCCTTTTGCTAAGTGCCATAAGTAATAGGAAATGGATTGGGCGGCCATATACCACTGAATACGAACGAGTAAATCATTATTTAATTGCACGCCGTACGACGCTAACCACTCTTCCCAGCCTTTACGCGGGATATATTGATAAAGCATCATGCTTAAATCCATAGCAGGATCCGCAATTACTGCATTATCCCAATCTATTAAATATAGATGATCTGTTTGGCTTAATAGAAAGTTCTCGTGGTTAATGTCTGCATGACAAACGACTTTAGGTCTATTTTCAACATTACGTATAGTTGAGAATAAGAATTGTAATGTATCGTAAATCACGTCTGTATATTCTACATCTTGATTATTAGCCTCTTTTTTCAGCTCCATTAACATACGCACTGGCTCTAATGGTTGCTTTTCCATGCGCATGAACAAATGAAGTATTTCAGATGAGTGATGGATTTTACTTATTAAATCAACAACTGATCTTCCTTGCATTTCTGGTTTATTAAGAACTCTTCCCTCTAACCATTGTTGAGCAGTAATGACATCGCCATTAGTCAAACGTTTAGTCCATACTAATTTAGGGACAATACCTTCTGCTGATAATATCGCTAGAAAGGGAGAAGTATTACGTTTCAAAAAAAGCTTCTGGTAATAACTTTCTGCTACATATGCCTCTCCTGAAGCACCACCAGCTGAAGATATAGACCAGTTTGAATCTAATATTTGTTCCATCCATCTCACCTTCTTTCAATCAAATTTGATTAGTCAGACTAAATTAGAATAACGTATTTATGATGTTCGTTTCAAGGGAACATCGCATATTTTATTTTTTTACTATATACGTAGCTTTAATTCCTTTCTTTATATGAGAATAATAAGTGGAACTTGTAAAGCCATCCACTTGAAAGGGAATAGCTTCATCAGATTCAACGCTAATCACACGTGCTTGATAGGTTTCTACCTCTTTTAATCGCGTATGTAACCCAAAGAATACAGTAATAAAAAGAATGAATACTTTTAAACGAGCTATTTTATTTACGATCGTTACTGTAAAATACTCGCCATTCACTTTGGCCTCTGGCGCAATTTTCATTCCACCACCAAAATAGGGATGATTACTAACGGTGATCATCCAAACATCCTCTTTAGAAAGAATTTGACCATCAAGGTTTAGTTTTAGGTCCTTTGGGCTATATATAAATAAGTTAGTGATTAATCCTAAAACATAAATTAAAGGTGTTAACTTCCAAGCATTTAAGCGCGATTTCCATTTTGATTGATTTACAAAAGAAGCCACTTCCGCATCAAAACCAAAGCCCATACTTGTTGCAAACCGTTTAGGAGTCTGGTTTTCTTCTTTATCAACACGGTATTCTCCAAACCAATATGGGTGAAGCTGATGTTCCTGGACTATTGTTTCTATTTGTTTAAATCCATTTAAAGACATCTGATTACCTCGAGCAAAGTCATTACCAGAACCCGCAGGAACAAAAGCTAATAGAATTTCATCTTCAGAAGTAAGACCATTTATTACTTCATAAAAAGTACCATCACCACCAATAATAATCAGAACTTTTATTTTCCCTCTGTGTTCTGAGACTATTTGCTTAGTTAATAGTATCGCCTCGTCAGATTTAGTAGTATAATAGACAGAACTATTAGATTGAAGTTCAGGATGCGCATTCATGAAACGTTTATAAATCATTTCACCTAATTTATTACCTGCAACAGGGTTAATTATAAATATATACATGGAAGCGTTCTCCTTTAATATTTTACAAAACAGAATGGAGTGCATAGTATGCAAGCATTATGTAATTACTGTGGAACAGTGTCCCCTTTACTTGAAGAAGGATATTTAAATATCCACAACGGCAACGAATCTTTTAAACTAATTGAAAAGAAAGACAATGAGAACTTCTATAAAAATGGAAATTTTTTATCGATTCATTATAATGACGTAGATCAAATAACTCCATTACTGAAACTTTTTATAGATAAAGGGTACGGAAACGAGTGGGTTCGTTTAACGAATCGTTTAGAAATGGAAAGACCAACACACCTTACCATTTACCACTTATATCATAGAGCATTGAATCCAGAATTAGTCGAAATTATTAAAAACGAACAATTCGAAACACATATTCAACCAATTTTTGACCTACAAAAAAATAATTTATACGGGTACGAGTCTCTACTTAGAACAACTACGAGTGATGTTTCTCCAGGAAAACTATTTCGGTTTGCTGACGAATCAGGATTACATTCTTATTTAGATCAGCGTGCACGAAAGCTTGCTATTGAAACAAAAGTTGAAAGAATTGGACCGGGGTTACATTGCTTTATTAACTTCTTACCTTCTTCCATTTACAACGCAGATTTTTGTTTACAACACACCTTTTCCATTGTGGAGGAACATAACGTTTCACAGGATGAACTTATTTTTGAAGTTGTGGAAACAGAACAAATAAATGATACAGATCACTTAAAAACAATTCTAGAAAAATACCAGAGTTCAGGCATGAGAGTCGCATTGGATGACGTCGGGTCTGGTTTTAATAATTTAGAAATGTTAACGAAACTGAAGCCAGATATCATTAAGATTGATCGTAGTTATGTAGATCGTTGTTATGAGCGTCCTGAAAGTGAAGCGTTTATTTACCAAGCAATCCAATTAGGTGAAAAATTAAATATAATTACCTTAGCTGAAGGCATTGAAACGGAACAAGAACTGCTTTGGCTTAAAAATAAAGGAATTGATTTGGCACAAGGGTACTATTTAGGTAAACCTTCGAAAGATGCCATTCACGATTCGTCTGTTAAAAATCGTCACTAACACTTTCCCACTCGGGACGCTTAATAGAGGTCACCTGAGTATATTCTAACAAAGCACCAGCAGCCTTTAGTTGTTGGTGCTTTAATGGTGTTTGTTCTTTACGCTGTTTTTCAAACCAATATTCATAGTTGCTACGATCCACATATGTCGTGTGCTTCGAACTTGTTTGAGCTTTTATAAAGGCATCTCTAGCCAACAAAATCCGGTGAACGGGAAAATCGACTTCCTGCTGATTGAGAATACTTTCCACCGTATTTGCCATTCGATTCAAACTAATATTAGGGTTAACTATGTTGGTTTTTTGTTGGTTTTTATTTTTCACCCATTTTCGTTGATCCAACGAGTCATAGGTTACCTCTTCCTCAGGTAAAATTGAAATACACAAAACCGAAGTCGGAGTTACAATTACTACCTCCACTTCAATTAATGCTTTTTGAATTTTAAATAATGGTTCATACATAACTAAAAATGTGTCTGGAAATCGTGTTAAAAAGTATTTTAACGTAGCATTTGTCGAATAATATTGATCTAAAAAAGAAACTTCTTGTAACGTACTCGAAGCCCATTTTAATTGAAAATCAAAGATTTGATTCAAGAAAGCTTGCTTTAATTCAAGTTCTGAATTCGGAATCGGCTCTGTTACCACCTCTTCTTCTTCTGGTGGTTTCTTCCGCTGAAAAAATCGCTTGAGTTTACTTTCTTTATCTTCTTCAAACCAATCGTCCCGCTCAGCTTCCAAAGTTAGCTGATCCTTGTCTTGCTCCCACTGATTCAATACCCCTTTATAATTTTCCTTTTTTAATCGAATAAACTGGCTAGGGTAACGAAAAATATCATTTTGATATCTAGATATATAATCTTGCAATTTAATTAATTGTGCCACTTCTATCACCTCACGATGGCAATGTAATCGTATGAACAACTTCATATTTTGGTATTTTCTCAGGATGCACTTGATATATGTTTATGGAATCAGCTTCAAAAGTAAAATTAGTATCCACCTTAATTTTTGAAGCTAATTGGCCATTGGATATATATAATTGCTTCTTTTCCCATTTTTTCGCAAGAGTTATGTGCGGTTTATACGGTCTTAGTTCGCGACCAAACCCAATCTTTTCACATTCTCGCTCAATGAATTCCTTAAGATTAGACAATGTGTGATGTTCCTTGACAACTCCATACATGACACGAGGTTGCTTTTCTTTACCGAAAAAATCGATTCCATCAACCTCTAACAACATCGAGTGAAAGTTAGATATATTTCCTAGGAAATATTTAATTTCTTCAAGTTTTTCTTCTGAAACAGATCCTAAGAATTTAAGTGTAATATGGAAATCTTCCCCATGAATCCATGTCTTATAGTGTACAAATGGTTTTACAGCTTGTTGCCAATGTCTCAATTTCTTAGCTCTATCAGATGGTATGGGAACCCCAATGAAATAATGGGCATCGTCAGCCATGCAATCATCACTTCTCTTTCTTTATTTTGTACTTATATTGTACTACAAGATCGACAAGATTTTATGTTATTTCTGATTATTTAAAAAATATTTCATGACAGCTTCGTCAATCTTCATCCATACTTAAAGCTTCATACTCTTCCGAAGTTAGTTCTCTAAATCCTTCAAGTGGTAACTCCTCATCAATCACTAAGCTACCAATGCGTAACCTGTTCAAATACAATACTTCTTTTCCTAGTGCTTGAAACATTCGCTTAATTTGATGGAACTTCCCTTCCGAAATAATAACTTCTACTTCGGAATAGTCCTTGTGAGAATTTAAAATTATTAATTCTGCAGGCTTGGTCACATATCCATCATCTAAGGTAATCCCTTTTTTGAATTGTTCAACATCTTGCTCGGTTACTTCTCCATTTATTTCAGCATAGTATTGTTTCGTTACATTTTTCTTTGGTGATGTCAGACGATGGTTAAGTACTCCATCGTTCGTTAATAAAATTAGTCCTTCTGTGTCCTTATCAAGCCTTCCTACAGGGAATAAATCAAATTTATCGTACGAAGGATCAATTAGATCTGTTACACATGGATCTTTTGCATCCTTTGTAGCTGATAATACTCCTTGTGGTTTATTTAGCATAATATAAACATATTCACGGTATTCTATTGGTATGCCTTGTACAACAACCTCTGAATTTATGGGATCAACATGAGCAGAAGAATCTTTTACAACCTTCCCATCAATATGAACGCCACCTTTTTTTATTAACTTCTTCACATCTTTCCTTGAACCAAAGCCTTCGTTAGCAAGTAATTTATCCAGTCTCATCTAATCACCTAATTTAAATAAATATTTTCGAGATTTTCTTCACTCGCTCTCCAAGTAAACGTTCTAGTAATGTTGTCTTGTAAGCAAGCCATAGATAAACATATCCGCCAATCACAACAGAAGTAACTAATTGTGTAAAGACCATCATCTTCGACAACTCATCAAATAATAAGCCCACAGAAGACCTTACAAGTACTACTATTGCACCCATTACTATTGCTAAAATGATAATTAAAAGCAACTTCTTCGTTAATGCTTTTAAATCAAAACGTGTCACTCTGTAAATTACAATCAAATTTAAAATGCTAGCTGAGCCTACAGCAAGTCCAGTTGCTAAAACAGCACCTGTAGCTCCAAACTGTGTAATGAGTGGCATATTAAATGTAATTTTGACAAATAAACCGATTGCTAAACTAATCACTGCAAAATTCTGCTTATTTAACCCTTGTAAAATTGCCGCAGTTACTGTAAATAACGCAAAGAACAGGGCAATAGGAGCATAGTATCCTAACAATGGACCTGCATAGCTAATGGAATCAATACTATAAAAAGTACCATACGCTTGATCTGACAATAGTGATAAACCAACTACAGCAGGTAAGATTAATAAGAATATAATAAGCAGAGCTTGATTGATATAGCTATTATATTGTTTTGGGTTATCTTCTGTAAAAGCACGTGTGATTGCTGGTAGCACTGCTAAAGCGAGCCCAGTAGCAATTGTTACCGGAATAATTGCTAACTTATGCCCATAAAGGACAATAACTGATAATAATTCTTCTGACATTTCTCCTTGACCAATTGAGGTCATCGCACGGTTAAATGTTAATGTATCAACAAACTGATATAGTGGCGTTGCAATACCTACTAATATGAATGGACCTGCGTACGTTAACATTTCAATATACATTTGCTTTTTAGATAACTTTGGATCTTCCCCAGCTACAGTAGCAAGTTCCTCATCGATATAAGGTTTTCTTCTTTTATAGTATCCTGCTAAAATCACTGCTGAAGCTAAAGCTCCGACAAATGCTGCAAATGTAGCTAGTCCAACCGCTAATGAGACCGTCCCTTGAAATACATGAAGGACCATATAAGCTGCTGCTAGTAAGAATACAATTCGTACAACCTGTTCCACAACTACTGATACAGCTGTTGGCCCCATTGACTCATGACCTTGAAAATAACCTCTTACCAAGCTCATTGGTGGAATGACGATCAACGCAAAACTTACCATCTGAATAACGAATTTTACATCTTCTACACTATTAGACAGCTGTTCACTAGGAACAACAAAATTAGCAAGAAGTCCGGCAGTAAAAAACATAATTAAAAAGCATACGACACCCATGACTAACATTAATAACATACCGGACTTAAACATAGCTTCTTTCGTCTGGTAGTCACCTAACGCATGATATTTAGACACGAATTTAGACATGGCAAGTGGGATGCCTAAAGTTGCTATACTAATAAATATCATATAAGGTGTATAAGCATATTGAAATAAAGCTCCACCCGTTTCTCCTACAAGTGCATAAAAAGGAATCACATATAAGATTCCAAGTACTTTTGATAAAAAATTGGCACCTGTTAACATCATGGTGCCTCTCATAATATTTGAATTCGACATTTTTTCACCTTCTATAGTTGTTCATTTCTCCTCATTTATTTTATCATACAATAGAAGACAATTAACCAATAGAAAGGAAATGAATCCTTTGAAATATGATGTAGTCGTAATTGGAGGAGGACCCTCTGGTTTAATGGCAGCAATTACAGCTGGCCAGAATGGTGCAAAAACTTTATTAATTGAAAAAGGTAAGAAATTAGGGAGGAAGCTAGCAATTAGTGGTGGTGGCCGTTGCAATGTCACCAATGTGCTTCCCGATGAAGAACTCATAGATCATATTCCGGGAAACGGGCGTTTTTTATATAGTCCTTTTTCAACTTTCAACAACCAATCAATTATCGATTACTTTGAATCACTTGGAGTGAATTTGAAAGAAGAGGATAAAGGTAGAATGTTTCCGGTTAGTGATAGCGCAAAAACGGTTGTTCAAACATTATTAAAAGAACTTGACCGTTATAACATCGATACGTTGATGGAAGCAAAAGTAGACGCAGTTCATTATGGGGATGAACTACATCAAATAACAGTCGATGGTCATGAAAAAATAAATACCTCCTGTGTGGTTATTGCCGCTGGTGGAAAATCGGTTCCCCATACTGGTAGTGAAGGACAAGGATATGCATGGGCGAAAAAGGCAGGACACACCATCACCAAACTATACCCAACAGAAGTACCCATGACATCAAATGAACCTTTCATTGTGAATAGAGACCTACAAGGAATATCACTGAGGGACGTTTCCATAACCGCTTTTAAACCCAATGGTAAACCAATAAAGACCCACAGGTGGGATCTAATATTCACCCATCAAGGTGTATCAGGTCCGGCCGCCTTACGATTAAGCCAATATGTAGTGAAAGCACTTGACCAATTTAATGTAGACACTATTACATGTGAAATAGATACATTTCCTGACCGTTCAGAAGATGAATTAACCCAATGGCTACTAGAACAATCTAAAAATAACCCCAATAAATCCATTAAACAAGCTTGGAAAGAATTAGTGCCTGAGCGTTATTTGTTGCACTTATTTGACCTTGCTGATTTAAGTCCCATGCAAACATACCATCACTTAGAAAAAAGAAAAGTGATTGATTTTGTAAACAAACTAAAACATTTTTCTTTCAAACTAAACGGTACTTTATCCATCGAAAAAGCATTTATTACTGGTGGAGGAATTTCATTAAAAGAAATTGTCCCAAATGAAATGGCATCCAAATTAATGGACAGGCTCTATTTTTGTGGAGAAATCTTAGATATACACGGATACACTGGTGGATTTAATATTACCGCAGCATTTTCCACGGGGCATGTTGCTGGGATGAATGCAGCATGGAAAGCATTATCAAATAAATAAATTTTAATGGAGCTGTATGTTTAAATGAAACTTATATCTTGGAACGTAAATGGACTACGTGCCTGTGTTAGAAAAGGATTTTTAGACTATTTTCATAATGAAAATGCGGATATCTTTGCTGTACAGGAAATAAAGCTTCAGGAAGGTCAAATAAATCTAGAACTAGACGGATATTATCAATATTTTAATTATGCTGAACGTAAAGGATATTCAGGTACAGCCGTTTTCTCTAAACAAAAACCGGTCTCCACATTTATACCTGACTTTCATGAACTTGCAAGTATAGAGGGTAGAGTACTAGGATTAGAATTCGAATCATTTTATCTATTAAATGTATATACACCAAATTCCCAAAGATCACTAGATCGATTACCTTTAAGGATCGAGTGGGAAGAAGCGATCTATCAGTATATAAAACAATTAGAAGAGAAAAAACCCGTCATAATCTGTGGAGATTTAAATGTAGCACACCAATCCTTGGATGTTAAAAATGATAAAAGTAATAAAGGCAATTCTGGGTTCACGTATGAAGAACGGAGCAAAATGGATAATATACTTGCAACAGGATATATTGATGTTCTTCGATATTTCTATCCAGAACGTGATGATTTATTTACATGGTGGTCTTACATGAAAACAGTGCGCGAACGTAATATCGGATGGAGAATTGATTACTTTTTAGTATCCACTAGACTTGAAGATAAGCTGGTAGATTTCAATGTCGACCATCAAGTGTTTGGTAGTGATCATTGTCCAATAAAAATGAAGTTAAATCTATGAATCCCATTACGTTTCACATAAATTCCTCATTATATTTTCCAAGCTTTTGCTTCCTAACTAAATAGGATTTATCTGCACAACTTCGTTGTTTCACACATAATAATCAACTATTGTGCAGGTCTACTCTACCTTCTTAATAACCTTGTCATAATAAGGTTCTAAGTCAAATGTTGGGGTGCTCTCTTAGGAGCACTCCTAATTTATGCCATTTGTCCTTGTATATGTTTATATTGATGATGCAATAAAATCTTTTTGCGAAAGCGATCAAAGCGTCGGAATCCAAAGGCATTTCGTTTGATTACTTTGGTTTGGTTATTAATCCCTTCAATGTATCCATTGTGAAGCTCATAACCAAAACTATTCATAATCTGTTTTTGCCAGTTTTGAATGGTTTCTATCGCTTTTTCGAATTCAGGTATACCTACTTTCTTCACGCTGTCATAGAAGTCGTATAAACGCTCCTTTATTTGCCTTAGATG
>NZ_AUHI01000009.1 GCF_000423105.1 Halalkalibacillus halophilus DSM 18494 | reverse complement strand
TGATGTTATCCGGTATTAGCCCCGGTTTCCCGGGGTTATCCCAGTCTTACAGGCAGGTTGCCCACGTGTTACTCACCCGTCCGCCGCTCATTCCACAGACATCACCCCGAAGGGATCCGTCTGCTTCCTGCGCTCGACTTGCATGTATTAGGCACGCCGCCAGCGTTCGTCCTGAGCCAGGATCAAACTCTCCATATAAAGTGTTTGATTAGCTCTTGCTAGCTTGTTTCTGTTTGTTGCCAATGTTTTCTCCTATTTAATAGAAAGAAAACGAATTGACGACAGGCTATTTTGTTTAGTTTTCAAGGTTCAAAAGGTGTGTCGCCTCAAAACAGCGACCTCTTAAATATAACAAGTATACTGATTAAAGTCAATAACTTTTTATAATTAAAATGTTGTTTGTTCATCGCTTGTTTTTGCGACGGTTATTAATATACCACGGTTATTAAATTTAAGTCAATAGAAGTTTGTTTTTATTTTAAAATAATTTCTTCCTTCATAAAATGCTTTATATAGAAATGTTCACACCTTCTAATATAAGCCAATTAACTATATTCATTTAAAAGGAATGAGCCCAGTTTTATCGAAATATGCATTACACCTATAATAAATGCAAAAGGATGATTAGATGAATTGGATTATAAACTTTTACCGTAAACAGCTTGTGTGGACGAATGATTTAGTTGATTCTAATAAAATGATAGAAGTAGAAAAATCTCGGATAACTTCACTTGAAGAAAACTCTTTTCCTATTCCAAGTAATCAATCCATATTAGAACTCGGACCAGGTAATGGACACTTTGCGGTTGCTGCTGCTCTAAAAGGATACAAAGTAACTGTAGTTGAAATTGTGAAGGAAGCTTGTGACTCTATTATGAAATTAGCTGAAGAACATAATGTAACAATTAATGTAATAAATGATGACTTTTTAAAAGTAAAACTGGATCAGCAATTTGATATTATATGTTATTGGGATGGATTTGGTGTTGGAGAAGATAAAGATCAAACGTTACTTTTAAATAAGATCAGTAGCTGGTTGACCGCTAACGGAAAAGCCTTCGTAGATATTTACACCCCTTGGTATTGGGCTAAAGTAAAAGGAATACAAATGGATTTTGACCAAACTAGTAGAAAATATAACTTCGATGCAATTAATTGCAGAATGATAGATTCATGGTGGTCGCATGAACATCCTGAAGGTCAAGTTACTCAAACATTACGTTGTTATTCTCCAGCAGATTTGAAATTACTTTCACCGAATCTTTCTTTAATTGAGGTCCAATCAAAGGGTGCGTTGGATCAGAATACTGGAGAGTTCATCTCAAACACAGAACTTCATGAGTGTATGTACTATCAAGCTACTTTCCAAACAGTTTAGTAAAATTATAAATCTGGATATATTCGTGACTTTTCTGGATACCACGTCGATTTTCGTGAATATACAAAAATTCTCGTGGATAAACGTGATGAATTCTGGATATCCTACCAATTTTGTGGATATATCCCTTGCTGCATCAACTCCTAAGAATCGATACCGATGAGACCCTATCGTACCCACCTAAGATAAAATAGGCCATCATCCCCCTCCAGTTAAACACTTGAGAATAGATGATGACCTTTTCCTTTTAATCATTTATACGGACTTCATTTCCTCCACCGCATAATATTGGCGATGAAAAATTTTCTTTCCTTTTGTCTCTGCCAGATTAACCCCTACGATTCCTCTTTCTACTAAATATTCTATTAAGATAGATAGATCAAGCTTATATTTCTCTACCTCTGGATGCAGTTTCAATTCTCCAAATGTCCACGGTTCATTACGTTCGTGCATTATTTCTAACAAATGAGCTGCTCCTTGTTCAGCGCGTGAATGTATGGCGAAGTCACTCGCAAGCATCATTAGCTGAATCCGTTTCTCCACAGGTTCATCGCTACTAATTAATTCTTGATAGAGTTTGTTCACTTCCGGATCGATCTTTTTCACCTGGTGCCATACAATAACTTCGGGATGAAAACCTTTTTCTAGTACTGCTAGTCTCGCTAAATAATGTAAGGATCTAATCATCAAACTATTAGCGTCTAGATAATGTTTCATTTCAAATAATTCTTTGCATTCGCGGTAAGAGCGTACTAGTTTGGCGAATTCGATAGCTTTACGAAGTTTTCGGGTACGTTCTGGAAAATCTCTAAGTTCTTCTTTTAATTGGGATAAGTATTCATTCCGATCAAAAATGATTCGCCCTGTTGTAAGCCATTCTATAATTTTTCGGTACCCACTTGTTTCGATCCAAGTATTTAGTAATCCTTCATCAATAATATGCATTGCTGCCGTTTTACCTTCGAATTCGTAGTGTTTCACAAACCAATCTTCTTCAGCTTCTTTTACAATGATTAATAAAATACAGTCAAAATGATCTGTGACAGAGCTATTGCTATCTGTTTTCTCTAAAAGCATAACTCCGAGTGTGTTCGGGTGACCTGCTCGTTCTTGATAAAGTGGACGTAACGTATCTTCCATAGCTTTCTCCTCCTACTTGACCTTACCTCTATTTTCATTCTACATAAGATGACAAAATCCTTTTTTCGTTCACATACATTTGAAGAAAATTATGCTATACTTTTTTTGTAATGTACGAGGAGGTTCGAATGATGGGTTTAAAATATAGTAGCAAAATTAATAAAATACGAACGATCGCCCTTGGGTTAATTTTTGCAGGGATGATCATTATGTATATTGGTTTATTGTTTCGAAATATAGAATGGTTAATGTTAGTGTTTATGGTTTTAGGGGTCATTGCGATTGGTTTAAGTACAGCAATTTACTTTTGGATTGGTTTATTATCGACCAAGGCTGTTTCCATTGTCTGTCCAGAGTGTCATGCACAAACAAAGATGTTAGGTCGTGTAGATGCGTGCATGTATTGTAAACAGCCACTAACGATGGATCCAGATCTAGACGGAGAAGAGTTCGATGAGAAGTATAATTCCGGTAAGTATTGGAAGGAACAAGGAAAGAAATAAGCTAAAAATATAACAATCGCCCTCACATAAGTGAAGGCGATTATTTAATGTTTCGGTTCTTCTTGGCAACTTTCACATGTACCATACACTTCCATACGGTGATTGCTCACTGTAAATCCAGTTACTTGCTCTGCTAATTGTTCTACCTCATCGAGAGCAGGGTAATGGAAATCAACAATCTTCCCACAGGAGTTACAAATGATGTGGTAATGTTCAGCTGTATTGCAATCGAATCGACTAGAACTATCTCCGTAAGTCAATTCGCGAACAAGTCCAATTTCTAAAAAGACTCGTAAATTATTATAAACAGTTGCAACACTCATATTTGGAAACTTATCTTCTAATGCTTTATAGATTTCATCTGCAGTTGGGTGACTCATGGAATGTAAGAGATACTCTAACACTGCATGACGTTGTGGTGTAATCCGAACACCAGAATTCTTTAAAGTTGCTAACGCTTCCTGCATTTTTTGCTCTGACACCGTCATGCACCTCACTTTCACTATTATCGATTATTACATAAGAATCTTTATAATTAGTGTAAGTGGTGAGCATTCATTTTGTCAATTAAAACTATCGCACGTTACCTTCTATACATCGGTCTTAAGAGGTAACTCTTCTCCACCCGTTTTTAAATTGACATATCTAGCAGCTACAAATAGAAAATCAGATAGACGATTTAAATAGGAAACTACTAGCTCATTTTCTAACTCATCATCTAACGCAACGGCAGTTCGCTCTGCCCTTCTTACGATTGTTCGAGCAGAATGGAGTGAAGCTGCGCTTGGATGACCCGATGGTAAGATAAAGTTATTCAGTGGTTCTAATGATTTGTCCCACTGATCAATACTTTTCTCCAAATCTTCCACATGTTCTTTCTTCAGTTTCCACATCACGTCTTTGCCTTTTGGAGTAGCGAGTTCAGCACCAACGTGGAATAGAATTGTTTGCACTTGATGAAGTGCCTCTACCACTTGGTCCTTCGTTTCGAACGTTTCATTCGCAAGGTGACTTCTAGCAATCCCAATCATAGAATTGGCTTCATCACATGTGCCATAAGCGTCCACTCGTATATCACTCTTTTTCACACGTTCTCCATAAATTAAAGAAGTGGTTCCTTTATCACCTGAGCGTGTATAAATCCGCATATTAATATCCCCTTTTTGGATCGACTACATTACGATTCAATGGTTCTTTTTGTATAAATGCTGTGAGATTTTCTTCAAATATTTTAAAAGCACGCGGTTGATAATGCTTTGAAATTCCTGATAAATGAGGAGTGATGGTTGTGTTCTCTAATCCCCATAATGGGCTACTGTTCTTTAAAGGTTCTTGTTTAGCTACATCAAGGACAGCGTGATTAATTTCATCATTTTTTAACGCATCTACTAGTGCTTCTTCATCCACTGTCGAACCTCGTCCCATATTTAAGAAAATAGCTGACTGTTTCATTTCGGCAAATTCTTCTTTCCCAAAGAAATCCTGCGTATTTTTAGTAGCAGGCAATACGCCAATAACAAAATCAGCTTTCGGTAAATATTCCATCAAGGATTCATTATCATAACAAGCATCAAAATGTTCACGGTCCGAACCACTATTAGAGATACCAATCGTCTTCATCCCAAATGCTTTTGCAAGGCGAGCGACTTCCTGACCAATCGCACCTGTACCAGCAATTAACATGGTTTTACCCGATATTTCTTCCATTTTTACCTTAGGATTCCATACTTGCTCTTCTTCTTGTTTAATCAGCGTCTTTGCCTGTCTATTAACTTGAAGTAGCATGGAAATCACGTACTCAGCCATTGGAATGGCATGGATGCCACTTGCATTGGTTAGTTGAATGCCATGTTGATCAATTGTTTCTAACGGCATTTCTTCCACTCCTGCTGAAATCACCATGATCCACTTCAATTGTGTCGCTTGTTTGATATGCGCAGGCTCTAAGTCCTCCCCATATGTAATGATGATATCTGCTTCGTTTAGTTGGGCTTCCGCCTCTTTTAATGATTCATTCCATTTGAAATTTACGCTTGGGAACTTTTGCTCCATTTCAGACTGGAGTTGATCTTTCACCTTACATGTCGTAACTACTTGCATGTATTCCACTCCCCTTAAATTCAGCAACTTGTTTTGCTCAAAAAACAGCCGATGCTTTTATAAATTCTCTTTAATATAATTTAGCGCTTCATCCACATGTTCTTTCACACGAACTTTTCGCCACTCTTTAACTAGTTGGCCGTCTTTATCGATAATAAAAGTTGATCGTTCAATGCCATAATACTCTTTACCAAAATTCTTCTTCCATTTCCAAACGCCATATTGTTCTGCTACTTCATGATTTTCATCAGCTAAAAGCATAAATGGTAAATCATGTTTATCAATAAATTTTTCATGTCGGCTTACTGGATCTGGACTTACTCCAATAATCACCGCGTTTAGTTCTTCAAAAGTTTGATGATTGTCTCGGAAATCACAAGCTTCCGTCGTACAACCAGGTGTCATGTCTTTCGGATAAAAATAAAGAACGACATGTTTCCCTTGAAAATCAGATAATTTTACATCTTCTCCACTACTGGATGGTAGTGTGAAGTCTGGTGCTTGTTTACCTACTTCCATTGACATAAAAAGTACCTCCTTCAAATCCTCTCTTCTATAGATTATCGAACAATTCCTCTTCTGACAAATTAAACTCTCATTACGACTGAAACAATTTATATAAAAAAGCAGCAGGGAATAAAAATCCAATAAAAGCTTCAATCATAGCTAATACTCTTCCAATTCCAATAGGTGTAATATCCCCATAGCCAATCGTCATTAGCGTTACTCCACTGAAATAAATAGCTTGGAAAAACCTTTCACTCGTGCTACCTACTTTCAAAGACTCATCCACTAAAATGGTGACGTTCATTTCTGCCAATAAGAAATACATCAACCCAAAACCAATCATGAAGATAAAATAGATCGCTACAAACATTGTAAATAACTCTTTGGAAAAATAACCACGAACAGCATCCTTACCTCGGAACAACATCACCATACTAATGATCAGAATCAACAATACGATGGCTAGTGAAATTGACTGCTTGTACATAGCATACGTCCTTTCAAATTAAACGTGCTAAAGTATATGCTTTCCTTCATTCTTAGATACATCTGAGTATGCTAAAATATGATTGATGCACATCAAGGAGGAATAACAATGACTAGAAAAACATCTGAAAAATTATATAAAGAAGCAGAAGAACACATCGTCGGGGGTGTAAATTCTCCTTCTCGCGCGTTTAAAGGTGTCGGTGGCGGAACACCAGTATTTATGGAAAAAGCGCATGGTTCAAAGTTTACTGATGTAGATGGAAATGAATATATCGACTACTTATCCGCATATGGACCGATTATTACCGGGCATGCGCATCCACACATCGCAAATGCTATTAGTGAAGCTGCCCAAAACGGTGTCTTATATGGCACTCCGACAAAACTTGAAAATAAATTTGCGAAAATGCTTAAAGACGCAATTCTTTCTTTAGAGAAAGTTCGTTTTGTTAATTCTGGAACGGAAGCTGTCATGACCACGATTCGTGTAGCGCGAGCTTATACGAATCGAACGAAAATCATAAAGTTTGCAGGCTGCTATCATGGACACTCCGATTTAGTATTAGTTGCTGCAGGGTCAGGACCTTCTACTTTAGGAACTCCCGACTCAGCTGGTGTCCCAGCTACAATCGCACAAGATGTTATCACGGTTCCTTTTAATGATATTCATGCTTTCCAGGCGGCATTACAAAAACACGGTGACGAGGTGGCTGCTGTGTTAGCTGAGCCAATCGTCGGAAATTTCGGGATCGTAGAACCTGAAGAAGGATTTTTAGAACAAGTAAAAGAACTAACTCACGCAAATCAAAGTCTTCTTATATTTGATGAAGTCATTACTGCATTTCGTTTTCATTACGGAAGCGCACAAGAAATGACTGGTGTTCAAGCAGATATGACAGCATTAGGAAAAGTCATTGGCGGAGGACTTCCAATTGGAGCATATGGAGGGCGCGTGGATATTATGGAGCAAGTCGCACCTTTAGGGCCAGCATATCAAGCCGGTACCATGGCAGGTAATCCCGCTTCAATGGCTGCTGGTATCGCCTGTTTAGAAGTGCTACAACAACCAGGTGTTTACGAAGAGATGGATCGACTCGGGGCAAAACTAGAAGATGGTATCTTAAAACGTGCTGAACAAATAGGTTTACCCGTTAAAATTAATCGTCTTAGAGGAGCACTAACTGTTTATTTCACAGAAGAAGAAATCACCAATTATGAACAAGCGGAAAATACAAACGAAGAAATGTTTGCGGCATTTTTCCACCAGATGTTAGATGAAGGAATTAATTTAGCTCCTTCTAAATATGAAGCATGGTTCCTCACAACCGCTCATACAGAAGCAGATATTGACCATACATTAGACGCAGTTCAAAAGTCATTTGAAAAAATTAAAGAAATTTTCTAAAAACTCTTGTCAAAAGTTTATCTTATGCTAAAATATAGATAATTCAGAATTTTTGGATTACCCCTTATTGAAGGAACATGATGTTATGAAACTCCCTTCCTTTCTGGTTTTACCAGATTTGGCTTTCGCAATCTTGATGCGGAAGCTTCTTTTTTTGCTTTTAAAACTATATACTAATATAAGGATAAGCATAAATCCCGAGTGATTAGGGTATGAAAGAGTAACAGCAAAATCTTAAGATAAAGGAAGGTCTGTGTATGAGAGTAGGCGCACGTGCCTTTAAAACTGGTTTCGCAACCGCGATTGCATTATATATCGCTGGGGCGTTTGGATTTGAAGCGGGGATGTTCGCAGCCGCAATTGCAGCAATGTCTTCTATTCAACCTTCAATCTACCGGTCCGTACAAACAATAATTGAACAGATACAAGCAAACATTATCGGTGCAATAATCGCAATCTTATTAGTAATTACTGTTGGAAATGAACCGTTCATTATTGGCTTTGGGATCGTTACCGTCATTGCCATTTGTTCTTTGTTAAAAATGAAAGAAGACACAACTTTTATCGCAATTATAGCTGTGTTTGCTATTATGGATACGACAGATATGCCTTTCTTCGAATTTGCAGGTATTCGTTTTTCATCTATATTAATTGGAATTCTCTCAGCGTTTGTTGTGAACCTCGTCTTTTTACCACCTAAGTACGAAACTCGCTTATTTGAAATGATTAATCATACGACAAGCGACATCATGCAGTGGATTCGAGTAACAACGAGGCATTTATCAGATCAGCCGGCTTTAAAAAAGGAAATTAATCGCTTAGAACGGGATTTATCTCACTTAGAAGCGACTTATCACTTATATTCTGAAGAGCGTAACTATTCCCGTAGACGCGGATATGCTCGCGCCCGCAAATTAGTGCTATTCAGGCAATTGATCCATACGTCACGTAAGTCCTTCTTAGTTCTCCAAACGCTTCACAGGATGGATTATGAAATTGAACATATTGATTCCAATTTAAATGAAATGATTGTAGAAGAAGTCGATAAAACCTTGCACACCCATGAGAAACTGATTCTTATGTATTTAGGCAGAATTAGAAAGAAACAAGTTGATCCACTTCAAAAGATTTCAGAACCAGATATCCAAGAGCTTGTTAATAAACTTATGGCGGTTTATGAAAATGATGAACGGGACCGCTTTACAATGCTTCCTCTAGCGTCGATGCTACTGGATTATCATAATGAATTAATGCACCTAAAGAAGATTTTAGTAAGCTATTTGAAAGAACGGAACTAAATACAGAGGCTAAGAAAGAAATAGAGGGTAAAGTCATACACCGATGACATTACCCTCTTATTTTAGTATGTTTTATATATCATATTTTTCTTTTATTAGTTGCTTTAACTGACCGATTTCTTGCTTGTAATACTCAAAATCATAATCAAAATCATGCTCTTCACCATATCGAATGGTTTCGTACACATATAGCATGTCTTCTTTTACTTGATGTCTTATTTCCAATCGTTCCAGCCATTCTCGAACGGTTTCGGATTCGTACCTTCCTGCATTGTTCGCTGCAGCCCATTTTTCTAAATCATAATACTCTTTTCGAACACGGTCTTTTGGTGCTTTGTGCTTTTCTTTACGTTTCCAAAAGAACTGATCCGTTTTCTGTTTACTTTTAGGGGATTCCTCTGCGTGTTGTTTCCGGACATCTCCTTTGAACTGCACTAAATTTTTCCGGTAACGATAATATAAATAAAGCGCTAATGCGACCAAAACTGCAATCCCAATCCACATGAGAAGGTCAGCAATTCCTTCTAACCCAGCTTGAGATTGTCTCTCTTCAAGGTCCATCATGCCTTCTCCTTCTCGCTCTATTTCTTCGTCCTCTTGTTCTGGAGGCTCTATTTCAACCCCCTCTAAAAAGTTAAAGAACGGCCTTAAAACCCAAACAAAAGCGTATAAAATCCAATAAATTAAATACTCTAATCCGAGTTTTATATATGGATACAATGTAAACACGATAAATGTAACAATAGAAACAGTACCAAGTGTAATCGCTATTAAGATTACTTTTTTCCCAAATGCATGTTTGACAGTAGATTCATCGAGTAAATAAAAGTAAATGAACCTTCCAGCAAAGAAGATTAATAACTGTAAAACAAAAGCTAATATAAAGTACATGACATAACTTTCTGCGGAAGAAAATGTAATTATATACGAAACAATTGCTAAAATAAATGTGGTAATTAAAATGAATTCTTCGTTATCTAAATCCGCTTTAATAGCTCTTGCTTCCATTCGGAAACACAGGACAATAGCTAAGCCAATGGCATAAATCAAACTAAAACCGAGAAACATTGCTAGACCAAATAAGACTGGGGCGGCTAAATAAATGAGAGCCGGTCCACCCATTCGCTTTAGAGCGACTGCCAAAAACGGAGCAACCGCAGCCACGACTATAAATTCCCATATCGGAGGAATCGAACCCGTTCCTATATAAGAGAAGGAAACAACCATCCAAATTGGGATTAACTCGAGTGTATATTGAAACCACCTAACAAAGTGTAAGGAATAATCACGCATGGTGACTCACCTCGCTTTGTTCCGGCGAAGCGGAAATTTTTCCGTTCCGTAAATACACAACAGAGGATCCTCTTTGTTTAAATTGGTTTAAATATTTCTCATCAGACTCTTCTGTATGACCAATTTGAATAATATAAGCTGGTGGTGAGGCATGTTTCCACACATAGTATAATAAATGATCGTAAGGTTTGGTAAACGTCAAAATTTTAAGCCTAGCAAGCATTTCTAACGTTTGCGCATAATGCTCCTCTCCTTCCCCTTCTGGTTGGTGCACAAAAGGAATACGATCAATCGATGTTATATTCACATATACTTTAAATGGAATACCTTGTTTTGTAGCAACTTGAGTCATATAGGCAAGCTGTTCAAGCCATTCCTCAATTTGCTCAGGTGCGCCCAGGCTCGATTTCGAGCGTACATTTAATAAAAAGCACCAGTTAATTTGGCTTGATTTTTCAAATACCTTTGTTTGTAGATCCCCTTCTTTCGCAGTGGCTTTCCAGTGGATTTTATTAAAAGAATCCCCTCTTTGATAATCTCTCGTGCCGACTGGTAACGAAGGATGGTCAAACAAGGAATGTTTCGCACGGTGGTTTCCCATACTTTGAGGTGTTAACAAGTTCATATTTTCTACTTTTTGACGACGAGGGTATACGACAATCTCTTGTTGTTTGATGTGGGAGGAAGTTAAATAAATACTACCAAACCCAAACACATTCGGAAGGTGTAATTTAAGCATCCTAATCGTTGACACGCCCCGCCTGTTAGCTTTAAAGCGGAAACGGAAACGTCTTTTCTCCCAAAACATTAAATTGAAGGTGTGGGACACAAACGTCACATATCGCCGCTTCTGATTGACTCCATCAACAAAGGAGATCGAGTCATCCATCTCAATCGTCAAGCGTGCATTTAATAGAGGAAAGATCCCCTTTTGTTCGATATCCATTTCAATATAACCTTCATCATCTTGATAAACTTTTACTTCTGGCTTCACAAAATCAAAGGATAAATAATCATCAACATGCTTTTCATAAAAGAGACTAAGTCCGTATATCGTTAACAGCAAAATACCTAGCAATAATAAGAAATAAACATAGGTACTGCTTACAAAAATCCCTACTAATAAAATGACCGTCCCAAACAAAATAAATGGCTGGAAGGTATTATTTTCCTGTGGGACCTTTCGAAACTTCATTCCTTTGTCACTCCATATTCTGCAGGTACTGCAACTTCTTCTAAGATCGATTCGATGATTTCATCCTGGGTTTTAATAGTTGCACCATCTAAGCTCAATACGATCCGGTGCGATAACACATACGGTGCAATGTGCTTCACATCTTCTGGAGTTACATAGGAACGACCTTTAATTGCTGCATTACCTTGGCAAGCACGCATGAATGCAAGGGTTCCACGTGGGCTCACACCAACATCCACATAACGATCTTCACGTGTCGCTTTCACAATACTTAACATGTATTCTTCCATATCTTCCGTGACTCGAATCTTCTTCACTTCATCTTGGAAACCGATTAACGCTTCTTTCGTAAAAATCGACGCTAAAGATTCAAAAGGTTGGTTCTCTCTGTATGTCTGCATCATTTGTAGTTCATCTGCATATCCAGGATATCCAAGGTCAACTTTCATAAAAAAACGGTCCATTTGGGCTTCAGGTAAGTCAAACGTCCCTTGCTGCGATTCAATTGGATTTTGCGTAGCTAGTACAATAAATGGCTGAGGAATAGTTACTGTTTCCCCATCAATAGTTAATTGTTTTTCTTCCATAACTTCTAATAGTGCAGATTGTGTACGTGGGGTCGCACGGTTAATCTCATCTGCTAACAATACGTTTGTCTTAACCGGACCTACACGCAATTCAAATTGTTGTTCTTTTGGATTAAAAAATTGAATTCCTGTTACGTCTGAAGGAAGGACGTCCGGTGTAAATTGCACACGACTGAACTCTCCATCAATAGAGCGTGCAATTGATTTTGCAAGCAACGTCTTCCCTGTTCCCGGTACACTTTCTAAAAGGACATGGCCCTGATTAATTAGTGCGTTCATTAATAATTCCACTACATCTTCTTTACCCATAATCACTTTACCAATTTGGGTTTTCATTTCGGATACTCGGTCTTGTATAGCCAAAAGCTCTCCCTCTCCTCTATCTCTACATTTTTGCAATATACTAATAAAATAACATAATCTTACTATTATTTCTCGTAATTCTACAAATTTTCTGATTAATATTTGTGGATATACTCCTGACTTTTCTGGATATAATAAAATACTTCTGGAAAAGTAATGACTTTCGTGGATATATTGCAAATTATCTTGATATGTCATCCACCGGGAGTACTGACATTCTACTCACAAAAAGAAAAAACACGGCCTAAGCCGTGTTTTAAAATCTACCTCATTACTTTTGATTCATCTGGTGTATCTAGCTCCTGCACTTGGAACAAACGGTGGTAAGATCCACGTTTTTTCAGTAGTTCCTCATGTGTTCCTTCTTCTTCAACGCGACCATCCGTCATTAGGACGATCCGGTCCGCATGTGTAATCGTCGATAATCTATGGGCGACCACAAAGGTAGTACGATTATATGCTAATTTATTCATCGCTTCTTGAATTAAGTGTTCGCTTTCTAAATCTAAAGCAGATGTTGCTTCATCTAAAATTAGTAGCGGCGGATTTTTCAAGAATACTCGTGCAATTGCGACACGTTGCTTCTGACCTCCAGATAGCTTCACGCCTCGTTCACCAACCAATGTATCATAACCATATGGCAAGTTAGAAATAAACTCATGCGCGTTCGCAGCTTTAGCCGCTTCGATTACTTCCTCATCTGTTGCATCAGGATTCCCCATGCGAATATTCATCGCAACAGAATCACTGAATAAGATGTTATCTTGAAGGACCATACCCGTTTTATCACGTAATGAACGTGCTTGCACATCTCGAATATCCTGACCATCAATTTTCACTTTACCTTCAGATGCATCATAGAAACGTGGGATTAAACTGACTAAGGTTGATTTTCCTCCCCCACTCATTCCTACAAGTGCTACAGTCTCTCCTTTTGGAATCGTTAAATTAATATTTCGAAGCACCCATTCCTCTTCGTCATCATACTTAAACGAAACATTTTCAAAAGAAACATCGCCATGAACACGTTCGAGTGGTTTGGCATTTGGTGAATCGACAATATCATATTTCTCATCCATAAACTCAAAAACACGGTCCATGGAAGCATGTGATTGCGTCAATTGTGTCGAAGCATTCACTAAACGTCGTAGTGGTCCGTAAACTCGGTCCATATAACCTGTGAAAGCTACCATAGTACCCACTGTCACATCACCCCCAATTACTAAGTAACCACCGAATGCGATTACGAGCAATGGAGCAATATCAGTAATAGTGTGAGTAACAGCATACGATTTCGCATTCCAGTTAGTGAATCTTATTGCTCGATCAAGATACTTTCCATTATGCGTGCTGAATTCATCTTGTGCGTGTTCTTCTAGAGCAAATCCTCTTATTACAGGCATTCCTTGCACCCGTTCATGTAGATGGCCTTGCACTTCCGCTAACGCTTGTGAACGATCACGCGTTAATTTACGTAATCTTGAATAGAAAAATTTCACGGAAAAACCATACAACGGGAATAATAGTAAGGAAATTAGCGTTAACATCGGATCCAATGTAAGCATAATTCCAACAGCAATTAAAATAGTAAACATGTCTAACCATATATTCATTAATCCAGTAACGACAAATGTCTTCGTTTGTTCTACGTCATGAATGACCCGGGAAATAATTTCACCCGTTTTTGTTTTGGAGTAGAATTTCAAGCTAAGCTTTTGTATATGGTCAAAGAGACTATCTCTAAGATCAAATAAAATTTTACTACTTGTCCATTGTGCTAAGTATTGCCGGTAATATTCAACAGGCGGTCTTAGGATTAAAAATAAGAAAAATGCGATTCCCATAATCCAAAATAGCTCAGAAATTTGTTCTGCCTGTGATAAATTATCATTATCAATAATGTCATCAATTACGTATTTAATAATCAAGGGCATTAGTAATGGAATACTAAATTTTATAATACCTATCAGAATCGTTAAAGCTATTTTCCATTTATAAGGCTTCACGAATTCTAAATATCGTTTAATACTGTACATAGTTCACCAACTTTCATCTTACAAAAACAAACTGTCTATAACTTTTAAACAGCATAAAAGATCCCGTTGCCCGTGCAACAGGACCTTCTAACATGCTTTATGAATAAGTTAAATAATATTCATACCAACGCTCTGCAAACTCTGCTTCAAATGGGCCTTTTCTTTGCTGAACCCAAGTTTCTAAAATACGCAGTTGATTATACAAAATTTCTTTCAAATCATCTGGATAATCCATTTCTTTACTATGTTGAGCGAATTCATCTTCGTCTAACACCTTGTAAGTCATATCTGGGAAAACTTTTATATCTAAGTCATAATCAATATATTTAATTCCCTCACCATCTATCGTATAAGGAGAACTAATATTGCAGTAATAATAAATGCCATCGTTTCGAATCATCGAAATAATATTAAACCAATATTCGGTCGTGAAGTAAGTAATAGCTGGTTCTCGTGTTCGCCATGTTCGACCATCACTTTCCGTCACAACCACCCGATCATTTGCTCCAATTAACATATCTGATTTACTTTTCAATACCGTCGTCTCTTCCCAAGTTCGATGCAGCGTTCCATCATGTTTATAGCTTTTGATTATTAAATTTTCGCCGTCCTTTGGGATGATCATATTTGGCCCTACTTTCTCTATCAAAAAAAGTTTTGCTAGTACAATTTATACTTGGTTTTTATAACGTTTTATTCCAAATCTAAATGATTATAACTATTGAGAAAAATGACGAAAATACAAACCGATTTTATCAATATGCCTATTGTATCATACTGAAAACGCGAATTCGATTGTTCTGTCTTCACATATGTAGCTTGAAATAATGAAAAAGCGCCTTAGCAAATATTCTGCTAAGGCGCTTTTCCTCATAAAACCAAATTAGTTCTGTTGGTTCTGTTGGTTTTGCTGTTGTTGTTTCTTTTGTTCAGCTTGTTGATTACGACGCTTAACTTCTTGCGCATCTGTTTCTTGAGCAAACTCTTGGCCATATTGACCTTGCTGAGCTTGTTGGTTCTGCTTTTTCACTTTTTGCGCATTTGTACCTGCAGCAGTTTCATTTGGCTTACGTTGGTTTTGTTTTTTCGCCATCTGATATCACCTCCGCATTGATTAATCTATCCAAAAAGCAAGAAGCTTATCCAAAATGACTTGCACCAATAATTTCTAAATGCGTAATTGCTTTAAAATCTTTTGCTGCACAATCGGAAATGGTAGGTGTTTCATGGCATCTACGCTTACAAAATCACCTTCCAAAAATTTTTTATTTACCTCGTCTGAATCAATTATTAGTACATCTACTTCCCAAATTTTATGAGAGAAGATATGGCGAACTGGTTCTTTAAAACCGTGAATTCTCATTTTTGATGAAACTTTGTCTGATAAAACATCATTGGAGTTCTTTCCATCAAAAGTATCTTTGTCTATCATTGGGAATTGGTATAAATTCGCAAGTAACCCTTGATCTGGACGCTTCTGTATAAAATAAGAACCATCACTGTTACGTATTACTAATGCAACATATTGTTCCAACGTTTGCTTTTTAGCTTTCGATTTTATAGGTAGTTCCTCTTGAATTCCTAACTCATAAGCTAAACAATGAGGTTGCACAGGACATTTATCGCAATCAGGTTTTTTAGGATGACAAATGGTGGCACCTAGCTCCATTAACCCTTGATTAAAAGAAGACGGATCCTCATGGGAAATAATTTCTCTAATCGCATCTTCAAATATTTTTCGGGTTTTTGCTTTTGCTATATCTTCGTCAATTTGAAGCACACGGGACATCACGCGCATGACATTCCCATCTACAGCTGGTTCAGGTTGATTGTATGCGATACTTAAAATTGCCCCTTCCGTGTATGGTCCCACACCTTTTAACCGTTTAATCTCTGCGACTTCTTCGGGCACTTTCCCGTCATAAGATTCCACCACTTCTTTAACAGCTGTATGTAAATTCCTAGCACGTGAATAATAACCCAAACCTTCCCAATGCTTTAACACTTCTTGCTCATTTGCATTTGCTAAATCATATACAGTAGGATAGCTTGTAATAAATTGATTAAAATAAGGGATAACCGTATCAACTTTCGTTTGTTGAAGCATAATTTCTGAAACCCATATATGATAGGGATTTTGACTCTTTCTCCATGGTAATTCACGTTTGTTATGCTTGTACCAAGAGATTAATGCTTGCTGAAATGCTTTATGATCAAATAAAAAGGGTATAGAAAATGATACACTATTTTTCATGTCGTCACCTAACTTTTATAAAGGAGGTAAAACCGTTGGATACTGCAACCCATATTACTATGGGCGTCGCAATAGGCGGGATCGCCACCATAGACCCAGCTATCCAGCAAGATAGTGCTTTGTTTCAAGCTGTTTTTATTGGCGCCATTGTTGGTTCGCACGCTCCAGATTTTGATACTTTTTTCAAATTTAAAGACAACGCTACTTATATCAGACACCATAGAGGCAGCTCACACTCTCCACTAGCCGTCCTCATTTGGAGTATCGTCGTATCCTTAGCGGTCTATTTATTCTCCATGGAAATACCATTTTTGAATTTATGGCTTTGGGTGTTAATAGCAGTAAGTTTGCATGTGTTCGTAGATATCTTTAACGCATACGGAACACAAGCTTTTCGACCCTTTATAAACAAATGGGTCGCCCTCGGTTGGATTAATACGTTTGATCCGTTTATGTTCATGATGTTTGTTGCAGGTGGAATAGCATGGTTACTTGGTGCTGATCCAGCTCAAACGTACGGGATTATATTCTTTATTGTGTTTCTATATTATATTAAACGATTTTACGACAAAAAAGAAATCACTGATATACTATATAAACATTTTAATGATGCAACGAAAATCATCACCCAACCAACCATTCGCCAAAACGCATGGAGAATTGTGATTGAAACACCTGATTATTACCATGTAGCCTTCAGTAATGATGGGCAAATAGACATCAAGGATACGTTTAAAAAGCGACCATTACCCGACACAGCAGAAATGAACGCTGCGTTTTCTGATAAAAACGTGCAAGCTTTTCGGGGTTTCTCACCAATATATCGTTACGAAATCGATCGATTCGACGACTATATTGAAATACGATTTATTGATTTACGCTACCGTTCGAACGGCCACTACCCATTTGTCGCAGTAGTGACCCTCGATAAGTTTTACAATATCCTAACTTCCTATACAGGCTGGGTTTATACAGAACACAAATTACAACAAAAATTAGAACCGCTACAATAGAAAAGAAGATCTCTTCCCTTTTTCAGGAGGAGAGATCTTCTTTAATTTTTTTAATATTAAATAGGCGATGTATCGGAATACCGCGCGGACATCATATCCACAATATTAGATGTATATCCAGAAAAGTTCCTGTTTATCCACATGAAACTAAATATATCCAGAAATGTCGATTGTATATCCACGAAATTTATAGATATATCCAGAAATACCTTCGCTTATCCAGAAAACATAAGCTATATCCACAAATCTTAATTTTTCAGTAACACTCGTGAATTTACTACAATTCTTCATCCGGATTTGGTTGGAAAATATCAGAATGAATGGCTGCTCCTTCTTCATCAAAAGCGGTTACGGAGGCAATTAGCTCTTCTTGAGTCATCCCATCTAAGAAAACAAACCAATAATCATCTGATTCTTGCCCAATCATTTCTGCATCAAAGTTTTCATCTGGTGTCCGAACTTCAATGTGATCGATGGTCTCGTCATTCATTTCCCCTAGCAGTACATATTGCATTTCATCTGAATCCTCTTCTGTTGGCCAACCTGTTATTCCAGAAGTTAAAGGTCGTTTTTTGTTGTAGTCAAAACCTGAGGAACCTTTTGCATTCCATTCGCTATCTTCATATGCAAAATGACCGACTCGAAACGTTTCTTCCTCTTCATAAAAGGCAACGGTAAATTGATCCTTTTCTTCCGTATGCATAATCGAATCCTCAGATATCTCTAGCCCTTCTGCTACATCTGCCTCTGACATTGGCTCTTGTGACTCATCACTTTGACATCCGGCTAGAATGAAAAATGTAGCCAAGATAACTCCAATCCACTTCATCATTATTCTTCCCCCTACTCCTCAATCAATAATGCAATGGGCAGCGCTTCTTCTTCATTCAGCACGTTGCCTTCTTTATCTAAACGTTTGCCCCAAGCAAAAATACCGTTCATATAACGGATTTTCAAATACTCCCCTGGCGCTCCTTGAATTTCGTATGTTTCTTTATTTTTAAATCTTCTCGGGTCCATCGCGTAGGATTTTGCCATAACAATTTTTCTTTGATAAACAGCGAATTCATTGACCATTCCCATTTGTTCCGCTTTTTGAGCTTTCTCTGTTAAATCCGAAATTTCTTTTTGTAATTCATGGATTGTATACTCACTATATCTTCGTTGCATGTCCAATCTCCTTTCAATCTCCTTTTACATCTTATCAAAATTCAAGCATAATAAAAATGAAATATTTTAATCACCAAGGAGGATCAACCGATGAAACAAGCACTTATTACAGGGGCAGGCTCTGGTCTTGGTCGAGCACTTGCCTTTAAATATGCAAAGGCTGACTATCACATCATCCTAGTCGGGCGTAATTTAAAAAAATTAAATACTGTCAAAGACGAACTTGAAAGGGATTCTCTATCTGCTGAAGTCGCAACATGTGATATAACTAGTTGGGATGAGGTGAAACACTTAAGTGAAAAATACACGAGCATTGACTTGTTAATTAACAATGCTGGTATAGGATATTTCCATACTATTGATCAACTATCTAAAGATGAAATTGATACCATGGTTGACGTAAATGTAAATGGTTTAATTTATACGACGAAACTACTTTTGCCTGCTGTGTTACATGCAAAAGGTAGGATATTAAACATTATTTCCACTGCTGGTTTAAAAGGAAAAGTAAAAGAATCAGCATATTGTGCAAGTAAATTTGCTCAACGCGGGTTCACAGAAAGCCTACAAAAAGAATTAGCGAATGAGTCAATTAGTATATCAGCGGTTTACATGGGTGGAATGAACACACCTTTCTGGAATGACAGTGACTACATGAGCGATCCGTCCGTACTTCCTTCCCCAGAATCATACGCAAACCAGATCATCGAACAGGATGATGGTCGTGAAGAAATCCATGTAGAAAAATAGTTTAACCTTCCGCTACTTTTTCCTCTATAAACTGTTTAATTAAATCCCCGTTAAAGCCTTTCTGATATAGAGAGGCTTTAACTTTTTGTTGAAGCGTATACCCTTCATGTTTTCGCTCATACTTGCGCCATGCCTTCTCCCCTTGGTAAACAACAGCTTGCCATTCTTCTTCTTCATCAACTTCAGGTTCTAGCGTGTCGATTGCAGCTTGGATTGCTTCGAATGAATATCCTTTTTGCATCAACGTTTGCTTGGCTCCATTCAACTGTTCTTGAAAAGATTTTCTGTTACTTGAATTCAACTTTTTTTGTAACAATTTATGTGCCTTATCCACTTCATCTTCAAAACTGTAATTACTAATCGCTTGTTCTATAAATTCTTCAGGAATTTGTTTTTGTTTTAATTCTTGTCTTACTTTATTAGGTCCACCTGAAGCTGTACTTACCTTCGTTCTTACAAAAGCCTGCGCGAATGCAAGGTCATCGACCAACTTCTCTTCTTCTAACCGGTTCAACACTGTTTTTATTTCATCTTCTGTCGCTTCTTTTTGCTCTAGGTATTTAAAAATTTCAGATTTTGCACGCATTCGGTAGCTTAAAAAGTTTAAAGACAGGGTATAGTATTTATACAATGCGTCTTGTTGTTTAATTTCTTCAACTCGATCATTGGTGAGCTCTAATCCCTTTCTAATTTCAAACCTTACAAGTAAATCCTCATGAATACTGAATGCATATAGGTCAGAACCTTGCTTCTCTTCAAAAATATTATAACGGTTCTTGGCTTTCTTTTGCGTCGTTATCTTACTAATAATCATCCTACTCGCTCCCAGTGAAAGACGTTTTGTTCATTATAATACATACAAAGGAGGTACATCTACTTGAGAATTTTAATAGCAGGCGGTACAGGGTTCGTCGGTCGTAGACTTGTCGATCACTTCACCGCAAAAGATGACGAAATTTATATTCTTACAAGAAACCCCGACAAGTATGATGACAATGAACCGAATGTAAAGTATATTGAGTGGCTTACTCCAAATAGTCAGCCTGAACTTGAATTAGAAGCCATGGATGTTTGTATTAATTTAGCTGGAGAGTCCTTAGCTAGTGGAAGATGGACGGAAGAACGGAAAAAATCCATTCTAGAGAGTCGAATTTCAACAACTAGAGAATTCATACGTATTATGGGAGCATTAAGGGCACAACCACGAGTATACATTAACGCTTCTGCTGTAGGGTTTTATGGGAATTCAGAGACTAATATTTATACGGAAGATACGATTATTCCAGGCGATGATTTCTTAGCTGAAGTATGTAATGTTTGGGAAAATGAAGTAGATGAAGCAAAACAATTAGGTATTCGAACCATAAAAACGAGATTTGGATTAATTCTAGACGGAGAAGAAGGTGCCCTACCAAATATGGCACTTCCATATAAACTGTTCGGTGGTGGCCGCCTAGGTAACGGGGAACAATGGATGTCTTGGATTCATATTGACGATGTTATTAATGCTATGGAATTTATCATTCATAAGCATGACGTAGAAGATGTTGTGAACTTCACAGCACCATATCCTCGTCAAAACAAGGAGTTTGGAAAAGAATTAGCCGATGCACTTAACCGTCCACACTGGATTCCGGCGCCATCATTTGCGATCCGTACCATCCTTGGAGATATGGCAGATTTACTACTACAAGGCCAATATGTATACCCGAAGAAATTAGAAGAACACGGGTATGAATTTATATTCCCAGATCTACGAAGTGCTTTACAAGATATTTATTAATTTTTTTAGCTTATAAACCTTGGTATATCAACATTCTTAAAAGTCAATAAAATTATTTTATAAAAAATGATGCAAACCTATTTTCAAACGGAATAAAATATTGTAGAATTCATTTAGTTAAAAAGAAAGGGAAGGCAAATGGTGCGCCACTGCTTGTCACAAAGCAGTTCTAGTGGGTTCGATTCCCACCCCGGATTTTTGAAATGTACATTGTGTGCAACAATCAGTTTCTGATGTGCAAATGAAAAAAATTCGAGGGTGATTCGTCAACCCAGGCCGCCTATGTTTTCTGTATGTGCGAGTCCCCTCACGATACCAAAGGAGGGGATTTTTTATGCTGAAAAGAAGAGATGTCCATGACGTTCCAACACTGTTTCCATTACTAGATGATGAAGCAGTAAAGCCTTATGTACGTGAAAGAGTAGAGTCACTCGAAGCGTATTATTTCTTTATCAACAAAATGAATCAACAAGAGGAAAATGGCGAGTTGATTTCTCGTACCATTTTGGATGAATGGGAATTACCAATTGGCGCTATTACTTTATACGACATTACTGAAGGCAAAGGCTTTCTTGCTACTTGGTTAGGCAAACCTTATTTCGGAAAAGGCTATAACCAATATGCGAAAGAATTATTTCTGTGGGAATTGTTTATGGAACAAGAAATTGAAGTAGTTTTCTTGAAAGTAAATCAGCAAAATCTCCGCTCCTATAAAGCAATGCAGAAATTATCTTACGCAACTCTAGCAAATGAAACGTACCCTGCAGTATACGAACAAGTTAATCAAAGCGAAAAGAAATATCATCTGTTTGCCATTTATAAAGAAGCGTTCATGTTCTACATGCATGAGCAGCAACAAGAGGAAATTGGCGAACTAGAAGCTTGAAAGTGTAAGACTGTACAGGTTGCCTAATCAGCCTGTTCTTTCAAATAAATAGTTCGATTAAATTAGTCACCTTTTTCGTAAAGAAGGGTGACTTTTTTTGTCTATATTCCATCCAATATACTATTTTTACGATATAATATATGTCAAAGGAGTGATCATCGTGGATGAAACCATTTTCCAACTAATCTTACCAATAGTCGGATTACAATTAATTTTGATTGTTATTGCGCTGATTGACCTTAAACGAATCGAGGAAACCCAAGGACCTAAATGGATGTGGGCTTTAATTATTATTTTTGGGAATTTAATAGGGCCGATTTTATATTTTGTTATTGGAAGGAGACCATAAGATGGCATTATTAGCTGCTGAAAAGTTAACCAAAACGTATAACCATACAAATGTTGTAGATGAAATTAACTTCACCTTGAATCAAGGGAAATGTGTCGCTTTACTCGGCCCAAATGGAGCTGGTAAAACAACGACTCTCCGAATGCTTGCGGGGTTTATCAAACCTTCAGGTGGATCGATTGACTTTAGTGAAAAGGAATTATCGAAAGATGTCCGGGCGCATGTTGGTTATTTGCCCCAGTTTCCAGTATTTCATAACTGGATGAGCGGAGAAGAATTTCTCATTTATGTTGGGAGAATCTCTCACCTCTCTAAAGAAGACGCGAAAAAACGCGCAGATGAACTGCTACAACTCGTAAACTTATATGACCAAAAGAAATTAAGAATCTCCAAATATTCTGGGGGCATGAAACAAAGACTAGGGATTGCTCAAGCTTTGATTCATCGACCAAAACTAATTATTTTAGATGAACCTGTCTCTGCCCTGGACCCGATTGGCCGGCGTGAAGTGTTAAATTTAATTCGGGAACTAAAAAAAGACGCAACGATTCTTTTCTCCACTCACATCTTGAACGATGCAGAAGAAGTTAGCGAAGAAATTTTACTATTACATCACGGAAAAATGATTAAACAAGGTTCCTTAGAAGATGTACGTGATGCTCAAGAAACTGTTTCCATTCATTTAGCTTTCACCCAGGAACCGAAATATATAGAAGAAAAGCTTAGAGAGATGGAGTCAATCTTTCAAGTGGAACGTTTAGAAGGAATAATAAAAGTAAGTGTACATGACCTCCCACAAGCCAGAAAACAAATTTTAAGTATTGTTCAGGAAGAAGAATGGGAACTAAGCAAATTCGAAGTAGCAACCTCTTCCCTAGAAGACGTATTTATGAAGGCGGTGCAGGAATAATGCAGTGGTTAGTAATTTTCAATAAAGAACTCTTAGAACATCTACGGAATTTCAAATGGATATGGGTACCCATCGTATTTATTTTGTTTGCAGTGATGGATCCAATAACTACTTATTATCTACCTATCATATTAGAATCCGTTGGTGGAATGCCTGAAGGTGCGAGCATTGATATTCCATCGCCCCCTCCTGCAGAAGCTATGATGATGAGCTTTAATCAATTGAGCGTTTTAGGAGTATTAATTGCTGTCGTCATCTCCATGGGGATGGTATCCAGTGAACTTAAAAGCGGGGTATATGAACTAATCCTATCAAAGCCTGTAAGTTACATACATTATATTACCGCTAAATATGCTGCGATGAGTGTTCTCGTATCTATTTCATTAGTCATTTCATTAATAGCTGGTTGGTATTATGTAACATTATTATTCGGTGACATAGCTTTCTCTCAATTACTCGTAAGTGCAATTTTTTATGTTATTTGGTTCTTACTCGTCTTATCTATTGTCATGATGTTTAATACAATGTTTCGATCCCAAGGACTAGTAGCATTTATATCGATTATTGTCATCTTGGCAATTAACATTATAACCAGTATATATTCACATGTTCTTACGTGGAGCCCGGCATTAATCTCTGATTATATTGGGATTTATCTATTTTCCGGCAACATGGAAACGGAAATGTGGATGTCAGTATTAATCTCTGTAATATTAATGGTAGTTGCTTTAACTATTGCAATCACGACACTTAAAAATAGAGCAATTGAATAACATAATAAATGAGCTCCGAGCTGTTTCCATTTTGTATTGGAAATAATTCGGAGCGATTTTTTTACTATTTAATAAGCGAAAACCGAGAAAGTTAGTTCAAATGTGACATCTTCACTTTGTTGGGATTCAAACTGAAGCGATTGAATATAAACAATTCGATCACTGCTTTCCATTTGATCCACAAAGCTTTCTAAAGAAGAAACAGAATCTGTTTGTCCGTTTAACATTAACGTCAGGGTAGAAAGATCCCCATTCTGTTCTTCCTCCTCTTCTTCCACAGGCTGATTCAAACGATCTACAGAGGTTTGACCACGTTCTAAGTACTGGTATGTTTGTACAGTAGTATTAGTATCATCTGATGCCTGATTAATTAATTCCATAACTTGCTCATCGTCCAGTTCAGTAGGTAATAGTTCTCTGTATGAGTCTGCTGATAGCCCATCAAAGTCCTTGTTTTGTAAATTTTCTTGTAAGGCTGTATTTTTTTGCATTTCAAAATCTAGATCATTCTCCATCGTAGTGATAGATCGTTGTTGCTCCAGCAAGATAAAATAGTACAGAGCTACGGCTATAACTACTAAAAAAGCAATCCATATTATAGCCAATCTTTTTTGTCCCGGTGTTATTTTCATACCTGTTCCTCCTCTTCTTGGAGGTGAACGGTGTAAGTTGTTACGAAGTATTCCTCATCATCCATATAGGAAATCGAGTGTATGTCCACATCAAGTAATTCCTCGATTTCACGCAGAGACTGAAAGTAGGTAACTGCAGCGATATTCGAACTTGTTCGTACCGTTAATTCCACCGTTTGTTGATCTGTTTGATATGCTTCCACATGGCTTCTAGAAGGAAGATTTTCTAATAACTCTTCTAATACAGGGGTTGCTTCTGGAATAGCTTCTTGTATATCAGTAGTAATCGCTTCTAACCGTTCTGCTTCTTGAAACTCTTCATCACCCGAAAGTTCAGATTGTAATTCTGTTGTTAATGCTTGTTCTTGGTTTAGGCGCTCAGAGAGGAAAGAGCGATCTTGCTCATACTCCCAAAAGAAGAAAGCTACAGTCACCAAAACTAAAACAGACAGAAATCCTAAAATAGAAAACAATATTTTGGGGTGATTATTCTTTTTTTCTTTCACTGGTAAAAGGTTTATATCAATCAACATATTACTGACCACCTTTTAAAGCTAGCCCATAAACGCTATGAAATTTTTGTTCTAATGTAAGTCCTTTAGGGCCCTGAATCCGATTATCTTCCAAGTGAATGACTGGAATTTCATTTGATTCTTTCATCTGGCTAATAATTTCATTCATAAAGGGATGATCTCCAGCAACCGCAATTTTAGTAAAGCGCTGTTCATCTTGGTTCATGGAATATTGATAAAAACGTTCAATACGCTCAATTTCTGTTGAAATATCATCTAATTCCTCTAAAACTACCTCTTCATGAAAGTCTTCTTTAGACATAGTAGGACCAAGTTGTGCGGACGTTTCTGCTCCAGCCTCTAAATCAAATTCTTGAAGAAAAATCGGTGTATGGTTGTGAAAAGCACTAAACACAACATGATCCACATAGTATTGCATGAACAACACATGGTCCATTGCATCTACTAATTGTTGCTGATGAAAAACACGGTAATAATTAAAAGAAGATAAGTCCGCCGCAATCACTTTCAACTTCGCCTCATGAAGAAGTTCCGTGTAACGGCTTACAAGTTGTTCATCAGTAGAAATTAAACTTACTGTGTGCGATCCCTCTTCTTCATTCAAGTAAATAGTCCTAACAATTGGACGTTCAAAAGGTAAATGTATCGTTTCACCTAATTGAAATTGAATATGTTGATTAATCTGGTCCTTCTTGATGTCTGCAGGGATATCCTGCTTCCTAACAATAACAACCGCTTCCGGTAAAGTTAACCTCACACTTTTACCTTTTAATTTCCATTTCTTCACGCATGTTTTTAAGATTTTAAGAAACGCCTCACCTTTTTCAATCACACCATTTACAATAATCCCTGAAGGTAAAAAATGCTCACCAATTCGCTCGACATTGCTAGTCGAACTCACGTTACTTTCAGAGAAGCGGATCACATAATCTCGTATTTCTAAATTTACAATTTGTTTTTTTCCGAACATATAATCACCTTATTAGAAGAGTTGTAAGTACCACGAAAGTATTGGTTCCGCAAAAAAATAACTAATCAATGCAGCAACAGCTATAAAAGGACCAAACGCCATTGGCATTCCTCGTTTCACCTTGCCAGTTGCAATCAACATCAATCCAACAATCGAACCGAGCAAAGCAGAAAGCATTAAAGTAAGTAAAACACCTTGAATTCCTAACACTAGACCAAGAACACCAAATAACTTGATGTCCCCTCCCCCCATGCCACCTTTACTAACAATCGCAATGATAAGGAGAATTCCAAACCCTAAAAGCGCGCCTGCATAAGCATCCCACCAAGGATCAAGCGGTAAACCAATACGTAAAATCAAAATTAATATAACAAAAAACAATAATATTCGATCTGGTATGAGCTGATAATTCAAATCACTGACCGTAATAATGACCAACAAGCTAATCAACGTCCATGCAATAAACAATTCAGAGTCAAAACCTATGTAATATAATGCAAACACAAACAACCCCGCAGTTAAGGCTTCAAAGAAAGGATAAATCGGCGAAATATTTGTTCGACAATTTTTGCACTTTCCTTTTTGAAAAATATATGAAAATACCGGAATCAATTGTGCTGTACTTAAACGTTGATTACAGCTAGGACAATGAGAAGGCGGATGTATAATAGATTCATTATTTGGAATCCGAAGTCCAACAACATTATAAAAGGACCCAAGAATCAGTCCGACAAAAAATATATACAAGTAAATGAATAGCAAGAGCACCAGTCCTAGTCGTTAATAAAAGATAGATTTTTGGTAGTTTGATAGAAATAAAGCGCGACAATTGCCGCGCTTTATAAACTATTTAGTTTCCTGCACCATCATTAATATCTGAAACAGTAGTACCATCAGGAAATTCTAATGAAGTATCATTAACTTGAACTGTGCCGGAAATAGTGCTTGCACCATTAGGTTCAACAATTACAGTTGCTCCACTAAAATCAGCACTTTCTCTATCATTAATATAACTTAAATATTCGTCATCACCACTAGAATAACTTCCACCTTCTGAATTGTTATTTGTCACATCATACAACTCGGTTGAATTTATCAGATTAATCGCACTTGACCTAACACTATCTTCTCTCGAATCCTCAATAACCCCACTAATCAATGGTACAGCGATCAATGCAATAATCCCTAAAATAACAATAACTGCTAAAAGCTCTACTAACGTAACACCTTTCTGATTCTTAAGTACTCTTTTTAACATTACTTTTTGCCCCTTTTATATAAAATTTTTAATTCACTTGGTTAAATAATTCAAACATCGGTACTATTATAGCTAAGACGATTGTCCCAACGATAACAGATAATCCGACAATTAACAACGGTTCTAGCAACGATTTAAGCTGTTCTGTGGCGGTATCGACATCATCTTCATAAAACGTTGCAATTTGGTCTAGCATATCATCTAAAGCATTAGTCTTTTCTCCCACTTCAATCATCTGTGTCACAAGAAAAGGATAGGCCCAGTGCTCCCTCATAGGTTTTGCTAATGAACCACCCTTTTTAAGGGAGATCCGCGAATCTTGTAATGTTTCTCGTATTACTCTATTTTTCAAGGTTTGTTCCGTTAATTCTAGTGCTAGAATGATTGGAACTTTATTGTAGAGCAGGGAACTAAGTGTTCTAGACATCTGGGCTAAGTTTGACTTAAGTATTAATTTCCCAAAGCCTGGAACGCGGAGCATGTAACGGTCTATATCTTTCCTCACGCTTTCCTTTTGATAAAGCGTATAAGCTGCTAAACAAAGTCCTGCTAACACTAACAAGATTAATAACCAGTAGCTTTGTAATAGATTACTTATGGATAATACAAACTGTGTAATCAATGGTAAATCTGCGCCAAATTGCGCAAACATATCAACAAACTGTGGAACGACATATAACATTAAGAACACGACTACAGCTATTGCAACAACAGATACAGTGATTGGATATGCGAAAGTAGCTTTCACCTTTTGCTTCGTTTTGTACTGTTTGTTGTAGTATTCAGCTAGCTTATCTAAAGTCGGCCCTAAAGCGCCACTAGATTCTCCGCTATGTACCATATTTATGAGTACGGAAGAAAATATTCTAGGATGATTCTTTAAAGCTTTTGCAAGCGAACTTCCTTGTCGCATATCAATTTCCACGTGATAAAGTGCTTCTGTTAATGCTTTGTTACTCGTTTGTTCTCTAAGAATATTGATTGATTCAACAATAGTTAAACCTGCTTTAAGAAGAGCAGCAAATTGCTGTAGAAAGACGACAAAGTCACGGCTTTTCACTGGACTACCAAAGTAAATCTCTGTTTTCCAGATTGATTTTTCCGTTTCTTCAATGTTTTCAATTTTCAACCCTTCTTCACGAAGCTTCGTCTTTGCTAATTCTTCGTTATAAGCGTCGATTACACCCTTTTTCATATTCCCTTCGAAATCTGCAGCTATATACTTATAGGAAGTCATAGTCATTTATACCCCCGACTTAATAATCTCAAACCTATTCTGCAGCGACCCGGAATACTTCTTCCATTGTAGTAATTCCTTTTTCCACTTTTCGTAGGCCGTCTTCAAATAATCGAATAAACCCTTGTTCAGTCGCTATTCTTTCCACTTCGACTTTGGACTTTCCATCTAATATTGCCTCGCGAATCGCATCATCAATGTACAGTACTTCATGAATTGCAGTTCGCCCTCGATATCCTGTCATATTGCAAGTAGGGCAACCTTTACCACGTTTAACCTTCGATAAATTAATGTGATATTTCCTAAAAATTTCTTGCTCTCTTGCAGTAGGGATCTCTGCCTGTTCGCAATCACGACACAATGTTCGTACTAGTCGCTGAGCTACAATTCCATTTAAAGAAGAACCTACAAGAAACATCTCTACATCCATATTAACGAGTCGATTAATTGCACCAGTCGAATCATTGGTATGTAACGTACTTAGTACTAAATGCCCGGTAATGGATGCACGGACTGCCATATTAGCTGTATCACTATCACGAATTTCACCAACCATAATAATGTCTGGATCTTGTCGTAAAATAGAGCGTAATCCAGAAGCGAATGTTAGTCCAACTTGTGGGTTAACTTGGATTTGATTAATTCCTTGAAGCTCATACTCTACAGGATCTTCCACCGTTATGATATTAGATTCTTCTTGGTTTAATCTTGTTAAAGCGGCATACATCGTTGACGTTTTACCAGACCCGGTTGGTCCCGTTAAAAGAACAATCCCATATGGCTTTTCAATCATTCGAATAAATTTCTCAAGATTATCCGCTTCAAAACCAATCTCTTTTAAGTCATTTGAAACAGCCATCGTATCAAGTACGCGGATTACAATTTTTTCTCCAAAAATGGTTGGTAAGGTACTAACTCGTAAATCAATATCTCTACCTTCTACTTTTCTTTTTATTCGTCCATCTTGAGGCACTTTTTGCTGTGTGATATCTAATCCTGCCATGATTTTAATCCGAGTTGTTAAAGAAGACTGTACACTTTTTGCTAAGTTTTGCTCGTTTCTAAGTGCGCCATCAACCCGTAAACGAATCATCACCTGATCTTCTTGAGGATCCACATGAATATCACTTGCTTTTTCTACTACGGCTTGTTGAATGAGCTGGTTCATTAATTTTACTACTGGTGAAGCTTCCTCCTCAGCGGTGAGGTCAGGAACTCTTTCTTCTTGTTGCCTTTCTACTTCGAATTGTTCACTAAAATCTTCTCGTTCATATAGCTTAAGAATTCCTTGGCGAAGCTCATCCCGAATCACAATGACTGGCTCAATTTTAAATCCTGTTGTTAATCTTAGGTCATTCATTACGAAATAATCTAATGGGTCTGAAGTTGCAACGTACAACTTATTACCTTCACGCCTAAGCGGGATCACCTTATTTTCTTTAGCAAAATTTTTCGGAATAAGGTTTAAAATCGATTGGTCAAAGGAGTAATTATAAAGACGTTCATGCGTGATACCTAGCTGTTGCTGCAACACTTCAACAAGCTGCAACTCCGTTATGTATGCCTCTTCCATCAACTTATCACCAAGTTTTTGACTGGGGGCTTTTTCTTTTAAAGCTAGCTGTAATTGGTCATCTGTGATTAGGCCTTCTTGAACAAGGATCTCACCCAGTCGTAATTTGATTTTTTTCGCCAAGGAAACCTTCCTTTCTCTTAAATGATTTAATATTTCGACATATCATTTATTATACTAATAGTTAGAATAGATTGCGACTTTTGTCACTAAAATAATTATTAATTGATCGAAAGACTTATTTCTTTGGATTCTTCTTCCATGTGACGATCATCAAAATCATCTTCCAATGCTGGTGTAACATAATAGTTAATAGTTAAAGCAGAAGTTGATGTACTGATATCTTCAAAACTAACTCTATAACTGGCATCTTCCTCTATCTCTATAATCAATTCCTCATTAATACCTAAATTAGATAATTCATCTTTAAAATACGTTTCAAATTGATTAATTACTTGTTGGTTCGACGGTGCTTCTGACAAACCAGAGATCCACGTCTCCGTTTCTTCTAATGCAACATCTTCACTATGTAATATTGCTTCGTCAGCAAATGTAAGTCCCATATCTCTTAACTTATCAAGTTGTAATTCTTTTTCCGTAGATTGGTATTGTATAGCACTATTTAGTATATTAGACATAATGGGTGGTGTAATAATACCTATTACTGCTATGATTAAGATAACAACTATGAGGACATAACCACGTTCAGAAGTGAGTTTATTCATCCAATTCCTCCTCTGTTTCTACATAACCGTATAACTCTGCAGCGGGTGTTACAGCACCCTCAGAAAGAGTCGTTGTATAGATTTGTATTCTTACACGTTGAAGGGACAAAGTATGTTCTGCTTCACTATGGGCATTAGACTGAATGTACTCTACTACGGGATAATACTCACGATTGTTTGCAGAGATTGGAGAATCCACGGAAGAGCTTTCTCCATTAGCTTTAACTTGATCTAAAACATCTTCTGCAACATTCACAGCTGTCAATTCATCTTCTGTTTTATTTGCTAAGAGCATGGATTGCGGGAAGAAATTCATAAAACCTATCAACACAATACTTAAAATCGTAATCGCACCTAACACCTCTATTAATGTAAGGCCGCTAGAATCTTTTAATCTATTTTTTATAGTAGGCATCTAATTCTCCTCATCTCTTAAAAGAAAGTGGGTGGTCAATTGAAATATTTACGAATAAATAATCAAAAAGGAATAACATTAGTCGAAGTGTTAGCTACATTAGTTATTATTTCTTTGATCACTACACTTGCCTTTCACGTTTTAGCTAATGCTCTGCAATACAGTGAACAGACAGACTCTCATGTCAAATTGCGACAAGAGGCTAATCTTATTATCACTCAAATGAGGCAAAAGCATCAAGCGGAAACAGAAGATTATTCAATTTCTTTTAATCAATTCACCCACGAAGATCGGTATGATGTGATAAGTTTATCGCTAAACACTAATCAAGTTTCTAGTTCAGAAAACGTAACTATCGATGGAAGTGAATCACTCGGTGTTGGATTTACGCTTGAGAATAGTTTTGGCAATGAGTATTCCATAAACACAACGATTGAACCAAGAAAAGAAGTAGAAACAGAATCTAGTTTAAGTGTATCCTTACCTGAATTCGGACAAGATTTTTATTCCTACTTAAGAGACGAAAATGTCTTTGTGTACGGGTCCAATCTATCTGTAGGCGGAAGTGTTCCTGTATCAAGTGAAAGTAAAAATGGACAAGTTGTAATTAATAATCGTAATCAATCCGACATTAGTTTTGATGGCAGCTCTTCTGTATCAGTACACACTATATATATTGATAAATCAGGAAACAGTGTGAACCTTTCAGGAAGTGCATCATTAGGAGAACAAGGTAAAACAGAGTTAATTAGCATAAAAGGTAAAACGAATATTTATGGTGGAGCAAATTTGAATAGTGAGGACTTATTTTTGGATGGAGATGTCGACTTTCGCAGTGGAACCATTCATGCTGATACTGTCTTGATCAATGGGAACTTAAACATGAGTGGCGGCGGAGCAACAATCAATGCCAATCAACTATATATAAATGGTTCTTTAACACTCCCGCAAGGAACGATAAATGCAGAAGATACGTATGTAGATGGTGATCTAACTATTGGTTGGGGAGGAAACAACAACATAGAAGATTTATATTTAAACGGGGAATTAAATAACGAAACGAATAGAGAGGTTTCCATAGAAGGTGACTTCTCATCTAGTACTTTCCCTTCTTTACCTAATCACCCAGACCAATCAATGCCAGGATTAAGAGCTGCAGAATGGTACGAGGAAAACGGCTACGAAAACAATAGCACGCTTCAATCAGACAATTTAGTATACTCTGAAGGAAATGTGAACATTCATGCTCAAAATAATAATCCAGAGAATTTTGTAATTGTAAGCGGAGGCGATGTCACTATAAATTCTAACTGGTCTCAATTCGATGGTGTGATCTTTGCTCCGAATGGTAGGGTTACTTTTACTGGAGAAAGTTTTACTGGTGTAGTTATTGCACGAGATGGATTTGATGTATCAAATGGTGGGTCAAGCATATCATTTAAAAACATTGATCAATATTTCGATTCTAATTCAGAACTACCCTTTGACGTAAATTAAATCGAACTACCTCTTAAAGAACAAAACTCCTTACCACCCTGTATATAAGGAATGGTAAGGAGTTTTTATCAAGTTAATCTATACTTCTCCACAATGTCATTGCCGCATAACTTCTAAATGGCGCCCACGCAGCACCAGCCTTTTCAATCATTTCTCTCTTAGGTTTCTCTTCCATTTTCCAAACGTTTTTCAAAGCATTTTGGATTCCTACGTCTGCACCTGGAAGTAAATCATCTCTACCGAGTGCGAAAAGCAACCAATTTTGAACCGTCCAAGGACCTACTCCACGAATTTTCCCTAAATCCTTCATGATCTCTTCGTTTTGCATTTTTGAGATTTTATGAAGGTCTATCTCGCCATCTACAATCATTTTAGACGTATCAATAATATACTCTGCTTTACGTCTACTGAACTGTAAGTCTTGAAGTTGCTCATACTCTAATTCAGCCACTTCTTCAGGTGTAGGGTAGAACCAAGACCCATCAACTTGTTTACCGAATTTGCTAACAAAACGAGTCGTTAAAGTATAAGCAAATTTCATGTTCAATTGTTGATGAATAATAACTTTCATCAAGGAATCGTATAAATGAAAGTCACGTACAATAGGTGTGCCTGGATAAGAGAAAAAGACCATTGCAAGATCCGTTTCCTCAAAAAACTCATACACTTCCTCTAAATCTTTATCCCATTGAAATAAATTCCTGATATGTTCAAAGATGATGTCTTGGTCTTCATCATGGTCAGACATAACGGAAAATGTTGGCTTTTCAGTCGTGCCTTCTGCTTTGACTCGTACGACACATTTGTTATTTGGTAATCTCACAGGTATGTCTACCCATCGCTCTTTTATATCTACGCGAACAAGCGGATCCATGTTCAAACGCTTCAACGTATAATCAAAATCATACATACCAGCAGCGTGATAATATTCCTTCCACATATTTCTCTCTCCCTTATTGCTTCAACTATGACTAGTGTACAACTTGGCACTCCGTAATAGCAAAAAATTTATCTGTGTTGTGTTACATTATTCCAAACCGCTTCATCCAGTGAGCCAAATTCATATCCCCGTTTCCTCAATTCATCAATTAAGTACCCTAACGCCTCTGCATTATCTTCAGAAACAGCATGCAGTAAAATAATGGCTCCAGGATGCACTTGTTTTACTACTTCTTCAAAAGCATTTTCCCAACCTTTATTTTGGTCTTGGTGCCAATCCACTAAGGCAACCGTCCAGAAAACATTCGTATAACCTAGCTCGTCCGTTAACTGTAATGTTCTTTCGCTAAAAACACCTTTAGCTGGGCGAAATAAATTTACCTCTTGTTGATCTGTAACCGATGTGATTTTATCATCCAATGCCTTTAAGTCTGCTTTTACCTTTTCATCACTTGTTTGCGTGTAGTCTAAATGTTGATCGGAATGATTTCCAATAATATGTCCATCATCGACCATTCTACTTACTAATTCAGGAACATCATCTACGTAATGTCCGGTTAAAAAAAACGTCGCAGGAACTTGTTTCTCCTTCAATGTATCAAGGATTGATTCCGTATAACCCTGCTCATACCCGTTATCAAAAGTAATGTAAACCTTCTTTTCTTTTTCATCCCCTAAATATATACCATTGTACTTCTCAATCAAACCTGCATAAAATCCTAAGTCAGGAGCTCGTTCTTCAAAGTTTTTCTTATACCCATATCCATACGATTCATTTGAAGTAGCTGACATCGTATTAACAACTACTAACATTAATATAACGATTAAAAACAATGTACGTTTCATTTTCATCCTCCATTCATTTCATACATTTAGTATGGCTGAATAAAGTAAGAATCATGAGGAACTATACATTGTAGTTAGCGTGTAATATTTGGATGTTTTTTTAAAAAAAGCCCTGCTGCCTTAGCAACAGGGACTTTCAAAAGTTACAATATGACGGCAGCAATCATTCCAAAAATAAACAGTGGAATATTGAAGTGTAAGAACGTTGGGACACATGTATCCCATATATGATTATGTTTGCCGTCCACATTCAATCCAGCTGTTGGTCCAAGTGTAGAATCTGATGCTGGTGACCCAGCATCACCCAAAGCACCTGCTGTCCCAATTAATACAGCAATTGCCATTGGAGAAAATCCTGCGGCAGTTGCGATTGGTACATAAAGCACGGCGAGAATTGGGATGGTACCAAAGGAAGAACCGAGCCCTAAAGTGACAATTAATCCGATTAATAGAAGAACAAATGCAATCATAAGCTGATTACCTTCTAACCAGCCAGAAGAAGCTTCGACTATAGCTTCTACAGATCCAGTTTCACGTAAAATACCACCAAAACCAGAAGCTGCTAGCATAATAAAAGCAATCATTCCCATCATACTAATTCCCTTGGACATCACTTCTTCACTTTGTTTAAGTGGAACTGCAACGAGAAGAAACATAAGAAGTAACCCAGTAAGTGCTCCAAGTACCATTTCCTCGGTAAAAATTTGAACGAGTAAAGCTGCAACGATCGCTAATAAAGTCATGGCATGTTTTCGTTCAAATGCGAATGGTACATCATCTGTGACGCTATAATCACTTGGCTCTCCTTCCGGTTTAACTTGTGCATAGTCACGTTTCTTTCTATATGTGATGAATAAAGCAATCAATAACCCAACAACCATTCCTAAGCCTGGAATAATCATGGCAAGGGTTACCTGATCAAGTGCAATATCTACACCATTTAATTCCATTTCATCTACAATAATGACTTGAAAAATTAATCCAAAACCGAGCGGAATCGTCAGGTAAGGTGCTTTAAGTCCAAACGTTAAAGCCGTTGCAACAGCTCGACGATCCAGTTGCATTTTATCAAAAACAGCAATTAATGGTGGAATTAAAATTGGAATAAAGGCTATATGCACAGGGATTGCGTTCTGTGAAAGAGAAGCAATTATAACAATGACAATTAACATTATGCCTCTTCGTCCTTTAATTAATCGCTTTAAAAACTGGACAAGACCTTTGGTGATACCTGTCAAACTTATTGCAACAGCAAAACCGCCTAATAAAATATAGGAAAGAGCAGTGTTTGCATTCCCTGTTAAGTTTTCCACAAATAATTTAGAAGTTTCTACTGGATCTAAACCAGACATCAACCCTGCTGCCATGGCAGAAACGATGATAGCCAACAACACATTGACCCTAAATAAGCTTAATATAACTAATAATAAAATAGATAGTATAACTGCTATTGCCATATAGATCTCCCTTAAATAAATTTTTACGTTATCGCGTTAGCACTTTATCATGATAAAATCATAAATTAAAAAAATCAACCCCCATTTAAGATCTTTTTTCTCAAAAGGGGGGATTCATTATTTTAACTTTTCTTCCATTTCATTTAGCAAGGCAATATATCGGTCTATATCCTCTACGGTTAATTTTTCTGGGTCCACATTCTCAAACTGTTCTAACAAATGAGCCAAGCGTGCTCTGACCGCTTCTAAATTCTGATCTTGATGTGCCATTAGTATAAACTCCTTACGCCTCAATGATTTCCACAATTTCTTCAACTTCCATAGAAGGGACGACAGACTGTACCATCGAACAATTATTCGAAGCTGTGTGGAGGCTTTTCTGTAGTTTTTCTTGATTCAAATCTTTACCTGTAACCTTAAACGTTAACGTAACCTTTTCAATTTTTCGAACACTGTCGTCACTACGTTCCACTTCCGCTTCGATCGTCATATCTTCATAAGCTACTTTTTGTTTTTCTAGAATTCGTTTATAAACAAGAGCGCTACATCCTGCCAAAGACGCGACCATTAGTTGGAATGGACGATAACCTTGTGTTTCATCTCCTGAGATATTTAATGGACCAAATTCATATTCGCCTGTCATAAGATCTTCTGTGACATTAAACTTCATGATTTCATTCTCCTTTATAGCTTTATTGTCAATTGTCGTATTTTATTTTAACACGTAATTCGGGTACAATGTCATCAAGTTTGTTTCAGAAAGGAGGTATTCGTAATGGTGAGTGTTCGTACACGTTTTGGAATATTAGTAGCAATTGTAGGAATCTCTGGCTTTTCACAAGGAATGTTGCTCCCTTTAATAGCTATCCTATTAGAACAACAAGGTGTTTCCAGTGCTGTAAATGGGTTTCATGCTACTGCACTTTACATAGGAATTTTATTAATCTCACCTTTTCTAGAGCCTCCATTGCGAAAATTTGGATATAAACCAGTCATCCTCTTTGGTGGAGCACTTGTCTTTAGTTCCTTATTTTTCTTTACAATCTGGGATGCGATCTGGTTTTGGTTCATCCTAAGATTATTAATTGGAGTCGGTGATAATATACTCCATTTCGGTACACAAACATGGATCACTACCACTACTCCTAGTTATAAAAGAGGTCGCTCTATTGCCATCTATGGATTAGCATTCGGGTTAGGTTTCGCAGTTGGTCCATTAATGACTCCACTTATTGAATACAGTCCATCTCTACCTTTTATTATGAGTTCTGTTTTATGTCTTATTGTTTGGAGTCTGATGTTCTTAGTAAGGAATGATTTTCCCGTACAGGAGAACGAAGAAGATATTCATGTCACCTCCACAAGTTCAGCGGGAAGGTTTATAGAAGTTTTTAAATATGCTTGGATTGCACTATTAGCTCCCTTCACTTATGGATTTTTAGAAACTTTACTCCACAGTAATTTTCCGGTGTATGCGATGCGTCTTGGGCATGAAGTTGCTGTAATTTCATTTATCATACCTTGCTTTGCTGCGGGAAGTATTATTTCGCAAATTCCTCTTGGGATGTTGAGTGATCAAATCGGAAGGCGTAAAGTCTTATTATTCGTACTAAGTGGTGGTGCTGTTGTCTTTACTTTAAGTGCATGGGTAGAATCCTCCGTTCTTGGTCTAGTACTTACTTTTTCCATTGCCGGCATGCTTGTCGGGTCTCTTTATTCTTTAGGGATTGCATATATGACTGACATGTTGCCACGCTCCTTGCTGCCTGCAGGAAACATTTTATGCGGGGTAATGTTCAGCCTTGGAAGTATCGCAGGGCCACTCTTCGGAGGAGCTTATATCGATTTATTTGCAGGTTATTCATTGTTTTATCTAGTCGTGGTGTTTCTATTAATTATGCTCGCTATATTGTTTACAAAAAAGCAAAGTTCCCCCGCTTCTTCATAGAAGGTGAATAATAATAAACCTCCAACGACAACTCAGTCATTGGAGGTTTAACATTTATTTTCTTAACAGTCTTCTTTTATTTTTACTAAGAATAGCGTTGACCTCGCCACCAATTAAGATCATCATTCCTGAAAGGTATAACCAGATCATTAATACAATGACACCACCAAGGCTTCCATAAGTAGCAGAATAATTACCGAAGTTGCTTACATAGTAGGAAAAACCTAAAGATGTAAGCATCCAGCCAACCGTGGCAACAATAGCTCCTGGAAGTGCATGACGTAACCCGATTTTCTTACTCGGCGCCAAAATGTATAAGATCGTCATAACTAAAATAATAATAAGTCCAGAAATGACAAATCGAAGGGAATTCCAAATTGCCAAGAACTCTTCTGAAACTCCGGCAAACGAGAATATATACTCCCCAATTTGCTGACCAAAAATTGGTAACACAAATGCGACTGCAATAACTAAAATCATTAGAACGGTTAATGCAATCGAAATCCCACGTTGAACAATAAATGAACGTTCCTCATCAATATCATACGCATTGTTAAACGCTTGCATGAGGCCATTAACACCTACAGATGCAGACCATACAGTACCTAAAATACCTAATGATAATAGTCCACCGTTTTGATTTTCAAGCAAGGAATCAATGTTATCTCGTATCATCCCCATCGTATCAGGAGGTAGATAACTGTTTAACATATCAAAGATTTGATCTTGCGAAAGAGGCATATAACCTACTAATGTTAATAAGAAAATCATAAATGGCATTAAAGACAATAAAAAGAAATACGCTAACATTGCGGACATGCCGGTAACATCATCTTCTTGAAACTGCCTCAAAAAATCCTTCCAAAATTGCTTCTCGAAAATCAACCACATCACCTACTACTTAAGAGTTGTTTTGATCTCTTTTCTCCAATTTCGTTTCAATTTCATCTAATTGATTTACTAGCTTATCTGTACTCGTAACAGCTTGATTAAGCTTCACTCTAACTTGATGAATTGCTGTTGAAGGGTTTTGGTAATAGTAACTAAGATGCTGTTTTGCACCTTTTGACTGGTTTAATATATAAGTACGCTCTTCCTTTTTAAATAATGATACAATAAATCCAATAAGTGCTCCTGCTACAATTCCTTTTTGCCATAAACGCATAAATAGTCCCTCCAAATAAATATTTTACAAATCATTTTCACTACGAATATCATCTAATAAAAACTTACATGCTTCTGATACTAATGCATATGTTTCCTCGAAATCACCAGTTAAATAGGGGTCTGGAATCTCATTTACTGTTGTACCTGGGACATAGTCCAAGAGCTTTTTCAGCCTTGCATTGGATTCTAAAGTCTCAAGCCTTCTTAATTCATGTATATTATCCTCATCCATCGGCACAATGTAATCGAAGTGCGTAAAATCATCGATCGATACTTGTCTACCCATTAATCCTGTTGTTGCGATTCCGTGTTCTTTTAACTTTTGAATCGTTCCCTCATGCGGTGCTTCTCCCACATGATAGTCAGCTGTTCCTGCCGAGTCGACAACAAACTTATCATCTAACCCTTTATCGCTAACAAGCTGTTGAAAAACAGCCTCTGCCATTGGGGAACGACAGATGTTTCCTAAGCAGACAAATAATACTTTCACCACATTGATCACCTTCTTCTCTATATTCATAGCTAAATTATTCCCTAATTACATATAACCTATTTCCTAGTTTTATAAACCTAAATCACCTGATAGGAACGTGTTTCTTTAAGATTTCTTTGTGCCTGTTCAATTCTATGACGTGTTTCTTTTGAAATCTCTTCTAAGGTCATCGTTTCGTAATCACTTGGTTCAATGGGTGCGCAAATCGTTAAGTGGACAGTACTGGGTTTCATTTTACCACCATTTGCCTCCATAATCTCGTATGTTCCATCGATCATGACTGGAACTACTGGAACATTTGCCTTTTTTGCAAGTGAAAAACTTCCACTTTTAAAGTCGTTCATTTCCCTACCTTTTGACCTAGTACCTTCAGGGAATATAGCTAAATGATGGCCATCTTTTAATAATTGAATCCCCTCTTTAAAAGTCTTTAAGGATTGACGCCGGTCTTTACGGTCTAAAAATAGGCACCCCATTTCCGACATCCAACTTCTAACTACCGGCAACCTTTTTAACTCCACTTTCGCTACAAACCCAAATGGACGGTTGAAGTAACCGAGCAAAGTAATAATATCAAAATTCGCTTGGTGATTGCTAACTAGTAAAAAGGATGATTCAGGTAAGTTTTCTTCCCCCGATATAACCACCTTCGACCCGGAAGCTTTCATTACTTTTCTCGAAAAATTCCTAGCATATTGATGAACAAATTCGTCATACTCCCTGACCTGGTAATCTTCTTTTGCTGTGGCTTTTACTTTTCTTAAAAAGGGCATCAAATAAATAATATACCCAATTGCTGTTGCAAAAACTCGAATCGTTCGCATGTGTTCACCCCTCTTTGTTGTCTTATAGGTATAGTTTACAAGAAAAATATCGATAATAGTAGGTTATGCTATATTTATTTAAACCTAAGAACTATGGTAAGATAGCTTTAATATAGAAAGTAATAGAAAGGGCGATTTCCTATGTATCAATCTTTACTAGCAAAAAAAGATGTTCTCATATTTGACCTGGACGGTACATTGTATGAAGGTACCGAGCACTTTAAACTTCACACTGCAAATTTAAAATCTTATCTAAAAGAAGATCTACAAAATGCATTTCAAAATATATATGACCAATCACAGGCCGGAAATCATCCGCTGCAAATCGGGAAAGTCTATGACGGTGAACGTGATTTAATATGGGCATGGGACCCGTTTACAGAAGCACTTACAGAAGCACGTAATTGGGATAATGAAATAATCAACGTGGAAAATGCACCGAAATTCATCGGGACACATGAATTCGACTTTTTTAAATGGGTGCCAATTGGTGATGGTTGGTGGCCTCCATACGCGATTGCAAGACACTTTGGAATTGACCCAGCAACCATTCAAGAGTCTTATAACAAAACGAAGGAACAAATGGCTGAATTAGATGGATTTCTATCTCAGACCCCTGGCTTAAAAGATTATCTAGCTTCGTTTGACGAGCATCAAACTCTCATTGTCTGCACCAACAGTGATGTGGATGATGCGAAACGTTTACTTCAGTTTTTAGAACTAGACTCATACTTTGATGACCTCATTCCATCCGCTAGAAAACCCGTGGATACCAAGCACCACTTCCAACATGTGTTAGATAAATATGGCGTGGAAGCAAAGCAGGTCGTTTCGATCGGAGACAACTTCATGAATGAAATTGCACCTGCCTTACAAATAGGAATGTCAGCAGTTTGGTTAACAGAGGCTGCACAAAAACCTGTAGATGATGAACGCTTGATTTTAACAGAAACGCTTTCTCAATAAGTTCAAAAATAAAAGAAGGAGATCGTCTTATTTCTCATTAAAGACGGTCTCCTTCTTATTTGATTTATACTCGGCTCCATATTCTAAATCAACGCCATTCAACCCTCTTTTACTTATTCATCCACTCTCTCAAGAACACTGGCAAATAATCATATTGGAAAAGATCTGTTGGATAATCCAGCACTTGATCATTATCTTGCGCAATCACTTGAGCTACTTCATTAAAGGTGCCCATATAATCTTCGTATAAAAACTCAAAGCTCACTGTTTCTTCAGGGACTAAGTTTTCCTCACAAATTTTCGGGTCCATGTAATTCACATACGTTCGACATGGCAATGGACGCCATTCATATGCCAGGCACGTATTAGTTTTTTCATCAAGTAAAGGGCACGGTAGCTGTTTTTGCATATATTCATGTTTGATATCCCCTGCTTCGAAATCTAGCGAGGTATTATGTTCAATCTTTTCGTGATACTTCTCAAAATAATTTTCTAAATGACGTTTGATATAATCTTGGCGTTCTGGCTCCATGTTTTCAATTGCATACGTAATCATTTTCGCTTCTAATCTAGTCGTTATGATTGGAAAATAACAACAAAAGGCACATCCCATAAAGCATGTGGGCTTCATGTCCATGTGTTCGTCCATTAAGTCCATTTTATGAGAAACTTCTCCTAGTAAGTTATGGTAACTATATAAAAGCACTTGGCGATCAGATAATTCGTTGTTATTCAGTTGATTCTCCGCTATTTCCGTAAACCTTTCCTCTTTAAAATCAAAGGATTGCAGGCGGTCTAATCGAGCTTTGACTTCGTCTACTGTGCGATGTGTCATAAAACAAAACCTTTCTTATTATTGCGATTTACTATATTATAAAGGATAAGTATGAATTTTTCCTAATAAATTACGTGCATTACTCTTTTTTATCTCTTCAATAGATGGTAAAATATCTAGTGCAGATTTGTTAGGTGAAATAGAAGGAGGGCTACACATGTATGTAGGAACAAAAGGATATTACGTTGCTGAATTAAAGAAAATTGGCATTAGCAATTACGAAGGACGTAAAGTCGAAAAATACAATGCTTCAACACTTGCAAACTTATTAGAAAGCAAGAAAAAATAACCACTATTGTTACAGGGGCTCTGACCTCTGTAATTTTTTTGTCAAAAATTCTTAATCTCATGGGTTTATAAATCATGATAAACTTACGTATGGTATGAACAAATAAAATTAACTAACAGAGATGGAGGCATCACCATGTTTGCAAACGCAGAAATTGGAATTGACTTAGGTACTGCAAACCTATTGATATATAGCAAGACGAAAGGCGTCGTTTTTAATGAACCTTCTGTTGTAGCCGTTGATACTCAAACGGGAAATGTACTTGCAGTAGGACATGAAGCGAAAGAAATGATTGGTAAAACGCCTGCAAACATCACTTCCATTCGCCCATTAAAAGATGGGGTTATTGCAGATTATGAAGTAACTTCTCAAATGCTAACGGAAATGCTTAAAAAAGTAAGTAAAAAGATCGGCGTATCCATGCGTAAACCGAATGTTATTATTTGCGCCCCAACAGGATCAACTTCTGTAGAGCGTCGAGCAATTGAAAATGCAGTAAAAGAATATGGTGCAAAACAAGTGCATATCATCGAAGAACCACTAGCAGCCGCAATTGGTGCAGGACTTCCAGTAGACGAACCTGTTTCAAACGTAGTTGTGGATATCGGTGGTGGTACGAGCGAAGTCGCGATTATCTCCTTCGGCGGAGTTGTATCGGCCCGTTCTGTCCGTGTTGGTGGAGATCACATAGATAGCGCGATTATCCAGTACGTTCGTAAACATTACAACGTATTAATTGGGGAACGTACAGCTGAGACAATCAAAATGGAAATCGGATATGCTTTAGTCGAGCATGAGCCAATTATCATTGAGGTCCGCGGCCGTGATTTAGTAGCTGGGCTACCGAAAACGATTACGCTTGATTCCAAGGAAATTCAAAATGCCATTCGTGAGCCATTAGAAAGCATTCTTGATGCAATTCGTACAACACTTGAAAACTGTCCTCCTGAACTAAGCGGAGACATTGTCGACCGAGGCATCATGCTTACAGGTGGCGGAGCACTATTACATGGCATGAAAGAATGGTTATCTGGTGAAGTTGATGTTCCAGTCCATATTGCTGAAAATCCACTTGAATGTGTCGCATTAGGAACAGGTAAATCACTTCAAATGATCGACAAACTACAAAAAGCAGCTAAATAATAAAAGGAAGTCACTTTTGAGTGACTTCCTTTTTTGTGTAATTACCTTGTTGTTCTACTGATTATTTCTGATGTTCTACTCATTATTTCCGATGTTCTACTCATGATTTGAAATGTTCTACTGATTATCTCAGATGTTCTACTGATTCCATTTTTCTCACCCTGCATTACTTCTCTTCCATTTGAACAGTTGCCTAAAATTCACATTCACTAACAGGACTCCGAATATAACAAGCACCCCACCGAATAGCTGAGCTACACTGACCGATTCATCTAAAAATAACACTGCGCCAATCGTCGTAAAGATCGGTAAGAAATTTAGAAAAACACTTGCTAAGGAAGGCCCTATATCATTAACACCTTTTGTCCAGAAGACAAGAGCTATAAATGATGGGAAGATTCCTAAATAAAGTAGACCGAACCAACTCGATTGCACAAACAAAGCATCTGGAATTCCTCCGACAACCATCCACTCAATCATCATCGTAGGAATTAATAATATAACTCCAATTCCTAAAATAATCAGCACACTACCATACAGCGGAAATTTGTGGTTATGTTGTTTAATCAGTAAAGAATAAATCGCCCAAACCAGAATAGCCAATACCATAAAGAAATCGCCGATATTAATACCTAGCGAAAATAAAACATGTAAAGATCCTGAGGTCAGTACCCATACTGCGCCGAAGAATGAAATAGCAGCACCGATTAACTGCTTTTTAGTTAATCTCTCTTTTAAAAATATGTAACCTAATATAATTGCGAACACTGGTGTAGCCGCTTCTACAATTCCAGCATTAATCGATGTGGTGAAATTTAAAGCTAAATAAATAAGGATATTAAATAAAGTAATCCCCGATAAAGCGAGCCCTAACAATGCCTTCCAATTATTCAAGTAAAGCGATCGGTTCCAATTTACTTGCTTTAAACCAAAAGGTAATACAACAAGAAAAGCAATCAAACACCGAAAGAACGTAATTGTTACAGGCGGTAGGTCATTGATTGCTTTTCCGACTATTAAATTCCCAGAAAAAATAATAACAGTTAATATTAAAAATATATAAGATCGTACCATGCTGTCACCACCTGAATGCTATGATAGCACGATACCTAATTAAATAACAGTCGATTTACGTATTAGTAGTTGCTAAGTAACCCTTTTTGCATCGCAATTTTTTCACATTGTAAATAGAAAATAACACCAATGATCACATAGAAAATGGAGTTTGCAACTAATGTGTAGAAATCAAATGCAGTGAAGTCAGCATACGTATATCCTTGAATAGTAATCTGACGTACCATATCAAACCCTTTCACAAAAGGAGCTAAGACAAGATAAGGAGCCGCAGCTAAAGGCACAAAAGCTAAACCTAACAAGATAAATTGCAAAATTTGCATAAATGATTGTACCTGTTTAAAGATGACACACGCCCCAGCAATCATAAATCCTACTCCTATAATCCCAATAATCGTAAGCAACAAAATCGGTATCGTTAAATGTGGGCTCAAATTCAGCCATTGACCAGATGTTGCCATCGTTGCAGCTAATAACAACACAATGATGATACTATTCATCAGTAGATAACCTGTGAACCTTGCTAGTAAAATTCGCCAAACACCATATGGAGACATATATAATTGCTCTAAAGTCCCTCTCATCGCCTCTTGGGTAATAGTGAACCCTATATTTGCAAGAGTCATCATCGTTAAATACCAAAAGACCATATTAACAATTGCATATTGAATATTTGTGTCTGCTTGTTGTGGATCCCCGATTACATCAATACCAAAAAACAAACCTAGAAATATAAAATAAAACGTTAAAAACATACTAATCGTATTTGGAAGATACCTTTTCATTTCGATAAATTCCATGCGTGTATTTGCTTTAATTAACTGAAGAAATTGCATGATCTTCCTCCTTCCGAATTAACTGGAGGAATACCTGTTCAAAATCAACTGTACTGCGATCAATCTTTATAATCTTAGTCGATTCTACTTTTAAAATATCCATTAATTCGTAAATGTCATTCTCTTTTTCTAACGTCACATCAAGTACTTTTTCATTTAAGTAATGAATAGGAAAAGTGGCTTCTATTCGATTAAGTTGGGAAGTCGATAAATCAGTTCCTAGTGTTAAACTGTAAGCTCTTGTCTCGAAAAGACTTATTAATCGGTCGACATTTTCATCTGCAATTACTTTTCCACCATTTATAATTACTGTTCGCTCACACAAATCTTGCACTACAGGCATGTCATGAGTGCTGATAATAATTGTCTTTCCCTCTCTTTCAACAATCTCCTTTAATAATTTTCGAAGCTCATAGCCCGTTTCTATATCTAACCCTAAAGTCGGTTCATCTAATAGTAATACATCACTATCGGCAAGCATGGCAACAGCAACTGCAAGTTTTTGCTGCATTCCCCTAGATAGGCTGCTTCCTAATTCATTTTCTTTAGCTTTTAAATTAAATTGCTCAAGTAATTCTTCAATTCTTGCACTTACTTGTTTTCGAGTTTTCCCCCTGTTCCCTGCAAAATACTCTAAATTTTCCTTTACGGTAAGTCTCCAATAAACATTTCTGTTTCCTTCTAGCACAGCACTAATGTGATTTAATGACTTTAGGCGATGCTTCGTTACATCGTACCCATTTATGTACACGGTACCTTCATCTGGTTTTAATAAACCACAAATCGTTTTAATGGTAGTTGTCTTCCCGGCCCCATTAGGACCTAATAACCCTAAGATTTCTCCTTTTTTCACTTCAAAGCTTACATCTTCTATCGCCGTTACTATTTCTTTCGTTTTTCGTTTCTTATAATTTTTCGATATACTTTCGACTTTAATAATTGCTTCTTCCATATCATCGCCTCCTTTAATTTACATATTATTCTATCCTACTTTTCTATAAAACGGTCTACCGTTCCTTCTTTTATCCGTCTTAAGTTGGATTAAATTATGATAGAATAGATTTAGGTATCGTATACATAGATTATTGCAATCAACCTTGCTAGTTTGTATAACAGCATGTGAAAGGACCCACACACTATGGATGAAGCAAAAGAAAATGTTAAAACTGGATATGAATATTTCATGGTCTTTCTTGCAACGATTTCTGTTTCTACCATTTGGTTAGAAAGTGACTATAATAACTACATCGTTTGGGGAACCTGGGGGATCTTTTTCATAGACCTAGTCATACGTTTATACACTAGTAACAATAAGCTAGATTTCTTAAAAACAAATCCTTTTTTAGTAATAGCCGCTGTACCTCTTGATGCCATTTTCCAAGTGGCTAGAGTTGCTCGGATCTTACATTTAATTCGACTAAAATCAATCACGAAATATTATACAATGCCGATTATTCGTTTCTTAAAAAACAGACACCTAGCTGTAGTTGTAGCAATAACTTTTCTAATTATTTTCCTCTCTTTAATTCCTTTACGCCATTTAGAGGAAGGAATCGAAAGTTATTATGAAGCTTTTCTTGGTAGTCTCATGAGCTTAGTTTTCTTTGGTTACTCTATGATTGAACCAACACACTGGGGAAGTTACATTATTATTGTGTTACTTACGATCTTTGGAGTGATGCTTCACGGACTTATTATTAGCACCGCTTTTGATATTGTTGTGGATTCAAAATGGTTTAAAAGAAGTAAACGGAAAGTCATGAAAAAAGTGAAAAGCTAAGTCGGTACAAAAGCTTTCCACTTTTTAATATGGTAAAATAATTTCATAAACATTTAATTGATAGGAGGTCTGGAATGCTATTTGAAAGTTTTCAAAATGATGGATTAATCTTCTTAATTGCTTTTTTACTTCTTAGTGGAATCTTTGCTGCAAAGTTTTCCAGTCAACTTGGACTCCCCTCACTAGTTCTCTTTATTGGACTCGGTTTAGTAATTGGAAGTGACGGGTTAGGTCTTATTGATTTTGATAATGTAATGGCAGCACAATTTATAGGAATTATAGCGTTAATTATCATCCTTTTCGAGGGTGGTATGCAGACGAAGTGGTCCACGGTTCGTTCAGTCGCCATCCCCTCAATCTCTTTAGCCACGCTTGGAGTATTCCTTACCGCATTTATAACCGGTTCAGCCGTATATATTATATTAGATGTAACTTGGCTAGAGGCTTTATTATTTGGTGCGATCGTCGGTTCTACCGATGCAGCGGCTGTATTCGCTACGTTAAAGGAAAGAAATATAAAAGCAAAAATGGGGGCTACTTTAGAAGCTGAATCAGGTACAAATGATCCAATGGCAGTGTTTTTAACAGTAATGTTCATTGAACTTATACTTCATGAAGATACTTCCTTATGGACCCTAGTCCCCTCCTTCTTTTGGCAAATGGGAGTCGGCTTATTGATTGGTCTTGGAATTGGAAAAATAGCTTCCCTTTCCTTAAACAGAATCAATTTAGAATCAAGTGGTCTATACCCAATTTTCGCCTTAACGTTTGCATTAATTACTTATAGTACCGCTTCTGTTATTGATGCTAGTGGATTTTTAGCAGTTTATGTAGCTGCTTTAGTTATCGGAAATTCAGAATTAATGTATCGTTATTCCATCTTTCAGTTCAACGAAGGCTTTGCCTGGATGTCTCAAATTATGATGTTTATCATTCTAGGTTTACTTGCTTTTCCAGAACAAGTCTTTCAATGGAGTGTCATATTAAATGGATTAATTATTTCCGTTGTACTTATATTTATTGCAAGGCCAGCTGCCATTTTTATATCTACTTTAGGAATGAAATATTCCCTGAAAGAAAAGACGTTTTTATCTTGGGCAGGTTTACGCGGGGCAGTACCTATCGTACTAGCTACATTCCCAATTGTAGCTGGGCTTGATAATGCTGCTATGTACTTTAATATAATCTTCTTCGTTGTACTAACTTCTGCACTCGTCCAAGGTTCTACTATCTCATATGTAGCTAAAAAGCTTGGCTTAATGGGACCAAAGAAAGACACACCGCACCATTCGATCGAATTGATTTCCATTGCGAAAGCGAACGCTGAAATGGTTCAGTTTCAGACAAGTCGCGAAAACGATATTGTCGGTCATAAACTGAAAGACATTAGCTTTCCGCAAAAAGCTTCGATTAGTGCAATTGTAAGGGATAATGATTTGGTAACACCTTATGGAGATACAGAAATCAAAGCTGGTGACTTCTTATACATTCTTGTTTCCAAAAAAGATCACACCCAATTAATGAAGTTGTTAAATAAAAAACGAAAGGTTAGACGCGATTAATTCGCAGTCTAACCTTTTTTAATACAATAAAAAGGAAGCAGGCGATGAGCACCTGCTTCCTCAAAACATTTTATCTTTAGGGAGATATTATGAGTTTCTATTTATAAGATAACATAACTTCCCCAACAGTGAAGTTACGAATAAATGAATACTATATTACAATTATTACAGTTTACAAAATAATTGTGAAACTGAGTTTAATTTACTTAAATTAAAACAAAATAAAGCACAATACATGCAATAATAACGAGAATGAAATAGACGACATAGATTCCTGCTAAGTTGGGTATATTCTTCTTCATAGAAGTCTGTTCATATTCTCTGGAGCGTTCTAACTCCTCTTGGGGTGAAGCATCTCGACGTTCATACTCTTTAATTTGGTCATCTGTTTTCTTACCGATTACTAATGTAGCTATTAATGTAAAAATAAATAAAATACCAATGATCGTTAATAAAGTAGGTAACATCCGACAACCCTCCTATACACTTATAGTTTACCCGTTTAGAGATTCAAAAAATCATTTTATGAATATATCTATATCCATATTATAATAATAAAAATAGCAGCCTCTGAGCTACTAAAAGTCGTGATATGGTTCTATCTTTATTCTACTACCTTATTTCTGTAGGAAATCAATTGATACGTATTTTTACCGGCTGATTTTGCTTTATATAGTGCGTTATCTGCTGCTTTAATCAATACGTTCCCATTAGCAATAATATCTGTTTCCTCTGGCATAGTTAGGCCTATACTAGAAGTGACTTTAATTTCTAAACCTTTTACATACCATGGTTCTGCAACCACCTTTTGAATGCGATGTAGTACATCAAATATTCTCTCTTTAGAATCAATTTGTGTAAGCAATAAAATAAATTCATCTCCACCTAATCTGGCCACAAAATCTGTATCTCTAATTGTGTCTTTGATCCGCTTACCAAATTCTTTAATAATCTCATCTCCGACATCATGCCCATGTGTATCATTTATAGCTTTAAAATTATCTAGGTCCATCATCATGACAGCGAAATTATTATTATTCCTTTTTAAATGCGTAGATAATTGATCCTGAAACAATCTTCTATTTGGCAACTCGGTTAGTGGGTCGTGGTAAGCAAATTGCTTTAATTGCTCTTCATATGCTTTACGTTCAGTAATATCCCTTGTGACAACGACCATCTGATAGAATTCACCATCATCTTGAAAGATCGGTTTTGCCTGCAATTCAAACCAAAGCCACCCACGAAGCATATGGAATTGTCTAAACTCAATGGAAAAAGGATTCCCTGATGTTTGAGAGTTTCTAAAATGCTCTAATACACTCTCCTGATCATGTTCATGTAAATTGTGAAGCAAGGATTGTCCAATATACTTCTCAGGTGCATGACCCAATACATACTCGTAAGAAGGAGAAGCATAGGTGATATATCCCTCTTTATCCAGCATCGTGATTAAATCATGCGAACTTTCTGCAATCATTCGAAATTGCTCTTCGTTTTTTCTTAAAGTATGTTCTGCTTCTCTTTGTTCTGAAATATCCTTCATAATAGCAAAAACACCGGTGATTCTGTCGTCAATAATCGTTGGTGTGAGCATTACTTGTAAATCAATATAATTATGATCCGCATTGGTTAAACGAAGCTCGAACCTTTGCGGGTTCCCTTTTAAGGTACGGAAAAATTTTCGCATTAATTGATGTCGCACCTTTGCTTCTACAACATCAAATACAGACCTTCCTACTAATTCAGCCTCACGGTAACCTGACAAATCTGCAAATGCTTGATTCATTTCTGTAACCGACCCACCTGTACTAAGGGAACAAATTGCATCCGAATTATCATCAAATAAGGACTGATAGCGTTGTTTGCTTAATTTCATCTTTAACTCTGATTCATCTCTTGCCGCTTCTGATAATTTGAAATCAGTAATATCTCTAACTACTGCAACAATCTCACTTACCACACCATCATCATTCAATAATGGTGTAAGTGTCGTTTCATTTATTAAATGCCGATTCGCAGCTGAATGGAAGGAATCTTCATATTTTACAATAGTTTTTTCTTTGACCACTTGATTATACATTTTATGTAACAACTCGGATTGCTCTGCAGTTAAAACCTCATCTAAACTTTTACCTAAGTCATCCTTTGTTAAAAAAGTCTCATCAAATCCTTTTTTATTTATAAAATCATAAATAAACAGCCCAGATGAGGCTTCTACTCGCATAACGAATACTAAACTATCTAACCCATCCATCAATACACGTTCACACAGCTGATTAGTAGTCATGAATATAACTCCTTTCTGTAGTTATTTTGAACTATTTTATATGTGTAATTCATTTATGATGTTTAGTTATATTTTACCGCATGTCTTTTAAAAGATTTTACTATAAAATCTGGAAAAAAGCTATTGAATTATAGAAATTAATCACGACAAAATATTACATTTTAACTTTCATCGTATGCTGTGCAAGGGTTCAAAAACATAATAAAAATAGTTATAAATACCTAATGAATAGAATGCACATAATTAGAGAAACCTTAAAAAAAGACAATTTGGAGGTGAAGAACTATCAAAGATTTAAATCAGTTAAGAAGTATTTGGGAAGGAACTCGAATGATTCCAAAATTTCCTCCTATATCTTCTTCGACTTCAACAGATGTACTAATCGTTGGCGGTGGAATTACTGGGATTACCTCTGCCTACCTCTTAGCCAAGGAAGGTAAGTCCGTTACTTTGATTGATGCCTCTCATTTAGTTGGCGGAACCTCGCTTCACACCACCGCGAAGGTTACTGTACAACATGGACTTTGTTACGATCAATTAATTAATAATAGTGATTTCAACACGGCAAAAACGTATCTACAAGTCAACCAAGCTGCAGCCAAATTTATAGAAGGACTAGTTCACACTAACGCGATTGAATGTGATTATGAAAAGAATAAGGCTGTAATATTCTCAACTTCTGGTGAGTATGAAACTAAAATTGAAAAAGAAAAGCAAGCATACGATCACTTAAATTTAAAAGGCACAATTGAAACGAGCATCCCTTACAATTTAGACATTCAAAATGCACTTCAGCTTCCTGACCAGGCTCAATTTAACCCTACCAAATATTTGAGTTTTCTTGTTCAAGAGCTAATAAAAATGAATGTAACCATTTATGAAAATACAAAAGCAACAGCGGTAAAGGAATCAGAAGAAAACGTCGAAGTTACTTGTGAAACTGGTCATAGCATTACGGCCAACCACGTGATCATCAGCTCGCATTATCCATTTTATGAAGGAGCAAAATTTTTGTTTGCTAGAATGTACGCTAATAAGTCGTATGTCATCGCATTTCCAGCAATCAATTCTCCAGACCATGGAATGTATGTAAGTGTAGATAAACCTGTTCGTTCGATTCGACAAACTACAATTAATGGAGAAGATTTCATATTATTCGGAGGAGAAAGCCATAAAGTTGGACAAGGAGATGACATTAGCAAACATTATCAAGCACTTACCCGTTCAGCTGAAAGTGTATTTGGTAAAGTTAATGTCCAGTATCATTGGTCTGCACAAGATTATGTTACAGAAGACCAATTACCTTTCATTGGCCCTCTTCACCAAGATCGTCCTCGCACACTTGTAGCGACTGGCTATCGCAAATGGGGTATGACCAACAGCACAGCTGCAGCTATGATGTTAACAGACAAAATTTTAGAGAGACCGAATACGGATTTAGAAATTTTCAAGCCAACCCGTTTTAACCTCAAAGCAAGTGCAAAACAAATAATTCGCGAAAATGTGGATGTGACCAAGCATTTTATTAAAGGAAAAATAGACTTTCCTAAAAATAAAATTGACCAACTTCAGCCGGATGAAGCGACTACCTTTTTAAAAGATGGACAACGAACTGGAGCTTATAAAGATGATGAAGGTCAAGTACATGTAGTAGATACAACATGCACACATATGGGCTGTGAAGTGAATTGGAATGATGCAGAACGAACGTGGGATTGCCCGTGTCATGGTTCTAGATTTTCCTATGAAGGAAAAGTTATAGAAGGTCCTGCACAGGAAGCTTTAAAAAAACATGATTATACAATTAAAGATGTGTATTCAAAAGAATAATTGCCTCCCATTTCCTTTGTTACTTTTGATGCATTTATCAAACATTCGCGTTTGAAAACACCTATTTAGTGGAAAAAATCTTTATCACAATTTTTCACAGGAGGGATTAGATGAGTCCCGATCAAATAGGTTTTGCATTAGTGTACTTAGGATTATTTTTATTAATAGGTAAATGGCTTCGCGTACGGCTAAAATTTCTACAGGATTTATTTTTACCATCATCTGTAATAGCTGGTTTCTTAGCATTACTAGCTGGACCGCAAGTTTTAGGTAAATTAATTACACCGTATATCGGAGAAGATTCCTTCTTCTCTAATGGTGTCATGACAGAAAGTATTACAGAGGTTTGGGCTACGTTACCCGGGCTACTAATCAACGTAGTATTCGCAACTTTATTTCTCGGAACGATCCTCCCTTCCCTTTCGAAAATATGGAAGGTCGGTGGACCGCAGCTTACATTCGGTTGGACAATAGGCTGGGGACAATACGTGGTTGGTATACTCCTAGCTATTCTTGTTCTTGGACCATTTTTCGGAATGCCTCCAATGGTTGGAGCATTAATTGAAGTAGGTTTCGAAGGTGGTCATGGTACCGCAGCAGGACTCCAAGGTACTTTCGAAGATATTGGATTTGCTGAAGCATATGATTTAGCAATTGGACTTGCAACAGTAGGTATTTTATCGGGTGTTCTAATTGGTATTTTATTTATCAATTGGGCAGTTAAAAAGAACCATACGGTCATTATGAAGGATATGAAAGACCAATCAAATGTGAAACGCGCAGGAATCGTTGAGTTTGAAAATCGCGAACCTGCAGCAAAAATGACTGTAAGCCCTGAATCTATAGAGCCTATGTCACTTCACATAGCTGTAATTAGTGCAGCGATTTTAGTTGGGTATGTGATTCTTGAAGGGTTTATTTTTACAGAAGCTGCTCTAATCGGCTCAGACTTCATGACATATATTCCTTTATTCCCGTTAGCTATGATTGGCGGAATTTTAGTTCAACTATTCTTTACGAAAATTGATAATACGGAGGTCATTGACCGTAGAATGATCAGCCGTATCCAAGGTTTATCTCTGGACGTACTCGTTCTTTCAGCAATTGCTACCGTTTCATTAGAAGTAATTGGAACCTATATTGTGCCCTTCCTTTTACTAGCTGGGGTTGGGATTGCATGGAACGTCATTGGTTTCTTCTTACTTGCACCACGCATGATTCCAAGCTATTGGCTAGAACGTGCCATTGGTGATTTCGGGCAATCAATGGGTATTACTGCAACCGGACTATTACTGATTCGCGTAGCTGACCCTGAAGGTAAATCACCAGCATTAGAAGGTTTTGGTTATAAGCAATTGGTATTTGAACCATTCCTAGGTGGTGGACTTGTAACAGCTTTATCTGTCCCGCTCATCTTCCAATTCGGCCCTATACCATTCCTAATTTTCGCGACCATCATGATGCTTATAGGCTTACTCGTAGGACTGCTATACTTTGGGAAAATGAAAGAATAAATTAATAAATAAGGGCTAAATCTAAAGAAGAGGCTGAGACAAAAGTGTCTGAAGTCATGAATATTCCGTACAAAGCAGATGAAAAGCGGATGAAATGGACGGAGACTCCTGTGGGAAATAGAGCTCAGGTGAGACCCCGGAATGCGTAGCATGAGGAGGCTCACCAGCTCCCCACGGAAAGCGCAGTCTATTTCAGGAGCGAGTTAGTCGCACCACTTTTTATTGTTAGGATTTCCATGCTACCACTTTAATTTGTCCCAGCCGCTTCTATTGTATTTTCACTATCTTCCTAAAAACATCTGCGTCCAGTACGTCCGCATACCATCTTTAACATAACCAACACCTAAATGTGTGAACTCTTCTTTTAATATATTCGCACGATGTCCGTCACTATTCATCCAACCTTCCATCACCTGCTCCGGACTTCGTTGACCCATCGCGATATTTTCCCCAGCGGCACGATATTGCACTCCAAACTGGTTTAACATATCAAAAGGGGAGCCGTAAGTCGGCGATTGATGGGCAAAATAATCATTTTCACTCATATCACGTGATTTTTCCCTTGCTACTACTGCTGTTTCATTCGAAAACTCTAAATCTCCTAATCCACGCTCCGCACGTTCCTCATTAACAAGTTCTAACACTTCTTGTTCAAATTCATGTGCTTCAAAGTCATCTGCTGCTTCCTTTGCATCATGTTCTGGCACTTCAAATACATTAGGAGTTTCTAAGTTTTCATTACCCAAACTTTCTACGAACCATTGGATTTGATGCCATCCATCACTAACGCGGTCCTGTACAGCTTCAACATCTATATCATTTAAACGATTCTTAAAATCATCGTAAACTTGTTCAATGGACCATTCATCGTCTTCTTGATAAGATGCCTCTTCTCCTATAAATTGATTAAAAGGGAATGCATACACAAACAAGACAATAACCGAGACCAAAATTATAAATCGAATAAATCCCAAAGGTTTACCCCCTAACTCTATCTCTTTTTCCTATTATATAGCGAACTTCTATCTATAGTTAACTAAAAAGACTTCAATTAAACAAGAGAATTTAGAAGTAGGACTATTTCATACCTACTTTCATTCCAATCATTAACAATTTCTGATAGGATGGTAAAAAAAGGAGGATAAGTGAATGGATCTGTTCTTTGAAGAGAATAAAACAAGAGATTTTCTTGTTTTAATATTTGTGAGTTACATATTGATTGCTGGCTTCTTTTTCATACTACCTATAAATAACAGTTTAAGTCTCATATTCGTTGATGTAATCGCATTGAGTATTGTGCCTTTTTATTACCTTTGGAGAAGACTAAGAGATTATGAACACCCCTTAAATATTTGGATTTCACGGCCTTCAAATCCAGTCCGCAAACGGTCTGTTGTAAGTTCTGTTGCATTTCCTACCTTAATCAGCTACGGTGCGTTAGCTTTCTTTACCGCTGGAGTTATTATGATGCTACAAGATGATTTACGTTTATTTGAACAAATCACTGTTCAACCATTACCCACTCCTGCATTTTTCATGTACATCTTCGCAATCTTGATTGTGGCACCTATTCTGGAAGAATTTCTTTTCAGAGGGTATTTATTAGGTCGCTTAACGAAGAAGTATAGTATTGGAACAGGAATCATTGTTTCTTCTGTAATTTTTGGTTTATTACATGGGGTCCAATTTATTGGAGCTACTGTATTTGGAATTGTTATGTGTATTTGGTTTATTTATACGAAGAGCTTAATTGTTCCTATCATTATTCATTTTATAAATAATGCAATCGCTAGTGTGGTCGAAATTTACGAAAGATATTTTATCCAAATGAATGAAATATACATTCCTAACCCACAAATTTTAGGGTATACAGGCTTGGTTGCAATTATATTAGGTACAGTATGGTTTGTTTACTTCATACGTAGTAGTTGGGGGAAAGTGACACTAGACGGCTATCCGTTTTTCATACGTGACTAAATTTACGTTTAACGTTTAGAAAATGGGGTAATTTATGTAATGTGCACAAAACAATTCCAAGGAGTGATTGATGATGCCATTTATTCGTGAATATTCAAACGATGAACAATTAGTTTCTGATGTAAAAAAATTAAAAGATAATGGTGTGAGTAGTGAGAATGTATATGTCCTATCACACGATGACGATCGAACGAAGCGTATTGCAAATAATGCAGAAGCTAACACGATCGGATTCTCTGAACAAGACTTCAAAAGTGCAGTAGGAAATATGTTCGCTAAAAAAGGCGATGAATTACGTTCAAAACTTGAAGAAATCGGCTTTTCTGAAGCAGAAGCTGAAAACTATGAAGAAGATATGGATGAAGGTAAAGTATTATTAATCGTAACTGGCGATGATGATGTAACAAGTTACCTTGGCTAAGATATTTTTAAAATATACCCCTCACCCATGTGAGCGGGTATATTTCTTACATATTAGAAATGAGGAAAGTTCATGACAACCATTTGTCTTATTCGTCACGGGGAAACAGATTGGAATTTACAAAAAAGGCTACAAGGTGCAACGGATATACCATTAAATCAATCTGGTGAAAATCAAGCAAAAGAAGTAAGGGATTCAATTAATAAGGGCTCATGGGACTTGATCATCACAAGCCCTCTTTCCCGGGCTCTGAAAACAGCTAAAATAGTTAATTCTCATATGAATCTACCTCTTGAAATTTACCCAGAACTTTTGGAACGTTCCTTTGGAGAAGGTGAAGGTCACACATTCGCAGAAAATGAAGAGCGTTTTCCTAACCGCAGTTTTCCTAGTATAGAGCCCATTGTCGATTTCGAACAGCGTGTGATGAGTGGAATCGACCGCATTCGTAACTTGCACCCCAATAAAAATGTTCTAGTAGTTGCCCACGGAGCAGTCATCAATATTATATTGTCCACTCTTTCTCAAGGTGAAATTGGAAGTGGTAAAACAAAGGTAGTGAATGCAAGCTTAAGTACCATTCATTACATGGACGAACAGTGGAAGATTAAAAATTATAACCAACACGACCATCTCACAAACTTTCAGACATAATGTTAATCAAGTGTTTTTATATGCTCAAGCGCATTTTTTACATTGGAAAAGGTTTGTTGCTTCGTTAAATCAAAATTTAAATGAACAGCTTTCATTGCAAGCTTAGCTCGTATACCTGTGAAAATAACATTAATTCCCATCAACTGCATGGAATACACGGTATCAAATAAGTATTTGACAACATAATCATCTAATTGGCTGATCCCAGACAAATCGAAAATTAAATGGTCGTAAGCTTCAAATGTAACTTTCTTTAACGTTTGATCCATTAAAATAGCTGCCCGATCTGAATCGATCTCACCAATAATCGGACAAACCCCAACCCCATCATCTACTCTAATAATTGGAATGGAAAGTTCATTAAGCTTATCATTGAAATTTGAGGAAACTTCTTTATATAAGTCCATAAAACTATTCAAATACCCAATCATCAGTTGAAGGATTACCGTTTCAATTTGTTTATTTACAAGGATGACATCTTCTTTTTTCAAATCTATGGAAGCTTCGGTATCTAAAGCTTGCCATACCCCCTCACTTACATGAGATATAATTTGAAAAGTTTCATGCAACATTGCTTCTGAATGCACCGTTTTCTTCCCTGCACGGTATCCAAGTCTTTGAATATGTTTGAAAGATTGTTCGTTTTGATCCGAGAGTAATCTTCTACCAATCAGCCTGACGATTGTTTCCATCATGACATAGTCTTGGCTTGTAGGTTTTTCATTTTCTCTATAAATTAAATAAAATTGATCAAGGGTATTGCTAGATATAGAGCTGCGTTTTTGTAATATTATTTGACCGATCTCAATAGAACGATCATTGATTTCATCTACTTTCAAATTCCCACCCCTTTTTGCTGAAAATTATGATATAATCTCTCTAATACTCTTAGTGTATAGGAAAGAAAAATTTATAAAAGTAGTATATTTTAATGTACTATAGAGAGGACGCTTATAATGGACCGAGAACTCGAATGTATGAAGACTACTTTAGATGTTGTTTGTGGAAAATGGAAAGCAGTTATTCTACTCAAGCTGTCCACTGGTACATTGCGTTTTGGTGAAATTAAAAAGAGTATCCCTTTAATTAAGCACCAAACATTAATTAAACAACTCAAAGAGCTCGAAGGCGACGGGTTAATATATAGAGAAGCATTTCCAGAAGTCCCACCAAAAGTGGAATACTCCTTAACAGATTACGGAAACGAACTCCAACCTTTACTTAACCAAATGGTTGACTGGGGAGAAAACCACGTGAAAGATCATACCATGAGTTAGTACCAGTTTAGTGTTCTGCAATTATGCAGAACGCTTTTTTTATGCTTCCACTCCCATTAGACCTAGAAACTTTCCTTCTTTACACAACTATATATTTATTTTTGTAAAATTTAGTCTAATAGTGTTTTTTCTTGAATTTTTAAGGGTAAAAACAGAAGTAGGTTTAATTTAAAGGAGGCACTCGAATGAGTAATAATAAAAAAGACGAACAGTTAGATGCATATCGTACAGACGACCAAGGTAAGAAGCTAACCACCAATCAAGGCTTAAAAATGGCTGAAGATGAATTTTCACTTAAAGCTGGTGAAAGGGGTCCTACTTTACTCGAAGATTTTCATTTCCGTGAAAAAATGACTCACTTTGACCACGAAAGAATCCCTGAAAGAATCGTACACGCTCGCGGTTTTGCGGCACATGGTGAATTTGAGCTTTATGAATCGTTAGAAAAATATACAAAAGCTGACTTTTTGACGGACACCTCTAAGAAGACTCCAGTGTTTGTTAGGTTTTCAACAGTAGCTGGCTCAAAAGGATCTTCTGAAACAGTGCGTGATGCTAGAGGATTTTCTACTAAGTTCTACACAGAACAAGGAAACTATGACCTAGTAGGTAATAATATACCTGTATTCTTTATTCAAGATGCTATTAAATTCCCGGACCTAGTTCATGCTTTAAAACCAGAACCACATAATGAAATGCCTCAAGCAGCATCAGCACATGACACTTTCTGGGATTTCGTTGCGAATAATCAGGAAGCTGCACATATGGTAATGTGGGCTATGTCTGACCGTGCCATTCCTAGAAGCTTTCGCATGATGGAAGGATTCGGTGTACACACTTTCCGCCTTGTTAACAGTCAAGGACAATCACACTTTGTAAAATTTCATTGGAAACCAAAACTAGGGACCCATTCTGTTGTTTGGGACGAAGCACAGAAGTTATCTGGTAAGGATGCCGATTTTCATCGCGGAGACCTCTGGGAATCTATAGAAAATGGAGAGTATCCAGAATATGAATTAGGTCTTCAAATTATCAGAGAAGAAGATGAACATAGCTTTGACTTTGATATTCTAGATCCGACCAAACTTTGGCCAGAAGAAGATGTTCCTGTGCAGCTTGTTGGTAAAATGACATTAAACCGAAACGTGGATAATGTGTTTGCTGAAACAGAACAAGTAGCATTCCACCCAGGTCATGTCGTACCTGGTATTGATTTTTCAAATGATCCACTATTGCAAGGGCGTCTCTTCTCGTATACAGATACCCAATTAATACGCTTAGGTGGACCGAACTTTCACGAATTGCCAATCAACCGACCTGTCTGCCCTTTTCATAATAACCAAAGAGATGGGTATGGACGCCAGACAATTAATGTTGGCCAAGTAAGTTACCACAAGAACTCTCTTGCTTCTAACACACCTAGCCCAGCTTCACCTGAAGAAGGCGGTTATGAGCATTATCAAGAGAAAGTCGAAGGGTATAAAGTTAGAAAACGTAGTGAAAGCTTCAAAGATCACTTCTCTCAAGCACGCTTGTTTTGGAATAGTATGAGTGAGGCTGAGAAGGGGCATATTACAGAAGCGTTTAGTTTTGAATTAGGAAAAGTAGGAGACAGTTCAGTTAAACAACAAGTTGTAGATATGTTTACGAATGTAGATAAAGAACTTGCTACTTCGTTGGCAGATGCAATTGGTGCAACTCCTCCATCTGAAGGTGCCCAACACGTAAATGTTTCAAAATCATCACCAGCACTAAGTCAAGAGAATACAAAGTTCTCTGCTCACACTAGAACTGTCGGATTAATTATTTCAAACAATTTCAATGGAAAAGATATTTCGCACATCTTAGATCACCTTAGAAACGAAGGCGTAATCATTGAAGTAATTAGTGATAAGCAAGGGAAACTTCAAGGCGATGATGGATCAGAAATCAATGTTGATCACACTTTCTTAACAAGTGAGTCTGTGTTGTTTGATTCCATTTATGCAGTGGGTGGACCTAATTTAAGCAAGAAGTTTAACCACGATGCAAAATACTTTATACAAGAAGCATTTCAACACTTTAAACCTATCGGAGCAACACACGATGGGAAACAATGGCTAGAAGATAACTCCTTACAAAATAGCCCAGGAGTCGTGATTTCTGATGATCCTGACGCTTTTGCAAAAGAATTTGCTAACGCAATAGCTGCTCACAGACATTGGAGTCGTGATATCGTTCTTTAGTTCTCAATTAATTAACCCCCATTTTACTGGGGGTTTTATTTTGTAAAGAACGGGTAAAGTGTTAAAAGAAGGAAACTTTAGGAGTGTTTTTAAAATGTATAAAACGTTTCAACTAAAAACAGAAGCACATGATCAGATGATTGATATAACTTCAGAAGTACAAAGTTGGATTTCCGAACAAGGTGTGGAAGATGGAATCGTCATCGTTTCTTCCATGCATACCACAGCGGGATTAACAGTAAACGAAAATGCAGACCCAGATGTGAAAACAGATATGCTAAGAAGATTCCGTGAAATGTACCCGTGGGAAGACTCCAAAGATGAACATGCAGAAGGAAACACTGCAGCGCACATGAAAACATCCACGGTGGGCCACGCTCAAAACATACTTATTAGCGATGGGCAACTTGTTTTGGGTACATGGCAGGGATTATATTTCTGTGAATTTGATGGTCCTAGAAACAGAAAATTTGTAGCTCGTATTGTCTAATAGATAAAAACTATACCGCTTTCTGGCTCGAGTCACCTCAAAAATAAATATATTTTGAAGGTTTTCGAGTCTTTCTGTATTTCCAGAACTTCGTCACCATGCTCTTCTATTTCACTTCTTATTCTGACCAAACTCAATCATTGCTTCGCTCATAAACTGAGCTAATCCCTCCCCAAATTGATCGATATTTTTTTGAAATCTCTCATCTTGTATATATAACATCCCTAACCCTTGAAATGCTTCAATTGAATAGGTAGTTACCTGTTCATTTAAAAACCGATACCACTTTTCGATTGTTCTTTGTGATGTCGTTGATTTTGGGTCCTTATGTCTAATTGAAGCAAGTTCACGATAAATCGCATTCATTTCTTCCTGTGTATCTTGCGTCATACGCATCACATTTTTATTCGCTTCGTCAACGGCTTGATCTCCCCACCGTTCTCTTGCCTCTTCTTCGTGTGGATTAGAATCAAACGCAAACCCTTCAAATCTTTCTTTATTCGACATTTTTACACCTGCCTTTTCCTGTTCAATCGTTTGATGAATAGTTAGTAACATTTCATCAATTCTCTTCTTCTCTTTATTTAATAATTCCTCTTGCCACTCAAGCGCTTTTAATCTATCGTAGTCGGGTTGTTCCATAATCTGCTTAATTTGCTTTAATGGAAAATCTAGTGCGCGGAAAAATAGAATTTGTTGTAATTTTGCTATATCTTGATCCGTGTAATTACGGTAACCCGCTTCGTTGCTTTTAGTTACTGACAATAACCCAATTTCATCATAATAATGCAGGGTACGAACAGTAATTCCTGCAACTTTTGCTACCTCATTGGCTAGCATGACGTCACCTCCTTATATATTAAATATATGGTATTACGTTACGTGAGAGTCAATGCTTATGTATAAAATCATTTTAGAAATCATATAGACTACCAAGGAGGAGATTTTATGCACAGACAAAATGAAACCTTTGTCATATACACGGTTCAAAGAGGCGACACCCTTTATCATATAGCTGATCGGTTTAATAGTAGTGTAGAAGCTATCACTGCTGCGAACGGACTTTATCCTCCGTTTACGGATTTGTATTTAATTTTTCCAGGTCAAAAATTAGTAATTCCAACTGAACCTAATAGACACGCACATGCCATTTATGTGATAAATTATGGTGATACGTTGCAGTCCATTGCTCGTAGTTTTAATACAACTCCGACAAGAATAATCGAAAAAAATTATGCTATTCAAAATCCAAATTACTTATTTTCGAACCAGCAAATTCTATTGCCACTTTCTATTTATGAAATTCGTTCAGGTGATACCTTACAATCCATAGCACAACGAACCGGATCCACTGTAGACCGACTATTACATGTGAATGCAGATCGTCCTGCCATTAGTCTGGACGTAATATACCCTGGAATTTTACTGCTTACTCCAAATAAACATACGACTTAAATCAAGTGTAGTCTTTCCCCTCCCACTTCAATTTTATATTCTAATATGATATCTTCTACTAAAGTTACACGTACGAACTGGAGAGGGGCATTACACTTTTGATCAATAAGATTAATTACTTTAACGAAACATACCGGAAAGATCCGAACATTGTATTAATTCATCAAATGGGAAAGGTCGGATCTACTTCGATCACTGCGTCTTTGAAAGAAACGAACTATTTCCCAATTCATATTCATAGTTTTTTCACTCCACTTTCAACAGATATGTACCAAAACTATCATTCTATTAAATATTATCGAACGTGGTCTTATCGAATGAATTATTATTTAAAGAATCAATTAATCTTGAGCTTATTTAAGAAAAGAAAAAAATTAAAGATTATCACTTTAACAAGAGAGCCGATTTCTAGAAACGCTTCCATGTATTTTCATGCATTTCACGTGCCTTTAATGGATATCAATAAATTCACCGATAACAGAAAAGAATCAAACACTAATCTACCTTCCTTTCGACAAGATTTTTACGATAAATTTAATCATCAATATGGAATCAACTGGTTTGATCATGAATTTAAACGCGCATGGGGTGTGGATGTGTACGATTACCCATTTAACCAGGATCAAGGGTACTCCATTATTAAAAAAGGTAATATGGAGATTTTAGTTCTGCAAATGGAGAAACTGGACCACTCAGAAGAAGTGATTCGAGATTTCCTAGAGTTAGAAGAATTTGAATTAAAACGGGAAAATACAGGGAATAAAAAGTGGTATCATTCTGTGTACAAAGAATTCAAACAAGGGCTCTACCCAGAAGATAACTATATAGAGAACCTATATAACAGTAAGTTTATGCAGCATTTTTATCATAATGAAGACATTGAAGCATACCGCAGCAAATTTAAGGGTAAACACACTTCATAAAGTATTTTTTAGGAGTGATTACATGACACAGACTATTTATATTGTTAGACACTGTGAAGCAACTGGACAAGATCCAGAAGCAGAATTAACAGAACAAGGTGCGGACCAAGCAAACGAACTTGTGAAATTCTTTGAGATTTACACGGTTGATCGCATTATTTCTAGTCCATATATCCGGGCAATTCAATCGATCAAACCATTGAGTGAAGCTTTGAATGTAAATGTGGAAGTGGATAATAGATTGGCTGAACGAGCACTTAGTTCAAACGACCTTCCCGATTGGAAAGAAAAGCTTGAGGCTACATTTGATGATCTAGACTTAAAATTTGAGGGTGGAGAATCCAATCGCGAAGCTTTGACACGTGGAAGAGAAGTCATTGAAGAGGCGTTTGAAAACGACGTAGACGGGACCGTTCTTGTGTCTCACGGTGGTATTATTTCCATTTTACTAAGTCACTACGGAGAAGAGTTTGGTTTCCTTGGTTTCGAAAGCCTTACTAATCCGGACGTGTATGCTCTAACTTTTCACAATAAAGAAATAAATATTAAACGAATTTGGGAAGAGTAGAACTCTTCTCAAATTTATTTTATAAACTTTTCGATTGAGGAATTTAATTCAAATTCGGCAAGAGTTTGAAACACATGAATAGATTGATAAAAACTTGTTTCATAGCCATTGTCGCTCACACTCCAGCTAGTTGCCAATACTGCATGAGCATACCCCCATAACAGCATCCTTCTGTAGTCTAAACGCAACACATCACAGAGCGTCATGGCTCTATTTTCAATAACCCGTTCATACCCTTCCTCTGGTAATTCATTTAAAAGGAATGGAATAAAATCATATTCTTTTTCACCTATAAGCCCCTTAGGATCTATAGCTTTCCAGTCCCTCTCCCCTTTTATTATATTATCATGATGCAAATCACCATGTAATATATAGGAAGTTTCAGTTGAATGATATAGGTAACTAAAAACAAGTTTAGCATTCTGCAATTGTGCTTTACTAATTGGACCAATCCCACTTGGATGATTTCGTTCGATATGTTCTAAAGAATGTAACCTAGCACGGGTAGAAGGAAGAAAACTACTCTTAGGTGCAGGAAGGTGAATGTTAGCTGAAACCTCGGCCACAATGTTACAATATTGCTCCTCTTTCATGCTTCTCATAGAATAGCCTGGCAGGATATGTTCTAATAACATCACGCCCCGATTTTCATCTGTATTAATAAGTCGAACGGAATGCGTATCCGGAAATAATTTGAGTGCATTTATTTCATCTTTAAATCCTTGATCGGGAAAAGAAAACTTCACTACATATTTCTGTAAATCCACTCCTATAGCTGGAGCAACGAAATTAATTGAAAGCTCAAAGGGATCCAGTATTTGAATTTCCCACAGTTGTTCCATTGACCGAATAAGCCCTGGTAAACGTTCTAACCATTCGCTTCCTTTTTCCTGATGATAGTGAATATTATTTTGTATGAATTCAGCCGGAAATTTCACATAGATCCTCCTTTTAAATTTAGATATTTATTCACTTATTTTTGTTATTATAGTTTGCTATAATAATATTATTACACAAGAAAGGAGCAAATAATTTGGACATCCAACAACAAACATTACAAGCAGTAACCGAGCTTTCAAAAAATGTACAAGAAATCAAAGATGACTTAAAAGAATTTAAAAGGGAAATGTATGTGTTTAAAGATGACATGCATGCTTTTAAAAATGAGATGTATACCTTTAAAGATGACATGTATGCTTTTAAAAATGAGATGTATACCTTTAAAGATGACATGTATGCTTTTAAAAATGATATGTATGCATTCAAAAATGAGATGTTCGCTTTTAGAGAAGAAGTGAATGAAAAATTAGATCGACTAGATGACAGAATGATGTTCATCGAAGAAAAAGTTCAAAACAATGAACGCGATATTTACACATTAAAGCGTAAGTTTGCGCGTGCTATGTGGTCCAATTCATAACCCCCTCTATTCACGTACTACGATAATAAATTGCATTTCAACTACACTATGAGGTTATCCAAAATTTAATAATTAAACAAAGACCTCAGAGTTGATCTGAGGTCTTTTAATCATTGAGACTATTTCACAATCATAACGGGACAATGAGCATGTTTAGCTACATTATGGCTTACACTGCCAAGAACGAATTCTTGAAATCGATTTAAACCACGACTTCCAATAATCAAAACATCAAACTCTTCTTGATTAGCATACTTTATAATCGTTGGTCCAGGTTCTCCCTTTTTAATTTCCACTTTATAGTCAACGCCCGCTTCTGTTAGCATTTCCTCAGTAACTTTAAGACGTTCTTCACGTTTTGCATCCACTTGTACTAGATTTTGGTTCGCTAATACATCGGTTTTAGATTGATCACTATCTACTACATAAATGACAGTAATAACCGAATCAGGGACTAAAGAGGCTAATTCTACAGCTTTCTTGGTTGTTCGCAGCGCATGTTCTGATCCGTCTGAAGCTAGTAATATTCGTTTCATGTCATACTCCTCCTTCTCCCTCTCACAAACTAATATTCAGAAAAAATAATTATATTTTTATTTAAAATTTTCATGATACAATCACATAGTTATGGTCGGAAAGTGATTTTTCTTAGGTGAAAGATCAAAATCTATAGAAATGAGAGGTGTTTCATTGAGTTTAACACAATATAAACAGGAATGGTTTGGGAATATACGCGGGGACATTATGGCCGGAATCCTTGTCGCACTCGCGCTTATTCCAGAAGCAATCGCCTTTTCCATTATCGCGGGAGTCGATCCAATGGTGGGTTTGTATGCTTCTTTCTGTATAGCAGTAGTCATTGCATTTATTGGCGGAAGACCTGGAATGATATCAGGTGCTACTGGTGCAATGGCGTTATTGATGGTCACATTAGTTGCCGAACATGGAATTCAATACTTGTTTGCTGCAACCATATTAACCGGACTCATTCAGTTACTTATGGGTATTTTCAAAATGGGGCGTGTGATGAAATTTGTGCCTAATACTGTCATGATTGGTTTCGTGAATGCGCTAGCAATTTTGATTTTTATGGCACAGCTAGAACATTTTGTTGATGCCAACTGGGTTATGTATGCAATTGTCGCTGGATCCTTAGCTATTATTTATATACTACCTAAGTTTTTCAAGGCTATTCCATCTCCGTTAATTGCTATCGTTTTAGCAACAGTTTTTGTTATGTTTTCAGATGTATCCGTGAGTACAGTAGGGGATATGGGCTCTCTTTCTCAAGCTTTGCCTACTTTCTTTTTCCCTGAAGTACCACTAAATTTCGAAACGTTATCCATTATATTTCCTTATGCATTATCATTAGCAATTGTAGGTATATTGGAGTCATTATTAACGGCACAAATTGTAGATGATATGACGGAAACAAAATCGGATAAAAATAGAGAAACAAGTGGACAGGGTATTGCAAACATGGTTACAGGTTGTTTCGGAGGTATGGCCGGTTGTGCCATGATTGGACAAGCTGTTATAAATGTGAAGAATGGTGGTCGAGGGAGATTGTCCTCCTTCACAGCAGGAGTCGTATTACTCGGATTAATTATTGTCTTAACCGACATCGTCATTCAAATACCAATGGGTGTACTTGTTGCAGTCATGTTTATGGTTTCAATTGGAACATTTGACTGGAATTCACTCATTCGAATTCACAAATTCCCCAAAACCGACGCTACAGTAATGGTGGTTACTGTTGGTACAGTTGTGATCACACATGACTTATCTTATGGCGTATTTGCGGGAGTAATATTAAGTGCAATTTTCTTCGCAGCAAAAATATCGAAAGTGCATGTTGATAAACAAATTAATGAAGAACACGGAAGAGCTTTGTTTAGAGTAGAAGGTCAAATCTTTTTCGCCTCTGTAGAAAACTTTATGTATGCAGTAGACCATGACTGGAGCGAAATTGAAGAAATTGAATTCGACTTTTCACAAGCACATCTGTGGGATGACTCGGCAATCAATGCGATTGATAAAGTGTTGATGAAACTTAAAAACCAAGGTATTCAAGTAAGAGTATCTGGTTTGAATAAGGATAGTACACAACTTGTAGAACGATTGTCCGTTTACGATAAGCCAAATGGGAAACTTGGTGGCCATTAAATAAAATGATTTATATCTGCGCCCTAACTACTTTGAAGAGTTAGGGCCTTTTTTTATAATCTTTCAAAAAACTTTTGACAGTTACTAGAATTTCATGTAAATTTACTTTGGGCGAACAATTATGAGTTGCCTATCTAAAAATATTCGTATTTTAGGAGTTGTTATCATGGAAAACGTATTTGACTATGAAGATATTCAGCTAATTCCTGCAAAATGTGTGGTTAACAGCAGATCAGAATGTGATACTTCCATTCAATTTGGGAAACATAGATTCAAGCTACCTGTCGTTCCTGCTAATATGCAAACGATTATAGATCAACATATTGCGACTTTTTTAGCTAAGCAAGGTTATTTCTATATCATGCACCGTTTTGAACCAGAATTAAGAAAGCAATTTATTTTAGATATGCAAGCTGACAGTCTAGTCTCGTCTATTAGTGTTGGAGTGAAGGCGGAGGAATATGATTTTGTTCAGCAACTTGCTTTGGAAAAGACAGTGCCTGATTATATCACTATTGATATTGCACACGGGCATTCTGATGCAGTCACTTCTATGATTCAGCACATAAAAGAACATCTCCCTGACACGTTTGTCATTGCTGGAAATGTTGGCACTCCTGAGGCAGTTAGAGAACTAGAAAACGCCGGAGCCGATGCTACAAAAGTTGGGATTGGCCCAGGTAAAGTTTGTATTACAAAAATAAAAACTGGATTCGGTACTGGTGGTTGGCAATTAGCTGCTCTTCGTTGGTGTGCAAAAGCTGCAAGCAAACCTATTATTGCTGATGGTGGCATACGTACACATGGGGATGTAGCCAAGTCAGTTCGTTTTGGAGCATCGATGGTGATGATTGGTTCGTTATTTGCAGGGCATGAAGAATCTCCAGGTGAAACGGTAGAACAAGGTGGCAAATTATATAAAGAATACTTCGGCTCCGCTTCTGAGCACCAAAAAGGAGAAAAGAAAAACGTCGAAGGAAAGAAAATGTTTGTAGAGCACAAAGGAGCTCTTCAAGACACATTAACGGAAATGGAACAAGACCTCCAATCTGCAATTTCTTATTCTGGTGGAACTAGTTTAGAAGGGATCCGTCATGTGGATTATGTCGTGGTCAAAAACTCCATTTTTAATGGAGATAAAGTTTACTAATCTAAAAATATAATAAAATATGTTTTAATAAATGCCTTTCAGGTTATATTATGATAGGCGTTTTATAATGCACAAAATACTAGAAAGTAGGGTGATTAAATTGAATTATCTCAAAAAAGCTCCTTCTGCCATTACAAAGTTTTGGCAAATGTCGAAGCGCGAGAAGAAACACCATGTTTTTTCAAATATTTATATTGGACCATTAATCCATGCATTTATCATTATTCTTTTATTAATCCCTACTGTCTTGGGAGATAATTTATTTACGATCAATGGTAGTTTACCGTTCATGTTTGATGCTAGCTTTGATCTAACGTATATCTTACTTAGTACACTGACAGGCGGTCTACTCTCGTTAACCGTATTTACCTTTTATGGTGTATTAACCGCACTCACTACCTTTTCTGCGCAGTTCTCACCACGAATCTTGAAGAACTTCATGATGACGGATACAACGCAAAGAACATTAGGAATTTTCTTAGGTAGTTTCTTTTACGTGTTAATTTCACTATTTCTTGTCAATGAAATCTATGCACCATACTTCTTTGTTCCATTAACTGCAACTCTTCTTGCAGCAACGGCACTCGTCACATTTGGTGTATTTATCAACCATATTGTTACATGGCTACAAGTTACCCATATGACAAGTGATATGAAGAATGAGTCCATTGAAATCATTGAAGATTCCATTTTACGCGATTTGGACCCATACCGCGTGGATGATGAACAAGTTGTTGAAGGACAAATTCCAGAATCAGGTAGGAACCAAATCGATGTCGAATATGCAGGGTATTTACAAACGATTGAGTATGTCCAATTAATGGACGAGGCTAAAAAAGATAATCTCGTTATTAAGTTAGAATATACTCCAGGAGACTTCATATTTGGTTCTTCAGGAATTATTTCTTATTGGAATTTCGGAGATAAGGAGATAAACGAAGACAAATACCGAAGCATGTTTCACCTCGGAAAAGATCAAACTGAAATCCAAGATATTGAATTTAGTATTAATAAATTTGTGGAAATTGTCATACGTGCACTAGGAAACTACGATCCAAAAACAGCTATTGGCACAATGAATGAAATTGGAGATCTATTAATTAATATCTCTAAGAAGGTCAAATTTACTCCTTATTTAGTAGATGAAGATCAAAAACTCCGCCTAATTTTAAGGAGTTACGACTTCGAGGATTATTTATACATTGGCTTCGCTTCCATTCGTCACTACGCTAAAGAAAATGTGGTTGTTACGTCCAAATTACTAAATATATTAAGATCCGTGGCACAAGGTGTAACACAACGAGACTATGAATCGATTTGGAATTTTGCTGAATACACGGCTATCGGTTTCGAATATGAATTCATGCACAAACTTGATAAGAGCACGTATTTCAATGCACTATACGAAATTGCAACCATTACAGATAATGTAGAAAAACATGACCAGCTCCTTGATCAAATCCAACAAAGGAACGTTGGCCACACTGCTGAAAACATTAACGTTAATGAATTTTCGAGTAAGAACCGAGAAAAAAATGAAGCTAACTAAATGAAAACTCGCAGAACTAAGTTATTACGAACTTAGTTCTGAGAGTTATTTATGTTTAGTTTTCCCACTCGAGGTCTGCCTCTTCCACCCAATCATACAATTTATTCTCATCTAATACTTGATACGTATTTTCATTTATACTTAATTGTTCTTCATTAATAGTAAGGTAGACCGTTCCTGCCTCTCGATACGTATTGGTACGCATTCTAAAACGATAACCATCATATAATCTCTCTTCACTTATCGCTTTCAGATCCATATCAAGTTCACTTAAAATAATTTCAAAATCAGACTCATCTATGCGAGTACGTGCTAACTCTTCAAAGTCATTTGTTTCAAGGCGAATGGAATAAATATCTTCCCGTTGTAATTCATTACTAATCACTTCTTGATAACTCGTAAAAGTTTGCATATACACATAAATAACCACTGGTAAGGTTATTATACATAGCCCAATCAACACGCGTTTTACCTTCTTTTCTTGCTCAGATCCTAAAATGATTACTTGCAATAAAAGAATAAGCCCCATCATTAAAGGGGTTTCGATACCAATAATTCCAAGCACAGGAAGGTCTCCAGTCGCAAACCAAGTATCCAAATTCATTAGAACAATATACAATAAAACTGCTACTGAAAAACCTAAACCACTTTCTTTTTTATAAGCAGTAACAACTAGGCCAATAAGGATTGATAAAATAATAAATGCAACCATCATGTAATTGTATTCCATTTAATTATCCTCTCTATGTTTCTACTTCCTTTAAAAAGCAAGAATATGTGTTGATAGAGAATCTATGCACTTTTTCTTTTTGATACCTTACTTTCCACTATTCTTGATAACACCGAGGCGATGATTAGAGAAACAACTAACATGATAATTGATCCGAGATTAAAATCCCTCGTCATTGTAGTTTCAGATCCCTGCACACTTACCTCACTTGAAGGCACATGAAGCCATGTTAAAACCAACCCCGATCCTATATTCAATACGATATATGTAACAAAAAATAATAATGCAAAAACAATATACCTTCGCATCTTTCCCCTCCTCAATGATTAGCCTTTTCTAAATACTACCATAAAAATCCCAATTCATAATAAAATTTTGAAATATTCTCCTGAGATTGCTTTATTTAAGTTAGTATGAAAGGAAAGAATATTCAGGAGTGAATGCAATGTTATTTAACTTACCGAAAGAAAGCAAAGATCAAATAAAAGACACGTTAAAACTATATTTTCAAAATGAGAGAGAAGAAGAAATCGGGGACCTTGCAGCAGAGAATTTATTAGAGCTAATCGCAAATGAAATCGGCCCACACTTCTATAACCAAGGTGTAAAAGATTCAAAGGAGATGTGCGAACAGAGAATGATGAGTTTAGAAGAAGACCTCCTCTCTTTAGAAAGACCGATTTTGCCGAAAAGATATTAATAGTAACTAGCTACCTAATTTAATTAAGGCCGGTATATTTTCACTACGGCTGATATATCTTGCTAACGGTTGATATATTCCCACTACGGCTGGTATCCCTCGTCATCGCTACAATCAACCACCAAAAAGCCTCTCAACTAACTCTTGAGAGGCACTTCCTTTTCTATTATTCAAGCAATCCTAGATGCTTCAATCCATTTTTAATACCGTCATCAGAGGCTGAAGTTGTGACGTGTTTTGCTGCATTTTTAGCCCGTTCATGTCCATTTCCCATTGCTACACTGTGTGTAATGGAATGGAGCATTTCTAGATCATTCAAGGAGTCACCAAAGGCTACTTGTTGTTCAGAAGCTATATTTAATGCGGATGTGATTTTTTCAATCCCTTCTGCTTTTGAGCCATTAGCAGGTATCACATCGACGGAAAGTTTGTGCCAGCGAATAAGTTGAAAGTCTTCAAACGTTTCCTCAAACACTCTCTCCTCTCCTTCTTCGCAAAAGAGTAATGATTGATAAATTGGTCTATCCAAATAGTAATCAGGAGCATAAGTTGGTTGGCGTCCAACTTTTAGTGTTCCTATGCTTTGTTCAATGTAATCATGACTTGGAACATTTGCCTTCATATCCTCTTGATCCATGTAAACAACTGGATGCTCACGCTCGATTGCCAACTCTGTTAATTTTTTAAGGGAATCATGGTTTAGTGGATTTCGGTAAATTACTTCCCCGTTTAATACAACATACTGTCCATTAAAACTGACATACGTATGGATTCCTAATTCTTCCCTTAAATCCTTGAACATAAATGGTGCCCTTCCAGTTGCTATTGCTACTTCGTGACCATTTTCCTGCAATTGTTTAATAGATTTCTTTGCCGAATCAGGTAGTTCTTTATTTTCATTATATAAAGTTCCATCAATATCAAAAAATATAATATGCTTTTCCATAAGTTCCTTCACTACTTTCCTTTTAGTTTCATGATAAAAGCTAATCATACCATATTTGAAAGGTTTGATTAACTAGCAAGTTTCCTTCTGTAAATAAATTGTAATGTAGGAAACGTTTAAGTATTACCCAATGCGGTTATAGTTTAACATTGCCTATTCAGAAAGGATGGTTGAATAATGAAAGCTGTAACGTTTCAAGGAAAAGATCAAATGGTAACAAAAGATATACAAGCTCCTTCTATACAGGAGAATAACGATATGATTGTCCGTATCACAGCGAGTGGTATTTGTGGATCCGACCTTCACCTATATAAAGGCGGCATTGAACCAAAACAAGATTATGTAGTTGGTCATGAGCCAATGGGAATTGTAGAAGAAGTTGGACCAGACGTGAAATCTCTAAAGAAAGGTGACCGTGTGGTTATCCCATTCAATATTGGTTGTGGCGACTGCTTCTATTGTCAAAACCAAATGGAAAGTCAGTGTGATGAATCCAATCCACATGCTGAAATGGGAGGTTTATTCGGTTTCACGGAAATGTTCGGTGATTACCCAGGTGGGCAAGCCGAGTATTTACGTGTTCCTTATGCAGATTTCACTTCATTCAAAGTACCAGAATCAAGTGAATTGGATGATGAAAGTGTTCTATTCTTATCAGATGTTATCCCGACAGCTTATTGGAGTGTTGAGCATAGTGGTGTAAAAGAAGGGGACACTGTTATCGTTCTTGGTAGCGGACCAATTGGCCTTATGACGCAGAAATTTGCGAAATTAAAAGGGGCCAAACGAGTTATTGCCGTGGACCAAGTAGAGCATCGCTTAGAACACGGAAAGAAAACAAATGGAGTAGATACATTTAACTTCAAAGAGGAAAATCAAATCGGCTCTCTTCTTCACGAAGAAACAAAAGGTGGAGCTGACGTAGTTATTGATTGTGTTGGAATGGATGGAACAGTTCCACCAAACGAAAAATTCGGTTCCGATCACGATAACCAATTTGGAACAATCAGCCCAATTCAAACAGCCTCTCAAGCTGTTCGTAAATTTGGTACAGTGCAATTAACTGGTGTATACGGTACAGAGGCAAATGGATTTCCACTCGGAGACTTCTTTAGCCGTAACGTATCACTGAAAATGGGACAAGCTCCTGTCATCCACTTAATGCCTAAATTATATGAAATGGTTGAGAATAAAGAGTTTGATCCAACAGATATTATTACCCATCGCTATTCACTAGACGATGCAGCTGAGGGTTATGAGATTTTTGATAAAAAAGAAGACGGAAACATTAAAGTCGTTCTTAAACCATAATTAAAATAATAAGTCGTTGAAGCGGAATGCTTCAACGACTTTATTATTTTATGTAACCTTGAAGCAATCCTTGTAACACCGCATAACATAATTCAGAATCATTATACTCGGACTGTTTAATTTTTTCTAAGCAACTTTCAACACTCACTTCTACCACTTCAATATCCTCATGATTCTCAAGTTGTTGCTCTTTTTGATCAAGCACGTCTGAAGTATAAAAAACGTGTGTTATTTCTTTACTAATCCAGGAGGCGGGTAAAAGTTCACCTACATAATCTAGCTTTCCGCAAGTATATCCGGTCTCTTCATAAAATTCACGTCTAGCTCCTTCAGCTAATGACTCATTTGCTTCTAAACCTCCGCCTGGTAGCTGGATCACATATGTATCTACCGGTTTTCTAAATTGGCGAATTAATATAAAGTCGTCCTTTTTCTTAGCTAGCACCACCACTGATTGATGCTCATGGTCCATCCAAATACTCCCTTTCTTACCAAAAACTCATTGAATATTATCATATATTTGCTAAAATATAACTATACATACAGGGAGTGAGTAATCATGAATTTATTTCACCCAACACTATTTACACAAACCAATTTAATGATTGGCGACATTATTTTTCAAACCATCATCCTTATTGTTGTAATCTCGATCATTTTTCTAATCGTTAAACTAATTACCGCATCAAAGAAAAAAGATCATCAGCTTAAGGAGATGCAAAAACGACTCGACCACCTTGAAGCAGAGCTTCACAATCGCTGATTTCTTGTCAACATCGCATAATCAGGCTATAATAAAAGTAGAATATGGGTAGGGAAAGGTTTTACCCTTTCCCTACAGGTGGTTAAGACTTTCGCTTTGCAGAGCGGAGGTCTTTTTTCTTGTGTGCACAATTTTTTAAAGCCGTTACGAACTTTAATACTGCGGTCAGTAAGTTCATGACCGATGCCACAAGAACAATCCACACTTCCATAATCCACCACCCCCTTTCAAAAGGGGCTAAATAAAGTTTACCATGTATCAAGCATTAACAAAACGTACGTTCGCATATTTATTTGCTCAATTTTACTGTAGTACCTCTATTCAAAGATTCATAGCAGGCATCAATGAATTCCATATTTTCTCTCGTTTGATTAAACCCATTACGGATTTCCCCACCATTTGAAATCACATCTGCAAAATGATCCACCTGTTCCATATATTGATCACTTTGATAGCGCTCGGTTTGTATAGAATTGTCTTTCTCGATTTGAACAATTCCTTCTCCTCCAAATGCGTCTGGACGATAAGCACGTGGTACTCGAATTGTGCCTTCTGATCCAATCACTTCATATTCATGGCGTAATTGCGTATGAAAACCACAGTCGAACAATGCTTCTACTCCACTATTCATCTGAATCATTCCGGTTGCAGATGTTTCCACTTGAAACGATTGATCCACATTGCCTCGAACCCATACCGAATCAGCAGTATCTTCTAATATATTTCGGAATGTGTGTAAACAATAAGACCCAACGTCATAAACACACCCTCCCCCTTTCGCTTGATCTACACGAATATTACCTTCAGGGTTGGCTAAAGGAAATGAGAAACTTGCCCTCATTAATTTAACTTCGCCAATCTCACCAGAAGAGATTAATTCTTTCACACGCTGATGTTGGGAATGGAATTGATACATAAATGCTTCCATAAACACGACACCATGACGCCCGCAAGCTTCTTTCATTTCATCAATTTCAGCTGCATTTAACCCTGCAGGCTTTTCACATAGAATATGTTTACCTGCTTCTGCTGATTTGATCACCCACTCTTTATGCAAGTGATTCGGTAAAGGTATATAAACAGCTTCTACTTCAGAATCGTCAAGTAGCTCTTCATATTGATCGTAGCTTTTTTCGATATTAAAAACGTTTGCTACTTCGCTTGCTTTTCCGCTTCCACTAGCAATAGCCGTTAACTCAACATTTTCCGCCCGCTGCATAGCAGGAATAAGTGCCTTTTGTGCAATATTTGCTGTACTAAGTATTCCAAAATTAATTCGATCCATCAAATCACCCTTATTTTCAAAATTTCGTATTTCCAATTTTTACGTTTCATATTCATAACGTATCATTATTCAAATTTTCAAGCAATTATATGCAGCTTTTCTTAACAGTTACTTCACAATAAGTAAAAAAAATCGTAACAAAATATAATACCTTCCCTCTTTGAGCATGTTATGATAGAGAGATGACATAAATTGTACGGTAAAGGATGATCCGAGTGATAACGCCCTACTTAATAAAATCCCTTTATGGAAGTAAAGTATATAACCGAGGCCTCGACTACTATAATCGCGGGTACGTTAGAAATTTATCATTTAACGAACGTACCAATTCGTATAATGCATTTGTTCATGGAACTAGTATGTATAAAGTTAAAGTTAAAACAGATGACAGTTCTATTGCATTTGAGGATTGTACTTGTCCTGCTTTTCGAGATTTTGGACAATGTAAACACGTGGTTGCCGTTTTAATGAAAATAGCTAAGCAAATAGAGGCTCCAAAAGAAGCTTTAGTTAACCAAGAGCATTCCATCCAATCAAATAATCTAGATTTTACTTCGAGATTCCTAAATCAATTATCCTCCTCATCCATTTCGTCACCAAATCATCAGCAAGCTAAGGAATCTTTAAAAGCCAAATTCATTCTAAAATTTGATTATCAATTGTTTAAAGGAAAAATATTTACGGTTGAAATGCAAGTGGGACCTGAGAGAACGTATGTAGTAAAAGACTTGAAAAAATTCGTAGAAAGTGTTCTACATGTATCTGAACACTACTTCACACCAAACTTTAGTTATGATCCATCTCACTATAAATTTTCACCAGAAGATCAGCGCGTGATGAATTTATTAATAGAAATGTATCGTAGTGAGAATTTTTATAAAGAGCATAGTTATTATTCAAAGAGTGAACGAGGAATGAGCATTTCTCCATATTTCGCACCGGACCTTTTAGATGCATTAAAGGAAGTTGACTGTCATTTTGAGGAGGATCGATATACTTATTCAGAAATTTTTATTGAGAAGGATCAATTGCCATTTGCGTTTTCCATGGATCAATCGGAAGGTGGCTATGAATTTGAATTCGAATCAGCTACAGCCTATAACCACTTTCCTGAGTATCGACTGTTACAGTCCGAAAATTTATTTTATCTTCTTAAACCAGAGCAAAATAACTTTGTAGCTGAATTAATGAAAATAATTCAACAAAGTGAAGATGACAAAATCGTACTAGATACCGATCAAATGGATACATTCGCATCAACGGTATTACCTTCACTAGAAAAGGTAGGAGAAGTAACTCTCTCTGAGCAAGTTCAAGCAAACTTAGTTAACCCTGCATTAAACGCTACTTTACATCTGGAACGAGAAGATGAAAAACTCACCGCTAAATTGGCCTATCACTATGGGTCTGTCACCATTGATCCGATGCAGGAACAAGTGACTAAAACCGATTCACAACAAATTTTGGTGCGGGATATGGAAAAAGAAACATCGATTATGCAATGGATTGAATTTGCATCTTTTAAGTTTAATGGCACGCATTTATACCTAAATGATGAAAACGACATTTTTATCTTTCTATATGAGGTTCTTCCTCAAATGGAAGAGCATCTAGATGTCTATTTAACTCACGAAGTTAAGAGCATGCTCATGGAACAAATTCAATCTCCTAGACTGGATGTGAACCTCGACTCAAGTGAAAATTTCCTAGAAGTCCAATTCGACCTTGGAGATATTGATCAATCGGAAATTAGTAAGTTACTCCAATCTGTAAAAGAGAAAAAAAGGTATTATCGTTTACCAAATGGAGCTTTTGTCTCTTTAGAGGATGAAGCGCTACATGAGATGAATCATTTTGTTCAAGAAATGAATATAAATCCAAATGACCTAGCTGAAGGGCCAATTTCTTTACCTGCCTTTCGTGGTCTTCAAATGGATGAATTCATGTCTCAGCAATTAAAGAAAAATTATAACGAAGCTTTTGAAAAATTAATTCAAGATATACGTAATCCAGAAGTGTTTGAAACCTCCATCCCAGAAAACTTACACGCTGATTTACGACAATATCAAAACGTAGGTTTTCAGTGGTTGAAGTCATTAAGCCGCTACCGGTTCGGAGGAATCTTGGCCGATGATATGGGCTTAGGTAAAACATTACAAAGTATCGCTTTCTTATTATCTGAGAAGCAATCCAAAGCTGAGTCCATGCAACCAGCTTTAGTGGTTTCCCCCGCTTCACTCGTATATAATTGGCAAGCGGAATTCGAACGCTTTGCACCGAGTATGAATATTCGAGTGATTCATGGAACCATTACAGAGCGAGAGCATTTGTTTGAAAACTTGGATGACGTAGATGTGGTGATTACATCCTATCCGCTTGTCAGAAGAGACGTAGAGTCCTATAAAGAGCTGACCTTCTCTACGCTAATTCTAGATGAAGCGCAGGCAATCAAAAACCATTTAACCAAACAGGCACGCGCGATTCGTGCAATTCGTGCTGGCAACCGATTTGCTTTAAGTGGAACACCTATTGAAAACTCACTAGAAGAATTATGGGCCTTATTTGATGTGATTTTACCCGGTTTCTTCCCACCAAAAAAAGAATTCAAAAATTTGCCGGAAGAAAAAATTGCTCGAATGAGTCGACCATTCATTTTACGAAGAGTAAAACAAGATGTATTAACAGAACTACCGGATAAAATAGAATCTGTTAATCATTCAGAGTTAACGAAAGAACAAAAACAGCTTTATTTAGGATACTTAGAAAAAATCCAAGGAGAAGCAGCAAGTGCGATTTCCGAAGAAGGATTTCAAAAAAGTCGGATGAAAATATTAGCTGGGTTAACAAGATTACGTCAACTCTGTTGTCACCCTTCTCTGTTTATCGATGAATACGAAGGAGAGTCAGGTAAACTTAACCAACTCCTTGATATGATTGAAACTGCAAGGGAAAACGGGCATAGAATATTAATCTTTTCACAGTTTTCAAGCATGTTAAAAATCATTTATGATAATCTTAGTAAGATCGGCGAAAACGTTTTTTACTTAGATGGTCAAACTCCATCCAAAGAAAGAGTGGAACTAGTAAATCGTTTTAACGAAGGAGAAAAAGACATCTTCTTAATCTCAATGAAAGCCGGTGGAACTGGACTAAATTTAACTGGTGCTGACACTGTTATTCTTTATGATTTATGGTGGAATCCCGCTGTTGAAGAGCAGGCGGCAGGAAGAGCACATCGAATGGGTCAAAAGAATGTCGTGCAAGTATATCGATTGATTACAAAAGGAACGATTGAAGAGAAGATCCATGCCTTGCAACAACGAAAAAGAGAATTAATTGAAAATGTCATTCAGCCAGGAGAAACGAATTTCCAAAGCTTAAATGAAAATGATATACGTGAATTACTAAATGTATAAACAAAAGAAGCACTTGTCAGGGGTTCAAATCCTGATAAGTGCTCTTTTTAAGTTATCTGCCTTTACTTTAAAATTCTATCTTTTGAGGTTTCTACTAAAGGACAATCGGGAATGTTTAGAAAGATGTCAAAAGAAATGAAGCTGGTGTACAAAGAATGACTACAAAAAAAGAAACCACGTCTGTTCCGTCTAAAGAACAAGCAAAAGAAGAAATCAAACCGTGGATTAGAAGGTTTGGTAGAATTGGATTTATGGCAAAGGGAATCGTATTTGTTTTAGTAGGAATACTTACTTTGTTAGCAGCAATAGGTGTACAAGGAAATGAATCCGGCCCCTCTGGTATGTTCCAGTCTCTAGCGACTATGCCTTTCGGAGAAATCTTGCTATGGCTAATTGGTGTAGGGTTATTATTATATGTAGGTTGGCTGTTTGTAGATATTATAAAAGATCCTGAAAATAATGGTTTAGCTGTTCGAGCAACAAGCTTTGTGACTGCACTTATTTATAGTGGTTTAGCATATCAAGCCTTTCTTTTTACTGTACAAGCAAGGAGTAGTGGTGGTGGAAGTGATGCAGAAGAAAGCTTTTCTGCTGTATTATTAGATCAACCATTTGGGAGATGGCTCATTGTTATAGTCGCTCTGGCCATTGGAGCGCATGCAATCAACGAATTTTATCGAGGTGCTTTTGCTAAATTTCTAGAGGATTTTGATAGAAAGAACATGAACAAAAAGGAAATTAAATTCACGAAGTACTCAGGTAGACTAGGATTGATAGCAAGATCTGTCATTTTGTTGATGGTTACTTTCTTTTTACTACAGACTGCTTGGGAAAATGACCCTGATGAATCGGAAGGATTGGATGGTGCCCTTTCTCAATTATCCAATGAACCTTATGGTCAAGTGTTGCTTGGACTTACCGCTGTTGGATTATCCCTCTATGGATCCTACCAAATCGCAAAAGGTAGATACCAGAGACTTGGTTTGGGGAAATAAGAACTAACTATTAAAATTTGAAATTGCTTGGAGAAAGATCATTGTTTCCAAAAAAGTACTAATGGATGATGAAACCGCGCGTCAGCCGTTGAAATCTCTTTCAGCATAAAATAGAAAAGTAGATTTTTATCCAGAAAAGCAGCTTTATATCCAGAATTCTCATTGTTTATCCACGAGATTTTTTTATATCCAGAATAGTGGGAAGAATATCCAGAATTCTTGTGTATATATCCATAAAAAGTTAAGTTAATCCACAAAACTCACTTTATATCCAGAAATATCTTATGACATGTAATGATTATTTTTACTTGCATAGAAAAAAAGCTAGAAAACCGTAAATACGGCTTTCTAGCTTTTATCTATATTCCATTCAAACCATCTACCGTGGCCATCGGTTTTGCCGATTTCATACGTTTGTTCCTCTCCATCTATAATCATATCAAGATGAAGTCGTTCATCGTACATATTATTATATAAATGGCTTATTTCACGTTCTTCTCCAATTGTTTGAATTAGTTCCGTTAACTTAGATTTTTGGTCCTCCGTCATTTGATTAGCCACGTGGGTGTGAAAGACACAAATCATCGTATTTTTTGGTACTGTATTAATTAATTCTGGCAACAGTTCTATCGCATCACCTTCTATTAAACGGATATGATGATCTTTCAGATGGCTAGCTGCTTGTTCAAACAACTCTCTTCTATCAGCATGTTCAGGCCAGATCAATGCTTTCAACCATAAGAAATCATCCTCTTCAGCAACATCATTCACATGTAAATCCAAACCGATACGCATGGAGACTGGTGGAGCTACCCGCAACATGACAGGGGGTGCACCTCCCATAACACTCGAACTGATATGAACTTCTGAATCAAGTTTCCCGTACATCTCTCCTGACCCGTATGAATAACTAAATTGATCCCACAACAACTGTAAACCAGCACTGGTACCAACTTCGATTAATGTTAAAGGTTTATGAGACGCTTCGTAGACCATACTAAAAGCTGGATATAAATAAGCACATCTTCGTACTTCATTGGTCTGGACTAATCTCGATTCTAAAATCGACTGTATTTCTGGTTGGTATGTTAGACAAAAATCTTTGAAAGGTGGAAAGGAGTTTGCTACTTCGGAAGGAGATTCAACCATAGTTAAATAGAATTTCTCTAAATCATGCTTCATTCCTTTTAATAATAAAAAGTGAACAGCGCCAAATAAGAGATTTGGAACAGGCTGCCCATCTTGTGCATACGAACTTAATTGTAGAAGCTTTTCATCTTTCGCGATCTCGCCGGAAAGATGTTCATATAATTCACTAGATCCCTTACATTCTTCTGCAAATTTATTGAAACGATCAGATAATTGATTTACTTCCATTCATTCACCTACTATTTCGTTCGACTTTATATTACATATCACTCTATGAAAAGTTCATTTGAAATTAACTATACCTTAAGTATACATCCTTTTTAGGCGAACGAATAGGGGTACAAGAAATCGTTAAAAATTTAGATGATTATTACGTAACCACAGATTCAGCTGTAAATCTGAAATCACCACTTCCATCGTGGAATCAACACCCAAATCTATTTCGAAATCAGAATCAATTGGGAATAAATAAAAACCAAATTCATCCCCCTCATGTTTTACTGAAGAAACATTAGCTGGATTTAACCGGTAAGTTTCCCCATTATATTTTCCTCTTACTTTAGCTTCTATGCTTGGCGAGCTAGAATGTTCTACAGCAGAAAGTAAGTAGGCTCCATCCAACCCATATGTACCTTTCGAACGAAAATTAATTTGGTAGCCACTACCATTTTGGAGGGATACATCAGATACATAAATTTTATGATCACCCTCTTCAAATAATACTTTTCCTTCATTGCTATTAAAGTTCAGTAAATCTATTTCTACAGAATGTTCTCCTTCTACTTGCTCAACATACGACCTGTACCCATTATCACTACTAGCGACATGCTGCATACCATTTATCCAAATACCTATATAACCAATTCCCCACAATGCGATCAAAGTAATGGTTAGAATAGAAAGAAGTGTTATTATTGTTGTTTTTGAACGTAATTTCAAAGAATCACCTCAGAAATAATCAATATACTTATTGTAACATAATCTGGAATAATTGGGATTACGATTAGGTTAAAGGAAATTTACATAGACATCATGATGATTACAACCACCTATTTACTTATTTATCCTCGTTGATGTGATAACCAAAACACGTGGATTAGCCCGGCGATTAAAAGCATATCCATGCCTATATGTTCCTCATTTAAATAGGTATGATATGTTCTATTCACAAATTGACCTTTTGGCTTCGTCTCTCCAACTTTATTCTGATTTATTTCTATTTCAGAACTAGAGAAAGTATTCGCTTCAATCTTTAACTCCTCATTAGAAAGAGATTGATAGTAAATGCAATGCTTTTTTGTTAAATAGCCCGTTTCGGCACGACCTATAAGCTCTCCATTCCTTTTCACATCCCACCGGTGACCTTCTTTCATTGAAAATGCAGTTTGGATCATCTCATACTCATTAGATTCCGATTGAACCACTACATTCACGTGATAAACCGGATTCCTCCTATCAGATCTGTTAGAATCAAAGTATCTCAATATAGATCCTTGCTTTTGATCATCTATTTTAATTAAAAGTTGCTTCGTTGTAGCTCCAAACAACGGCCGATCTGTTATAATTTCCAACGTAACACCTCAACATTCAAATACTTTCCTTAAAATTGATTTATGCTTGGTTCGAACTGAATGTATTTACCTTATGTCCTACAAAAACAAACCCAGCTATAAGCACCCCGGATAAAATCCACCCTGTCACCTGCATGTAAATTAATACTTGATCATACCCATCGACACCATAAGTATTTACCATCCAAGCCTTCACACCATTTTGAACGACACCTCTTATGACGAAAAGGAAAGTAAGTAATTGAATCTCTTCCATTAATTATGTTAATACCATACCATTAAATACAATAATATCCAATAAAAAACAAAATAAAAACAGTTCAATTTTAACAAGAGTTCCTTCTTGCTTCCTTGAACTGTCATGTGTTCATCCGTTCTAATGGTGATGTTTTTCAGCTGCTAACGCTTCTGCTTTCGTTCGGTGTACGGTACCAAAAGGGTGTTCAGGTGGGGCATAGATCGAATATACTTTTAACGGTCGATGCCCTGTATTTATTAAGTTATGCCACTTTCCAGCAGGGACCATGATCGCAAAATCATCTGACGCATACTGGTTAAAATCAAGTCGGTCCTGTCGATCTCCCATCTGAACAAGGCCCTGACCTTCTTCTATTCGGATAAACTGATCTACATCTGGGTGCATCTCTAAGCCTATATCATCCCCAGGTTCAATACTCATTAATGTTACTTGCAAATGTTCACCCGTCCAGAGCGCGGTTCGAAAGTTTTGGTTTTGCTTCGTTACCTCTTCAATATTTACCACATATGGCTCGCCACCATGATCCTTCATCCCTTGCCCTTTCTGCATCCACTGTTCATAAGGCATATTCGGCTGACCATAAGGCGTGTTCATTTGAGCCCCATATCCAGCTGGCATATTCATATTTGGCTGATGCCACCCCAGATTCATCTGTTGATGCCCGCATTGGCACCAATTCTGTCGATTATACATTCCTATTCCCCCTACATTTCTAGGCATTCGTTTTATTCTATGCGTAAAACGAATAGGTGGGAATAATATCCGAAGTTAGTGATGTAAATTAACTTGTTTAAAAAAATCTTTATAATGTGACAAATGAAAATCAGCTTCTCCTTCGGGGTTTTGAAACAAACATGTCTTCATCCCAATTTCTTTTGCAGGTTGGGTGTCAATTTCACGATCACCTATCGCAAGGTCTAGGTTATACTTTGAATATAAGAAACGATAAGAAGCCGGATCTGGTTTGCGTGGGAAGCCACTGTCGATCGTCAGTATTTCATCAAAATACGTAGTCCACCCATAATGGTTTAAAATAGCTCTCGTCTCTTCTTCCCCTTTATGTGTCATGATGACATTAACTTCTGAGGTTGATAATACATCTATCACATTGGGAAATGGTTTGATCGTGTTTAGGTCCACACTTCGTTCCAATTGTTTCATCTGTTTTATTTGTGTCACGTCTAAACCGTAATACTGAATGGCATGTGAAAACGAAATCTTAAGCTTGTTATGAACGTCTTGTGACTCAACTGGTCTATCCAATACTTGAATAAATATTTCAGTAAAGAAAGGATACGTGTCAAAAATCGTTCCATCTAAATCCCACAATATGCGTATAATACCCCACTCCTTTTCAAACAGCTTTATCTATCCAACTTTGTTTGCATTTGTTCCAAATGATGTTGGTCATGTTTCACAAAGATCTCTGTAAAAGTATCACGATTAATTTCACGTTTCCCTTTTCCGAACGTGAAAGTCACCTCAGGGTCAACTGCCCTCAAATGTTCTACAAGATCTCTGCGTGTCGTTACAAACTTTTCAAAGAGTGCTTCCATCGAATCATCTTTAATAAACAAAATCGCCTCTTCATTCTGAGCATCATGATCTGGGAAAGATGGTAGTTCCTTCCCTTGTTTCATATGTGGCACAATGTGCTCGAGATTGTACTGATCCCAATATTGCATATGAGCAATGATTTCACGCGCTGACCACTTTCCTTCCGCGATTGGTTCAGTTAAAGCCGCTTCTGTATGACCTTTCAATGCTAAAATATCATCCGCTGTTTGTTCAAATTGAGTTATGATTTCACTCATCGTAAGTCCTCCTCTATATTTTTCGTCTCCTACTTTCTATACCCGAAAAAACATGAGATGGAACGTTTATAACCGGACTTAGCTGTTCCTCCATAAAAATATTAATTGTTATACATCCATAATAAGCTATACATCATCAACATAAAGATCAACAAAACAAAAACGAACATAAAAATATATTTTTTTCGCTTAAGAAGAATCGCTTGGAGTAGTTCAACCGCAAAAGTCAAACTTAAAAATATATAGATACCCATTTGCAGAATAAGAGGTACTTCATCAGAATGAGAACCCATAAGCCCTGTAACGGATATATAAATTACATGTAAAGCAAAATATATGGCTATTAAAGAAAAAAACAATCCCAAAAAATATAATTTTTTATTACTTTCTCTATATCTTTCTTGAACTTTATTAATTACCCCCAAATTCAATCCCCCTAAAGTCTATATTCGGAATAATTTATTACAATTCCATTTCCAGTTCGATCTCACCAGCATTTTTCGATTCTAAAAAAAGTTTTCCTGCAAAAATGAAAAAATTTGTGAAAGAAATACTTTCAAAAAAATCACTATTATAATTCCTCTTCGTCTTGACATTTGATAAAGTCCGTCATATGATAAATAACAATATTCATAACGGAATGGCATTGAAGAAGAAGAGTACTTTTGATGGGGCACTTCAGAGAGCTAGTGGTTGGTGAAAACTAGTGTGCACGTGAAAAGGAATGGCCTTCTGAGCCTCTGACTCAACGTAACTACAGTTATTAGTATGGTCAGCGAACGTCTCATCGTTACAAGAGACAGGTATTCAAGCTTATGCTTTGATACTGTTGAAGTGAGCTGGCTATTTGTTGTCAGTTAACAAAGGTGGCACCACGGGTTTCCCGTCCTTATTTAGGACAGGAAACCCTTTTTTATACCATTTCAACAGTAATTCACATTATGGCTGGATACTCATTCGAGTGGAAAAGTATTTCTTTTCAACTGAGGTGGTACCGCGATGAAATCGTCCTCTGCAAGCACAACTTTGTGTTTGAAGAGGTTTTTTTGTGTTAGATGAATGTTGTGTTTTTAACAGATTCTTTTAAGAAGAAAATATAAATGAAGTGAGGAATTCCATATGACAAATATTAAAATTTCGTACCGAGAATTAGAAGGCGATCAACATACACCCATCTCCATTTTCATGAGTATAGAGGGTACCCATAAATTTTTACTTGAAAGTTCCTTAAAGCATGAAAACTCAGGTCGATTTTCGTTCCTCGGCTCGAATCCATTTTTTGAAATGAAAGCTGACAGTACCCATATGAAATTGCATGATTTCAAAACAGAAGAAACCATGCAGCGCAAAGATGATCCTATCACTTGGTTAAAACAACACTTAGAACATACCGTGGAAGAACAGTTTCCACTTCCTTTCCCTTCAGGTGGAATTGGATATTTCGCCTATGATGTAGCTAAACGCTTTGAACCAATAGAGGAAGCTGAGCGAGATGAACTGGAAATGCCTGATATTCATTTTTTGTTTTACGACAGGTTGATTGTCTATGACCATTTATTGCAAAAGATTTATATCGTGGTGGTAGATCAGTGGATTACGAATGAATCTGTCGACCACGAACAAGCTCTAAATGAAATGGAATACCAGTTAACTTATCTAAATTCTCCTCAAAAAAGTGAGCCGTTTCATGCTAAGGAGTACCAATCAAATATGAGCCCTGAAGATTACGAGCAATTAGTTCATAAAGCACGTCATCATATTGAAGAAGGGGATATCTTTCAAGTCGTTTTATCCCAGAGATTAAGCAGCCCTTATAAAGGAGACCCATTTTCATTTTACCGTAAATTAAGAAAAGTAAATCCATCACCTTATATGTTCTATATTGATTTCGAGGATTACGTAGTGCTTGGTGCTTCCCCAGAAAGTTTGATAAAAGTAGATGGAAAAAACGTGACGACAAATCCAATTGCGGGGACTAGGAAAAGGGGGGAAAACGAAGCAGCAGATCAGATGTTAGCTAAAGAATTACTTGAAGATGAAAAAGAGATTGCAGAACACCAAATGTTAGTTGATTTAGGAAGGAATGATCTTGGGAGAATCAGCATCCCTGGATCGATCCAGTTAAGCAAATACATGTTGATTGAAAGGTATCGAACGGTTATGCACATTGTTTCTGAAGTGAAAGGTGTTTTAGATGAGTCCTGCCAGCCAATTGATGCTTTGATCGCATGTCTCCCAGCAGGTACTGTAAGTGGAGCGCCAAAAATTAGAGCTATGCAATTAATCAACGAAATGGAACAGACAAAACGAGGAGTTTATTCAGGTGCTGTCGGCTACTTAGGTTTAAACGGTAACCTTGATCTCGCACTGGCAATCAGAACGATGGTCCTTAAGGATGGAGTTGCACATGTACAGGCGGGTGCTGGTGTCGTTTACGATTCCATTCCTAGGAATGAATTTGAGGAGACTTTACAAAAAGCAAAGTCTTTATTGGAGGTACAATAAATGATTTTATTAATTGATCATTATGATTCATTCACATATAACTTATCACAATATTTACAAGAGCTTGGGAAGAATGTGCAAGTTGTTAGGCCTGACAATATTACGTTTGAAGACATTAACCAAATGAATCCTGAAGCGATTGTGCTTTCTCCGGGCCCAGGAAGACCTGAAGAAGCGCAGCATTCCATTGAAATTGTTCAGCACTATTATGAGAAAATCCCGATACTAGGCATTTGCTTAGGACATCAAATTATTGCTAAAGCTTTCGGTGGAACCGTTAGTAAAGCATCAAAACTGATGCACGGCAAACGTTCCCTCATTAGACATCAAGGAAGTGGAGCTTTTCAGTACCTTCCTCAACCGTTAGAAGTAATGAGATACCATTCACTAGTAGTGGATTCATTAAGTCTTCCTCCCTTCTTCAAAAAGGTAGCAATTGCTATGGATGACCGGGAACTCATGGCGATCGAACATCAAGGTTATCCAGTTTTGGGCTGGCAGTTTCACCCAGAGTCTATAGGCACGGCAACGGGTAAACGATTACTAGATAATTTCCTAAAAGAGACCTTAAGAGATACAAAGGTTCTGTAGGTTGTATAAACGTAGCAAAGCCATAAAAAATAGAAACCCTGCTGGCAGGGTTTCTATTTACCTTTATTCCGCAGATAATTCAACAGCAACTCGTTTGATCTGCAAATGATCCATTTCTAAAATCGTCCAGCGGTTTCCGTTTGATAAAAGTTCAGCGTTAGATTCCTCATTTATTCGGTGCATCTGAACCCAGCCACCGATCGTATCAACTTCCTCTTCAAACTCAATTCCTAGCTTTTCTTCTACTTCAGATATTAACGTTTTCCCGTTGATGTGAAAGGTTTGTTCATCGACTTTTTTTATATCTTCCACTTCATCCATGTCGAATTCATCTTGGATTTCTCCAACAATCTCCTCTAAAATGTCTTCCATCGTAATCATTCCTGCTGTGCCTCCGTACTCATCTAGGAGAAGAATTAGATGTACACGACTACTTTTCATTTTCATAAATACTTGTTGAATTCGTGTATGTTCAGGTAACGAAGGAATAGATTGCATATAATCAATCAGTTTAGCCTTTTGATTTCCGATATAGCCCATCAATAATTTTTTCACATTTATATATCCGATAATTTTATCTTTATCGCCGTTTTCTGTTACAGGATATCTTGTATGCTGATAATGATTGATTACTTTCATCACTTCATCTTCCGTCATCTCTGGTGTCAATGTAATCATTTCCGTCCTTGGAATCATGACATCCTTGGCTTCTCTTTCATCAAACGTAAAAATCCGTTCCATATAATCTAATTCGGATTGATTAATTTCTCCACTCTGATAACTTTGAGAAAGAATAATTTTAAGTTCTTCTTCTGAATGAGCTTGCTCTTCCGTAGAAGGTTTCACCCCGAATAAGCGCAGGAATACTCTTGCAGAACCGTTCAACGACCAAATAAAAGGAAACATAATTTTCCCGAACCAATATAATGGTGGTGCGAGTAATAACGAAACTTTTTCAGCAAATTGAATCGCCAATGTCTTAGGAGCTAATTCACCAATTACTACATGAAGAAATGTAACAATCGAAAAAGCAATCACAAATGAGACAACAGCTGCTAAAGCTTGAGATATTTCTAAGTTATCAAATACAGGATACAAAATCCTCTCCACGGTCGGTTTTCCTAACCAACCAAGACCTAATGCAGTTACCGTAATACCAAGTTGACAGGCAGATAAGTAGTAATCAAGCTTTTCTGCAACTTTTTTAGCTTTTACAGCCTTTTTATTTCCTTCTGCAATCAATTGATCTAACCTAGAAAGTCTAACTTTCACAACCGCAAATTCTGCCCCAACAAAAAAAGCAGTTAATAAAATCAATATGGCTACTAAAAGTAAATTTATAAATAGTATAATATCCAATTATTCCCCTTCAATAAGGGGGTCACCTCCGACAAGTTTAATGTTAGTATGATAAAGCTAAAAAATTAAATCTTCCAGCCACTCTATTATTCATCATTTCACAATGACGAACTTTCATTCATACTACATTTCGCTCATCCTACTTTCTTTCTCATTAATTTTAATATAGCTTAAAATATCAATAACGGAATGTATATAAATACCTATTTTTCAAAATATTTAATTGATTATTTTTCCTTTCATTCTAATTACCTTACCTTCTTGTTCATAACCGATCTCTTCCATTTTTAGCTTTTTATAAAATGCTCTTGCTCTAAGATTAGAAGGAGCGACTCGCAAATGAAATTCGCTTACACCTTTACTGTTAAAATAGCGTAATGCATACTGATATAACTGATCCCCTAGTCCTTCTCCCCGTAAGCGTGGAATGATATAAAACAAATGAATATAGCCAATTAACTTCTCCCTATATGTTTTGATCGTCATCTCTACTTGGCCAACTGGCTCACCGTGTTGGAAAAATAATACAAAGCCCTCTGGAAACTCCTTCGATTTTAAATCCACCCATTTCACATAATCCTCTGGATCAAATGATTCGTCATTTCCAAAGCTGACCTCAAACGAATCTTTTCGAAAAGAAGTAATTATATCATAATGTTTTTCGGGCTCAATTAATTCAATGTTCATATGTACACCTCTGATTTAGTCATTCTTTACATGACTTTCATATCTAGTAATTAACTCATAAGGTCTTAAATAAAATGCTTCGTATGGTAAATAGTTAGCGTGCATCGCGTCCAAAGTCCGATTTCTAAAGTGCTCTCGAGTAATATAATCGTTTAAGTTTTCTTCCGTTAACTGTGCAAAGAAAACCTCGGAAGTTTCATCTTCAGCCGTTCTGATTGTTCCGGAATAGTATTCTCCTCTAAAAACGACACAAGTAACTCCTCTAGACATGTTTTGATATATTCCAGTGATTCCAATTAACTTCACTTCCACACCAGTTTCTTCTAAAATTTCTCGGTGAATCGCTTGTTCTAATGTCTCCCCTTCCTCCACTTGACCACCTGGTATTTCCAATGTGTTCGATCGATGAAAATTACGTACAAGCAAAACTTCCCCCTTCTCATTTGTGATATAGCCGCTGACAGACATAATATGTTTAGGTGGGTGATAGCTTCCTCCTTGGGGAACAGTTGTTGTTAGGAAGTCTTCTTTACTTTCCGTTACATAGCTATTTAATTTCTCACACTCTTCTTTATTTTGATCTATTTCAAAATTAACACTTTCATAGTGCGCTTTACTATTAAATTCCCAGATTTCTACAACCTCATCTTGCGCCTCGTTCGTCCAACGCCCAATTAATTTCGCGCCTTTTTTAATAAATTCTGGGTAAATATATTTGTGGAATAAATAATTAAATTCACTAATATATTCTGGTTTTATTTGAAATGTATTTCTTTTATGAATCATCACTTTCACTCCATTTCAATTATGAGCTTTTCGGAAAAATTGTATAGCTCCAAGAGTAAATAAAATCAACCACAAAAATAACTGCCCACAACATTCCAATACTATAGATCGTTTCGTTCGGATATGGCGAATCTTCATACTCCCCCGATTCAAACCAGGAAAGGTCAGTTAAATAACTCATAGCTTCATCCAGACTATCCGTGCCCATCATCCAAAAGATCGTTTGTGCAATCACGAATATAATAAGGTGAATCATGGCACTCATTCGATTTACTTTAGCAATGTGCTTCGGATCTTTTTGCCTTTCATAAATCATCCGATCTTTTTCGGTAAGTAAATCAATATTTCGCCACTCCCCAACTTTTTTACGCATCCAACGATCCAGCTTTTTAAAATCATTCAACCCAAATGTCAGAGCATAAATAACGAAAACGACAATAACGATTTGAAAGGTGGAGATCTCACCGGTATGTTGGTAGACGATCATTGCTAATGCAGCTTCTATAATTAAAAACACTAAAAATAAGTAGATAAATAATAAACTCGTACTTTTTCGAGCTAAGTAATACCTAAAAAAACCAAATAATAATAACGCAATAAGTGATAAAACTTCTATGAAAATAAAAACTTCCCATTGATAATCGATGATCCAGTTCATGTCATACTCCCTTTTCATTATTTTCTATTTTTAGAATCTTTCTCTATTCACAAGTCGATGATAAGTTAGTCGCTTGATAAGTACTTGGTTACTCTCTCCATATAAACTTCGCCACTCTCTTCCAATAACTTCTTCAGTAAATAACCATGACCAGCTCCATATAAAACGAGTAACCGGTCATGCTTCTGGTCAATAAGCTGTATTATATTTCTACATATAATTAAATTACGATAATGCCAATATTTAACTAACCAATTTATACCAACGGGTTCCTTCGAATTCCCAATTTGAGCGATTTTCATATATACTTCTGCATTTTTCTGATCGAAAATTCCATCCAAATACTTTAAAGCATCTTTAATATTATAGGAACTAAACTCAGTTGGAAAAAGTTGATTAGAAAGAGAAGTTAATTCTTCTATTTTCTCAGGGGTATTTTGTTGTCCCCACGCAAAGAAATCTGGTACACCTACATCTTCATTCCAATCAACAGGATAAACTTGCTTATGTCCGCAAGCTTCAGCCAGGCGAAAACCTAATTGTTCGCTTTCATTTTTTTGTAAGTCGTACTCACCTTGTATATAAGATGAAAAGTTACTATATATTTGTGTGAAACGACTTGCAGGTGCTTCAATAATAATCTTACTTGGATTATATTCTTTTAACTGATTAATAACCTGCAATAGTTCTTTCTGCTTTGTGTCAGACAGTATATTAGCTGGCTCTACATTGATCAGGTCATTAGCTGCATTGAAATGGTATGTATTCACCACCATAATTGTAGGCTTCATTTACAAGCTACCCCCATTTGATTTTTTAATATTTATTCTCCAAATACTCAACAGAAGTTTCATTCATGCTTCTCAAAACATTTAGATCAATATCATCTAGTTTATTTATATAGATACATGATTTTCCGGACTTATATTTTCCAAACTTATTTAAATAGGTTTCTCTTTTAATATAAGTTCCTCCCAGTATTTGTTTATACAATTTTCAACTAAAACCTTCATTCTTCCTGCATAAATGCGAAATATTCTTTTGTAAGTAATAATTGCTTAGTTGACAAAGAAAACCGTTTGATATAGGGTAATTATAATTTAACTATAGAAGGGTGAATGACAATAAAATGATTAAATAATCCTAACTTTAAAGAAAATTAGAATCACATTCTTAACACTTTCCAAGTAGTTTATTGGGTAAGTCAATTAAGTATGTTTTTGATTCATTTTCTGAGCTAGGATTATTTGAATGAATATGTTTAAAAATGTGTTGTAGCAGGTGAAGTTAAACTATTACTACCATTTTAAACGTACTCTTTTTTCCTATCTCACGAAAATGAGGTAGTTTTTTTATTTTCACTAGTTTTTATGAGAGGAGAGTTTTATGTGACCAAAAATATTATGATAAATAACTTGTCCTTTAAATATGATTCTATGGTAGAACCTATATTTAGTGATGTGAATTTAAATATAAATGAACGTTGGAAATTAGCACTTCTCGGTAGAAATGGTAGAGGTAAAACTACGTTCTTAAAATGCTTATTACATGAAGTTGTATTTGCCGGTCATATCGATTCGCCACTAACCTTCAAGTACTTCCCGAAAACAATAAGTGAAAGACAAGGAAACTTCTACGTGCAAGATCTGTTACTTGAGAATAACGCTCATAAGGAAAGTTGGGAACTAGAAGTTGAAGTTACTAAAATGAACTTTTCAACTGAAATCTTAAAACGGCCATATAAGTCTTTGAGTGGTGGGGAAAAAACAAAGGTTTTATTAATTGAATTATTTTTAGATGAGAACGCATTTCCCTTAATAGACGAACCTACGAATAACTTAGATATTCACGGAAGAAATATCGTGAGTACTTATTTAAATTCTAAAAATGGGTTCATTGTCGTAAGTCATGATGAGAAGTTCTTGAATTCCTTTGTCGACCATGTTCTCGCAATGAATAAGCAGTCTATAGATTTATTAAAAGGAAATATTGAAACATGGAGAACAGAAAAAGACAATGCTGATCGTGCGGCAGAGGAAAAGAACAATAAATTAAAATCTGAAGTTAAGCGATTGAACAATGTGTCAAGACAAGTAAATGTCTGGGGAAATAAGAGAGAAAATAGTACGAAGGATTCTTCCGAAAGACGTCTAGCTGCAAAACAAATGAAGCGATCAAAAGCAATTAAAAAAAGAACAGATGAAATGATTGAGGAGAAGAAGAATCTTATACACAATACCGAAGAAGAAACTGCACTAAAAATAAATGTAACCCAACCAGTCAAACAGATCTTATCTTTAAGAGACTTCACAATATTGAAAGATAATCAACCTCTTTTTGTTCCAATCACCATAGATGTTCAACCTGGTGAACGTCTTTTTATTGAAGGAAAAAATGGTGTTGGTAAAACAACATTATTAGAATATATTCTTGGAAATAAATCTTTTGAAACAATAGGAGAGTATGATGTTCGACTACCACACCATATATCATCTTTAAAACAATCCATGTTAACTGAATTTGACTATACTTCTTTTCTCTTTAATCTTACAAATGAAGAAAAGGAGGGCTTCTGGTACCTACTACATCAACTTGGGATGCATCGCTCACGATTTACAAATCAAAGTCAACCTAGTTGGAGTGCCGGTGAACAAAAGAAAATCCTCCTAGCCCACGCACTAATAAATAAAAATGAATTATTTGTCTGGGATGAAGTCACAAATAATCTTGATTTCATGGTGATCGATCAATTGATTCAAGCTCTAAACACATACCAACCGACGATGATTGGTATTGATCATAACGAAAAATTCGTGGAGTCAGTAGCAACCAAAAGAATAGAGCTGACTCCTTATATTTCCTAATAAAAATAAAGCTCGAGTCCATATCCTCCTTTGGAAAATGGGCTCGAGTAATATTATCGAGATTGTACTTATTACCTCTTTTTCAACACGCCAATAACCTTTCCATTGATCATGACATCTTCATGATTCATGTGTATGGGCTCATATTCACTATTTTCAGGAATAAGTAAGACTGACCCACCCATTAACATTAATCGTTTCATGGTTGCTTCTTGATCAATGACTGCGATAACAATGTCATGGTTTTCGGCTGTGTTTTGCCGATTAACTATCACCGTATCTCCACGGTCGATACCGGCATTCACCATGCTATCGCCTGTAACTGTTAATGCAAATGTATCTTGTTCAGAAACTGTCCAATCTTTGGGTAACTCAATCATATGATCCAAGGCTTCGATTGCTTCTGATGGAATACCCGCTGCCACATTCCCAACTACTGGAACAGATAAATATTCATTATAATCCATTGTCATCTCTGCTTCCGTATCCTTGATTTCTACATGATTTGGATCATTGATTTCAGTCAAGTATTGATATGCTCGCTGCGTTTTAATGTTCATATAGGTTTGCTTATATTTTGTCTCTGGTAAAAAATGTGGTTGGCAAGGTGGTATGTCGTTTACGATGTCATCACGATCAGTAACAAGTAGATCAATTCCATCTGTAATTACTCCATACCTCACTGTGTCATTTGTGTTCATATATGATTTTAATTGCTCCGTCGCTTCTTCTATCCCATCACCGAAACGTTTCACTTCTGCAAAAATATACGGCACTTTTTCACCATTATGAAAAATACTAACTACTACATCAACATACCCTCGCTTAGAAAATTGTTGCACAGGGTACTCAAAATCTATTAAATCCGTTGTATACCCATACGTAGCGATAAGTTGTTTGGTTAACCACTGTCTTACTGCTTCTTCTTTCGAATTAAGATCAAAAATTGCATCCTTCTTCATGTAATCATTTAAAGCGATCGATTGAAACGGCTTCATCTTCGAATCACGTTGCATGCGCAAGTGATCAAAATCCAAATCCTTAATAAATTTTGATGGTTTTCGTACAGATGACATATATAACAACTCATTGGCACGGGTCATTCCAACATATAACAGCTTTCTTTCTTCCGTATCCATTGTTTTCTCTTCATCAAAGTCATATAACTGATCATTAGGAAGAATGCCATCATTCAAATCAACAAGCAAGATAACTTTAAACTCTAACCCCTTAATAGAATGCATGGTCACTAGTTTCACTTTTTCCGAATCGAAATTTGGATTGCTCGTATTCAACTCTTCATTAGCAATTCCAGCTCGATTTAGTCCTAAACTAAGATCTTCTAGTGATCGTTTTTCTCTAGCCACAATACATATATCAGATAAACGATAATCTGCTTGCAACGATTTAATTTCTTGTACGTAATAGTTCATTTGATCTTCTGATTTTAAGAAAAAACGGTAGATTGGTTTCGGTCCAGAACGGTCAATCAAAGAAGGCTTAACGAAATCCACATTTGATTGAATGGTTTCGTCATGTTCAATCAATTGATAAGCCGCTTCTGAAATTTCCGTCGTTGTCCGGTAATTTTTACTTAATGTACGAGATTTCCCACTCATATCATAGCCGATAGAGGTATATGGTCTCCCTTTCCCTAACCATGACTGGGAGTATATACTTTGCGTATTATCTGCCACAAACATAATCGAAGAATGAGTTTTTCCTTGATAGACATGTTTTAAAAATTCTAGTTGAACCTTCGTGAGATCCTGGCTTTCATCTATAATAATATGTGTGAACTTCCCATGATTAACTTGTTGGGCTTCTTTTAAAGCTAAGAGGTTCGCTTTTTTGAAAGTAATGAAGCCTTCTTTTGCAAGCGCTTGATTAAATACATCCATTAAATGAAATATTGCCGCACGAACCGTTGAATTTTTCAATAGTTTTTGTGGGGAATTTTCGCCACCAGTTGCGCGTCCCACACGATCAATCGTCTGGTATTCCTCTTCTGTTTCTATCTGACATGCATTGATCCAGCTTACTTCATCTAGTAAGAAGTTGGTATATTTAGGAGAGATAATTTTAATATCTTGGTATTGTTCTTTCAAATAATGAATCACTCTGTTTAGCACTTGGCGTTCTTGTGTCTGTGAGGCCAGTTCCAAATTCGATTGGTGGCGTTTTTGGTATTTCATAAAATAATAAAACATTAATTTATCGATAGTTGAGATTTGTACTTCTGCATTTGTTTGAAACAAATTTTCTAATAGGTCCTGTTCCTCTTCTTGAAGCTTTTCATATTGATGTTTGATATAACTTAAAAGCGTTTTATTATATGTAACGAGTAAAATTCGGTCATCGTTTTCATGACAGTAATTTTGATGTAAAAATGGGATTCTTCTTATTGAAACAGTCGTTTTTCCAGAACCCGCAACGCCTTTCACCATCATATGGCCATTAGGCTCCAATTCCACAATTTTACGTTGTTCTACATTTAACTTCATCCCTGTCACCCCAATCTGTAAATTCTTGTCGTCTTCAGTTATTTACATTTTAAGGGTTTTCTACACAGAGCGCAATGTGTTGGGGTAAGAATAAGGAATATTAAGGAACAATTTGCATGCTAGGAATCCATTTCAACCACCCGAGCAACACGCTTACCACAATGTTTACACTCACCCTGAAGTATAATCCCCGCTTCATTTTCTTCCACAATAAAGTTAACAATCGTCGTTGCTCCTGAACAATTACCACAAAACACGTTATCTTTCAATCTGTTTCTAATGTCCTTTGGAAGTGCCATCCATTTTCTATTCGCTTCCATCAAAATCTCTCCTTTTTTTATAAGTTTACCATAACAAAGCTAATTACTTCTCTTGAGTATAAAGTGCTCCTGTGGAAAGACGATAAATTAATTCCGCCAACTCACTTGGAGGTTCTTTTTGATCATTTTCTAGCCATTCTTTAATTACATGGATTGCGCCACTTATTGTAAATGTACTTAAATAGCTCGATTGGGCGCTATTCGTGTGATTCACTTTCTCCCAGTTAGACATTAAGAATTGGCGCGCAATATCACTCATGCGTTTTTCGAAGGCTGGGTCTGCATTATGATTTAATAACGTATTAAATATCTTCTGGTTTTCTTGTACATATTCTACTAGTTTTTGCGTCATCTTCACCGATTCCTCTTGCTCTGAAAAGTTATAACGTTGCAGGTAACTACTTAGATCATTCGCAAGCTCATCTTCTATTTTATTTAATAGGTCATAGTGATCTTGGTAGTGTGTATAAAAGGTAGATCGATTAATGTCTGCTTGTTCACATAGCTCTTTTACTGTAATGGATGAAATCGACTTCTTGTATAGTAATTCAATTAATGTTTCTTTTAATATCATCCTTGTGTACTTCTTTCGGCGATCCAATTTTTCACTCATAAGACTGTCTCCTTTATGACAATTCTGTGGATAACCAACATATGATTATAAAATGTTGGGCAACGTACAAAATCAATTATACTGTTTGTTGAATATCCAACACTGTGTCCATATAATGCTAAAGTGTACCCTTTTATTTTGCAAGTAGGAGATGGAGTATGAGTTCATTTACAGATAAAATTATTAAACATAAAAAACCTGTCGTTTGGATATTTATCCTTGTAGCTTTGATAAGTTCCGTTGCGACGTTGTTCGTATCTGTCAATCACAATATGATGGATTATTTACCAGACGATTCCCCTTCGATGGAAGCTGTCGATCTTATGGAGGAATCATTTGATGAACCAGTTGAGAACACGCAAATTCTTATCCAAGACGTTTCGGTCCCAGAAGCTTTGGATTATAAACAAAATATCGCTGCGGTGGAAGGTGTCACGAGTGTTACATGGTTAGATGATACTGCTGACTTAAAAACTCCTATTGCCATGATGGATGATGATCTTCTTGATCAATATTACTCAGAGAAGGATGCCTTGATCACCGCTTTTATTGAGGAAGGTTATGAGGTATCCGCAACGGATGAAATATACGAACTGATTGGGGAAGACAATGCAGTTGGTGGTGAAGTTGCAGAAACGGCAGAGTCTCAACGAATGGCGAGTTCTGAATCCATGTATGCTGCCATGCTGTTAGTTCCGATTATTATTATCATTTTAATCTTTTCTACTAATTCATGGGTGGAACCTGTCTTTTTCTTAACTGCAATTGGTGTTTCGGTAGTTATTAATTTAGGAACAAATATTTTCACTGGAGAAATTTCTTTCGTAACGCAGTCGGTGGCACCGATTCTGCAGCTCGCCGTTTCTCTCGATTATGCGATTTTCTTGCTACATAGTTTTGCCGAATATAGAAGGCGTGTAGCAGATCCAACAGAGGCGATGAAACTTGCGATGAAACGGTCTTTTCCGGCAATTACTGCTAGTGCGACTACTACCTTTTTCGGATTTATCGCACTTACGTTTATGAATTTCGAGATAGGTGCTGATTTAGGATTCAATCTCGTAAAAGGAATTGTATTTAGTTATATCAGCGTCATTATCTTTTTACCTGCACTGACATTGATGTTTTATAAATGGATTGATAAAACACAGCACCGTCCATTCATGCCTTCTTTCAAGAAGTTAGGGCCTAACGTGCTGAAGTTCCGAATTCCAGCATTAATCATAGTGGGATTATTGCTTGTTCCTGCTTTCTTAGGGCAAGGTCAAACTTCCTTTATTTACGGGATGGGAGATCAACCGGAAGATTCTCGTCTCGGTGGAGATGAAGCTTTAATTGATGAAACCTTTGGGCAGAACACCCCCATGGTGGTACTTGTACCTCGAGGTGATGTTGCCAATGAAGAGGCATTAGTGGAAGAACTAGAATCCTTAAATGATGTTTCAAGTGCAATCGCCTATGTAAACATGGTCGACACAGCGATCCCACCAGGTTATTTAGGAGAAGAACAAACTTCTGCTTTTTACAGTGAGGAATTTGCAAGAATTACGCTTTACACCAATACGGGCAGTGAAGGCGACCGTGCATTCTCTCTTGTGGAAGAGGTTAGAGATACATCAGAACAATTTTACGGGGAAGAAACTGCAGTACTTGGTGAAAGTGTCACACTCTTTGACATTAAAGACACTGTAGAGCGCGATAACACTGTGGTCAATTGGTTAACGGTAATTGGGATTGCCATGGTATTGTTTGTAACTTTCCGCTCTCTTTTAATGCCTGTCATTCTATTAATCACGATTCAGTCTGCGGTATGGTTTAACTTGTCTGTACCATACTTTATGGACTCTACACTTGTGTTCGTCGGTTATCTTGTCGTCAGCACCGTGCAATTAGCAGCCACTGTCGACTATGGTATTTTATTCACGGAGAACTATATGAAATATAGACAATCGATGTCCGCAAGAGAAGCTATTGTGAAAACAATTAATGAAAAAATCTTTGCCATATTTGTTTCCGCATCGATTTTATCAAGTGTCGGGTTCATTCTATGGATTACCTCATCGAATCCAATTGTCGGCTCGGTCGGTTTATTATTAGGACGCGGGGCACTGTTAGCCTTTATTATGGTGGTCTTTTTACTACCGGCACTATTACTTGTATTCGATAAATTAATTGGTAAAACCACATGGAAATCAAATTTTCACAAGGAGAAATGATAAATGACATTTAAACGGTTAATTAGCTTTGGATTAATTGGGTTATTGGTGTTTACCACGACAGCAGGCCCTGCGAGTGTTGCTGATACAGAAGATACCGAGCAGGAGGATACGGATTCAGAAGGTAGTTATGAGGCGAAGCATGAAGTGATATATTCCAATTTATCCGCTTCTGGAACGCAGCAATCTCTATATGTAATCAATCAATTCGATGTTACAGAACCTGGCCAACTCACTGATAGTGGTACTTACGCTGAGGTGCATAACTTAACCAATCTAGAAGATATGGAAAATGATGACGGACAGGTAACGTTCACTGCTACCGATTCTGAACCGTTCTATTACCAAGGGGATGTTGATGAGCAAGCCTTGCCGTGGTCATTTAATATTAATTACTTTTTAGATGGTGAAGAAATGGAACCGGAAGAGATGCTTGGTCAAGACGGACAGGTGACAATCGCAATTGAAACAGAAGGTCTTGAAGAAGACACTCTTCCTTTCTACGAAAATTATCTCTTACAAATATCTATGACGCTAGAGTCAGATATTTTTCGTCAAGTGGAAGCTGCAGATGGGACTGTCGCTAGTGCGGGTCAAGATCAACAAGTTACTTTTACCGTTTTGCCTGAAGAAGATGGGGACTTTTCGGTGGAAGCAAATGCGACAGATTTCGAATTTGGAGGCTTTGAAATTTCAGCCATTCCAAATAATATGTCTGTCGATTCGCCGGAAACGGATGAGATGGTCGATGAACTCGGCTCGTTATCTGATGGTATAGCGGATGTTCATGACGGCGTAAGCGATCTTCAAGGTGGGATTAGTGAATTGAATGATGGTGTGGTTGAATTACAAGATGGATCTGCTGCTTTCTTAAACGGTGCGTATGAACTGGAAGGTAGCTCAAGTGACCTTGTTTCTGGTTCTCAATCTATTCAAACAGCACTTCAACAAATCAATCAAAATCTAGCTGAAACAGGTGATACGGACCTAAGTGAACTGAGAGAATTAGAAGATGGCCTTCGAGAAATGAGTGGAGGATTATATGGAGTAGCTGATGGACTAGAAACGTTACGGATAAACTATCAAGAAGCTTTTGGAGCACTTGACGAAACAATGGCTACCATTCCAAATAATGAAATAAGTGAAGAAGAGATTCAAGCACTTTACAATACAGAAGCAGATGCGGACGTCTTAGATCAGCTAGTTGCATCCTATGAAGCTAGTTTAAACGCTCGTGGCACTTACTATGCAGTTCGTGATGCCTTTACTGCTGTCGAACCAACTTTAAATGAAATGAACGACTCCATTGAAAACATTGCTTATAATTTAGATAGAATGGCAAATGAATTAAATAACAACATGGAACAAATGGATGGCGGAGGTTTAGGTGAATTACAATCTGGAATAGCTAGTTTAACAGATGAATATGCCGGATTTCATGCTGGATTAATTGATTATACGGATGGTGTAAATCAATTGGCTTACTCCTATGATGAACTTCATAATGGGGTTGGCGATTTGGCAGATGGCGTTCACGAATTTATGATTGGAGTAAACGAACTGGAAGATGGCACAGGTGAATTAGCTTCAGAAACAAGTGATTTACCAGAACAAATGCAGTCAGAAATCGACGAAATGATGGACGAATTTGACCATTCCGATTTTGAACCCGTTTCCTTTACTTCGGAAGACAACGAAAAAATTCGTACTGTTCAATTCGTCATCCAAACGGAAAAAATCACTCATGATGAGGATGATGAAGATGACGAAGTTGAAGATGATGATGAAAGTATTTGGGATCGATTTTTAAGTTTATTTAGATAGATTGCTTATGTACACCCGTTCTAATGTGGAATGGGTGTTTTTATGAATGAGCTAATTTAGAGCTCCTTTTGTAAGATTGAGGTTGCACATTATAAAATTAGCTAACTAGATTACAAGAACATTTCAATTACGTAACAGAACGTCATACTACGCAGGGCGAATGACTTATACCCTCAAAATGATTAAATGGTCGCAAGTCATCCCGCAACCTATGGCATACCATGGCTGCGGGATTTTTTGAATTTTTTCGCATAAAATAGGCCCTTTTCATATCTACTATTCTCTTATAGAATTCATTTATCGCACAAAACACATTGTATAAATACAAGGAGGGCGTCATCATTAAAAAGACAATTACAACATTGGCACTTACAACAGGATTAGTTGTCGCAGGTCAAACATACGCTCATGCAGATGAGTCTTACACAGTTGAATCAGGCGATAGCTTATGGAAGATTTCTCAAGATTTCGATGCATCCGTTCAGGAGTTAAAATCATTTAATAACCTATCTAGTAACATTATTCATCCTGGACAAACCATTACAGTAAGCGAAGGGTCTACTAGCAATAATTCAACTTCCAATACAAATTCAGACGCAGCAGTACATACCGTGCAATCAGGAGACACGCTTTCTGGAATTGCAAGTGACAATAACACATCAGTATCTAGTATTATGTCATTAAATGATTTATCTAATCATTTAATCTATCCAGGTCAATCACTTACATTAAGCGGTAATGGTAGCAACGATTCAAACGTTGAAGAAGAAAATACCGACATACAAACTAGTACTCACACAGTTCAATCAGGAGATACACTTTCCCAATTAGCTAGTGATTATGGCACTACCGTTTCTAGTTTGAAAACGTTAAACAACCTTTCTAGTAATTTGATTATAGTCGGACAGAGTTTAACCGTGAATGAAGATGCAGATGAATCCTCTTCACAACCAGACAACTCTTCTCCGGACGAAACAACAACATCTAGCGCAGAATCATTAATTGATGAAGCAATGCAGCATATCGGTGCGCCATATGCATGGGGTGGAACTTCACCTGCTGGATTTGATTGTAGCGGATTTTTAAATTATGTATTTAACCAAGAAGGAATCGACCTTCCTCGTACCGTGAGCGGAATCTGGGCTGGAGGAAATGATGCAGGAACTCCTTCACGCGGAGACATTGTATTTTTCGAAACATACACTGCAGGTCCATCTCATGCGGGAATTTACTTAGGTAATGGTGAATTCGTTCATGCTGGTTCCAATGGAGTTACGATCGGTGATATGAATAACTCTTATTGGGCACCTAAGTACTTAGGCGCTAAATCATACTAAAAAGAACTTACAACTGAATAGAAAAATTGAATAGTAATGAAACACCCCAAAAGTAGAGTTCAAGTTAGACTTAAGCTTTTGGGGTGTTTTTTTATTTAGGGATTATTAACTGCTATCTTACTTCCTTATTTGCATAATTTCAGAGAACTAATATTCAAAGATTAATACTAAAAAGGTATAAATAAACCAAACACCTACCAGCAAAAATAATATACTGGATATAATATTATCCTTTTCACGATTTTTAATCGATTTTTACAAACGTTTAATTATAATCAACATTATAATTAATATAGCAACAATAGTTACATACGTATCTGAATGAAGTGTGTCTTGCCCTACAAAATAAGCTCCAACCAATACAAAAATTACGATAATTGCTTTATATATGTACTGAGCCCCTTTTGTTTCAAAGGCTTCTCTTTGTTCCATTCTCTCACCTCTAGTTTGTTGCATTTTTCTAGGTAAATCCAATAATTAGGTAGATTATAACAAAATATTCCTAGAAGAAAAACATGATTTAAAAATGTAACCAAACAAAAAGTAGCTTAGTATAAGAGACGTATTGTCCCTTTTACTAAGCTACTTATTTCATTTAATTCTTAGATACATTTTCTATTTCGTACTCGTAAATCCACCATCAATGCGAATGACATCGCCATTGATATAGTGAGCATCTGATGTGAGTAAGAACGTAACCAGTTCAGCCACTTCTTCCGGTGTTCCTAATCGTTTCTGAGGGATTCCTTGTTCAGAACTCTCTTTCATTTCTGGATTATCCTCAAAATATTTCTTAACCATTGGAGTCTCTGTTGGCCCAGGTGCAATCGCATTTACACGCAGCCCGTCTTTCGCATACTCTGCAACCATGCTTTTTGTCATACCGACAACGCCATGTTTTGTAGCTGAATAAGTTACAACGGTTGCTTGTCCCATTACACCTGCACTGGATGCCATATTAACAATCGCTCCACCACCATTTTTCACCATCACATCAGCAACGTACTGCATTCCGTAAAGTGCACCTAGCATATTAATTTCAACGATTTTATTAATTTCATCTACATCAGTTTCTAAAAACATTTTACCGCTTCCGGAAATTCCTGCGTTATTAAAGAAATAGTCAATCGTTCCATACTTCTCAACCGTCTGATCAACGTAATTCTTCACCTCATCAGCTTTGGAAACATCAGCTTTAACAAAGAATGCATCTGCACCTGCTTGCTTCACTAAATTAACCGTTTCCTGTCCACCCTCTTCATCAATATCGACAACGACTATATGGACACCTTTTTCCGCAAGTTTTTTTGCGGTAGACTGTCCTAAGCCACTTCCTGCACCTGTAATAATTGCTACTTTACTCATATTAGTAGACCTCCTTATAATTTAAAGTCTACTCTTGTTATTCCTTTTTATAAGAAATTTTAAAACCGTTTTTAAAGATTTCCGTGAAACTTTTATGTCTGTACTTGAATTAGGTAGAGCTATTCCACATTACTCTTTTCAATTTCTAGAAAAATATCATACGCACCTTCTGATTGGTTGGAACATACGGTAACTATTTTTTCTTGGTTAGGATAATAGGCAGAATGGAAACTAACACCAGGATCGTAACCCATCACATGGTATTTAGTTATCGTCTCTTCCTCCTGTTCGATCCAAATACCATAGCCATAAAATTGATCATCTTCATCGGTTTCAGTATGTTTAGTCAAAAGTTTTTCTGTATATGTTTCATTTAAAAGCTTGTGGTTAAATAATGCGTTCCACAGTTGATTCATATCACGTGTATTTGTGAAGGCGCCACCATCAGATCCTCCTTTTACAGGAAGAGAATAGATATTTGTTTTCCAATCTCCATCATCAAAATCAATATATCCAATCGCTGTATCTTTAGGTAAGGCATCAAATTCAAAGTAACCAGAGGAGTTCATAGCAGCCTTACCGAAAACATGTTGCTTGATGTAAGCATCAAATTTCATACCACTAATATGTTCAACTATTAATCCTAGCAGAATATATCCAGCATTATTATAATGAAAACGTTCCCCCATTTTATACTTCATTGCTTTCTGTTGAAATAAAGGTAAGAAGTCTTCTAAATTCCTGAGTAAATACATAGGTTGCTCTACCCACAATTCTTCGAAATCGTCCATCTCTTCTTCATCAAAATAATCTGGAATCCCTGATGTATGAGTTAGCAAATGATGAATAGTTATAGATCGATCAAATTGTGGAAAGTTAAACTTCAAACAATCACTAAGTTTCGTTTCAAAGGATATTTCCCCACTTTCAACTAACTGACAAATAGCAATTGCCGTAAATAACTTACACCCAGAAGCAATCCCGAAGCGAGTCTGATTATTGTTTGCGATTTGTTCTGAACGATTTGCATAGCCATAGCTTGTTTCAAGCTCTACATCGTCATTTCTCGTTACTAGCACAGTCCCAGAGAATTGTATATTATTAGCTACTTCCGAAATACGATTCGTTAATTTCTGTTTCATAAAACCACCCCATCAACTAAATTAATTTATGAATTCATATGGTCTTCCCATTTTTCAAGCTTCTTATTTATAAATTGATCCAATTCAACGTCGTCACCGCTTAATTTATAAAATAGTGCCAGTGATACTAAAACCAAATCTATACATTCTTCCTTCACATCACTGCTTTCTAGTTGTTTATACATACTTCCACTTGCATTCGTATACGATAATACTGCTTGAGAGACTTCACCGGCTTCTTCTGAAATTTTCAACGACATTTCTTGTAATGTTTTTGGTTCTAATTCAGACAGTTTTTTTATTCTTTTTAGCATTTGATCCATTTTTATAACTCCTTTTTTATGTACTTCATAAATCTAGATAATTTTCATTTTAAATACCGGAAGTGAACGACCTGGGAATACGGTAGAGTTAGTATAGCCTATTTTTTCCGCTCCCATTTTTACATAAAATCCTGCAGCTTCCGGATCACTTTCTATAGTGAAATCTTTCAAATTTGATTCTTTTGCTTTTTCTATTAAGTCACTCCATAAGACTCTTCCTACCCCTTTACCTATGAAATCTGGAGCGATAAAAAGAGCATCCAACTCTTTTTGATTAATAGAAAGATTATAAAAGCCTATAAGTTTACGATCTTTCTCTATGACATAAACAAAGTTATGATCTATAGAATCTTTCGTGACAGTTAATTCGTCATTACACTTATGAAGAAAGTCTTTAGAATAGCCCCAATAAGCTTTTGATTTCATAGCGATTTCACTTAGAAGATCGACCTCTTCATGCTTAGCTTTCCTAACCTGCACCCTACATCTTCCTTTTACAATTTTTTAATAATTTACAATTACTTGAATTGTTACTAAATTCTTTGGTAAGTTTAGATTATCATAATTAATTCATTTGTAAATTTTAAACAAGTAATCAATTCATTTTGTATGGGGGTGATTGGATTGGATATTTTGCTATGGTTGCTAATAGGTTTTTTTATATTGGCTTTCACGTTAATCGTTCTAGTAAATGCTTTTTCCGAAAGGTTTGGAAGTTCTAATCAACAATCACGTAACTTGCGAAATGCCGGTAAGAAACGATTGAAGTATGTAGAAAAAAAGAGTAATTAAAGGGGGTAGATAGCTATGAGTGTGCTGTTCAGAGTAGAATTGTATGTTAAAGATATAGAACAATCATTATCATTCTATGAAAATATCATTGGATTAGAAATGCAAGGTAGGAATGAGAAATGTGGACGATTTAATTATGATTGCTTTTCTTTGTTAATCACCTCAGAAGCTGTATTGGAGGACGATCATTATTTTAACAATAAGGCTAAAAGCAATGTGAAAGGAAATGGGTTTGAATTGATTATCGTCGTAGATCAGTTAGAAAAAGTTTACAGAAGATGTATTGATAATCATTATCCGGTTGAAGTGGAGGTAGAGACTTACCCATGGGATATGAGAGGATTTAAAATAGCTGACCCAGATGGCTATTTTTTACGAATTACTTCTAAATAAACTATATGAACCCTCGAAAGGAAATGATAATGTGAATATCAGACTTGCTGAAATGAAAGATTTGAAACAACTAATTAAAATGAGATGGGATTTTACGATTGAATATGATGAGAGTAAGAGAAAGGCTTCTTATGAAGAGTTTGAAAAAGAATGTCACGCTTTTCTAGTGCATGCGATTAATCAAGATACATGGTTTATTTGGGTAGCTGAAGAAGATGGCGTGATTATTTCGCATATTTATATCGAATTAATTCATAAAGTCCCAAGACCAGGTAGAGTCACACGTCCATTCGCTTACCTAACCAATACATATACCCTCCCATCCTACCGAAAGAAAGGTATTGGTAGTAAGGTTTTACAGGCAATCCACAGCTGGGTTGATCAACAACAATATGAGTTTGTATTCGTGTGGCCGAGTGACGAGTCAATTGATTATTATCGTAGAAATGGATACGAACATTGTTCAGAACCTATGGAATATGTGCCTTTTGAAGATTAAATGGATACTTACAAGGCTAAGAAGAAATTTCACTAAACCTAGTGTAATTTATCAACCAACTATAAATCTATGATTACCGCCCAAATTAAGAATACTAAACAAAAAGCGAAGAACAACACTTCAAATATCAAACTATACTTCTTTTTATCCTTAACCCCTTTTACTATTTGACGAAAAGTTTTCATCATAATAATCAAAATTAGAATCAAACCTAACTGATCATTACCTTGGTCTAAGAAATAAAATGCTATTACTATTAGAATTGCGAGCATGATATTGAACGTGTACCTTATCCATTTCGTTTCAAAAGCCTCTGTGTAGTCCATGACGTGCCCTCCTTACTGATTAATCATTGTTCCAGATGGTCCTTATACCCTTTTCAGGGGTATCACTCTTCCATTAAGACCCATTTTAAAAGGAGTTCACCTTCAAAATTAGTACCGGTAAAAACGAAGTGATATGTTCCATCCTCTTCCGTTTCCACTTTATACACATCCTCTTCTATTTTATGTACAGGAGGAATATAGCTGCCATCGTATTCAATACTAAAACCGTGGTTATTTGCTTCTGCTTCTACCTTATAAGTAAATAAAAAAGCTTCGCTGTCTTCAATATCTATTGGGATAGAAAGCTCTCCATTAAAATAATCGACACTCGCATGGTAGCTTTGATCACCCTTCGTTTCTTGTAGATTTTCAATTTGAGTGTGATCAACTACTATTATTATCAATATAAACAAAGGAATTCCAATAGAAAATCCCCATTTAAAGAAGCTATATTTTTCAGCAAAATATGTAGCCATCCAATAAATAAGTGCTATGGTAGCCCCTATTGCTCCCAATAAAAAAGCCCAATAATGAAAGGAATGAACAAGGAAAAAGAGAAATCCAAAAATAGGATACAAAATAGCTCTGAAAGAATATAACTCCTTTGGGGCATTTACTAAAATCAAATCAATTATAAGAGAAGCAAAAATAGCATAACCGTAAAACAGGAAATACATGAATGGTTCTTCTAAAGTTTTAGATAGCTCATAGAAACCAAAATTCTGAGAAGATAAACTAAAAATAATTATAAGTAAGAAAAGAAAACCCGAACCTGCAAGTTTAGTGAGTATGTAAGATGTAACGCGCTGTAATTTTGATTTGGATAACATGAAAATGTATTAACTCCTTTTATCATGGTGTAAAATAGAAATTTTTTTGATTTTACGTAACTTCTATTCACTATAGCTTGTTACACGATAGCATTGTAAAACCATACACCCATCCCGCCAATCAAAATCATTACAAGCATGGCTCTCGCAAAATTTTTCAAGCTTTCATTTTTCTCATCCACAGCTAGAACGATTAACGCAATGATATTTACAATTGGAATGACAAGGAGGAACAGAATAAAAACCCATCCCCCAAAGGATACTTGTTCGTTAATTCGAAACCCACCGCTACCATTATGGTTACGTTCGGATTCAATTCTTTTAGACTCAGCAGATGCTAACGATTGTCGAATGTTTGATTTATGTTTATACAATAAGGAGCCTCCTACTTTTCCTAATAAATGATAATTTAATTAGCTATAATGTAACCATATTGTATATAGTTGCTAAAATAAACCCTACTACGATAATAAGCAGTGCTGCTTTCGCAAAGTTCTTCAAGCTCTCATTTCGCTCTCCTGTTGCAAGTGCGATTAAGAAAATGATATTTATAAATGGAATAGCGATTAAAAGTAGAATCCCAAGCCATGCACCAAATGAAACATCTTCGTCATTAAGAAAGCTTTTCTGGGCTCTGTAATCTGCATCCATCTTTCTTGATTCTGCTTCCACCATCGTACGCTGCGAGTCATAGTTTCCATGATTCATCAAATTCCCCCTTTATAAACCCTATTCTATATTTCACACAAATATCCTTTTATTTGGTAAAATGAGTACGTCATCATCTATTTTAAATGAACAAGTATGAGAGGTAGAAATTCATTGTTTATTATTAAGCGTTCTCTATATTGAGGTGGTTGTAAAATGAAACTTAAGACTATAATAGCAATCGGAACACTTTCGACTTTAATAATTTTACTTATCTTTCAACAATTAGATGATAGGGACACTTCTGATTCTGACCATATCTATGTACTACCTGATGACGTTGATATTGACTTAAGTGGTGTGGAAGTAGGCGAAGCTGTGCCTAATTTTGAGTTAACAAGCTTAAATGGAGATAAAGTAAAACTATCTGATTTGCGAGGGAATAAAATCATGCTTAATTTCTGGGCAACTTGGTGTGAACCATGCAGAGATGAAATGCCAGATATGGTGAAGTTTATGAATTACTATTCGGACGAACCTGTAGAGGTATATGCAGTTACCACAGAAACAAACCAAGATCAAATCAGTAACTTTATTAATGAAATTGACGGTGTTAATTTTCCAATATTATTGGACACCTCAAGAATAGTAACTGCTGAGTATCAAATCATGACATTGCCAACCACTTATTTTATTAACTCAGAAGGAATCTTACAAATGCCAGCCCATATTGGTCCGTTAAGCTTTGAAGAAATGGTAGATAAAATGAATAGATTAGACTAATTCTATGCTACCTTACACGCTTTCTTGTTTATTTTTAATTGTAATGTAGCTACCAATTCCTAAGGCAATAAAGATTATTCCAGCTCCAATTCCCATGAAAACTGATATTTCAAATCCGTTAGCTATCAGTGAAATGGAAGCCAAAATAAGACCAGTTAAAACAAGGTACGAGAGTTTTTTGTTCTTAAAAAATGTAGACATAAAGAAGATAAAACCAAGAGCTACTGCAATGACCACTAAAATTAATAATGAAACGTGCATGAATACTTCGTTAAACAACATAATGCATCCCCCTAAAATCTGAGAATCTTAAATATGCAGGATTCCCCGAAATCCTCTAGCACTATAATAGGACTCCGCCCCATTGTGGTACACAAATACGGTATCATAGCGACGATCGCAAAATAGGGCGCCACCTAGGTCCCGGATTCGTTTCGGAGTTTGAATCCAGCTTGATGATTTTAAATCAAACGCTTCTATTTGTTGTAGATAACTATACTGCTCCTCATCTAATATTTGGATACCTATTTCATTTGCCAAATCTACTGCGCTGTTCTCTGGCTTATGTTTCTTCCGGGATTCTAAAGCCTCTCTGTCATAACATACACTTCGACGCCCTTTTGGACTTTCTTTAGAACAGTCGATAAATAGAATTTCCTTTGAACCATTTAACGTTACAACATCAGGCTCGCCACCTGACGCCTCCATCTTGGATAGCGTAACTAGCTTCTCTTCAGAACCTTCAAGAATTGTTTTAACATCTAACCAATCCACCTTTTCATGGCGATGTTGATTGACATTAAAGCGATCTTCTAGCGTTTCCAGTAAGTTCAACTTTTCATCCTGTGATAATGGCATATTTATGTTCAGCTCCTTTTAAGAGTAAATCCACCTTTTGTAATCCAAGTCTATCATATTTACCATATTTTTGGTTATCAATATTTTTGTATAAGAAGGTTTTTCCAAATGATTTATCGAAATATATAGGTAGAAAGAGAGGAGATTTATATGAAACCACCGATTGCAAAACGTATTCCCCACCCTCATGATTTGCATGGAGATGTGCGAGAAGACGATTATTATTGGATGAGAGACCGGAACAATCCGGACGTTATTGATTATCTTGAAGCAGAGAACCGTTATTTTGACGAGGTCATGACCCCGCTTAAAACACAAACCGATAAAATTTATGAGCGAATGATCGAACGTGTTCCTGACTCTGAATCTGAGGCACCTGTTCAACATGGTAACTTTTTTTATTACTCGAGAATTGATAAAGACCTGCAGTATTCTATGCATGCACGTAAAAAAGCGGCAAGTCGCGAGCAGTTAGCGGATGCTTCTGAAGAAGTGACTCTCGATGTGAACGAGTTAGCGGAAACGAGTGACTATCTAAATGTTACGATTCAACGGGTAAGCGCTGACCATCGTTTGCTTGCATACTTAGAAAATCGAGACGGTTCCGATCGTTACACCCTTAAAATTAAAAATCTCGAAACGGGTGAACACTTAGCAGACACGATTCCGAACGTTTATTTATTTGGTAGTATGGAGTGGAGTTATGATGGACAATATATCTTTTACGTAACCGTTGATGAACAACAGCGCCCTTATCGTCTATGGCGTCATCAATTGGGGACGAATATTGATCAAGATGAACTTATTTACGAAGAAGTAGACACTACGTTTGTGTTACATATTTTCAAATCACAAAGTGGGAAATTTATTTTTGTAGAAACACGTTCAAAAACCACGACTGAAATGCACATGATTGATGCCCATGATCCTCAATCTGGAATTCAACTAATTGATGCTCGCCGCAAAGGAATTGAATATGATGTGGAGCACTGGGGAGATGACTTGCTGATTTTGACTAATGAAGGCGCGGTGAATTTCCAACTGCTGCGATGTCCCTTAGACAACTTACAATTCCGTGAAAATGTTGTTGCTTATAATGAAAACCGTTATCTTCTCGCTATGTATCCGTTTCGTGATAGCTTGTTTCTATATGGACGCGAAAATGGTTTAACGCAAATTTGGTATGTGAAAGACGGCGAATTAGTTAAATTGGAGTGGGATGAGCCTCTCTACACCGTCTCGGTCGAATCTGGACAAAGCTATGAAGCAGAAGAAGTGATCGTTCACTATCAATCGCTACTTACTCCGAAAACAACTTATAGCATCTCTTTAAAGACAGGTGAAAGGCATCAACTACAAGTAGCACCTGTCAGTGGGGACTACGATCCTTCCGATTACCGTCAAGCGCAGTGGTGGGCAAAAGCTGACGATGGAGTAAGTGTGCCGATGACCGTGGTTTACCGAGAAGGGGCACTCGATTCTGGAACAGCACCGTTGATTCTTGATGGATACGGATCATACGGTGCCACGGAAGACCCTCATTTTAACCCATACCGACTTCCGGTGTTAAATCAAGGAGTTGTATTTGTGACTGCTCAAGTCCGTGGTGGCTCTGAGATGGGTCGACATTGGTATGAGGACGGAAAAATGCAGCAAAAGCGTAATACATTTACTGACTTTGTTGCAGTCGCTAATTATTTAATTAATGAAGGGTATACAACACCAGGTCAATTGGCTGCGGTTGGCGGCAGTGCTGGTGGGATGTTGGTTGGTGCGGTTGCTAATATGGCAGGCAATTTGTTCAAAGTCATTGTGCCGGCAGTACCGTTTGTCGATGTCGTTACAACGATGCTCGATGAAACAATTCCACTTACTACATTAGAATGGGATGAATGGGGCGACCCGCGTACGAGGGATGACTATTTTTATATGAAGTCCTATAGTCCTTACGATAATGTCGAAGCCAAAGCCTATCCGCATTTATATATCACCACTGGTCTTAATGATCCCCGTGTCGCTTTTTGGGAACCAGCTAAATGGGTTGCTCGCCTACGAACATTTAAGACAGATGACCATACGATTGTATTGAAAACGAATATGGGTGCCGGGCATTACGGCGCTTCTGGTCGCTTCAATCATTTGAAAGAAGCGGCAGAAACGTATGCGTTTGTTTTAGATAAAATTGGTGTGACAGTGGAATAATTTTTTCATATGTGAGGTGGTCATTAACTAATGGCCACCATCAATTTTATAATGTGGAAGAGATATGCTCGGAAATCTTCTCTTATGTTCCAAACTCAGTACTTATGTGCGAGAATTACCAAAGTATGTGCGAAAGTCTGGACGTTATGCACGAAAGTGATAGGAACATGTCCGAAAGTCATACATTAACGACGATACTTCCACTTTATCCACAAATCTTATTCCTCGAAACTACTTGCCTTCCCCTACAGCCAAACCACCTATCTGCGTGATATACTTACTACACTTACTTATTAAAAACAAAGGATGATTCCCCATGCTTACACAAGCCACCGACAAACTTAATGAATTCTTCGGTTATTCCTCCTTCAGACATGGTCAAGAAGAGGTAATTAATCATATTTTACATAAACAAAACACACTCGCTATCATGCCAACTGGTGGAGGTAAATCGCTATGTTACCAGATTCCGAGTCTTGTTTTAGATGGAACCGCAATCGTCATCTCCCCTCTCATTTCCCTAATGAAAGACCAAGTGGATGCGCTAGATACGGTTGGAATTCCAGCTACATATATTAATAGTTCCCTTAGTAATGAAGAACAACAATCTCGTCTTCAAGCGATGGTAAACGGAGAATACAAGCTTGTTTATGTGGCACCAGAGCGTTTTGAATCGGGCGTGTTTTTTCGGTCATTGAACAGAATGAAACTATCCTTGATCGCTTTTGATGAAGCGCACTGTATCTCCCAGTGGGGTCATGATTTTCGCCCAAGTTACAGGTCAATTGTCCCGACTATTCAAAAGCTTTCAAACCAAGCTCCTTATATCGCACTGACCGCAACAGCTACCCAGACAGTGATTGAAGATATTAAACATCTTTTAACAATCCATAATGATCATGCAGTAGTAACTGGATTCAGCAGAGATAACTTGAGTTTTAATGTCGTCAAAGGTGCTGATAAAAGGGATTATGTGATGAATTTGATCAAGAATCTAACTGGAGAAGCGGGGATTATCTATGCACCGACTAGAAAAACGACCGACCAGCTTTATACCTTTTTAAAAGGAAAAGGAATCAAAGCAGGAAAATATCATGCAGGACTTTCTGAATACGAGCGAAAAGAAGCTCAATCTGCTTTCACAAACGATGACCTTCAAGTGATGGTTGCAACGAACGCCTTTGGAATGGGAATCGATAAATCAAACGTCCGTTACGTCATTCACTATGCCTTGCCAATGAATATTGAGTCTTATTACCAAGAAGCGGGACGAGCTGGGCGAGATGGCATTGATAGTGAATGTCATTTGTTGTTCGCGCCTCAAGATGTTCAGCTTCAGAAATTCCTAATTGAACAATCTTCACTGGAAGAGGAAAAGAAATCACAGGAATATAGAAAACTACAAGACATGATCGACTTTTGCCACACGACATCTTGTTTGCAGCAATATATTTTAGATTACTTTGAAGATGTGGAAGCAAGTGAGCCTTGTGGAAAGTGCAGTAATTGCTTGGACGATCGCAAGCAAGAAGATGTGACCAAAGAAGCACAGATGATTATCTCCTGTGTCAAACGAATGGGCGAACGATTCGGCGTTTCTATGACTGCCAAGGTGTTGAAAGGATCCAAGAGCCAAAAAATAATCGATTTTAATTTTCAAAACCTATCAACCTATGGACTGCTCAAACAATATACAGAAAAAGAGATTTCCCAATTGATCAACTATTTAGTAGCTGATCGGTATTTAACGATTACAGATGCCCAATTCCCAGTGTTGAAATTAACCAAAATGTCCGTAGCAGTATTAAAAAATGAAGAACTTGTCTACATGAAAGTTCAAGAAACGAAGAAACCTTTGGAAACAAGCTTTTCAGAAGAAGTGTTCCAAGCTTTACGTGAATTACGTAAATCAATTGCCGACGAGCAGGAAGTACCTCCATTTGTCGTCTTCTCCGATGCAACGTTGAAGGAGCTAGCAGGGCAACTACCTGGAACGAAGTCGGATATGCTTCAAGTTAAAGGAATTGGCGTACGGAAATATGAGCAATATGGGGAACTGTTTTTAGACAAGTTGGATGAATTCAGGAACGCACATGAAAAAAATGAGGATGTTGTCACAGAAGTAATTCCTACTTTTGAGAAAAAATCAACAGCAGATGATCGACCTAGCCATTTGATATCATTAGGTTTTTATCAAAACGGCAGCACAATCGAGGAAATCGCAAAAGAACGTGGGTTTTCAACCATTACAATTGAAAAGCATCTCTTTAAGGCTTACCAAGAAGGGTATGAATGGGATCTCGATCAGTTATTCTCAGAAGAAATTGAACGGCATGTATTAGCTGAAGTAGAAGGGGTTACACCTTCTGAGATAAAATTGAAACCGATTAAAGAAACACTTGGAGACGATGTAAGTTATTTTATGATTAGAGCAGTGTTGGTGAAGCATGAGTTATTAAAGTAGAGATAATTAGGAAAGGGAACTATGAACGGATTCCTTTTTTAATAGAATTTAATTTTTTAAAACTATCTATATTTCTTTATAAAAAGAGTTTTTCTTGTTCTACTAGAGGAGGGAGAGTCTATATGGACCGGAGCCGTGAAGAAGAAGTTATTCGCAATTACCAAGAAGGCGAAAGAATGATGATCTTGATATTCGCCCAATGGTGCATCAATCATGAATTAGATCCTGTAGTTATTTATAAAGAAGCCTATCCATATCAGGAAGTTAATAAAGAACTGACCGATGCCTTAGAACTAACCGTGTCAAGGTACGAGTCAGATTATATTGATTCGGAAACTGTGCTTGAAGTGTTATCTCTCTATGGAAATGACGACCTTGCTTTTGTGGTTTCTGAGATTATAGCTCATAAGAAATTGAAGTAAACTACTATATAAAGACCACATATTCTTGTAGAGCTTAATAAAAGCACCTTACCCATGTTTGACTGAAGTTAAATCTTCCCTTCAGTAACAACGGGTATGGTGCTTTTTACTATCATTCTATAATTCGCTTTTTCCTCAAAATTATTTATAATCGGCTAGTTTAAATGCTTCTACCTCAACTCATCATCCAGCGGTACAATTTGTTCATCCAGTACCTTTTGCCACTCACGCTTCATCATTTGTGGATACTGAAATGGTTTTACGTCAGGGTGTTGGGTCTTAAATGTCTCATAATCTTTACTTTCGATGATGCTCTTCATATTCGGAATCGAATCCATTCCGATCATGTACTGAACGGCTGAGGCATATAGTTCATTAGTTGAAACACACCAGTACGTACTGAATCCTTCGACAATTATTTCTTTTTTGCCCGTAAAGTAACTGCGTTTCACTGCGAATATATCATCCTCATCCGCAATTTCCTCTTCATCAATAGCATTCAAAATCTCCCGATAGACATCTTTTACGGTTTCAGCCTTATTTAATTTCTGAAGAGCTTTTTCGATCTCGTCACGTACATCGGGATTATTAGCTTCATAGGTTCCTAGTAACTGATCGATATAGCTTGAATCAATGTCGTATAGCTTAGCTTTGTCATTACTGTAGAAGGTTAACTCAGAAAAGTCAGGTTCTTCCTCAGGATCCTCTTCACTAGCAACCTTTACTAACGACCCTTTCACTGTTTCATAAACTCCAACTTCTTCTTTTAAGACATCCACCTGTTGTTGCAAGGTTTCTGATGTGTACATGTCGTTATTATAGCTATCATAAGTGACTAAAGCTTCGTACGCGTTATTTAACTCCTGGAAGGCTTTCACATAGTCTACACGGGTTTCAATTGACGCTTGTTCATCAATTTCTCCCTCATTCTCAACGATATGCACGAATTGTTTGTGAGCCTTTTTGAAACGTTTCTTAGCAGAATCATAGCTTGGATAGATTAATCCGGATTCTTCTTTGACTTCCGAATACAGCTTGGTTGCTTTTGCCACATTCTCTTCCATCGTAAATGGCTTACGGTAAGTGACAATAAGCCCTTTTGTCTTATCTGGATACGTCCGATTCGTTCTTGAGAATGCCTGGATCAATCCAGCATATTCAAGATTCCGATCCACAAATAATGTTTGAATAGTTGGGGCATCAAAGCCTGTCAATAAACGATCCACAACGATAACTAAATCCACCTGACGCCCATGCTGTTTAAATTCCGCACGCTTTCTGGCCAACCGGTTGTTAATATCGCCGTTGTAACGTTCAATATCTTGTAGAGACCAGGCAGTTTGGTAGTATCGGTTATAATCATCGATAATCTCCTGCATTTCTTCCTGTTGCTCCATGGCATTTTCCGTATTCTCATCTAAAGAGTACGTAATCGCAATACGGGGGAAATCCGGGTCATCCATAGTACGCCCTTCTCGAATTGGTCGGTCTGGGAATACTTGATCCATCCAATTATCCTCTTTTGTCATGGCTTTAATAGCATGGTAATAACGCTTGGCCATATCAATGGAGCTAGTTGTGAGAATAGCTGATTTTGTCGGCTTTCCATTCTTAAAATCAAACTTGGTATACGCATTGTCTGGACGAAGAATTTTCTTGATGACTTTATCAATATGTCCATCCAGTTCATAAAAGCTCTTGTTGATATACGTTTCCTTCTCAATACCGGACATCTCATCAATTTCTTTGTTAATAGATTCAGCTGAGCTATTGCTATAGTTTTCATTATCCTGAAGTTTACTATAAATCAAATTATTCAACGATACAGGTTCAACGGTCGTTTCGTGCTCCACTTGAAAACCAAGGACTGAGGCGTCTTCCAATGCGTTTTTGATCGTATAGGTGTGAAGAACTTCCCCATATTGATCATGGGTCGTTCTGGCCAGTTTCCCTTTTGCCTGTTTTTTGTTCTCTTCAAAGATCGGAGTTCCTGTAAAGCCAAACCATGTAGAGTTCGGAAAGAAAGCTTTGGTCTCTTCCATATTCTCGGCACTCAATGCACGGTGACATTCATCCACGATGAACACAATATGCTGGCCCATCAGTTTTTGATATCGATTCGACCCCTTTTGTTCTTCCTGCATCTTTGCATGCTTTAAAGCTGCATCCAGTTTCTGACGAGTCGTGACTATAACGACATTCGAGTTCGCATCAGCAAGAAGTGTTTTACTTAACTCCTGAGAACTACCGGTTCCGACAATTAAACTGTTGGCAGGGCTGTTTCCTGAAGAAATCCCAGTATTAAATTCTGAAGCAAACTTGGTAAATTCATTGGTCGTCTGATTGTCCAAGTCTTTCCGGTCGACAAGCATTATTGTCCGGTCGATACCTGACTTCTTAGCCAACAGTTTCGTCGAAACAAAACTTGTGAGTGTCTTCCCAGATCCCGTGGCGTGCCACACATAACCAGACTGATGCTTATTGGCTGCAGTAAATAAAGCTTCAATGGCGTGAATTTGATAAGGCTGCAACACCACCAGGGTTTTGTTGTCCTGATCTTCACTGACAATCGTATAGTTAGCGATCAATCGATGTGCATCCGGAATATTCAGTGCCTGTTTACAAAACTCGTAAAGGTTCTCCACTTTCTTGTTATCCTTCGTTCGCCAACTGAACATGAATTTCTTGTGCATATTCTTTGGCATGGCATTCGCGAAATACCTTGTAGTCTGTTCATTCGAGACAACGAACAATTGTAAAGTGGAAAAAATATTGTTTCGGAACACGCCTTCTTCAGAGTATTTCTTAATTTGGTTAAAGGCTTGATAGACGCCGTCTTTCGCCGTTACTTTTTTTAGTTCGATCTGCACGATTGGGAGCCCGTTGATAAGAAGCGTCACATCAAAACGACGATCTCTACCTTCACCTGTAGCACTCTTTTTCGCAATTTGATTGACGACTTCATAACTAGAGATTCCGCCACCAATATCCTGATTGGAGTAAAGGATGAGTGAAACGAAGCCCAAGTCACTGTTCTCACGCTCAATCGTAATCCGGGCAATACCATTCTCCCCTTTTAACCATTTGGCAGCATCAAAAGGCGTTTGCGTGCGTAAAAGCAATTCTGTCTTGATCGCCTCAAACTCTTTATCTGTTAACAGATGGTCACCGAGTTCAGAAAGATTATTCTGTGTGATCTTTTGCCGAAGGTTTTTCCAAAGATCGGCTTCGGATTTTAGGTCATCACGAAACGTCCACTGGTTATAGCCTTCTCCTAGTACCTCAATCAGATGGTTCTCAATTTCAGCCTCCGAACGATGTGATAGATTTTGCATATGTATCACCTCCTAAACGAACATTTTTTGTAGGAATCCTTTTTTGGTTTCTTTTAATAGATCGAGTTCTTTTTCGTGAATAGCGATTGTATCGTCGAGTTTTTTGAAGAATTCTCCTATTTTTTGTTGTTCCACTATTTCACTAGGTAACTTTAATTCTGTTTCAAAAAAATCTTTTGGTGATATGTTTAGTAATCCATGGTTACGTGCCCCTTCCGAAGCACGTTTCATAACTTCCCTATGCCACTTATTAGTGTTGTAATAAGATAATAGAAAATCTGAATTTACGTTTACCGGTTTAAAAGCTATATATAATGTTGACAAAGCACCTTTTTCATGTAAATCAAGTCTTCTAATTACACCAAGCGGATATCCTTGTGAATAACTTTTGTTGTATGCAAATTCTCCTTTTTTAATTAGAAAATAATTACTCATATCTTTACTGGCTACCTGTTTATTAAAGAAGATATTTTGATCTATAAGTCCAAATTGAGCTGAAATAGTTAAGGGTAAAGTAGATTCTAAGTCTTTATTTTTTCTTGTAATTCTTTCTACTATAGAGCCTAATGTCACAGGATTCCACTCCCCATGAAACCCACCAAACCGAACCTCAGGCACACGTTCGCCATCTTTCGGAAACATCTTCTGCAAAAATCCTTGTTTGCTTTCTTTTAATAATTCGATTTGGTGTTGTTGAAGGGTGATTCGGTCGTCGAGTTGCTTGAAGAATTGACCGATTTTTTGTTGTTCTTGCTTTTCAGGCCTTATGACTTCAATCTCTAAATATTCAGAAGTTCTTAAATGCACCTGAGTTGAACCATTTTTTTTCTGAGAAATAATTTTCCGGAATTTTTCAGAGTTCGAATAAGAAATCAAAAAATTTTCATTTGTATCATGTCTTAATGTCAACTTATAGACTCCTTGAGGCATCAAATATTTTTCTTTTCTTCCATATACCTTTACTATTCTTCCCATATTCGGCGCACTTGGAACTAAGTCTCTTAAGGCGGTTACCAAGTCATTATTATAGACAGCTGAACTGATGTTCTTCTCAAAGAAATATTCATTAATATGCTTACTACCAGATAAGTTAGCAATTCCACTTGAATTAACAGCTCCTTTTGGAACTGTTGCTATACCCGTAGATACGTAATCAGTTGGACCTATTGAAGCTCCACCATAAGCTTTTTCCACTAGATCTCTTAATTTAGAACGTTCCCAATCCCCCTTATAACCAACAAATCGAATGACTGGTATTTTACTATTTTTCATAATTAAACACCTCTATTGCCCCTTGAATCCACGCAACATCTTCTTCGCTGTATTTCATAGAAGAAATATCTTCAAACAAACTCTTTTGCAACACTTTTTTACTCTGTTGAATTTCTTTCATTTCAGTACCAACAACTTTCATATCCACAGGTTCTTCTTCTTCAAACGTATCAACGTATCTGGGGATATTTAAGTTATAGTCATTCTCTTTAATTTCATCAAACGTCGCAAGGTGAGCGTATTTATCGATACTTTCACGCTTATTGTAAGTATCAACAACCTTCTCTATATTCTCTTTTGTTAACTTATTCTGATTTTTACCTTTGATAAATTCCCGACTAGCATCGATAAATAATACATCACGCGTACTGCGGTTCTTCTTCAAAATCAAAACAGTCGTTGGAATCGATGTTCCAAAGAATAAATTTGGTGGCATACCAATAACTGCATAAATACTACCGTCTTCCAACAACTTTTTACGGATTACACTTTCTGCAGCCCCTCTGAATAGAACTCCATGAGGGAGAACAATTGCCATCGTACCTGTTTCTTTTAAGTGGTAATAACCATGTAAGACAAAGGCAAAATCAGCCTTCGATTTCGGAGCGAGTTTGCCGTAACGGTTAAAACGCGAATCATCTAGGAATGTAGTATCGGCAGACCACTTCGCTGAATAAGGTGGATTCATGACAACTGAATCAAATGTGTATGGTTCATCCGTTGGCCAATCCTTATTCAGTGTATCTCCATTACGAACCCTCATTTCTTCCGGATCCACACCATGCAAGATCAAGTTCATCTTAGCCAAGTTAAAGGTTGTTGTATTTAATTCCTGGCCGTGATACTTCACTTTATCTGGGTGGTTGAGGTAATTCCGCACATTCAGCATCAATGACCCTGAACCCATCGTCGGGTCAAATACACTGAACCACTTTTTATCTTCCTGACCAATCGCTACTATCTGTGACATCATGTCAGAAACCATGTGGGGTGTGTAGAACTCCCCTGCTTTTTTTCCGGCTTCAGATGCAAACTGGCCAATTAAATATTCGTAAGCATCCCCAATAACATCACCTTCATAGCCTATAAGGTCAACATCATTGAGCTTTTTTACTACATCCGTCACTGTCACATTACGCTGTTGATCGTCTGAGCCGAGTTTCTTAGACTGTAGATCTACATCGTCAAATAAACCACTGAAAGCGTCATACTTTGTGGAAAGCTGGATAAACGCTTTATTCAAATCGTTTAACTGAAAGACATTCTTCTTCGCTTGTTTTGCAAGCACGTTAAACAAATACGCCGGTTCAATATCATAACCAAGTGTATCCACCAATGTCGCAATCAAGTCTTCTTTAGTATCTTCATCAGTCAACAAATCTTGATAGAGCTCTGTTTGTTTTTCGGGTGTATCATATGTATCTATCGGTTCATCCGCCAGTTCAACTACCTTTAACAATAGCTTATCAGACAGATACTTGTAGAAGATTAAACCCAACAAATAGTTCTTATACTCTGAAGCATCCATTTTACTGCGAAGGTTATCCGCAGCACTGAATAGTTTTTGATTTAATTCTGTTCCCATTACTTAATCGCTCCTATGTCTATATCTTTTTTAAGTTTTATAACTAGCAAGAGTTACTATCAGATTTTTTGTCCATAAAAAACCTTTATTCAACAATAATTGATTAATAATAACTTATACTTTAATTTTATCAGATTTCACACCGATTATCTGTGCATTTTTTTGATTAAATGTGATAGCCATAAAAGGAATACCTGATACCGCTTTTTTTACCTTTGTACATACAAAAACGCTTCAGGGCTATCCCGAAGCGCGTTTAAATAAATTCATTTCAAAGCTGGTCAATCTTCTTTACAATCGCAAAATTGTTTGTTTAAAAGCATATGACCAAATTACTGCTATTCTACACTCCTTTTAATCTTCATTAATTTCAACAAAATCCGCATCTATTATATCTGTTTGATCAGATTTATAAGACTCCACATCTGCAATAGGTAGTTGTATTAAATAATTTTTAAGCCTTATTGCTGAAGGTTTAAAGGTTGCGTATGTAAGACCGCCTGATATAACTCCTCCAATAAGAGGTATTACCTTACCTACTGATTTAGCGAAAACTTCCTTAGTCATTTTTACGCCCAATCTCTCTGCAATTTTCTTAACTATAGGATAAATTGTGCCCTTTGTAAGAGCTCGCTTTGCAATATCCTTTTCTACTTTTACTACTGCAACTTTAGCCAACTTGCTGACCGCAACGTTCGCTGAATTCACACCAAACATCACTCCTAAGAAAAGTGTTAGTTGGTTGGTAGTTTCATCATCAAATTCCTCATTAGCGTTATATAATTCTTTCCATCCAAATAAATATACAAGTTTCTGTACGATACGAACTATATGTGCAAAATATTGTGCTGTGTCTGCAGGAACTGTTCCAGCTAGAGCAATACCTCCTGGAATACCTGCAGCCCCTGATAAGAAAGTTACTTTATTTGTTTCATAATTTATACAAGATTTTGCTATCTGTTCTATTTTTTCTTTTGGGATTCCTGCAGCTGCTGGATTCTTTTCAATTGCCAAATTAACTACACTTTTTGGATAATAGATCGATAATTCTTTTCTTAAGAAATCATTTCTATTAATTTTCACACCAGGTAAGTTCATTGCTGATTTCAACACTGCAAAAAAATGACTTTCATTTGACACTTCAGTTGTATTTGTCATATCGACTCCACCAAATTCTTGACTTGTTAGTAAATTATAACACTATTATTTCATAAATTTTCAAAAAACTTAATTAAACTTCAAAAATTCTCGATGTTCTAATGTTTCCGAACAACCTCCGTAACGCTCTCCACATGATTACTCTGTGGAAACATATCAACAGGTTGAATCTGCTTTGCTTCATAACCGCCTTCATCCAAGTATTTAAGATCGCGCGCCAACGTAGAAGGGTTACAAGAAACATAGACAATTCGCTCTGGGTTCATGTCGATCATCGCTTGAAGTAAGTCTTCATCGCAGCCTTTACGTGGTGGGTCGACTACAATGACATCCGGATTGAGACCTTGCGATTTCCACCACGGCATTACTTTTTCCGCTTCTCCGACGTAGAATTCGGCATTATCGATATGATTGCGTTTAGCGTTATCCTTAGCATTATCAACAGCCTGGGGTACAACTTCTACGCCATAGACTTTCTTCGCATGTTTGGCTAGGAAGAGTGAGATGCTGCCGATTCCACAATAAGCGTCGATTACAGTTTCTTTTCCGCTTAATTCAGCAAACTTCAACGCTTGCTGGTAAAGTTTTTCCGTTTGCTCCGGGTTCACTTGGTAAAATGACTGGGACGAGATTGAAAACGACAGGTCTTCCACATAATCAGTAATTTCCGCATCCCCGAACAGGGTTCTGCTATCTCGACCTTGAATCACGTTTGTCTGCTTTGGATTGTGATTATGGATAATGCTTTTAATTTGAGGGCTGATCGCACGGATCTTTTCGACTAATTGCTTTTCTTTCGTTAGGCCTTTCGTGCGACTGACCACGACTACCTGCACATCGTCGGTATGATGACCAGAACGCACTACGATGTGCCTGATTTCGCCTTTGTGATGGTGTTCATCATAAGGTTCGATGCCTAGTTCCTCGATAATCCCTTTCATCTCTCGAATAATGAGATCGTTTATATCTGTCTGAACTGGACATTGTTCCAAATCGATAATCTGGTGACTCCGTTTTTGATAAAAGCCCGTGACAACTTTCCCATTTTGTTTCCCGACAGGAATCTGAGCCTTGTTGCGATAATTCCATGGGTTGTCCATTCCAATCGTTGGATGGACAGGAACGTCAGGTAAGTGAGCAATTTTCCGCATGACATCTTGTACTTGCTTTTGCTTCATATTCAACTGAAGTTGGTAGCTCATATGTTGGATCTGACACCCTCCACATTGATAAAAGACTTCACATGGGGGTTCTACTCGCTCTTCACTAGCTTCAAGCACGTCAATTAATTTGCCGAACGCAAAATTCTTCTTCACTTTAATTATTTTCACATTTGCTTTCTCACCAGGCAGACCATATGGAACAAAAATTGGATAGCCATCAAGCTTTGCTACTCCATCCCCTTCATGAGTCAAATCAGAAAAGGTAACGTCTATAAATTCATTTTTCTCTACTGGTGCAGTTTGTTTAGCCATGTGTATCCATCCTTATCCATTGATGATTAATTATGTAGAGTATCATTTAATAAAGCAAAAAAGAGGTCACTTTTAGACCCCTTTTACGCATTATCTTCCTCTTCTTCTGGTAAGAAAAATTCAATATGTTGGTAGAGATTTTCAAAAGTTCCTGGTAGCTTCCCACCATATTCGCCATCTAAATTCAAATGAACTTCATTCTGAGACTCTACTTTGATCGTCTGTGCATGCTTATAAATTATATGATCACTATCAATATGTTGTCCACGTAAGGCTTTATTCGCAACGGTTACAGCTTCTGCCATATTGATTTTCTTTAAAATCAACAAATCAAAATACCCATCATCCATCTTTGCTTTTGGAGCAAGCTTTTCAAATCCACCAATCGAATTTGTATTAGCGACTAGAAAAAGCATCATGTCGTCGTCAAAAACTTCTCCGTCATACTCTATTCGAACTCGAGTTGGCTTGATGGAAGGTAACATTTCTACGCCTTTTAAATAATAAGCTAATTGCCCGAGGACAGTCTTTAACTTACTAGGTACTTCATACGTTAGCTCTGTCAATTTGCCCCCACCAGCTATATTCATGAAATGATGGTCATTTACGCGTCCAATGTCGAGTTTTTTGGAGTATCCATTAATAATTATATCCATGGCTTTCTCCACATCACGTGGAATATGAATTGCTCGCGCGAAATCATTGGTTGTGCCCATTGGAATGATCCCTAGCTTCGGTCGATAAGATTGTTTTGCCATCCCATCTACCACTTCGTTAACGGTACCATCCCCACCAGCAGCAATGACAATATCATATTTGCGTTCACAAGCAGTAATGGCAGCGTCAATCGCACATCCCGCTTTTGTCGTCGCATGTGCAGAAGCTTCATATCCTGCCTGTTCTAAGCGTTCCAATACAACAGGAAGCGCTTTTTTCATTGCTTCTCTTCCTGCTGTTGGGTTATAAATTAATCGTGCGCGTTTCAGCTCCATAGACTCACCTTCGTTTCTATTCATCTATTTCTACTATACTTCTATCAAACTAATTGATCCACTCTAAGACTTCCATTCGATTGCCAAATGGATCGCTTAAATAAATTCGTTTGGCTCCTGGAAGTTTTTCATCAGATTGATAGGGCACACGATGTTCATCAAGATGTTGTAACAAGGCATCTAAGTCATCCACTTCTAGAGCTGGATGTGCTTTTTCAGCTGGATGAAATGGTTCTTCTACTCCCACATGGATTTGTTGGTCGCCAAAAGCGAACCAAACTCCTCCATTTTTTCTTAAAGCCTCTGGTTTCTCTACCTCTTCAAAACCTAATACTCCACTAAAAAACTGTCTTGCTTCTGGCTCTGTATCTCTAGGTGCTGCTAATTGTATATGATCAATCCGTTTAAATCGAAACGACATATGACTAATCCCCTCTCACCTATAAATGTAAAAAACCTTTATCGTTTATCCATTTCTTCAATTAAAATCTTATTTACCTTTGGTGGGTTGGCTTGACCTTTTGTTTTCTTCATCACTTGTCCTACTAAGAAACCAAGTGCGCGGTCTTTACCGTTTTTATAATCCTCGATCGATTGTTGGTTCGCATCTAACACTTCTGTAATGATTTCCGTTAATTGATTTTCATCTGAAATTTGCACTAGTCCTTTTTCTTTCACGATTTCTTCAGGATCGCCACCATTTTTCAGTAGTTCTGTGACTACTTTCTTAGCCATCTTAGAGGAAAGTGTTCCAGCATCAATTAATTTAATCATTTTCGCTAGAGATTCTGGTGTAATCTCTAAATCTTGAAGCTCTACTTGTTGTTTATTCATGTGTGCTGAGATATCGCCCATCAACCAGTTTGTAGCTTGTTTCGCATCGGCACCTTCTTTAATGGCAGATTCAAAGAAATCGGACATTTCCTTCGTATTCGTTAATACTCCGGCATCGTAGGAGTCTAAACCAAGTTCTCCGACATAACGTTTTCGACGCTCATCTGGTAATTCAGGAATAGAATTTTTAACCCGAGCTTTCCACGCTTCATCAATGTATAGAGGTACTAAGTCTGGCTCAGGGAAATAACGATAATCATCTGAACCTTCTTTCACACGCATTAAAATTGTTTCTTTTGTTTTCTCCTCATAACGACGCGTTTCCTGAAGGATTTCTCCTCCTTGGCGAAGAACTTTTTCTTGGCGTTTTTCTTCAAACTCAAGTCCCTTTTGCACAAATGTAAATGAGTTTAGGTTCTTAAGTTCTGTTTTCGTACCAAATTCATCTTGGCCATATGGACGTAACGAAAGGTTGGCATCACAACGTAGGGAACCTTCTTGCATTTTTACATCAGAAACGCCTGTAAATTGAATAATATTACGTAACTTCTCTAAATATGCATATGCTTCCTCTGGCGTTCTAATATCTGGCTCGGAAACAATTTCTACAAGTGGCGTACCTTGACGATTGTAGTCAACGAGTGAATAACCATCTTCTCCATGTGTTAATTTTCCAGCGTCCTCTTCTAAGTGCAGACGAGTGATTCCAATTTTCTTCTTTTCGCCATTCACTTCAATTTCAATCCAACCATTTTCCCCGATCGGCTGATCAAATTGAGAGATTTGGTATGCTTTCGGATTATCTGGATAGAAATAGTTCTTACGATCAAATTTAGTGTTTGTAGCTATTTCACAATTTAGTGCCATAGCAGCGCGCATCGCATAGTTAACTGCTTCTTCATTTAAAACAGGTAAAACGCCGGGATACCCGAGATCAATCGGATTAATATTGCTGTTTGGCTCATCTCCAAAAGCGTTGGCACTTGGGCTGAAAATCTTTGAGTTTGTTTTTAATTCTACGTGGACTTCTAGGCCAATAATCGTTTCAAAGTTCATTATTTCGTACCTCCGATCTCAGGACGCTTCGTGTGGTAATCCGTTGCTTGTTCAAATGCATGTGCCGTGCGATAAACTGTGCTTTCATCAAAATGTTTTCCGATAATCTGAAGTCCAATTGGCATCCCGTTATCTTCATGGAATCCACAAGGAACAGAAATCGCTGGTACTCCAGCTAAGTTGACTGGGATAGTTACAATATCGTTTGCATACATCGTTAAAGGATCTTCAATTTGCTCACCGATTTTAAAAGCTGTAGTTGGAGCAGTTGGGCCAATGACTACATCAAAGTCTTCAAATATATTTTCAAAATCACGTTTTATTAACGTACGAACTTGTTGTGCTTTTTTATAATAAGCGTCATAGTATCCTGAGCTAAGTGCGAAAGTACCTAACATAATACGACGTTTCACTTCGTCTCCAAACCCTTTACTACGAGACTTCGTAAACATTTCCATCATATCTTTTGCATCGTCTGCGCGGCGACCATAACGAACCCCATCAAAACGTGCTAGATTCGCTGATGCCTCTGAGGAAGCAATCATATAATATGTTGCAATTGCATATTTAGAGTGAGGTAAGGAAACTTCTTCCCACTCTGCACCTTGGTTTTCTAAAACTTTTAATGCTTCATGAATCTTTTCTTGTACTTTTAAGTCTACGCCTTCACGGAAATATTCTTTCGGAACGGCAATCTTAAGTCCTTTTACATCACCTGTTAGGGCTTCTGTAAATTTAGGTACTTCGATATTAGCACTCGTAGAGTCCATTTCGTCTTCTCCAGCAATCACTTCTAGAATACGTGCATTGTCCTCTACCGTCCTTGTGATCGGGCCAATTTGGTCTAAAGAAGAAGCAAATGCTACTAAACCAAAGCGCGATACACGTCCGTATGTAGGCTTCATGCCAACTACTCCACAATAAGATGCTGGTTCACGCACAGAACCACCTGTATCAGAACCTAAAGAGAAAGGTACTTGTCCTGCAGCAACTGTTGCCGCTGAACCACCACTTGAACCTCCTGGAACATAGTCCAAATCCCATGGGTTACGTGTGATTTTCATGCTGGAGTTCTCTGTAGAAGAACCCATTGCAAATTCGTCCATGTTTAATTTACCTATGTTTATTGATTTTGCTTCTTTTAATTTATGAATAACAGTAGCATCATATAATGGATCGTCTAAATTAGATAACATTTGGCTAGAACAAGTCGTTCGAATTCCTTTGGTCATAATATTATCTTTTATTCCTAATGGAACACCAAAGAGAGGGAATTTCTTTTCATCTATTCCTTCTTCATCTAGTCGTTTCGCTTCTTTTAAAGCTTCTTCTTCGTTTAAAGTTACGAAGGCTTGTACTTTAGCTTCCGTTTCTTTAATACGTTCATAAGATGCTTTCACGATATCTGTTACAGAAATTTCTTTTGAATTTAACTTTTCTTGCATTTCTTTAATTGATAAATCTAATACTGACATGACTGATCCTCCCTATTAATCCAAAATAGAAGGCACGCGGAACTGGCCGTCTAATTGATCTGGTGCGTTGTTTAATGCGTCTTCCTTTTTGATCCACTCTTTTGCTTCATCTTTACGCATCACGTTTTTCATATCTAATACGTGCGTCGTCGGTTCTACATCCGTTGTATCTAATTCGTTTAGCTGTTCAGAGAAATTCAAAATAGAACTTAACTGGTCTGTATATCTCTCCAGTTCCTCTTCAGAAAACTCTAACCTAGCAAGTTTTGCAACGTGCTTTACATCATCTTTTGTTATCTTTGTCATTACTTGCACCCCCGTACTTTTTCACGCTTCACAATACTTTCAATCATAGCAAAAAAACCTATATAATAGCAACGATTCCCTATTGTTTATTTCATGACTATTTCCCGGGAAATATCGGGAAGCGTAAGATATATTGTTGTTTTATTATAATTACATAAAAAAAGGCTCACTAGTTAAGCGTGAGCCTTTTTTAAGTAAATTATTCTACTGTAATGGATAATCCATCTACTAATAAAGAAGGAGCACCCACTGTCGAACCTTTAAATGTTAAATCAGAACCTACTTCACGCACTTGGTTTAACAAATCATAAAAGTTTCCTGCAACAGTCATTAAATTCGTTGCATACTGCTGCTTTCCGTCTTTCACATAATACCCGTTCGCAGCAAGTGAGAAATCACCCGAGACTGGATTCACTCCTGAGTGCAACCCTTGTAAATCAGTAATAATGATTCCTTCATCAACGGATTTAACGAGTTCCTCATATGACTTTGTTCCAGGATTCAAATAGAAGTTAGATGGTTCCACACCGATCGAACTTTTATAAGAAGCTCTAGAAGCATGCCCGGTTGTTTCCATTCCATCTTTTTTGGCTGTCTTGCGGTTATGGAATAATGTAGTTAAAGAGCCGTTATCCACTACTGTTAACCGCTTCGAACCAACACCTTCTCCATCGAATGTTCTACTACCTAATCCATTTTCAAGAAAAGGATCATCAATTAAGGTGATATTATCTCCAGCGATTTTCTCCCCTACTTTGTCTTTCAGTTTTGATAATCCCTTATGCGCAGTTTCCGCTGAGAAGTTAGATGTGAAGGTTGCTAATAAGCTACTTACTGCATCATACCGAAGAACAACAGGGTAATTGTCGCTTTCTACAGCTTTTGGATTTAAATAAGATACCGCTTCCGCTACTGCTTCTTCTGCACACGTTTTAGCATCTAGCTTGCTCCAGTCATGTACAACATTCACATAAGTACCTGATTTCTTCACATCATTCTCTTTCACAATTACCATTAAGAAAAAGAATAAGAAATTCTTGTGATCCTCAAGTTCCAAACCTTGTGTATTAAACATAGCTGTTTTCAAATCTTGCCTTTGTACTTGGAAGAAGTTCGTTCCTACGACACGCTCATCTGCCGCATATAATTCCCGGTCAAAATCTTTTAGAAAAGAAATGATTTCATCGTTTGTCAGCTGTGAAATTTCATTAGAGACGAAGTTCATTTGTTCGTATGCTCCATCACCAGCATAGATTTCATTTTGTTCTTTCTCTTCAATGATTTTCGCGTTTTCAATAGCATTTTCTATTAAAAAGTCAATGGAAGTTTCATCGATTTTTTCTGTGTAAGCATAACCAATTTTTCCTTGATAGTTCCCTCTAAGCGATACACCGATCTTTTCTTGCGTGGAAAATTGATCTACTTCACCTAAATCCAACTGGCAGTTTAACCCTTCACTTGACTCGTAATACAATTCGATATCATCAAACCCTTGAGTTTGCCCCTGTTTAAATAACTGATCTTTAAATGCTTTTATATCCATCTACGCTTCCTCCTTTCGACCACCGACAGTGATTTCACTCACTCTAAGTGTCGGTTGACCAACATTAACTGGAATACTCCCGCTTAGTGACCCACACATACCTGCACCATGACCTAAGTTATTACCAACCATATCAACAGCCTGAAGAGATTTTGGACCATTTCCGATCAATGTCGCTCCTCGAACTGGACGGTCAATTTTTCCGTTTTTAACTAAATACGCTTCATTGACTGCGAAATTATAATCACCTGTCGCCGGGTTTACGGAACCTCCGCCCATGTACTTCGCGTAAATTCCATCTTCTGTATTCGCAATAATTTCTTCAGGAGTAGACTCCCCATTAGCGATATAGGTGTTCGTCATACGAGAAGTTGGTGCATAGCGATACGACTCTCTACGACCAGATCCTGTCGAAGGGGTATCCATGATGCGACCATTTAATTGGTCCACTAGGTATCCTTTTAAAATTCCATTTTCGATTAACACATTTTTCTGAGTAGGATTTCCTTCATCATCTATATTGATTGATCCCCACTCATTTTTTATTGTCCCATCATCAATATATGTGACGATATCTGGAGCTACACGCTGTCCTATTTGATTGGAGAAAACAGATTTCCCTTTCGCAACTGAGGTCGCTTCTAATCCATGTCCACAAGCTTCGTGGAAAATAACCCCTCCGAATTCATTGTCGATAACTACTGGGAATTTACCACTCGGACACGGATCCGCACCAAGATTTGTTACAGCAATTCGTGCCGCTTCTTTTGCATAATGGTTTAAGTCCATATTTTCCATAAACTCGAAACCTTGTAATCGACCAGGCCCATAAGATCCCGTCTCCATGTCACTTTCGTTCGACGCGACGGCGGATATCGCTAGTCGGCTATGCACTTGTTGGTCTTCGATAAATTTCCCATCCGAATTCGCGATGAGTACATTTCTTTCTTCATCCATGTATCTTACAACTACTTGAGAGATCGCGTCGTGATAGCTAGTAGCGATATTTGACGCGTTTTTCATTACGGCAACTTTGCGTGCTTTTTCAACTGTTTGAGGCATTTGAAGGATCGGGTGAAGCTGTTGCGCTCGCTCTGACTTCAACTCCGAAGCTTTCAATTGGCCTTCCCCTTCAATTGCTTGTGCAGCATTTTTAGCTGTTTTCAATAAACTGTCGCGCGAAAAGTCCGTTGTGTATGTATACGCACTACGAAAACCTTTATAAACACGTATTCCAACACCAAAATCTCTTCCTGATAAACTTTTATCAATGATCCCGCTTTGAAGCGAGATATTATTCTTAAACGTGTCTTCTACAAATACCTCTGCGAAATCACCGCCTGTTTGTAATGCCTGGCTGATGACATCTTGTACAACTGATTTACTTAACATGAAACTCCTCCTTTTAGTTGGATACCTAAATGTTAATCGATTGAAGTTGAAATGAAAGCATTTGGAAGTTGGATTTCATCTCCGTCTAGAGGTGGAAATTAATTTATGATTAAAAACATTCAGATTTGTGTGACAGATACCCTATGTTTATTCTATAATAATATTTAGGATTTCGAAATATATTTGAGGAGGAATTTTAAAAAAATGGCAAAAAGATTAAACCGCTCGGAAGTACCTGAAGAGCAAACGTGGAATTTAAAGGATCTGTTTGCTTCCAATGATGAATGGGAGCAAGCTTTAAATGAATTGGAAAATCTCGTACCTGAAGTAACACAATATAAAGGAAAATTACATGAAGGCGCAGAACAATTATTAGGTTGTTTGGAGGCCCAAGCAGAACTACAGAAGAAAATGATCTTAGTTGGAACTTATGCCAATTTGCGTTCATCTGAGGATGGCACAGACCCAGTCAATCAAGCGAATGCTGGGAAATTAGCTCAAACTGGGGCGAAGATTAGTGCCCAAGTCTCCTTCTTTGATTCAGAAGTGCTTGCCTTGCCTGAAGGAACAGTCGAAAGATATTTACAAGAAAATAGTGAGTTAGAAGTTTTTCGCAACTCATTAGAAGATTTATTGGAAAGAAAGCCATATACTTTAGCACCTGAAACAGAAGAAGTCTTAGCATCATTAAGTGAAGTTCATCAGGCACCATATATGATTTACCAACGTAGTAAATCCTCTGATATGGACTTTGACTCGTTTACTACAAAAGATGGCGAAGAGTATTCGAACTCATTCGCTTTGTTTGAAGATGAATATGAGTTAACACCTAATACGGAAGTGCGCCATAAGGCTTATCATTCTTTTGTCGATACTCTAAAACAGTACCAAAACACGTACGCTGCAACCTATGCAACAGAAGTGAAAAAGCAAGTCACTTTATCACGAGCTCGCGGATATAAAAATGTCACGCAAATGTTGCTCCAATCGCAAAAAGTATCTGAGGAAATGTATCACAATCAATTGGATACGATCCAAAAAGAATTAGCACCGCATATGCGCAGATTCGCAAAGTTAAAGCAGAAAATGTACGGACTGGAGAAGCTGTCGTTTGTAGATTTGAAGGCGCCACTGGATCCAGACTTTGATCCTGCTTCCTCTTATGAAGAAGTTTCCGAGACGATTTTAAAATCGTTGGATCGAATGGGACCAGAATATCAGGAGATTATGAAGGAAGGCTTGTCAGATCGTTGGGTAGATTATGCTGATAATATCGGTAAATCAACCGGTGCATTTTGTGCGAGTCCATATGGCGTTCACCCTTATATATTACTGACATTCACCGGCAAGATGCGCGGAGCATTTATTTTAGCGCACGAACTTGGACACGCTGGCCATTTACACTTAGCAAATCAACACCAGCATGTATTTAACACACGTCCATCAACTTATTTCATCGAAGCACCGTCAACCATTAACGAATTACTACTTGCTGATCATCTATTAGAACAAACAGACGACCCACGCATGCGCCGTTGGGTTATCTTACAATTGCTCGGCACGTACTATCACAATTTCGTTACACACTTATTAGAAGGCGAATACCAACGCCGCGTTTACGACTTGGCAGAACAAGGCGTCCCACTGACGGCAGATGTATTGTCCAAACAAAAAGGAGAAGCACTCGAGAATTTCTGGGGCGATGCAGTTGAAATCGATGAAGGCGCGAAGCTAACCTGGATGCGTCAGCCACACTATTACATGGGCTTATATCCGTACACTTATTCAGCCGGACTCACAGCGTCAACCGCCGTTTTCCAGCTCTTTAAAGAAGAAGGCCAACCAGCAATCGACCGCTGGCTAGAAGTATTAAAAATGGGCGGATCCAAAACGCCGCAAGAACTCCTGAAATACGCTGGAGTCGACATGTCCACCCCAGACCCAATCAAAAAAGCCGTCGCATATGTCGGAACATTAGTAGACGAGCTTGAGAAGAGTTACGAATAGATTATTAATGACCCCCTTCGCTTGGTGCGGAGGGGGTTTTAGTTTATATTATACGAACTTCCCTTATCGATTGATTCTTTTTAATTCAGTCCGATTCTCTATCTGCGAAGTTCG
>NZ_AUHI01000008.1 GCF_000423105.1 Halalkalibacillus halophilus DSM 18494 | reverse complement strand
TATCCGTCGTGGGCGCTGGAAATTTGAGAGGAGCTGTCCTTAGTACGAGAGGACCGGGATGGACACACCGCTGGTGTACCAGTTGTCCTGCCAAGGGCATGGCTGGGTAGCTACGTGTGGTCGGGATAAGTGCTGAAAGCATCTAAGCATGAAGCCCCCCTCGAGATGAGATTTCCCATTGCTTCAAGCAAGTAAGATCCCTCAGAGACGATGAGGTAGATAGGTTCGAGGTGGAAGCGTGGTGACACGTGGAGCTGACGAATACTAATCGATCGAGGACTTAACTTCGATCGAACGTGAAACATTTTAATGCTTGGTTACAAACTCTTATCTAGTTTTGAAGGTACATCCTTCTAAAAAAGTAACACGATCCGGTAGCAATGGCAGAGAGGCCACACCTGTTCCCATGCCGAACACAGCAGTTAAGCTCTCTAGCGCCGATGGTAGTTGGGGTTCTTCCCCTGTGAGAGTAGGACGCTGCCGGGCTGTTACAAATTTAAACTGAAGAAAATAGTAGTATTCAGTTAATATCGCGGGGTGGAGCAGTCTGGTAGCTCGTCGGGCTCATAACCCGGAGGCCGTAGGTTCAAATCCTACCCCCGCAACCAATATTTATCACAACACTACGTCGAATATGCTTCTATGAGAAGTGATATCAGGAGTGCTTTAGTGCAACCAATATTTATCACAAAACTACTTAGAATAATCAAGTAAGTTATATATAACCAAGCTACAACTTTGATACATAATTGGTCCGGTAGTTCAGTTGGTTAGAATGCCTGCCTGTCACGCAGGAGGTCGCGGGTTCGAGTCCCGTCCGGACCGCCATTTAAAATTTCAGACCAAACCTGTGGATATTCCACAGGTTTTTTTAATGGATAAGAAAGTATATAAAACTTCGGCCATAGAATTCTGTTCTATGGTATTTATTTATATAAGTTACTATTGGTCGCAATATACATCTGGATATAAAGTTACTTTTATGGATGAAGTCTACTTTTTATGGATATATTCATAAGAATTCTGGATATCCTCGCAACAATTCTGGATATAAAAAAATTCTCGTGGATAAAGGAGAAGAATTCTGGATATGAAATGACTTTTCTGGATATCGACCTACTTCCTACTTTTCTTGTATTGATTTTTTTTATTGAATGAAGAAGAAAGTATGGTTACTGAAATGAAGTTATTTCCTTCTTCATGTAGAATTTGCTATCATGAATTTAACTTATAAAAACAAAAGAGGATTATAAATGAAGGAATTTGACTTTATACAAGCTATCAAACCATCTTTTTATTATCAATCATCTGTCATTAAAGGAATTGGAGATGATGCAGCTGTTGTTCAACCAAGTATGGCGGGCAACATGGTTATTACTTCTGATTCTATGGTAGATGGCGTTCATTTCACAACGGATTATATGACTTTCAAAGACATTGGTTACCGTGTGTTAGCTGCTAATATTAGTGATTTGATTGCTATGGGTAGTACACCAACTTATTACGTCGTTAATGTTGTAGTTCCAAATGATGTTTCGCAACATCAATTAGTTGAGGCGATTGATGGGATGAAAGAGCTGGCTTCTCGTTACAGGATGGATTTGATTGGTGGCGATACAGTATCTGGAGAACAATTAATGTTTTCTATAACTGCGTTTGGATCCGTTTTCGCGAATAAGAAACGTCTTCGGTCGGATGCAAAAGTGGGTGATCTGATCTTTGTTACTGGTAATCTTGGTGAAGCAGGCTATGGGCTTTCATTGCTTCAAGAAAATAAACAAGACGAGACTTATTTTATAAATAGACATAAACGCCCAACGCCAAGACAGGGATTTATAGAAGCACAAAAGGACTTAACTAGATTATGTTTAAACGATATTAGTGATGGAATCTCCTCGGAATTAAATGAGATTGCTGTTGCCTCAGATGTGAACATGCACATTAAGCGTGAGATATTACCGGTACACCCTAATATGAAACATTTATCCAAAGAGGGGTTAGATTATTTTACACTTTCTGCTGGTGAGGACTTTGAACTTGTCGGCACTTGTTCGAAGGAAGAATGGAATATTTTGAAACGTAATTGTGAAATAAATGAGGTTCCCATTACTCTAATTGGGGAAGTAACTAATAAGAAGAATCAACCTACTGTTTGGTTAAATAATGGCAGGGAAGATCTGATTTTAAAATCGAACGGCTATCAACACCGTTCTGAATCGTAGGTGATCGCATGTTAATGTTTAAGACACAATCTGAGATGGAAACAAAAGAGATAGCTATAAAACTTGCAGAAATGCTGCATCCTGGCGATGTTATTACTTTGGATGGAGATTTAGGTGCAGGTAAAACAACGTTTACTAAAGGACTCGCAGAAGGTTTAGAAATCAAACGTACAGTTAATAGCCCCACCTACACAATCATTAAAGAATATGAGGGACGAATTCCTTTGTATCATATGGATGTTTACCGTTTAGAAGGTAGTGAAGAGGATATTGGCTTTGACGAGTATTTTGAAGGTGAAGGAGTCACTGTAGTAGAGTGGTCTTTATTTATCGAGTCATATTTACCTGTAAACAGACTGATGATTTCTATTGAGAAAGTAGATGAGCAACAACGTAGCATTACAATCAACCCAAAAGGGGATCGGTATGAACAAATTAGTAAGGAGTTAAAGGAATGAAAGTACTAGCCATTGATACATCTAATCAACCAATGAGTGTTGCAGTTACGGAAAATATGATTCTTGAATCAGAACTAACGGTGAATGTGAAACGAAATCACTCGCTTCAGTTGATGCCTGCGATTGAACAAGTATTAGAGCACGCCTCTACCTCGATCAAAGACATTGATAAGATTGTTGTAGCAGGTGGTCCAGGTTCTTATACAGGGTTAAGAATTGGAGTAACCACTGCGAAGTCACTTGCTTGGTCGTTAGATCTTCCGATTGTACAAGTTTCTAGCTTAAAATTAACTGCTGCCTCCCTCCTATATATGGACGGGTACGTAAGTCCGTTTTTCGACGCGCGAAGAGGCAATGTATTTACTGGATTATATAAAGTTTCTAAAGGGTCTGTGGAACAAATAATCCCAGATCAGAATTTATCGATGCAAGATTGGATCTCCAAATTAAATGAACGAGAGCATCCAATTACATTCATATCTCCCAATGCAGATGCTTTTAAAGAAGAGATCGCAGCCCAATTCCAACTAGATTATCAATATATAGAACATACATTAAATATCCCTAGGGCAGGAATGCTTGCCTCGATCGGGGTCAATCAAGATGCTGATTCTGTGCATTTAATAGCTCCAAACTATCACCGCCTTGTGGAAGCAGAAGCGAAATGGTTAGAGCAACAAAAGGAAGAGTAACAATGGATGATATAACAATTAGGAATATGGTAACTTCCGATTTGGATGCTGTGATGCAAGTGGAGCATGCGTCATTCCAATCTCCGTGGAAGAAAGAAAATTTTATATTTGATTTAACTGAAAATTTCTACTCGTATTATTTAGTAGCAGTGAAAGCTGGGGAGATTATAGGTTACTGCGGGATTTGGATTGTTTATGATGCTGCTCAAATTACAAATATAGCTGTGCATCCCGAGGAGCGTGGGAATCATTACGGGGACCGATTATTTGAAGCCGCACTTGCTTTAGTGAAATTAAAAGAGGCAGAAACGTTAACGTTGGAAGTGAGAGAATCGAATATTGTTGCACAAGAATTATATAAAAAATTCGGCTTAGAAGTGGTCGGAAAAAGAGAAAGGTACTATCAAGATTTTGAAGATGCGTTAGTAATGTGGGTGAAATTATGAAGAAAACAAACGAAATAATCTTAGCTATAGAAACAAGTTGTGACGAAACGGCTGTTGCTGTTATTCAAGGCGGGAATAAAATCCTATCAAATGTCGTTGCTACTCAAATGGAGATTCACCAAAAATTTGGAGGGGTCGTCCCAGAAGTTGCTTCTAGGCATCATATGGAACAAATTACGCTTGTCATGGAACAGGCTTTAGAGGAAGCAAAAGTAACGATGGAACAAATTGATGCAGTAGCTGTGACGAAGGGCCCTGGTCTAGTAGGGGCGTTATTAGTTGGGGTAAATGCAGCTAAAGCTATCGCATTTGCACATCAGAAGCCATTGATTGCTGTCCATCATATTGCAGGGCATATTTATGCGAATCGTTTTCAAGCTGAATTTGATTTTCCGTTACTATCGCTAGTTGTTTCTGGGGGTCATTCGGAGTTAATTGTGATGGATGAGCATGGCTCTTATGACATTATTGGTGAAACCCGGGATGATGCAGCAGGAGAAGCTTATGATAAAGTAGCAAAAGCACTGAAGCTTCCTTATCCAGGAGGACCTCAGATCGATCGTTTAGCACAACAAGGGGAGGATACATACAATTTCCCTCGTGCCTGGTTACAAGATTCGTATGATTTTAGTTTTAGTGGGTTGAAAACTGCGGTGATTAACCAACTGCACAAGCTTAGACAAAAGGATCAAACGATTGATCAAGAGAATATCGCTGCATCCTTTCAATCTAGTGTGATGGAAGTTCTTGTGGAAAAAACGTACCAAGCGGCAACTGCGTATGAAGTGAAGCAGCTAATTGTTGCTGGAGGCGTTTCCGCAAACAAAGAGTTAAGAGAGCGAATGGAAGAAAAGTTTAAGGATTCTTCGATTCAAGTAATGATTCCACCACTCTATTTATGTACTGATAATGCGGCGATGATTGGAGCAGCTGCATCGATTCAATACCATCAAGAAGATTTTGCGGATTTATCATTAAATGCAAATCCAGGATTCATGCTTTAACATGCTCGTACACAAATAATCCACAGCCTGATCATTGGCTGTGGATTATTTTTATTATCTATTCGTATATAGCGATTTGCCTGTTCGTGAAAATGTGGACAAAAATTACATAAAACTGTGGATATTGTGGATAAGTCTGTGTGTAACTTGTATAATAACGATTTTTCTGTGGATAACTATGTTGAAACCTTACTCCTCAAATTCTTCTAATTTCTCTTGAGTTTCAGACCAGTCGTTCATTTTTTCTTCAAGTTCTGTTTGATAATGCTTTAGGCTATCGTTTATTTCTTGTAAACGAATGAAATCACCTGCTAAATCAGGATCGGCCATTTCATTTTCCAGTTTCTCAATCTCAGACTCAATCGAACTAATTTCTTCTTCCAGTGTCTCCGATTTTCGTTCCAGTTTCCGTAAGTCCCGTTTTGTTTGTTTATCTTGATGGAATTGCTTTTTCGTTTCCGTAGTATCTGGAACACTGTTTTTTTGTTCTTCCATTTCACGGAGTTGTTTTTCTTCCTCAAGCTTTTCCAAATAGTAGTCATAGTTCCCCAAGAACGTCCGCATGGAATCCTGTTGCATCTCGAAGATCTGCGATGCGATTCGGTTAATGAAGTAACGGTCGTGGGAAACGAAAATAATCGTTCCAGGAAAATCTTGCAGAGCAGCTTCTAGCACTTCTTTGCTATCTAGATCGAGGTGGTTGGTAGGCTCGTCCATGACTAAAACATTTGCACGTTGCAACATGAGTTTAGCTAATAAGACACGAGCTTTTTCCCCACCACTTAACATTCCGATGGTCTTTAAGACATCATCACCAGTAAATAGAAAGTTTCCGAGAACTGTGCGTACATCCTTTTCAGGCATGTCCGGGTAATCATCCCATAATTCACTTAGTGCGGTCTTCGATCGGCTTAATGAAACCTGCTCTTGGTCGTAATAACCAAAGGCAACATTCGTTCCTACTTGTACTTCCCCTTCAACATGTTCCATTTTTTGCAGCAAAGCTTTTAGGAGTGTTGTTTTTCCTACCCCGTTTGGACCAACAATCGCAATCCGGTCGCCTCTATTGACGTTAAAGGAAATGTTTCTAAAAATCGGATCGTCAAGGGCTGCGTATTTTGCAGTTAAATTCGAGACCTTTAACACATCATTACCGCTTTTTTGATTAACTTGAAAGGAAAACTTCGCACTGGCATCGTCTAGGTCCGGCCGATCCACGCGCTCCATCTTTTCGAGCATCTTTTGTCGAGACTGCGCACGTTTACTCGTGGAATCACGCGCGATGTTTTTTTGCACAAATTCCTCATGTCGCTTAATCTCTGACTGTTGCTTTACGAACCATTTCATCTGCAATTCGTAATCCTCTTGTCGTTTCTTTAAATAGTAACTATAATTCCCGGAATACTTTTTGGATGACTGAAATGCGACTTCATAAACTGTCTTAACCGTCTGATCAAGAAAGTAACGGTCGTGAGATACAATCACAATTGCACCTTCGTATTTATTTAAATAACCTTCTAGCCAATTTAAGGTATGAATATCTAAATGGTTCGTAGGCTCATCTAAAATTAATAGATCCGGTTTAGCTAATAACAGTTTACCTAAAGCTAGTCGCGTTTTCTGACCACCACTTAAAGAAGTGATCGGCGTTTGGAAATCAAACTTCCCAAATTCAAGTCCATGTAAGACAGATTCAATTTCCGATTCATAATTAAATCCACCTAATGCCTGGAATTCTGCTTGCTTACGGTCATATGTTTCTAAAAGCGTATCGTAATCAGAGGAGTCACGCTCTGCCATTTGTTGCTCCAACTGCCTAAGTTCGTTTTCTAATTTCCGAGTTTCTTTAAATACCGTTAACATTTCATCCCAAATCGTCAAAGAAGAGTCTAATCCAGCGTGCTGCTCTAAGTAACCAAGCGTTACACTTTTCGGTTTGTAGATCTCGCCTTCATCATATTCAGAGATTCCTGCCATCACCTGAAGAAGGGTAGATTTCCCTGCTCCGTTTCTTCCAACAATCGCAATTCGGTCGTTGTGATGTACTTCTAATTTAATTTTCGATAAAATAAGGTCAGCACCAAAAGACTTACCAACCTCATCAAGTTGCATAACAATCATATTTTTCACCTCAACGGGACTAGTGTATCTTATACTTCCAACAATTTTAACCCGATCAATCGATTAAATTTAATTTTTAGCCTATTTGATTAATACTCAAAGCTTAGACCTTACTATATTGTAGCACGTAAATAGTCGGTTCGTCCCTATGAGCGTGATAAAGGAGCAGTGCATATGGACGGAAATAAAATTCCACAGGCAACAGCAAAGCGCTTACCATTATATTATCGCCATCTAAATAACTTGCACCAACAAGGAAAGCAACGTATTTCGTCTAAAGAATTAAGTGAAGCTGTGAAAGTTGATTCAGCAACCATCCGTAAAGACTTTTCCTACTTCGGAGAACTCGGGAGAAAAGGATATGGCTATGACATTCAGCACCTTATTCAATTCTTTCGCAAAGCATTGGACCAAGATGAAGTCTCGAAAGTTGCATTAGTAGGTGTGGGTAATTTGGGGACTGCATTACTTCATTATAATTTTATTAAAAATAACAATACGAAAGTGGAGTTAGCTTTTGATACCAAGAAAAACTTAATTGGTACAGAAATCGGAGACGTACCAATCTATGCTAGCGATCGGTTGAAGGAAGTACTGAAGGAAAAAGACATCCGTGTTGTCATTTTGACGGTACCTGCTCAAGTAGCTCAAGATGTTACCGACGAACTAGTAGAAGCGGGAGTAGAAGGGATCTTGAACTTTACCCCGTCGAGATTAACAGTACCAGACACCGTGCGAGTTCATCACATTGATTTGTCGGTGGAGTTGCAGTCACTTATTTATTTCTTGAAAAAAGGGTGATTCCAATGCGTACAAAAAATCATAGTAATGAAACGAACAATTACAAAAAACAAGCAATCACATTTCTAAAGCTTATAGCATCAGGAGAGGTAGAGGAAGCATATCAGAGATACGTATCGCCTGACTTCCTTCATCATAACGCCCATTTCCAAGGTGATGCAGATTCGCTTAAATTTGCAATGAAAGAAAATGCAGTTGCGAATCCTAATAAGGTACTCGAAACCAAACTTGCTATTCAAGAAGAAGAGATGGTAACGGTATATTCCCATGTGAAACAGAACCCTGAAGATCTAGGGGTAGCCGTTGTACATATCTTCCGTTTTCATGAGGGTAAGATTATTGAATTATGGGATTTGGGTCAACCCATACCGGAAGATTCTCCGAACGAAAATGGGATGTTTTAATAAATATTGCTTCGACTGCAATCTTTACAATTCTACAACTTTCCATTTCATTCCTTTCTTTTACCACCAAAGAGGAGTAAAATAGTTCGTGAATCGAATGAAATAAGGGGACAAAATAATGAGTAAGTTACCGAATAAGTGGCTTGTGGTGTTTGCGGTGTTATTTGGAACATTCACAGTCATATTAAATAATAGTATGTTAAATCCAGTGCTACCAGAGTTCATGTACATATTTGATTCAGATGCGGTAGGGGTAAGTTGGATCTTAACCATCTTTATGATTTCGATGGGGATGACGATGCCGCTTACAGGATATTTAGGAGACCGGTTTGGGAAAAAGAAAATCTATTTAACCGGTGTGCTTTTATTTATGGCCGGATCTATTTTAGGGGCTCTTTCACAGACGTTAAGTATGGTGATTATTGCCCGTGCGATTCAAGGTATAGCTGGTGGATTAATGATGCCGAATGCGATGGCATTAATCTTCAATGCCTTTCCGAAAAATGAACGAGGGTTCGCGGTTGGAATCTATGGAATCTCTGTTATGGTGGCACCTGCAATTGGACCAACAATTGGAGGGATCATAGCCGAGAATTTCAACTGGGTGTTCTTGTTTTTATTTAATATTCCTTTCGCTTTATTAAGCTTGTTCTTTTCCTATAAATACTTAAAGCCGACAGAATCCAATCCGAATTTACGCTTTGATTATATTGGATTCTTAATCATTACAGTAGGTGTCGGTTCAGTTCTATACGTTTTAGGTCGAGGAAGAGAATTTGAAACGTTATTAGAAATTCAAAATATCATCATCTTTGTATTAGGTGTTTTATTGATCGTCGCCTTCGTGAAATATGAATGGAAGAAAGAACAGCCGCTGCTAAATTTATCGGTATTTAAAATTAAAACATATCGCTATTCCATCCTCGTCACATCTGCAGCTTCGATTGGGTTGTTTTCTGGACTTTTCCTCATCCCATACCTCCTGCAAGAGGCGTTTGAATTTGGATTGGTTGCGACAGGGTTGATTTTCCTTCCAAGTGCTTTAGCCAGTGGTCTATTTATGAGTATTGGTGGAAAGCTGTTAGATAAAAAAGGACCACGATTTGTTATACCAGTTGGACTAGCCTTATTATCAAGTGCTAGTTTGGCGTTTGGATTTATTGAGTTAACGACAGCATTTTGGGTTGTTGTAGTGATTTATATTTTTCATGGAATTGGACTTGGGTTAGGAAACATGCCTGCTACAACTGCGGGCATGAATTCGATACCAGAACATTTAGTTGCACAAGGTTCAGCAATGAATAATTTAATCCGTCAATTTGCCTCATCGTTTGGGATTGTCTTCTTTTCCGTGTATTATGAAATTAGAAGAGGGAATTTAATGCTCTATGATCAGCAAACAACACAAGAGGCCACTCTACATGCCATTAACGAAGCATTTATCATCGCAGCAGTAATCATAGCTTTAGCCATTCCTGCAGCCTTTAAGATGAAAGGGTTAGATGAATAGGAAAAGGAGAGGGTACCATGTGCGGAAGGTTTACGTTAACAGTGGGTACGGACTTTTTAAAAGAAGCTTTTGAAGCGAGCTCGGATTTTAATTGGAATGAAAGTTTTAATATCGCCCCAACCCAGGAAGTGGTGTCGATTGTTTATGATGGCAGTCAAAACAGGCTAGGGAAGATGGGCTGGGGGCTCGTTCCATCATGGGCCAAGGATCAAAAAATGCAATCGAAAATGATTAACGCAAGACTAGAAACTGCAGATGAAAAGCCAAGCTTCAAACGACTGATGGCGAGAAGAAGGTGCTTAATTGTTGCCGATAGCTTCTATGAGTGGGTAAAAGATGAGCAAGGAAACAAACAACCAGTAAGAATCTATATGCCAAACCGACAGCTTTTCACATTTGCAGGCCTATGGGACAGATGGGAAAAAGACGGCGAGCAGATGGTTACGTGTACGATTCTCACGAAAGAAGCAAATGAATACGTCAGTGATATTCACCATCGAATGCCTGTCATTTTACCGAAAGAAGCGGAACAAACCTGGATCGATTTCGAACCGAAAGATCCGACTGAAATGAAAAAGTGGATATTAGGGTTGGATTCAGAACCGCTTGCTTATCATCCAGTTAGTACGTATGTGAATAGCCCTCGTAATAATGATGAGCAGTGTATTGAGAAGGTATAAGAAAAGGGAACACATCTATTCTAAAATTATATCAAAAAGGGGACTTAGGATTTATTCTAAGTCCCTTTACAATTGAAAACTTTTTATAAGTAACGCTACAAGTAACTTTGAGTAAATTGACTCACAACAATTCATGCATCTTTTTCATTCATTTTCCACTTTATATAATTGTAAACGAACTGCAATAAAAAAAGTAAAATGATAAAAGTTCCAAATAATATGAGTTCATTTGAAGTTAAGTCAAGAAACCAATATACAATTATATATAATAAAGGTATAAATGGAATTCCCCATAATGTACGTATCATCCTTCTTCTATAAGTTAGTTTATGATAGCTTATGACAAAACCTTTATCCTTTTTTTCTACATCTTTGAATGCCCTTGATATTATAAAACTAATAGTTATAGATACGATTGTTACAACAATCAAAATCATTACTATCTCCATTACTTTCCCCCCTTAGTGAATAAAACTTTAAATACATTACTTCATAAAATCTTATGTCTTATATGAGTTCTTTCATGAATTTTAACATAATTTACTATTTTATTTTGAACTAAAATAAAACACGTGAATTCAAATGTGAATTCACGTGTGAAATAGTATGCCTTTTTACTTTGATCAGATTGCAATATCTTTAAGATGTTTCATTCGCTTCCCGTTCTTTAGCTTCTTCTTCTTGGCGTACCTTAATAAATCGCTTCGTCTCCGCTACAACCACTCCGGATAAGAGGAGGAGACCGATTAAGTTTGGTACTGCCATTAATCCGTTCATTACGTCTGCGAATGCCCATACAACTTCTAATTGTACAATTGCACCTAAGAAAATGAATGCAATAAAGGCAACGCGGTAAATGTTAAGGCCTTTGTGCTTCGTTAGGTAACCGAAACATTTCTCGCCGTAATATGACCAACCTAGAATGGTTGAGAAGGCGAAGAATATTAAACCGATGGAAACAATCATCGAGCCTGTTGGTCCTAGGAAGAATTCAAATGACTGAGCTGTTAAGCTAGCACCTTCTTCTCCACCGATATACATATCGGCCATAACGATTGTGATACCTGTGATCGAACAAACAACAATCGTATCAATGAATACCTGCGTCATCGATACAAGTGCTTGACGACCAGGGTAGTCTGTACGAGCTGCGGCTGCTGCGATTGGAGCAGAACCTAAACCAGCTTCGTTTGAGAATACACCACGCGCTACACCCCAACGAATAACTGCACCGATTGCACCACCTGCGACAGCTTCCCCTGTGAATGCATCTGTGAAGATTAATCCAACTGCTGCTGGCACCATGTCAAAGTTGATAATTAAGATAATTAATCCACCAATTACATAGAATAGTGCCATAAACGGAACGATATAAGCAGTTACTCTACCAATACTCTTAATACCACCTAAGATAACAAGAGCAGCTAAACCAGTAAGTATAATACCAGTGACCCATAAAGGAACACTAAACGTACTATCCATAACATCTGATACCGAGTTAGACTGTACCATGTTTCCGATACCAAATGCTGCAACAGCACCGAAAATCGCAAATAATACCGCTAACCATTTCATGTTCAGACCTTTTTCAATATAGTACATCGGTCCACCAGCCATACGGCCACTTGGTTCTTTTACACGGTATTTAACCGCTAAGATCGCCTCGGCATATTTTGTTGCCATACCGAATAGTGCAGAAATCCACATCCAAAGAACGGCACCTGGTCCACCAAGTACAACAGCTGTAGCAACACCGGCTATGTTACCTGTACCAATTGTTGCTGCTAGAGCAGTCGTCAAGGATTGAAAGTGAGAGATATCCCCCTCTGATTTCTTGTCTTGCTTTTTAGGACTAAAAGATAATTTCAAGGCATAAGGAAGTGTCTTGAATTGCAGGAAGCTTAACCTAAACGTTAAGAAGATCCCTGTACCAACTAATAAGATTAATAACCAAGGTCCCCAAACAATACCACTTAAATCCCAGAAAAAATCAGTGATTTGTTGTTCCATCGTATTCCTCCTTTTTTGTGTATAATTTATGAACTTACGTTTAAATCATATAAAACTTGCGAAAATATTACAATATATTTTTTCAGAAAATTTACAATAATGATTAAAAATCAAATTAATACCTGACAGGTTAGTCCAATATATGTATGACTAATCTGTTTCATGCATAAAAAAAGGACCTCGTTGTTAAGGTCCCCCGAAAATTATTTTTTCTTATTAGAAGCATTGTGTAGACCAATCATGCGAAAGGCGACAATGAAATCGATCGTTGCTATAGCAGCAAAGAGAATCGTCATAAAATTCCAGATTGTCTCTTCGGCCGTTTCGATTGCAATATACATAAACAATACGCCCATAATCGCATAGACGATTGCGAGAAATAAAGGTGAAAACTTCATAGCTTATTTTCCTCCAAGGTATAACAGTACAATACTGCTCATTTCTTCAAGTTGTCGTTCTAGTTCGTCGATATCTAAATTCATTTGAATCAAAATCACGATCGTATTCATCGCCATATGCGCAATGATTGGTACGATAATACGATTGGTTTTCACATACAAGTACGCAAACGCAAAGCCCATTGCCGTGTACGTTAAGATGAACGTGAAGTCCCAATGCACAGCTGCGAAAATTAAGGATGATGCTAAACCAGCAATAATGAAATTCGTTTTCTTATAAATTTCTCCAAAAATAATTTTACGGAAAATGATTTCTTCTAATACCGGTGCGAATAAAATGGGCAAGAGGATAAATAAGATATTTTCTTCAATAAGCCCCATGATATCAGCTGTATTCTCAGATCCTTGATCGATTCCGAGTACATAGATATTAATGATATTCGCAATGATCTGTACAAAGTAGGCTAGGAATACACCTAACACAGACCAACCGATAATTTTTCCAAAACTCGGCCCACTTCTCATATTTACTTGCTGCATATCTTTTTTCAATAAAAACATAATCCATAAAAAGCCAACCGTCATCGAACCAAGTGTCCAATAGACAAATAAGTTTTCTATTGATTCATTCGGATAAAACTCTCTTAATATAGGTACGCCAATAACCCCAGATAGCTGGGCTGCAAGATAAACAATTAAAATTCCCCAATACCTTTTTGGCAAATTCATCTTCTCCTTCTATTCTAAGCTCGTCTGATATTATATCTCTATCATATTCTATACTAAATAGAATATTGAAACAAAAATTTTAAGCTAATACTTGCAAAAAATTCTCAGATTCATTATTATAATAATTGGAATTAGCACTCACTAACGTTAAGTGCTAATAATTATCTTCAACAGATATTTGGAGGAGGGTTTTATTGTGTTAAAACCATTAGGAGATCGCGTTATTGTAGAACTAGTAGAACAAGATGAGACAACAACAAGTGGTATTGTCTTACCTGATTCTGCAAAAGAAAAACCTCAAGAAGGCAAAGTTGTTGCAGTCGGCACTGGCCGTGTAACAGACAATGGAGAAAAGGTAGCTTTAGAAGTAAGTGAAGGCGACCATATCATTTATTCCAAGTTTGCCGGTACAGAAGTAGAAAAGGACGGGAAAGAATACCTAGTCCTACGTGAAAACGACATCTTAGCAGTTATTCAATAATACAAATGATGAATAAGTAAAGTTTGATCTACTCAAGGAGGGTATTTAAGAATGGCTAAAGAATTAAAGTTTAGTGAAGACGCACGCCGCTCAATGCTACGTGGTGTGGATACATTAGCAAACGCAGTAAAAGTAACATTAGGACCAAAAGGACGTAATGTTGTTTTAGATAAAAAATTCGGTTCCCCATTGATCACCAATGATGGTGTAACAATCGCAAAAGAAATCGAATTAGAAGATGCATTTGAAAACATGGGAGCTCAACTTGTATCAGAAGTAGCTTCGAAAACAAATGAAATCGCAGGTGACGGTACGACTACCGCAACTGTTTTAGCACAGTCGATGATCACAGAAGGTCTGAAAAACGTAACTTCCGGTGCGAACCCAGTTGGCATCCGTCGTGGAATTGAAAAAGCATCTAGATTAGCTACAGAAGAATTACACAAAATTTCTAAGCCAATCGAAGGTAGAGAGTCGATTGCACAAGTAGCTTCTATCTCTTCTTCTGATGATGAAGTAGGACAGTTAATCGCAGAAGCAATGGAGCGCGTTGGAAATGATGGTGTCATCACAATTGAAGAATCTAAAGGCTTTAATACAGAACTTGAAGTAGTAGAAGGTATGCAGTTCGACCGCGGATATGCATCTCCTTACATGGTGACGGACCAGGATTCTATGGAAGCTGAATTAGAAGATCCGTACATTCTAATCACAGATAAGAAGATTTCTAATATCCAAGAAGTACTACCAGTTTTAGAGCAAGTCGTACAACAAAGCAAGCCAATTTTAATTATTGCGGATGATGTAGAAGGAGAAGCACTAGCTACATTAGTAGTTAACAAACTTCGTGGAACATTCAACGCAGTAGCTGTAAAAGCACCTGGTTTCGGTGACCGTCGTAAAGCAATGCTTGAAGACATCGCAACCCTAACTGGTGCAGAAGTAATTACAGAAGACTTAGGCTTAGACCTGAAGAGTGCAACAATTGACCAACTAGGTAAAGCTTCTAAAGTGGTTGTAACGAAAGAGCACACAACAATCGTAGAAGGAGCAGGAGACACAGAAAAACTAGGAGGCCGCGTAAACCAATTACGTGCCCAACTAGAAGAATCTACTTCTGACTTCGATAAAGAAAAACTACAAGAACGCCTAGCGAAACTAGCAGGTGGAGTAGCAGTCATCAAAGTCGGTGCAGCTACAGAAACAGAATTAAAAGAGAAGAAACTACGCATTGAAGACGCATTAAACTCCACACGCGCAGCAGTAGAAGAAGGAATTGTTGCTGGTGGTGGAACAGCGCTTGTAAATATCTACAAAAAAGTAGCAGAACTAGAATTAAGTGATGACGAAGCAACAGGCGCAAGCATTGTACTTCGCGCACTAGAAGAGCCAGTTCGCCAAATCGCTCACAACGCAGGCCTTGAAGGCTCGATCGTTGTAGAACGACTAAAAGGCGAAGAAGTAGGAATCGGCTTCAACGCAGCAACTGGCGAATGGGTCAACATGATCGAACACGGAATCGTAGACCCAACAAAAGTAACACGTTCAGCACTTCAAAACGCAGCATCCGTTGCCGCAATGTTCCTAACAACAGAAGCGGTAGTCGCAGACATCCCAGAAGAAGATGGCGGCGGCGCGCCTGACATGGGCGGCATGGGCGGCGGCATGCCGGGCATGATGTAATTAAAGTAAATACGACACTCCTTTATATGAAGGGGTGTCGTTTTGTTTTAATAATTAATTGTAGTTATAAATACCTAAAGAAATACAAACCTACAAATATGGCAAACAATATCTATATTTAATACTAACTTTTGAAAAATAAATGTAAGATTAATCTATTTATTGTATAATGTTTCAAACGGGAAAAAGGAGAGGGTCTATTGGCATTCGAAAAGTATAAGAAGCTAAATCATAAACAAAAAATCATCAGAGGTTTATGGATGGATGCTGTTGTGTTTCCGCTGCTGATTGTTGCTTATATTACCGAAGTAATACCTAGGACATTAACTATTATTTTTACCATCGTATTAATTACTGGAAGTACCTTCAAGTATACATATAATTACAGACGTTGGAAACATGGAAAGAGTGCCGATCCGGAGCATAACAAACTTTGGTGGTTTTAGAAAAAGTTATTCTCAAATTACACAAATGAAAAGGTGCGGTGAAAACTGAACTGTACCTCGAAAAGTAGATGGTTTAAATAACTATATTTCGAACAATACTTAATCAAACTATACAAAATAATCATGAATACCAGGAGAGTACATATGCTACAGACATTATCTTTTATCGGAGAAAGAATAGAACACAATAATATAACTTGGGGGATTGGTGGTTCCCTGCTACTTAGTTTTTATAATATTATTGATAAGCCTAATGATATAGATATTTTAGTAGAAGAAACAGATGCGGCCAAATTAAATGAAATAATATCCTCGATTGGGAAACCAAAAGAAGCAGTAAGCTCTCAACCCTTTCACACAAAGAGCTTCTCTAAATATAGAATTAAAGAAGATGATATAGATATCATGGGTGGCTTCGCAATACAACATGACGAAGGAATTTATAAAATACCGCTGGAACAGGAATCCATTGTTGCCCATAAAAATATAAATGGAGTAGACATCCCTTTATGTGCGCTTGAAGATTGGTATATCTTATATTGGTTAATTCCAAATAAACAAGAAAAAGCATTACTTATTGAAAATTATCTAAGAACTAATGGAGTATTACATCCACGATTGTTAGAAAAAGCTTTGAAACAGCCATTACCGTGGGAAGTGAAGATAAGGGTGAAAAATCTATTAAACTAATAGGACATTGTTAAATATAATAAGTTTCATGTTAATATATTCCGATAGATTATTTTGTTAAAGTAACGTTGGAATGCTGACTTGAAAACCAAGATAAGTTTAACGATATAAAATTGTACGCAAGGAGAAGTGAAAAGCATGGCAGAACACCATTTTAATCTAAAGGCAAATTGGCCAGGACTACGTAATGATGTAGGAGAAATTGAAGCCGAGCATTTAGTGACAAAAGTATCTATTCCAAAAGAAATGGATGGCCCCGGTATTGGTACCAATCCTGATGAAATGCTACTTGGAGCGGCATCGACATGTTACATTATTACACTAGCTGCGATGATGGAGCGTAGTCAGATAGAGAAAGATGGATTATCTATGGAATCAGAAGGAATTGTTGATGTAACAAATGGTGTCATTACATATAAAAAAATTATCCATCGTCCAGAAATAGTATTGAAACAAGGTGCTTCCGTTCGATACAAGAATGAGGTACAAAAACTTGCAGAAAAAGCTGAACAATCCTGTATGATTAGCCGTGCAATTAAAGGTAATGTGGATATTCAGTTAGAAGTTACTATTAAAACTTCTTAATTGTATAACATAGTAGTCTTGCTTAACCCTGTCTAATGGTGAGTCATTAGGGTTGAAATGCCTTATATTTAATATAAATAATGAAAGCGCTTACTATAATAACAAATCTATCATTTCATAAATGATAGTGAATGATATTGAGATAGTAGCATACAGGAGAAAACATTATTACATTAGGGGGGGGATGACCATTGAGTAAGAAAATTGGTTTCTAAGGATTAAGGACAGTTCGTTTTCCGATGGCCGTAAATTTAAAAAAGCTGGATTTGAAGTGATCGGTTATGTTGCTTTTAAAGGTGTTTACAAGAAAGATGAAACACGGGGATCACAATGGTAAGGACATTAAAAAAGGTTGTGGAGGAATCTGATGAATTGATTATTCAATGGTGGATCAGAATCTTCCTTCTTCTCAAAAAAACTCAGCAATACGAACTAGAAGTTTAGGATCGTCTGCATTCATTTTGTTAAAAAAATTTTGAACCATTTCCTAGAAAACTTAATTTTGCAAAATTCTTCTCTGCATGAACCGAATCATAAATGTTGGAAAAAAGTTGATTATGAAAGGAAATTTTGAAATGGGACTTTTTGGTAAGATGTTTGATGCGTTGTCAGGAGAATCTGAACGTTTTCCTAATGTTGATTGGTACTGTGATCGTTGCAACGCATATTTAAATGAACAGTCAGAATTTGATGATCATAAATATACTTGGGAATGTACAGATTGTGGTCATAAAAATAGCATCTCAGCAACTAATGTGTATGAATCCGAAGAAGATTTCAGAACTAAGTGATTGAGAACTATAGAGTATTCTGTTAAGTGAAATTTATTATAAATACTGGTAGAAATGATCCTCGTAATAAGATTCTAGTATTAATAATGAAATGAGCCTTAAGCAATATAACTTAAGGTCTTTTTGATGTTTATGGACATAGGTTCGACAGCACCTTGATATAACTAGAGTCAAAATTGTTCTTCCCTATTTTAAATCGATCAAAATCTTGCAAACCCCTTCCTATCTTTCTTAATTCACTGTAGGAACCGCCCTACCAGCATAATCCGCAATAGACTAAATATTACGCAAAAAACGGTCTAAAATTGAATGAACTAAACTTTTTTTGCAATTCACATCAATGTATCTATAAAAATTTTTCGCTATTATATAGTCTACTAATACTAAATAGAATCTTTCTTTTCCAGGCACCCGAGCGATGGAGTTACTAAAGACAGCAATATTTAATTCCAAATAACAGTTATAAATGTCCATGACTGAATTTAAGCAATCCGTACATAGAAAACTAACTATATATTAGATAAAAAGGAAGGGGAAAAGTTCAATGAGAAGATACGGAGAACCATTATTTTCACAGGGAGATATTTCAAATCATCTTAGAAGCTGTAAAGAAGCCGTTACAAAGGAAATAAGAGAGAAAAAAGAAGATTATTTGATAAAAGTAGGAGAGGCACAATTTGTTGAATATATGGTTGACTCAAACATGATAAATGAATTAACCATGTATTTAGATCACGCAGAAGTAGAGGAAAGAGAAGAAATGATTCCGGATGAGTACTTTCCAAGCACTTTTTTTGTAAGAGAAGGCAAAAGCTATCCTAGGCCTGTTTATTATTATAATATTCCATACGAAGGTGAATCAAATCTACTAAGACTTCGTCCATCAACTTTTCGACTGCATCATCCTTACGTGAGAATAAGTAGCGATAAGCTAACTACAAAGTTTATTTCTTTTGATAATGACATGAATAAATTAAACAATGAAATTTTATCAATAAATGATGATTTAAAATACAATATAGAAAATATAAATGAGGATATACGAAGTTACAATAATACTCTTAAAGAACATGTGGAAAATGTGTTTAGGTCGAGAAAGGACCAAATTCTCGACAAAAGAAATCAGCAACAAAAGCTAATAGTTCCGTTGAAAAGAAATCAAGACAACAATCATGCATACTCAGCACCACCTCCAAAAATAAAAAGGAACATTTCGCCTAAACCAACAGTACCTTCTGATAAGAATGTTAAGCCTTACCCAATGCTGAGTGATGATGATTATAAAATCATTTTAGACAACATAAACGGAACAGGAAAAGCGCTTGAAAGAAAACCCTCAGTATATGCGGATAAAGTAGAGGAAACTTTAAGAGACCATATCTTGATGAATCTAGAGCCTGTTTTCGATGGTAGCGCAACAGGAGAAACGTTTAACCAAAAAGGTAAAACTGATATCCTTTTAAGGTACCAAAACGATAATATTTTTATAGGTGAATGCAAGTTTTGGAAAGGTGGTAGTTCATTAATAAAAACAATAAATCAATTGTTACGCTATTTAACATGGAGAGATTCAAAGACGGCAATTATAATGTTTGTAAGAAATAATGACTTTAGTTCGATAGTAGCTAAAGCAAAGGATGCAATGAAAGAGCATCCTAACTATATTAAATTTGAAAATGAAAGTGATCAGACGTGGTTTAATTATGTCTTTTATCTGGAAGGAGACAAAAATAAAGAAATTAAAATAGCTTTAATGCTGTATCATATGAAGCCGGAATAAGTGTTAACAATAAATATGTCAATTCCAAGCCTTCATTTAACGGGCATTATTATGTGGTAGTAAAAGAAACGGGCAGATTGACTGGGACTACGTAATGACGTAGGGGAAATCGAAGTAGAGCATTTATTTACAAAAATTTCTATACCTAAAGAAATGAGTTTACCGGGCATTGGTACAAATCCTGATAAAATGCTCCTTGGAGCGGCATCGACATGTTACATTATTACACTAGCTGCAATGTTGGAACGTAGTCAGATCGAGAAAGATGGATTAACTATGGAATCAGAAGGAATTGTTGATGTAACAAATGGTGTCATTACATATAAAAGAATTATTCATCGCCCAGAAATAGTATTGAAACAAGGTGCTTCCGTTCGAGACAAGAATGAGGTACAAAAACTTGCTGAAAAAGCTGAACAGTCCTGTATGATTAGCCGTGCAATTCAAGGCAATGTGGATATTGAATTAGAGGTTACTATTAAAACTCCTTAATTGTATATTTAAGGATTACTTTCCACAGGTGGTTGTTGGGGAAGTAGAGATGAGGGAGCAAGCAATAAAAGTTATAAATATATATTAATAGTTAGGTAGATATAATTGAATTTGCTGGTAAGGTTTTATTGTACTGTAAAATGATACAGCTTAATTACCAATATAAAATGAAGCTGAATATTTTGAAGCGGTGAACAAGTTATGTAAAGATTCACCAAATACTGACTATTTAGCAGGATTTAATGTTAGAATATATATTAATTACCAACATTAAACAATAACCTTTATATATTTTAAAAAGGAAGTCCTAAGATAAATTGTGAACTTCCTTTTTAAAAAAGATGTACAGCTTATGAGGTTTCAATCACACAAGCGAAATAACATGGGGGATTCGGTTCATTCTGAATTTCTACATCACCACCTGCACTTGATGAGATTGGAGAAAAGAATCCAATCGCCAGTACTGTTGAAATTACTAGTTTTTTCATTTTTTCACCTCCCAAAGCTTTATGCTGAATAGCGTAACATAAATTATAAAATATTACAATTTATCTATAATTTGGAATGAAGGTGGTTTATCAATGAATACTTTTTCAAAGATTGCTTTAATTGTTGCAATATTGAGTATGTTTGTATTATCTTTGTTTGTTGTTTTTTTAAGTCCTTATTCAATTTTTGATGAGCAAAATCATACAAACAGAGACAATCCAGTAGAAAAAATTGAGCAATCTAACAGAGAATTAAATGCTTTTATTCCTGCCAAGAAAAGTATTATTGACACAGAAGATAGTGACTCGACCATTGAATTAATTAGTTATAAGCTTACGCACATAAATGAATTAGTTAATCAAAGATTATTAAATCAACCTAGTAAAGTAAATAAAGAAGAATTAGATGAGATATTGTCTGAAGTTAGAAATGTTAAGGTGGTAATTAATAGTAGGGTAGGAAGTATAGATTATACTAGTAAGGGTAGACAGTATTTAGAGGATGGACACTCGAGAATGGAACTATTAGAAGAACTTATTATTGATTGGGAGATTTTACTAGAGAAAGAGGACCAAAGTTGAATGGTTGCCATTGTATTACAGACATCTAATTTATACCCTTAAAGAATTAAATAATTTACGAAAGTTAACTGGAATTGGTATATTACACATCCTCAGTTATCGCCTCCATACACAATACGAAGATCTAACTTCAAGTCAATTTGTTTGAAATGCCTTTTATTTGATGTAAATAATGAAAGCGCTTACGATATTAATAAATCTATCATTTCATAAATGATAATCAATGATATTGAGATAGTAGTATACAAGAGAATACATTATATCATTATGGGAGGCATGACCATTGAGTAAGAAAATTGGTTTCGTAGGGTTAGGAGCAGTCGGTTTTCCGATGGCTGTTAATTTAAAGAAAGCTGGATTTGAAGTGATCGGTTATGACGCTTTTAAAGGTGTTTATGAAAAAGCGGAAGCAGCAGGGCTTACAATGGTAGAGACATTAAAAGAAGTTGCCGAGCAAGCGGATGAAGCGATTATTTCGATGGTACGTGACTATGATCAGAATGTAGATGTCATTTTTGGCTCAGACGGTCTGATGACTGGAGACTCGAAAGGTAAAACGGTTATATGTATGAGCACACTGGATCCAGATACGATGAAACAATTAAACCAAAAAGTAGAAGACGAAAGTGACATGAATTTAATTGATGCTGGGGTGAGTGGAGGCGTTGCTGGAGCGGAAGCGGGTACGTTGTCTATTATGGTCTCAGGATCTGAAAACATCGTGACGTCTTGTCGTCCTTATTTTGACGCAATGGGTTCTAATATTTTTTACTACGGAAACGAAACAGGCAATAGCCAGATCGCTAAATTAATTAACAATCTTATTCTAGGAGTCAATGTCAATGCCGTGGCAGAAGGCCTTAAATTAGCGGAGCACTTCAATTTACCTCAAGACGAGTTACTGAACCTGTTACAAGTCAGCACAGGTGATAGCTGGGTAGTTAGAAATTGGAGTGACGTGTCAGAGTGGACGGCAGATGCTACCTTGAAAATTCTGTTGAATGATTTAACGGCTGTTAACCAGCAAGGAATTAAGCATCATGTTACGTTACCGTTTAGTGCTTTGGCTGCTACGCAGTTGATTGATTCTTTTGGAGAAGGAAAACCGAAGTCATAACGTGGGAGTGAATTAATCATTCTCGTTTACTTCGGTTATTAGATTGGCCCTAAATTATAAGGTAGCGTTTAAAAATATTCCTTTTTTTACCGATCTTAATTGTATAGAATAGAAGCATATTGTATAGATTATAACTAGGAGGCCCCCATGAAAAAAGACATCCACGTAGTTGGCGCAGTGATCATTAAAAACGGAAAAGTCCTATGCGCACAAAGAGCTTCCAATACCACCTTACCGCTTAAGTGGGAGTTCCCAGGAGGTAAGGTCGAAAAAAACGAGACGGCCAATGAAGCTCTTGTACGAGAAATTAACGAGGAATTTAAATGTAGTGTTAGTGTAGGTGATCAGGTCGAGCACACGGTTTATGAATATGATTTTGGTATTGTTCATTTGACTACTTATTATTGTGATTTGATTGATGGTGAACCTGTTCTGACAGAGCATGAGAAAATGGAATGGCTTGCACCTTCAGAACTTTCTAACTTAGATTGGGCTCCAGCAGACATTCCAGCTATCGAAAAGATAGAAAAGGATGCAGCAGTTAAATAAGAACATTCTTCAAAGAGGAGGTAGATTAACTTGAATAACAACTTATTAGTAAATGACCTTGAAAACTCTTTAAGGAAGGGTTTTATAGATCATCATACGAAAAGTACTGGAAAATACGAACCTCAGCTATTAGTAAACAACAGAAATAAGAGTGAAAATGTTTTATCTACCTTTCTCGAGGAGCTCGAACGGTGCAATACGTTTATCTTTTCCGTTGCCTTTATCACAGAGAGTGGACTTGCGACACTAAAGGCGATTCTACTAGATTTAAAAAGAAGAGGAATTAAAGGGAAAATATTAACTTCTACGTTTTTAAACTTTAACCAACCTAAGGTGTTTAGAGAGTTATTAAAAATCACAAATGTAGAAGTAAGAATGACGTCAATCGAAGGTTTTCATTCGAAAGGTTACATATTTGAACACGATTCTTATCATTCATTGATTGTAGGGAGCTCTAACCTTACAGCCCATGCCTTGAAGGTAAATCATGAGTGGAATATCAAGTTAACCTCCCATAATAATGGAGAGGTTATTCATCATTTCAAAAGACAGTTCCAAGAAGTTTGGAATTCTTCACAACCTCTTACAGATGAATGGATTAGTTATTATGAATCTGTATACAAACCATTAGAACCTAGAGAATACATAGAAAATGTTGTGGAAATACCAGAGCAATATAAAATCAATTCCCTCGAAGATTCACTCAACATTAAACCAAATAAGATGCAAGAAGCGGCACTTAGTGAGATTCAAGCAGTAAGAGATGAGGGACACGATAAAGGGCTTGTAGTTTCAGCTACAGGGACAGGAAAAACGTATCTATCTGCTTTCGATGTCAGACGTTTTAACCCTAAGAGAATGTTGTTCATCGTTCACCGGGAACAAATACTACATAAAGCTAAACGTGACTACATGCAAGTACTTGGAGGAATCGAAAGCGAGTTTGGTTTTTTAACAGGAAGTAACAAAGATCTGAATGCTAAATATTTATTTGCGACGATTCAAACCATCTCTAAAGATGAAACGTTAAGCCAAATCAATGCGGATGCTTTTGACTATATTATTATCGATGAAGTTCATAAAGCAGGGGCTCAGTCTTACCAGAAGGTTATTGATCATTTTAATCCAGAGTTTTTTATGGGAATGACGGCAACACCTGAGAGAACAGATGATTTTAATATATACGAATTGTTTGATTACAACATTGCGTATGAGATTAGGTTACAAGAGGCTCTAGAGGAAGATATGTTATGTCCATTTCACTACTTTGGGGTCACTGATTATGAAATAGGTGGAGCAACAGTAGATGAAACGAGTACGCTATCAAAGCTAGTGAACAAGGAAAGAGTAGAACACATATTGGATAAGGTGAAATACTATGGATATTCCGGTCAATCTATTAGGGGACTGATGTTTTGTAGTAGAAAAGATGAAGCAGAAAAATTATCCGAGTCTTTAAATTCACATGGCTTAAAGACGGTAGCATTAACGGGTGATCATTCACAAGACTTTAGATCAGAATGCGTACAAAGATTAGAGAATGATGAGCTAGATTATATTCTAACTGTAGATATCTTCAATGAAGGTATAGATATACCGAGTATTAATCAAGTCGTCATGCTAAGGCAAACAGAATCGAGCATCATTTTTGTGCAGCAACTTGGAAGGGGATTACGGAAACACGATTCTAAAGAGTTTGTCACTGTGATTGATTTTATTGGAAACTATAAAAAGAATTATCTGATCCCTGTAGCGCTTTCAGGTGATCACTCTCAAAATAAAGACAATATTCGTCGGAAAACGGTTGATACTAGTTATCTTAATGGTGTTTCGACGATCAACTTTGAAGAGATCGCTAAGAAAAGAATATACCAATCAATCGATAGTGAGAACCTTTCCAAAGCAAAAATGTTAAGAGAAGAGTTTAAGCAATTAAAAAATAAGATAGGAAGAGTACCATTCTTTTATGACTTTCTAAGAAATAACTCTATAGATCCTACTGTCATTGCTGAAAAATATGATAACTGCTATGAATTCTTATTCAAAGTTGGGGAAAAAGATCTTCCTTCTATTAGCCAGGAAGAATATAAAATTCTAACCATGTTATCAAAAGAAATCTTGCAAGGCAAAAGGTTGCATGAGATTGAATTATTGGAGCAGCTTATTAATAATGGTGATATGTCCAAAAGAGAATATGAGGCTGAGCTGAGTGATCTGGGTTGTAATATAGATGAGGGAACATTAAATTCAGTTGAAAACCTCCTCTCCTTGTCATTTTATACGCAAACAGATTCGAAGAAATTTGGAAACAAATCGTTTATTTCGATTAGTAATGGTCACTATAAATTAAATGATAACTTTGCCCAAGCAGTAGCCAATAATGATTTCTTTAAGGTACTAGTGATCGATGTTATTCATACTGCTAAAGAAAAGGCTAATAAATACACTCAGAATCAACCATTTACTTTGTACGAAAAATACTCGAGAAAAGATGCCTGTAAACTATTAAATTGGGGTAACGACGAAAGTTCGACTATGTATGGTTATAAGATTAAGCACGGAACTTGTCCTATTTTTATCACTTATCACAAGCAAGATGATGTAGAATCGAGTGTAGATTACGGGGACGAACTGATGAGTCCAGACTTATTAAGATGGTATACCAGAAGTAATCGTTCGTTAAGGTCTCACGAGGTCCAGAATATTATTGAAGCTGAGAATAAGGATATTGATCTACATATTTTTATAAAAAAAGATGATGATGAAGGCAAAGACTTTTACTATCTAGGAAAAGCCCTACCAGAGAAAGACACAGCAGTAGAAGCTACGATGAATGATAAGAATGGTAAGGAGATTCCTGTTGTTCATATGGATATGGTGCTAGAAAACCCTGTTGACTACAAACTATTTAAATATATTACTAAGGATTAAAGGTGAATGGTCCAACAATGAAGAAGTTACTCATTAGTGATTGATCTAATGAGTAACTATTTATATCGGTCACTAAAAGTCCTAATCGGAGGAAGTACATTTGATAAAACGCTTAAGCATAATACTAATATGTTTCTCCATATTTCTCGCAGGTTGTCCTGGGGTTAATGATTATACCATTGATTTACCAGGCGAGCTTCAATTGGTGAGGTCGAACCCTCAGAACATAGGGATTTCTGTACCAATAGGAGAAAAGGAGTTTCCAGCAACAAACATCGTACCTTCAAAGGTAGTTGAATTAGATTGGGATGACACTCATCTTTTCGCAAAGCAGCAACTGAATGAAGGCGAATATCGTTACTGGATTATAAAAATTCAGGATGAAGAGGTAACAGGTCCGTTGGGTCTTGGGGAGTTTAACTCGGTAATACGGGGGTTAAATACTGAGGTGAACTTTAAGAGCTTAGATTACTTCGATAAAATAAGATAAGATTATAAATTGCTTTAATTGCTAACTAACTTTAGATTGCTTGTTTGCAGTAAAACTATTTTATTTGGAGGGTTCGGATGAAATTATCATTAGACAGCATTTTTATTCTTATTATAATTATTTGTGCAGTTCTCGTAGGTCTTGCGACATTCAATTTCTTTGAAGCCGACCTCCAATTCTTAGGCGTCGCAATTTGGGTATTGATACCAACACTTATAATACATTCGGTACGTAAAGAGATAAAATATAGACGACATAAAAAGGCGAATCAAAAACCTTATTAAGATACTTAGTAAAACTGATATTGATTGCTTTGTAATCGTTTATAGATTGTCCAAATGAATGCTATTTACGTTTATAAGCCAGAGAATGTTTTAACGGTAATATAAAAATAGGAGTAAGTTCAAATGAAAAAAATCTTTGACAATGTAGTCATCATTACAGCAGTTATTAGTGTTAGTATGATTCTTTTAATTCGATTAAACTTCCTTGATATAAATAATCCAGTTGTCTTGTTTACTATTTGGATATTGATGCCTTTCACTTTAGTATACAGTGTTTTAAATAGAGTCTTTATGAACATACGAAAAAAAAGGTGAGGGAAGACCTAAATAACGAGAATGTAATCTAAACTGTGTAAGTAGAAGAGCATACGAGTACTTGAAACTGGTGGTGAATTTTTTTGAGGGATAAAGTAAAAATGTTTCTTGTAATCTCAATGGTTTTGAATGTATTACTCATAGGGACGGTGTGGTGGGGATATTCTAAGTTAGGTTATGTCAACGAGCGAGTACTTGTTGATGTTTACAGGAATATCTCTCAATTAGAAGAATTGATTACAGATCAAACTGAGGATGATTGGTCTAACCCTACTTTAGTGACAACGAAAATGGAAGATTTATTTTGGGCGCTTATTACAAGTATGAATGTCGGCGCTGAAACAAATATGCTTTCACAAGCTGAACTAACTGCGCTGATCGATTTACAAGTTTACTTGCAAACATACGAGCCGGTTGAACCTTTCAAGGAAACTAATGACTTAACTGAGTCAGAAAAACTAAGATATGAGAATTTTGGTCAAATACTCTCGAAAATCAATTTTAAAGATGATTCCAACGATGATATTAATAAAGGTTTTATTTTAAAGAAGGTTGAAGAACTAGTAGGTGAATTGTAGCGATTAGATAAAAAACTACTAGAAACAGAGAACGGAGAATACATATGAAGCAATTATCATTCCATGATTTACAAAGCTATTTAAAACTAAAGTATAAAGAAGGTAGATCTTCATCGGCTCTGTTTATGAAACTTGTAGAAGAAATTGGCGAGGTCGCAGAGGTTCTTAACCAGCTAGAAGGTCGAAAAGAAACTTCAAACACTGCTTCTTTAGAGAAAGAGTTAGTTGACGTTATTCATTACACAGTGGCGATTGCTAGCTTAAATGGTATAGATTTAACTGAAGCCATTATTAAAAAGGATGAGCAGGCCGCGATTAAATATAATCAGACTCCAAATTTAGAAGAATATTTGATAAGTCATGGTAAAGAAATTTAGTATATTAACGGGGTAACTATTGTAAAAGTTGCATAAGTGGCATCAATTTTTACAAAACAACCTATAAGGGTGGAAATATTATGATTCCTACGTTAGAAACTGATAGATTATTACTAAGAGAAATTACAAAAAACGATGCAGAAGGTATATTCGCTTGCTTTTCTAATCATAAAGTAACGAAATATTATGGACAAGAAATGTTAGAAAGTATAGACCAAGCAGAAGCGATCGTGGATTTCTTCGAAAGAAGTTACAAAGAAAAGAGGGGAATACGCTGGGGAATCGAAAGAAAAGGGAGTCCTGGAATAATAGGAACAATCGGTTTCAATGCGTGGACGCCTAAACATAGGCGAGCAGAGATTGGTTATGAGATTCACCCTGATCAGTGGAGAAAAGGATATACATCTGAGGCCTTGTTAAAGGTAATACACTTTGGCTTTGAGGAATTAGGGCTTACCCGTGTTGGAGCTATTGTATTTAAAGAAAACACAGCTTCTAATCACCTGCTTTCTAAAGTGGGGTTTCAAAAGGAGGGTCTTCTTAAAAATTATATGTATCAAGACGGAAAGGCATATGATACATATGTGTACTCTTTGCTCCCGAGTAGCTAATAGGATCCGCCTTTGGGTTGGTGTGTATATTCATAACCATTGAAGGCACATGCTCACCCTTCCCTTTTATAGTTTTTATCACTAGAAATTTATAAATAAAACTAACAGAATTACAGGCGCTACCAATCCAGTTATTAACCCAATAGAAGGGAAAACTTTATTAACCTCTTTTGAGATAACTAAGCTAACAACCCCTAAAACTACGGCTATTAACCCAATGGCTGTAGCAAAAAAAGAGCTGGGCATAAGAAGTCCTAGTGACATAATGCCGAGTATGAATGAAGCTAATCCTAAACTACTTACATTTGATCTTTTTTCAGTAGACATTTTATCCTTCTTATATGTAAACATGTTCCTACTAAGGTAACATACTACAAGAATTTGTTCATGTTTCCAAATGGTGGTGAGACTAATAGTTTCTCACCACCTATGAAACGGGAATGCTCTGAATTCTTTTCCCGCACCCGATCCTAACCAACCTTCAACCGTCTAACCCTACCGACCATAACAACATGTAGAACCACAATAACCACCAATGTCACCGGTATTGCCATGTACCACTCATGGCTATTTTGAACCAATATCATCTGTTCTGGTAACATGTTCTGAAGCGGATTAACCCATGCCCAAAACGTTCCGGCAGTAAGTGTATTAATCAAGTATCCGACTAACATAGTGGCCATAAAAGCGAATAAAGCTATTAGAGTTTGTCTGAAGATTAAGCTATAAAATAAATACAAGGTTATACAAAACACGCTGAAGACTGTGATTAATATGGTTGATGTCATTAAATAGTGTTGAATGGTAATGAAGTCAATTACGCCATTATTTTCTACAACAACGGGATAGGAAAAGGTTCCTGGATTTCCAAAGATCAGACCAAGTGTATAGGGCGTAATCGTGACGAGCAGTATGACAATTGCATAAATCACGACGCCTCCAATAAATTTATTTAAGACGATGGTGTGGCGTTTAATGGGTTGGGTAATTAAGAAGTGGATGGACCCTTCTTCAAACTCCCGGGTTAATATGTCTGCAATAAATAAAAGGATTAAGGCAATGGCTGTAAAAGTGATAAAAATCTGCATGACTTGCATCATAAAATTGGGTGTCGCTATGCTGTAATTGGCGTACTGGGGAGCAATATCTTCATCGAGTAATTTTGTGTTTAAAGCCCTGGATCGATTGATTTCTTCAAACGTGAGTGGATGATCACCGTTTGCGTATTTGTATTCTTCAACTTCTTGATAATATTGATTTTCTAATTGTAGGCGTTCTTGCCACTCACTTGTGTCGAGTTGACTGAGTAATTGATTGGAAGTCTCTAAGGCTGTTTCATTTAATTCTTGCTGTTCTTCTAGTTGCTCTAAATCTCCTAGTATGTCATCACTTGGGTTCTCCATGATGGCTTCATAGTAATTGGCTCTTTGTTCATGAACGTTTACATATTCATTGTACTCAGCTGCGATTTGACCATGAGCAAAGTCTTGAGAAATATAGTTTCGAAAAAATAAAAACGTGATCCCGGCGATGATTAACAGACAAATGGCTATGAACTTTTTCGTCAATAGGATTTTCTTCAACTCAAATATTAATAACCTCATACAGATCCCTCTTCAAACAACTCTCGGTATCTTTTTTCCGCTCCTTCAACCTTGTTATCAACCGAAATAATCGTAAAATCGTGATCATGCAAGAGCTTCATGACATGCTGAAGCGAGACATCACGTTCAGAAAAGGTGATTCCTCGATTCTTTTGCAGTTGGACGTCAAAGGCGTTCTCTTTGAGCAAAAGGTTAGCCTGATCATCGTCATTTGTTTTGATAGAATACGTAACTGAATCCATATCTTTTAACGATTCTTTTAACAAAGCTCCGTCTTTCATGAAATGGATATTATGCGTGAGCCGATCAATCTCATCTAAGTTATGAGAAGAAACAAAAATCGTCGTGCCTTCCTCATATAATTGAAGCAATATTTCTCTCATATTAATCGCACTTGTAGGATCTAAACCGTTTAACGGCTCATCCATTAATAAGATTTTGGGTTGATTGATGATTGCCATTGCGAGTAATAGGTGTTGCTTCATCCCTAGTGAAAAGTTCTGGACGCGCCTTTTTACATAACTGGACATGCCCACCCGATCTGTCACTTCCTTAATCTTCTTATAAGGAATTTTCTGGACATCACAAATGAACTTTAAGTGATCATAAGCAGTTAAATGACCATATAAGATTCGGTTGTCTTGCAAATAAGAGACTTCCTTGAAAATGGATGTATCGGTATGTGGTTGATCTAGTAATGTAATCGATCCTTCATCGAGTTTTAGAATATTTGTCATGCAATTGAGAAGGGTGGTTTTCCCTGAACCGTTTGGCCCGACTAACGCTATGATGTTAGGTTCTTCCACCTTCATATTAATACCTTTTAAAACCCATTCCTTCTTATACTTTTTCTTAACATTGTCAACATGAATAATCATTTAAACACCTCATTCATTTATTTTCTTTAAAAATAATTTGATGGTTAAGGTCATGATCAGGATCGTTGAAAGGAGTAAAGTAATCACGCCATTGTGCAAAGTGAGTTCAAAATTGTCATGTAATGCTGCCCATTCATGCGAGATAATTTTTTCAACATCGATATACGTAAACGGGTAATACGCAGCGAATGCCGTTTCCCGAATTGTTTCGTTCAGTTGCATCCCTAAGATGAGCGTGACAAGCGTCAATCCTAAAGCCATCGAGGTTCTGTTCGTGATTACACTGAATAAAAACATCAATGAGTAACTGAATAGGACGACGAATAAAAATAGAATGACGCAATAGAGTAAGTAAAGCCCCATTGGTATAAACGACATGGACAGCTCCGGTTGATAGATCAGCACTGGGTACATCCATTTACCAAAATAATCAAACACAATGCCAAGAATAATCCCTATAAACGTTAGCGATATAAGTAGTCCAATCGTTACCATCATGAGCGTCAAAAACTTAGAAGTAATGATCTTAAGATGAGAATGAGGTTGCGTAGTTAGAAAGTTTATCGTCCCATTCCGACCCATGCTTTCCTTTGTGATAATGTCCCCGAAAAGGAAAAGAAGAAAGGCAACACCAACGATTCCAAAGCCAACATTGTAGGAATTGTATAAGAAGTAAAGGGAGTTTCCGGAATGTTTGTTACTGGACTCGCGCACAGATTCTTCAATAACCGCACTATCAAAGGCTTCATCATATATGGTTAAGGTTGACCAATAATGTATAGGAAAGACGGGACGGAGTTGATGGTCAGCTAGCCATTTATTCTCTTCATAGCGTGCTTCACTAGTAAATTCGGTCGGCCAAGAATAAATGTTGTCATTTCGTTCCTTCTCTTCAGCGGCCCTCTGATACTCAGCGGTGGTGACTCGTTCCCAGTCTTTATCAAGGTAGCCCTGTAATTTTTCAGTATCAAATTCGATTCGGGTTAAGATGTTCTCCACTTCCATGTTATTTTCACTTATATTTCCTTCATCAATCTCTTCTTCATAAGCCGCTAAACTTTCTTCTTCCATTTCTAATTTAGTTCTAATATCTTGGATTAAGTCATCAATAGTTAATGTATGTACATAGTTGTAACTATAATAAGAGCAAAGGATAACCGTAATTAGGGTGATCAATGATAGAAAATATTTTGATTTAATAATTTTTAACGATTCAAATTTTATCAATGATTTCATTAGAACACCTCCTTCTTCATAAACATTTCGACAAGAACCTATATCTTCCTTCTATTTTTGTAATTTAATGTATTATTTAGGGGGGTGGTAAAAACTTGTCCAATAGTTTCTCAAAGCTTTTTTATTAATGATTAGATACAATCAATTAATGTTTTTAACATTTCGATATTATCAAAAATCTGCTTCAATAAAACTTCCTTGTATGGTAAAATTAAGAAAATTTAGTAAATGAGGAGGAATTATGAGATACATTCTAATTGTATGTATTGGATTATTTCTAATGACAGCCTGTACAAGTGAAGAAGAATCACCTGAAGAGACAGAAGAGCAAATTGCCAGCCATATATCACCACCTGATATTGGATTTAGTCATAGTGGGAAAAATGAAGGTTACACACTATTGAGGGATAAACATTGTTGGGCATCTAGTGGAGAGAAGTGTGAAGTAAACCCAAATGATCCAAGTGAAGTTGTAGTAGGAGCACATACCCGTACATTCCCGCCAGGACACGAAACCAGCATGAGCTTTCGAGTGGTGGATGATCCAAGAATAGGCAATCCCGATGAAATTAACATTATGTATTATTCAGCATCCGATGAGCTCGTAGAAACACATAGTGAAACATTGATTTTTGGAGATACCTTTCCAATGTTAGAAACGGAAGGACGCTATAATATAGTTGCTCAACTTATATGGGACGATGAAATTTATGGGGAGTCCTATCAAATTTTACCTGTACTGATAAGGGAATAGCGGTATAACCAATCTACTTAAGGCATCTCACTAATTCTATCAATGTGGGATGCCTCTTTTTTATGTTTTTAGCAGTTTAGTAGTTTGAAAACCCTTCCCTTTTAAAATCTATTACATAACTTAGACAAGGTGGAATTTCCACTTAGTAAAATATAAAAGGCAGGTGAACACAATGAGTGGATATGGTCATAAACATTTCCCTAACTGTTCTTGTAAACAATGCCGATTTATAAAATTAAGAGATCAAGTGAATCATAGACGGTGCGGACAAAACTCTGGTCAAGCTCAAGCACAAGGTCAAGCACAAGGTCAAATAGATAAGCTGTCTAACATCGGGAATCCGACGATTAATATTGGAGTGGATGGATCTGGAGTTGATAGTACTTCTACGAGATCCTCAGCTTTCCGTGCGGTATCTACAGAATCTGTAGCTGTCCCAGTCGATGAAGTGATTAAGGTTTTCTATCAAGAAGAGCAGTTTGACTTAAGAGGTGAATATAATTCTAATAACTCCGTTTTTATCCCAAGAAGAGATGGGGTTTATTTAATTCAGGGACAAATTTCCTTTGCTCCTGAAAACTTTGATACCGATTATCGGGTGCGTGTCGACATTAGAATCAATGGCAATCCTTATGAAGCAGCAGACAATGATTTTTGGGGCACAGGTGTAGAGAATTCAAATGCAGCACAAGTTTCTACCATTCTTAACCTTGAAGCAGGAGATCAGGTCGAAATCTATATGGAAAGTTCCATTGCTGGAGAGTTACTATCCTTTACTCCAGGGTTTAATACTCCGTTCTTTGCCGCAGCAAGATTCCCTTCCCCGGATAGATAGAGTATGGTGCCCAATTCCTATTATAGGAATTGGGTTTTACTAATTGGAGTGGAATTTTAGGATATGTATGAGAATAGAACACTTCAAAATATGCAGATTTATCACACTATTTTCACAATATCAAACGTTATAGATTCATAAGTACGTTATCATTTACTTATGAGAGAATAATTTTATATTATCTCTCGCTTCATAATACCCCCTATATATAAAGAGACCTTTCCCATTTATTTTGGGAAGGGTGATTTATTTGAAAAAGAATTCCATTATTTATTCAGTATATCCTTCCAAGTGTTGAAGTCGATTGTTAAGTCGAACAGATAACTCCAAACATCATTACCAGTGAGTTTACCGGAAATATAAATCGAACCTATTAAATCTATAACAATAAAACTCAACAAACCGAAAAATAGTATCGTATCTTTAAGGCGTCCAGTTTTCAATGTTGTCCCTCCAAATCATTTAGTAAAAATTTACATACAACTTTCCTAAAGTATACCATATAATTTTGAAAACTAGATAATATGTAGTAAAGATATTTTCCTTTTTTGTTTTTGATCAAAAGTATAAATCGTTTACATTCAGGGAAGTAAATTCGTAAAAGCTTATTTAGGAGTGAGAGGATGTACGACAAACTGCTTAACCATACAGCGCATCGTCACAACAGCTTATCACCTGGCAAATGGCTTATGAGTCAACGGTGGGAGAACCTACTGTTTATTCATTATCCCGTTAAAAAAGAAGCGATTAAAGAATGTATTCCAGATGGACTGGAACTTGATTGTTTTCAGGGTGATGCATGGGTGACGATCATTCCGTTTGAAGTCACTGATATGCATCTTAGAGGCACGTCTTCGATTCCTTATTTACATTCTTACCTTGAGTTAAATGTACGGACCTATGTGAAACTAAATGGTGTGCATGGTATATATTTCTTTAGCTTAGATGCGGATAAAATTCTTGCAGTTATTGGGGCAAGAAGTGCTACTCTTCCCTACTATTATGCCAAGATGAGTATGCTTAAGGATGGAGATACATTTAGTTACGAAAGTCAGCGACGGGGAAGGAATGGAGCTAGTTTTAAGAGTTCGTATTGCCCGAATTCTTCTATATGGATCCCAGAAGAAGACACTCTTGATGCCTGGCTATTTGAGAGGTATTACGCTTGGGCAGTAAAAGGTAGGTTTCTCGTGGAAGTTGAGATTCACCACCTACCATGGGATGTCCAAGAAGTGGAAGCTAGTTTTCAAACTTCCAATCTACTACCATCTGGACTTGAGAGTGCGGATGAAGGTGAAGTGTTATTTCATTATGCTAAAGCTAAGCGAGTCTTACTCTGGATAAGGGCAAATAGACGATGAGGCGACTAGTTGACTAGATAGGTTATCAATTCTTCAACTTCTGTAAAATAAAGATCTGATTTAGGGTCGAAATGACTTGATTGAATATGCTCCAACCAGTGTACGCTTCTGAAACCATCACATCAAAATATTCCTCCAAATTAAGATTGTCCTATCATCAAAGCATTTCACTAAGCACTATTATTCAAAATATTTTATAAATTAGGAATTAAATAGAAAATTATAGTGCATTAAATGGTATAATAGTATTAGTTGTATAAAATTTAATAAGAGGAGGGTATTTAGTGGACGCTTTCTTAACGATTTTAATACTTGCGGCATTTGCAGGAATGATTACTTATTTGATTTTTGCTTTTGTAAAGGGTAAGGAAAACAGGGTCAGGAATTTTGCGAAGTCAGGAGGGTGCTTGTACGCATTATCGGTTTTAGTACTGATTTCTGGATCAACGGAAGGATTTTTACAAACTCTCTTATCTATTTTAATGTTGACGGCTTTTGCTGGTATGGTAGTTTACATCATCTTAGCCTTTATGAAAGGTAAAGCTAGTAGGTCACGTAACTTGGCGGTGTCGGGTAGCTTTTTACTTGCCCTTGTAGTTTTCTCACTTATTGCAAGCGCATTAGGTGGAGGAACACAAGTGGCAGATGATGTTCGCTCAGAAGCTGCTGCAGAAGAAGAGGCTGAAGAGAAGGCTGAAGAAGAAGCGGAAGAAGAAGCTCAAAGAGAAAAAGAAGAACAGGAAGCGGAAGAACAAGCACAGAAAGAGAAGGAAGAGCAAGAAGCGGAAGAACAGGCACAGAAAGAACAAGAGGAACAAGAAGCAGAGGAACAAGCCCAGAAAGAGAAAGAAGAGCAAGAAGCAGAAGAACAGGCACAAAAAGAGCAAGAAGAAAAAGAAGCAGAAGAACTAGCCAAGAAAGAACAGGAAGAACAAGAAGCTAAAGAGGCAGAGGAACAGGCGAAGAAGGAAGAAGAAGCGAAGAAAGAAGAAGAGGAACGTAAAGCGAAAGAGGAAGAACAAAAAGAAGCGGAATCAGCAAGTGGAACTGTTTCAGAAGAACAGGCTGTGTCTATGGCAAAACAGTACATTAATTATAGTGCTTTCTCAAAATCTGGATTGATTGATCAGTTAGAATTTGAAGGTTTTAGTACAGCAGATGCAACTTATGGTGCGGAGAATATCTCTGTCAATTGGCAAGAGCAGGCGGTTGATATGGCGAATCAATATATCAATTACAGTGCATTTTCTAAATCAGGATTGATCGAGCAATTAGAATTTGAAGGTTTCAGTGCTGCAGATGCAAGCTATGGTGTAGAAAATATTTCGGTAGACTGGCAAGAACAAGCAATTATGATGGCACAACAATACCTTGATTACAGTTCTTTTTCCAGATCGGGTTTAATTGATCAACTTACTTTTGAAGGATTTAGTTTGGAGCATGCAACATATGCTGTTGATCAAGTTGGACTGTAATAGGTGGGTTAAATTAGAGACTAGTTACTACTAATTGCATTTACATGTTGCGACAATAAAGGTTACTCATTAGTCGATATAACTAGTGGGTGGCCTTTGTTTATGATATTCAGAAAAATCCACTCTATATTTTCTGAATGTTCGTATAATTGATCCGTAGACTGTGTTATTATTTAATCAACTAATATACTAAGCGGTTTTTCGGGAGGTGATTCTATGTATATTCAGGAACGAATATTGTTATTAGGAACAAAACGCGATAAAGGCTCCTTACCAATGGACGTAGGATCTAAGATAAACCTAAATATTGCAGGTGCCATTTTAATGGAACTAGCATTGCTTGACAGGATTGATATCCGTAAGAAGAAATTAACTGTGAAAAACTCAGAGCCAACTGGAACAGGGATTTTCGATGATGCACTTCAAAAAATGATGAAGGCAAAGAAGGAACGTAAGGCGAAGTATTGGGTAGAGAAACTGGCTAGTAATCGCTTATTAGATGAAACTTATGCTACCTTGACGGAGAAGGGGATATTACGGAATGAGAGTTATCGTTTTATAGGGCTATTTCCTGTGCGACGTTACCCAATTGAGAAAAGTAGTGAAGTTGAGCTATTGAGGGAGGAAGTTCGTGAAGCTGTATTTACGGATGACATCGAAAGTGTAGAGGATCCTCGGACGGTTTTATTAGTTGGGTTATTAAAGACAAGTAACCTATTACCAAAGTTATTTTCACGTGAAGAAAGAAAAGAAGCGAAGAAGCGTGTTAAAGAAATTATGAACAGTCAAGTAGTTTCGAAATCTGTTTCTGAAGCAGTCCAGGCTGTAGATTCAGCTGTCATTGCAGCTGTTGGAGCTGCTTCGGTTGCATCGAGTAGTTCGTCTTAAACATTTCCTGTTTTATTATAAAACGGAGCACTCGTATTCTTCGGAATGCGAGTTTTTTATAATGCCATTATCTTAATTTAAGAGAAACATTTTAGGTCGGTTTACATCATAAGGTGGGTATGGTATATTAAAATCATTAAATACGTTAAAAAATAATTTAACAAAATAATTGCAAGTGAGGATGGAAGAATCTTCTCTTTTGCATGCTTTCATATTTTAAGGAGGTTTTTATCATGACAGAAACATATGATTACGTAGTTGTTGGGGGCGGAAGTGCTGGTTCAATCCTCGGCAACCGTTTAAGTGAAGACGGAGAGAAGAGCGTGCTTGTATTAGAAGCGGGGCGTAAAGATTATGCTTGGGATCTATTAATTCAGATGCCAGCAGCGTTGATGTTTCCTTCTGGTAATCGTTTTTATGACTGGAGTTATGAATCAGATCCAGAACCTTATATGGGAGGACGTCGGATCCCTCATGCGCGAGGAAAAGTTCTTGGTGGATCTAGCTCAATAAACGGTATGATTTTCCAACGTGGTAACCCCTTGGATTATGAACGTTGGGGTGCTGATGATGGGATGGAAAATTGGAACTTTGCCAGCTGTCTTCCGTATTTTAAGAAAATGGAGAGTGCGCTAGCTTCTGAAAAGGATGACGAATTCCGTGGTCATGATGGTCCGCTTAAATTGGAGCGCGGCCCGGCTAAGAATCCTTTATTTGAAGCGTTCTTTGATTCGGCAGTAGAAGCTGGATATTCTCGTACGCCAGACGTGAACGGGTATCGCCAAGAAGGATTCGGTCCGTTTGATAAGCATGTATATAATGGTAGACGTTTGTCCGCTTCTCGTGCGTATCTTCACCCAGTGATGAATCGTGAAAATCTCACGGTAACAACAGGTGCGTTCGTTTCAAGTGTGAATTTTGATGGGAAACGTGCAACTGGTGTGACGTATACAAAAGGTGGAAAAACCTATCAAGTGAATGCTGGAGAAGTCGTTCTTGCAGGTGGTGCAATTAATACTCCGCAACTGCTTCAACTTTCAGGTGTTGGTAATGCAGAACATTTACGTTCTTTAGACATTGAACCAGTTGTTGATCTACCTGGTGTAGGCGAAAACTTACAGGACCACTTGGAAACGTATATCCAATATAAGTGTTCCAAACCTGTATCGGAACAGCCAAACTTAAATTATGCAAAAATGCCTTGGATTGGCCTGCAGTGGTTACTAGGTCGTAAAGGTGCAGCCGCTACTAACCACTTTGAAGGTGGCGGATTCGTCCGTTCCAATGAAGATGTAGAATATCCGAACTTGATGTTCCACTTCTTACCTGTGGCCGTTCGTTATGACGGTAAGAAAGCCGACACGAAGCACGGTTTCCAAGTTCACGTTGGACCAATGTATTCCGATGCACGCGGATCACTTAAGATTAAGTCGAAAGATCCAAAAGAACATCCAAGTATGGTGTACAACTACTTATCCACCGAACAAGATCGCCGCGAGTGGATTGAAGCAGTTCGTATTTCACGAGAAATCATGGACCAACCTTCCATGGCACCATATAACGGTGGAGAAATTTCACCTGGAACAGCTGTTCAAACAGACGAAGAAATCCTAGACTGGGTAGCAAAAGATGCAGAAACAGCACTTCACCCATCTTGTACAGCAAAAATGGGACCAGCAACAGACCCAATGGCAGTGGTTGATCCAGAAACAATGAAAGTTCATGGGGTGGAAAACTTACGCGTGGCAGATGCTTCGGCAATGCCATACGTGACAAACGGTAACATCCACGCACCTGTCTTAATGCTTGCAGAAAAAGCAGCAGACTTAATTCAAGGGAAGAAGCCGCTTGCTCCGATTGAGATCGATTATTATCGCCATGGTGTGAGCCCGGCGGACGCAGGGACTGTGAAGAACTAAATTTTAAGATGAATAGAAAGAGCATCAAGTTGTGTGGGCGACTTGATGCTCTATTTTTATGCTTTGCATTTATATGTTTATTGAGTTTTTCTAAGTGAATTAATTTTATCCATCCAACTATCACGGTCTTTAACTACTAGTTTGTATGATTTTCCATCTGTTGTTTTTACATGAAGGCCGTTTGGAACAATAAAAAATGTGTTTCTGGTGGTAACTTCAGTAATATTGCTCAAATCAATCTTAGTCTCACCAGATTGGATATTCATTTTATGTGGGCGATGTATGAGAGCATGGTTCGTTAAATATAAATCTCCACCAACAGCTTCAATCCCTTTGAAAAGATTAGCCACGCCTCCATATACATAGGTTTCTGACATTAGACCACTCCTTTTTAAAAATCAAAGCTAAATTAACTCTTTACCATTACATAATCAAATATTACTCCTGCAAGGATCAGTGTCAACCCAATCGCGACGCTTACTTTCTTTTCGTTAATTTTCGTTTTCTCAAGTATGTATATAGGAATTCCTACTGAAGTTAAGAACTGAATACTGTTTAGTAGATAATTTTCAGTGATGAATATGCTTGAGTAATATTGATAGATTCCTGAAACGAAGCCAAATATAAACAGGATCATCGGTATTCTAAGTTTCCATTTCATTGGCTACCACCACACATTATTTAAACTATTTTTTCCATATTTCTATGATATAATATATGGAAATTAAATCAACTAAAGAATTTAAGTACATAAATGTTTCATTACTAAATGAAGGGTGTGATGGCTTATGGCAAAAACAATAAAAGAGATTCATAACTTATATGTTGTTAGCAGGAACGAAAAAAGCCTAAGGAGATGTTATATTGACAGTAAAAGAGGAAAATTTTGAACTGGTTACTGAGACGGAAAGACTAGTAATCAGGCCGCTGAAAAACACTGATTATGAAAATTGGTATAAAGAATTCTCCAATCGATATCCATCCAAGCATCGTCACGATCAAGGGAAAATGGATATGAGCGAATGCACGAAAGATTGGTTTGAAGGTTTGGTTCATAAACATCGGAAGTTAGCCCATGCTGATACCGCATATGTATTTGGAGTGTTTAGAAAAGAAGATGGTACACATTTAGGTATGGTCGATTTTTCAACATTAGAAAGAGAGGACTTTCAATGGGGAAGACTCGGCTACTCTATTCATAACCAGTATTGGGGAATGGGGTACGGTAAGGAAGCTGTAAGAAAAGGACTGACTATAGGATTTAATGATTTGAAATTCCATCGGTTAGAAGCACATATTAATTTAGATAACGAAGCTTCTATCAATTTAGCTAAGAGTGTTGGATTGAAGTATGAATGTACAAGAGAAAAATTCATCTTTGAGTTCGGTGAGTGGACGGACAATCTTATTTACTATAAAAATTCGATTAAGTAAGTTCATTACTATATAGCTAAAAAGAGCACATTTCAAACGAATGTGCTCTTTCTTTTTTTATTTTATTGTCTTCATTAAGGTTCCTCTACTTCAATTATGAAGCTAGTATAAAGTTCATTTTCAACCTTCACATCAATTTGCCATAATCCAGCATCGTCTTCATCGAATCCAAATTTAGCACCACTGTGCGTATCCCCGGGGAGGGATGTATTATCATTAGGATCAATTCCCCATTCATATAACTCTTTTGTCGTTCCGCTTTCTGTATGTGTAGCCTCCATACTATAAGTTTTTCCTACTAAATCATTGTCACTCCAAAAATAAACACGATAAAGTCTCCCTTGATCACTAGCGATAAACTCTGGTTCATTTTCTTTACCATTTTGTTTAACGATCCCGAACTCTTCTTCTACTCCGTGCATGGTTTGACCATCCACTTCAAATGTCGGGCTTTGCTCTTCAGAGTTAATTTGATCTTCGAAGAAATTACAGCCGGACACCATAAAACCTATAGCAATAATAAACAGAGTTAATATGAATTTCTTCATTTTTATCCTCCTAATCCTACTTAACTAAGATAGCCTCAGTGTATCATAAGTTTCAATATCTGGTATTTAATACCTTTCTAGAAAGTCTAACGATTGATAGAGGAATTTAACAACTGATAGAAAGTGTCTAACGACTGATAGAGGAAATTAACGACTGATAGAAAGTGTCTAACGACTGATAGAGAAAATTAACGTCTGATAGAAAGAGGAAAAAGTTTAAATCAATTAATTTTCTTGAAACTAGTTGCACTTTTATTGAAATAAATGTAAAGTATATATAAATAATGATTTGGATTTATAAATCGATTTAAAAATATAAATCAATCTATATGAAGAAGGTGATCGCATGGACAGAAAAGATTTAGTTAGATCCACGACTATGGAGATCAATTGGGAGCAACAAAAGGTGATTTCAAATCCGCTTCGGTCAAATATAATTGCCTTGCTTTTTGAGCAAGCAATGACACCGAAGCAAACAGCTGATTTATTAGGGAAGAATCCTGGTACGATTTACTATCATATTCAACAGCTTATGAAGCACGACATACTGGAGGTTGAAAGTGTAAATACGGACAAGGGTGTTGTTGAAAAGTATTATAGAGCAAAAGCAATAAACTTTGAGAATCCAGATCAGAAAAAGGATTATGTTGATGGAAGGTCTGTAAACATCTATCTGTCTCAAAAACTTCTTGAACAGTTTAGTGAAGAACTACATGAACTCCTCTTTAAATACGGTCACCTATCTTTTAAAGAAAAAGATTCAGAAGAACAATCGCCATATACTGTCGAATATCAAATTAAGGAATACAAAGAGGAGGAAGGTGAATGATAAAGGTGAAACCATTTGTAGTTGAAAGGAACTTTTTAATTTTGATGACAGGTGTTCTTATTAACAGTATTGGAAGTGGAATTTTCTTAATTGCTGGGATGTTACTTGTTCTTAACTTAAGTGGGAGTGTGTTGTATTCTGGTTTCGCGGTATTTGCCATTTCTTTAGCAAGTACACTGGCATTTTTAATTGCTCCTTTAGCTAACTATGCTAAATATAAAAATGGTTTAGTTTATAGTAACTTGATTAAAGCGATGATATTATTTACGATTCCGCTATTGCATTATACTGTCGGAACCGATGTCTGGTATGTCATTGTAATCTTATTTATTGCAAGTTTATTTAGCCAGTATACATACCCTATTGAATCAACTATTTTACCCGTAATTGTTGGTAAAGGTTATGTTGTGGAAGCAAATACATACTTACAAACCATTCGAGAAGCGATGGATATTGTGTTTATAGCTGTGGCTGGTATTTTAGTGACGTTGATCGGGGCTGTCCCAGCTATAGGGATTACTGCTAGTTGTATATTATTAGTATCGATTCTCTATATCTTCTTCAACTTTAAGCAACCAACTATTGAAAGAGAAAAATCTTCTTCAATGCGTACAGCTATTACAGGATACAAAAACGACTTAAAAGCAGGATTTACATATATAAGCGAATCTTTAATTCCTAAAATGATTGGTTCGATCGTATTTATCAATATAGCTATGGCAATCATGACGACTAATTTACCTGCCTTCTCGCTTATAAAAGGTGACGGTTTAGAAGCAGCGTACGGGTTTTATTTAGCATCACTATCAATAGGTATTATGATTGGCACGCTCATCACCCCCAAAATTAAGCATATAGATTTTGGAAAGTTAATGATTATCGCTTACTTAGCTTCCGGAGTTATGTGGATGGGGACAGCCACTTTACCTTTTATAGCTTCCCTCATTTTATTCAGTTTAGGAGCGATCTCTATCGGAATCCTTAACATACTTGTCTTCTCCTCTATTCAACAACAGGTGGAGACGGAATACATTGGAAGAGTTATTACGGTTTTAACAAGCATGGCCTCGTTAGGTATTCCCCTCGGTGCATTGGTTGGAGGAGCAATAGGGGAGACATTTACACCAGTTTTACCTGTTATGGTTTGTAGCATTTCAATGGTGGTCTTCAGTTTGGTATGGTTAAGCAATTCAGTATTAAGAAAGCTTCCTGATATTGAAAATGTTAATCTTTTTAGTAAGGGGTAATTTACCACTGAATTGGCACCAGTTTTTCCTATAAATAATAAATGTGTTGTATGTAATTACTAGCATTCTACTGAAAATGATTGGAATCTATTTACCAGTTGACATTGTGGAGATAAATAAATAAAATTACAGTTAATTAATGGAAAGCAGGTGAACATTAGGCCAATGAAGTACTAATCCTATTTTAAAGAACAAATGACTATAATTATCCACCCTTATAAGAAGGGCTTTTTGAGGTGGTAATTTATCTTTGTTCAGAATAGGGTTAGTAGGCCTTTAATTTGCTCACTAATATATAGGTCTATCTATGCCTCCTATTCTGAACGTGTAAATTCAAGAATAGGGGCACTTTTTTATGTAAAAGTGCTACGAAATATTAAAGGAGTAGATAGATATGGCATTGATTCGTTTACAAGATGTACGTTGTGAAGTCAGAGATCGGACATTATTCCATATAGATCAAATTACTATACAGGATAAGGACAGAATTGGACTTGTTGGGGCGAATGGGGCGGGTAAGACAACGCTCCTTCGTGTATTGGCTGGATTTGAAGAACCAACTACAGGGTTTGTGGAAAGAAGGACTGAGGTATCATACATCCCTCAGTTGAAGCCTTATAATGAAGAGAAGAGTGGTGGTGAAATATCTCTGGCTACGATCGATGACGCGATGTCTCAGTCAGCGGGTCTTCTGGTAGCAGATGAACCGACAACCCACCTTGACCTAGAAAATGTAGAGAGACTTGAGGAACGTTTAAAAATGTGCAGAGGTGCCTGCATTGTCGTGTCTCATGATCGAAAGTTTTTGGATGAAGTGTGTTCTCAAATATGGGAAATGGAAGATGGGCAGGTTCACATTTATAAGGGAGATTATTCAACTTATCAACAACAAAAAGAGTTGGAGATTAAGCATCATGAAAAAAGGTATGAAAAATATGTTCAAAAACGTAAACAACTAGAAGATGCGATGATTCAAAAAGAAAGGAAGGCTGAAAGGGCTACTTATAAGCCAAAGAGTGTTTCGTCCTCTGAAGCAAGAATAACCGGGGCAAAACCATACTTTGCAAAAAAGCAAAAGAAGCTCCATAGTGGTGTTTCATCCATTCAAACACGACTTGATCAACTAGAAAAAGTTGAAAAGAAGAAAGAGGATCCACCCATTAAAATGGAGCTCATTAATGAAAATCAACTAAAGAATCGGACGATTATAAAAGGGGAAAAGCTAGCCGGTGTGATAGAAGGAAAGAAACTTTGGAATCCAATCGATTTCTCCATTAAAGCAGGTGAAAAAGTTGCGATAATTGGACCTAACGGAGCTGGAAAGACAACCTTTTTAAAAAAGATAATGAGCGAGTCAGAAGAAATTAGAATATCACCTTCTGTATCAATCGGATACTTTAGCCAAATGCTTGAAGTATTAAATGAGGAGGAGGACATACTGACTAATGTTAGAAAAACATCTTCTCAGGATGAATCTTTAATAAGAATTATTTTGGCTCGACTAGGTTTCTTTCGTGGTGAAGTCTTTAAACCAATTCATGTGTTGAGTGGAGGAGAGCGTGTTAAAGTAGCAATAGGTAAGCTGTTAGTAAGTGATGCGAATGTTCTCATTTTAGATGAACCAACAAATTTTTTAGATATTGATGCCGTTGAATCATTAGAATCCTTATTCAAAGATTACCCTGGAACCATCCTTTATGTCTCTCATGACAGGAGATTCTTAGAAAATACAGCTACTAGAATATTTTCCTTTAAAAATGACCATATCACTATTTTTGATGAGGATTATAGAAAATTTATAGAAAGTCAATCCGTATCGACAACTCAGCACTCAAGGTATGAAGAGGAGTTGTTGAGGGTGGAAATGGAAATAACGAATGTCCTTAGTCAATTAAGTATAGAACCAACGGAAGAGCTAGACCAATTATTTCAAGATTTGTTACGTGAGAAAAAGAATTTAGAGAACAAATAAGTAGGGAGTGAACGACATTGTCTATGGTTTCAGAGAATCGGCTACTGATGATTTCTATTTGGGGAGCGGTCTTATTTTCTATAACTGGTGTTGCATTGGGGTTAATCAGTTCTTCTCAAATGGTGTTATTTGATGGGCTGTATTCATTCATCAGTGTCGGATTGTCACTCATGTCTTTACTTGCAGCGAGGTTTATAAATAAAAAAGATCCGGTCCGTTTTCCATATGGAAAGCAAATGATCGAGCCGCTGGTCATCATTGTGAAGTATGCGGCTATTATTATGCTTTGTTTAGGCGCATTGTTTTCAGCTGTTGACGCGCTGATATCTGGTGGACGTGAGACGGCTATTGGAATTGCAACAGCATACGCTTTTTTCGCTACGGTTGCTTGTTTTGGGTACTTTCGATATTTAAATAGTAAGGCTGGGCAATCCGGTTTTGTGAAAGCGGAGGCGAATCAGTGGCGAATGGATTCTATATTGAGTGCTGCAGTTTTTGCTGGATTTATCATTGCACTAATCTTACAGACGGTTGGGGTTGATCGTTTGATCCCGTACGTAGATCCACTGATGGTTGTCATGGCATCTGTTTATTTCTTGAAAGTTCCGTTACTTGGAATGGTGGATGCGTTTAAAGAGGTGCTCGATATGGCGCCGCATGAGGGAATCCAAAGTGATGTGAGCCAAGCAATCGAAAGTGTTGTAAATAACTCAGTGGCAATTGATTATCAGTTAAGGGTATCGAAAGTCGGAGCGGTATTGTTTATTGAGATGGATGTATTAGTTGATGGCGAAACATCATTTTCGATTCAACAACAAGACCGTTTCCGCAGGCGATTAGAAGATACATTAAGTCAGCGTGGTCACCAGCATTGGTTAACTGTAAGCTTCACTGCCGATCGTGATCGCTTATTGGATTCATAGGCTGTCTTGCATAGGACGAATATATTTTACCGTTTACCTTCAGTCATATATAATGAAGTATTAATACTACAAAGAAGTTAGGTCGTGCTTATGACAAATCGTAGACAACGCGAAAATAAACGAATGAAAAAGAATAATAAGAAACAAGCCCAAAAGCAATCTGGACCACCGAAAAACAATTCCCGTCCACCGAAGCCTCAAAAACGTAATGAGAATAAGGTGACTGCTATGGTAACTTGTAAAGAACTTACCAGTGACGGAAAGGGTATTGTGGAATGGGAAGGTAAACAGCTTGAGGTTCCGCACCTATTAACTGGAGAGAAAGCTGAGATTTTGGTTAATGCCAAAGGGCGCTTTGCGAATCCAAAAGTGAAACGTATCATTAAGGCTCACGAAACCCGTGTGACGCCACCTTGTCCGTATTACTATGAGTGTGGAGGTTGCCAGCTTCAGCATATGAGCAACCAGGCTCAAAATGATTTTAAGCAAGATGTCGTTAATAAATTGATGAAACCTTTTGGTAAGCCGAATCCGATCATGACGATGAAGCATCCGTATGATTATCGAAATAAAAGTCACATGACATATGCTATGACAAATGACCGTCAAATCATTGGTGGTCTTTATGCGTCTAATTCTCATAGCATCATTGATATTGACAAATGTCTTATTCAAGACCCACAAGCCGATGACATCGCCCAAACGATTAAACGCATTATGAAAAAGTATAAAATGCAGCCGTATGACGAGGATACCGGCAAAGGATTTTTACGCCATGTCTTGATTAAAGTTGGCAAAGAAAGCGGACAAGTCATGGTCGTCCTTGTTGCTGCCTCGCCAATTTTCACAGGACAGAAAAACTTTGTGAAACTATTACGTGAGAAACACCCTCAAATCTCTACGGTGTTACTCAACATCAATGACCGTGATACGAGCGTGGTGCTTGGAAATCAAGAAAAGGTTCTTTATGGCAAAGGGACAATTACCGATACCCTTGGTGGACTGACGTTTGAGATCTCCTCCAAGTCCTTCTACCAAATCAACCCACCACAAACAGAGAAATTGTACGGCAAAGCGATTGAAATGGCTCAATTGACCGGACAAGAAACCGTCATTGATGCGTATTGTGGAATTGGAACGATTGGATTAATAGCGAGTGAAAAAGCAGGAAACGTCATTGGAGTAGAACAAAATAAAGATGCTGTTGGAGATGCGATTCGTAACTCCAAACGGAATGACATCCAAAACGCACGCTTTTACCAAGGTGACGCCGGCGAGTTCATGACGGAAATGGCTTCTCGTGGTGAAAAAGCGGATGTCGTCATATTGGATCCTCCCAGAAGTGGAAGTGACGAAGCCTTTTTATCAAGTGTAGTGAAATTGAAGCCGAAGCGCGTGGTGTATGTATCTTGTAACCCGGAAACTCAGGCGAGAGACATGAAATACTTAGTTAAGAACGGGTATAAAGTGAAAGAAATCCAGCCAGTGGATATGTTTCCACAGACTTATCATGTGGAGTCGGTTTGTTTGTTGGAGAGGGCTTAATGTAGCCCAACAATAAAGTCTTGAATTGTGAATAAACATTTGTGAAATCGCCCGAAATCATGAGAATAAAGTTTTGTAAGAGAGTATGAAGAAAAGTGGGAAATCCTTATTTATCAGGGGTTTCCCATAATTTTTATACAAGACTATTTTGTTCACAAAATGAAATTTTGAATATTTTTCGAGAAAAGTTGAGAAAATTGGGGGAGTCGCTAAAGACTTTATTTGCAAGCAGATTGAGGAATTTGGGTTTGTGGGCGGGATGAGAATGATTGCATTTTAGGTTGCCACCTGGTAAAAGTGCCTCTTCTTAAATTAACAATTGCAAGAATTTGGTGTTTAATAGAGAGAAATTATAAAATATAATTTGGTAGAAAGTAATGGTGATAGTATGAAGCATTTAATTTACGGTAATGGAGTAACAATACAATTTGGCGGCAGGGATTACACAAACGCAAAAATAATAAAAAGAGCAATTAACAATGTAAACACAAAGGATTTCCCTAAAGAAATCTATCCAAGGGAGATAAAGGAATACTTACTAATTCTACATAAAGAAATTAAGAAAGTTATATATGGTATTTACGATAACTTAGTTTTTACAAATGAACAAAAAGAATCATTGATAAAATTTAAGGAGAGGTATAATAACTTTAACAGCAATACAAAAGTCCATGATGTTGGACTTGAAGACTATTTTTTGATTCACATTTTATTTTGTAACAAGTATCAAATTAATAGTTCGGATCGATATCAATTTAAGGAAGCATTAAGAGTTTTTTTCCTTGATGCAATTTATAATAACGGACAAATCCAAGAACTATATAAAGAATTCTCTTTAGAATTTATTGAGTTTTTAAACAATTTTGATTGTATCTATACTACTAATTATGATTGGAATGTTGAGAAGGTGATTGAGAAAGATATCGAATACATTCACGGTTCTTTCCATACTCTATCAGATATTTATAATCCTGAGAGTTTACGTAATAAATTACCTGATGCTCCTACAAAAAGCATAGATTTATTAATAGAAGACTTTGGTCATCTATATTCGGATGCATTAACTTCATATTCAGGTGAAAATAAAAAATTTAATATTGATACTATGAAGAGTGCTAATAAAGGAATGAATAAATTCATAAGTGGGTTAAAAGAAAAGCCTGAATTAGAAAATGAAATACTAGAGTGGGAAATGGCAGAGAATGAGTTGGTTAGAAATCTTTATCATGCAATAAGAATCAAGCAAAAGGAAAACACTCTTAATTTTAATTATAATAAAGCACTGGAAAATTTCGGGGAAATCCAGGGTGAATTAAACATATTAGGCTTATCTCCTTTCAATGATAATCATATATTTCAAGCTATTCAGAATAACAATAAAATTAAAAGCGTCAATTATTATTTTTTCACAGAAGAAGAAAAATCAAGTATAAGGTCTATATTAGATAACCATAGCTTGAAATTTACTGATGTAAAAAGTTTTTGGAGGGATGTTTGTTGATTTAGGTAAGTTGAAATGGTTACAGTTAAGTAATCATTTTTGAAGTATCGACATTTAACTCTGTATTACGAGTTTACAACTCCTATTTGGTTAAAGTGTCGAATGACAGTGACATGCTTTTTTATTAACAAAATTAATGGTTCCTTCAGGGGTTATGGTTACATAGAAAATGATAGAGCTTCTATCCTAATATTCCAAAAGAGAGGTACTATTAACTATATTTATATGGTAATATATACTAAATAAAGGAATTGAAATGTGTAGGTGAGAATTTTGAAGAAACCCATGGATTTAAACTCTTTAGTAAGCAGTTTTAACTCTTTATCTGAAGAGATTTTTAAAGAACTTTTGGATTTTTTTGATTTTCATTTAAGAAAAGATGAGATAGAACAGGTTTCACTGTTTATAGATAATTTAGATATTGAAGATAAATATTTTGGATATTTTTATTTAGGTTACAAGATACCACAAATAGACAAGGAATTCGACTTACTAAGATTTGGAGAAAACTATATCTTAAATGTTGAAATAAAATCAATATTGAAAGTAGATGACGCAAAGGAACAACTAATTATGAATCGGTACTATTTGGCTTCCTTAGGCAAGAAAATAAAGTCATTTACATATGTCGCAGAAGATAACACTCTCTATCAACTAGACGATGATCAAAACTTTCAACAAATACAATTTGATGTATTTGAAAAAATTTTGACGAGTCAAAAGTTGGAGCACCATTCGAATTTAGATGAATTATTTGAACCATCCGATTATTTGGTGTCACCTTTCAATGATAGTAAAAGGTTCATTAGTGGATCCTATTTTTTGACAAAACAACAACAGGAGTTTAAAGAAGCTATTGTAAATAGTTGTGCAAAATTTACAATCATAGACGGACTTCCAGGAACCGGAAAAACATTATTACTCTACGATTTAGCAAAAGAATTTATTGAGGATTATAATACTGTCATTATTCATACGGGAACCTTAAATATAGGGCATTTGAAATTGAAGCAACAATATCAATGGAACATCATTCCTATAAAAGACTTTAAGGGAATTGAAAACCTCAAACCAGATTTTATTTTTGTTGATGAGACGCAAAGAATGAGACCTTACCAACTAAACTATCTTATTAAATATGTGAATGAAAATGATATTTTTTGCATATTTTCGATAGATCCGAAGCAAATTCTCTCTCTTCAAGAATGGAATTACGATAATAAAAAAACACTTATGACCTTGGAAGGTATTGAAGAATATAAGCTAAGTAAAAAGATTAGAACAAATAAAGAACTTGCCGCTTTTATAAAAGGTTTATTTAACTTAAATTACATGCATTACTGCAATAATACCGATAATATGTCAATTCACTACTTTAATGATATTAGTAAAGCTAGAGGATTTGCAGAGGGCATGGAAACAGAAGGATGGCAGGTCATCGACTATACGGGGGAAAATTGGAACGGTCAGTTAATCGAAAAGATGAGACTACATAGAGGGTTAAATGCGCATGGGGTTTTGGGGCAAGAGTTTGATAAGGTTCTTGTTTTAGTGGGGTCAACATTTTACTATGGTGAAAGTGGTCGTCTTGCTGTTAGAGGAAAAAATCATTATGATCCCGAACGAATGTTTTATCAATCAGTTACCCGTGCAAGAAAACAAATTATGTTGCTTATTGTAAATAATTCAGAATTCATGGCTAGGGTCATTAAGGCAGTGAATAAAAAGAATAATTAGTTGTCTTAGTAACAATTACAGAGTTTTTAGCTAAATGTCGATGAGCAGTTGATTGAATGGTATAATCAGGAAGGAACATCACAGCTACACCCAGTTGAACGTGGAGCTATGTTGCATGCGTTCTTTGTTGGCATTCACCCATTTGTTGATGGAAACGGAAGAGCTTCACGGTTGTTATTAAATCTAGAGTTGATGAAAGCTGGTTTCCCTCCCACAGTGATTAAGGTGGAAAATCGATTAGATTATTATGAAGCATTAGATCGAGCGCATACAAAGAAAGAATATGATTCATTTATTAAGTTGGTTGCTAAAGAAGTCGAAGGTACATTAAGGCTTTATTTGAGTGCAATAGAACAATGAATTTTAAAAAAGCTGAAAGCCCCTGATTCAGATAGTTAATGTTAAAACTATCTGAATCAGGGGCTTTTTAAATCATGTACATATTCAATTTTATGACTTCGCAAACAAGTGCGTACTATGAATATTAAGCTTCGCCTTCGGATCAATCATCGCTTTCGCATGATTGACCGCAATTGGTGCTTCGCCAAATCCGGTGGCGATGAGTTTGGCTTTTCCTTCGTAGGTACATACATCACCTGCTGCAAAGATACCAGGGATGTTGGTTTCCATTTTGGAATTAACGAGAATTGAGTTTTTCTTGACCTCAAGTCCCCAATCTTTAACTGGTCCTAATGAGGTGACGAAGCCGTAGTTCACGAGGACATCGTTCACTTCTAGGAGTTGGGTGGACTCTCCTTTTACTTCTTTTAACACAACCTGTTCAATAGAATCTTCACTTCCCAAGAATTCCCCGACCTCGTATGGGGTAACAACATTGACATTGGACTGTTCGAGCCGCGTGACACTATGCTCGTGTGCCCGAAAATGTGGTCGGCGATGAATCAATGTGACCTCTTTTGCGATTGGTTCTAAAGCAAGGGACCAGTCAACTGCAGAATCTCCTCCTCCACAAACGAGTACACGCCGGTCTTTAAAGTCTTCTAAATTTTTAACAAAGTAGTGTAGATTTTTCCCTTCATAGGAAACAGCTGTGTCTACTTTTAGTTTGCGTGGTTGGAAGGCCCCTGCTCCGGCAGTGATGATGATACTTTTAGAAAAGTGTGAGCCTTTTGTGGTCGTAATTTCAAAGAGGTTTTCTTCTAGTCGCTGAACCTGAAGGACGGATTCTTCTAGGTGGATCGTTGGTGAGAAGGTTTGCGCTTGATCGTATAAGTCATCAACAAGGTCCTGGGCTTTAACACCTTTATAGCCGGCCACATCGTAAATATACTTATCAGGGTAAAGTGCTGATAATTGTCCTCCGACCTGTGGCATGCTATCAATAACATTCACGGACGCCTCTCTCATTCCTGCATAAAACGCGGTAAATAACCCAACTGGACCTGCACCAATAATGGTAATATCATATGTTTTCATATAATACCCTCCCTAAGAGTATAACGATTTAATAACGCTCATTAAATTATATGTTATATAAAAGAATACAAAACTACTTTTTGCCTGTCAACGTATTATGAAATTAAAACGGCTGGCATCTTTTGTGTTATATTAAAAATATAAAATAATAGGAGGGTCCATATGATTTATCGTTATAAGGAACAGACTCCACGAATTCACGATACAGCTTTTATTGCAGACAGTGCACAAGTCATTGGTGATGTTGAAATTGGGGAAGAATCCAGCATTTGGTTCAATGTCACGGTTAGAGGGGACGAGGGGCCAATTCGAATCGGGAAACGGTGTAATATTCAAGAGAATTCTATGGCTCACTTATATGAAAAATTCCCACTAACACTCGAAGATGAAGTATCTGTGGGTCACAATGCGATTGTACATGGATGTACACTAAGAAAAGGTGTCTTGGTTGGCATGGGCACTACGGTTTTAGATGGGGCAGAAATAGGTGAATACTCGATTATTGGCGCGAATAGCTTAGTCTCGCCAGGTAAGAAAATTCCCCCGCGTTCCTTAGTGCTCGGTTCGCCTGGTAAAGTCGTGCGAGAGTTAACGGATCAGGATATGGAAATGATACATGATACAATTGAAACGTATGCGAAGAAGGGGCAAGAGTTTCGAGATAGAGAGGTTTTTGAAGAAGTGAAACGATAAATTCAATAGTAGAAGTCAGCCTACAGGGTTTTCTTTGAAAAGAAATAAAATAACACAGAACAAATGTTCTGTGTTATTTTATTTATATGGATAATGTTTTGACTATATGCTACACTTAAAGTACACCTTTAATAAATGTACTAATTAAAGTACACGTATTTTACGTGAACTATTAGATGTACACGAGAAAGTGGGGTTTGAAATGAGATATTATGCATGTATTGCAATGGATGTAATCAAGTCGAGAACTCTTGATGTAAAAGAGGTAGAGGCGACTCTTCTAACATATAGTGAGAAACTTAATTACCAATTTAAAGACAGTTTGCTCATTCCTTTTGAAGTCAGAAAAGGGGATGAGCTAATTGGGGTTATAAAAGAATTCAATCAAAGCATGCCTATCATTAAAGCAATCGAAAAAATGGTTGAAAATGATAATATATTATCATTTTATATTGGTTGTGGGTTTGGGAGAATTGAAACAAGTAACAAAAGTAATATGGATGTTGCTAACGGAAGCGCTATAGCCAATGCTTTAAAAGCGCGCGATCATTTTGCAAAAGGTAATAAGGTAGAGGCGAGAGTGTGGAGAATGAGCAGCAATCATACGTTTTTTTATTCAGATGAAGTGCCTTATCAGTCTCTTAATAGCCAATATTTTATTATGAGATCCTATACAGATAAAAGAAGTAAAAAGCAAAAACAAATCATTCAAGCGATTGAAGAGAATCCTACAAAAACATATGAAGAAATTGGAGAAAAATTCGGTTATAAATCACCGAAGACCAGTGTGAGTAATCATTTGAAAGCATCGCATTATGAAATAACAAATCAAATCGAACAATCACTTCTTGAACTACTGAAGTACTATCAAGAACAGTTAGAATCAAAGTAAAAGGTGGTTAAATGATGATATATTTTCTGTTGATTCTACTCGGTCATTTTATATCTGATTTCGTTTTACAATCAAATAAAATGATAGATAATCGTTCGCATGAAAAGAGTAAGATTAGACATACCACCTTAATAAAGCATGTGGGGATACATCTAATCGTTTATAACGTACTGCTGCTAGTATGGATACTTGTTTCAGAGAGCTTAACGATTCAATTAATGGGCCAGGTACTTTTTGCTACAATCTTGATTTTGTTACTGCATTACATGATTGATTGGTTGAAGGTTACCGTAAATACAAAGTTTTCGCGTCAACGGGTGAAAGTATTTTCTTTTATCATAGATCAACTTTTACACATTATTGTTATAACCGTTGTTCTTCATAGTGTAAATCTATTAAATATTGATAGTTTTATAGGTTTCACCATTAGTGAAAAAATCATTGCCGTAATAATTTTAATCCTAATAAACACTCTTGTAGCGGGAAGATTTTTAAGTATTGTACTGGAGAAAATTGCGCCTCCTAATTCCAGTGAGCATGTGGTAGAAGAGGAAGTGGATGAAGATCCTACTAGGAAAATAGTTAAGAAATCACGCACGTATTATCCCGATTCCGATTATCAATTAGGAAGGTATATCGGAATGCTTGAACGGATTCTCATATCGATGTTTGTTGTCGCTAACTCGGTGATGGGCGTGACCGTTTTACTCGCGATTAAATCTTTAACTAGATTCAAGCAATTTGAGGATCGTCGCTTCGCAGAATATTATTTGATTGGTACTTTAATTAGTATCATTATAGCCATTGCAATCGGGTACGTAGCACGAATTATTATTATGAGTTAGAGATCCATCTTTCCGTGTGCATCGCATAAATCTTGGCGGCATGTGTTATATTCCTATAGTCCGGTTATTTGAATCTATACTCCCATTATCAGATTCTATACCCCCATTTTAAAATTCTATAGTCCCATTATCGGATTCTATACTCCCTTTAGCAAAAAAAATATATACACATCTCACTTTAAAAGCGACTGCTCGAAAGGAGCAGTCGCTTTTTACTGAAAACAAACTCTTTTTAGTTGTACTTTCCTACACTGCTGTTTGCCTATTCAAAAACAGACTCAAAAAACCGAATCGCAGGTCCGTCCAGCAATTTGTGATAATCAGAGAAAAGCGCTGCAGCTGAGTCGCCCAACCACTGATCTGGCAAAAGCTCCGTGGGTAAATCAGGGTCGACGAATAAAAACTTGCGGTACTCATGCACGAGTGCTGCACACTTCATAAAGCATTCCCCGTCACTGATCTCGCCTTTTTCAATCTTATTCTTATCCAGGTAATATTTTTCACTGTATTCTTTGATGAAATCTGAATACTTTTGGTTGACCTCACTTAAATCCCAACACTTTTCTACTAGGGTTTTAGCGTCACTCATTCCTTCATAGGACGCGTTAAAGAATGATACATAGTCTGCAATATCATATTTTTCAATTAACCGATTAACTTGTTCATCTAATGGGTTTGGAGTGATCCAACAACTGTTGGCAAGCAATCCGAATCCACTCCACACAAGCTCTTTCCTTAGCTCATCCCGCAAATGACGTTCGTCTTCTGGAATGGTATAGATTAAAATTCGCCAGGTGCCGTCCCACGATGGGGATTCAGATTTATAGATTCGTTTGGAAGCTTCATCAATGCGTGCTCGACCTTGGTCTGTTAACGAATAATAGCTTTTATTACCGCGTTTTTCAGATTGTACCCAGCCTTGTTTATGCATGCGAGAGATGGCTGTGCGCACAGATTGGCTATTATGTCCAAATTCTTTAAGTAATTTAATTAAACTACCAATCCAGATCACATCTCCGTAATGCCGTATGTAATCTCCGTATAACGTAAAAATCATCGAACGTGTATTAAACTGTTTATCCATATGTAATTCATTCCTTCATTATCTAGTTGAGTGTAGTGATTATTTTACTACAAAACAAATTAATATTCATGGATTAATTTTACGAAAGGCTTAAGAATAAAAGAATTTCTTGCATTTTACGTTCATAGAATTGATGTAAGTATTATATTGTTATGTTTAATTTTTTGAAAATTATAATTTCTTATTGTCAAACATATAACAATTTGGTACTATAACGTTAAAGAAACGTAATAAGGAGATGTTGCTATATGTATAACTATATAGAGTATGGCAGTTCGGAAATTTCCAATGACAATATAGACGATCAAGAGAAATATGAGCAGTTTATGGCACGAATTGAAGTTGGGGAGAAAATCGAACCAGATGACTGGATGCCGGAAGACTATCGCCAAGGATTAATCAAACTGATCTCGATGCACGGAATTAGTGAAATTATGGGGGCGCTCCCTGAAAAGGAGTGGACGCCTAAGGCACCGACGATGAAACGTAAGCTTGGGATTATGGCGAAAGTGCAAGATGAAATGGGACATGGGCAACTGTTATTACGTGTAGCGGAAGATTTAATGCAACCTTACGGAAAAGACCGTGGTGACATCATGGAAGATCTACTTAGTGGAGATTTAAAGTTCCACAACGTCTTTCATATGCCAACAAAAACATGGGCGGATGCCGGTATGGTCGGGTGGCTCGTTGACGGAGCGGCGATTATTTCTCAAACGAATATGTTAGATGCGTCTTATGGCCCTTATCAACGCGCCCTTCAACGCATTTGTCAGGAGGAAGTTTTCCACGCGCAGCACGGGGAAGCGATCATCATGGCCTTAGCAGAAGGGACAGATTACCAACGTGAGATTTTACAAGAATCATTAAATCGATGGTGGCCATCACTTCTCATGTTCTTTGGTCCGGCGTCTGCTGATACAACCGGGTCATCGAAACAAAACATTATGATTAAATATAAAATTCGCAAAAGCTCTAATGAAGAATTACGCCAAGCTTTCTTGGATAAGTATTTGCCACGCGTGTTTTCGTTAGGTCTAACCGTACCCGATGAAACGGTTCATTATGATGAAGCTCAAGAACAGTGGATCTACCAGCAGCCAGACTGGAATGAATTTAAACAGATCATTAAAAATAAAGGACCACGTTCCAAAGAGCGACTGCGCTTAAGAGAAATCGCATACGAAAATAATCGCTGGGTACGCCAGGCGTTAGCAAAAGATCAGGTCATGACTTAGAAGGGAGAGGAATTGATGAGCAATACAAATGAATCAAATTTTTATCAAGAGTATGAAGTTTTTAGTAAAAAAAGCACCAAGTCACCGGTTCAGCATCAATTTAGCCTACTTGCTCCAAATGAAGAGATGGCCTTAAGTATGGCGGTTGAAAATTTCATGCGTCGTGAAGATGTGCTTGATGTGTGGGTTGTGAAGCGAAGTGATGTCCGCCGAATGACGAGTGAAGAACGGGCACAGTGGACGAAACGATTGGATAACAAAGATTACCGTAAGACGAAAGGTTACGGTTACTTAAGACAAAAATGGAAAGAGAAAGAACAAGGCATGTTGGATGAAAAAGAGATCCTCTCGTGGAAAGAGGTGAAGAAGTGATGACGGTGAACTCAGCAGAAGAGGCGAATCAAGATGTAGCATATTCTAAAGCACTAAAAGAGTTAATTTACCAGTTAGCAGATGATGATTTTCTCATTTCGTTTCGTGGGTCTGAATGGCTTGGTTTAGCTCCTCATATCGAAGAAGATGTCGCCTTTTCATCCATTACCCAGAATACAATGGGGCATGCATTTATGTTTTATCAGTTGTTAGAGGATTTAGGTGAAGGCGAAATCGATTTGTTGGCACATGAACGTCACCCGGACGTCAGGCGTAACGGGATTTACTTAGAGAAGAGAAACGGTGAAGGCAATTACTTAGAAGAACCATATTATGACTGGGCGTTAACTGTTGTCCGTCATTTTCTATATGAAACATTTAAAAAAGTGAAATTGGAAGCGATTACAAAAAGCTCCTATAAGCCACTTGCGAATATTGCAGGAAAAGTGTTGATGGAACAGCCCTACCACTTAGCTCACTGGAGAATTTGGATGAACCAGCTATTGAATTCAACAGAAGAGGCCCGCGATCGAATCGAAGCAAGACTGAATGAAGCGTGGGAAGAGTTCGGGGATGTTTTAGAGTTTGGTTTCCAAGCAACTGAAATGGAGCACTTTGACTTAATCATTGGAGAAGAGGAGCTAAAAGAGAGATGGATGGATGAAGTGGCGAAAACGATTCCGAACTTGCCTTCTGAGCCACTTGGGAAAAAATTCGGAAGTGGCCGCGAAGGTCAACATACGGAGGATTTAGATCAAGCTTTAGCAACGTTATCTGAAGTTTATTTAAGTGATAAGGAAGCAATTTGGTAAGTCAGGTTTTAGGAGGTGATGCCAATGAGTCAGAAACAAGAGGAGATTCGTGCGGTGCTAAGAACTGTCGATGATCCAGAGCTTCCGAATGTAAGTGTCGCAGATTTAGGTATGGTGCATGATGTCCTTGTGAAGGAAGGTGACGTTTTTATCACGATGACCCCAACTTTCGCAGGGTGTCCAGCGCTTGATTTCATTAAGAAAAACGTCAAAACAGCCGTTGAAGAGATGACATGGGTTGAAAGCTGTGAAGTTCACTTTTCATTTGAAGAAAAATGGTCAACCGATGCGATTACGGAAGAAGGCAAACGACAATTGAAGAAGCACGGCATAGCTCCTCCACCTGAGAACTATCAACCTGGAGAAGAGTGGACCGTGGATTGCCCATATTGTGGATCTGATTACACCTCGATGGAAAATGTGTTCGGACCAACGGCATGCAGAAGTATATTGTATTGTACTTCCTGTAGAAACCCGTTTGAAGCCATGAAGCCCGTGGTGGATTACGTAATTACTTAAAAATTGAGAGGGGAATTTAAATGGTAAAATTAATCGCTATTTATAAGAAACCGGAGGATCAAGAAAAGTTTGATGAGCATTACTTCAACACACATACGCCGATTACACAGAAGATTCCAGGCCTTAAAGACATGAAAGTAACGAAAATTGTTGGATCGCCAATGGGGGAGACAGATTACTACTTACTTTGTGAAATGTTCTATGAAGACCATGATTCACTACAAGCAGCGATGAAAACGGATGAAGGAAAAGCGTCGGGTAAGGATGTTATGAAATTTGCCGGTGATATTGTGACTTTAGTGATTGGTGAGGAAGTCAATGTCCCATCCGTTAATTAAGGTTTATGAAGAGGGTCAAGTTGGCGTGATTGAGCTTCATCGTCCAAACGTATTGAATGCGTTAAACCGGCAGATGGTAGATGAAATTGTGGAACAACTGGAAGCGTACGATCGAAATACGGATATCCGAGTCATGATAATTAAAGGGAATGAAAAAGTGTTTGCAGCAGGAGCGGACATTGATGAAATGATGGAAGAAACGCCACTCTCCATGGAGCTTGCGAACCCTTTTGCTGTATGGGACCGGATGACGTTAATAAAGAAACCTTTGATTGCATCGGTAAATGGCTTTTGCCTCGGGGGTGCTTTTGAATTGGCCCTACATTGTGACCTCATCATAGCTGGTGAAGATGCCAAATTTGGATTCCCGGAAGTAAAGTTAGGCGTCATGCCTGGTGCAGGTGGGACGCAGTTACTGACGAAAGTGATTGGGAAGCGCCAGGCGTTAGAGTGGATTTGGCTTGGCGAATCGTTTAAAGCAGATGAAGCAAAATCATTAGGCATTGTTAATAGAGTAGTAGCTTCCGAGCTTGTGTACGAAGAGTCGATGCGTTTTGCGCAAGCATTAGCTGAACAGGCACCAATCTCTGTTCGATTTATTAAAGAAGCCGTTCATGCAGCTGAAGATCTGTCACTTATGGAAGGCATGAAACTCGAGCGGAAGAACTTTTATTTAGCTTTTGATTCCGAGGACCAAAAGGAGGGCATGAAAGCATTTGTGGAAAAAAGACCTCCTCATTTTAAAGGGGTGTAAAAGATGAGTTATGAAACAATTCTTTATGACGAAAAGGATGGCATAGCTACGATTACGTTGAATCGTCCCAAAGCTTATAACGCGTTTACAAAAGAAATGAATCACGAAATTACCAAGGCTTTAAAAGTTGCTAACAAAAACAAAGGCGTTCGTTGCGTTGTGTTTACAGGCGAAGGAAAAGCCTTTTGTTCGGGGCAAGATCTGCAGGATGTAGATGAGGACACCAATCATGCAGAGTTCTTAAGGGCACGTTACCAACCTATGTTAAAACAGCTAAAAGACATGGCGAAACCTACTGTTGCAGCTGTAAATGGAACCGCAGCAGGGGCTGGCATGAGTTTAGCATTAGCTTGTGATTTTAGGTTGATGCGTTCGGATGCGAAGTTTTTAAGTGCGTTTGTTGGAATCGGCCTCGTACCGGATTCTGGTATGATGTATCACTTACCGCGTTTAGTCGGATATGCGAAAGCAATGGAGATAACCGTTTTAGGAAAACCGATGAAGGCCCAGGAAGCGCACGAATTAGGGTTGGCGACAGAAGTTGTGAAAGAGAGTGAGTGGAAGGAACAAGTAAGTGCGTTTACCCAGAACATAGCAAACATGCCAACAACCTCAATCGCACTCGTGAAGCGTTACATGATGGATAGCATGCATGAGTCCTACGATGAATTTTTGGAAAAAGAAGCCTATGCTCAGCGCATCGCAGGCCAATCCACAGACCATCGCGAAGGAGTGCAAGCATTTAAAGAAAAACGTCAACCGACATATACAGGTCAATAGATTGATAAAAGGAGCGATTTGAAATGGAATTAACAAAAGAAGCGATTACAGAAGTTGGCGAAATGAAGCGCCAGCATTACGCAATGATCATTAACGGAGAACGTGTAGAAAGTAGTTCAGGAAACACATTTGATACGCTTAACCCAGCAAAAGGGGAGACGCTTGCAACCGTCGCAAAAGCAAACGAAGAAGATGCTGAAAAAGCAGTTCAAGCGGCACGAAACGCTTTTGACAATGGAAAGTGGCGTAAGTATCCAGTAGGCAAACGAGCTCGTGTTATGAATAAAATTGCTGACATTATGCGTTCGCGCTTTAAAGAATTAGTCGAGATGGAAGTTCTGAACAGTGGGAAGTCTGTAGGAGCAGCAACCGTGCAAATTAACCAGTCAATTGAGGATTTTGAATTTTACGCGGGAGCTATTGTCGGTCACCGCGGGGAAGTTAATAACATGCCACACGGTTTCTTCAACTATACGCATAAGGAGCCTTTAGGAGTATGTGCACAAATTATCCCATGGAACTATCCAATGATGATGGCGGCTTGGAAGATTGCTCCGGCAATTGCAGCAGGTTGTTCGGTAATTATTAAACCTGCATCCTTAACACCAATTACAGCGATTATCTTAAATGAAATTTGCCATGAAGCGGGTGTGCCAGAAGGTGTGGTGAATACCGTTCCTGGTTCTGGTGCAGTTGTTGGGGATTACTTAGTACAACATGAAGATGTGAATAAAGTTGCCTTTACCGGCTCAACGCCTACAGGTAAAGACATTATGGAAAAGGCTTCGCAAACATTGAAGCGTCTTACTTTAGAGCTAGGTGGAAAATCTCCGAACATCGTGTTTGAAGATGCCGACATGGAAGCAGCTGTAGCTGGGTCGTTATTCGGGATTTTCTTCAATACAGGACAGTCGTGTGAAGCGCGTTCTAGAATGTTCGTGCACGAATCGATTTATGATGAGTTTATGGAAAAATTCATTGAAAAGACGGAGAAACTTGTGTCAGGTGACCCAATGGATAAAGGAACGCATCTTGGTTCCATCATTAGTAAGGATCAATTAGAAATCATTGATGGCTATGTCCAATCAGCTGTCCAAGATGGTGCAAAGATCGCGACAGGTGGGAAACAAATCTATCCAGAAGGTCACGAAGAAGGTCATTGGTATGCACCGACTGTGATTACCGATGTCACACCTGATATGAAAGCTGTTCAGGAAGAAATTTTTGGGCCAGTGGTCGTTGTGGAGAAGTTTACAGATGAAAAAGAAGTGATTAAACGTGCGAACGACACGAAATACGGTTTAGGTTCAGCTATTTGGACGACGAATCAAGGTCGAGCAACACGTGTTGCCCACCAAATTCAGGCAGGTATTGTGATGGTTAATAGCCCGTTCTCGGCATTTCCTGGAACCCCATTTGGTGGATATAAACAATCCGGTTTCGGACGTGAGTTAACGGTCGAAACACTAGATTTATATATGGAAGATAAGAGTGTCCTATCCTATTACGGAGCAAAGCCTCTTAACCCGTTTAACGTATAAAAAAATATAGGTTAGAAAGAAAGGTAGAGTGTCCATGGCGATCCAAAACATTACAGTCGTGGGTGCTGGTGTGATGGGGCGGGGCATCGCTTATGTCTCGGCCCTTTCAGGTTTCAACACGACCTTAGTAGATGTGTCGGAGGAACAGTTGGACCAAGCCTACCAGCACGCTAAACGAACGTCTGATAAAGGCATTCAGATTGGAAAAATAACTAAAGAAAAGCAGGTGGAATTATTAAACCATCTGCATACGTCAACAGAGCTTGAAGTGTCCGTAGCGCACTGTGATTTACTGATTGAAGCCGTACCGGAGAGAAGAGACTTGAAACAAAGACTGCTAGAAACTGCAGATGCCCATGCGCCTGAACACGCGATTCTAGCTTCAAATACATCTACCATTAGTCCAACAGAGTTAGGGTCATTTACAAACCGCCCTAATCAAGTAGCTGTCATGCACTTCTTTAACCCCGTTCACAAAATGAAATTGGTAGAGATTGTGCGTGGTTTGGAAACGAATGATCAAACGGTTGCAATCATCCAAGCTGTATCCAAACAAATGGGCAAAGAAACGGTTGAAGTGAATGAATTCCCTGGTTTTGTAACAAGTCGAATTAGCGCGTTAGTTGGAAACGAAGCTTTTCATATGCTCCAAGAAGGCGTAGCAACAGCGGAAGATATCGATAAAGCGGTTAAACTAGGGCTGAATTACCCAATGGGACCGCTCGAGCTCGGTGATTTAGTTGGTTTGGATGCCCGTTTAAATAATCTTAAATACTTACACGAAACTTTAGGTGAAAAATATCGTCCAGCGCCGTTACTGGAACAATACGTAAAAGCCGGTCGTTTAGGCCGTAAATCTGGAAAAGGCGTGTACGATTACACCGAGAAAGATGAGTTGGTTAAGAAATGAATGAAGTCGTGATTGTAGATGCAGTCAGAACGCCGATTGGTCGATATAAAGGGGCCCTTAAAAGCATTCGTCCGGATGACCTTGGCGCGATTGTGATAAAAGCACTGATGGAGCGGAATCCTGGTGTGGCACCTGGATCAGTGGAAGAAGTCGTATTAGGTAATGCCAATCAAGCTGGGGAAGACAATCGAAATGTTGCACGGATGTCCACATTGTTAGCCGGTTTACCTGTCGAAGTGGCTGGAACAACGATCAATCGTTTATGTGGCTCAGGCATGGATGCTGTTATGTACGCTGCACGAGCTATTGCAGTTGGAGAAGGAGACATATTCATAGCTGGCGGGACAGAAAGTATGACGAGAGCTCCTTTTGTGATGGCAAAGCCTGAAAAAGAATTTCCACGTGGCAATATGGAAATGTACGATACCACTATTGGCTGGCGTTTTACCAATCAAAAGTTAAAAGAGATGTATGGTTCAGATTCTATGCCCGAAACAGCAGAAAATGTAGCCGAGCGACACGAAATCTCGCGTGAAAACCAAGATTCATTCGCTTACGAAAGTCAGACGCGAGCGAAAAGAGCAATGGAATCAGGTCGATTTAAGGAAGAAATCATTCCAGTGACCTACCATGATCGAAAAGGGAATGAGATTACAGTAACTGAAGATGAGCACCCAAGGCCAACAACGACTTTGGAGAAGTTAGGGAAGTTACGGCCAATTTTTGAAGGTGGGACTGTCACAGCTGGTAACGCCTCTGGAGTGAATGATGGTGCATCCGCATTACTCGTGATGAGTGCGGATAAAGCCCGGAAGCTTGGTTTAAAGCCTCTCGTTAAATTTGTTGGTGGAGCAACCGCAGGACTGGAACCAGCCGTGATGGGACTTGGACCGATTTATGCTACACAGAAGTTGTTAAATCGAACCGGACATTCGGTTGAGGACATCGGATTAGTTGAACTAAATGAAGCTTTTGCCTCGCAAGCTTTAGAATGCATGCGTCAATTGGAACTTGATTCCTCCAAAGTGAATGTTAACGGCGGAGCGATTGCATTCGGTCATCCTCTAGGGGCTAGTGGAGCACGAATTTTAACGACCTTGATCCATGAATTGAAAAAACAAAAGACCACCTATGGTTTGGCGACGATGTGTGTCGGTGTCGGTCAGGGAATTGCCTCGCTGGTTGAAAATATCGAATAAGGGGTCAGGAAGATGACGGTGTTATTTCATAAAGAAAACGGAATCGGTTATTTGACATTGAACCGAGAAGCGGCGATGAACAGTATGAATTACGAAATGCTGTGCGATTTGCAGACACAGATTCATGCCATTCATGTAGATCCTGAGGTGAAGGTTTTAATAGTGACGGGAGCTGGTGAGAAAGCCTTTAGTGCGGGTGCCGATTTGAAGGAAAGAAAAACATTAAACGAATCTGAAGTCAGGCGCAACATGAAAGCCATTCAAGACATGACCAATAGCTTAGCAGAATTACCGATGCCGACAATCGCAGCTGTTAACGGGTACTGTTTCGGTGGGGGATTTGAGTTAATGCTGGCTTGTGATTTTAAAATTGCTGTTTACGAGGCCCAGTTAGGACTTACAGAAACGAGTTGGGCAATCATTCCTGGCGCAGGTGGAACTCAGAGACTACCACGAATTGTAGGTGAAATGAAGGCAAAGGAGCTCATTTTTACCGCTAAGAAATTTTCAGTAAAAGAAGCTTTTGACCTTGGAATTTTACTGAAATTCGTTGAAAAAGAAAGCTTGATGGAAACATGCGGGCGGTTAGCGAGAGAAATTTTAGGAAACGGTCCCGTAGCTGTCAGGCAAGCTAAATACGCTATAAGCCGCGGTATGAGTACTGATCTTCAAACAGGGCTCGCCATCGAAGCAAAAGCCTATGAAATCACGATTCCGACAGAAGACCGCCAAGAAGCGTTGCAAGCATTTGCCGAAAAACGCAAACCGAATTTTAGAGGGAAGTAGAAAAAAATCAGCCCTGTTATTTTATTGATTTGTATAGAGGAGAAGAGCGTGAAGCGGAGACGCCTGAGGGATCAGCGTAGCGCGAAAATCCATTTTTCCGGAATGACAATGGAGGAAAAATTAGTTGAGTGCAAGCCCCTAGGCAAGCTTCCGCTTCTAAGCGCTTTGACAATATCAACGATGGAATTTAACACACCATGTAAATAAGGAGGTCAGGTAATGAACCAGGTATGCAACATGCTAAACATTCAATATCCAATCATTCAAGGTGGGATGGGAAACATCAGTAATGCACAGCTCACATCCGCCGTATCGAACGCAGGCGGTCTCGGAACAATCGGATGTGGAACGATGACGCCAGAAGAAGTCGAACAAATAATTACAGAAACAAAAGAACTAACAGACCGACCTTTTGCGGTGAACATCGCACTCGCTGTATCACCACATTCAGAAGATTTAATCGACCTAGTGATCAAACACAAAGTTCCTGTCGTCTCCTTATCTGCGGGCAATCCTGCACCATATATCCCGCTCCTTCAGGCACACGGCATCAAAGTGATGACCCTTGTCGCTTCGGTTAAACATGCAAAAAAGGCGGAAGAAGCGGGGGCGGATCTCCTTGTTGCAGAAGGGTACGAGGCAGCAGGAATTAATTCGAACCTAGAACTCACCACATTCACGTTGATCCCGCAAATCGTACAAAATGTAAACATTCCAGTCCTTGCAGCAGGAGGCATTGGGGATGGAAAGGGTCTTGCAGCAACACTCATGTTAGGCGCAAGTGGCGTCCAAATGGGCACGCGATTTATAGCGACACAGGAAGCGCCGTTTCATGAAAATTATAAACATAAACTGCTAGAAGCAAATGGAACTGGGACGATTATTATCGGACGAACGGTAGGCCAAATCAGACGAATTCTGAACACACCCTATGCCCAAAAAATTACTGACCTAGAAAAGCTAGGCCTTACTCCAGACAATTACCGCAATATGACTTCAGAAGAACTCCATGCTAGGGGAGCTTTAGAAGGCGATCTAGAAAATGGTTTCTTAAACAGTGGGCAGGTCGCAGGTCTCATTACAGATATTCCAACCGTACAAGAGCTAATCGAAGGTATGGTATTTCAAGCTTCAGAGCAGATGAAATCACAACTGAACAATCTAAATGTACCGCTTAAGAAAAATAGTAATTAGAAAATATTAATTATTCTAACAATTTATTGAATAGAATATAACGAAGTGATAAAATAGCGTTATAAATATGTCATATAAAATTTTAAATATTTATGAAAGCGCTTTAATTCTGTTTAGAAGGTGAGCGATCATATGAAATCTGGTATGGAAGTTGGTCGACAAGAGTCTATCCAAATACAAGTGACAGAAGATATGTTTGCTAGATTTGAAGACGTTGTGGTTCACCCGGTTTACTCAACAGTTGCCATGGTGTACCACATGGAATGGGTATCACGTAAAATTATTCTCCCTTTTCTAGAAGACGATGAAGAAGGGATGGGTGCAGCTGTCCAAGTCAAACACATCGACGCTGCCCCGTACCAAACCACTATTACTCTCACAGCAACCCTCATAGAACATCGCGATAATTTAGTCCTCACAACAATAGAAGCTCGGCACAATGATCAATTAATTGGAAAAGGGGAAGTCAAGCAAGTGATTTTACCTAAAGAAATGATTCAAAAGAAAGTTGTGTCTAATAAATAAATTCCTAATACAGGAGGATTATTATGAGCTTCGCAACGCAATTATTCCCAGGAGATAAAAATAAAGATTTGTCCTTAATCGAAAAAATGGCAGAACACGAGCAAGTCGTTTTCTGTAATGACCCTTCTACCAATCTAAAAGCCATTATTGCAATACATAGTACGAAACTCGGGCCGGCAATTGGTGGATGTCGGATGCAACCTTATGAAGATTTTGATGCGGCATTAGAAGATGCTTTGCGCCTGTCTAAAGGAATGAGTTACAAGTGCGCAGCCGCAGATGTTGATTTTGGTGGGGGCAAAGCAGTAATTATAGGAGATCCACAAACGGAAAAAACACCAGAATTGTTTCGTGCCTTTGGTCAGTATGTGGAGTCTTTACACGGGCGTTTTTACACAGGGACGGACATGGGAACGACCATTGAAGATTTCGTTCATGCCATGAAGGAAACGAATCATATTGTCGGCCTTCCTGAAGAATATGGCGGTGGCGGTGATTCCTCGATTCCTACTGCAGAAGGTGTTATTTACGGTCTTAAGGCTACAATCAGAATGCTTTTCGGTCACGAAGAATTACAGCCTGTAACCTATGCGATTCAAGGGCTTGGTAAAGTCGGGTTCAAAGTAGCCGTTCGCTTACTGGAAGAAGGTGCTACCATTTATATTTCCGATATTGTTCAAGACAATGTGGATAGCCTACAAGAACACGCGATGAAATCATCAGGCAGCCTTCATATTGTTGACTTAAATGATATCTATCACCAACAAGCAGATATCTTCATTCCTTGTGCACTAGGTGGGATTATTAATGATGCGACGATCGAGCAGTTCCAGTTTAAAGCAATCGCAGGTTCTGCCAACAACCAATTGTTAAAAGAAGAGCACGGAGCTGAGTTAGCAAAAAGAGGCATTCTATACGCCCCTGACTACATCATTAATTCAGGTGGGTTAATTCAAGTGACCGATGAACTTTATGGCACCAATAAGGCTCGCGTCCTAGCAAAAACGAAAGAAATCTATAACACATTAGTTGAAGTTTATAAAACGGCTGAAAGAAATGAAGTCTCGACAGTCGAAGCAGCCAATCAGTTCTGTGAAAAGTTAATGGAAGCAAGAGAAAAACGAAACAGTTTTTACACGCGTACTATTAGCCCGAAATGGAGCATACGATAAAAAAGGTGTGGGGGGACAAATATGGAAGAACATTTTCCGATGAAAAAGATTATGGATGATCAAGGTAATCTAATAGATTCAAGTTATGCAAATGACATAGACGAAGATCTCGTAAAAAAACTCTACTACCATATGAGCCGCATTCGCTTGTTTGATAGAAAAGCGATTAGCCTTCAGCGCCAAGGCCGGATTGGGACTTACCCTCCATTTGAAGGGCAAGAAGCGTCGCAGGTTGGAAGTGCTTTAGCGCTTGATACAGATGATTGGTTGTTTCCAACTTACCGGGACCACGGTGCCATGTTGACATTTGGTTCCGAAATGACACGCACATTCCTCTACTGGAATGGTCGGGCGGAAGGATGTGTACCACCTGAAGGTAAAAATATTTTCCCAGCTGCGGTGCCAATTGCGACACAAATTCCGCACGCTGTCGGAGCTGCTTGGGCAGAAAAAAGAAAAGGAACAAAAAATATAGCTATAGCTTATTTTGGAGATGGGGCAACGTCGGAAGGGGATTTTCACGAAGGATTAAATTTCGCGAGTGTCTTTCAAACCCCGACGATTCTATTTAACCAAAATAACGGATATGCGATTTCTGTTCCAATCGAAAAACAAATGCATTCAAAAACAATCGCTCAAAAAGGGTTAGCATATGACATACCAAGTGTACGAATTGATGGGAACGATGTGTTCGCTGTCTATTTTGAAACGAAAAAAGCGGTCGAACGGGCAAGGGCAGGTGAAGGGCCGTCGTTAATTGAAGCTGTGACATGGCGCACAGGCGCACATACCACAGCCGATGACCCATCAAAATACCGACCAGTTGGCCAAGGTGACAATGTCGTTCATCCAATTGAACGCTTAGAAAACTATATGAAAAATAACGACTTCTGGGATGAAACGTGGATAGCCAAAATGGAAGCAGAGCTTACGCAAGAAGTTGAATCTGCCCTTGAAGCAATGGAAGAATATCCACCTGCCAAGCCAGAAGACTTATTTGATCATGTATTTACGAACCCGCCTTCACAATTAGTGGAACAAAAAGAATCCTACCTTGATTTGATCGGGAGGGAATAACCTATGAACGTAAAAATGGAAAAGCAAAGCGAACAAAAGCAAACTACTCACCAATTGACAATGGTTCAGGCAGTGAGCGATGCGATGAAAACGATGCTTGAAATAGATGACACGACCCTTTTACTCGGGGAAGATATCGGAAAAAACGGGGGAGTTTTCCGTGCGACAGAGGGTCTTCAAGAACTATTTGGCGAAGATCGCGTTGTTGACACCCCATTATCTGAAGCAGGGATCGTCGGGACTGCCGTCGGTCTTGCGGTAAATGGATTTAAGCCGGTTGTAGAAATGCAGTTTATGGGATTTGTTTACCCAGCTTACGACCAAATCATGACCCATGTGTCGCGTCTGCGGATGAAAACAATGGGGAGATTTTCCGTGCCAATGGTCATTCGTACCCCGTATGGAGCAGGGATTCGAGCACCAGAAATCCATTCAGATAGTGCAGAGACAATATTCACACATATGCCTGGAATAAAAGTTGTTTGTCCAGCAACTCCTTATGATGCAAAAGGGTTATTAATCGCCGCAATTGAAGATCCCGACCCAGTTATTTTCATGGAACCGATGCGTAGTTATCGCGCGCAACGAGAAGAGGTCCCAACAGGTAAATACACAGTTGAAATCGGAAAAGGGGAAAAAATTCAAGAAGGAACAGACGTAACGATCATTGCTTGGGGAGCGATGGTACCCGTAGCGATGCAAGCTGCGAAACAAGCTGAAGAACGAGGAATGAGCTGTGAAGTGCTTGATTTGAAAACACTTTATCCACTTGATCGTGACTTAATCGCAGAATCTGTTCAAAAAACCGGTCGTGCTGTAATCGTTCATGAAGCACATGGTACTGGTGGACTTGGGAACGATATCTTATCTGTGATTAATGATACATCCTTTTTATACTTACGAGCGCCAATCGAACGCGTGACAGGTTTTGACGTGCCGGTACCATTCTTTGCGTTAGAAGAACATTATTTGCCGTCACCGAAACGAATCTTACAAAGTATTGAAAAAGTGGTTCATTTCTAAGGGGGGATTTCTATGCTAGAAGTGAAACTACACGATATCGGAGAAGGGATGACAGAAGGAGAAATCGCCCATTATTACGTGAAAGAAGGCGATCACGTTCAAACCGACCAACCTCTAGTGGAAGTACAAACAGACAAAATGGTCGCTGAACTTCCATCACCTGGCGCAGGTACGATTAAAGAGATTGTCGTTCCTGTTGGTGAAACCGTACAAGTTGGAACGACTCTTTTATATTTAGAAGGAGAAGGAACGAAGCAAGCAGCGGATCCGGAACCATCAGAAGAAACTATACCGGCTAAAGCTAGTAAGCAGAACATGCAACCAACTCGCATGCAAACTACCCTCAACCGTGTGTTAGCGACACCATATACGAGGAAAATTGCCCGTGATCACGGAATTGATATCGAAAATGTCCGCCCCTCAGATCCATCAGGTCGGGTGTCAGAAGAAGACGTTTACCAATTTATCAACGGAGAACAAACACCATCAGAACCAGCGACAGAAACGAAACCAAGAACACAACCCGATACAATCCAACCAGATGAGATTCCGTTTAGAGGTATACGAAAAAAGATCGCTGAAAAAATGACGAAATCCATCTACACGATTCCACATGTGACCCATTTTGATGAAATCAATATGACGCGAGTAGTCGAGCTTCGTGAGGAACTGAAAGCCTCAGGAGTATCTGTCTCAGTCCCTTCCTTCCTAGTTAAAGCACTCACCATCGCGTTAAAAGACTTCCCAGTATTCAATGCTGAATTAGATGAGGAAAACGAAAAAATCATATTGAAAAGAGAGTACCATATCGGTATGGCATCAGATACAGAAGACGGGTTGATCGTTCCGGTTATACATCATGCGGACCAAAAATCGATTCAACAGCTACATGATGAGATAAAAGAGCTTACGCAGAAAGCCAAAGAAGGAAAACTTGCACATGCTGATCTACAAAACGGGACCTTCACTGTCAGCAATGTCGGGCCATTAGGTAGCACAGGGGCGACACCGATTATTAACTATCCAGAAACAGCCTTGATTGCTTTTCATAAGACCCGAAAAGTCCCTATTGTAACGGATAATGACGAATTCGCTATTGGGTATATGATGAATTTATCGATGTCGTTCGATCATCGTGTGGCTGACGGAGCAACAGCTGTAGCTTTTACAAATCGCTTAGCTAGTTTCATCGAGCATCCGAGCAAACTCATGCTGGAGATGATATAAATGGTTGTTGGAGAAATCACACAAGAACGTGACCTCATCATCATAGGTGGAGGGCCAGGCGGATACACAGCAGCGATTCGTGCCGCTCAACTCGGCTTACAAGTCACCCTAGTTGAAGAAGGTGATTTAGGTGGTATTTGTTTAAATCGTGGCTGTATTCCTTCTAAAATTTGGACGCATACAGGTAAGAAAATCTCTGAAGTACCCCATATGCAAGAAATAGGGATAGGGATGAACGAACCCGAGTTAGACTTAGATAAATTACTGACCTATAAAACGAAGATCACCGAGCAACTTCGAAAAGGGGTCGAATCCCTGTGTCAGGCGAATGAAATCGAGGTGCTCCAGGGGAAAGCAACGTTTACTAAGGAAAATCGAATCGGTGTGGAGTATGGTCATCAGTTCGATACGTATATTTTTAAACACGCAATCATCGCAACGGGGAGCACTGCTGTTTTGCCAGAAGGGTTTTCAAAAGCGCGTCACCGAATTCTTTTATCGCATGAACTGTTTGATTTAAAAGAAGTCCCTGACCATCTTTTAATTTACGGTCATGATTATATTGCTTTGGAAATGGCTTCAACCTATCAATCTTTTGGTTCGAAGGTAACCCTAATTCAAGATGAGGAGCTTAATCTAGATCAAGCAGTTGAAAAGGAACTTAAGCGAGCTTTTAAAAAGAAAAAGATTAAAGTGATTCAACAAGCCTCACTCCAATCCGTTGAAGAAGCGGAGGAAGGTGTGACTGTGCGACTTACTGATCAAAAGGGTAAGGAGCATTCGGTTGAAGGGACATACTTATTTACGAGTGGAACCCCAAAACCAAACCTGAATTCACTAGGCATCAAAAGGTTTGGAGTGGAGCAAGCAGAAACGGGTCTCATCGTTGTTGATCCTACGATGAAATCAACAGTATCAAATATATATGCAGTCGGTGATGTTACAGAAGGTCCGTCGCTTGCTGTTAAAGCGATCAAACAAGGAAAAGTAGCTGCAGAAGCTATTGCACGCCAGAAGGTAGAGGTAGACTTAACATTTTTACCAACGATCATTCACACCGATCCACCTGTCGCATTCGTGGGGTTAACGGAACAAGAGGCGAAAGAAAACGAACTCAACTATTTGGTTGGTCAGTTCCATTTAAACGCCAATGGCTATGCCAAACTAACTGGCAAAACGGATGGAACTATTAAAGTAATAAGTGAAGCAAACACGGAGATTATTCTTGGGATTCATATGATTGGAGAAGGTGCGGTGGAGCTATCGACTACCTTCGTCCAATTGCTTGAAATGGCAGCTAAAGTGGAAGATATAAGGTTTCCGTTATTTGCGCACCCGAGTATTAATGAAGGCCTACTTGAAGCAGTTGAAGCTTTAACAGGTCAAGCGATTCATCATCCACCTGAGAAAAAGCAGGCAAAATTAAAAGAAGAAAGTTTTTAATGTAAATCTACGTGTTCAATGAAAGTACTTTATTAAAATTTAAGGGGGAAATTGAATGAGAAAGTGGATTTTATTATTGGCTGTAGTGATAGTTGGATTAAGTTTATTAGCTGCTTGTGGAGATGATGATGTTTCAGGTGAAGATGGGGATTCCTACGTGGTAGGTGCAACACAAATTGTGGAGCACCCTTCGCTAGATTTAGCTTATGAAGGATTTCAAGAAGCATTAGAAGATGCGGGTTTGGAGATTGAATACGATTTTCAAAGTGCACAAAATGATCAGAATAATGTAAAGACGATTTCAGATGGTTTTGTTGCAGATGATGTAGATTTAATCTTTGCGAACTCAACTCCAAGTGCTCAAGGTGCTTTAAATGCGACTGATGATATTCCTATTGTTTATACTTCAGTGACAGATCCAGTAGGGGCAGACCTCGTTCCTTCTATGGATGAAGCGGGTGAAAATATTACAGGTGTATCTGACTTACATCCAGATGCGATCAAGACAACGGTCGACTTTATTGATCAGTATTTTGAGGGTGCAACAGTAGGTCTGATTTACAATGCTGGAGAACCAAACTCTGTCGCTCAAATTGATTCTGTGAAAGAAGCTACGGAAGGCACTAGCCTAAGTCTTGAAGAACGTACAGTAGCAAACGCCGCTGATGTACAACAAGCGGCACAATCACTTGTAAGTGATATTGACGTATTTTTCGTCGTAACAGATAACACAGTTGTAGAAGCGCTTGATAGTGTAGTTGGCGTTGCGAATGACCAAGATATTCCACTTGTAGTAGGTGAGCCTAGCTCATTGGAAAAAGGTGGATTTGTAACATTTGGTATTGATTACCACACGATTGGATACCGTGCAGGAGAAATGGCTGCAGATATCTTAAGTGGGGACGCAGCAGCAAACGAAATCGCACCGGAGTATCCACCAGAAATTCAACTTTTCATCAACAAAGGTGCTGCTGAGGAGCAGAATATTGAATGGAATGAGGATTGGGATGACGATGCTCAATTTATAGAAGGCGAAGAATAAGCTTAAATGGTAAAGCAGGCTTAGCCTGCTTTACTTATCTACATAACGAAAGGGAGGGCGTCATGCTAATATCATTATTTGGTGCAGTAGAATCAGGAGCGATCTATGCCATCATGGCTTTAGGAGTCTATCTATCCTTCCGAGTATTGAACTTCCCAGATCTAACAGTGGATGGAAGCTTTGTAACTGGGGCAGGTATTACAGGCATGTTAATCGTTAATGGCATGTCTCCGATTACGGCAACATTGGTAGGTGCTTTTGCAGGATTTATTGCAGGATGTATAACCGGAATCCTTCATACGAAAGGAAAAATCAATGCATTACTTGCGGGGATTCTCATGATGATCGCTTTATATTCTATTAATCTTAGGTTTATGGGGCAGCCAACCGTCTCGATGCTGAATGAAACAACGATTGTTAATCAAATTCAATCTTTCTGGTCACCGGCAATTGATTCCGCTTTAAATAGTATATTTATTGGAGCAGATCGAGTCCCGACGACTTGGGCAATTTTAATCATTATGACCATTGTGACACTTGCGATTAAATTTATGCTAGATTTCTTTTTGAAAACCGAAGTAGGCCTTGCGATTCGTGCTACGGGGGATAATCAAAAGATGATCCGCAGCTTATCAGCGAACACGAACTTTTTAATCATTATTGGGATAGGGTTATCAAACGGGTTAGTCGCATTATCAGGTGCCCTGGTCGCCCAACACGGGGGATTTGCAAATCTAAACATGGGTATTGGAATGATTGTCATCGGGCTTGCCTCGGTTATTATCGGTGAAGCATTATTCGGAAAGAAAACGATCGCTAGAGTGACACTCGCCGTTATTGGTGGAGCAATCATTTATCGTGTCGTGATCACACTTGCATTAAGAGTGGATTTCTTAGAATCAAGTGACTTGAAACTAATTACAGCCGTACTAGTTATAGCTGCACTTGTTACACCAAAGATTTTGCAATCAAGACGTGAAAAGAAACGCAGGTTAGCTAAACGCGCAGCGCTCATGGAACGGAAAGGGAGGGAGGCCAGTGCTTAACATACATGATGTATCCCTTACATTTAATGAAGGTACACCGGATGAAAAGATTGCTTTAGATGATATTAACTTAGAACTACAAAAGGGTGAGTTTGTTACGGTTATTGGAAGTAATGGTGCAGGTAAATCAACGCTTATGAACGTGATTTCGGGCAGTTTAATTCCAGACGTCGGTGATGTGTTGATTGATGACCAAAATGTGGTGCATCTCCCTGAATATAAACGGTCAAAAATGGTCGGCCGCGTCTTCCAAGATCCAATGGCAGGAACAGCACCATCCATGACTATAGAAGAAAACTTAGCCATGGCATATTCCAGAGACAAAAAACGGCGCCTCGTTCCCGGTGTTTCAAAAAAACGAAAAGACCATTTCCGGGACTATCTTGATACTTTGAATTTAGGATTAGAAGATCGATTAAATGCCAAAGTCGGTTTATTGTCTGGGGGAGAACGCCAAGCTTTATCACTTTTAATGGCAACATTCACCGAGCCTAAAATTTTATTATTAGATGAACACACTGCAGCACTCGATCCATCGCGCGCAGAATTAATAACAAAAATCACAGGAGATGTCGTTTCCAAATTCGGATTAACCACCATGATGGTCACCCACAACATGCAACAAGCACTCGACCTAGGTGACCGACTATTTATGATGGACAAAGGCCAGATCATTTTTGATGTTAAAGGTGAGGAAAAACAAAACCTGATCATTAAAGATCTGCTAGACGAATTCCAACGCATTCGCGGTGAACAAATTGCTAGCGATAAAGCGATTTTAGGTTGAACTATGCTATATCATAATGAATTTCTTTAAAACTAGAATTTCTGTTTAGTTTTATTGATTTTTTTTACTAATGTCCATTTTATTTTATAAAAAAGCTAAAAAGATAACGATAAAAACTGTAAATGGAAAAATAATAAAGAACCAGTTTAACACTTGTAAAGATCGAAATAGGTAACTACGGATTTCGCTTTTTAAATTCCTAATATACAGTAAGGAAATTAAAGCAATTATTGGTGTGAAGAAAGCCAAACCCCCATAATTTGGTTCAGTAGCATCTATTAATTCTTCGATTAAAAATGAAATGAAGATAATATTAAAAAGTAATAATAACAACTGAATCCATATATTAATTTTTTGTGGTTTGTGAATGGTCATATGTAATATCCCACCTTCCTTAGCCTATAATTAGAATAATTGATCTAGCCAATGGAATTGATTAATTAGGTTTAACTTACTAAAAGCATGATTTTATAGTAAGAATATCAAGTAACTATTGAAATGTATATGTAATTTTAGAATATTTTGGAATAATAAAAATATATCTTTAATTGTTTATATATAAATATAGAGCAGTTGAAGTAAAATATGGACTGAAAGAAACGAATCTATTGGATAGATGCGATAAAGGTAATTGCTTAAATTAGTTGAAGAATAAATAGCAAGTTTAAGTCACCCAAATTAGGGGTGGCTTTTTTGATGATTCCGTGGAAACTCCTCTAAACCATGCCTACACACTTATCGCTTTTTTATTTGACAACAACTGAAGTTATAATTAAATAAATGGTAATTGAATTCTAAATATAGAAAATCATGATACAATGGTTATCAACGTTTACTGTATAAGATCATACCTAAGTCAACTAACGATACAGAGAAGATTAACAAATAACTACCATAAACTAACTAAATATATTATAAGAGAAAAATCATTTGTATTAAGGGGGGATAGAGGTGAAAAATCTATTTATATCTTCAATATTTATAGTGATTTTGTTACTTTCTGGATGTTCGAATACAGAAACGACTAACTATGAGTATACATTTATAGGTGAAGGTGAGTCTTGGGAAGCTGAATATATTTATGAGGGAACAGAAATTTGGGAGGAAGAAGATGGAGTGAACAAGTATTCTAATGAAGGTGATTCTGAATTTAAACTGAAGTACAAAGAACTGGAGGAAGATGTCCAGTCAATAGAATTACTTGAATTTTCATATGATGCAGGGGCAGAAGGTGGATATAGAAGTAGGGAATTCGATGAACCACCAAGTAATGCTACGTTTACAATTAGTGGAGTAAGCACTAGTACAAAAATAGAAGAGGATGCGGTAGTTCAAGTGAATGTGAAATGGAATGATTCCGAAGAGTCATTTGAATTGATAAACCAAGAAAAGTAATCTAAGGACGTTCCGTTTTATGTATTTAGTAGCATTTTTTACTGTAACATTTCTTGTGTTCTTGATGTTCTGAAAGGTAGGTTCCTAATGAAAAGTTTAATAGCAAGTTTTATTATAATTCTATTGTTAGCCGCTTGTAGTACTGATGATGAACAGAATAATTCCAATGTACGTTTAGAGCTAGAAGGTAATGATTATAATACTGTGTTACTTCAAAAAAATGAAGAAAATCAATCGTCTAGTGATATGACAGAACAGTTTAATGATGAAGGAACCATTGATAATATTATTTCGATAATAAATGAAGAGAATATCAAATTAAATAGTATTGATGAGATAGATAGTATTGAGGATAAAATGGAGTTAGAAACTTATTATAGCTTTGGCTTTTCTGAAAATGATGCTGCAAATTCTTCTAGCATTTTTACGTTTACAATTTTTGAAGATGGAACGGTTATTTCATCTTCACCTAACACAGATGACAGTCATTATTCTTTTATTTCAGAAGACCTTCAGACAAATTTGTTAGATAGATTAGAAAACATTATAAATAAGTAAAATGGTTTGTGGTCATTTTTACCCACCGTGCTGTAATAAAAAGAAAAACTCTCTTGATGAGAGCACACATCCTTTTTTAGTTGAATTTTAGAGTGAATAGTGGAAGGAGTGGAAAGATCCGAAATGGGTTTCCACTTTCTTCTTTCAATAGTAAAAGGATCATATCTTAATCTCTTATGCTATTATTTTAAATCATCATTAGATACTGTTGAAACTAAAGCTTCGTTTTTAGCTTCCAAGATATATTCTTCTAACACATAATCTCTTCCACCAAAATCGTTGTACCATTTGTTAATTCGTTCAATATGCTTGTCATCATTTCGAATTTTTCCCTCAATATTAATATATTCTTCATAACTATCATATTCCCAAATGGCAAATATTTCAGTGGTGTTGTCATTGTTAGCTTTCATCCAACGACCAATTAAACGAGAACCATATTTAAGTTGGTTCGGTAGATTAGTATTAATGAAATGGGCGTTAAACTCATCTACAAAATCATTTTTTATTACATAACTTTTTTGTCTATAGAACATTCCCTTATCCTCCTATGTTCAAAAGTTTAAATTGAAGTTGCTAAAGTAAAATAAGTTTGTGTCGTTATTTATATTTGCTTTATAAGGTCTTTACCGTTATGTACGTATTGCTATAAAAAAGCGTATTAAAATTCTTTATATTCCACAATTTCTTAAATTCACTAATAGGAACTTTTCGATTAAAGCTGGAATTATCTTTACTATTAATCAATGGCTCTAAAGATTCTGCAAGGTAGAAATGGTCCTCGTCATAACCTACTACAGGGACAAAGTGCAAGCTATGATGTCGATTTTGTACTTTAATAAAAACAATTACGGGATTTCCTTTACTAACTTCGTGCTTTAATGTATTTATATTTCCTTTATAATAGCTTGTTTTAAATCCCTTTTCTTTTAATACCTTTCGAATTCCCTTAGGGTATACTTCGCCTGAACTTGTTTTACATGGAAAGTTGGTATACAACTCTTTTCCATCTGCCTTCATTCCAAAATGGCGTAACATATATGCAGTCGAAAGTGCTGCACATTCCCTTTTGTTTTGTATCTCGATCCTTTTATTTCCTTTTATTAAATAGTTGGACGGATAATCCTGTTTTCGTAAGACAGGCATAGGGAACGTCATTAAATAAGCATTAATGATCGTAGTTATAATAATCCATAAAATAATTGATCTTACTATAAACATACTAATTCCCCCAGTGCCTTGCACGAATAAAAAAATCCTGAAAAATTATTACGATTTCCTTGTTCAATACGGATTTTAATTGTTAATTTCAGTTATAAACTTTTCTAAAATTCTTGAATATAAATCTGGTTGTTCCAAATGGACTAAGTGTGAAGCAAATGGAATAATAGATACATGAACATCATCTTTTAATAAAGGGTATAAAAGTGTCCCTTTAGTTTCTTCTTTATTTCCCTCCCCAACAATATACAAGACAGGAGAAATGATGCCGTCTAAATCTTTAGTTTCTTCAAATGGATACCAATTTTCATCCTTGACCATCTCTAAAAATTGTCTCCAATCAGACTTATGCAAATTATCAAAGTAACTTAAAGTATTTTTATTTTTTAATAGTTTTGCCTGATGTTTAATGTCTTGTTTCTGCATATCTAACCAGTCATCTGGTCTTTCGGATAAAATGCCTGAAATTGTTAAACTTTTTACTTTAAGAGGAAACCTTTTCGCATAAAACAATCCCACCAAAGCACCTAACGAGCAGCCTACAATATGTGCAGAGTCAACTCCTAAGTGGACGAGTGTTTCATCAATATCTACTGCTGAGTCCTCAAAAAAATTAGTAAAGTCATCTCCCAATGAATTGCCATGACCACGCAAATCAGGTAGGATTATTTTATATTTATCTTTAAAATAATCTCTCTGATATTCAAAATCTGTTACACCAGTTTGCAACCCAGTGTGTAAAAATACAATTGGTTCTTCGTCTCCAATAACTTCAGTATGTAAAATCAATATACTCCCCCATTCTATTTCATTTCTTTCTGAGCAAAAAAGAGTCATCATCACTGCCAAGATAACTAGAGTACTCACAACTAAAGTTGACCTTAAAAAAATGATTGAAATAAGGGACTTGCTATGAACATACCAATCAACATTCCAATGACCCCAATTAATATGTACGTTAAGGCTTTTTTATTATTTTTCATTAAAAAGTTCTCCTTCTCATATTTTTCTGAAAATTTAATTTTGATTAACTAATTGTATCATAAGTTTCTATAATTGGAATTAAATTACCTAAAATAGTAATTTTATTTCTAAGATTTTTAGGAGTGAACAATTGTATGAACATTAGGGGAGATATGAAGGTGGATGAAATTGTCTTTTATATAATTTCATAGTATATTCTAGTAAAATAGTAGCTACAAAAGTTAGTGGGTGGTAAGTTTGAAAATTCTAATCTTAGGAGCAAGAGGATTTTTAGGTTCTAATTTAATTAGATTAATAGAGGGTTCCAAATATACAGTATTGGGTACTTCGAGGTCAGTGAATGAAAAATCGAATATAATAAAGTTGGACGTAACTGATAAAATTTCCATCTCTCAGACAATAAAAAATTATCAGCCAGATACTATCATATGGTCACTGTTAGGGATGGAGAATGAAGATTCACTAATTAATATTGGTCTTTCTAACCTTTTGTCTTCTATACCGTCAGAAACAAAACTGATCTTCATATCAACTGATGCTGTTTTTTCTGAGGGGAATGGGGGTTACCTTGAATTAGATAATACGCACCCTATGGCTGGGGACTCACCTCTATCAACCTATGTTAATTCTAAAATAAATGGGGAGAGGATGATTCAAGAAAATCATCCAAATCACATAATTATTCGACCTGGTCCTATATATGGTGGTCACTCATATGAAAATATGGAGATACGAACTCAAAAGGTTATTAGACAAGTTGAAGAAAAATATTTCTTTAATGCTGCTGCAAATTTGTATCGTACATTTGTACATATAGAAGATTTATCTAATGCTATATTAGAGATTATCAACATAGACTTTCATGGCATATTGCATATGGCTTCGCAAGAGAAGTTAAGTTATTTTGCATTTTATACAGAGCGGTTAAGTGGTTTGGGTTATTCAGAAGACGTAATAAGACCAATCAAAGTAGACGTTGATAATAATTCAGATATTATATTGGATACTTCCTTGAATACTCATAAAGTGAATCGATTGCTTAAAACTCGTTTTAGATAGATAACTTGATGAAAAGGAGTAAATAGTGTGTGGCTTTTAATTGTATCATTCATATCTTTAGTTATTTGGATCATCTTATCTTACGAAGTTATGAGTTCTTCAGATAGGAAAATAAATAGAGGCAAAATTATAATTTTATTGTCAGTAGGAACGCTATCAACACCTATTTTAACCATTTCCCTCTTCCAAAGCCTCTAAAGTATATTCTTAATGTTTACTGGACTCTATATTGGATACTTTATTAGATTAATAAAATGCTGAGAGGTAAAAGTTTAATCACCATATGGTAAAATAAATTAAACTAAAATCTTTGAACACACCCGGCATCAAACTTTGAATTAACAATTAATAAGGAGCTGTATATTGCTATGAATCACATTAGGAACAAAATCCAAGATAGTAAAACGCTCTTAGGGCCTTTCCCAACATTTGATGTCGAAGGTACCCCTTATTTCCCTAACGAATTATTTTTAGAATGGTTTCAAGTTGCGTTGGCTCATGATGTGCATGAACCTCACGCAATGACGCTTTCAACTGTTAATAAAGAAGGTGCCCCAGATTCTAGAGTTCTCATACTTAAAGATGTGGATGAAGAAGGATGGTATTTTGCTACTAGCACCAATAGTGAAAAAGGAAAACAATTAATGAATAACTCTGATGTCGCTTTGAACTTTTATTGGTCTATAATTGGTCGTCAAATCAGAATACGTGGTAAAGCGATGAAGATGGATGAAGAAACAAATGTTAAGGACTTTTTGAACCGTGGAAAGGTAGCGCGCGCCATTTCACTAATTGAAAAACAGAGCTCTATTATAGATAAACAAAGTGATTTTGAGGAAGCTTTAAAAGCTCGACTGTCTTATTTGGAAGATCATCCTGATGAAGTAGCAGCATCGTGGACTTTATTCAAAGTTGTGGCGGATGAGGTTGAGTTTTGGCAAGCGGATGAAAATAGACAGCATATTAGATTAAAATATGATTTAGAAGGTAGGGACTGGATAAAAAAGCTATTGTGGGCATGATGACGGCGTTGCTCTTCACTATATTGATGAAGAACTTGATAAAATCGTCAGTTCAAGGCCTAACGCCAAAGCTTATAAAGTTTCGGCTGAGGACGGTGTCAAAGAAATAGAACTCCAAACCACTTATTTAGGGGCCAAATAAAATTGATAGGAGCATATAATGAGAGATAATCTTAAAGTACAAGAACTCCAAACTCAAAACGAGATCCTTGAAGCATTTCCTGTGATGAATCAATTGAGGACTCACCTGGATAAAGAGAGCTATCTTGAGTTGATTTTAGAGGCACAGGAAAAAGATCGTTATAAACTGTTTGCCTTAATTGATGAAGATGAGATGGTAGCTGTTATCGGATTTAAGCCGATGATTACCCTTTACTACGGTCGTTTTGTTTGGGTTTGTGATTTAGTTACTAACCAACAAAAACGCTCGAAGGGTTATGGGGAGATACTGCTTAATCACATTCACGAATGGGCAAAGAACAATGGCTATGAAAGTGTAGCGCTGTCTTCAGGGTTAAGCCGATCAGAGGCGCATCGGTTTTATGAAGAGAAGATGGATTATGAGAAGGTTAGTTATGTATTTAAAGCTTCATTAGATTAATTAAATTTGTAGGTTAGTTTAGCCTCAGACGTACGTATATAAGGAGGGAACGAATTGCTTTCATCAAAAAGGATCAAGCTAAGAAAAGTAGAAAATGACGATGTCGAAACCTATCATCAATGGAGAAATGACTTAGAAGTGATGGCGTCTACAAGCCCATCTTTAGATTTATACTCATTAGACGACACTCGAGGCTTTGTTGAAAACGTATTTATAGGTTCCGATTCCTCCAAGAGTTATATGATAGAGGAACTAGATCAGCAACAAGCAATTGGAATCACCTCTCTAATCAACATCGATTATAAAAATAGAAATGCAGAATTAATCATTGATATTGGGGAGAAGACTTACTGGGGAAGCGGTTATGGAACTGAAGCGGTGACTCTACTGTTGAATTTCGCTTTCCAAGAACTTAATTTTCACAGGTTATCATTAAGGGTCTTCTCATTTAATGAAAAGGCCATTCACTTATATAAGAAATTAGGTTTTCAAGAAGAAGGTAAAAGTCGCCAAGCTTTATATAGAAATGGTCGGTGGCACGACATTATACATATGGGACTATTGAAAGAAGAGTTTGAAAGTCGAGGTGAAGTGTGATGTCGGTACCTGAGGTCAAGCTAAGTCATTATAGTACCGAACACCAAAAAGCGCTTGATTCATTTGTGCTTCCTGAGGACCAGATTAAATTTACAGCACTTCCCAACAAGTACACTGAGGTAGAAGAAGGTCAGCATCGGATCGTGATTCTGAACAACTCGAAGCCGGTGGGATTCTTTTTATTACATGCTACCGCGAGAGTGAAAGATTACTCTGACAATCCTAAAGCTATGTTGTTAACGTCTTTATCCATAAATCAAGCTGCACAAGGAAAAGGTGTTGCTAAACAAGCTATGACTCAGCTTAGAGAGTTTGTGAAACGTGAATTCCCAAGCTGCGATGAATTGGTGTTAGCTGTTAACCATAAAAATATCGCGGCTCAAAAGTTGTATGAAAAAGTTGACTTTCAAGATACGGGTAGGAGAGTTTACGGGCCAATTGGAGAGCAGTTTGTGATGAGTAGCGAGGTGGGGTAGTTTGAAAAAATATTTATTATTTTAATGACCTTTCTGCTTGCCGGATGTAGTAATAGTGCTACAAGTGATTTGGAAGAGCATCAAAAAAATGAGTTGGGTGAAGCAATAGAAGAACTTTCATTTACCCCTGAAATTCCTAGAGAAATCCCGTTTAAAGCAAAAGATATTGAAATAACTGCGGATCGTTCCCTTTTTTCTGTGAAATTTATTGGAAACGATCAAAATGAACTGACCTACCGATCTAGTTTAGCACCGAATACTTTTGATTTTACTAGCGAAAAGGTAGAAATACATAAAGATCTTGAAGGTAGTTATGGTAACGATCAGGACCACAAAATTTTGAGGTGGAACAATGAAGATATCTTTTATGAATTATTAGCAAATAGTAACACAACTTCTAAAGAAGAATTAATTAAAGTCGCAAGGAATGTTGAGTCCTATTAGATCACCCAAGGACATCCTTTCTCTTCCATCCTCTTAACTACATTTCCAATCGTAAACTGCCTAGGATCCAGTCCTTCCTTCACTTCCTCCCAAAACAAGGGTGTCGCGACGGTTGCTTCTTTGGTCCCTCTTGGGGAGTAAGGGGCAATGATCGTCTTTCCTTCAGCGTGTTGGACATAGTCAATATAAAGTCGTTTGCCTCGATTTTTTATTAGCCTTTCGGTGGTAAAAGAATCGGGGTATTTTTGTGTTAAGACGTTGGCTACTGCTTCCATAAACGTTCTTGTTTCTGCAAAGGTCATGTCTTCTATTGGCACATGTAACTGAAGGCCTGTTCGACCCGACGTTTTAGCATAGACTTTATATCCGTGGTGCTCACACATTTGTTTAATCAAATGTGCAGCTTTAATGGCTAAGTTAAATTCGTTTAATGAAGGTGGATCTAAATCAAAGACCATCTCATCTGGTTTAGAAGAATGTATGGTTTGAAAAGGGACGTGATACTCCACACCAGCTTGATTGCCAAACCAGATTAGGGATTGCAAGTCCTGGCATAACAAATCCTCCCCAATCGATTGAATGTAATCAGGAGCATAGTCCGGTAAATGTTTTTGATAAAAAGAATGAGCATCGACACCATCTGGAAAACGAATCATGGTTAAGCGCTTATCTTTTATTTTTGGTAATAAAAGGGGAGCGATTTTGCGTAAATAAAAAATTAAGTCTTTTTTTGTGTATTGATCGAAAATGAGTTTATCTTGGTTGGATAATTCCACATTTTTCGGAAGCATAGCTAGGCCAGTTTTTACCTGTTCCATCGTACAATCCTTGGCAACTAGGTCGTGTCTAAAGGATTTAAAAACGGGTTCTCTAAGTTCACCTTCATGAGCATGCAGACAATGTACATCTACACAAATAGACGGGGAAACTTTCCACGAGGAACCTATGTTTTCCCCATGTTTTCGTATCAATTGTGTGAGTGTGTTTTTCTCTTCATCAGAAAAACCGTGCTTGATTTTCCCAAGGTCTATTAGTTGCTTGTCATTATATATAGACATGCCAAAGTAGTCATTCTCAAGATTCCAAGAGGTGATGATTCCACTGATTGTTCGCCAATTTTTAATTTTGATCCATTGATCCGTTCGTTTTCCTTCCACGTACTTGTTTGTTATTTTTTTGGCGACCACGCCTTCCCCTTGATGTAGAAAAACCTTATCAAAGGCTTCGTCGTAATGCTCATACGTATCAACAAGTTTTAACCTACTTTCCCACGGCATCTCTTCTAAAGCGGCTCTTCTTTTGTGATACTTAAACGACTTTAAACTTTTCCCATTTTTCATAACCAAATCAAACACCATTAGTGTCGAAGGTCGAGATATTGCGGCTGATTTAATCTTACCCACTGATTTCATTCGACCTCTTTGTTGGACTTGGGAAAAATTACTTTGAAGGGGCGTGTTTAGTATGACAATCTCGCCATCAAGGTGTAGAGGAAAAAATGTTTTAAAATGGTCTCTGTTCTCTGTGCACCAGTCTAGAATTTCTGGAAATTGCCTAGATAAATCATTGCCATTGCGACTCCACAGTTTTACGCCAGACTCGTTCCATTCAAGCCCACAGCGAAATCCGTCATATTTAATTTCATAAATCCAGTCTTCATCAGTTGGTGGTTCGTCCATTAACGTGGGTAGCATCGGTTTCCACATGTTCATCATCCTTTTTATTAATTTTTGCTTATTTTGTATTTTTATTAAAAAAACTCAAAAGCTAAGCAAAAAGGAGGCATCTAGCATGCATACGATGTGGAAAGGATCGATTAGCTTCGGACTGGTTAATATTCCAGTTAAATTACACTCTGCAACGGAAAGCAAAGACATAAAGCTACGCCAATTGCATAAAGAATGTCAGAATCCAATTAAGTATGAAAAAGTTTGTCCTGTGTGTGATCGCGAGGTGGAGAAAGAAGAGATTGTGAGTGCTTTTGAGTATACCAAGAATAAATTTGTGATGCTTGAAAAAGAAGAAATGGAAAGCATCAAAGAAGAGAAAACAGACAAGTCTGTTGAGATTATAGATTTTGTGAAATTAGAAGAAATTGATCCTATCTATTTTGATCGGAGTTATTATTTGTCGCCAAATGAAGGCGGAAGCAAAGCCTATTCCTTATTAAGAGAAGCTTTGAATGAATCGGGTAAGATTGGACTTGCGAAAATTATGATCCGTTCCAAAGAACAGCTTGCCGTAGTGAGGATTTATAAAAATACTTTAGTCATGGAAACCATTCATTATCCTGATGAAGTTAGAGATGTCGAAGAGGTTCCGAGCGTTCCAGAAGCGGATCAAGTCGCAAAGAAAGAACTGGATACCGCCAAGTTATTGATTGATCAGTTAACAACCGAATTTAAACCAGAAAAATATACCGACGATTACCGCACCGCATTGTTAGAATTAATTGAAAAGAAAAAGGCAGGGGAAGACATAGCAACCGCCAAAGAAACACCAACGAAACCAGACAACGTCACCGATCTTATGTCAGCTCTAGAAGCATCATTAGAGAAAACGTCGAAAGAGAAGTCTACGAAAACAAAAACGACTAAGAAGAAAACGACTAAAAAGAAACCAGCGAAAGCGAATTAAAATTATTTTACAAAATCTGTTTGATATTTACTTATCGAATGTATATAATGAATCTTAATATTAAACTCGGTGAGGAAGAGAGTAGCTACGATAAGTGTTTTGAAGCGAATTAGGGAGTGGTGAGAGCCTAATAGACACCTCATAGTGAAGCGCACTTCTAAGAGACCACCTGAAATTAATTAGGAGTGGTCGGGTCATGCCCGTTATCCATGTGAAGTTGGTTCAGTGTGAACAAGCAGAGTGGTACCACGGGTAATCTCGTCTCTATTTTTAGAGGCGGGATTTTTATATTTAAAAGGAGGGGTATGTATGTCCTATGTTGATGTATTTTCGGATATAATAGCCAAGCAATTAAACGGAGAACTAACCAAAGAGGAAATTATGAATGTAGTCGAAAAGCCGAAGTTTGAGGGCCAAGGCGACTTAGCGTTTCCTTGCTTTACATTAGCGAAAACAATGAAGGTTGCTCCTCATAAAATTGCGAGCGATCTCGCGCAAAAACTGGAGCATCCGCTTTTTGAAAAGGTGGTTTCTGAAGGACCATATGTAAATGGGTTTTTAGACCAAACAGAAGTGAGTAAAGAGGTGATGAAAACTGTTTTGGAACAGGGAAGAAACTTTGGCTCGCATGAATTTGGCCACGATGAACGGATTGTAATTGATTTTTCCTCACCTAATATTGCCAAGCCATTTTCGATGGGGCATTTGAGATCAACGGTGATCGGAAATGCTATTTCAAACATAGCTGAGAAATGCGGTTACCAGACAGTGAAAGTTAATCATTTAGGAGACTGGGGAACGCAATTTGGAAAGCTGATTGTAGCTTATAAGCTTTGGGGGAATGAAGCTACAGTCAGAGAGGAGCCTATTAAAGAGTTATTAAGTCTTTATGTAAAGTTTCATGAAGAGGTAAAAAATAATTCTGACTTAGACGAACTTGCGCGTGAATGGTTTAAGAAACTTGAAGATGGTGATGAGGAAGCATTAAATTTATGGAGATGGTTTAGAGGCGAATCCCTTAAGGAGTTTTCAAAGATTTATGAGCTTTTAAACGTTGCATTCGATTCTTATCATGGAGAAGCATTTTATAATGATAAGATGAAAGACACGATTACGGAACTTAAACGTAAAAATTTAGTTACTCATTCAGAAGGTGCAGAGGTCGTTGAGCTATCAGAGTTCAACATGCCGCCTTGCTTGTTAACAAAATCAGATGGGGCGACACTTTATGCTACTCGGGATCTGACTGCTGCCTTTTACAGATATGATAACTATAAGTTTGCGAAATCATTGTATGTCGTAGGCCATGAACAAAGCTTACACTTCAACCAATTATTCTCTGTACTAAAAAAAGGAGAGTATCCGTGGGCAGACCGTTTGGAGCATGTTCCGTTTGGGTTTATTTTAAAAGATGGTAAAAAGATGTCCACTAGACAAGGAAAAGTGGTTTTATTAGAAGAAGTAATAGAAGAGGCAATCTCCACAGCTAGAAATAATATTGAGGAAAAGAACCCTGAATTGAATGATAAGGATGACGTCGCACGTATGGTTGGGGTTGGCGCAATTATTTTCCACGATTTAAAGAACGACAGAAAGAGCAATATCGAATTTTCAATCGAGGATATGCTTAGGTTCGAAGGCTCGACTGGTCCTTATGTTCAATATACGTACGCAAGAACTCAGTCGATTTTACGAAAAGCAAAACTTGAAAAGATTTCAACAGAAACCGGCTTGAGCGATCCCTACAGCTGGGCGGTTATCAAGGCGATTGATACGTTTCCAAAAACCATATTAAAAGCATTTCACGGAAATGACCCGTCACAGATCGCCAAGTATTTGATTGATTTATGCAGGGACTTTAATAAGTACTATGCGAATGAAAAAATATTAATTGACGATGAAGGATTAGAAGCTAGATTGGCATTGGTTAAAAGTGTTTCCATAGTAATAGAAGAAGGGTTGAATTTACTAGGCATTGAAGCGCCGAAAGCAATGTAGCTGCATAAGGGAGGGTCTTGATTGGTACAAAAAAAAATTGAACACTTTGGACTTAATGTGGTTTCGATGAGTGAGGTTCCGGATGCAAAAAGTTCGACCGTTTATAAATGTCAATTGAATGACGGGGAGAGCGTCTATTTAAAAATCCCTTTTTCCCATTTGAAATATCAGCGTGAACTCGAATCCTATGAGATATTAAGAGGACGTGTTGCTGTGCCGGAGTTACTAGATTATTGGTCGGGAAGTGACGAGGAGCCGGGAGCTATTTTATTATCAGATTTAAAAGGAGAACCATTATCCGCATCATCTTCAGAATCGATAGCTTATCAGGTAGGAGAGCTCCATGCTCAGCTTCACAATATAACACCCCCTGAACACCTTGAGTTTAAAGGAATTAAAAACGAATTTCCCGCCTGGGCTACATTTGTGGAGGATCAATTTTTCAGCTTTGCGGAGGACGTGAAAGAGGTTATTGATCAATCGTTGTACCAAAAAGCCCTGCAAACCTTCCAAGACATGAAGAGTCAGCTCCCAGAACCAGTTGGACCGAGCTTTATTCATATGGATTTTCGCCCGACAAATATTATTACTGATGGGGAGCAGGTGAAAGGTGTAATCGATTTTGAAAGTGTACGGTTCGGGGCAACTGAAATTGATTTTACAAAACTCTACCGGGATTATTTAAGTCTAGATACTAATATTTTTCATGCTTATAAGCAAGGGTATACAAGCATCAAACCGATTATTGATTTAGAAGCGGTGCTGCCATTTTACCGATTTACCGATGCATTTAATAGTATAGGCTGGTGTAAGCGACGAGGTGTGAATGAGCACGCTAATTTTTTGGAAGAGAATGTAGCGAGACTTCAAGAGATGGTGTAGGTGTTTGAGATGATAAGAAGTATTATATTTGACCTGGATGGAACTTTATTAGATCGAAATAAGTCTTTGAGAAAGTTTTTAGAATCACAGTATGAGAGGTTAAGAAGTAATTTTAGTCATATTCCTAAAGAAGATTTCGCCTCAAGGTTTATACAATTAGACGATAACGGTTATGTTTGGAAGGATGTAGTTTATCAAAGCCTAATTAAAGAGTTTAATATAACAAAAATATCATGGGAAGCGTTAGTGGAGGATTATCTTAATCACTTTCCTTCATGTTGCGTACCATACCCAAATTTAGAAAAAACACTATCCACCTTGAAAGATCATTCTATTAAACTAGGGATTATCACAAATGGTAAGTATCCATTTCAACTAAATAATATCAAAGCACTTGGGATTGAATCCTACTTTGACGAAATATTAATATCAGAACAAGAGGGAATTAAAAAGCCGGACCCCCTAATTTTTCAAAGGGCTCTACAAAGACTAAATGTGACCCCTGAAGAAACCATGTTTGTTGGCGATCATCTTATCAATGATGTCGGGGCTTCAAGTCAAATAGGGGTGAAGAGCGTTTGGAAGAGAAACGGAAGTAATGAAAGTTCTTGTGTTGCCGATTTTGTTATTGATGATTTGTCGGAGTTTTTAGCATTAAATTTATCAGGACCTAACCCAACATAAATTCTTATATCATATAGGAGTTAGCTGTTTCGTTACTAGGTGAAACATAGGGAGGAATCATTAAATTGGATAATGAATATAACAGAAACAATCTTCCAATAAGCTAATTATTTTTCGAAGTCGTCGAATAGTGCTGTAAAAAAGAAGGTGGAAATCAATGAGTAATATTGATAAAAGAAATCGTTTAAGCGATGTTCCTTTTCATTATCGAGTCAATAAAGGCAATACAGTATTTCTGGATTATGAAGGTAAGCAAGTTAAAATTTTAAAAGGGAAGACCGCAGAGAAATTTATAAGAAAAATAAACATTGCTGAAAACGAACAGGAAAGACAATTAATCATGGCAAAGATAACAGGAAATTTTAAAAGAGGAAATGAAGGTAAAAATCGTTGAAGTGGGAATGAGTTCTTCAATTTACTTACTAATTTTCTGCACTATTTTTTTGAGTACATCGACGAATGGATATTAAATGTAGATTAGGGTGTTAGTTCAGTAATTGTCTTCTTTGTTCAAGATTGTAAATACTTATTATAAGGAGGTCTAATATGTATCCGTGGATATCGCCTATTGATAGTAAGAATGAAGGTAATCATGATTATCTTGAAAAAGAAGTAAGTGTTGAAAAGATTTCTACTGAGGATTTTACAAGTTCATTATCGCCAACGTTTCAATTTTTAGCCTACACTTCTTATGCACTTCAATCACAAATTTACTTGGTAGTGCCAACTCCTAATAAAAAGGCGGAATCACTTGTCATGGATCAATTAGCTCCTCACTTTAACCATAGATAATAATTATTATGGGGTACGCCATTTCCCCAATTTTTCTCCTCGAACAGCCACGTATCAACAAGCCTTTTAAAGTACCTACAATTTCTATTTCTATTAAATCCAACTAAAAATTCATAATCTATGTTATAGCTAAACAAATCCATTTGAGCAAACAGAATTTTGTCAAAAAAATGGAGGAGAATGAAGAAACCTTGGAGAACAATGAAGTTACAGTAATTTTTTGGTTATTGCTATATAAGGAGTTGTGATTTCATGTCAGACAAAAAGAGATATTCAGAATTAAACGTAGAAAAGCTTAATATTGTTGATCAAGACGATAATTTAAAGATGACCCTATTTAACCAGAATAATATTCCGCCGGCGATTATGGATGGAAAGGATATTCTTCCAGGCCATAGACAGGAAGATCCTATTTCAGGGATTATGTTTTACAACAGTGAAGGTGACGAATGTGGTGGTTTGATTTTCGGTAGTGAAGTTGATGAGGAAGGCAATGTGGAGAGTGGCATGTCTTTTACCATTGATCAATATAAACAAGATCAAGTTGTTCAGATGCATTATACAGAGGAAAAAGGTCAATCACATTATGGTTTTGAAATTTTTGATAGGCCGAGTACTCCTTTGTCTAAAATTACAGAAGAAATGCAGGAAATTGAACGTGAGGATCTACCAGAAGCTGAGAAAGCAAAAGCGATTAATGACTTATTTCAAGGTGCTGCACCACGCGCCTCGATGAGTAAAACTCCAGATGGCGAAGTTGGCGTTAAACTTATGGATTCAAAAGGAAACCAACGGATTAGAATGGTAGTTGGTGATGATGACGTGCCAAGGATGGAATTTTTGAATGAAAAAGGAGAAGTTACTTATAAATTGCCGCCGGAAGGTAATTAGATTTGAATATTCATTATGGTGAAAGGGGGGAGTCGTATTAATAGGAAATGGATAATTTACATATTCATCTTATTCTTTTTAACTTTCTTAATAGTTGGAGGAAGTTTCCTATATAACAATTCTACAGCATCTGGAATTGCTGTTGTAAAAGTATTGGAAGTTGTAGATTCTGAAAATGAGATGTCTGTAACTGTACAATTTATGACTGGTGAAGTTGAGGCTTTAGAAATACATCCAGTTGCTATAAATCTGATTGACCCTGAACAAGTATATACTATAACCCATACTCAAAAATTGTTTGATCAATATAAAGTGATCGAAAGTATTGAGGAAACGGATACGAGTTGGGAATTAGTTGAATAAATTTTTATCTTTGGTGTTAGTTGTTTTTATTTCATAGAAGAGCTGAAGTGAGGGGGGGTTGGATGAACTTTGATTTAAAAATCAACATACCTATAGCGAATAATGAAGTACCAGAACTAAGAGCAGCTGTAGGCTGGGAAAGAAGAGAGCAAGATTATCCAAAGTTATTCGAACGTTGTAATTTTTGGATAGGTGTAAGAAACGATGAGGCGGAACTTATTGCTTTTGGTTATGTCTGCGGAATGGGATTAGAGCATGGTTACATGGAAGATATTATGGTGCACCCCTCCTATCAAGGAAAAGGACTAGCAACTAAAATGATAAAAGAGATGCTTGGGGAATCTAATAAATATGGTCTGGAGATTGTTTCTATTACTTATGAGAAAGAAAAGGAAAGTCTATATAAAAAGTGCGGCTTCAATCCGGGCACTGGAGGAGTATGGAAGAACAATGATACGTAAATTCATCAACAACGATTTAACTAACGTAATGAAGATATGGCTAAAGGCTAATGTTAACGCGCATGATTTTATCGACGCACAATATTGGCATGACAATTATGAAAGTGTAAAAGGGATGCTACCGGAAGCAACTATCTTTGTTTATGAAGAAAATAAGGAGATTCTCGGGTTTGTTGGTCTAAAGGAACATCAAATTGCAGGCATTTTTGTTGATCCTACAAAACAGTCTAATGGCATTGGAACTGCCTTACTTAATCATGTGAAGGATGGTTACAGCTCGCTTTCTTTACAGGTCTATAAGAAAAACAAGCGTGCGACCAATTTCTACCTTCGAGAGGGTTTTGAGGTTATAGACGATAAAGTGGATGAAAACACGCATGAGATTGAATATGTGATGGTTTGGTATTCTTTCTAATACTTGGAGAACATAGTTAGGTAATTATTTAAAGTGAAATTGAACGTAGATTAACTGTATGAAACTATGTTTTTTTATTTAAGGAATTTCTAGTATAAGGAGGTGTACATATGAAATTAAAAAATATTGCATTTTCCATCGTCCTACATTTGTTCTTAGGCTATCTATGGTTAATATTCATTTATCACGTGGTTGGGATCGCAAATTCATTGGACCAAACTTTTCTAATTGGTGGACCTTTAATCTTAATCGGAACACTATTATTTTTTGAAATTGTTAGGAGGGTTTATCCTTCAAATGAATACCAACCAAATCATCCTGTGAAGTTAACTGGATATGTTTCGTTTCTATTAGTAATGGTGATTCATGTATTCATAGTTAACTTAATATAATTGTTTATCCAATTATTCAAAGGAAACTTTTTATTGAGTGAAGGGAAGGTGTACAAACTGTGAAGGAAATAGGAATTGCTTTGATTGCAACTATATTTTTATTTTTTGTTTCTTTTATAATTGTCTTGCCAATTCTCTCTTATATTTTTGGTTATGGCTCTGTCGAAGGTTATAACCATCTGATCACACATTCATTGATTATCACCTTAATTTTTACTGTTATTGCTTGTTCTATGATCGGTTCGAAATATATTATTGAGCAAATACAAAAAGAGAAGGGAAAAGAAGTAGAGTAGGAGTTTATTCTTTTTATAAAATAGATAGGGAGGGTTTCCCGTTCCCCTCCCTATCTAATAGCCTAATGCGTAATCGCTTGGTATGACTTAACTAATCCACTACCGTAGTAGTTAGAGTTACCTAAGTTCTGAGCTGTCTGTTGTAAAAGTGATCGTAATTGGACATTTGAAAGATGCGGCTTAGCCTCCCAAACTTGTGCTGCCACCCCTGCTACGTGTGGTGATGCCATGGATGTTCCGTTTAATGAGCTATAGCCGTTTCCTGGCACAGTACTTAAAACACCAACTCCTGGTGCAGCTAGCTCTACAGCTGGGCCGTGACTTGAGAAGGAAGCGCGGTTGTTATTCTGATCAACTGCTCCGACTGCAATTACCGAGTCGTACTTAGCTGGGTAACCTACTGTGTCCCCCCAACCCCATGAGTTTCCACTATTTCCTGCGGCTGCAACAACTAGGATTCCATTATTGTAAGCTAAGTCAGAGTACTGTTGTAAAATGGATGAACTAGACGGGCCACCTAGACTCATATTAATGATGTCCATCCCATTTATAATCGACCACTCAATTCCTTGTGCAATCCCCGAATACGATCCACTACCATTGTTGTCTAAAACTTTAACTGCATAGAGGTTCGCATCTGGTGCGACCCCGAGTACACCTGTGTTATTATCTAATGCTGCGATAGTACCTGCTACGTGTGTCCCATGTCCATCCCCATCATAATAAGGTGAATCGCCAAATACAGAATACCCTCCAGACACATTCAAATCGACATGCGACCTGTCAATTCCAGTATCTAATACAGCTACATCGATCCCATCACCAGTGTAGCCATTGTTTTGAGAAGTAGTCCCTTCTACTCGAGGGATTCCCCAAGGTGTTTGTTGGGCAATTGCTTTTGCTTCTGCATCTTTTTCCACAAATTTAATTTGCGGGTGGTTTTTCAGCCCTTTTGCTTGTTGTTCGGTTAGTTCTAAATGATAGATCGGAAGTAAACTAAATTCGTGAAGAATTTCTTCCTCCTCTACACCAAATGCGTTAAGGAGTCCTTGCTTAGCTGGTCCATCAAACTGAACGAGATACTGATCTTGCTTACCTGACTGGGAATCGTCTGCAAATACCGTCTGAAAAGGCACAAGAAGTAAAACGAGAACACTTAAGAGAACCAATAACTTTTTCACGACATCTACCCCTTTCAAATTTTATAACCGCCAATGTGATGGGGCATCAATAGTTACCACAAATATATGTGTTGGTAGATTGAGAGAAAAAACAAGCGATAATGGGGGAATATTATACTTATTTTTTCAATGTTGGAATTTTCAGAACATTAATGGTAAACTATTGATAAGTTGAACATTAGAGGTTATTAATTAGAATCTACCATACTACTATTTTGGATGTATTTGCGGTTTAGAGCTATTTACGACATCTACCCTATCAATTACGCCGTCTTTCTTTGCATTTGATGAAACAATATAATAATAGGAATATTTTGTTGTTTTGTAATCTAATTTGAAAGAATAGGGTGTGAGGTAGGTGAATTTGGATAAATTCAGCAAGGTGCTTAAGCAGGCTAGACTTGATGCAGAAATGACGCAGAAGCAACTGGCAGAAGGGATCTGTACCCAGGCACAGATTAGTAAACTAGAAACAGGAGACGAATTCCCCTCTAGTATTACACTTCATTTGATTTCCAAAAAGCTAGGCTTGGACGCAGAATATTTTTTTCATCAGATTGAGTCAGATCGAGTGGATTATATCGATGATGTAAAAGAATTTGCAAGAATCTATCGCCGAGATAAAAATTATTTAGAATTAAATAGATTAATGAAAAGTGAGCTAAAAACGCCGCTGGCAAAACAAAATCAAGAATTTTTACAATTTATTTTATGGCATTTAGGCATATCTGAGTTTTATTTAAATAAAGATAAAAATATAGCATTAAAATTTTTGATGGATGCTTTGAAAATGAAATCAATCGTTTCCAATAGGGTTCGGGAACTTGAGATCCTAAATAGTATAGCAATTGTACTTTATGAATCTGATAACTACCAGTTTTCATTGAAGGTTTTTGATCTTGCTTTAGAGAAGTTGCATGGTTTTCCAGTGAACAAAGATTACACAATCGAATTGAGATTATTATATGGTGCATCGAAAACTGCTCTTAAAATTGGCAAGCTTTCCTATGCATTAAGCTATAGTCAACAAGGTGTTAAAGTTTGCAATCGTAATGAAACTTTATATTTATTGGGCGAGTTATATTATCAGATGGCAAGAAGTTTGAAACATATGAATCACTTGAAAGCAGAAGAATTCTTTTCTAAATCGATTAGCACTTTTTTGTTAGAAGAAAAATATGATTACGCTGAAATTGTTGAAAAAGCTTATATGGAATATAGAAGTGAGCTTAATAAGGAGAAAGGAGGATTAATTATATGAAAAAATTACTTACAGGTATTGTTGCAGGAATTATTCTAACAGCAGGACTTTCGATGACATCTGTTACTAGCCAAGCTGGTAGTTTAAATGACTTACCAGTTCATATCTTTGATGAAGATTTACCAAGTCAGCATTAAATTGTAAGGGTAGAGAAAATGGTTTTGCTCAGAAGTTTTTCTTAAATAAAATACACACTATTTCACACGTGAATTCTTAATTGAATTTGCGTGTTTTATTTTTTAAGACAAAGGAGTATAAGGTGCTGGAATGTGAAGAAAGATTCTCACGGTTGAAATTTTAAGTAAGGTTAAATAGAAAATTATGTTAAAGTTAGTATAAGAATATTTTATGAATTTACATAAGGTTATTGAGTGTAATAGGAGGCGGATAACTTGAAGAAAAACAAAATAATGTTGCTCGTTTTGTCTGTTATTTCCTTAGGATTTATATGGTGGATTTTCATTTCTAATTCAAGTGCAGAAGTTAAGAGTTTCACGTATGAGATAGAAGAAAACAACGATGAACTTATTTTTGAAGTGCAATTTCAATTCAGCAACGAATCAACCAATTCTAGCTATGCGAATATAGTTTTAGACAGTTTCTTTTATGAATACATTAAAAACCCGGAATCTATTGAACCTATTCCTATAAAAGATGGGCATGGAGTATCTGGTTCCACAAGAATAATTATTAACAAAGAAGACTTCACTTCAGACTTTATTGAATTGTTGAAATCGAAAGATAGAAACCCTTTCCGTGCTATAACTATAGGAGAAGAAATTGACTTGTACAAATTTGAGTAATTGGTTGTTCTCTTAATTATAAAAGTATTGTATATAAAGTTTGTTAAGATATAAACGTATGGATCATATCGATACATTCCTGAACAATACTCTCCGGCACTGTATCTCGGTAGTTGTAATTTCGAGCTTTCCAATCGATACTTTTCACTTGGTCTGTTAATACATAGCCTGAAATTTTAGAAGTTGAAGGCAAAGACACTTCGAATGGCCAATCTCCACTTTTAGATCGAATAGGACACACGACTGCCAAGCCAGTTTTTTGGTTAAATGCTTCGGGACTTAATATAAGGCAAGGGCGATTCCCAGCTTGCTCAACACCAGAATGAGGGTTGAAATCTAAAAAGCCGAGATCACCCTTGCGTGGAACGTTTAAACTCAAATCATTTCCTTCCCTTCTGCTTTTCCAAAGTCATAGTCTAAGTGTGGATTCTTTTTGCATTCTGTTTTTGCTAATAGATCATCTAATGTCGGTTTAGTGTTTATAGGTTTCACAACCATTTCATCATCTAATAATCGTAATTCTAATTCAGAACCATTTTCGACACCTAGGCTTTTAGCGTAGTGGTTAGGAATGCGAATTGCTAAACTATTTCCCCATTTTTGAACCTTTGCCACTTGGCTCACTCCCTTAGTTGTATCACTACGTTTATTTTGTGACTTCATTATAACACCTCGTTTCTACAATGTATATACTTTATGTATATCCAACTTTTGTAGAAACATTCTATTATAGAGAGAAAATGTGCTAAATATCTAGATTGTTTAAATTATATGGTATTGTACTAGCTCTGGCTTTAACTCCTATATGTTAGAATTAATTTTGGAAAAGCCACCTAAATATGTTCAGGTAATAACTTATTCAGTAAGTTTTAAGAATATAGAGGTGCGTCTTCGACTAAGTACGGTACTAATAAAATTGAAATATCTCAGCATGTAAAGAAGGAACCTTGACCGTTTTTAAAAGGAATGTGAACTAAGGGAGAGTTAATATGAAGAAATTTACTATCACACAAGCAATATTAGGCGCACTTCTATGGGGAGTGTCATTATCCTTTCTCACGGTGTCCCTTATTGAAATATTACTTTTGTTTGCAATTTTGGTGATCTTGCCACTGACGCTTGCTTTAACGGAAACTCAAGATCGTCAGGGTCGTTTCTTCAAATCTTATAAACTCTGTGTGTATGCCTATCCGGTCGCAGCTGTTTTAGCGTTAATAAGTTTTATATATCCTCCTGGCTTGGTTGGGGGTATGTTTTCACTAGGTTGGCTCTTATGGACTTTATTCGTTTTCTTTTATGGATTATCAAGGCTCCTAGCGCGCGGTTTTGCCTACTTAGAAGAAGTCAGTATCGATGTCGGTTTAATGTATATGGCTTTAGGTGGGGCATGGTTTTCGATTTTCCAGTTTGGAATAGATGTGATGGACTTTGGGGCTCAGATTATCTTGCTTACGGCTATCCATTTTCATTTTTCTGCATTAATCACGCCCATTTTCATTGGGATGTTAGGAAGAAGCTCAAGGCAATCTCAAGGTAGTGTTTCCATTGTTTATCGTGTGATGGCGGTGGGTGTGATCATTAGTCCAATGGGTATTGCGATTGGAATTACTTATTCACGTCTCATTGAGTTTATGTTTGTTGTGGTGTTTGTGATTAGTTTGGGTGCGTATGCCTACTATACCGTGGTTAAAGGTCGTAAGCTGGTGGATCACACTTTAGCTTATTTACTTCTGTTACTTTCTTCTCTTACTATTGTGTTTACGATGTTGCTCGCGTTTTACTACGGGCTTGGTAGATTGCTACGAGCCGAGCTTATCTCTATTCCTGATATGGTGGTTGTACATGGAATTGGTAATGCTTTTGGGTTTGTGTTGCTAGGAGTAGTGGGGTGGCTGTTGGTTCGCCCAGGTATGGCGTTTAAGCCGTATGGCGTGACCTATAGTCGTTTGTATGGAAGGTGGAAGATTGGAGCTGACTTTTTCCACCGATCGAACTATATTCGTGAGGGTAAGGTTAATGGGTTGGTGGATGACTTTGATATTTTTCATCAAAAGAATTTTAATGCGGCTGATGTGGATCCCCAAGTGAAGGACTTTTATGAAAATACGTTATCGCATCACTTGGTGTCACAAACGACTTGGCTTAAAGGGTTTCATTTTCTATCACTACTCTATAAAGGAGTCAGCTCGAGAATAGAACAAATCGACCTTCCCTTAAATCACGAAGATCAATCGTTAGGTGTGGAAAGTGAGATCCGCATAGTAGATAGCGAAAAAGACGGCCGAGACGTTATTCGAGCATGGGTGAGGACGTCTAGGAAAACAAAGAAAGCTTTGTTCGTCGCCGCATACTCTTATCATAAATATGACGACTGGGCATATATGAACATTGCGCTCCCCTTACCACTCGGCCAAATGACTGGGATCCTTCGACCGGAAAATAAGCTTAATAATTTAATTCTCACCAGTGAAGCTTTTAAAGGTGGAAAGGGTGATGAAGGAATCTATTACGTTACGAAATGGTTCCGTATTCGTTTACCTATTGATGAACGATTTGTCGTCTGGAAGTCAGACAAGGAAAAGGAAGACCTTAAAGCTACTCATGAAATGTGGATGTTCGGAATACAGTTTCTTTCTATTGATTATTCTATTTCGAAGCGGTAGGGGATTAAACATTGATGAAAACATAAGGAGCTAAACATTATGTCGAGAATGGATAAATTACAGCCTATTATGATTTTACTATCAATATTAGTGGGGGTGGGATTAAGTACAGTGCATGTAATTGAAAATTATGCAGGCACTATAGTCATGCCTGCATTGATGTTGATGTTGTATGGTATATTTCTGACCGTTCCATTCAGGGAGTTTATATCAGTCCTTCATCATAAAAGAATAGTTTTTGTGACGCTCATAATTAACTTTGTGTGGACACCACTACTCGCCTTTGGACTAGGATGGATTTTCCTAGCAGAGCAACCTATGCTATGGGTTGGGTTTGTCATGTTAATGGTTACTCCTTGCACAGATTGGTACTTAGTTTTCACCAAAATTTCAAAGGGGAATATCGCTTTATCGTCTGCTTTGCTTCCCATTAATTTGCTTATTCAATTGCTTTTATTACCTTTATATATTTATGTTTTCTTCGACAATTATGAATTCGTGGGGATGTTTCCAGTTGTTCAGGGGGTTTTACTCGTCTTCTTGATTCCATTGCTTCTTGCAGGAATCACGCGATTACTGAGTCGAGTTGAATATTTCAGATTTGATTTGAAAGATAAGGCTGAAGCGATATTTATAAAGGGAAATATCGTGTTTCTATGTATTGCAGTTATCGCTATTTTTGCCTCAGAAGCCTCTGTATTAATGAGCGAAATCCAACTCGTTTTACTTATGGTCTTTCCGTTGCTTATCTTTTTTGCCAGTAACTTTGTGTTAGGAAGCACGCTTAGTCGTCGTATGAAATTATCACACGACAAAAAAGTGAGTCTAATTATGGTCACGTTAGCCAGAAACTCCCCAATCGCACTGGCCATAGCAGTAGTGGCATTCCCAGAGGAGCCAGTGATTGTGCTCGCACTGATGATCGGTCCGTTAATCGAGCTCCCTATTTTAGCTTTAGTGGCAAGGGTGTTGATGGGCTGGAGAGATTAGGGTTATTTTAATAGTTTCCTTCATAAATAGGAAATTTGATGATAGGTGAAATATTACAACGACTTCCAGTTAACAGCAAATCTCCAGAGCAATAGAAGGAATTAGAGTTGCAATTTTCTAACATTCTTAGTTTCAAAATTAATTGACAACCATCTCCTGAAAAGAGTACGTTTAACTATGAGGGGTTCCCTCGATATTGACAATTGAATGCGTTCGATGGTGGCTTTTTATAAAAGCTGAAAAGGGAAGCACGGTGAAAATCCGTCACGGTCCCGCCACTGTAATGGAGGATTCATATGGATAACCCACTGTTCAAGGAACGGGAAGGGCTATATGGAGTTGATTCTAAGTCAGGAGACCTGCCATCGGAAAGAACATTTTTACCTACGGGAGATAGGAGGATGTTACATGAAGAGAAGCCAACATTGTATGTCGGTGAATGTCTCTGTGTAATTTCGTACACCTTCTTTTAGAGGGTGTATTTTTTATTTCAAAAAAAGAGGGGGAATAGATGTGAATCCATTACCAGTGAGTCATTCTAAGATGACTCAGACTCGATTGGTGCTGCCGCCGGATACGAATCATATGGATACGATTTTTGGTGGGAAAGTATTGGCTTATATTGATGAGATTGCTGCGTTAACTGCTATGAAACATTCTAATTCGGTGGTGGTGACAGCTTCAATTGATTCGGTTGATTTTATGTCATCTGCTCAAGTTGGAGATGCACTTACTTTGGAGGCGTTTGTAACAAGTACGGGCAGATCTTCGATGGAAGTGTATGTGAAAGTGTATGCTGATAATTTATTGATTGGTAAGCAGGAGATGACAACGGAATCATTTTTGACTATGGTGGCAGTGGATGAAAATCGGAGGCCGAAAGAAGTGCCGAAAATTATTCCAGAAACGGATGAAGAGAAGCGCTTGTTTGAGACGGCTGATTCTAGAAAACAACATCGAAAGAATCGAGCTGGATTAAGATAAAATTAAAGTCTATTTATCTATTGATATTTTTCCATGAGTAGTTTAAACTGTGTTTAGACACAATATATAGTGTTTATATTGTTTAAAAAATCTATATTTAGTAACGCCGTGATGTGAGATGCCGTAAAAGGCTTTAAGGGAATCTGGTGAAAATCCAGAACTGCCCCCGCAACTGTAATGCTGACGAACAGAGTTGAAACCACTGTGCGATGGATCGTATGGGAAGGGCTCTTAGTAGGTGGAAGCATGAGTCAGTAGACCTGTCTTACATTCATGTAGTTTCACCCTCTTCGGGGACTGAGAGGATGATTCGGGGGCCCCGTGTACATATTTTATATCATATGTCCGACGCGCTGTCGTTTCATCCGCTCAATACTAATTGAGTGGATTTTTTATATTTTAGGAGGAATAGCCGTGGATACAGTAGTCGTAGATGACGTTATAGTTGAGTTGGAACGTAGATCGAAAGAGTTGAATTTAGATATTACATCGGTGAAGGAAAAAATCAAGCAGGCACAAGCAGATGGATCTTTAACGGATGCTAGTGAGTATGCGATGTTTTATGCTTTGAACCACATTGATATGGGGGAGCCTGAATGGACGTTTGTTGCTGCACATTTTTATTTGCAATCGTTGTATGAAGAGGCTGCTCGTAATCGTCAGGAAAGTGTTGGTGTGAAGTATGGTGATTTTTATTCCTTAATTGAAGAGATGACGTCTAAAGGAATTTATTCTTCGCAACTTTTAGAGTCGTATTCTAAAGAAGAGATGGAACGATTAGGGACGCTTATCAAGCCCGATCGTGATCAATATTTTAATTATATCGGATTATTTTTATTAGCTGATCGCTATTTAACTAAGGATCATGATGGTCATTTATATGAGTTGCCACAAGAGCGTTTTATGATTATTGCGATGATGTTAATGAAAGAAGAACCAAAGGAAAATCGGATAGCTTACATTGAAGAAGCTTACTGGGCAATGAGCAATTTATACATGACGGTTGCGACACCGACGTTATCTAATGCTGGGAAGAGTCATGGACAGTTATCTTCTTGTTTCATTGACACCGTTGATGATTCGCTAGACGGTATTTACCAAAATAATTGGGACATTGCTCGCCTGAGTAAAGATGGTGGCGGAATCGGTATCTATTATGGAAAAGTTCGAGCACTTGGGTCTGACATTAAGAAATTTAAAGGGAACTCTTCCGGAGTCGTTCCGTGGATTCGTTTAATTAATGATACGGCCGTAAGTGTGGATCAACTAGGGCAGAGGCAAGGAGCTGTAGCAATTTATCTAGACGTTTTCCATAAAGATATTATGAATGGATTTTTAGATTTAAAAACAAATAATGGGGATGAACGCCGAAAAGCACATGATATTTTTACTGGAGTTTCTATTCCTGATTTATTTATGGAGCAGCTTGAGAAAGTGGATGAAAATGGGCGTAGTGTTGGTGATTGGCATACGTTTTGCCCGCATCAGGTGAAGCAGTTCATGGGCTGGAAGGATCGCGATGGGCAATTATTAGGTCTTGAAGATTTTTATGATGAAGAAGACAATCGAGTGTTTACCGAGCGTTATTATGAAGCGGTGAATCATCCGTTGTTGCCTCGGAAAACGTATCGGGCTATGGATATTATGGCGCGTATTATGGTAGCTCAGTTAGAAACAGGGACGCCATATATGTTTTATCGCGACGAAGTGAATCGTCAAAATGCGAATAAGCGTACAGATGAGATTGGTCGGGCTTCGATTTATTGTAGTAATTTATGTACGGAAATTACGCAAAATATGTCGCCGACTACGATTCAAAATGAATATATTGATGATGATAACAATATTATTATGGTGCGAAAGCCGGGCGACTTCGTAGTTTGTAATTTATCTTCTATTAATTTAGCGCGTGCTGTGAAAGCCGATGTGCTGGACCGACTTATTTCCATCCAGGTTCGTATGCTTGATAATGTGATTGATTTAAATACAATTCCGGTAAGACAGGCACAGATTACGAATCAAAAGTATCGAGCTATTGGACTAGGTACATTTGGTTGGCACCATTTACTAGCGCTTGAAGGGATTGAATGGGAATCGCATGAGGCTGTGGATTATGCTGATAAGCTTTATGAGACGATTGCTTATCATACGATTCAGTCGTCGATGGAATTGGCGAAAGAAAAAGAGTCTTACCCGATGTTCGACCAATCAGAATGGGTCGATGGGACTTATTTTGACCGAAAAGGGTATGATTCAGATGTTTGGCAGGAGCTGAATCAAAATGTTCAAACGCATGGGATGCGAAATGGATACTTGATGGCAGTTGCTCCGAATTCTTCAACAGCGAAAATCGGTGGTTCCACTGATGGGATCGATCCAATTTATGCCGTCGAATATGCGGAAGAGAAGAAGAATTTCAAATTTAAAGTAACGGTTCCTGATTTAACGCATGAGACGTATCCGTACTATCGAAAGGCGCGCCACGAATTAGATCAACACTGGAGTATCCGTCAAAATGCTGCTAGACAGCGCCATGTCGATCAAGGTGTGAGCTTTAACCTATATGTTCGCCATGATATTAAGGCGAGACAGTTACTGGAGTTACATCAAGAGGCGTGGAGAAATAGATTGAAAACGACGTATTATATTAGAAGTACTTCACAGTTTGAAATCGAAGAATGCGAAGCTTGTCACAGCTAAGAGAGGAGTTTTGACGATGGAACAGACACTTAATAAAATCAAATTATTAAATCCAGAATATCCGAATAAGGCAACAGGGATTGTGAATGGCAAAGCTTCTGGTTTATTAAACTGGAATGACATTGCCTATCCTGAAATGTATGATTTGTATCAAACATTGTTATCGAACTTTTGGAAAGCTCAAGAGATTAATATGCAGGATGACATTAAACAGTGGGATCACTTAACATCTACGGAGCAGGATGTATTTTTAAGAATTAATACGCAGTTGGCATCTCTGGATAGTTTACAAACGCCAACGATGTATCAAGTGATGGACTATGTGACTGATCCTAGTTTCAAAGCCATTTTTGCTGTGATTTCTCAGCAAGAGGCGATTCATAATGAGTCTTATTCTTATATCTTGAGTTCGCTTGTTCCTACTAGTGTGCAGAAAGAGGAATTCAATCGTGCGAAAGAAGATCCGATTGTGAAGAAAAGAAACGATTTGATTCTTGCTTCTTATGAACAGTTTAGAGACGAGCCAACACCGGAGCATTTGTTTAAGCTGGCTGTAAATTCGATTAATTTAGAAGGGATTTACTTTTATGCGGGATTTGCGTTCTTTTATCATCTTGCCAGGCAACAAAAGATGATGAAAACAAGTACGATGATCAGCTATATCCAGCGTGATGAGATGCAGCATGCTTATTTTGTTTCTCAATTTTTACGAATATTAATTAGTGAAAATCCATCTTTGAACTCTCAGAAAAATATCGAGTATATTTATTCGACGATGAAGGAAGCTGCGACATTAGAGAAGGAATGGGCTCACTATGTATTGAAAGATATTGAGGGAATTTCGCTTGAGGAATTTGATCATTACGTGGAGTATCTTGTGAATAAGCGTTTAAGACAAATTGGATTAGACCCAGTTTATGAAGAACGTGATAATCCGATGCCTTGGATTCATGTATTTAGTGATGAAATGATCAACGAAACGAAGTCGGATTTCTTTGAACAGAAATCACGAACGTATAGTAAGGTGACAAACTCCAATGATTTTGATGAGTTGTAAGCTATGAGAGCAGCGGTTATTTACACGAGTGCAACGGGAAATACAGAGGAGCTCGCTAGTTGGGTCTATGAAGCGTGGCTGAAGCGAAATTCGAAGATCGAATGGTATGACGTAGAAGATGTTCCTATAGACGAGTTAGGGGAGTTCGACTGCCTTGCGATTGGAACTTTTACTTGGGGAAATGGAGAAATCCCAGATTCGATGATGGATTTATATGAAGCATTGGAAGAGCAAGACGTTTCAAATGTATCTGTTGGCATCTTCGGCACGGGTGATCGTTGTTACCCACATTTTTGTGGCGCGGTTGATGCCTTTCGGGATATGTTGTATGTCCATGCGAACCTTGCTGTTACCTTGAAAGTAGAGCTTTCGCCGATGCAGTCAGAACGGGAAAAGTGTGAAGCGTTTGTTGACAGGCTTGTGCGTGAAGTCGTGTATGTTTGAGCATTAGTGTGAAAGCCGTTCATGTAAATTTAAGAAGTGGTCATTTCCAACTGTTCGTTGTTGATGACCACTTTTATATTTTCTGTAGCCCTTGCTTCTTATTAATAACCATAAACGCTTTCACATGTATCTGGGATGGGTTCGTAATAACAATGTTGCTTGTATTGTCCTGTAAATGGTTGACCGTGCCATGTAGTAGGACAAACTTCATAGGGATTAAAATACCATAGAGCATACATGGCAGGGTGCTGCCTCCAGAACTTTACTGCTTGCCGTGCTAATTTTTTCTCTATGCCTCTTGCGGGTTGATAAAATAAATCTCCTTTTTGAACTGCTTCAAAGGAATAATTTCCACCTTGAACTTGAAAAATGGCATCTCTAATCGACCTTACATCATCAAAATCTAAACAATCAGCTTTTGTTCGATTTACAATTACATTCCCAACCATAAGCATCCCTAGTTGTCCTTCACCCTCGGCTTCAGCCCTCATCATCCTTGCCATTAAACCAATGTCTTTTTCTGTGTATGCTACTCTCGACAAAATTATCACCTCTATATCATTTGTATGATATGGAGCTAATAAAAATGTAAGATTTACAACTTTTATAGGTTGGCATTTATTCTTACTGAAAAAAGTTCGGATGATCGATTTCTGATCATCCGAACTTTATTATTTGCTGAAGCTTGTAATTGTATGTGGTTTAGGATCTGGCATCACTATATGCTTTGGCAATTTTACCTGCGACTTCAGCATTATGATAAACAAGTGCTAAGTTTGTTTCTAAGCTTTTTCCATCTGTTAGGGACTTCACTTTGCTTAAGATGAATGGAGTTACGTCTTTTCCCGTAATGTTCGCTTCTTTTGCTTCTTTTAATGCAAGCAAAATGACTTCTTCTATTTGATTGAAATCCATTGCTGCTGCTTCTGGTACAGGGTTGGCAATGACTGCTCCGCCATTTAGTCCTAGATCCCACTTTGTGTGAAGCGTTTCTGCCACTATTTCTGGCTGATCGATTTGATAATCTACACCGAATTCACTTTCGCGCGAGTAGAAAGAAGGGAATGTGTTGGTTTGATATCCGATGACAAGTACCCCATTTGTTTCAAGGTATTCCAGTGTTCTTCCGATGTCTAAAATCGATTTCGCACCAGCACAAACAACGGCAACATTCGTCTGGGCAAGTTCTGTTAAGTCTGCAGATACATCCCACGTCATTTCTCCTTCACGGTGAACGCCGCCTATACCACCAGTCGCAAACACGTGAATGCCTGCAAGTTCAGCTGCGATCATCGTGCCGGCAACCGTCGTAGCACCGATTTCTTTTGTAGCGATTACGTAAGCGAAATCTCTGCGGCTAACCTTGTGAACGCCTTCTGTTGTGGCAAAGGTGTTTAGCTCATTTTCTGTTAGACCAATTTTTATTTCTCCATCCATAATTCCGATTGTCGCTGGAACAGCACCTTGGTCGCGAATAATTTGTTCGGCTTTTTGAGCCATCTCGATATTTTGAGGGTAGGGCAAGCCATGGGAAATAATCGTTGATTCTAGCGCTACAACAGGTTGGTTATTTTTTAATGCTTCTTCTACTTCTTTTGTATAAGTGATGTATTGTTTCATAAATTAAAACTCCTTTGCTAATTGTGTAATTTGGTTTGGGTGTAAATTTTCTGTGCATGATTGACTCGACTGTAACGTAAGTAAAGCACTTGCCATGCCGAGTTTGCATGTTTCTTTTAAGGTTTGATTATTTATAAATCCGTAAATGAATCCTGCGGCAAAAGCATCTCCAGCACCCGTTACGTCAACAACATCGACGTTTTTAGACGGGATCAGCCCATGCCTTTCGTCAGAATAATAATAAATACCTTTTTCACCTAAAGAAAGGATGACTTGGTTGACACCTTTTGAGGTGATCCGTCGACAGGCCTCAGGATAATCTGCTTCGGATGAAATCGAAATTCCAGATAGCGTTTCTGCCTCGTCTTTATTTGGAAAAATGGTATGAATTCCTGATAGGTCATGAGGTAATTTTTCCGCTTTGATGGAAGAAACAGGGTCTAAGAATAAGGCGATTCCTTTTAGCGCACATTTATGAATGAGCATTTCAAGGCTTTCTTGTGGAATGTTTGTATCTACAAAAATCGCGCTAGAATGGGAGATATATTTCCATTTTGCCTCTAACATGTTGGTACTCACATGATTATAAATCTCCATGTCAGCCATAGAAACAACGAGCTCTCCATCTTCATTTAAAAACGCAGTGTAAGTACCTGTTCTGCTTTCTGGGATGGTAATAATTTGGCTTGTATCAATTCCTAGATCTTGAGACGATTCTTTGATCCAATCTCCTTCCTTATCAGCACCGACAAAGGTAGATAGATGAGGTTGGAGATTAAGTTGAGCTAAATTTTCCGCTACGTTACGTGCTACTCCACCTAATGACTCTTGGGTGGTAACAGGGTTAGAAGTTTGCATGCGAACTTTTTGAAGGGAATATGCTTTCCGGTCAATATTCGCACCTCCAATGCACGTTACAACCGGCTGCTCGTTTAAAATATAAGCTCTCCCTTTTATTTCACCAGCTTCTATTAATTTTTTAATATAATTAGCGACTGCTGGACGGGAAATGCCAATTTGAGTCGATAACTCTTGCTGAGAAATATAAGGATTTAAGCGAATCTGCTGCAAAATTTGTTGCTCCTTGTTCAAGGGATCCCCTCCTTTGAGGTTATTTTAACAAAAGTTTAACATATAAACTTTTGTTTGTTAAGTATGTAGTGATGGGCTATTTTTAAGAATGTGCATAAAAATTAGGTTACTGGAGAAAAATACATTTGAAATTATTTTTTCCGATTTTTGGTTTAATGTTACTGAAATTCGGTTATATAAAAAGTGTACAATAATTATACAAAGAATAAATGGAAAGGAAGTGTTTTTCATGAAAGGTTTAAACGTATTAGCACTAGTATTAGTTATTATAGGTGGTTTAAACTGGTTACTAGTTGGTCTGTTTGAATGGGATCTAGTAGGTGGAATATTCGGAGGAATGGACGCAGCATTCCCACGCATTATTTATGTAGTAGTCGGTTTAGCAGCAATTTATTGCTTAACTCTTATTGATAAAGTTAGACGTTAAGATGATTAGGAAGCCTCGCCATCGCGGGGCTTTTTATTTTTGGATTAGAGATATCAGCAGTTGAATGAATATATCAGCGTTCGTCATGGGATATCGGCGGTTGAATGAATATATCAGCTGTCACCGCGTGATATCGTCGGTTGTGTGAATATATCAGCGTTCGCCATGAGATATCGTCGGTTGAATGAATATATCAGCGGTCGCCGAGGGAAATCAGCGATTGAATGAATATATCAGCTGACACCGTGAAATATCAGTGGTTGTATGATGTATTCGTTTTTAGAAGTAAGTTATGATACAATCCATGTTAAATTAGTATCTTTTTGGAAGTGGGGAGTAAGTGTGAAGGATCATTTGAAACTTGTATCTATTGAAGATATTAACGAGGAGCAGATTAGAGATTTTTACGATGATTGGAAGGCGCATGGGGAGCGGATTACCCCATCTGGATTGCGTAGTTATCCGGATGATTTTGAGTCGTTTCAAAGGGAGTTGGCACTCGAAGATTCTGGTGAAGGTTTAAAGCCTGGAAGAGTGCGAAATGGTACATATTTTTTACTGCGTGGAAATTCGGAAATTGTTGGTGCGACTAATATTAGATATGATTTAACGGAAGATTTGGAAGCTACTGGTGGGCATGTTGGATATGGTGTGAAGCCGTCCGTTCGGGGGAGAGGATACGCGACATATATTTTAAGAAAAGCACTTGGGATCTTAAAGCAAGAAGGGGTTGAGCGAGCTTTAGTTGCTGTAAATTCTGATAATCTTCCTTCTGAAAAAGTGATTAAAAATAACGGAGGAAAGCAGGCGGAATCTGTAACCGAACCGTGGGGAAATATCGTGGATCGTTATTGGATTGATTTAAATTAAAAATATATCCAACCACCAACTAATCCTAATAAAAAACCTGCCGCTTCCTCGCGACAGGTACATATTAAATAAGTGACTCTAGCCAATGATCCCAAGATTGATGTGATTCATCTAAGTAGGTAACGCCTTCGATTTTCTCACCTTGTTTGCTTCCTGCGCCGCCTATAACAAATTTTAATAGTGGGTTCACCGCTTTCATGCGTTCGACGTATTCTTTGATTTCCGCGTGTGTTTCTTCACTTGTAGTTGAGAAACACACGACTTGAATCTGTTGAGTCATCAGTAGTTCTTCCAATCCCTCATATGGGGTGTTGGAACCGAGATAAACGACTGGGCAGCCATTTTCGCGTAATACTAATGAAAAAAGCAATAAGCCTAATTGATGTTCTTCGTTACGTGGGCATAATGCCATCACTTGTGGAAGGTGCTTTTTCGTCGGGAACACTCGGAAAAAATGGTGGAAACGCTGATGAATGATTTGGGTAATCATATGTTCATGTGCGACCGACAATTCTTTACGTGCCCATGCTTCTCCAACTCGCTTCATGACAGGTGCAATAATCGAAAAGAATACTTCTTTATGGTGGAATTGGGCGAAAAATAAGTCGAGTGTCTGTTGGATCTCTTCTTCGTCACTTCTTACTATTGCTTGATAAAGAACTTGTTGTTGTTGTTCGTATGATGATGCGGAAGCTATTTGTATAGGTTCCTTGCGTGATTTTTTTTCTTCTTTTAAGAGACTAACTGCTTGGCTAACTTTAATGCCTTGATCTACTTGTTTTTTAATCCAAATTAAATCATGTACATCTTCTTCTGAATAGAGACGATGTCCGGATTCTGTTCGCTGTGGTGAAATAGCTTCGTACCTTTTTTCCCAAGCGCGGATGGTAACAGTAGGCATATCTAGCATGTTGGCTACGGCTTTTATGTTGTACATCGTCTTCACTCTTTTCTGTTGAATGTATAATAATAATAGCATAATATTGTATAAAGTGTATACATAGTCTGTTACCCTGTTATATCCCCGGTCAAACAGGCATTGATCTATTCTTAAAAAGGAGAATTCCATGGAGCGTTGTTTTTGTTATGAAAAGTTTAAAGATGGTTTGCCAAAAGATTTTAAGCCAAATTGCTTTAAAGAAGACTGTAGGAATTACCGTCAAAATATGCGAGCACTTGGTTATGACATACCAGAACCAAAAAATCGAAAGGACTAAGGCGAAATTAGTCTTAAATTATCCAACTTTACTGCTTTTTATAGTATGATTAAATAAGACAAAAAGTTATGACAATTTAGGAGGTATTTGGATGACCCAGCAAATGATGAACCAACAGTCTAAGCTAGATCAACTGTTTGAAAATATGGAACGTGTGATGGTCGGTAAAAGGGATGCGATTGAATTAACTTTAGTGGCCTTATTTGCAGGTGGACATGTGCTTTTAGAGGATGTACCTGGAGTAGGGAAAACGATGCTTGTTAGGGCACTTGCGAAGTCTTTGGATTTAGATTTCAAACGCGTGCAATTTACACCTGATTTATTACCTTCAGATGTGACTGGAGTTTCTGTTTATAATCAAAAAAATATGGAATTTGAATTCAGACCTGGTCCTATCATGGGGAATATTGTGCTAGCTGATGAAATCAATCGTACGTCTCCTAAAACGCAGTCAGCTTTATTAGAAAGTATGGAAGAAAGTCATATTACAGTAGATGGCATGACGATGGCTTTAAGTCGACCGTTTTTTGTCATGGCTACTCAAAATCCGATCGAATATGAAGGGACTTATCCATTACCGGAAGCTCAGTTGGACAGATTCTTATTAAAGTTACACATGGGGTATCCTGCGAAACAAGAGGAAATGGTAATGCTTGATCGAACCTCTGCTGGTCATCCAATTGATACGCTTACTTCTGTGATGAGCAAGGAAGAATTGATGGAGCGTCAACGCCAAGTGAAAGAGATTCATGTAAGTGATTCAATTAAACGTTACATCGTAGAAATTGTTTCCAATACACGTAAACACTCGTTGATCCAATTAGGTGCAAGTCCGCGTGCTTCGATTGCTTTAATGAAAGCAGCCCAAGCGTATGCTTATATTCAAGGAAGAGATTATCTTCTTCCTGATGATGTGAAGTATTTAGCCCCCCACGTTTTGTCCCACCGTTTATTATTGAATTCAGAAGCGAAATTCCAAGGAGAGAGTGCACCTTCTGTATTAGAAGATGTTATTAAAAAGACGGTTGTGCCGGTAGAAAGAGGTTAATATGCTACGTTCTGTTACGTATATATTAAGAATTCTATTTGTTGTTCTTTTGTTGGGAACGTTGTTTTCGTATGCGATGTTTCAAGGTGGATTTGTAAGTTGGTTTTTATTTTATGGTTTCTTACCAATTTTGATCTATTCGTTTTCGATGTTTTTCTTTCCTATAAAAGCATTGAAAATCAACCGTGCGTTATCTAGTACGTATGCAAGTGCTGGTAGTAATGTACAAGTAACAATTGAAATAAAAAGAAGGCTTCCGTATCCGTTGTTTTATTTGATTATAGAAGATGAGTTACCTGAAACAATGGACTGGAGTGATACAAGACATCATAAGTACAATTTCCTTAAACAACCTCATATGCTTAAAAATCGTGATTTAAATAAAGCGGTTATCTTTCCGTGGTTTAAAAGAAGAATAACCTATACTTATGAGGTCCCAGCTGTTCCTAGAGGGAAGCACTATTTCCGTCAAACATACCTATCCACTGGTGACGCATTCGGGTTAGTAAAGAAAAAACGAGTGTATCAGGTTCCGACGGAGATCTTTGTTGAACCTGGTGAAGTGAAAATGCAAATTAATCAAGAACGTTCTACTTTTGAAGACGGGCAGCAATCTGCCTATTCCGTGAAAGCAAACCATACAACAGTAGTATCGGGGATTCGGGATTATGCACCGGGAGATCAGGTGTCTTGGGTAGATTGGAAAACAACTGCTCGCAAACAGAAACTAGTCACAAAGGAGTTTGAAGAGGAAAAACATAAAGATTTAACGATTATATTTAACGGAATCAAGCAGTCCCAGAAGGATTGGTTAGCATTCGAAGCAACAGTGGAATTAACGCATGCCCTATTAGAAACGTCGATCCGAACACATGGGAATGTGAATTTTGTCATTCTAGGTGCTGGTCGAGAAGCTATTGAACTTGGGAGAAATCCACAAGTGAAAGAACGGGTTGTTTCCTTGTTAGCTAGTATACAAATGGTGGAGGGGAGTTCCTTTTATCAACAGTTACAAAGGGAAGCCTTTCACTTATCTAAAGATCAAAATTTAATTGTCGTTAGTCATTTCTTAACAAAGGAAATGCATGATAGTTTACTATTAATCAATCAATCTAATATTGAAGTCGAAGTTTATCTGGTTTCTAGTAAGGAGCTTTTATCAACAGAACAAAAAGAGTGGATGGACAGACTGAAACGTTCTGGTGTGAAGTTGATTTGGTTAAATGAAGATAATTTGACGAAGAAATACATTGAGGTGAACGCGTAATGCGTTTGAGGTCAGAACACGCAAACCAATGGATGGATGTAATCTTATACGTAGGTGCTATGTTGTTGATGCTCGAGTGGATCTATCCACTAGAGCAAGTGACAGATACGGGGAATGCACAAATCTTCTTTATCTTTGTGGTGTATTGCTTTTTGTTAACGCTAATCTACATACCTACTTGGCTAACAGTGATACTAAAGTTATTTGGTGTCTTTTTTGTCATGCATGCTTTGTTTTATGATTTGCCACTATTGTCTTTGGAGTGGATTGGACTTGTATTTGAGGACATTCGTGGAAATATCGGGGAGTTATGGGGACAGAATTGGGACGCCTTGACTCCATCTTTTCGAACGCTGTTATTTTTAGTTTTACTATGGATGCTTAGCTATTTGTTATACTACTGGTTTGTCATTGTGAAGCGTCCATTTCCTTTTGTTCTACTAACAATCGTTTATATCACTTTGTTAGATACGTTTACTGCAATGGACGGGACGAATGGGATTATACGTACTTTTGTCATTAGTATAATTATTTTAGGTCTCGCGAATTTACATCGAATCATTGATCGCGAGCGCTTGAATGTACCTGTGTTAAACTCTGTTACGAAATGGCTCGCTCCAATATTGGCTGTAGTGATTATTAGTGCAGGAATAGGTTATGCTGCGCCAAAGTATGACCCGCAATGGCCAGATCCTGTTCCTTTCTTAGAGGGGGCAGCAGAGAGTAGTTTTGGAGCTGGCGGTGGCGGTGCTGGTACGAACCGAGTTGGTTATGGTGTGAATGATGAACAACTTGGTGGTGGCTTCACTGCGGATCCGACAACGGTCTTTTATGCGGAAGTTAACAATTCGCATTACTGGAAAGTAGAAACAAAGGATGTTTACACCGGTAAAGGGTGGGTGCGTTCCAGTGATGAGTATCAGTATACGGGGGCCGATGCGAACATTAGTGGATTAGAATATTATGGAGAGTCCGTGGAGTTTAATAGTCGTGAAACAACTTTAAAATTTGAAAATCCAGGTAATCTAGATAAAATTCCATATTTATATGGAACCATACAAATTGTGCCTGAAGGAAATGTTACGCACGAATATAGCTCTAGAACAGGAGAACTGTTTTCCCTATTTGAGGGGGAGCGAGTGGTTGCCTCTGAACCTTATTATATGTACTCTGATTTTCCTAGTTTCCCGCAAAACGCAATGCGGGAAGTACCAACCAGCTCAGAAACCGAACAAGATTCTCCTTATTTGAATAACCCAGATTCTTTACCTGATCGAGTGGGCGAATTAGCGGAAGAGATTGTAGCGGATGTCGATGATAATCGTTATGATCAGGCGATGGCGATCGAAGAGTATTTTGAAAACGGTGATTTCGTTTATGAAACAGAAGATGTTCCCAGGCCGGAAGAAGATGAAGATTATGTCGATCAATTTTTATTCGAAACCCAAAGAGGATATTGTGATAACTTTTCGACGTCGATGGTCGTTTTATTAAGGGAACTAGATATACCAGCACGATGGGTAAAAGGGTTTACTGGTGGGGAGTCTGCACCAGATCAAGATGCACTCCCTGACGCTGGGTCGAATGTTTATGAAATCCAAAACAACAATGCCCATTCCTGGGTAGAAGTTTATTTTGATGATGTTGGCTGGGTTCCATTTGAGCCGACAATTGGCTTCTCCAATGAGGCAAGTATTAGCACTGGCGAAGATGTTGATGATTTAATGGACGGAGAAACAGATGATACATTAGACGCTTCCGATGAATCGGAAGCACCTGAACCAGACCAAGGAGAAGAAACAGAGGACACAGACGCAGATGACTCGACAGGCGTTGGTTCTGGATCGGATGGAGGTCTTTCGATTCTTCAGTGGATAGGAATTGTGTTAGTTATTTTAGTGACTACGTTTGTAGTCCTGAAGTATCGTATGCATATTGTTCGGAAATATAGAGAAAGACAATTGAAGCGTGACCGTCAGTTGGAGTCCTTCCCTAAAGCCTATGATACGTTAATCAGAGCGTTAAATAAGAAAGGTTTATACCATGAATCTGGGCAGACGTTAGGTGAATTTGCGAAGAAAGTGGACCGTCGCCTAGGTAATGGAGATATGACGAAAATGACAAGAATTTATGAGCGGTATGTGTACCGGGAAGAGGATGTTCGCGCGTCTCATGAAGAAGTTGTCGAGCTTTGGAATAAATTGATGGATAAAATATTTTCCGAACGTTCTTGACTATTTTAGTGAAAATAGTTAGAGTGTTAGTGTAATTAAAAATAAAATCACTTGAAACACTTGTATAATGTTGGGGATATGGCCCATGAGTTTCTACCGGATTACCGTAAATAATCCGACTACGAGTGATTGTATGTACTTTATTTAAATGTGTGAAGTATATGCAATTCTCCTCGTAGGTACTCTTGTTTCATGCAAGAGTGCTTTTTTTGTTTAATAAAAGAGCTGATTATTTGATCAGTCAACGTTTCAAGAAATGGGGGAGGACAATCATGAAGAAGTATTTTCAGTTTGAGGAATTAGGAACGAATTATCGTAGAGAAATTATTGGTGGAATTACAACATTCTTAGCAATGGCTTATATTTTATTCGTGAATCCATCTGTTTTAACTTTGATGGATGTGGAAGAATTGCCTGCTGGTGTGACTAGAATGGACCCAGAAGCGGTATTTGTAGCAACTGCTCTTGCAGCGGCTGTAGGTACAATTATAATGGGCTTAATTGCAAGATATCCAATTGCACTAGCACCTGGTATGGGGTTAAACGCGTTCTTCGCTTATACGGTTGTTTTACAGTGGGGAATTCCTTGGGAAACTGCATTAGCTGGTGTGTTAGCTTCTGGTCTTATTTTTATTGTATTAACATTAACTGGTATTCGACAAAAAGTTATTAATGCTATTCCAAATAATTTAAAGCTTGCCGTTGGTGCAGGTATTGGTATTTTTATCGCTTTTATTGGTTTAACGAATGTAGGAATTATTGAGGCGGATCCTGCAACATTCTTAACACTCGGGGACGTTACGAACGCTTATACACTTCTTGCAATATTTGGTGTGGTTGCAACGGTTATTTTGCTAACACTTGGATTAAGAGGTGGCGTGTTTTACGGTATGATCATTACTGCCGTTACAGGGATGTTATTTGGTTTAATCAGCCCTCCATCAGGTATGAATGACGTGGTAAGCACGGTACCAAGTCTAGAGCCTACTTTTGGTGCCGCATTTGCGAATTTTGGTGAAATCTTCACTTTGCAACTTTTAGTAGTTATTCTGACATTCTTATTTGTCGACTTCTTTGATACAGCTGGTACACTTGTAGCAGTAGCAACACAAGGTGGAATGATGAAAGAAGGTAAACTTCCACGTGCAAACCGTGCATTATTCTCAGATTCAGCAGCAACGGTAGCAGGTGCAGCTTTTGGTACTTCTACAACAACATCTTATATTGAATCGACAACAGGGGTGAGTGCAGGTGCTCGAACAGGGTTTGCCTCCTTGGTCACTGCGGCGCTCTTTTTACTCGCCTTATTCTTCTCGCCTTTATTGGGGGTAGTTACATCTGAGGTAACAGCTCCCGCTTTAATCATCGTCGGGATTCTTATGGCAGCGAATTTACGTCATATTGAATGGGATAAATTCGAAATTGCTGTACCTGCATTTTTAACAGTAATAGCAATGCCATTAACATACAGCATCGCAACTGGGATAGCAGTAGGCTTCATTTTCTATCCAATCACGATGCTTGTTAAGGGGCGCGGTAAAGAGATCCACCCATCCATGTACGTTCTATTTGTAGTCTTTATTCTTTACTTCATGTTCATCCCAGAATAATTTCTTAGTTGAATCTTGATTAGCTATTTTTACATTTGAATTTTTTTCAAGTGCCTGAACGTCTTTATACAATTCAATCCAAAGAATGCCTTGTTGGTAATAGGCATTCTTCTGGTCTGTTCGTACTTTACAGGGAAGCTCAATCGTCCGGTTGAAGCTTCCTTGTATTATTTCTTCTTGGATGGTTTCAAAGCCTTTTGGTTGCAATCTGATCTCTCCAGTAAGTAAAATGGAATAATCTTGAATTGTACAAGTGATAGATTTTAAATTTTTGAGATTCGGGATTAAACATGCAACGATAATCTCGTATTCTTTTCGAAAAACATTGACAGCTGGAAGATTCGGATTTAGAATACTTTCAAACTCATCCCAAAAAGGCTGACCAAAAAATTGATCCATATTGTCTTTGAAATGATCTAATTTTTGAAGGTTGAACATAGTTTTCACCTATCTTTCACTTCTAGGATATGTAGGCAGAAATGGTGATGTTCCAAATGTGATTTAGAAGAAAGTAAGGAGGCCACCATGTTAGAATCTGGAATAGTTATGTTGTTAATTATCCTATGTGTAAATATCGTTTATGTATCGTTATTAACTGTTCGTTTGATATTCACTTTAAAAGGAAAGCGGTATATAGCGGCAACAGTAGGTGTTTTTGAAATCACGGCTTACACATTAGGTTTAGGTTTAGTGTTAGATAACTTAGACCAAATCCAGAATCTAGTTGCATATGCATTAGGGTTCGGGATCGGAGTAATTACTGGAATGAAGATTGAAGAGAAATTGGCGATTGGTTACATAACTGTAAACGTCATTTCTTCTGATCCAAGTATTCCGTTTACAGAAACATTAAGAAATAAAGGTTATGGTGTAACGAGTTGGTATGCTTATGGAATGGAGGGTGACCGACTAGCTATACAGGTTCTAACTCCAAGAAAATACGAAGTGCTATTATATGAACAAATTAAAGAAATTGACCCGAAAGCATTTATCATCGCTTACGAGCCTCGTCAAATTCACGGAGGGTTCTGGGTGAAAAAAGTGAAAGGAAGTCGATTACAGCGTGAAGAAGAAAAAGTTCATGGTCAGTGATTACCCTTCTGTTGAAGCTTGCTTAAAAGCGATGGAAGAAGAGGGATATCAACCCGTGCGCAGAAATGAGAAGCCGGTATTCCAAGAGATTAAAGGGAAGAAAGAGCCTGAGATTTCTCATCAGGAGATTGTATTTGAAGCAATTAAAATAGAAGAATAAAAGTGATCCCCTCTTATTGGTTAAGAGGGGATTTTTTATGATTTATTGATAGATTTATTTAAACTTTTTTCCTGCTGTTTAAAGTATAGGTACGAAAATGTGTAGAATAAAATATAGATCACTACGAAAATGGTTATACTTATAGCTATTTCTACTGGATCTAAAGGAACCCAACCTGTCATAAATAATGCAATCAGCAAAAAGAATGTAACAGATAGAGAAAAGTGAATGACTGTCTGCTTCATCGTGGACCATTCTTCTAAGTCAAATAGTAAGGATGCTACTCCAAAATAAATCCCGATCAAAATACTTCCCGCAAAATTTAACCAAACTTCAGATAGTGTCACATCAGCATTTTGAACAACTATAATAGTTAACGCGATAAATGTTAAGATACCCGCGAACGAAATCCCAAAAAAACCTCGTCGAATAGCTTCAAATATCATGTAAGTTCCCTCCTTCTAAAGCCTTTTTTAATACGTTCACATACTTTTTAGACACATACTCTTTATTACCTGAAAGAAAGTAGACACAAAGAGTCCCGCGAAAACTAGCTTCAAAACGAGATAATTGATTTATATTACCGATTACCGATTTGGAAAACCGAATAAAACCACTTGCTTCAAGTTGTTCTTCTACTTCATAAAGCTTCATATGGACTTCATATTTCTGAGAGTTTATAACTGCATATATTTTTCTTCCTTCTGCATAAAAGTATTCAATTTCTTCTGGTTGAAGAAGCACCGACTGATCTTCCAATTCGCCAATGACTCTTTTCGGATGTGACTTTTGAATATTTTTCATCAGTGCATCAATGTCTTGAGTCCATTTTTTAGCGCGGATAGTAACCGTCGTTTCATCTTCATAGGATTCATCAATGTCTACATTAATTTTCAATGCGATTCCCCCTTCCATTTTAGTTAACCATATTTTTGCATATATTGCTGAAGCGTTTTTCGAATTTTGCATGAGATGGAAGTTTGGTTACATAAGATGGTGTGGTTGCTGCATGAAATGTTGGGTGGGCGGAGTGAGAGGGGAGAGGTTGTGAGTTGTGGGGACTGCTAAATTTGAGTCAGCGTTGATATAATTGGATGAAGGCTGATAAGTGCAGGTGAGCGCTGATATAATTGGATGAAGGCTGATAAGTGCGGGTGACCGCTGATATAATTGGATGAAGGCTGATAAGTGCAGGTGAGCGCTGATATAATTGGATGAAGGCTGATAAGTGTGGGTGACCGCTGATATATTGAAATGAAAGCTGATATGCTGTAACAAAGGCTGATTTAGGAAGTTGGATAAGCCAAAATTAAGTCTGATATCTCTCTCGTAAAGTTGGATAAAGTTAAATTAAGTCTGATATCTCTCTCGTAAAGTTTGATAAAGTTAAATTAAGTCTGATATCACTCTCGTAAAGTTTGATAAAGTTAAATTAAGTCTGATATCCCTCTCGTAAGTTGGATAAGTCAAAATCAAGTTGGAAATCCCTCCGCTAAGTTGGGTAAGTCAAAATTAAATTGGATATCCCCCCGCTAAGTTCAGTAACCAAAATTTATCTTAATACCCTCCCGCATACATAAAATAAAACCTACCCAACTATAGTCAGGTAGGTTCTGATCGTCTTTATTCTTCTTTTTTAAGTGTGAATTGCAATCGATGTCCTAGTTGTTTTTCGACCATGCTTGTGACTGGGCAGTATTTAACGATGCCTTCTGCTATTTTGGTTGCTGCTAGGATTAAGGCGAGCCAGTATTTTTGTTTCCAGGGGCGACGACTAATTTTTAATGCGGAGAATACTAGTAAAACAAAACCGCATGTGATTCGGATCATAGCATTAACTACGCCGATATTTTGATTTTCCATTTTTTCTCTTCCTTTCACATCTTTAATGTATTAAAATTTTACATAACTACTTGATTCAGTCGATTGGGGGCTAGATGATGAATGAAAATTTATACCGTTGGAGAAATCGCCAACTTCGAGAACATGTGTCTGTGGTTGAGAATCAGTTAGCTCCGACCAAGCTTTTGAAAAATGCTACATATTTAAATGTGTACATGCGAGAATGGGAACGTGCGAATATATGGATTTATGAGGACCGAATTGTATATGTCGGTGATCGTTTGCCTGAAGTTCAATCCTCTACTGAAGTGGTTGATTGTACGGATTATTTTTTAGTACCCGGCTATGTGGAACCTCATGCGCATCCATTCCAGCTTTATAATCCCCAAACTTTAGCAGAATATGCAGTAACAAGAGGTACAACCACGTTAGTGAATGATAATTTAATTTTGTTTTTATTATTAAGAAATAAGAAAGCGTTTTCTTTTCTAGATGAAATGCAGTGTCATCCAGCTTCGATCTTTTGGTGGGCTAGGTTTGATTCTCAATCAGAACTTCGTGATGAAGATGAACGAGTCGATGAAGCGGCAGTGTTGGAATGGTTAAACCATGATGCTGTGATTCAAGGTGGCGAGCTTACGAGTTGGCCGGATATCTTAAAAGATGACGAACGAGGTCTTCATTGGATGCAAGAAACAAGAAGACTTCGTAAAGTGGTGGAAGGTCATTTTCCAGGTGCATCGGAAAATACTTTAACGAAAATGAAATTATTAGGGACAGACGGGGATCACGAATCGATTTCGGGGGAGGATGTTTTAAAAAGAATTCGCATAGGATATTATGCGGGGTTAAGAAATTCTTCCATTCGATCGGATTTGTCTGAAATTATAAAAAGTCTTCTATCACATGAGATTAAAAACTGGGACTACCTGTTCTATACAACGGACGGATCAACCCCATCTTTTTATAAAAGTGGTGTAATCGAACCGCTTATTCAAATCGCATTAGAACTGGGAGTGCCAGTGGTAGATGCCTACAGAATGGCAACTATAAATCCAGCGACTTACTTTGGATTGCGGGAGAGGATTGGTAGTATTGCCCCTGGTCGTGTCGCTCATATTAATTTTCTAAGTGAGCAAACAAATCCATTCCCAGAAGCTGTTCTTGCGAAAGGAAAATGGACTAGATATAAAAATCAACCAGTGCACGAGGAATCAAAGCAAGTTGACTTTGAAAAAACTGACTTAAAACCTCTAAATATCGTGTGGGAGTTGAAAGAAGCGGATTTTACTTTTTCTACACCAATTGGGATGGAAATGCAAAATGACGTTATATTAAAGCCTTATCCTGTTAAATTAGAATCACATACCGACCAACTTTCTGAAACACATGATGAAGCATTTGCTTTATTACTCGACCGGGAAGGGAAATGGCGTATTTCAAGCTATATCAAAGGTTTCACGACGCAACTTGGTGGAATGGTAAGTACGTATTCCAATACAGGCGATTTTATTTTAATCGGAAAAAGAAAAGGTGATATGAAGCTTGCTTTTAATCGAATGAAGGAAATGGGTGGAGGGATTGTTTTGGCACATCAAGGGAAAATTATCTATGAATTACCACTTCCTCTTAAGGGAGCTATGACAGATATCTCCATGGAAAAGTTAATCGGTCAAGAAGAGAAGCTTCAGCAAGTTTTAATCGATTTTGGTTATCGTTTTCAAGATCCTGTTTATACATTATTATTTCTATCTTCCACACATTTACCATATATCAGATTGACCCCAAAAGGATTAATGGATGTGAAGAAAAAGGAGATACTCTTTCCGTCCGTTATGCGTTAAAATAGAAGATAGATAAAAAGTAAAATTAAGGGTGGTCTATGAGATGAGGAAATGGTGGTTAGTTTTAACCGTATTACTGGCTTTCTCCATGATTTTGGTGGCTTGTAATGACGAAGAAGCGGCTGAGGAAGAGGAGCCGGAAGTAGAAGAGGAAGTAGAGGAAGAAGATGCGGTGGAGGAAGAAACGGAGCCGGATGAAGAAGAGGAACAAACGAATGAAGTACCTAGTGAGATGTATCCTCTAACCGGGGAAGGTACGAATGAAGTCGTTGATCACAGAGTCCTTGCTGTACAAATTAATAATCATAAAAGTGCGCGACCTCAAACAGGATTGACTAGAGCAGATGTTGTGTATGAATTTTTGGCAGAAGGAAATATCACACGGCTCGTAGCGTTATTTCATAGTGATATTCCTGAAGTTGTCGGCCCGGTAAGAAGCGCGAGATCATACTACATTGAGACAGCTAAAGCACATGGTGCCATCTATGTTTATCATGGTGCTGCTGATTTTATTGAAGACCAAATCAGAGCTGGCTGGGTAGATAATTTAAACGGAGCATATTACGACGATGATCAATTTTTATTCAAACGTGAATCATTTAGACAAGCTCCTCATAATTCTTACGCGTATTTAGAAAATGCTTATGAAGTAGCCAACCGTAATGATATTCAAACAGAACAAGAAGAGTTTTATAATTATAACTTCTTAAATGAAGGTGACACAGTGGAAGGAGATTCCGCAACGGAAATTGAGTTAACTTATGGAACGTATAACCAAGTTTCTTATAGTTATGATGAAGAGGAGAACTCCTATCTTCGTTCAAGTGATGGAGAAGTTTCTAGAGACTTGAATACAGAAGAACCATTGATGGTAGAAAATGTGTTAATCTATGAAACAGGGCATCGTGTAATCGATGATGAAGGAAGAAGAGAAATTGATATTGAATCAGAAGGAAATGGCTATTTAATTCAAAATGGAGTAGTCCAAGAAATTCAGTGGCGCGCAACGGACGGTGTCATGAAACCATATATCGACGGGGAAGAAGCACCACTCGTAAAAGGACAAACATGGATTAATGTGATTCCTACTTCTCCAGGGCTTTCTGAAATGGTTACATACGAATAAGAAGGAGGAACCAACATGCAAATTGATAAATTAAGAGGAAGAGAATTGGATCAGTTATTTGAAGCAATCTTATCTCTTAAAGACGTAGAAGAATGTTATCGATTTTTCGATGATGCAGCAACAGTCAACGAAATTCAAGCATTGGCGCAACGTCTAGATGTAGCAAGAATGCTACGTGAAGGCCATACGTATCAACGCATCGAAGAAGAAACGAGCGCTTCTACAGCGACAATATCTCGCGTGAAGCGTTGCCTAAATTACGGCAATGATGCTTATGAACTTGTATTAGATCGCATTCATGAAGAAGAGAAATAAATGATGGAAGAGACTAAGCATATTAGAAAATGCTTAGTCTTTTTTTATACTAATTATGTAAGGCTATGCCGGCATACGGAGTTCTCCACCCGCAAATTAAATCTTTCACCCGAATAAGTGGACCCTCCGCCCGCATCAGGAGTTGCTTCGCCGGAATCAGATTCCCCTATGCCGGCAAACGGATTTTTATACCTGAATACATATTTTAATTCGTGAAATATAAAGCTACCATTCCACCAATTGCTAGCACAAGCATAAGAATGATTGTTCCCTTCCAGCCTAAGCTATTCACTAAGTCCACAAGGCTGCCGGTACTGGCGCGGTTAGAAGCATCATTCAGATTTCCAAGAGGATTATCTTTTAACTCTTGTTGTCGCAATCTTTCCCTTTGTCTTTCCGGGTCTTCACTCATTTGTACACCTCCACCTATTAAAAAAACTTCCTCTTAACCAATTTCTAGACTTTCGCGTTTAATTCCTTTTTATTGGAATAGATAAAATCCAAATGCGAATAGTGCTATTGCTCCAACTATACTTAACCCAACATACCAGATAAAATGAGTTAGTCGTTTTGCTTTTATTAAATTCAATGCTTCCATACTAAAAGTAGAGAAGGTTGTGAATGCGCCAAAGAAACCAACTGATATGACAGTCGCTGTAGTGTTTTCATAAGTATATAAACTAAGAAACACGCCAAGTCCTAATGCACCGATTAAATTGATGAGAAGTATAGCAAGTGGAAATTGGTGTTGATCTCTTTTAAGAAATATTCCAATATAAAATCTCGCAATCGCACCCACTGCTCCACCTAAGGCAATAAAAAGTATGTCCATTAGTTTGTTTCCTCCTTAGGGGCAAGTTTATTTTCGACGATTTTATATCCGAAAAACGCTAAAGCAATTCCGCCCGCAGCACTGAGCAGAATATACGATAGAAAAATAAACATTTCACCTTGTTGAAGTAATGTAACAGCGTCTTGAGCAAGTGTTGACATGGTTGTAAAACCACCACAAAATCCAATTCCCAAACCAGCTTTTAGCCAAGTAGGAAAATTTTTAAATAGGAAATAGGCTGTTAAGGCTCCTAATATGAAGCTCCCTAGTAAATTTTCTAGTAGAGTGTCTAAAGGAAAAGCAGCCGTCGTTATATTTATGTACATCGCGTATCGAAGTAACGTGCCACATATTGCCCCGATTGCAATAGCTAGAATAGTTAAAGAATGTTCACGCAATTTAGTCACTCCATTATTGACAATTTCCATACACCGTTTACAATTACTGAAGATAATAAACAAGTAGGAGACATCTATGGAAACTATTATAGCATTTTTTCACTATATCATTCTCGGTTTGGTACAAGGTTTAACAGAACCTCTACCGATTTCATCAAGTGGACATCTTCGAATCGCCCAACACTATTTCGATTTAGCGGTTCCGGATCTTCATGTTGAAGTATTTTTGAACTTCGCTTCGCTTTTAGCCGTTTTTATAGTCTATAAATCTGATATCAGTGAAATTGTTAGAGGATTAATTGCCTATATTAAAACAAAAGGGCAAGAGGGGAAAGCTTCGGTGAGACTCACCCTCCTTGTGATTGTTGGGACGATTCCAGCAGTTGTCATTGGTGGTTTGTTTGCTGACTTTATCGGTGGTTCCCTTACTGCAATCGCTATAGTTGGATTTGCCTTAATTATAACGGGAATTCTTTTATGGCTTGTACGTAATTTGAACGGGGATAAAGAAGAGGGTGACATCACGATTACGGATGCTGTCATCGTAGGTTTTGCGCAAGCAGCAGCTTTAGCGCCAGGCATTAGTCGTTCAGGAGCTACGCTAGTCGCTGCCCTTGCTAGAAAAATCGAACCTGAAGTTGCCTTGAAATATTCCTTTTTCTTATCCATTCCAGTCGGATTTGGTAGTATGATTTTTACATTAGAAGACGTATCAGCAGGCGTAATGAACCCTGAGACAATGTGGTTATACCTTGCTTCCTTTGTGGTTGCTTTGGTCGTCTCCGTGTTTGCAATTAAAGTATTTATACATGTAGTTACAAATGGCAGATTAATTTATTTCGCTATTTATTGTTTTATCGTCGGAGGATCACTCATCCTATTCAATTAAATTGACAAATAGTAACATATTTTTTATCATTAAAAATAACAAATCAAATAATCCTCGTTAGGTGAGGCTCCTGTTTGGAGAAACGCTACTGCCCAAAAACGTCCAAAGACGCCAATGGGTCAGCAGGGACTATCGACATAAGGTAGTTTTTAATGTAGCTGGAATTTTTCCTATGCCATACAGTGCTAAAGCTCAAACGATTGGAGGAAATGCTTTTTCTGAAGCTTATTAATCAAGCATTCTTTTCTCCTTATTGAAAAGAATGCTTTTTTGAATAGGAAGTATGATCATTTCTCCGCAGATTTCTCTGTGGATTTTTTAATTCGTAAATGAAACTGGATTATGAAAAGCGGGTTCCAATCAACCGTCAGGAAGTCCAATCAGCCGTTAGCAGGCTCCAATCGGCCGTCAGGAAGCCCAATCAGCCGTTAGCGGGTTCCAATCAACCGTCAGGAAGTCTAATCAACCGTTAGCAGGCTCCAATCAACCGTGAGGAAGCCCAATCAACTGTTAGCGAGCTGCAATCGACCGTGAGAAAGCTCAATCAACCGTCAGCGGGCTGCAATCAACCGTGAGGAAGCCCAATCAACCGTCAGCGGGCTCCTATCGACCGTCAGGAAGCCCAATCGACCGTTAGCGGGTTCCAATCAACCGTCAGGAAGCCCAATCAACCGTTAGCGGGTTCCAATCAACCGTCAGGAAGCCCAATCAACCGTTAGCAGGCTCCAATCAACTGTCAGAAAGCTCAATCGCCTGTCGCAATCAATCTAAATAACTAGTCCATCACGAAATGGTAGCCAAGGAGGGTTTACACAACATGATGCGCAAATTAAATAAGCAAAATCAATTTAATCAATTGAATGAGTACCTGGGTCATGAGAAAGAGGATGCTTTTAGAGAATCGTTGATGGCTCTCCATATTCAAGATCGAGTCGAATGGTTTCAAAATTTAGACTCGCCTCAAATGCGCAAAATGGTTTATAAGTATTTAACAGCTAAGCAGTTAGCGAATATATTTCAAGGGTTAAAGCAAGAAGAACAAATTCAAATGATGCAAGAGATGAACCGGGAGCAGTGGATTGCAACGTTAAATGAAATGGCTTCTGATGATGTTTCTGATTTTTTAAATGACCTGGAAGAAAGTCAGGTCGTTTCTGTGTTGAATGAAATGGATGCGAAAATGGCTTCTCGCGTGAAGCAGATTCTTGAATATGAATTTGAATCTGCTGGTTCTTTAATGGCTACAGAGTATATTTCATTAAAAACAACAGAGACAATCAGTAAGGTGATGGAACGACTAAGAGAAGAAGGTCCTGATGCCGAAACGATTTATTATTTATATGTAACAGATGAAGCCGGAAAATTAACAGGGGTAATTTCATTAAGAGATTTAATCACTAGCGATCCGGCACAAACGATCTCTGAAATCATGAGTGACCGTGTTGTTTCGGTTCATGTTTCCCAAGACCAAGAAGAAGTGGCGCGCCTAATCCAAAAATATGATTTTCTCGCAGCTCCAGTAGTGAAAGATGATGATGAGCTTGTTGGGATTATTACTGTCGATGATATTTTAGATGTAATTGAAGAAGAAATGACAGAGGATATCGGGGAAATCTCGGCTACTCGTGGTGCCACGGATCCGAACATGAGTGCAATTGACGCAGCGAAAAAGCGAGCTCCTTGGATCGTTATGCTGATGTTCTTAGGTTTGATAACGGCTGAGGTGATTGGTCAATTTGAAGAAACGCTTGAGCAAATTGTTTTATTGGCAGCATTTATTCCTTTGATTATGGACTCAGCAGGGAATACGGGAACCCAGTCATTAGCAGTGATGGTGCGTAACTTGGCAATTGGTTCTTTTGAACGAAAAGATATTTGGAAAGTTCTTCGGAGGGAATTGTTTGCGGGAATGATGATTGGGGTTGGAAGTGCTACTACTTTAGCATTGTTGATTGTGATTTTCTATGAACAAAACTTAATCCTCGCAGGTGTTGTAGGTACTTCTATTTTCTTATCATTAAGTATTGCAACTGTGATCGGCTCGTTTATTCCCCTCATTATTAATAAGTTTAAGATTGATCCAGCCGTAGCATCTGGTCCATTTATTACGACGATTAACGATATTTTAGGACTGTTAATTTACTTTACAATTGCGACATCAATGATTGATTATTTGTTATAAAATAATCCTCCCATCCTATTTGGTGGGAGGATTTACTTTAGTATTGAATTTTATCTCTTAAAAAGCCTTTTAGTTCGCTGATAGGCATACGATTCTGTTCCATTGTGTCGCGATTACGAACAGTGACTTGTCCGTCGTCTTTAGAATCAAAATCGTACGTGATGCAATATGGTGTTCCGATTTCGTCATGGCGACGGTAGCGTTTACCGATCGAACCAGCTTCGTCATAGTCAACCATGAACTCGCCTGCTAAATCTTGGAATACTTCTTGAGCTTCTTCCGATAATTTTTTCGACAGTGGAAAGACTGCAGCTTTATAAGGAGCAACAGCTGGGTGGAAGTGCATCACCGTACGTGTTGATCCATCTTCAAGTTCTTCTTCCTCATAAGCGTCAGTTAAGAAAGATAAGGCTAGACGATCAGCACCTAATGCAGGTTCAATAACATAAGGTACATAACGTTCATTTGTTTGCTGATCAATATATTCCATATCTTCCCCGCTATGTTCTGCGTGTTGTTTCAGGTCAAAGTCGGTACGTGATGCGACACCCCATAATTCTCCCCAACCAAATGGGAATTGGTATTCTAAGTCTGTAGTAGCATTACTGTAATGGGATAATTCATCGTCATCATGGACACGACGGCGAATTTTATCTTCGGTAAGTCCTAAGTTGAGTAACCAGTTATGGCAATAATTTAGCCAATAATCATACCATTCGATTTCTTCTCCTGGTTTACAGAAGAACTCCATTTCCATTTGTTCGAATTCTCGAGTACGGAAAATGAAATTTCCTGGTGTGATTTCGTTACGGAAACTTTTTCCGATTTGAGCAATTCCAAATGGCAGTTTTTTTCGCATCGTGCGTTGCACATTTTTAAAGTTTACAAAGATCCCTTGAGCTGTTTCTGGGCGCATGTAAATCTCATCTGAACTATCTTCCGTTACACCTTGGTGTGTTTTGAACATCAAGTTGAACTGGCGGATTTCAGTGAAATTGGTGGAACCACAATTTGGACATGTGATTTCTTCATCTGCGATCATTTTTTCCAGTTCATCAAAAGGAAGCCCGTCCACAACACGTTCGGCACCTTTCGCCTCAAGGTGAGTCTCAATTAAGTGGTCGGCGCGATGACGCGTTTTACAATCTTTACAGTCGATCATTGGGTCGTTGAAATTCCCTAGATGACCTGATGCTTCCCATGTTTTTGGATTCATTAAAATGGCAGCGTCTAGTCCTACATTGTATGGCGATTCCTGGACAAATTTCTTCCACCAAGCATCTTTTAAGTTCTTTTTTAGCTCTACTCCTAAAGGGCCGTAATCCCAAGTGTTAGCGAGTCCGCCATAGATTTCTGAGCCTTGGAATACAAATCCTCTGTGTTTACAATGATTAACAATATGTTCCATTTCATTAGCCATAATTAGTGGCCTCCTTTAGTATAATAAAAAACTCTCGTCTCTGGACTATTATGTAAATAGCCCAGGGACGAGAGTATGCTTCCCGCGGTTCCACCCTGATTGATCTTTTTAAAAAAAGATCCACTTTCATATGGAAATAACTCCGGATTTCCGTTTCGCTAAAGTATAGCTTCAGGCTTTCACCACCCCTGAATCGCTTTTGCTAGAGAAATTAGCTACTATTGATCCTTCATAGTTAGTTTGATTCATTTTGTTTATTTATCGTAGCATATCTTCGCATGGTTCTCAACATGTAACTAGATTGTAGGAAATCCATTTAGATAAAACGGTGAAAACAGGCATTGATTTTTGATATAATATAGGAATATAGATTAGTTCGTTGGAGGAATCGCAGTGATTGAAGAATACCGTAATTGGCGACACATATTTAAATTAGATCCGAACAAAGAAATTAGCGAGGAAGATTTAGAGAAGTTATGTGAATCTGGAACGGACGCTATTATTATTGGGGGGACAGATGATGTTACGCTTGATCAAACGATTCATTTGCTAGCAAGTGTGAGACGCTACTCTGTTCCTTGTGTCCTAGAAGTGTCAAATGTGGAGTCTGTTACACCGGGGTTTGACTTTTATTTTATTCCGACCGTTCTAAATAGCCAAGATAAAAAATGGATGATTGACTTACATCATCAGGCGATTAAAACATATGGTGAATTAATTGATTGGGAAGAGCTGATGGTGGAAGGTTATATTATGTTGAACCCTGAATCGAAAGCATATCAACATACAAACGCGAACTTACCTACGGAAGAGGATGTCATTGCTTATGCGCAAGTGGCAGAGCATTTATTTCATTTGCCATTTGTATATCTGGAATACAGCGGTACATATGGAGACAGAGCTTTAGTGGAAAAAGTGAAACATGCGGTCAACGAAACTTTAATTGTATATGGTGGTGGAATCACTACGAAACAAGAGGCTACAGAAATGGCGGAAGTAGCAGATATGGTCGTGGTTGGAAATATTATATATGACGATATAAAGGCTGCACTTCGAACCGTACACGCAGTGAAAAAAGTGGATCAAAATGAGGGTGGATTATAGATGAGTTTAACAATGAACGAAATATTAGAATCGATGAATAAAGAACAAAAAGAAGCGGTAAAACATACAGAAGGTCCGTTATTGGTAATGGCAGGTGCGGGGAGTGGGAAAACGCGTGTGCTTACCCATCGTATTGCCTATTTGCTGGCTGAAAAAGGAGTTATGCCATACAATGTGCTAGCGATAACTTTTACGAATAAAGCGGCGAAAGAAATGAAGCATCGTGTGGAGAAGTTAGTTGGCGATGAAGCAAGGGATATCATCATGTCAACGTTCCACTCCCTTTGTGTGCGAATACTTCGCCGGGATGGGGACCGGATTGGAATAAATCGTAACTTTGCGATCTATGATGCAACAGACATGAAAACAGTCGTGAAAGAAGCCCTTAGGATTCAAAACATAGACCCGAAACAAATGGACCCTCGTGCTGTCCTAGGAGCAATTAGTAATGCCAAAAATCAACTGATAACTCCCGCAGTGATGAAGCAGCAAGCAAATAACTATCATGATGAGCAACTTGCCTCTTTATATGAAACGTATCAAACCATCTTACGTAAAAATGATGCGTTAGATTTCGATAGTTTAATTATGGAAACATTCTTCTTATTCGAACGTGTGCCGGAAGTTTTGCGATATTACCAAAATCGCTTCCAGTATATTCATGTGGATGAGTACCAAGATACAAATAAAGCGCAGTATGAGTTAGTGAAAAAGTTAGCTGAAAGATTCCAAAATATTTGTGTGGTAGGAGATTCTGACCAGTCGATCTACAAATGGCGTGGAGCAGACATTTATAATATTTTATCTTTTGAAGAAGACTATCCGAAAGCACGCGTCATTTACTTAGAACAAAATTATCGTTCGACGAAGACGATCCTTCAAGCAGCGAACGATATTATTGAAAATAACAGTTCTCGTAAACCCAAAAATCTGTGGACGGAAAATACAGATGGCATGAAGTTAAAGTTATATCAAGCAAGTGATGAAAGGCAGGAAGCACGTTACGTGATTGATCAAATTCAATCCCTGCAACATGAAGGTCAGTTTGATTATGATGAGATGGCGATTTTATATCGAACCAATGCCCAGTCTCGTGCCATGGAGGATGTATTTGTAAAATCAAATATTCCTTATCAAATTATTGGCGGAACAAAATTCTACGACCGTAAAGAAATTAAGGATTTACTGGCTTATTTGAGATTGATTGCGAATCCAAACGACGACATCAGTTTTATGCGTGTTGTAAACGTACCGAAGCGTGGTATCGGAAAAACGTCGATCGACAAGCTACAGATGCATGCGGAAATGCATGATTTATCGCTGTATGAAGCAACGGGTGATGTTGCTTTAGTTGGTGTGAGTAAAAAAGCAGGTCAAGAACTTCAGTCGTTTCGAAGCATGATTGAAAATTGGAGAAAGCAAGAAGAGTTTTTAACGATTACAGAAATAGTCGATCAGGTGTTAGAGAGAACAGGCTATGAACTCATGCTTAAAAATGAGCGATCGATTGAATCTCAAGGTCGCTTAGAAAACTTAGAAGAGTTTAAAACAGTAACGAAACAGTTTGAAGAAGCGACGGAAGAAGAAAAGCCGTCTTTAGTTACTTTTTTAACAGACTTAGCCTTAATTTCAGATTTAGATAATACAGATGAATCAGATAAAAAGGTTACACTAATGACCTTACACGCGGCAAAAGGGTTGGAGTTTCCATTGGTATTCTTAATAGGTATGGAGGAAAATATCTTCCCGCATAGCCGTTCGATTTTTGATCAAGAAGAAATGGAAGAAGAGCGACGATTAGCATATGTAGGAATTACACGCGCAGAGAAGCAATTGTTTTTATCCTATGCAACGATGCGGACAATTTTCGGGCGGACGCAATTCCATGAGAAGAGTAGATTTATTGAGGAAATTCCTACTGACTTATTGGAACAAGAAGGCGTGTTAGCGGGCTCATTTGGAAATGATTCTTTAGAAGATGCCTTTAATGACTTAGTTGGATCGAGTCAGAAAGAAGAAAGCCATAAGCTTAAACGAAAAGCTCAAAAGATGAAAACGACAGCTCCTTCATCTGATTATCAAGTAGGAGACAAGGTGAAACATAAGAAGTGGGGCGAAGGAACAGTTGTGAAAGTAGAAGGAAGTGGCGAAGAAGTAGAGTTAGATATCGCTTTTCCGGCACCAAGAGGGATCAAACGATTACTAGGTCAATTCGCTCCAATTGAAAAAGTAGAATAACGAGGTGGGCAGTCGATGAACCAGGAACAAGCGAAACAACAACTCGAAGCTTTACGTGAAGAAATCAACCAATATAATGAGGAATACCATGTACTGGATCAACCTTCTGTTAGTGACTCCTTTTATGATCAAAAGATGAACGAGTTAATTCAGCTGGAAGAGGAGTTTCCAGAGCTTTTAACTGCAGACTCTCCTTCCCAACGAGTTGGTGGAAAACCGCTTGATAAATTCGTGAAAGTAAATCATCGTGTACCAATGCTGAGTCTTGGAAATGCTTTTGATTCACAGGATTTACGCGATTTCGATCGACGGATTCGAGAGCGCGTAGGTGATGATTTTCGTTATGTATGTGAGTTGAAGATTGATGGATTAGCTGTTTCTTTGAGATATGAAAATGGAGAATTTGTCCAAGGTGCAACGCGAGGGGACGGTAAAACAGGTGAAGATATAACTCAAAACTTAAAGACAGTCAGAAATATCCCGCTTCGAATAGCTGAAAATAATGCGATTGAGGTGCGCGGAGAAGTTTTCATGCCTCAGAAATCTTTTTTAGCTCTAAATGAAGCGCGTGAAAAGAATGGAGAAGAGAAGTTTGCGAATCCTCGTAATGCTGCTGCTGGCTCGGTTCGACAGTTAGATCCGAAAATCGCAGCAAAGCGTAACCTTGATATATTCTTGTATAGTGTAGGGGAGTGGGAAGCTGCGACGACTTCTTCTCACAGTGAACGATTGTCCTATTTAGAAAAATTAGGCTTTAAAACAAACAAAGAAGCTCGAACTTTTGATACAATGGAAGAAGTTATTGCATATACAGAAGATTGGACGCTAAAACGTGCGAATCTTGATTATGAAATAGATGGAATTGTGATAAAAGTGGATTCCATTGAACTTCAAGAAGAGCTTGGATTCACAGCAAAAAGTCCAAGATGGGCCATTGCTTATAAATTTCCAGCAGAAGAAGCAATTACGAAAGTGAAGGAAATCGAGCTTAGTATTGGTAGAACTGGTGCAGTTACACCAACGGCCATTTTAGAACCAGTACAGGTTGCGGGTACAACGGTTCAACGAGCATCCTTGCATAATGAAGATTTAATTGTCGAAAAAGATATCCGCATTAATGATACAGTTGTAATTAAAAAAGCAGGAGATATTATTCCGGAAGTTGTTCGGGTTATTACGGAAGAACGAACTGGGGACGAGCAAGTTTTCAGAATGCCTGAAAACTGCCCTGAATGTAATAGTGAACTTGCAAAAATAGACGGAGAAGTTGCTTGGCGTTGTATTAATCCGAATTGCCCGGCGCAACTGAAAGAGGGATTAATTCATTTCGTTTCTAGAAATGCGATGAACATTGATGGGTTAGGTGAAAAAGTCATTGAACAATTGTTTGATCATGAGTTGATTCATACAATTGCTGATTTATATAAGCTGGATAAGGACCGTCTGTTAACGATGGAACGTATGGGCGAGAAGTCGGCTTCGAATTTATTACAAGCAATAGATACATCTAAGGAGAACTCTTTAGAAAGACTGCTCTTCGGACTCGGAATACGTTTTGTCGGCAATAAAGCGGCAGATACTTTAGCACAAGCGTTTAAGCATATGGATGATTTAAAAAATGCATCCGAAGAAGAAATAAAATCTATTGATGAGATCGGCGAGAAAATGGCTTCTTCGATTGCTTCTTATTTCGCTAAACCACAAGTAGAAGAATTAATTGCTGAATTAAAAGAGTTAGGACTGAATATGGCGTATCTAGGGGAAGTATTTGAGGCAGATACGGACTCGCAATTTTACGATAAGACCATTGTATTAACCGGTAGATTAGATGAAATGTCCCGTAATGATGCCAAGAAACAAATCGAGGCATTAGGCGGAAAAGTTACTGGCAGTGTTAGTAAGAATACTGATTTACTAATTGCAGGTGCAGATGCTGGGTCTAAATTAGAAAAAGCCGAGTCGCTAAATATAGAAGTTTGGAATGAGCAACAAATGATTGAAGCTTTAAAGGCTTAGGGAGTGGGAAATGATGAGGAAGTTAAGTTATCTCCTCTTGGGTTTGATACTATTAGCTGCTGGTTGTGCCCCTACATACAACACAGAGGAAGAGGTAATCCAAGAGTCCGATGAAACACAGGAAGATCAACGTATGATTGTTCCTGCAAATAGTTTAGAAGATGATTATTATCGAACCATCTTACCTTTTCAACCAGGTGCTGCTCGAGGGCTAGTATCAAATCAGATTTATAATCGTTATGATATTAATGAATTAGAGCAAGGATTAACCCGTCATGCAACGGAAGTGTTCGACCCAGAAGATCATTTATTTCAAGAAGGTCAATATGTTTCCCGTGAATTATTATACACATGGTTAGACCGTGGTGCTTCAGAAGAAGAAATCGATGACATGCTTGAAGATAATGAAGAATTATCCCGCTCAGATGTCCAGCGCGGATTAAACCCACCACTTGGCGTAGATGTGGATGATGATGAAGTTACAACCGAAGAGCAACTGCAGGCAGAAGAAAACAACCCTCGAATCCTTTCTCATATATTAGAGCATAACTTTTTAGTGCGTGAAGAGAATGGGGAAGATAACCGAGTAGAGTTAAACGGGGTGGCAATTGCGATTGCGCTTCGTTCAGAGTATGGCTATTCCGTTGCCGATGGTCCCTCTTATACTACCACCATCGGGGATGATCGTTTAATGGAGTTTGGCCAGGAGACTGCTGATACGGTCCTTCAAAGATTGAGGAATTTGGAAGGACTACAAGATGTTCCGATTTTACTTACTCTTTATAAAGAAAATGATCGAGGAGCTATGGTTCCAGGCAATTTTCTAGCTAAAACCGTTGTAGAACCGAATGATATGCAAACAGGCGAGTGGGAATCGGTAGATGAGAAGTATGTTCTTTTCCCATCTAACGAAGCAGATGAAGATCATCATGAGCATTCGGAAATGATGGCAGAGTTCACACGAGAAGTAGAGGAATATTTCCCTAATTATACAGGTGTAATTGGTAAAGGATTTTATGTTGATGACACCTTGAATGAGTTGTCGATTAATATCCCAATTGAATTCCATAGTAAGCAAGAGGTGATAGGTTTCACACAGCACCTCTCGACAATTATAATGGATCAATTCCCAGCCCATTTTGATGTGGAAATTACGTTAGAATCCCCATCTCAACAAGAGAGTGTTCTCTTTCGTAAAGCTGGAGAAGAAGAGCCAACTTATCATATTTATCAATAAGATTAGACGTCCACTATTTGCCTAGTGGGCGTTTTTTTCGGGGATGACTCGCGTTTTAGTCGAATCGGGCGGGAGGAATTGATTTTCGGGCGGTTGGACCTCTTATTCAGGTGAGAAAAATTGAATGCCGGCATACATTTCCGATTGCAGGCGAAAGAATTCGTTTGCCGGCATAAAGCGTGTTTTGCCAGCAAACAACCTTCCTCTACAGCAAAATTCCTCTAAGCTTCTTACCCTCAAACGAGCTTTTCTGATTTTTTATTTGATAACGGTCTACTATTGGTTTAAAATATTATGTGGAAGCGCTATTACTAGCGTGAATCATGTATTTAGAGGAGGCTTTTATTCATGGTACAACCGTACAAACACGAACCATTTACAGATTTCTCTATAAAAGAGAATGCAAAAGCTTTAGAAGACGCCCTTAAGCAAGTGGAAAAGGAGTTAGGTCAAGATTATCCATTAATTATTGGCGGTGAACACATTTATACAGATGAGCGCATCGTTTCATACAATCCTGCAAAGAAAGACGAAGTTGTAGGTAGCGTATCAAAAGCTGATCAAGAATTAGCTGAGAAAGCATTGAACGTAGCGAACGAAACATTTGAGTGGTGGAGAAAGTCTCGCCCAGAAATACGTGCAGACATCCTATTCCGTGCTGCGGCAATCGTTCGTAGACGTAAGCATGAGTTTAACGCTTGGATCATTAAAGAAGGCGGTAAGCCATGGAAAGAAGCAGATGCAGATATTGCAGAAGGAATTGACTTCTTAGAATATTATGCGCGTCAAATGCTAGAAATTAATGAAGGTCACGAAATAAATAGTCGTGTTGTGGAAAACAACCGATTCGAATATATTCCATTAGGAGCTGGACTAGTTGTATCTCCTTGGAACTTCCTATTCGCAATTATGTGTGGTACTGCAGTATCTCCAATGGTTGCAGGAAATACAGTACTATTAAAACCAGCTAGTGCGACACCAGTTATTGCTTATAAGCTGATGGAAGTACTTGAAGAAGCAGGTATGCCTCCAGGTGTAATCAACTACATTCCTGGTAGCGGTAAAGAAGTAGGAGATTACATTGTAGAGCATCCGAAAACGCGTTTCATTAGCTTCACAGGTTCTCGTGATGTTGGTACAGGAATCTTCGAAAAAGCTGGTAAAGTACAAGAAGGTCAAAAATGGCTGAAGCGTACTGTAATTGAGATGGGCGGAAAAGATACAATCGTTGTCGATAACGAAGCTGATCTCGAACTTGCTGCTCAATCTATTGTACAATCATCATTTGGCTTCCAAGGACAGAAATGTTCTGCTTGTTCACGCGCAGTGATTCATGAAGATGTGTACGATCAAGTATTAGAGCGTGCTATTGAGTTAACGAAGGATCTTGATGTAGGTAATACTTCAGATAAGAATTACTTCATGGGACCAGTTGCAGACCAAGGTGCGTTTGATAAGATCACAGATTATATCGAAATTGGTAAAAAAGAAGGTAAGCTAGTCCAAGGTGGAAACAGTGACGATTCGAAAGGTTACTTCATTGATCCAACAATCTTCGCAGATGTGGATCCAGAAGCACGAATCATGCAAGAAGAAATCTTCGGACCAGTTGTTGCATTCACAAAAGCGAAGAACTTCGACGAAGCAATTGATATTGCGAACAACACAGATTACGGTCTAACAGGTGCAGTTATTTCAAATAACCGCAACCACTTAGAAATCGCTCGTGAAGACTTCCACGTAGGTAACTTATACTTTAACCGTGGTTGTACAGCAGCAATCGTTGGATATCACCCATTTGGCGGTTTCAACATGTCAGGAACAGACTCCAAAGCAGGTGGACCTGGCTACCTTTACAACTTCCTACAAGGAAAAACAATTTCAGAAATGCTTTAATAGACAGGAAAACTCCAGCCGCGGCTGGAGTTTTTTCATTTTAAAAGGTAGCAAGTACAAGTAACTATTGCATGCGAAAAGAGATTTGTGGATAAATTTTACTTTTTATGGATATATACGCGACATTTCTGGATATCCACTTCATAATTCTGGATATAAAAAATTTCTCGTGGATAAACGAGGAGAATTCTGGATATGACGCAGCTTTTCTGGATAACGAACTACTTTTCTTGATTTATACTTTCAACCGTTTTTATTGCGTTTACAACATCGGAAGCGTCACTTATTCCCATGAGGTGAATGGATTCACCAGGTTTGACCGTTGCCTTTGCAACAGTATATAACATCTCCTCATCAAACTCAGTAATATTCAAGTCTTTTAATTTTGTAGGAAGCCCAATGTTTGAATAAAATTGCCTCATGTTACGAATTTCATCTAAGTTATTTTCTAAAGCTAGTTGAACTAAAATTCCATAAGCAACTTTATTTCCGTGTAAGTCATTACTTGTTTCTTTCAAATGGGTAAGTCCATTGTGGACCGCGTGAGCAGCAGCGATTCTACCATACTTTTCCCCAAATCCTCCTACCATCCCTCCAGCTAATATGATCGTTTCAATTACACGGACATAAGCATTTGTTACATTTCCTTTTTCGTGATCAACGAGGGCTTTTTCTCCGTTTTTAATCAATTCATCTCTACAAATTTTCGCAGCATGTAGGGCTATGTCTAATGATAGGGGTTGCTCGTTTAAATGGTTGGAAAGTACGTCAGCTTCATACCATTTCGCAATCGTATCCCCAATGCCAGCGGATAGGTAGTCTTTTGGTGAGGTAAGGATGAGTGCAGGATCAATTAAGACTTGGTGGACAGCAGTGGAGAATATTTCATATCCATCAAAGTCGCCATTTTCTGTATAAAAAACGCTTAGAGGTGTCCAAGGCGCACAATTGGAAGCGAGCGTTGGGATCAAGAAGACTGGAAGCCCCGTTTGGTTACCTACAGCTTTTGCTAAATCGCAGATCGTTCCTCCACCAACCCCAATAATATAATCTGCTGAAGCGTTTTTTGCCACTTGGCTCAAGCGCTCTACTTCTGATTTAGTACACCGGTTTTGATAGCTTTCTTTTGTGCATGAGACCTCAGGAATAAATGGTTTTGCGGCTTCCCATGATTTATCCCCATGAATCAGAAAACCATGAAGTAATTGTTGTTGGGAAGTTAATTCTTTTAATTGTTGTATCACCCCATAACCGAGCTGATAAGCATTTGGTGCGCCTTTGACTGGATATGTAATCATAAAGGGAAACTCCTTTTTACCTGTGGATTTGTTTGATTATAGATTATGTCACCCAACAATTAGGATGTCAATTTAAAAATTCACTTTACAAGTTGTGAAAAAGTAGATAAGCTTTGAGAAAACTAAACCGCAAAATTAGGGAGGTTTGAGCATGGAATTCCGCCCCTCACAAATGTTAGAGAGACTACCGGAACAGTTCTTTGCAGAATTAGTAAGAAAAACGATGCAATTAAAAAATGAAGGACATGATGTAATTAATCTTGGCCAAGGTAACCCCGATCAACCAACGCCAAATCACATCATAGATTCTTTACAAAAGTCCGCAGAAAATCCTTTAAACCACAAATACTCTCCTTTTAGAGGACAACAAGAACTAAAGGAAGCTGTAGCAACTTTTTATAAACGTAATTACGATGTGGATTTAGATCCTACTCACGAAGTGGCAGTCCTTTTCGGATCGAAGACAGGATTAGTTGAGATCAGTCAATGTCTTTTAAATCCAGGAGATCTAGCACTGCTGCCGGACCCTGGATATCCTGATTATTTATCCGGAATAGCTTTAGCCGGTGCTCGTCCTTCCTTCATGCCGCTTTTAGAAAAGAATAATTTCTTACCAGATTACGAGGTAATAGGAAAAGCATCACTAAGCCAAGCAAAACTAATGTACTTAAATTACCCAAACAATCCCACTTCTGCCGTTGCGAGTGAAAGCTTTTTCGATGAGACGGTTTCTGTTGCCAAAGAACATAATCTTGCTGTTGTACATGATTTTGCTTATGGAGCAGTTGGGTTCGATAGCAGTCAACCGACTAGTTTTTTACAAGCAGAGGGAGCTAAGGAAGTAGGGGTGGAAACCTATACCTTATCAAAAACGTATAATATGGCTGGATGGAGGGTTGGCTTCGCAGTTGGAAATCCCTCCATTATCGAACATATTAATTTACTTCAAGATCATTTGTATGTCAGTTTATTTGGAGCTATTCAAGAAGCTGCAAAGGAAGCGCTTCTTGGTGATCAAAGCCCAGTAACTGATTTACTTAACTTGTATGAAGAACGACGAAATACTTTTGTTCACGCAGCTAACAAGATTGGTTGGAAAGTGGATGCGCCAAAAGGAACATTTTTCTGTTGGCTGTCCATTCCTCCTAGTTATACATCAGAGGAATTTGCGGACCTACTTTTAAAAGAAGCGCATGTAGTTGTAGCGCCTGGTAATGGGTTTGGCCAATATGGAGAAGGTTATGTACGAATTGGATTATTAGAAACCCCGGAAAGACTAGAAGAAGCTATCAAACGAATCGAAAAATTAAATCTTTTTTGATAATCTTATTGACTTTTCTTTGACGCACTATTATGATAAAACCTATCAACTTAAAGCTTCATCCAATTAAATACACAATCGATTCTTATCGTGAGTGGCTGAGGGACAGGCCCTTTGATGCCACAGCAACCTTCCTATGTGGAGTGGTGCTACTTCCTGCAGAATGTTTCGTTCTGGAAGATAAGAGTAAAGTAGATATCGTTCTATTTAAGCTCTCTTTCACTTCGAAAGGGAGCTTTTTTGATTCAATCGCTTCTCTCGATTTTCAGGAACAGTCTATACAATACAGAAAAAGAAAGGGGTGGGAATATGATTAAAGTAGAGCAGTTGAATAAGGTATTTCATTTGAAAACAGGCGATGTCATTGGTGTGGAAGATGTTTCGTTTGAAGTCGATGCAGGCGAGATCTTCGGAATTGTTGGTTATAGCGGTGCAGGTAAAAGTACATTGCTAAGATGTTTAAATTTACTAGAGCGGCCGTCATCCGGTTCAATTTACATAAATGACACCGACTTGCTAGAACTGCCTCAAAAGGAATTAAGAGAAGCAAGGCAGTCGATTGGGATGATTTTTCAAGGCTTTTATTTGGTATCTTCTAAGACCGTATATGAGAATGTAAGTTTTGCGTTAAAAGCTGCAGGGGTGCCAAAGCAAGAGTGGAAGGAAAGAGTTACGGAATTGCTAAGACTTGTCGGCCTTGAAGATAAGGTTGATCAGTTCCCAGCTCAATTAAGTGGGGGACAAAAGCAGCGGGTAAGTATTGCAAGGGCACTCGCAAATAACCCAAGCGTACTATTATGTGACGAAGCTACATCTGCACTTGATCCGAATACGACTCAATCCATTTTGAACTTACTTCAAAAAATCAATCGAGAACTTGGAATCACGATCGTACTAATCACGCACGAAATGGAAGTAGTTAAGAAAATTTGTGATCGATGTGCCGTGATGGAAGATGGAAGGATTGTGGAGCAAGCATCCACTTATAAGATCTTTTCCCAACCTAAAAATGAATTGACTCAAAAGTTTATTGCAACAGTTTTAGATATTAATCTACCAGACAAACTTAGGAAAGAATGCACAGGAACTGTTGTTCAACTTAAATTCATAGATGGCTTAGCGAGTGATTCCGTGGTATCTGATATGCTTCAGAACAATCAAGTGACTGGTAATATCCTACATGGAAAAGTCGACTATATTAAAGATGTTCCACTTGGCGTATTCATCATGGAGTTAAAAGGGACGCAGAAAGAGGTCGACCAAGCAATTGACTACTTATATAAACGTTTAAAGCATGTGGAGGTGATTCAACATGGAACGCATCGTTGAAATATTACCTGAGCTGAATCACGCCTTTCTTGAAACGCTGATTATGGTAGGAATCTCACTGACCATTGCATTAATATTAGGACTACCTATAGGAATTCTTTTATATGTCACCAGCCAAAATAATTTTCTACAGAATAAAACGTTAAAAACAGTATTTGGAGTAATTGTGAATTTAGTTCGCTCGGTACCATTTATTATATTGATGGTGTTCTTGTTTCCAGTAACTCAAATCTTACTTGGCTCTACAATAGGCCCTTATGCAGCATCTGTTTCTTTATCTGTTGCTGCGATTCCTTTTTATGCAAGGATTGTAGAAGCGGCTGCGAGGGATATTGATAAAGGAGTAATTGAAGCTGCGATCGCAACAGGTGCTTCTCCGTGGTTGATTATTAAAGACATTATTTTACCAGAAACGAAACCAGGTTTAATCAGTGGATTGACAATTACGGCAATTAGTTTAATCGGGTACTCGGCAATGGCTGGGACAATAGGTGGCGGTGGTATAGGGGACTTAGCTGTTCGTTATGGTTATTACAGGTACGATGATACCGTCATGTTCACTACCGTTATCGTTTTAGTTGTACTTGTTCAGTTCATTCAATATTTAGGAGATTATATTTCAAAAGCAGTAGATAAACGCTAAAAAATTAAAGGGGAGTTTAATATGAAAAAATTTACATTATTATTCATCGTACTTATTACTACACTTATTATTTCAGCATGTGGAGATGATTCTTCCAGTGATGATGGAGGTGGTACGGAATCAGACAGCACAATTGAATTTGGTGCAACAGTGGGGCCGTATTCAGACATGGTAAATAACGCCATCGCACCTTTACTGGAAGAGAAAGGGTATGAAGTGAATAACCAAGAATTTACTGATTATGTACAACCGAATAATGTGTTAGCAAATGGAGAGATTGATGCGAATTTATTCCAACATAAAATCTACTTGGACTCTTTCGCAGAAGAAAATAATTTAGATTTATCAGAAGTAATTATTGTTCCTACAGCTCCGATGGGACTTTATTCAGAAACGTATGATTCGGTTGATGATATTGAAGAAGGAAGCACTCTCGCAATTGCGAATGATCCTACTAACTTAGCTCGAACATTGATCATGCTGCAAGATGAAGGACTAATTACGATCAGTGACGAAATTGACGCTTTACGTGCAGATACAACTGATATCGAAGAAAATCCTTTAAATTTAGAAATTACAGAAGTAGAAGCGGCTCAACTTCCAAGACTAGTAGAGAGTGAAGATCTCTCCGCAGTTCCAGGAAATTATGCACTAGATGCCGATCTTGATTTACTAGATGCGATTGCTTTAGAGGAAATGCCTGATGATTACCGTAATCGGGTAGTCGTGAACACGGAAGATTTAGAAGAGGAATATGTAGAGGATATAGTTGAAGTTATTGAAAGTGAAGAATTTGAAGAGATCATAGATGAAGAGTTCGAAGGGTTTGGTAAACCTGATTGGATGGAAAATAGGTAAGGAAGTAATAGCTGGAGCCTGAATAATAGGTTTCCAGCTATTTTTATTTAGAGGTTCAAATCGACATGCTTGTAAAAGCCATCACTTGTGATGTCGTGAATCACTTCTATTGATAAAGATTGGTTAAATAATGGCCCGTCGACGACAAATGTGTGGAATTCCCCATTTTCACCGCAGGGATCTACGTCCTTTGGTAGTTCTTCTACTGTACTTTTAGATAATCTTTTACCGAGAAATTTCTCAGGAACTTTACTCGGGTCAATAGAAGTGATGAGTGTCTCGTACCCTAAATCTAAAAATTCCTGCATTAGTTTATTCGTAGGTTCTTCCCATAAAGGAAAAATCGGCTTCAAGTTGTAGTCGGAGAGCTGTTGTTCACGAAAAGCCCGAATATCTTCTAAATGGATGTCCCCATATACTAAATGAGTAACACCTTCTTCTTCAGCATTTTGGAATACCTCAGCTAAAGCAGATTGATAGATTTCATTAGAAGGTGCAGCTGGTAAATAGATCTTTTCAAGTGGTAATTGTAATGCTTCTGCTTGTAGATCAATTAATTGCTCCCGGATCGCATGGACACTTGATCGTTTTTCATCTTTGTTTATGGTGGTAACTAAACGGACCACTTCAAAATCTTCGCGATGAGTAATTCTATGTAGCGCCAACATAGAATCTTTCCCTCCACTATGAAATACGATTGCTTTATTCAAAATAAGCCCTCCCTAGAAATTATTAGAAAATATTGAAAAGGTGTTACATTTCTATTACACTGAATATAATTATTTTTATGGGGGAGTTTTATGAGGATCTTTTTATTAAAATTGGGGATTTCACTAGTAATACTCGGCGGGATTTGTATGGCTGTTCTCCATTTTACTAGTTTTAGTCCTGTAAATGCTATATTTATGGTTGGAATAATATCTTGTTTCTTTACATATGGCGGAAAAGTATCTACTGCTGGAGAAGTAAGTACGCTCGCAGGGATTTTTGGAGGATATAAACCTAGAAATAGTTCCCAAGAAGAATTCGTTTCTCCAGTCAGCCCTTATTTTGCATCAAGTTTGTTAACGATTATTGCGAGTTTGGTCTTACTTTTAGTTTAGTTTTACATAACGAATCCAAGAGGTGTGCAGATGAAAAAAATATTTTTAATTCCATTGTTATCATTGATCGTTTTAGGTGCTTGTCAAAGTGAGCCGGAAAGCCTTGAAGAAGTAGAAGTTCCTGAAAAAAGTGAAGGCTTCTTTTGGGAAGGGGAACATAATGATAAGGAAGTGTACATATTAGGTACGATTCATATGGGGGCGGAAGAGATGTATCCGTTGAGAGATGTAGTGGAAGAGGTGATCGCAAGTACGGATTACCTGATGACAGAAACATATATAGATGATCCGGACTTACAGGAAGAGATAAATGAACTAAGGAAAGAAAACTTTTACTTGGAGGGAGATGAAAGGTTATCAGATCAATTGAATGAGGAAGAATTAGAAAGATTACGTCATATGGTTGAAAATAATAATTTGACGTTTGATATGGCGAATTCAATGCAACCGTGGGCAGTGAGAGATGAATACAATCTTTTTCTTTATAAAGAATCCGATTACTCATTCAATCGAGGTGTGGAAGAGTATTTATATGAAAATATACCAGAAGGAACGGAAATTGGTAGCTTAGAAGATCCTATTGAGCAAATCGACATTCTTAGAAGCCCAGATATCGAAGGGATGGTTTATCACTTGAAAAAACTTCTTTCGACGCCAATTGAGGAAATTTTAGAAGAAACGAACCAATCTGTAAAAGCTTGGCGTGCAGGGGAAGAAAGATTTATAGATCTATCACGAGAAATTGATATGGATTCAGAGAATGCAAAAGCTGCAGAAGACTACGTAAATCGGATGCTATTTATCCGCGACGAAAACATAGCGGACTCCATTGAAGATGCTATTGAGAACCATGAAGCGGAGACAATTTTATTTGCTGCAGGTTATGCTCATTTTTTCGGTAAGGATAATGTGATCGACCTATTAGCTGAACGTGGCTATGATTTCGAACGAAAATAAGGGAGATAAACTTTAATGAAGAAATTTTTGTGGGGTTTGATTATGATAGTGATACTTCTAGGTGCTTGTCAAAATGAGCAAGAAAGCATTGAAGATATAGAAGTTCCTGAAAAGAGTGAAGGCTTCTTTTGGGAAGGGGAGCATAATGACAAGGAAGTGTACATATTAGGTACAATTCATGCGGGTAAACGAGAGATGTATCCGTTGCGAGATGAGATTGAAGAGGTTATTGCAAACACAGATTACCTTTTGAAAGAAATTCATATTACTGACTCTGATGTTCGAGAAGAATTAAGTCAATTTGAGCGTGAAAATATGTACTTAGAAGACAATGAGAAATTAGAAGATCATTTGAACGAGGAGGAGTTAGAGCGAGTTCGTGAAATAGTTGAAGCCAATAATAATTTAAAATTTGAAACTGCAAACACTTTTCAACCACATATGATTTATGGGTTATTCGAGCAATTTATTGCTAATGAAACTGATTACTCATTTAATCAAGGGGTGGAAGAGTATTTATATGAAAATATACCAGAAGAAACGGAAATTGGAAGTTTAGAAGATCCTATTGAAAGAAAGGAGATTCTCTATAATCCCGATATCGAGGGACAGTTTTACGACCTTAAACAAGCTCTCTCGGTCCCTTTTGAAGAAACGATTAACGAACTTAATCACGCCATAGATGGTTGGCGTGCGGGTGAAGAGGAAGCTCGTGATTTCTCAAGGGAAGTGGATGAAGATGCAGAGAATGCGGAATTTGAAGAGGATTATTTTAATCGTTGGTTAATTTTGCGTGACGAAAATATAGCCGATTCCATTGAAGATGCGATCGAAAACCATGATGCAGATACAATTTTAATTGCAGCTGGAACTGCCCATTTTTTTGGTAGAGAAAACGTGATTGACCTATTAGCTGAACGTGGCTATGATTTCGAACGAAAATAAGGGAGGTAAGCGTTAATGAAGAAGTTGTTATGGAGTTCTATTATGATGGTAATGATTTTAAGTGCGTGTCAAAGTGAACCCGAAAGTATTGAAGATCTTGAAGTGCCGGAAGAAAGTGAAGGCTTTTTCTGGGAAGGGGAGCACAATGATAAGGAAGTGTACATACTAGGTACGATCCATGCTGGGGAAGAGGATATGTACCCGCTTCGAGATGAAATTGAAGACGCCATTTCTGATGCGGAATATTTAATGACAGAAATTGATATGTCTGATCAGAGTGCGCTGATGGAAATGGCAGAAAAACAACGTGAATATATGTATTTAGAAGGGGGAGAGAGGTTAGATGATTACTTAAATGAAGAGCAAATAGATCAAGTACGAGAAGTTGCTCAGAGTAATATGCTCACTTTTGATATGGTGAACTCGTTCCAGCCTTGGATGGTTGAGGAACTTTTTGCTCAACATATCTTAACTGAATCTGAATACAGTTATGACCATGGTGTAGAAGAATATTTATATGATAATGTTTCTGACGATACAGAAATTGGTGAATTAGAAAGCTATGATGATTTAATAGATCAACTATACACACGAGATATGGATTCTCAATTATATACGTTAGAACAAAATCTTTCGCGTTCCGTGGATGAACAAATAGAAGACTTAAGTGATATGTTAAAAGCATGGCGAGCAGGGGAAGAGGATTTTATAGGTGTATCTCGAGAAGTTGAGGAAGATGCAGAAAACCCTGAAATCGAGGAAGATTATGTGAATCGGTTGTTGTTTGAACGCGATCAAGGCATGGCAGATTCTATTGAAGACACAATTGAAAATCATGATGCAAGTAAAATTTTAATTGCTGCTGGAACGGCTCACTTTTTTGGAGAAGATAACGTATTGGAATTATTAGAAGAACGCGGATATGATTTTGAACGAAAATAAACGTGGGCATTTGCCTGCGTTTTATTTTTTGCATAAAGTAATTCTATTGAAAATCCCTTCTGAAAGCGTATACAGATGTTTACTTCTAAAAAATAACGGCAATTACATAAGAAGGCCCATTAGTTGGGTAGATATAAATGTCTATAGGAAGCATAACTTTTAATATGCATTCCTGAGGAGGATGAAAAGAAATGATTAACTTAAAACAAGATGGAAAACTTGGCTTCGGAACAGCTCCGTTAGGCAATATGTTTAGAGATATTCCAGAAGATGAAGCAAAGGCCACGGTACAAGCTGCGTGGGATCATGGTATTCGCTATTTTGACACTGCACCGTTTTATGGAGCAGGTCTAGCAGAAAGCCGTTTAGGTGAAGTATTATCAAAATATAACCGCGATGATTATGTGTTAAGTACGAAAGTTGGTCGTGTAATAGAAGACGAAACAGAAGAAAAAGAAGGGCTATTTGAATTCGGCCGCAAAAATAAAGTAACAGATGATTATACAGCAGAAGGAACACGCCGTTCGATTGAACAGAGTCTTGAGCGTCTGCAAACGGACCGATTAGATTATGTGTTTGTACACGATATTTCTCCAGACTTTCAAGGAGATGAGTGGCTTGCGAAATATGAAGAAGCAAGAACTGGTGCTTTTCAAGTATTGAAGCAAATGAAAGAAGACGGTTTGATTAAAGATTGGGGTCTTGGAGTTAATACAACAGAACCAATTGAAATCACATTAGACCTAGAAAACGCAAACCCAGGCATTAGCTTACAAGCTACTCGCTATACCCTTCTTGACCATGAGCATGCACTTCAACGCTTGATGCCAAAAGCGGAAGAACAAGGAGTTGGAATTGTGGTCGGAGCTCCATTCGGCTCTGGTGTCATTGCAGGAGGAGATCATTATAAATACCAGGAAGCACCATCAGACGTGACTTCTCATGTGGAACACTTGAATCAAATCGCTGAGAAGCACCAAGTAGATGTGATCGCTGCTGCCTTACAATTCTCAGCAGCACACCCAGCAGTTGCAGCAGTCATACCTGGTACAACTCGACCTGAACGAATCAAAGAAAATTTAGATGCATTAAACTCAGATATACCAGTAGCATTTTGGAAAGAGTTGCGTGATCAGAAATTAGTTTCTGAGAATGCACCATTGCCTGGGAGAGTTTAATAGAATTTAGTAGACACCACACCTGGGATGGGGCGTGGTGTTTTTTTATAAAATTTTAATTAACTCTTCGTACCATGATTCATTAACTTGGGAGTGAAATACGTCTAGAAATTCTTTCATAGATTGAACTGTTTCTGATTCAGAAGGTTTATTTTTTAATATTTCTTCCTGAGAGTATAGTCTACCTCCTTTCATCACTTGATTTATAGACTGTGTTTGTTGGATACATTTTAATGGATTCCCTTTGAGAAAAATCAAATCTGCTTTATAACTGGGTTCAATTAATCCTGAGTCATGTATTCCCATAGAGGTTGCAGCATCAACCGTGGCACTTTTAATAGCTTCTATTTTTGACCATCCATTTTGAACAAACAACTCTAGTTCACGATGTAAAGCATAGCCTGGCCATGTGTAAATACCAGCAGGTGAATCAGTACCAGCAACTACTGTTCCTCCTAATTGTTTATAGATTCTAGAAAATGCTTGATTAATCGATGTAAGTTTTGCACTCAGGTTGAGACTTTCTTTATGTTGACTAATCATCTTCCATTGATTGATCAAGGATTCATTTATGTTCTCCTTAAGCGGATTCCACACACTAGGATATTTATTCATTTGATCAAATAAGGTCATTGTAGGACAGAGGATGACTTTGTGATCTATCAATTCTTGGGCGATAGGATATAATTTTTCTTCCACAAATAGACCATCCCATGAGGTAAGCGAGTTGTAACCAAGCGCTTGTATAACACCAGCAGCATGTTCATTCCACTTCACGCCTAAACGAGCAGCTTCTACACAATTTATTTCCTTTGATTGAACTAAGTCACAACTGACAGGTAAATTGTATTTTGAAGTTTCTTCTACCACAGCTCTCATTAAATCCTTCTCTAATAATCCATAAACTTTGATTAAGTTGGCCCCAGTTTCAGCTTGTCTTCGAACTTCTAAGATTGCCTCTGTTTCATCAGATGTTACGTAATTCCACGGGCTAGTATCACCCCATAAACCGGGAGGACCATCGATGATTCGATCAGCAGAAAAAACTCTTGGAATAGGTGCAGTTGGCTCTGCTTCTATTAGTGACTTCAATTCCAACACGTTCCCACCTGTGTTTCTAACGGTGGTTACTCCAGCTGCTAAAAAATCATGCGCAAATCCTGACTTAATATGTACATGCATATCTATTAATCCAGGAATCACATACTGATTCGAACAATCGATAGTTGGTAGTGATTGATTTATTTTTTCTTCTACCTTTTTAATTACACCATCTTTGATTTCAATATCTTTCTTTTCAAAGCGCTCGGTATCAAAATTTAAAGTCTTTACGTTTTGAACGATAAAATGATTCATCATTATTTTGCCCCCCTTTTTTTCTATGTTAAATCGTCTAAGAGTCTTATGTGATAAAATTTTCATATAGTGGAATTTTTGAAAGGAGGAGTTTAAACATGAAGAACGGCAAAAAGCTCCGTGAAGTAAGATTACATAAAGGCAAAACGTTAAAAGAAGTAGCAGGAGATGAACTATCGGTATCATTTCTATCAAAATTTGAACGAGGAGAATCGGATATCTCCTTTTCAACATTGGAAAAATTACTAGGGAATTTGATGATGACTATGGAAGAATTTGTTTATATTTCTAAACAAGGAGAAGAAGGTTGGTTTAATAAATTTTTTGATGATGTAGAGCAAGCTTATTTTTATGATGATGTAGAATGGCTGAAAAGATTATATAGGAAACAAGAGAAATTTTGGAAAGAAACAAACCTAATTTATTATCGCTGTCATATGGATGTAGTAACTATCCGTCTACGCATTTTAACTAATGAAAACATTGATCAAGATGAAGAACCGACCCACCTTTTTAACTACTTATTCGAGACGGAAGCTTGGGGTAATTATGAACTTCGTCTTTACGCTTCAACCATATTAAATATGCCAGAAGAAATGGTAGTTGTTCTTTCTAAAAACGTTTCCAAAAGAGCGAGTTACAGAAATGATTTTTATAAAAAACAATACCAATCCATCCTTACAAACACACTGTTTCGATTGCTAGGACCAGTTAATATAAAAGACTATCAAGTGGATCACGAAACATTTGAATACTTTCTAACTTCTTTAAAAGAAACTTGTAGTGAGCGTGATTTAGATATTCGGCTAATAGTTAAGCAAATGAAAGGAATGTACTTGATTCGATTAGGTGAAAAGGAAGAAGGGATTAAGTTGGTTCACCAAGTAATCGAATATTACAATCAACTCGAGGCGGGAAGGCTAGCCGATGATGCTGAACGATATTTGAAGTTGATGTTGGATGAGAGTTAAGGGAGGAGGTAGTATCTTCCTCTATTAGCCCCAATTTTAGATTGTGTATATCGATTAAGAATTTTGTATGAAGTAGTAGAGTTGATATGAAGAAATTTTTGAGCTTCTTTATTTGAAATTTTATTATTTATTAAAATCTTGTAGGATTTAAGTGAATTTTCATGAGCAGACCGACTTTGATAGTTGCATTTGGGGCATGACCACTTTCTATTTATTCTTTTCATAGGAAGAGTATCGCATTTAGTGCAGATGACGCCTGTTTGAAGGTCTTCTTTAGTTAAATTATAGTTTGATAGATTGTATTGTTTTGGCGAATGGGAGGAGAGAAGTATCTTAGATATCTCATTCGAAGGTAAAAGGTGACTTGAAACGTAATCATTTTTTAAGTTAGTGATGAAGTTAGGTAATTGAATGGAGCGAATATAATTAGGGTTTTCGATATCAAGGTCAAGAATTACTTCTTTGTGACTAAAAACGGCAATAGTATGAATCGGTTTCTGCGGGACTTTGTGTTTTAATAAAAAATTAGTTAAATGATAGGATTGAATTTTTGCTTGAGAGAGGGGATCGTCAAAAGGTTTAGTGTGTGAGTTTATAGTTTGAGTCATCTGGTCAGGGTGCTGACCAAGCTTGATTAATCCCTTAATGTTCTTTACTTCAATCAGCAGAAGAAATTTATCAAATTCAATTAAAACATCGATTTGAAAGTAATTATTCGGAGCAGGTAGTCTTAGACCATGAAAGATATTAGCGTTAGAAAGGTCGAGGATATTAAGGTAATAGGGAATGGATTTCTCACCAAGGTATCCAGCTCTAACCTTTAAAAATTCACTTTCAATAATTCCATAGTTTAAATGCTTCCTAGGTAACCTTAGTAAGATCTCTTCAAGTAGTATAAGGTTAGATGGCTTTGTTAATGGTAACTTATTCAAATGATGCTCACCTCCGTTTTTATTAATATCATATAAAAAGTTCTGAGATGCAGCAATAGAGCTCTTTTTAATGAAAAACTTGATTAAAGTGATTATTGTATTTTGCAAGAGAAAACTTGATAAAAATGCAAAAGAAATTCGAGAACATTGCCAGCCCATATTTTATGATGGGTAATTCGATAGTGCGTGTGTGACACGATAACTGTTGCCGGTGAAACTTAGAATATGCGCATGGTGAATCACACGATCCACCAATGCAGCAGTCAGTCTTGCATCAACAAAAATGCGATTCCATTGGCTAAATTCTAAATTAGAAGTGATGATAAGACTTTTCTGCTCATACCAGTCTGTGATCAACTGAAACAGAAGCTCCGCTCCATCTTTACTGAATGGAATATAACCCATTTCATCTAAGATAATGAGATCTACTTTCTTGAAC
>NZ_AUHI01000007.1 GCF_000423105.1 Halalkalibacillus halophilus DSM 18494 | reverse complement strand
AACCTGTGACATAGTCCCGGGAATAGTAGCCATTGCGGTAATCTTGTCGGTCCATGTGTCGTTCATATTTCGTTGTTTGTACGTATTGATCTCGCTCCATCTCCATGTAAGCGTTCATCATAATGACGATATATGATTTCGATACGGCTCCGAGATTCGACTCCATCAGCTCTGCTTTCAATTCCTCGTAATCTACGTTAATATGAAGTTGGGTCATCATCAATTCCTCCTGTTATGTTTTTACGGTGAAAACATTGTAACATAAGGATTGATGAGACCCTTTTCTTTTTACACAATTATATGGACTTAATCGAAAAAAAGAAAGATTCGTGGATATCCAAGGATTTATACTGAGTTTCGTGGATAAATGATTGACTTTTCCGGATAAAAATAAATTCTCATGGATAAGGCACATGATTTATGGATATAGTGCAACATTTATGGATGTAAACCTGAAAGCACATAATAAAAATCCTACCCGGTAATATTAGCCGAGTAGGATTTTTTCGTTTATTTAGTCTGGAATACCAAGTGCAATTTTCGCATATCGTGACATGCGATCTTTTGTCCAAGGCGGATTCCATACAATATTTACTTCTACATCATCTACTTCAGGTAGTTCTGATAAAGCATCTTTTACATCTTGTTCAATAGTAGCGGCTAACGGGCAACCCATCGCAGTTAATGTCATAGTAACTGTTGCAACGCCTGCATCATCTAAATCTATGCCGTAAACTAAACCAAGGTTCACGATATCAATCCCTAGTTCCGGATCAATTACGTTCTCCATCGCACCCCAGAGATTTTCTTCTAATTCTTTATCCATTGATAGTTCCTCCTTCAAAGGTTCTCTCCCTTATTATAAACATGTTTTATAATAATTTTAAAGTATAAAAAGCTCTAAACATATGCAATCATCCAGTTACGTAACTGTAACATCGCATCCCTGCTAACTTTATGATCACGATTCGCTTCACGTACAAACGTAACTTGTTCCTTCGCTCCAGTTTCAGATAAGGATTGATATAGTTCTTCCGCATGAGCGTAAGGAACAACGGGATCACGGTCACCATGCCATATAAAGAGCGGACGGTCAGCTAATTTCTCTAATTGATTAGAAAAGTCGATCATCTTCAGTCCAGCCAATTGGGCATCAATATCCTGTTGAGAAAGGGGAATTTCAATCCCTTGCTCTTCCATTCCTTTTAGCAAATTCTTCGCCATGTCTTCCAGTTTAGCAGATCCCATCATAATTGCTGAAGCGTTAATCCAATCATATTGGGTTAGTGCAGCTGCGGTAGTAATGCCACCCATACTTGTACCTGCAACAGCTAAACGATTTTTCTCTAACAAAGCTGCTTCATTTAACCATTCGTACAGCTTTGGTAAGTCTTGTAAATTTTGATTTACGATTTTCCAGAAATCAAATTGTACTTGATTGTCAGAAACGTCTCCTCGTCTTTCTCCATGGTGAAGAGAGTCCGGTAAAACGACACGATACCCTTGTTCAGCTAATAAATAAGCGATCGAAAGATTTTGTTCTTTTGCACTAGTAAAACCATGAAAATATATCACCACTGGTAATGGAGCAGCTTGTTGTTCCTGGTCATGTATAACTAAAGCTGGTATATGTTCAATTATGTTTCTTTCAATAACAATTGACATTCATTTTGCCTCCTAAACACTTTATTACAATAATAAATTATCTTAAGCCAATTAGCAATTTACAAAATCCTAACAGTGTAGTCATGACAAAAAAATAAACTGGTGGTATAATTGTATAATATGATTTTTTTTAAAACAATAAATAATGCAAACATATACTATACAAATGAGACGTTAACAATGAGGTGAAAAGATGGAGAAACATTTAATTGCATTAGATTTAGACGGAACATTACTAAACGATGAGAAAATCGTATCAGAACGAACGCTTGAAACGATAAAAGCAGCAAGGGAAGCTGGTCATGTTGTTGCAATTGCAACTGGTAGACCATTTCGTGTTAGTAAACAATTTTATTATCAAATGGATTTGGATACACCAATCGTAAATATGAATGGTGCTTTGATCCATCACCCTCGTATCGGTGATTGGGATCATATGCATACTCCTTTACCACGTGATGTGGCACACGATATATTTGATACTTGTTATGATGTGGGAGTTCAAAATATTTTAGCAGAGATTATGGATGAAGTTTATATAGAATATGAAAACAATCATGCTATTACAGATTTCTTTAAAGTAGGACTAAATGCTCCACCTGTGATCGGAAATTTAAAGCAAAAAGTTGAGAAGGATCCTTCTTCTGTTTTAATTCACCCTTATGATGACCGAGTGAATCAAATTAGAGAAGTATTAACAGAGCGACACGCTTCTATTATCGATCACCGGAAATGGGGCGCACCGTTTCACGTAATTGAAGTAATCCGTTCAGATCTTCATAAAGCAATTGGTGTGCGTAAGATTGCCGAAGAATACGGCATTCCCAAAAACAGAATAATCGCTTTTGGTGACGAAGATAATGACTTTGAGATGATTGATTATGCCGGTATAGGTGTTGCTATGGGGAATGGTATTGATGAACTCAAAACGATGGCTAATCAAATCACCCTCTCCAATTATGAAGATGGAGTTGCACAATTCTTAGAAGAATACCTAAATTTAAAAACACCTATATTAACTCCAAAAAATTAAATAAGAAACATTTACCATTATAGAACGCTTATAATGTAACAAACTAACCTTGAACGTGCTTTGCATGTTCAGGGTTTTTATTTTGCTTTTAAGGAGGAAACGATCGATGAATCATAAGCAAACGAAACGTGATGATCAGAAGTCGAACAAAAAATCTCCCGCTTTTCGCGATGCTGAGCGAAAAAAGAAAGAGCAAGAAAAATATTCTAAAGGAGGATTTTAAACATGGAAAATAAATTCCTAAATCAAGCAAAACAAGCTATGCAGAGTCTACCCGGAATGAACCAGCAAGATAAAGAAAAAGAATTAGAAACGATTCACCAATGTATTCAATCTGCATATGAGCAATGTTCTCCAGAAGAACAACAAGAGCTTCAACAACTAGAACAAGAATTATCTGACCATCGCTAAATTTCCCCTCAAAGTGACACAATTCAGATTGTGTCACTTTATTTGTTAAGAATTCGTAAATATTCATCATATTTTTCAAAATTATGTTGTATAAAATCAAGATGTTAATTATAATTAAATTGTTCAAAAATTTTCTAAATTATTAAGGGGGCAACAATTTTGAAGAAGTTACTTTTGTTAACTGCTGCAGCTTTATTAATCCTTGTTTTAGCAGCATGCGGCGACTCCGATAATGGAGATGCTGATGGTGGAGATGAAGAAAGTATCAACCCAGATGAGTTAGTAATGGGCTTTGTACCGTCACAAGACTCAGATGAAATTGCAGACACAGTAGAACCTTTAGCTGATCGTCTTGGAGAAATCCTTGAACGCGACGTAGAACCACGTACAATGACTAACTACAATGCACTCGTAGAAGCAATGGGCTCAGGTCAAGTACATATCGGATTCATTCCTGCATTCGGTTATGTCATTGCAAACGACGACTATGATGTCGAAGTAATACTTAAATCCGTACGTCACGGCTCAGACACTTACCGTGCACAATATGTGGTTCGTTCTGATTCTGGTATTGAATCTTTAGAAGACTTAGAAGGAGCAACATGGGCGTATGCTGATGCAACTTCTACTTCAGGTTTCTTATTCCCAGCCTCTCAATTAATGGACCGTTTCGAAATTGATTCTCAAAGTGATCTTACTAGTAACTGGTTCGGTGATACCGTTCAAGTTGGTGGGCACGACACAGCTGCGATTGCTGTCTATGATGGGGATGCAGATGTTGCAACAACTTTTGAAGATGTTCGTGAAAACCTAGAAGAAGATTATCCAGACATCTTTGATGAGTTAGATGTAATTGACTATACTGATGACATTCCAAACGATACGATTTCTGTCATTGATGAATTAGATGACGAACTAGTTGATGAAATTCGTGAAGCATTCTTATCCTTTAACGAAGATGAAGAAATGATTCAAGTTATGAATGATGTTTACACATGGGATGAAATTACAGAAGCTGAGCATTCTGAATATGAGATTGTTGCTGAAACATACGAACGATTTAGCGACAGCGTTTCATTAGACTAATTTTAATTATTACAACTAAATAGTTAGGTATCAAAAGGGAGGAGTGTTCCTCCCTTTTGTCCTATCTATATGTACTTACATATTTTAGGCATGGGGTGGATAGTGTGATTGAATTTAAAGATTTGTCCTTGGTATATCCGAATGGGCATCAAGGTCTTAAGGATGTCAATATTCAAATCAAGGATGGGGAATTTGTAGTTATTGTAGGTTTATCTGGAGCTGGTAAATCGACCTTCATTAGAAGTATTAATCGACTCGTTACACCGACTGAAGGAGAACTTCATGTCGACGAAGAAAATATAATGAGCTTTAAAGGTCGCGGACTCCGTAAACTCCGCACAAAAGTTGGAATGATCTTTCAAAGTTATAATTTGGTTAAAAGAAATAGTGTTTATAAAAATGTGTTAGCTGGTCGATTAGGACATACAGGTACATTTCGTTCTGTATTCAACCTATTCAGCAAAGATGATAAAGCACTTGCATATGAAAGTCTAAATCGTGTAAACATTGGTGAAAAAATATATAGTCGTGCGGATGAATTAAGTGGAGGACAACAGCAACGTGTTAGTATAGCTCGAGTTCTTACCCAGAAACCAAAGTACATTTTAGCTGATGAGCCAGTCGCATCATTAGACCCTCCTACTTCTCATCAAGTAATGAAATACCTCAAGAAAATTAATCAAGAGGACGGTATAACAACGATTGTAAACTTACACTTCATTGATATGGCGATGGAATATGCTGATCGAATTATTGGTATGAGAGCTGGTGAAGTCGTTTTTGATGGTCCAGTCTCTGAAGTAACAGAAGAAACTTTTGAAGAAATTTATGGTCGATCCATCCGTGAAGATGATATACGCGGAGGTGTTGAAGACGATGACGAATCGAATGAATAAACCTTCTTTGCAAGACGATTCCTACACCCCAATGCTTTCTCCTTGGCGTGTTAAAGCTAAAATATCGATGATTTTTGTAATCATCATTGGGTTCTTGTTATTTAGTTCCAATCGAACGGGTGTTGATTTACAAACTTTATTTAATGGAATCGGAAACATGAATCAAATTTTTGAAAAAATGTTCCCGTTAAATTTTGATATATTAGGTCCTGCATTTAATCGCTTATTTGAAACGATTCATATGGCATTAATTGCCTCAACATTTTCAACATTAATTGTAATCCCCGTTAGTTTACTAGCTGCAAGTAATATCACAACCAACTGGTTTGTATACAATACCACGCGTTTCATCATGAACGTATTAAGAACAATTCCAGACGTTGTCCTAGCAGTTATTTTTGTAGGACTGTTCGGTATTGGTGTTTTTGGTGGTATTGTTGCATTGTTCGTGTTCTCGTTAGGAATATTAGCTAAATTAATAAGCGAAACAGTTGAATCAGCAGATATGCAACCAGTAGAAGCGATGCGTGCAAGTGGTGCGAATACGATTCAGGCAATTGCATATGGCGTAGTGCCGCAAGTATTGCCACAATTCACTTCTTTCTCGCTTTATGTTTTTGAAATTAATATCAGAGCATCCGTTGTCATTGGTTTAGTTGGTGCTGGTGGTATTGGTTCTTTACTTATGAGTCAATTTAGTTTTAATAATTATGGTGCCGTTATGACTATCATTCTAGTAATCTTCTTCGTAGTTATCCTAATCGAGTGGATTAGCGGCAAGATTAGGGAGGCGATTTTATAATGAGTCAGCAATTACCTCCGAAACGTAAACGTTCTATGAAATCAAAGATAAAAATTGTTTTTATTATTTTAGCTGTACTACTTTTATATATTTGGACTTTCGCATCCATTAGTATTGATTTTACACGAGTAGTTGAAAGGTTCTCTTCAAACTATGGACGAGTAGTACCTCAGCTGTTTAGTCCGAATTGGGACCGCGCTGGAGAAGTAATTGAAATGATGATTGAAACTATATTCATCGCATACGTTGGTTCACTAGCAGCAGCAATTATTGCTGTACCACTTGGTTTTATCGCTGCATTTAACATGTCTGGTAGTAAGATCATTGCTACTTTTGGTAAATGGGTACTAAGTGGCGTTCGTGCATTCCCGGAAATAATTTTAGCGATTCTTTTCGTAGTAGCAGTTGGGCCTACTCCTTTTGCAGGAATCTTAGCAATCGCAATCGGTTCTACCGGAATGCTAGGTAAGTTGTATGCGGAAGTACTTGAATCGATTGACATGAATGTCGTAGAAGCTATGGAAGCAAATGGTGCGAACAAAATTCAAATTATGTTCCACGGGATTATTCCACAAGTTATTCCTGAGTTTTTATCCTACGCAATCTACAGATTTGAAATCGACGTACGTGCCTCTACAATTTTAGGTTATGTTGGTGCTGGTGGAATTGGTACAATGATTTTCTTCGCTCAAAGTAATCGTAACTGGAGCGATATGGGAATGATTCTATTTGTAATTATTGTAGTCGTAACAATCATTGACTACGCAAGCACGTATATTAGGCGAAAAATTGTATAAGCTATACTCTAGGAATTATGAGGGCCTCTCTTCATAATTCCTTTCTTTTTTACCTTTACATGTACTTATGGACAAGCTACCATAATAGGATATACTAGTTAGAAAATAAGGAGATGACAATCATGATCGTGCTAAAAAATAATACATTTATTGAGCGCAAAGAAGCTACGATTGATATGGAAGACCGCGGATTTCAATTTGGAGATGGGGTTTATGAAGTAATTCGCGTTTACAACGGAGAATACTTCTTATTAGAAGATCATATTAAACGCTTGCAGTATAGTTTAAATGAAATTGGCATTACATATGATTTGGAGGAAAATGGATTAAGAGATGACTTAATTGAACTTTTAGAAGCCAATGAAGTCGAAGATGGTGGTATTTATCTTCAAGTTTCTCGCGGAATTGCCCCTCGAGCGCACCCATACCCAAGTGATGCACAACCTACTCTATTCGCCTATCCGATTCATGTTGTAAAACCTGTAGCAGAACAGGGAACTGGAGTACAGGTCATATTAGAAGAAGATTTTCGTTGGTTAAGATGTGACATTAAAAGCTTAAACCTTTTAGGAAATGTCATGACAAAACAGAAGGCAAAAGAAAATGGCGCATTCGAAGCAATCTTCTATCGTAATGAAGATCATGTAACAGAAGGCTCCTCAACGAATGTATTTGTTGTAAAAGACGGCACCCTATATACTCACCCAGCTGACAATTATATTTTAAACGGGATTACGAGACGTTATATCTTGCATGTAGCTGAAGAAACAAATGTACCAGTGGAAGAAACAGTTTTTAGCCTTGATTTCTTGCACGAGGCAGATGAAGTGTTTGTCGCTTCTACTACTGCTGAGATCGTTCCTGTTGTTCAAATTGAGAATGAGGTAATCGCTAATGGGAAACCTGGTGATGTAACAAAGCAGCTACTCCAGTCTTTCGCGAAGCACCAATCGTTAGAAACATTACCAGTAAATTAATTCGTGTCTGTACTATAATAAAACAAGGCTGGGGCAAAAATGTCTGTAGTCATGAATAACACGAACAAAGCTTATAAAAAGCGGATGAAATAGACGGAGACTCCTGCGGGAAATAGAGCTCAGGTGAGACCCCGGAATGCTTTGCATGAGGAGGCTCACCAGCTCCCCGCGGAAAGCGCAGTCTATTTCAGGAGCGAGTTAGTCGCACCGCATTTTATTGTTCAGATTTTCATGCTAGCTCAGTTGTCCCAGACTCTTTATTTACGATGTTTCTCCATTCCCTTTAATCAAAAAAGTATTTTTTCATCAGCCATTCACTTAGATAATACAGATTAAAAAAGAATATAACATGTCCTACAAACCAATCAAAAATTGCTACCGCATCTGTCACTGCAGGTGTAGTGGTGTTTGCAAGCATAGTAAGTGGAAAGTACGTCAAAAATGCAATGAATGTTAGAAGTCCAGCAATCTCCATTCTCCTCTGCCAAAACTCCTTCTTTCTTGTGATCCAATACAAATAAACCAACACAATTGAAATAGCAACAAATACATGTAAGGAATATTCGAATGCCATATACACTGCTCCGCCGTCACTTGGATCGTAAATGAAATCGATATTTAATAACAACGTAAAGAGTTGTTTTCCTGTCATCGCCTCAATAATATAAAAATAAAGGCTGATTGCCGTTGATGAAATAATTCCGACGATGATTGCTATGTATAAATGAGTCATACCATTCCCCTCCTTCCTTTTCTATCATACCATTTCCGTGTTTTAAATTCTTTTTAATCGTTCATTTTCATGCTATCATTAGAAGAGAGAATTTGAGGAGGGATTTAAGAATGCCTGTAATTGCAGAACCAACACCAAATCCAAATGCGATGAAGTTCACAGTAGACTCCGTGATTTTCCCTGGAGACGATAGTATTTCTGTTATGGATGGGGAAACAAGCGAATTTGATGTGTTAAATGAATTAATGCAAGTGGAAGGTGTAGATAATGTATTCGGTTATCACAACTTTATCACGGTAAACAAAACATTTGATGCGCAGTGGGAAGAATTGTCCACAAAAGTTGAAAACATTATCGAAAGCTATGGATATTAATTTTACTCTTAACCTCTCACAATTTATGTGAGAGGTTTTTTCTTTATACATCACAAAAAAACTGGTGCCCCTTGAACGGAACACCAGTTTTATACCTTATTGATTTAAACTTTCTAAAGTAACTGGATAATGGTCATCTTGTTCCCCAGTTTCTGAATTATACCAATACAATACCATACTAATTACTCCGAAGTTTGGTAGATCTTCTTCTGGAATATCCACCTCAATTTCGAAAGAATGATACCCTGGTCCACCTTCGATTTGCACTGTTTCTTCTTCTACAAGCATCATGTGCCCATCTTCGACTGTGTATTGAAAGGCGCCTTCAGGTACTTCTGCTTCTCCTGTAACAGTATAACTACCACTAGAACCTGTCACTTCTACATTTCTAAACATTCCTTCACCGCTTTGATCTTCTTCACCAGAAGACCCACTGTTATCAGATGATGAATTATCTTCGCTTGAATCCCCACTAGTTGAACCTGATTCATCTACGTCGTCTGCTTGTTCATTATTTTCTTCTGTAGCTGGTATGTCTATTGATCCTTCAGAAGAATATATACCTTCCTCAATCTCTTCACCATTGATTTCAGTAGCAACCAATTCTACCGTATAGTCATAGGTTCCCTCTTCTAACCGTTGACCATCAGATCCTCGATAATCCCATTGCTGTTCCAGTTCTAACGTATCTCCAGCTGCAAGATCTACATAATCTATTGCTTGGGTGAACATCATGTCATCGGAATAACGATAAACTTCCTCGCCCTCAGCGTCACTAATGACAATTTCATAACGCTGGGCAGAGTTAAATGTCAACTCCACCTCGTCTTCTGTATCATTCGTGAGGTTCATTTGAAATGTAACGTATTCTTCTTCTGTTTCTGTATCCACATTAAAAGTTAACATATCCATCATTCCCGTTTCATCGTCTTCTTCATTCTCTTCCTCTTCAACTTCCTCATTTTCTTCCTCTTCCGCCTCATCATCGTTATTATTACATGCTACTAACACTAATAATAATGCTGCAAAAAGTAGTAGGAGAATTTTCTTCACAAGTGTCACCCCTTCTTTTGTCGTCTTATTATATTAGTCGAATTAAAAACAAAAAAGTTACACTTTCTCATCTTCTTTTCGGAAAAAGCCAAAGATTCCAGCCGTTTGAACTATATTTGTAAACGCATTTGGATCTGCTTCTTGTACAATGTGCTCTAAATCGTATAGTTCATATCGTGTTATAACCATGACTAACATTTCACGCTCTTCATCTGTAAACGCACCTTTTGCAGGAACACGAGTGATTCCTCGTACCATATTTGCGTGGATTGCTTTACTAACTGCTGGTCCTTTCGAAGTTACAATCATTGCTGTTAACTTTTCATGTCGCGTATGCAATGCGTCGATTACACGTGTAGTAACGTATAAGGTTACAAGTGTATATAATGCTTTCTCAGGATCATATAACACGCCTGCTAATAAGATGATTAAACTGTTTAGCGATAAGAAGTAAATACCTATCGGGCGATCTTTCAGACGAGATAGGACCATTGCGACAATATCCATACCACCTGTTGACGCACCCAATTTCAATGTAATTCCAACCCCAGTTCCTGCTAGAATTCCACCGAATGCAGCGTTTAGTAAAATGTCCTCAGAAAAGGAAGTGAGGGGAATGGTCTCTAAGAATAGTGTGGTAAAAGCTACTGAAATAATACTATAAACAGTAAAGCCCCTTCCCACTTTCATCCACCCCAAAATAGCTACCGGGATATTTAATAAGGCAAGTAATATACCAGTACTAAGATCAATGTTAAGAAAGTCTTGAAAAATACTCGATGTCATTTGGGCTACACCAGTAAATCCACTAGCATAGACATTCGCTTGAATTAAAAAGAAATTCAGTGATAAGGCATTAAGAAAAGCCCCGATAATTACAATTACAAAACGTTTTGCTTCAAATATAAACATGTCTGCCTCCTTTACATGAACATTGACGTATGCGTTTAGTGCTATTAAACTAAAGTATAATAATAGATTAATAAAATATCTAGGAGGAAATACATGAACATGAAATTAATAGTAGATTCAGGCTCAGATTTACCGCAAGATATTTTAAATCAGTATGACATAGACATGGTATCACTCATTGTACACTTAGACGATAAAGATTACTATGACCGAGAAAACATTGAGTCCATCGCTGTTTATGAAGCAATGCGAAGTGGTTCCGTACCGAAAACGGCTCAAGCTACGCCAGAAACTTTTTATGAGTATTTCAAAAAATACGTAGAAGCCGATACCCCAATTATTTACTTAGCATTTTCATCTGAATTATCTGGAACGTACCAGTCAGCAACAATCGCAAAACAACAAATAGAAGAAGAATTCGACAACCCTGAAATTTATATCATAGACACTCTTGCTGCTTCTATGGGTCACGGATTAATTGCTTATCATACTGCTAAAGCTATCAAAAACGGCGGAGATATTCAAGATGTTTTAGATACAGCGAACTTCTATGTTAATCACATGGTTCATGTATTTACTGTAGACAACTTAGAATATTTACAACGTGGCGGTCGAGTAAGTAAAGCACAAGCATTTGTTGGTGGCCTTTTAAAAATTAAACCTTTACTTCATGTCGATGAGGGTAAACTTGTGCCACTTGAAAAAGTCAGAGGTGCGAAAAAGGTTCTTGGAAGAATGGTAGAGTTAACAAAGGAACGCGGTTCAAAAATCGAGGATCAAACCATTGCCATCACACATGGTGATGACGAATCAAACGCTGTGAAACTAGCTGAGATGTTACGAGAAGAATTGAATCCAAAAGATATTATCATTCATCCGATTGGTTCTGCAATCGGGGCCCACGCTGGACCTGGAACGATTGCTCTATTCTTTTTAGATAACGTAGAAATCTAAATAAAGAAGTAGAAAAACTCCGAACTACTTCCAAATTTGATTTGGAAATGTCCGGAGTTTTTTAATATTTAGTACATGTTTCTTCTATTTTTTACATACATCGTTACAGCAAACACTACAAAGATTCCCATTACGCCACCAAAGATTAATGTTAGTGCCCAGTTTATACCTTGATCAGCTTGAACTGCATAAACATTGGTCGACTCACGTTCTAAAGCAATTGCATATGTTCCATCTTCTTCTTCACGAATCAAATCATTCTCGATAAAACCTCGAAGTTCTAACCCTTCTTCTAGATGTTCCATATCATAGCGTTGCAGGGTAGGACTATTATTGATTGCAGTTATCACTCGTTCTTCCCCTAAAACGTGTTCAAAAACTAACATATTGTTCTCATTGTATAATATGGTTGTCTCACCACGCTCCACTGCTTCAAATGATTCTTCCACACTCGCAAGTTTTTCTATATGTCGCTCAATTTGATCATCACCACTTAAAAAGTTCATTGTTTGATGATGACTAAGATCCTCTTGTACACCGTCCATAGGTATTTCATCCCCTTGATAAAGCCAAGGTTCATTTGGGGACATGTACAAATACGTTAAAGCGATTTTCCATCTAGTAATTGGATGTAACCCTGATTCTTCCATCGCACGGGTAAATCTATCTGTATCATAATGATCCATATAGTGAACCACTTCTCGGTTATACGTTAAATCATCTAATAAAGGTGTAACATCGGTTTCAATATCATAAAAAATCGATTGTGCATCTTCATGAAAATTAGGGTGTAACACGCGGTCGAATCCCACTTCAAGCATGTTCTCTACATTCGCTTCCTCATCACTTAGAGAACCTATCATAAACGAATCTAATTCCTGAGATAAGGTTTCCCAGAATGAATCAGATAAACTGTTTATATCCTCAAAATAAAAGCCAGTAACCCCAATTTCCTCGGATAAATAACGTAACCGCTCTATTAAATACTCCTGATTTTCTTGGGTACTCCAATCTACCTGTTCTGCCATCTTCCCAAGAGGGATTTGAAGTACTGCGTTCATATCGCTATCATTCAACTGAGTTACCACTTCTTGAAGATCTGTTTCATCTCCATACGTTGGTTGAATCTCGTCGAGACTTTGAACTCTCTCACCTGTGTACGATTCACTATCAAAAATTGGAGAAAGAATAACGTGACTAATCCCTAAATTGTCGATATGATCTATCCGTTCTGCAATACCTAGAAAGTCCCCGCCATGAAAACCTTCTGCATCATCACGATCAATTCCTTCTTCACTAACTTCATTAGAATTCTGAAACCGGTCGACTAATATATAATAGTAACTATTTCGCTCATTATTTTCCTCAGCATGTACATAAGTTGAAGTTGCTAAGATAATAATGACAAGACTAGTAATCGTTTTGTAGACATTTTTCATAACAGATTCCTTCTTTCCTTAACACATACTTCTTACATATTCGGTTTAAAAAAAGCCCCGACATGCGAGGCTTCCTTTTCTTAAGGTAAAAATCCATATGGTAAACGAGCAAACCCTAGTATTAATACTAAAATCATCGCAACCGCAAATTGAATCCAACCTATAAATACTTTCTTTCCTTTTTTCTTCATTGCTAAAGTCATTTCCATTGCACCGATTACCCATACGCCAGTAATGATTTTAATAATCGATTCTGCAAAATAACCACCCTGAACTCCGAAGTACAGCTGGAAAAATAGATCTGCACCGGTTGCAATAATTAAAACGAAAAATACACGTAAAATCATTTGTATAATTTTAATTGGTTTTGCAGCCTTGCCTTTTGTAATCATTACATACGCAACAATAAATAATATAAGTGCAGTACCCCACGAAAAGATATGTAGGAGTGCCATTGATTGATGATCCATGAAACATTCCTCCTTTTTATTCTATCCTACCATGATTTACAAGTAGCTGCTATGAATTTGTTGACAACTTTGAAACAATCTAATGAAACGGGTATAATAACAAGTGATGCAAGCATTTTAAAGTGAAAACGCTTGCCTACGGAACGAGATTTTAGGAGGGATTCGATGACAAATAGTCATGAAATTATCGAACAAACGAATCAATACGGCGCAAAAAATTACACCCCTTTACCAATTGTAATCTCACAAGCAGACGGCATCTGGGTAAAAGATCCAGAGGGTAATCGTTACTTAGATATGTTGAGTGCATATTCTGCAGTAAATCAAGGTCACCGTCACCCAAAAATCATTGGCGCATTAAAAGAACAAGCGGACCGAGTGACGTTAACTTCCCGTGCATTCCACAACGATCAACTTGGGCCATGGTATGAAAAAATTTGTAAGTTAACCAACAAAAATATGGCACTACCAATGAATACAGGTGCTGAAGCAGTCGAAACAGCGATTAAAGCAACAAGACGTTGGGCATACGATGTAAAAGGAGTTCAAGAGAACCAAGCAGAAATCATCGCATGCGTTGGAAACTTCCATGGTCGTACGATGTCAGCTGTTTCCTTATCTTCTGAAGAAGAATATCAAAGAGGATTCGGGCCATTATTACCTGGAATTAAGTTAATTCCATATGGTGACGTAGATGCATTAAAAGAAGCAATTACAGAAAATACAGCAGGCTTCTTATTAGAGCCAATCCAAGGAGAAGCAGGTATTGTTATGCCTCCTGAAGGTTTCTTAAAAGAAGCACATGATGTATGTAAAGATAATAATGTGTTGTTTATTGCTGATGAAATTCAGGCAGGACTTGCTCGAACAGGGAAAATGTTTGCATGTGACTGGGAAAATGTTGAACCAGATGTATTAATTCTTGGAAAAGCACTCGGTGGTGGAGTTTTTCCTATCTCTTGTGTTGTAGCGGATAAAGAGATTTTAGGTGTCTTCAATCCTGGTTCCCACGGATCTACCTTTGGTGGTAATCCATTAGGTTGTGCTGTATCTCTTGCTTCTTTAGAAGTATTAGAAGATGAAAATCTTGCAGCTCGCTCACTTGAACTCGGAACTTACATGATGGACCGCTTAAAAGAAATCGATAATCCCGTAATCAAAGAAGTTCGTGGAAAAGGGTTATTCATTGGAGTTGAATTAACCGTACCAGCGCGCAAATACTGTGAGCAACTGAAAGAAAAAGGGTTATTATGTAAAGAAACGCACGAAAATGTCATCCGATTTGCCCCTCCACTTGTTATTGAAAAAGAGGATTTAGATTGGGCAATTGATAAAATTACAGAAGTACTTTAATGAGCCAGAACCAAACCGACTGAATACATTCAGTCGGTTTTTTTTGTTATACATTATTACTCTGAAATTTAATCCATGCGAAATACCCTTTTCTTGACTTTGATATTTTTAAACAGGTATAGTTAACTTCAAATACCTTACTGAATTTTCGTTCATTTCCAATTTGAAAGGATGTATGATGTTGACTAATAAACCAAAAGAAATTAGTAAAGACGGTTCATTCAAACGTCAGAAAAATAGATTCACTACACCGTTTGGTAACAAGCAAGAAGAGTTGGTAGTGGAACCTGGTAAATATCGTTTACTTTGGTCCCCTGCTTGCCCGTGGGCGCACAGAGCAGTGATTGTCCGCAAGCTATTAGGATTAGATCAAGTAATTAGTTTAGGTACAGCAAGTCCAATGCGTCCTAATATCGGTCGGGTAGATTGGGCATTTACATTAGATGAAAATAATCAGGACCCAGAGTTAAGTATTGAATATGTAAGTGAAGTTTATTTTAATGCTGATTCAAATTATGAAGGTCGTCCTACCGTTCCAGTAATGGTAGATTTACAAACAAAGCAAGCAGTCAATAATGATTATTTTAACCTCACTAATTACTTTGAAACCGTATGGGCACCTCATCATAAAGAAAATGCTCCAAATTTGTACCCAGAACATTTACAAGATAAAATCGATCAGATGAACGAATCTAACTTCCATACAATTAATAATGGAGTCTATAAATGTGGCTTTGCCCACTCCCAAGAAGCTTATGAGGAAGCATTTGACCAATTATTTGCTCGTTTAGATGAACTGGAAGCGCATTTAGCAGAAAATCGTTTCTTAATGGGTGATTATATAACTGACGCAGATGTCCGATTATATACTACTCTCGCTCGCTTTGATGCAGCCTATTATAATGGGTTTAATACAAATAGAAACCTCATTCGAGAATATACTAATTTATGGAGCTATGCTCGTGATTTATATCAAACACCAGGATTTGGAGATACAACTGATTTTGAATCTATCAAAAAACATTATCATGTGTCCGTCACTATTAATCCGGATAAAACTGCTACAAGCATTTTACCAAAAGGTCCTGATTTAGAAGTCTGGGACCAGCCCCACGGAAGAGAAAAATTAAGTGATCAGCAGGATAAATTTTTACGATAATAAAACTGGAGGGATAAAATATGGAGATTCGCCAAGCTAAACCAGAAGAAATCGAAAACGTGCGATATCAACGAGTGAAGGCATATGAAGAACATGCAGATGCACTCTCAAAAGAACACTGGCAAGCACTTAAAGAAGCAATTATGCAAGAAGGCGATCAAGGACCAGATGTAAATTTACTTGTTGCAATTAAAGATGATGAAATTGTAGGAAGTGTCGCTTTATTCCCTGCTAAAACGGATGCTTATGAGGGATATGTGGATGAACTGGACTATCCAGAAATCCGTATGCTAGCAATAGAACCAAAAGTACGTGGTAAAGGTGTTGCTTCTGCATTAATTGATGAATGTGTTCGCATCACAAAAGAAAAAGGTTACAGCCATATTGGCTTACACACGGGAGAATTCATGAAAGGCGCTATTACCTTATATGAACGTTACGGTTTCCAGCGCATGCCTAAATATGACTTCGAACCTGCGGATGATGGTATTGTCGTTAAAGCATATGCCCTTAGAATATAAAAAAAGAGAGTTCCCTTATTTTTTTACGGGAACTCTCTTTTCTTATTCATATTTAGTTTTAGCACGCAATCGACTATTTTTTAAGATAGGATAGGTAATCATTAACGCAAGAAGACTAACTAGAATAACGATTGCGAAGACAACATAGTCGTTTAAATTGTGATTTATTAGCCATTCAAAACTATCAAGACCAATTAATCCGATATAGTATAAAGTTGTACCTAGAATGAATAGTCCCATTAGGATAATAATACTTACACGAAAACCTAATCGAAAGTAGATCGCAAAGAATAAAAAAGAAATACAGAACAAAAATATCCCAAACATCAAATCTACTAATACATAGGAGAAAAAGTTGTACTCCATATTAAAGAAAACTGCTGGATGTAAGATGGTATTCGGTAAGTCCATCAGACGATAACTTTCTTTTAATATTAACTGCAACACATTTAAAATAACTACAACAACTGTAACTGCAAACAAACTTATAACATAAAAGGATTTGAGAAAATCCTTACGTGTGCCCCCAAGTCCTACTGCAACTGGAATCATCGTTTTGTATCCAGCTATCGCAAACATTGGAAAGAAAAAATAGGCAGGACCAGAGATCGCAATAACGACATCTTCACTCATATTTCCTAAGAAGTAGCCAATCAAAATCCACATAACCATTAGCGGAATCGTTACATAAAGGAACAAAATTTTTCCTAAAGTAAACGTTGCATCTTCCAAAATCATTCGATTCATTCCACGTGACATCATGGCATTACACCTTCCTCTGTTTTATAAAGTAAATAATCCTGGATATCACAAGAAGCAATAGAAACTCGATGTTGCTCAGCTGTATTTCTCCAATCACTGTTGAATGGAGCATCCACCAACACCTTCAATTGATTTCCCATATATTCTTTTGTCAATACCGTTTCATTTGCTACTAAACCTTCCACTTTTTCTATCTCTCCTGTTAACCAGAAGCCTAACTCTCTTACTTCATCCATCTCCTCTTGAAGAGCTATTTGTTGATTTTGTATAACAATTAGCCGTTCACAAATCGATTGTATCTCATCAATATGATGGGTGGATAATAAGATTAAGCGTGGGTGAGCTTCATAACTTTCTAATAAAACACGGTACATTTTCTTTCGCATTGCAGCATCCAAACCATTCGTTGGTTCATCTAAGATCGTAACTTCAGCATGACTGGAGATCCCAATGATGAATTGAAGTGCAGAACGCATACCTTTTGATAACTTTTTTATATTCTTTTTAAGATCTAATTGAAAAGTTTCTACTAATTCATAAGCTAACGTGTCATCCCAATTCTTATTAAAATAGCTCCCAAACCTTAATGCATCTTGGACGTTCCAAATGATACTAAAGGGGTGCTCCTCTTCCATAAAGCAAATTTTTTCACCAAGTCTTGTGTTGTTGAAGGGCTGTTCACCTAGCACAGAAATAATGCCTTCATTTGGCTTGAAATGCCCTGCCAACAACTTCATCATCGTAGTTTTTCCTGCTCCATTACGTCCCCACAAAGCGGTAATTGTCGGTTCATTTTCTACTAATGAAAAATCAGATAAAACCGTTTGATTACCGTACTTGTATGTGATCCTTTCACATTTAATCATCTTCAGACTCCCCTTCTATCAAGTTAAATAAATCATTTTTGCTTATTTCCAATCGTTTTGCTTCCGCTAATAGTGGTGCTAGGTAATTCTCTCTAAATTGGTGCTGTCGATCCTTTAATAACTTCATATAAGCTCCTTCTTTTACAAACATCCCGATTCCGCGTTGCTTATAAACAAGTTCCTCATCAACAAGCATCTGCAACCCCTTCCTTACTGTTGCCCGATTTATATTGTAGAACTTAGAGAGTTCATGTTCAGAAGGAATACGATCTCCTTCACTCAACTCTCCGGAAACTATTTCATCCGCAATCATTTGAGCAATTTGCTGAAATAACGGCTGTGATTCATCTAATACTGGTCTCACTTACTTCACTCCCAACTCACCTAGGTTGTTTGGTTGGTTACCTGTGCATACAAGTATACATATGTAGTTTATGAAAGTAAACAAAAAAGAGAAATTTTCATTTAAGAAAATTTCTCTTTTTACTCTTATTTAGTTATCCATTCAAATAAAAACAAATCACGGTACTTAGACTTAAATCTCATTAAAAACCCACACCTTTAAGAATTTACCTCGTGAAAATTTCCATCATACCAGATAATAGTACTATTGCTGCTAAGAAAAAGAAGATCGATCCTAAAACCTTTCTCTCATCGATCATACGTCTGATTCCCATGCAACCAAGCATGACACTACCTGTAAATAAAGCTATTGTAATCAAATACGGCATTTCAAAAATAAAGTTACCTAATATCAATAATAAAGTAATAAATGAAAAGATTACTTCAACTTTCAAGATTTCGTTTTTCCCCATCGTCTTGCCCCTCTCTCTTTCTAACGTGCCATTATAGTTTTACACAAAAATCACATAAGCAAAGAATATAACCATCAGGCTATTTGCTATGGAATAGATGATTAATGCTATAGATATTTGGTCGATCATATTTCTTAGCCAAATAGAAAAATACGCAGCAAATGCTAAAATGGCAACGACAATAGCGTAACGTGCAATTACATGGAAGTATAATACTTCTAGGTATTCTCCTATTTGATTAAATCCATAAATAATTGAAATCGTTACTAACACAACAAAAACTCTCGACATCATTTCTTTCATTTCACTTACTCCCCACTAACTGTTTCGACCCTTTCAATCCGCTTCTGACCCCAAGGTGAGAACGTGATTGTCACAAGCAATCGATCTTTATAATTCGTCAAGGCAGAAACGTCATCTTTCTCTAATGTATGATTGGATATACCAATATTCAAATGATGTAGGTCTTGCTCATCTTGATACTGATAACGTGCCTTAACCATCACGTCCTCTGCCTCTTCTTCCAGTTTTTGATTTGAAACAGCTTTTACCACATGTATCCCTCGTTCATTCGGAGTTAATAATACATATAATGATTCATTAAAGGACACTTCATCAGAAACAAACCAGTTTTCCGGACGAACTGTTTCTGCTTCATATTCAAGATATAGTTCATTTTCCCACATACGTTCGTAATGCTCACTCGAAACGGTTTGTAATGTAACCTCTGTACCAAATCGATCAAGGAAATAAGGTGAACACGCTAACAGCAATAATAAAACAATTTGTACACAAACTGCAACTATAAATAGATTTCTTTTCATGATTCGTCCACTCCCTGTTGCCACTTATGCTTTTGTCGATTCAAGACAAAACCAATCACAAAAAGGATGATTCCACCAATCAAGAAAAATAAGGAACGATCGAAAAACTCCCATGCTACTTGAAAATAGATGATTAGTATAGTCAGTAGAAATGTAAATGTACCAATATTTATTTGTCGTTGATCATTTCGGACAAAACCTTCTATTAAAATTAATAAAGAAAAGCTAAGTAACATGCTACAAGCTAATAAAGTTGACCACTCTGGAACGATAAACACCGGTAAAAAGATAATCAAACGTGCCATCTCCCATTTATGGTTCTCTCTCAATAATAAATAGATAGCACCCACGATTCCTATTCCAAGTAAAACAAAATACACCCAACTCACTGAAGCGTCGTCTGGAACTGGTAAAGACTCATAAATTGTCGCATGAAAGATCGTTAGGATAAAGACTGTAATAATCGCCACTACACGAAATGCTTGAGAAATCCCATTCCTTTTTATAAAGAAGGAGAAAATATAAACAACTAATGCGAAAACCGTTAGCCAATAATAAGCTTCCAACTCTAATGCATAAGCAAAAAGCTGTGACATTAACCCAGCAACAAAAATCCAGCTATCGATTGGCTTTCTTAAGTAAAATAAGGACGTCCCAAACCCTATAATATAAATTCCGAGTAAAATCCAATTAAACTCTTGTAAACTGAAGCTTGCATTTAGTTGACCTACTATCACTACTAAAACACCAACAAGCCAGAGCGTGTAGCTCGGTCTACTTAGGTAAATCAAGTACGAGGCAATGGCCCAGGCAATAAAACCATAAGGCGCATGGAAGGGAAATCCGTACATATCAAATGCCAAGAAGATTCCTGCACCGAATATTCCAAGTGCTACCACATAACAAAACAGTCCATATTGTTTGAAGCCCCTTCCATCCAACCAGTAACCTAAGCTATTAAAAACGATTAGAAAGAATATAATGATTCCCATTCGCACCATTTCTGTTAGATCAGTCCAATTTGTTGCAATCACTGATAAGACTGCCAATCCGATTAATATCGCTGCAAAAAAGAACAATAAAGATATGTTGGACCGCCCCTGGTACCGCGCTAAAATTTCTTCACGCTGTTGTGTATTAATAATTCCATCGTCGATCCACTGTTTCGATTCTTGTTCCAACCATCGCTTTTTCATTTGCTCACCTCTTCCACTTCTGTACCTTACCGTAAGTCAAACTACGATAAATCCATTCAGCAGGACCGTAATAAAAACGCTTCGCATACCACGAACTCACCATCACTTGTAAAAGGAATACGGTCACTACAACCATCACTAAAACAATTAATGTTAATTGCCCATAAAGCGCAACACCTACACCATAAAACAGAACATAACCTACTACCGATTGCGATAAATAGTTCGTCAGCGACATTTTCCCAACTGGGCTTAGTTTATGTTTCAACCAATTTAATTTGCCCGTTTCAAAAATAATCATTGCACCTAAGAAGTAAAACAAACTAGAAGCTGACCCACCAAGTGTGTCTTGTAAAAGATCTAACCATGCAGGCATTCCAATTGCATAAGGTCCAATCTTAAACACTAGAAAGATTAATCCTGAGGCGTATAATGCCTTTTTCATCGAAGATAAATGGGCTTCTGTATTGGTTAACCAACCCGACTTCATCAAGGCAATTCCAAATAAAAACATCGGCAGAATAGTCGGTATAATAACTAGCCATTGAAATGGGCCCACCATAACAAGCCAGTCATTTAAATTTTGTGAGAAGATTTGAGAGAAACCACCTTGATAATTCTCAAAAGATGCCTGAATAGATTGTTGGTCGCGGTAACTTTCTAAGTAATCTTTTATTCCGTAGTACATGAGCGAAAATAATGTTGCCACAATGACAAGCATACTAACAGCAGTTTTCACAAGTGTCTTCACTTTCATATTCAAAAATAAAATACTAATTAATCCTATAACACTATATGTAAGTAAAATATCTCCATACCAAATAAAAACCCCATGAATCAATCCAATGAACCCTAATACGATCATACGACGAATTAAAATTTTCTTCGATTGTTCAGGTGCTTTTGCTTGTAAACGAATATACATCATATAAATCCCAATACCGAATAATAGTGAGAACAAAGGATAGAAGCTCGCTTGGAAAAACCAATCAATTATCGTTAATATGGTTTGATCTCCGGAAGAAGTATGAAACTCATCCATCCCACCATACATAAAATGCGGGGAATGAAAACTTAGATAATTGACCATGAGTATGCCAAACAGCGCAAACCCTCGAATAGCGTCTATCGAATGGTTACGATTTTGAGTAGGTTGTTGTAGTGGTTGCATCGAATATTCCTCCTTAGTTACTACATTTTCTATATTTTAACACAAAGCTCTGACGTCAAAGTGACGTTTTTTGATTCTATACATATAGTAAAAGGGAAAGGAGCGCATACAGATGCCTGGTTTTGTTGGTGCTATGCAAGTAATTAGTGTGAGTTCTTCAAGTATTGTTCAAGTTGGGGACACTTATATGGCAACTCCATACAGTGCGGCAAAAACATTTGCAGGAGGCGGCTCCTTTAATACTGGTGATCAAATTACTGTAGAAGCTTCCCATTCATATATGGCAGTAAATGATAGTGATTTTATAGATCAGGGTGAAAGCGCATGGATATAACCATTCATCAACAAATACGTGTGAACTTTCTTAAAGTCGGTTCCATCAACAATGCTTCGGTACTACAAATCGGTAGTTCAGGGCTTATTCAAACCGTATCGAATGCATATAATACAGGAGGTTATACGGAGCCTGCGGAAGAAGCAGAAATACAAAGACTTCCAATAGTCCCGTTACCTCACTTGCCGCTTCAAATCTAAAAATTCTGGGAGGGGACGACATGTATGTACACCCATACCTACTCGAAAAATTAGCTTCACTCGAACAACAACTGCATGTCCAAAACCAATTGGTAACGGAACTCTCCGAGAAAATAGATCATCTACAAAAGAAGCAGTTGGAACATCCTCCTCCTGCTCCTATAGAATATAATTTTGAACAATTAAAGATCGAAACATTGGAAGGCACATTAAATATTGGCGTTCCATCTACCCAAACCCTTCCTTTTGATCAGATAGATTTACCAGATCAAGAACAAGCGAATTATTATGAGAAGTTACTATTGGATCAATTGCAACCACATATACACCAGCAAGTACCGCAAGAAATTAGAAAGCAAGCTCACTCACAGGAAATAGTTTTAACAGACGAACAGATGCAGTTGGTTTTACAAGACTTAAGACGTCAATTACCTGAACGAGTGAACCATTATATTAATAATATGGATCAGCGAAATGGCGCAATTGAATTAGAGGCACTCCAAAAACTCGTCGTTCATATAAAAAAAGAGATTAACCAAGGCGTTGCGCATCACATTTCGCATATAAAGGAGCATTATAATGAAGATAACGAATCATAATCATCATTTGGAAGTCGGAAGTATTGATGTAACAGGGGTATCATCTTCTTCGCTATTATTAATTGGCGATAGCGAACATCTCCAATTTGCTTCCACTTTTGACTCCCCACCTGAATCATATGTAATCGAAAACGTCATACCTTTCGCGAATGTATCCGGTTAGACGAATGGGACGGGTAGCAAAAGTGAATCATGTCAACGTGTATTCCATCGAATTTTCTTCACGAGTACAAATAGGGGATCTTACACAATTTGATCCAACATTAGTAGCCATTGCCGTTCAGCAAGAAGGGGCGGTCTTTACGAAGGAATTTATAAATCAATATCGTTTTGAAGATGAACCATTTTTTTATGAACCCGATCCACTTCAATTAGAAAAAGTGCCTATTGATTTTATCAACAACTCGCACAGTCCTGTAAAGGTAGGAAAGGTGAATATCACTGGGTTAACAGGTTCTTCCGGTGTTCAAATCGGAACTTTAAAACATGCAGATGCTTCAACGAAAGTAAAACACACACGCATCTTGCGCGACACGTCGAACGAAGAGTAGGTGAAAATATGCCATCGATTGTCGGACCACTTAAACTCAATAGCGTTAGTGGCGGAACAGTGAATTTTGGAGATGCCTTTTACATTGCACCGAAAAGTTCATCCAAATCAAACACAGGTGCTGGCTCGAATAATACCGGACAATTCATCCAAACCAATAGCATGCTAAGCTCCTCCAACCCATTCGATCCAGACTTTAAAGATCAGCCAATTACTGCGAATAAATAAAAAAAGCGGATGCTCTAAAATTAGCATCCGCTTTTAATTTATATAGGAATTAAAACACTAGCATAATAGCAACCGGAATAGAAAGAGCAACGACACTAAAAATAACTCCCGTCCAAGCTATTCCTCTACCTTGTAATCGATGCGTCTTCACTCGGTATAGTGCAATAAATCCAAGAATTAATCCCACAATACCTAAAACCAATGAGAGTAAAGCGGTTTGTAGCACGGTGAATAAAGCAATTGACCCAATTACAAACGAAGCAATGGCTAAAGAACTAATTCCATTTTGTTGCGTTACTGCTGTATCTGTCATTACGATTCGTCCTCCCTTGTGCATACAGTATCTACCTAGGTTATAGGTGTCAATTTATGGTGTTGATTGCTGATATAGTGTGTTCACCACCGATCAATTTCGATGTAGAGTTTTGCCGCTGATATACCCTGTTAACGGCTGATATCTCTTCATGACCGTTGATATATTCTGTTAACGGCTGATATCTCTTCACGACCGCTGATATCTCCTGTTAACGGCTGATATCTCTTCATGACCGTTGATATATTCTGTTAACGGCTGATATCTCTTCATGACCGCTGATATAATCTGTTAACAGCTGATATCTCTTCACGACCGCTGATATTTCCTGTTAACAGCTGATATCTCTTCACGACCGCTGATATATTTTGTTAGCAGTTGATATATTCTCTGTAACCCACATCAGTCGATCTCCACAATCCAACCGCGATCAAAGAAATATAAAAATACTCCCTCTAATTCGATTCGCCTTATGGATTCTACTGCATGTTTGTAGTTTTCAACCTGTACGCGGTATCGTTCTTGTAGCTCTTGTCGTTTTGTTGCTTCATTAGCGCCATCTACAATCGTATCTGTTTTGTAATCAATTACGTACCATTTACCATCAACTTCTACTAAACAGTCGATTACACCCTGTATTAACACTGCTTCATCTACTTCTTGTGTCCATTGTGGATAGATGTCTGAAGCGTTCAATTGCATCGTAAATGGAACTTCTCGCTCTAATTGATCCGTCTTTCTCAATAATTGACCTAAAGAACTATCTAAAAAGGCTAGAATTTTTTCATAGTCTACGGCTTCCGCTTCTTGATCAGTAATCATCTCTTTTTCCTCAAGCCCTGCTAAAAATTCTCCTAGCTTTTCTTTGGTCCATTCGACTTGAAAATCAATATGCTGCATCACGGTATGCATGGCACTTCCGATTTCGGCACGTGTTAGTTCTTTTACATCTTGTTGCATAAAGCGTGGCCGACTTAACGAACTACCCTTTTGTTTCCAAACGAAGTCGGTTGCGCTGTATTCATCTTCTACTTGTCTCATCCGTTTAAGTTCTGTAACAGTTTGCTTCGCCCGACTCACCGTACTTACTTGATAAGGATAAGAAAATGTTAACCTTTCATCTACAAGTGGATATTGATCCCCTTCTTCCTCAAGTGGTTCAGGTGTCCAGTTTGTAATTGCTTCATATAGATCATCATTTCGTTTTTGCGTAATATAATTTGGTTCTTGATAATTTTCTGCATGTTCAATTATTACTTTCCAAGAAGATTCGTCACCTTGAATCGACTGAGGAACGCCACCCGAAACCTGACCAAGGTGAAATACTTCAGCATGCTGGTGCCGCATGAGGGACATGCCGATCCAGTTCATATAATTCGCTTGTTGTGTTCTTGCATGGGCAGGTAAGACCCAGCTTGGATGGTCAATGACCGCACGCCACTTCTCCATCCGTTTCTCCACATCATTTACTGTTCCAACTATACATAATTTTTCTTCTGCTCGAGTTAATGCAACATATAATACGCGCATTTCTTCTGCAAGCATCTCTCGCTTCATTTTCACAGTTAACGCTTCGAATGGGAAAGTTTGATACATCAATCGTTTTTCTATATCCATATATTTCGCAGCAAACCCTAAATCTTTATGCAATAAGTATCGTTTTTTATAATCCATCTCATTAAACTGTTTATCTGCTGCTCCTAAAATAACAATTGGAAACTCTAAACCTTTACTAGAGTGAATAGTCATCATACGGACGACATCCTCTTGTTCTCCTAATGCTCTTGCGGCTGCCAAGTCATCCCCACGTTCTTCCATCTTTTCAATAAATCTCAGAAACCGGAATAAGCCACGATAGGCCATCTTCTCATAACTTCTCGCACGATCATATAGTGCACGCAAGTTTGCTTGGCGTTGTTTACCTCCTGTAATGCCACCGACAAATTCAAAATAACCTGTTTCTCGGTATATTTGCCAGATCAGTCCGGATAATGCCCCGTACTTCGCCTGTTCACGCCACTGGTCAAACTGATCGAAGAAGCGGCGTAAGGTTTCCACTAACTGCTCATCATCGCCTTCACGGATAAAATTCATCACGGCTTGATGAAAGGACTCATTTTTTCCATATAATCGAATACGCGCCATTTGATCTTCTTTCAAACCAACAATCGGAGAACGAAGCACACTCGCAAGTGGTATGTCTTGTTTTGGATTATCAATTGCTTTTAAGACATTAAGCATCACTTGAATTTCAATTGCTTCTAAATATCCTTCTGATAGATCTGCATAAATCGGAATACCATGTTGTTTCAACTCTTCCATGACCGTTCCAAACCATGCTTTTGAACGCATTAAAATCACAATATCAGAATATTTCACAGGACGTGCTTGATCTAAGTCTTTATCAAATATATACATCGGTTCTTCATTTTCGGTTCCTACCCACGACTGGATCTTTTTCACATAGGCCCTTGCTTCGATCTGAGCTTTCTCTACGTATTTCCACTCCTCAGATAAGGTCTGTGGTCCATGTACTTCAGATTCTTCGTCACGAGCTAACAGGTGGATTTCTGTGTCTACATCTTCACTCGTTAGCTGTTCATAAACAGTGTTGCTATAAATCAACTCTGCCGCTTCTTCATACTCCATCTCCCCCACTTGCTCATCAAGCAACTGACGGAATAAATAGTTGGTACTACTCAACACTTCTTTTCGGCTTCTGAAGTTACGTGCTAAATCAATTCGCAAACTCGGCTCATCTGCTTCTTGAAAACGGCTGTATTTCTCCATAAATAAGCTTGGTTCTGCATGTCTGAAACCGTAAATGCTTTGCTTCACATCTCCAACCATAAACAGGTCGCCTGCTTTACTACCTTCTGTTAACAGTCGTAAGATCGTTTCTTGCACATTGTTTGTATCTTGATATTCATCAATCAATACTTCTCGAAATTGCCGCTGGTATTGCTTTGCAACATCAGACGGAACAATTCGCTCCGGTGTTGCAGCCTCATCTAATAAAAGCTCTAAGCAATAATGTTCCAAATCAGAAAAATCAACTACAGCTTGTGCACGTTTCTCCTGTTCAAGCTTGTGATGATACACTTTCACCACTTCGACGAGTTGATCGACCTGTGGCTTTAAATGGCGTAAATCATTAAGAAGATTTTCTTCCTTTCGACTGAACCAACGATCGACAAGCTTTTTATAGCTTTCTTTATATTGGTTACGAATCGTTTTCACGCGTTCTTTTAAATCTTCATCACATTCAAATTTTTTCCCAGATAACTTTTCAAATTTCGTCATCGTTTGAGCAATTGTATGCAAGTCTGCCCAAGGACTACCAAGTGCTGCATCGACTTCTTGCATTTGTTTCAAGTCCTGTTCAATTGCCGGGACATAGTGAGCAGGGCCGTCTACTTCCATAGCTAGTTCAAGCGCACGTTTCACGTCAAAAATAACCGCTTCTATTCCTTCTTGAAGATCAAGTCTTGCATAAGGCATCCAAGAAACATCGTCGAGTGTTGCCACATCACTCACTTCATAATCCTCAGCAAGCTGATCCAGCCAAGCGAACGGCCATGGGTTTTGTAAGGCAAACTCATGCACACTCAAAACTAATTCCTCTACTTGAGCATCATTACGATCATTGGAAAAACGGTCGACGAATTGAAAGAAACGTTCCTGTTCTGTTTCTTCTAGTCCATAATAATCCTCGAAAACTGATTCAATCACATCTCGCTTTAGCATATCTGACTCGACATTATCAAGAATCCGAAATCCTGGGTCAAGATCCAGTTGGTAGCTATATTTCCTTACGACATTCATACAAAAAGCATGTAACGTAGAAATACTTGCACGTTGCAATAAGGCAATTTGCTTTTTCAAATGAGAGGAGTCAGGGTTTTCTGCCAGTGCACGCTCTAATGCTTGTCCAACACGAGTCCGCATTTCTTGAGCCGCGGCATTTGTAAATGTAGCCACCAATAGCTCATCAATCTCAAACGGTTGCTCGTCTTGTAACATTTTTTGAATAATCCGCTCGACTAATACAGCTGTCTTCCCCGAACCAGCCGCCGCTGCTACTAAAATGTCCTTATCCGCTTCATAAATTGCCGCTTCTTGTTCCGGTGTCCACTTCATCTATTGATCCTCCTTTCCTGCAAGCATTCGTTGTAAAATCACTTCATCTTTTTCATCTTTTAAGCGTTTGAATTCATTTTCATCTAACGTTGGATCAAACTGACAAACTGACCGATACGGGCAAAAGGTACAAGCAACATGCTCCTTTTTCTGAATCGGATTTAGCTTCACTTCCCCGCTAACTATCTCTCCCCCGGCACGTTGCATAACACCACGCACATACTGATTCATCCGTTTAAATAAATCCGCATCCACCGTTTTAGAATGGGCATTAAAGCTCCCATCTTTCTTTACTCCAAACGGGACAATTTGAGATGAGCCTTGATCAACGGATTGATCCATTGCTTGAGCAACTTGCTGATCTTCCAGTAACAAACCATTCATCTTGTAAGACTTAAACAACGCCTCTTCTATCGCATCATCTTCAAAACCTTTGACATCATTAGCGCTCAACGTTGGATTATGCACGTGGAAATAGAGGACACCAGCTGGGTCTGCTTGCTGCCCTAACCAGTTTTGAGAATTAGCTAATACTACATCTAAATACGTCAACATTTGCAAGGCTAACCCATAATAAACATCTACTAAACTCAAATCTTTCTTACTAGATTTATAATCAATAATCCGTAAAAATAATTGTTCATTAATCTCCGCCTGATCCACACGATCGACACGCCCACTCAATTCCAATTTGTATCCGTTTGGTAAATCGAGAGCTAGTGGAGGCAACTTCTCTTTATTACCGAATCCAATTTCAATCCCTGCAGGTGCAAATTGAGATGATTTTGATTGTTTTGCAAGGACTGAAGTTGCTCGTGTAATTACTTGTTCTAGTTTTCTCAAGATATATTTATAACGGTTGGAACTAAATAAAATCCGGTGCTGTAATAGTGGAGCAAGTTGTTCCACTGCACGTCTTGCATAACCTACAATTTCTTCTTCTGTCAGTTCGAAAAATGCTTTTCCTTCTTCGTACACCCACTCCGTTATATAACGCAACGACTCGTGGAATAGTTGCCCGATATCTGGCGCTTCTAATTGATATTGCTGGCGTTCTTTTAAGCCTAACGTATACTTCGCGAAGTAATGATACGCACATTGATGGTACGTTTCTAAACGCGACACACTTGACTTCACTGTTTTTTCAAATAACTGACTTGCTGTATCCTCTTGTAGCGATTCTGGTTCATTTTTATAAAATAAACTTCTCAAAATATGTTGCGTGGTGCCACCTGTTTGTTCATGGTTCATATACCACCGAAGTGTATCCCAGTATACCGGTGCTACAGGATACCCTCTTAAGTACCGGGATAATTCTGCAGTTAAAATTGCTCGGGATTTCTCCGGGTTTGTGATGAATCGAAGTGGATGATACGCATCTTCATCATCCAATAATAATTGTTTTTCTATAGCTGGGAAAATTGCCTGTAGCTGCTTTGTCATTGCTGCAGGCATTTTCTTTTTCCCTTCCTCGTCACTAAGTGGATAACTAACCCACATTTGCTCACTCGCTAATGTAAACGCCAAGTACATGTAAAAACGATCGTCTAACAGAACGCGGTCTGCCTGATCAGCCAATTGCATCCCGTTTTCCTCTAATAACGTTCGTTCCTCATCTGTTACTAAGCCGTCACTTGGTGGTTTCATTGGATAAACGCCATCATTTACGCCAAGTAAAAAGCTAACTCGCACATTGGAAACTCGCGACCTTTCTACATTTCCTACGATGACGTGATCAATAGTTGGAGGTACATGAGAAAACTCTAGCGTATCAAACCCAGCTTCGATCACCTTTCGAAACAATTCAAAGGAAAATGCTTCTTCGCCTAGCAAATCCACCATCTCATCAAATAATTGCATAACCGACTGCCAAACCTGATCTTGCTCTCGAGCCGTTTCCACCCGACCTTTTTCATCAAACTGATCCCGCATTGCTTCTAAAGTCTCTGGAACCACTAGTGACTCGAGCCACGTATAAATCGCTTGTGTCCGTTCTTTCACTGTTTTTGCTTCTCTGATCGCTGCGTCAAAATCGGCTAAAGCAGCCACCACTTGCTTTCGATACGCATTCATTTGCCGTTCAATTTCTAGCTCTTCATCTGTTTGACTACGAAATTCCAACCCAAAGAAGCGTTGGTAACTAAAACCACGCTCACTGATCCATTGTTTCTTCGTTCGAATTCCATATTCCAACACATAATTCTCTAATGTATCAATCGCATCTGTGGTTAATGGGTACTCAGAATCTGTCGGTTGAATGAAGCCAGTTTTCAACAATCTGAAAATCGAATCATACCGCCAGTTCGTTGTCACCGCTTCTAGTCCCGTTCGGATTAATTCCACAAAAGGATGATTAAGCATGGTTTTCTTTTCATCAATAAATACTGGGATATGATAATCCGCGAATATGGTTTCCAATAAATCGTGGTATGTAGTTTCTTCTCGAATTAAAATCGCTAAGTCACGGTAGCGATAACCTTCTTCCCGGACCAACCGGATAATTTCCTGAGCTACCCCTTCGACCTCTGCACGGGGGTGAACAGCTTCCACTAACTTCAGTGGTACATGATCTTCTTCATATGAGAGAACTGGTTTTTGATCAAAATGTTTTTCCAAATGACGAAATGCTGGATTCTTTGAAAATCGTCGCTCATCTGGATATAACTTTACAGCTGTTTTTACTTTTACGTCACGCGCCTTTGCGATCTCGGTTAACGCCTCACATGTAGTCGCTGTTTGGTGAAATAAATCCAATTCTGCTGCTTGGTCGACCTGAGGATCGTGAATCAGTGCAAGCTTTACTTCAGCTGCTTCTACCATAAATGCCTCAAGCACGTACAATTCTTGAGGGGTGAAACGATAAAAACCGTCAATGTAGATGGTCGCGCCTTTAAGTACCCCCGTCTTCGTCACCTGTTCCACTAATAGCTCTAATTGGTCTTCCTGGTCGATAAAATGACCACTTAACTCCTCATCCAACTTTTCATAAATCGAAAGTAAATCTTCAAGCTTTTTCTTTAGTGCATACTCACTTGGAGAAAGATGCTCAAACTGGCTAATTTCAAATAAGACACTTTTAAGTGCCTCAGGTGTCACTCGGTAACGTTTTAACTCGGTTATCATTGCCTCTAACTGATCAATGAACCCCTGCTTATCAACCGCCTTCTGAAAGGCATCAAGTGATTCTTGTTGTTCTTCAGCAATTTTCCGGAGTAACATCTGAATACCTGTTGAAGAGATCATCGGCTTCGTTCCTCCACCCACTTGTTGAAAAATATACCAAGCAAGACGAGAAAAGCTAAGCACCTGTGCGCGCATCGATCCTTTCAAATCTCTTTTTTGAAGTAAGTCATATTCCTGCTGAAATGCCATCTGGTCCGGTACAATATAATAAATAGGGTGCCCAGCTGGATCATCCGTTAAACGTTCAGCAATTTCTTCTAAGCAATACTCGCTGACATCTGACCCTGCACGCCCTAAAATAAATTGTAAGCTCATATAATCCCCTCCCACTTAAGCTTTTGGTTCTTCCTCACGATTAAAATTAGTTTTTATTCTTTTTTCAATCACTTTTCCAACCGCCCAAAAAACCGCTACTAATACACCGACAATGATTGTCCGAACCGGGTTCTCTGTAAACGCGGTAATACTTTCTCCTACATAGGCAACGGCAAACACCATAATTGCTTTACCTAGTGACAATGCTAAAAAGAATTGTATTAACGTCATCCTAGTAAAGGCTGCAACTATATTAATTAAGGCAGATGGCGCAAATGGAAACGCTAATATTAAAAATAAAGGTCCAAATCCACGACGATCAAAGAAATTCGTCACTTTTTGGATTTGCTTTTGGTATTTAATTTTTCGAACCCACCGGAAACGTTCCATTTTTCGAACCAGTAGAAACACTACCGTCGCCCCTGCTGTAATTCCAATCCATGAATAAATAAACCCGAAAAATAATCCATAGACCATCGTGTTAGCAATAATAAACACGAGAATGGGAAGCATCGGGAAAAAAGCTTCAATAAAGGTAAGTCCAATCCCTGGTAAAGGACCGTAGCTACCATAAATTTCAAGCACGTTAATTATCGAATCACCGATCACGTTGTCGGATATGAGTTCTTCTAGTTCCTCTAAATTGGAATCCTCTTGTGCCATCCTCTAATCTCCTATCTCTCTACTTATCCTTTCATTTTATAAGAAAATTTGCGGTTTGCCTAATTTTTTCCCACTTTTATGATTTTTAATTCTGATTTGCTATTTTTTTAAGTTTATCATATAATAGAACAAACGTTCGATAATCGTGGAGGGATGCACATGCAGTACTTAACAGATGAGGAAGGACAGACAGCCTCCCGCTTTTTATTTCTATCGATGGCCATTGTCGTTTTGGAAAAAGACATTCAACAAATCGAATCTGGACCATTCAAAATAAAAGAACCTTACCTCGAGCTCTTAAGAAGAATGATTCACCAAGCACGTACAGAAAGGCGGCATTTACGAAAGCGAATGGACAATCAAAAGATGGACGTCGTTTTCACCCAGAAAAATGAAACCTTTTCGACTTACATTTTCATTGCCCGTGGATATGAGGAAGAAAGACGTTACTTCAATCCCGCCATTCGAAAAAAGGTCGAGCATATTTTAACCGAATTAATGTTTCATACCATAGATCAAAAAGAACAAGCGACAAAAGATCACGCATAACACTAAAAAAGGAGCGATTTATATGAATTTTTTCGAACACTATTTATTACAAGAAGAACGCGACATTGTAGAGGAATTAGAAGCGGCATTTCAAGAAGCAACCACGGTAGAAGAAGCTGAAACCTTGCATAGTAGGTATGAAAAAATGATGATGCGCGCTCGCAACCGTTATTACGATTTAACCTACGGGGAAACGACCCCATCTATGATAGAAGAAGTCCTAACGACAGTAGAACACGCTCAGATTAAAGAATTGCAACGTGGGATGGACCGCGCTTGGACCAATAAAGGCGTGGATAAATACTATACGCAAATCATGGAAATTATCGATCACGCTAAATCTCGTTACCAACAAGAAGTGAGCATTTAACATGATCCATCATATCGAAATATATGTTTCAAACCTTGAGAAATCGATTGCATTTTGGGGATGGCTACTAGATGAACTCGGTTACTCCACCTATCAATCATGGGAAGATGGTCGTAGCTTTAAAATGGATCAAACGTATTTAGTGTTTGTCCAAGCTGAGGAAAAGTATTTGGATGTACCTTATCACCGAAAAAGAGTCGGCTTAAATCACCTCGCCTTTCAAGCGACCTCCACGAAACATGTTGATCAGTTAACAGAAGAGATAAAAAGAAGAAAGCATCCTATTTTATATGAAACACAACATCCGTATGCAGGTGGACCAGAACATTATGCAGTTTATTGTGAAGATCCCGATAGAATGAAAGTCGAAATCGTTGCCCCCTCCAAATAATTATAAAAAAAGAGTAGTTCAGCATGGGCAACGCAAAATAAATTTGCAACCCACACTGAACTACTTCACTTATGTAAAACTATTCTCAACCGACAAACGTCATACTTTGAAAAATCGCAATTCCTAAAATAAATGCTCCGAGCATCATCGTAAATAAAACAAAGAAATCCTTCGCCTCATCCATCAATCTATATGCAAGATACGATAGCCCCACTAACAGCAAAATGATCCCTATAGTCGCCAAACTCGCATAAACAAAAAACAATAGCATCCTCCTTTTTTAAAAATTTATTATGTATGATAATTAGACGAACCTGAACAAAAATTGTTTCAGTTTTTCGCGAGATAATGAATAATCTCTCTTCCATTCTAACAAAATTTTGTAAATGAAACGATCTATGCAGGAATTTCGTCAAAAATATAGAAAGTATTTTAAGTGAGTAAGAAATCACCGAATACTACCTTAGTACAGCAGCCAGATCCTTAACTTTTGGTTTACCTTTAGTCTATTTAATTTCTAAATCATATAAAGAACAAAGGAGGATGAATAAATGGATATTAAAATGAATCAAATATTTACGGTAGAAAAAACATTTACAAATGATGAAGTGATTCAATTTGGGGAAATTTCCGGGGATCAAGGGGTTCATCATGTAGAACCTGATGAACACGGACGTTTGATGGTACAAGGACTGCTTACAGCGACGCTTGCTACTAAAATCGGTGGAGAGATGAATTATATTGCACGAAAAATGACCAACGAATTCATTAGACCTGTATACACAGGCGATACGATTACCTGCGAAGTAACCATCGTAGATATTTCGGAAGAAGAAAAATTCCAACGCATTGAGTTAATTTCTAGTTTCAAAAATCAAAAAAATAAAGAAGTACTGATAGGAAATAGTTATGGCATAATTAGAAAAAGTGAATAATTAATAATTCAGTTTCTTATTTATTTGAAACGAGGTTTTTCATGATTAAAAAAATAACACGGCTTACAGCATTTGCTTGTGTAGCAATTGGGATTGCGCTTTGGCTCCCGAATTTCATCTATAATTTTGGCTACGGATACTCGCTATGGACTTTTGTCATCAATCCAATTGGCGCGCTTCTTGGATATGTCGGCAAATCCAAAACTGACATCATTCTGAATATTATCATGACATTTAGCTTTTTTATTTTGATGGCTGTTGGCTATTCCATTCAAGGGTTACTAAATTAATTCAACAGATTATAAATTTGTAGGAAAGGTTGTTGAGCGTGTCTTATCGTCGTGTACTAATTTTAATAATATTTTCTATAGTGTGGTTAGGAGGTTGTAACCAAGAGTCCAATCAAAATACGCTGACACCCATTGAATTATCTGATCGCGAAGAAACTATAAGTAATGCAGCACTCGATAACTTATATGGATACGAATACATAGTAGATGAAGAGAAATTTTCATCAGCCAATTTATGGGTTGAAACGTACGAAGGGGCTGATTTTCAAAAAGAAGAAACCTTTCTTAGGGGAAAAATAGAGGAAGATGGCTTGGTGTTATTTGGGTACAAAAAATCATTTGATACGAACATTCCATCTTTCGTATTATCTACGGGGGGAGCCTCTCTAACCACTTACGATCAACAGCCAGAAACTGAACAATATGATTGGTCTAATGCTGCGCAAACGATGACCTCTAACGGACATATGGACATTACACCTGGCGAAGAACAAGTTATTGTCGTAATAGGATATACTTTCGAATCAAATAGTATTAGTGGTGTTTCCTCCGAATTTCTAGAGGACATGGACTCCAACTTGGATGAAGCTGAACAATATGATCTCATGCATGTGGTGAAAGTTTTATTTGAATAGCTTAATTAATCTTTAATTTTCCATATAAGAGGAGAATAATTGATCGAAACCTATTTTTTTTATTCATCGGAATGATTTTTCTATGCTTTTTAGTCGTTACACTTATTGATTTAAAAAACAAAAAAGAAATTAAGTTAGAAGAAATAAAATTAGAACGCGATAAAATTGCGCTAGAACATGAAAAGATTCACCTCCAAAAATTAGGCGGTGAATAGTCAAAAGTCGTCTATTAGGTAAGTGAACCTCAATAGACGACTTTACTTTCATTTAAACAAGCTTTACTTCAATCGCAAGCACACCCCAGCGGCCTTCTTGTTCAGGCGTGTAAATCTTGTACGTGTTTTCAACCATTTCTCCAACTTCCATTCCCTCGCAATCTAAAGAATAAGCAGGAAGACTTTCGTACAAATCTTTAAACGTATCAAAAGGCAAAACGCCAATCACTTCTACTTTAAGTTTCTCTTTCTCTTCAGGTAATTTAAGAAAATCTATCGTATCGCCCACTTCGACAAGTCTTCTCTTTTCATCATTTAAGCGCACTTCATAAAATTTTCTACCTGTTTTCATAGACTCATAAGGTTTTTCATTCAATCTCATTGTATGATTCAAATGTATCTCTCCGTTCCTTCTTATTTAACTTTCCTTACAACCCTATATCCGTTGGTTAAAGCATACACTTGGCCATCCTGATTACGGAGTATTTCTACTGTTGCTTCCGTCTCATTTTGTTTCACTTTTAAATAGTCCCGATCAACTGCTCGAATTGGTGCTTCCTTATCACCATTAGTAAAAGAAAGGTTTCCTTCTTTAACAGAAATTTCAATATCAGCACCTTCACCAGACTGGTATACGCCAATATACTCCTCTATTTCTTGATCCGTGAGTTCATAATCTTCGTGTTCTATTAATGGAAGATTAGACGGTAAACCAATTAAATGATTCAATGCCCCAAACATAAATAACTCTGCGGGTAATCCAGACATATTCGTTAATGTAATTCCCGACACTTTCTCTTCAGGTAAAATGACAAGTTTAGAAGAGATCGCCTTTAGGCTTCCACCGTGTTCAACCAATTTATGACCATGATAATCAGGAATGATGACTAATCCGTAACCATAATACATTCCTCGGTCACGCCTAATATGTGTGTCCATCATTGTATTCATACTACTTTCTTCCAAAATTCTATTCTCTTCAGCCATTCCGCCATGACAATAAACTTGGGAGTACTGCAGCATGTCATCCACCGTTGACTTCAAAAATCCTGCTCCCAACATTGCCGGAGCATCCCACCAAGTAGGGGAAGCAAATACACGTTGATCATCCCCATCATCTTCACTTGCATAGGACATCGCTAATGAATGTTCGTTTAATAGCTCCGTATGAAAACTGGTATTCTTCATGCCAATCGGCTTAAATATATGTTCCGTCATATATGTATTTATATCTTGCCCACTCACACGTTCAACAATAGCACCAAGTAATCCAAATCCTTCATTCGAATAACTGAATACTTCTCCAGGAGCCCCTAGTACTTGATCATCGGTGTTCGCAATTGCATCCATTAATTCTTCATACGTATTAATCTCACTTACTTCTTCAGGGTCTACTTGCAGATTTTCATAGACTTGAGCTGCGTATGGGTCTTTATTAAAGCTACTTTTCATCGAGCTATATAAATGTATCATTGGAGGTAAGCCTGATGAATTAGTTAATAAATGATGCAAGGTCACCTTTGATGCATCTTCCCCTTTCGGCATTCGAAAATTTGATAAATAGTTTACTACAGGGTCTTCGACTTTTAGCTTACCTTGTTCCTGTAATTGCAAGATCGCCATGGCAACAAAAGATTTAGTAATCGAAGCCAAACCAAAGATGGTATCAGAGGTAACTTCTACATCTTTCTCCGCATTCTTATACCCAAACTCTTTTTGATAAATCACTTCTCGATTTTTCATTAATCCCATTCCAAGCCCTGGGACTTGATACGTTTCTAAACGTGGTTTTATAAATTCCTCAAATGATTCGATCCATTTCTCTTTCTTCATTAGCTTCACCCCTTATAAAAACATTTACTTTCTAGCTTTCCTCAAAACATCCTCTAAGTACTCTTCAGAAACATGTGACTGTCCACCACGAACTATTTCATTTATATAATGATCAGGAGGAGAAATAGACGGTTCCTTATTAATTACAATAAACGTAAGCACATTAAATGTAGTACCATCAATTTCAACGTCTACATATGCAGGACGATATTTCCCCGCGTCCACCCCTTCTCGTTGGTATAAATAAGATAATGATCGTTCATTAATTTCATAGACAACTCCTTGAACATGAGAGTCACTCTTTTCCGTGATATCTGCCCGTCCGCCATCTATTAAACGGGTAGTGAAGTCCATGTCATATCCAGACAAAATTCCTAGTCCAACTGTATGAAATTCATTGAGCATACCCGCCAATTCTATTCTTTCATGATCCATACAAGATCCGTAGGCAAAATATAAGGGTATGCCCTGTTTTAATCGTTGATCAACTTTCCAATCAGTTGTATTTAATAACTCATACCCATGCTCAGGCTCTTCAATAGAATGAACATATGCTTGAAAGGTTCCAAAATCTGTACGGACATCTTCTACAAAGCGGTCATATAAGAAGTTCGAACGCCCCTCAATGTTTCCCTCCAATTGATCAATCCTTGTTAGAATTTCTTCGTCCACTTCATACAATTCACCATAAACAATGGTCTCTTCATCATTTATTAAACCAGGAAAATCTTTTCCGGTAGCAATTAACTTTCCGTTTGTCCATGCTTGCTCTGCAACCATATTCGCACCTTCCAGCCAATGATGGTTACGCTCATGACGTTGAAGCGTGCCATATACAAATAAGTACTTTGTTTCCATCGTATCTAACACTCCCTATCAATCTCTGGTCCATAAATCTTTATCTCTCTCCCTATTTCGATATACTATCAGATAATACCTTCCTTTCACCTTCACAATTTGTCATTATATGTTAAGGTGTATTTATTATATTACATTGTAGCATAAGAGGAATCTTATAAGGAGTGACACAAATGGAAGAGCGTATGAATTCACAGTCAAAAAAAAACATGAGCCTAATCATTTCTCAAATCATCATCGTAAGCTTCTTATTGTTAAATCTCTACGTTTTCCTTACTCAAGAATCAACTTTCGCAAGAGTGCTTGTCATGTTATCTACTATAGGATTTTTGTTTTTACTTATTGGGTCGATGAAATTAAAAAGAAAGAACTAATTTTATAAGTGGGAGGTTTTAATGTGCGGACAATATTGGAATTACTACGAATACTAGTTATTATAGGAGTCCTTGGTTTTATTGGTTGGTCTATCATAAATTCAATTTATACAAGGAACGAAGGATCTGGATCCTATTCATGGCTTGGTGCACTAGCACTACTAGGTTTTCTATTTGTTTTATATAGAAATAAGTTACAGTTCTCTGGTTGGTATAAAGGGAAGAACAGAGAAAAATTACCGAAACAAGTTTCAGTAATTATAATCATGTCTTCAGCTATTCTTCTCCTCTCACCATTCGTATTGGCTGCGGTCTAATCAAGTACATAAATTTTAAGACTTTCTAAATACAAAACTTTTTAAAATAATTAACACAAGACCAATGACAGCTAGCATGATCCCAAAAGGTAAAAATGCGTCATCTAAGTTTATAAACGAAAATAAAGCCATTAAAATTCCGGCCACTGCTAATAAAAATCCTAAAAATGTCATGTAATCACCTCTCTTTATGAAAAGGAACTGTTTACATAACCCTTCCCGAAGATTGCATTTATCTAACCACTTTCCGCAAACAGGTAGGGTACATATAAAAAAGGAGAAATACCATGAGAAAACAATATATAGCTGTTACCTACGATATCTGTGAAGTAGAAGATTTATTTATGGACATGCATGAGTATGTTTTTAGCACTGACCAAGAATTAGAATTGCTTGTAAAGAAATTTGCGGACATTGATATCGCACCACTTGTGAGGGTGTATACTACAACCAAAGAAGATTCTTCTGACCCCACCTTCTATAAAGATTTTCATTTTGAAGAATATGATTGTGGTTGTGAAAAATTAGATACTAATCAGAGGTAAAACCAAGCATGAGGTACATTCTTCTTAAAAAAATAACTAACCCAGAAAAGGCTAGTTATCATTCAGCTATTCTATTTGATTTAATAAATAAACTGCCACTTCATCCACATTGTCAGATTGGAACACGACATCCTCATTATTAACGACTAAGTACATAGGAGTGGAATCTAGTTTCAATATATTAATAACATTATCTTCAAACTCGTCTAGATCAGGCACTGATACTTGATTAATAATCGTTGCAATTTCCGGGTGATCTAATAATTCAGCTGCCCGTTCATTAGGTTGTTTTAGATCTTCTGTTTCCACCTCGTCCCAAATAACAACAACATTAAACATGTCTTCCTGACTTGAAGTGAATAGATCAACGACTTCTTCATAATCATTGCATGCTGCTAAAAGTAATACCATAAGCATAAGCGACCCAAGTATTTTCTTCACCACATCACCCACTTTAGGAGAGTTTTACATACCTAATAGCATTATTCTACATCTAAAAATTTTTTCCTTCTTATAATAATAAATTTATGTACTCTATTTTATTCAATTCAATTTGAATTATTATTCTTTATGGTTGATATCTTAAAAAATAGTCTACTGAGAGATAGTACAATTTATTATGGTAAAATGAAGGTCATGGATTGTACTAGGAAGCGTAAGCATTGAACGAAATACATACCAACAGACTTTACCTAAGGGAGTTAAATTCTAACGATCATCAACAACTATCAAAAGTTTTGTCCGATCAAGAATCAATGAAATACTACCCTAACACCTTTACCTCTGAACAAGTAGAGGATTGGATTAAATGGAATATAGACAATTACAAGAAATATAACCATGGACTGTGGGCGGTTATCTTAAAAGATGGCGATGTTTTCATTGGGGATTGTGGTATCACGATGCAAACAATAGAAGAGGAAACAGTACCTGAAATCGGCTTTCATATAATCAAAGACTATTGGAATCAAGGCTACGCTACAGAAGCTGCAATGGCTTGTAAAAAATATGCATTTAATCAACTGAATTATCCAGAAGTATATTCCTACACAACTTTAGAAAATATCCCTTCACAAAAAGTTGCAGAGAAAATAGGAATGAAGAAAGCGAAAGTCTTTATTAAAAATGGTGAAACCCAGGTTATTCAAGTTGCTTACAATAATGATTTTAGCTAAATAAAGAGCTGTCTAATTTAGACAGCTCTTTGATTATACTCAGTATTTACTTATTGGAATCTATATTTTACGTTTAACGAAGATTTCGATCTAATTTAAATGCCGGCAAACTTTCTCGTATGCCGGCATTTAAGCTGTTACACCTGAAAAGTTATACTTTTTGCCGGCATGCGCCCTAGTTCACCTGCAAATCCATTTGGATGCCGGCAATCGACTCTTGTTCACCCGAATGTATTTTTTCCAATAGAATAAGGATCCTTAATTCACTAATTCAAGCTTCTTATTTTTAATCTCATAAACATAATCAGCAGTTCTTTCTATAAACCACCGATCATGAGAGACAATCATAATAGTCCCTGGATATGCTTTGATAAATGTTTCAAGAGCTTGAATGCAATGTAAATCCAAGAAAGTAGTAGGTTCATCTAACACAATTACATTATATTTACCTAAAAATAATTCACATAGGACAAGGCGTATTGCTTCTCCACCACTCAAATCCATCACATCTTTTTTTAAATCATTTCCTGTAAAATCCATGGCGTGTAACACGGCCCTTATTCGGCTTTTTTGATGATCACTTCGATTTTTCATAAATTCTATAACCGTCTCTGATTGATGAAATTGATAATCTAATTGTTGATAGACTCCAAATACCACTTTAGGAGAGAGATCAATCCCGTTACCATTACTTAAAATATGCTTTATTAAACTTGTTTTCCCTGCTCCATTATCCCCTGTAATGGCAATCGTTTGCCCCAAAGGAAATTGAAAGTTAACTTGATCGAGTAAGACCTTATCACTCATCTGAACTGTTACACGATCACCCATGATTGGGAATTTATTGTGCAATTGGAGTGCTGGCGATTGATAAAAATGCAATTCCTTTTCTACTGTTGGGGGTTCGACTGTATCCATTTGCTCCACTCGTTGTTCGATGGCTTTGGCTGCTTTGTGAGCTGACTTTTGGCTCGTTCCTTTTGATTTTGTCATGAACATTCGATTGGCAGGTGAATTGCTTTCTTTTTTGGACATCTGATTATTTGCCTCATTAATTTTACTAGCTTTACTCTTTTTTTCCTCAGCTGCTCGAAGCAAGCGACTCTTTTCTTTTTCGTACTTTTCTAGTTGTTCGATTTGTTGCTTTTTCTCTAGCTCTTTTTGTTCCAAATAATCAGTATAATTACCGCTATAAACATTTACTTTGCCACGATCAACTTCCCAAATAGTATCTACTAATTGATCAAGTACATAACGATCGTGACTGACAATTATTAAAGCACCATAGTAATATCTCATTTCTTCTAAAAAGAAATCTACACCAGTCTGATCTAAGTGAGTAGTTGGTTCATCAATCAGCATTCCTTCGAAGTACGTTGAAAGTAGTTGTACTAACTTTTTACGAGTCTTCTCCCCGCCACTTAAATAAGAAGTATCTAGTTCAGGAACTGCTAACATACTTGCCAGTTTATAATCCATTTCGCCTTCTTCTGGTGTTTGAGTTTGGTCAAAATATCCGAATTCTATTAATTTATGAACGTGCCCTCGATTGGGTTTGATTCTACCATCTATTAATTTCAGTAGGGTACTCTTCCCTTGTCCATTTTTCCCTACAATACCGATTCGATCAAATTGATGTACAGCTAAATCGGGTAGATCCAATATTTGTTGATCTAAATACGTGACTTCTATATCTTTTAATTCTAAAACTAAACGTTCCATTATTTTTTCCTCCATTTACAATTAAATTAGTAGGCAAATGCCTATAACTTCAGAGCAAACGGAAGAAAGTCACTCTACTCGCAAGTTAAATTCATAGAAACGAAAAACCTAATCGCAAGTTTCGTGAAATTTGGGTATAAAAAAATAGAGAAAGGCAGAGTTCCGCCTTTCCCCATTAAGATCTATAAACGCATCATGAAGATTATTAAAAATGGACAGACTGCTCCCGTCTACTCTGTTGTTATAAACAGAGCCTTTGAACGTATGAAATTACGAGTTCAAAGTTGGGAAACGCAATCTTACTGAAGCCATTTTAATAATCCTCCTTTTCGGTAAATTTAACTTTATTATAGAGTGAGAACATAGTCTTGTAAAGTCTATTCTTATAAATTCATTACTAAAACCTATCCATCGTAAACGGTGATAAATCTATCTCTGTCTTACCTTTTAGACTTAGATCCACCAAGATTTCTCCAATTACACTAGCGAATTTAAATCCATGGCCAGAGAAACCACACGCAACTGTAATATTTGGATGTGTCGGTAAATGATCAATAATAAAATCCCCATCAGGAGTATTGGTGTACGTACAGACTTTTCCTTCACGGTGAGGGGTAAGCTGTGAGAAAATGCGCGATGCTTGATCAGAAACCTCTTGTTCATCTTCTGAATAGGAGCCAAATGGCTTAAGTTGTGTTGGGTCAGGTAATGCTCTTCCACCATCATGTCTTCCGATTTTTAACCCTTCGCCTTCTACACTTGGAAAGCCATAAAAAGTGTGCCCATGTGCATCATATGCCCATCCTGGAAACTTATCCTCTCCATATACTACTTCATCCGAGGTAAACCACGAAAAGGTCTTTCTAACAGGTTGCAGAGGAAGTTTTTTATCAAGTAGAGATAAGATTTGATTCGTGCCTTTACCTGCTGTAACTATAAGTTGTTCACTTGTATATGTTTCTCCATCTGCTCTGACATTTACAGAACCCTGAGAAGATTCAATTGCTTCTACTCTACTGCTTGTTAAAAGAGTTGCACCTGCATTCAATGCTAAATCTCGATAGACTTGTACAATTCGGTCACTCATAAGCACACCGGAGTTCCGTTCAAAACAGCCGATTAACTCTGAGTTGATATCGAAGCCTGGCCACCTACGATTAATTTCAGAGGAAGTTAGGGTCTCAACAGATAGATTATAAAGCTCAGAGCTGAGTTGCACGTTTTTGATGAAGGAAGAATTAGGATCTCCAATATTAAGTACACCCGTCTTCACAAATAGCTCTTCACCCGATAATTCTTCAAGCTCATACCATAGCTCTTGTGCTCGTAAAGCCATTGGAACATAGCTATCCCCTTCCCCATATGCATGACGAATTAAGCGTGTATCTCCATGGTGTGAACCTTCTGAATGTGGAGGCTGATTTGAATCTATTAACAAGACTTTTTTATTTTGTTTTGCTAGGTAATAACCAGCAGCCATACCCATGGAGCCAGCGCCGATAATGATGACATCGAAGTTCATAGGATCCCTCTAATCTTGTATATTAGAGTGAATTTTAGCAAGGGGAAGTTGAGGTGTCAAACCATTTACGAATATTGAGAGATGCGTTCCATCACTAAATGTCGATACTGAGCAGTACGCTGTAACTGATTTGTGAGAGAGGTATAAGAAAGTTCAACGGTCAACGTTTTTCCACCGTGAAAGTAAATTTGTGTTTCCTTTTGTTTCACTTTTTCCAATCTCTGGACGTGGCTATGGGCTATCCACATACAATCGCGCGCACTTGGAGAAGTAGTGGGTAAAAAGAACATTCCTGAAACAGGTTCGATGACGATTGGAGCTTTTCTCGTGACTCCAAACACTTTCTTCGTTCCATCAATTCTACCTTTCAAACTACAAGAATAGTAATTGCATACATCATTCATTAATTGTTTAGGTGTATCATAACAAAAATACTCCTCGTCTTTTTCTAACACATAAGATCCATAAACACCTTCCGAAAATGTATATGGCATAATTAGCATTGTTTGATCAGATACGCGTGGTTTATCTTTAAAATTCATTCATTCCACTCCTCTTGTTAAATTAAATAAATAGTATACATTTAATACAAGAATGTCGAATTGGGATAATATGCGTAACTTTCCAAAAAGAACTTAAATGAAGCTTGATTAATATCATTTAATAAAGAATTGTGGGCTTTAATCAATTTATGTAGAATTTTATATTTTTTTAAATAAAAAGAGCTAACTTAAATCTAATTAAGTTAGCTCATCTCTATTTAAAGTATTTAAACCAACAATGCCTTATCACTAGCCATGTTCTTCCCTCTAAGATTCTGGAAGTTTTGAAGAAGGTCAGCAACCGTAAGTTCGGATTTTCCTTCGCCTTCTGCTTCAAAGATGATTTTTCCTTCGTCCATCATCCAAAGTTTATTGCCAAAATCGATTGCTTGTTCCATTTGGTGCGTGACCATCACGGTTGTTAGCTGATGTTGTTCTACTAAATCACGTGTTAGCTTTAGGATTAATTCTTCCTTTGAAGGGTCTAAAGCTGCTGTATGTTCATCTAGTAATAAAATCTTTGGTTCTGTGAATGTTGCCATTAATAGAGAGAGTGCTTGGCGTTCTCCACCAGATAATAATCCTACTTTTGTGTTTAATCGATTTTCAAGTCCGATTTCTAACCGAGCAAGATGCGATTGAAAGTCCTGTTTTACTTGTTTATTGATTCCTTTAAATAAGCTTCTTTTCTTTGTTCGTCCTAATGAAATCATCATATTCTCTTCAATCGTCATTCGCGGGGCTGTTCCTGACATGGGATCTTGAAAGACTCGTCCGATCATACTAGCGCGTTTTTGCTCTGGAAAGGTCGTAACGTTCTTTCCATCTACCCACACGTCACCTTCATCCGGAATGATTGTGCCTGCAAGCGTATTTAAGAGCGTCGATTTTCCTGCTCCATTACTCCCGATGATTGATACAAAGTCACCTGGCTTTAGGGACTGGTTAATGTCAACAAGCGCTTCTCTTTCATCTGGTGTATTCGGATAGAAGGTTTTATGGATATTACTTAGTTGAAGCAAGGTCGACCTCTCCTTTCTGTTCATTCGCTTTTCTACGTGCTTTTGATTTCTTAAATTGTTTTTTTCCGTTTGATTGATTTAACCAGTTCGGGAAGACAAGTGCTACAACAACAATTAAGGCTGTAATCAACTTCATATCACTTGCTTCTAAGAAATCAACTCGTAATGCAAGCAAATAAATTAAACGATAAACAATTGCACCAAGGACTATCGCAAGTGTCATACGTACAATTTTGTCTTTTCCGAATAATACTTCCCCAATGATTACAGATGCTAATCCAATAATAATCATTCCAACACCTAGGTTGATATCAGCGAAGCCATTATGTTGAACAAGCATGGCACCACTGAAGGCGACAAGCATATTAGATACACCCATGCCGATGATAATGTATAGACTCGTATTTGCTGAAAAGCTACGGACCATTTTTTGATTATCACCAGTTGCTCTTAAGGTAATTCCCGCTTCTGTACGTAAAAAGAAGTCCAATAATTTTTTAACTATAATAATGACAATAAGTAAGGTCATTAAGGCGTAGAAGGATCGCGGGGCAAAAGTCGCGATACCCAACCACTGAAATGGTGCCATAAAGATCGATTCTAAGTTCCAAGCGTTCCACCAGCCTAGAATAGTTGAAAAGATCGTTGTTTCATTTAAAAGCGGAATATTAGGTTGACCCATAATGCGTAAGTTCACCGAATACAGAGCAATCATCATCAAGATTCCAGCTAATAGCGGATTAATTTTTCCTTTTGTATGCAGAAGACCAGTGATACAGCCTGCAAAGAAACCGGCTATTGCACCTGCCAATGTTGCTATAAAAGGGTCCGTTCCATTAAGTATCATAATAGATGTCACGGCACCACCTGTCACAAAGCTTCCATCAACCGTTAAGTCTGGGAAGTCCAACAGACGAAAAGATATATAAACCCCGAGTGCCATAATCGCGTAAATTAAGCCTGATTCCATTGCTCCGTATAATGAACTAATCATTTTATTCCCCTTCTTCCTGTTCCTCTGTCTCTACTATTTCTGCTTGTTCGCGTAATTCGTCTGGAATTTCAACTCCGAAATTCTCAGCTGCTTCTTCATTGATTTGTAAGCTTAAGTTTTGTGGAAATTCTGCTGGTATGTCCCCTGGATTTGTTCCATCTTGCAAAATTTCAACTGCTTTCTCCCCTGCCTCAAAACCAATATCAAAATAATCAAAACCAAATCCTGCAATTCCACCACGTGTCACAGAATCATGCTCACCTACGAATACTGGCATCCCTTCGTCTTGACCTACGCTAATGACAGACTCTAGTGAACTTACTACCGTGTTGTCAGTAACAATTAGAAAAGCGTCGACCTGACCGATTAATGCTTGTGCTGCTTGCATTACTTCCGAGGAAGAAGAAACTGTTGCTTCAGCAGTCTCTAAACCATGATCGTCAGCTGCTTCTTCTGCCAGTTCAATTTGTCTAACTGAATTTTGTTCTCCAGCGTTATAAATAACACCAAATGATTCTAAATCCATATCAGCCATCATTTCTACCGTGCTCGGTATCGCATCTGGATGCATATCCGCAGTACCTGTTACATTACCACCTGGTGCATCCATTGTATCGACCAAACCTGCACCTTCAGGATCCGTAACGGAAGTAAACACAATTGGAATATCTGACGTTTCATTTAATGCTGCCTGTGCACTTGGTGTAGAGTTACCAAAAATTAAATCTACTTCATCACTAACAAAACTCTCCGCTATTAACTGATTGTTATTGTTATCTCCTTGAGCAATACTATGGTCAAATTCAACAGCTAATCCAGCTTCTTCAAATGCTGCTTGAAATCCTTCCGTAGCTCGATCCAAGGATGGATGTTCTACAATTTGACTCATCCCCACTACGAAATCTGGATCATCGTCATTCGCTTCTTGTTCACTTGTTTCTTCTGTTGATTCGGTTGTTTCTCCACTCTCTTCTCCCTCCGAATCATCTCCACAAGCAACCAACATCGTAATAGCAATTAATATTGCAACCATCCATAACTTCTTCCACATAAGACCCTCTCCCTTTTACACTTTTATGCTAACACGCTTTTAAGCACTAAAGTAATTTTTAAGTATTGCTAACAAGTATATGGGGGGACATAGTGAAAATCAACCTTTTTACACAAAAAAATTCCCTAGCCATATCGGACTAGGGAATGCTGTAATCGCTTTCTTTATTATTCTGATGCGAGTTGATCGCGTAAGCTTCTTCTTAAAATTTTTCCGGTAGTATTCTTTGGAAGTTCGTCTAAGAAGTTAATTTCTTTCGGTAATTTATACTTTGCAAGTTGTTCTGCGCATAAAGATTGAAGCTCTTCCGTAGTAACGGACTCGTCATCAGATACGACAAATGCAATGACCGCTTCTCCTAAATTAGGGTCTGGTACGCCAATCACAGCTACTTCCGTAATATGATCGTGTCCATATAGTACTTCTTCTACTTCACGCGGATAAACATTATAACCACCAACGAGAATGAGATCCTTTTTACGGTCAACAATGTAGAAGTAACCTTCCTCATCTTGCTGTGCCATGTCCCCCGTAAATAACCAGCCATCTTTAATTGAAGCATTGGTTTCTTCTGGCATCTTATAGTAACCTTTCATTACATTCGGCCCTTTAACAGTAAGCTCTCCTACTTGACCTCTAGGTACTTCCTCTCCATTTTCATCTACCACTTTATTGTCTACATTAGTGATATCTGTGCCAATCGATCCTGCTTTACGCGGACGATCTAATGGGTTAAAACATGTAACAGGAGATGCTTCCGATAATCCGTACCCTTCAGATACTTGTACATTAAAGTTTTGTTCGAACTTCTCTAATAATGCAACTGGCATCGACGCACCACCTGAAATACAAAGGCGAATCTTCGAAAAGTCTTTCTCCTCTTCGTTTGGATACTGTAATAAATAGTTATACATCGTTGGAACCCCTGCAAACACCGTAGCCTCTTGTTCGCGGGCTACCTGGAACACAGCATCTGGTGAGAATTTCGGAACGATTAAAATCGTTGATCCATTCACTAATGGCGCATTTAAAGCCACTGTTAAACAGAACACGTGGAACATTGGTAATGCTGCAATCACACGGTCATTCTCATTAATATCTAAATATTCAGCCGTATCACGAGCATTGGAATATAAGTTTTTATGCGTTAACATCGCACCTTTTGGTTTACCTGTTGTACCTGATGTGTATAAAATGACAGCGGTATCATCTTCTTTTAAAGTTGGTCGATCAAGTTCTAGGCTTCCCTTCTGTACAAGCGTAGTAAAGTCATACGTCTTGTCTTTCAAGTTAGATTCACGACCTCTTAAAGATGGGTCCGTTTCCCCAACAATATAGTTCTCCACATCTGGTATCATCTCACCCATTTGTTCAAATTTCTCCATAAGAACGTCTAGGGTAATAACACCTTTCACATCGCCATTATTAATAATATAAGAAATCTCTTGTGCGGTGTAAATTGGATTAACAGGAATAACAGTTAAACCTAAACGCAGCGCCCCGTAAAGACCAATCACAAAATGTGGCGTATTACCAACTACCAATGCAATATGATCTCCCTTTTTGTAACCTAAGTCTTGTAAACTAGAAGCAAATTTTGTTACAGAACCTTCAAGTGTTTTGTAATCGGTTTCTTCTCCGTTAAACACATACGCCGCTTTTGACAAATGATCTCTTGCCGTTAGCGACAACTGATCGCTTAAATTCATTAAAAAACCTCCTAGGTGTTCGTGCTAATTAATGCTATGAATGAATAGTCATTCATTTAATTGTCTAGTTAATTATAAATTATTTGAATGTTTCGAGCAAGGAAATAACCAAATAGAATACAAAAAACGCAAAAGCTTAAGTAGCTTTTGCGTTCCATCTTTCAATTAGTAAACTAAAGAAATAAAGTCCTCATCTTCTAGCTTACCTAAATAATGTTGTAAATCCACACCTCGCAAAGCTTCAACAATTGCATCGCGCTCGTATCTTACTCCTTGAAGTTTCTCCTCAACCTCTGTCACTTCCCCTATTCCAAAGAAGTCACCGAAGATCGTCACATCCTGAATGACACCTTTTTTCACGTCTAAGCGAACGTCATAAGAGCCGACACCTTCAATTCGTTTTGTATGTTGAATATTGAAACCCGGGGATCGTCCATAGTTCCAATCCCAGTTCTGATAGCGTTCTTTCGAGATTTCGTGAATTTTTTTCCAGTCATCCTCGGTCAATTGATACTTTGGAACATCCTCCACGTTCTTCACGTCGAAAATATACGTTAACAGTACTTCTTTAAACGCTTCCATATCAATTTCTTCATCTACAAATTCTGATATATTGGCAACACGACTTCTAATGGATTTAATACCTTTAGAGCGGATCTTTTCCGATTTTACACGTAACGACTGAATCACGTTTTCTACCTCTGAGTCAAACATTAACGTCCCATGACTAAACATACGACCCTTCGTAGTAAATTGTGCATTACCTGAAATTTTGCGTCCCTCTGCCGTTATGTCATTTCTACCAGTTAATTCTGCATTTACACCTATATTTTGTAGCGCATCCACAACAGGTTGCGTGAATTTTTTAAAGTTACTAAAGTTGTTCCCTTCGTCTTTCGCTAAAAAGCTGAAGTTTAAATTTCCTAAATCATGATACACAGCTCCACCACCTGAAAGGCGGCGAACAACTTTAATATGATTTGCATCTACATAATCAGTATTAATTTCTTCTACCGTATTTTGGTTTTTACCAATAATAATGGATGGACCATTTACATAGAAAAGTAAATATTGCTGGTCATCGTCAATGTTTAGATGTTTTAGTGCATATTCTTCTATGGCTAGATTAATATAAGGATCAGTAATCCCTTCGTTGTCGATAAAATATAACATTGATTGCCCTCCCAAGTGCTTATATATCTTTATTCTCTTTAAAGTATAAGAAAAAGCGGAACTAATAGCAATGAAAGTTAATCTATTTGAAAGGTTAACCCTTCTTCAGCAAGTTTCACACTTCCATGGAAATGTTGTTTTGCTTCTTGGACTAAGTCTTTATGATCTCCAAAATGAGGAAGGTGAGTTAACCACAATTGTTGCACCTCTGCATCAGCCGCTAACTTTCCACACTCTTCACTCGTCATATGGCCCGGTACGGAACCGTCCATGCCATAATAAAAACTACTTTCAGCAAGTAATAGGTCTGCTCCTTCTGCAAAACCAGTAAGTTCAGCAAAGTATGAAGTGTCAGCAGTATAAACGATTGTTGTTCCTTCTACTGAAATACGCATGGCGTAACATGGTTTGGGGTGTTTCGTTTGGATAAAATCAAAAGAAAATGGACCGATTTGCAATCCTTCATCGGGTTTATAAGCACGGGCGTCTGTCGCTACGTGATCAAGTGCTAAGAAAGCAGAATCATCATCTCGAGCTGCATAGATAGGGACTTCTCTTTCGTGCTTTTGTAATTGTTGATCAATTAGACAAGCGTACTGAAAAGATCCAACATCTGCGACATGGTCATGATGAAAGTGTGATAGTACAACTGCATTTATTTGATCTACTGTTACATACTGTTGTAGTCGAGATAATGCCCCGCTTCCTAAGTCGATTAATATTTTCCAATCCTTATGCTCTAATAAATAGCATGAAGTTGCTGCGTTTGCGGCTGGGTAAGCTCCCCATGATCCAATCACTGTAAGTTTCATATGCGACTTCCTTCCCATTTTTTATTATATAACAGTATTAGCCTATGCAAATCTGTATTAATACAGTACTATAGGATACAAGCAATTCATTCTAACTTTTGAAGGAGGACTTTCCGTGTTAATGTCACCTGTTCAATTCTTTAAAAACTTACCGAAAAAGCAATGTTCTGTTTGCAAACAAGACATGCATGAGCAAGCGGATTGCTACACTAACAAATGTGAAAAATGCGACACTGTCCTTTAAAGACAACTTGAAATGAAAAAGAAAAAGCACGTGGAGCAATGCTCTACGTGCTTTTTGCCGTTTGAAGTGCCGTTATTTCATCTACTGCATGAATGGCTTGATCCATACAGTCCGGCAAACCAACCCCACGATAAGCATTCCCAACTAAAAATACTCCTGGCAGTCGTTCATGAAGCTTATCTTCTAACTGTTGTAAGCGATCAAGATGTCCTACGGTATATTGTGGCATTGCATCTCGCCATCTCGTTACAACATGAAACAATGGTTCTTCTGTTATATGCATGATTTTACGCAAATCTTTTAAGACTAAACTCGCAATTTCCTGATCTTCTAAGTCTAAAACTTCTTCATCACCAGGCTTTCCAACATAAGCTCTTAACAATACATTTCCTTCTGGTGTTGTGTGTGGCCATTTTTTATGTGTCCACGTACATGCTGTAATACGGTAATTCCCTTTTCTCGTCACAACAAAACCCGTACCATCCGGCAGGTTTTTAATTGCTTCTGCTTTAAAAGCCATCGCAACATTTGCGACCGATGTGTTTTTTGTTTGACTTAGGTCATGCATGAAATTATACTGGCTGAAAATTTTCTTCGTCACATGGTGAGGAGTTGTAGCAATAACATAATCAGCTGTTATTTTTTCCTTCTCTCCATGAAAATAAACATCATATTTCTTTGATTGTTGATGTTTTTCTACATGTTTAACCGCAGTATTGGTAACTATTTTCGGTTCTACTAAGGCTGCTTCCAAGCTTTCAACAAGTCTTGAAAGTCCGCCTTCAAGTGTTAAAAACATTCCTTTTTTCTTACCCGAAGTTTGCGTTTTTGGTGTTGTCTTTTTCAAACCACGAATTAAGCTCTTATGTTTTTGTTCCACTGCATAAAATTGTGGAAAGGTTGCCTTTAAGCTAAGTTGATCAATATCACCTGCATAAATTCCTGAAATTAGCGGGTGAATCATTCTATCCACCATTTCATTTCCTATTCTACGTCTAAAGAAATAGCCTACAGACAAGTCTTCTTCTGTTTTTGTTTTAGAAACAACAAAATCCTTAAGTGCTGTGAATTTTCCTTTCCACGTAAATAAAGAAGAAAATATAAACGGACGTATTTCTGTTGGTACTCCCATCACACCACCTTTAGGCATGGGGTGTAAACGGTCTTCTGATAATATATATGCTTTTCCTGTAGCACTACGAACTAACTCTCCATCAATTCCTAGATCTTCTGCTAACGTACTAGCAGTAGTTTTGCGTTCTAAGAAAGAATCGGGGCCGCGTTCAATGGTAAAGCCTTCTTTAGTAATCGTGTCAATTTTCCCACCAAGCTGATCACTAGCTTCTATTAAAGTAATGTCTGCATCTACATTATTTTTTTGTAAATAAAAAGCGGCGGTAAGACCTGTGATCCCGCCGCCAATAATGACAATCTGCTTTTTTTCATTCGTCATAGACGATTACCCCTTCACCGTATCAAGTACAACTTTAGAAAGTGTAGAAATGAATTTTGGATGTGCATTCGGCATTTCTGGTCGGTAATAAGATGCTTGAATATCATCACAAACAACCTTACACTCGTAGTCATTATCGAATAATACTTCCAAGTGATCGGAAACAAATCCTACTGGTGCATAAACAAATGTAGAATAGCCTTTTTGTTCAAATAAATCTCGCGTTAAATCTTGCACATCTGGACCTAACCAAGGATCAGGCGTATTCCCTTCACTTTGCCAACCGATTTCATAGTCTTCAATTCCTGCTTGTTCTGCAATCAAATCAGCAGTGCGCTGTAATTGTTGTGGATACGGGTCACCATCTTGAAGAATTTTCTCAGGTAAACTATGTGCAGAAACGATTAAGCAAGCATTATCTCGCTCTTGTTCTGTCATCTGACCATATACTTTGTTAACTTGCTCTACCCAATACTCAATAAATCCTGGCTCATCATACCAATCCACAACAGAAGTAAGTTTAACTCCATGACGTGCTGCTTCATCTTGCGCACGACCATTGTAAGATTTAATAGAAAAAGTAGAATAATGTGGCGCTAATACAATACTTACAGCTTCATCAATACCATCTTTCGCCATTTGCTCAACTGCATCTTCAACAAATGGATCGATGTGCTTCAAACCTAAATATAGTTTGAACTCAATTTCATCTTGCTCTTCGTTTAATTTTGCTTCTAGTGCCTCTGCTTGTTCGCGGGTAATCCGTGCAAGTGGAGAAATACCACCGATTGCTTCATACCGACTACGAAGATCTTCTAATGCTTCCGCTGACGGTTTTCTACCCTTACGAATGTGTGTGTAATAACGTTCTAAATCTTCTTCTTTGTAAGGTGTTCCATAAGCCATTACAAGTAGTCCCATTGTTTTTTGTGTCATTGTTACACCTCAACTCCTCTTATTTTGCTGTATATTCATGGACAAGGGAAGCTAATCGCTTCAATGTTTCTGGTTCAATTTCAGGAAACACACCATGTCCTAGGTTGAATACATATCCTGATTCGTCTTTTCCTTGGTCGAGTATTTCTTTTGTGCGTTTTTCTATAACATCCCAGTCTGCAAGTAAAATTGCTGGGTCGAGGTTTCCTTGTAACGAACGGTTAATTCCTAAGCTTCGCGCTTCTTGAATCGACGTTCTCCAGTCTAGTCCTACTGTTGAAACTGGTAAGTCATTAAACTCTAATAATAAGTGATTCGCACCGATTCCAAATAGGATGGTTGGTACATTTTCTTCTTTTAATGCATTAAAAATCTTTTCCATTACTGGCTTTATAAATACACGGTAGTCCGTTGCATTAACTGCACCTACCCACGAATCAAAAATTTGAATCGCTTTTGCACCTGCATTAATTTGAGCTTTCGTGTAAGTGATAATCATATCTCCAAGCTTGTCCATTAAGGCAAACCACGTTTCCGGATCCCCATACATCATTGCCTTCGTTTTATTATATTGCTTTGAAGGTCCACCTTCAATCATATAGCTTGCAAGGGTAAATGGCGCACCACTAAAGCCAATTAAAGGTACATTTAGTTTCTCTTCCGTTAAAATTCTAATGGTTTCCAGTACATAAGGTATATCCTGCTCTGGTTGAAGATCATCTAATTTTTCAATATCTGCCTTGGATCGAGTTGGATTATAAATGACTGGTCCGACACCTTTTTTAATTTCAACATCCACTCCCATAGGCGACAGTGGCGTCATGATATCCTTGTATAAGATCGCTGCATCTGTTTGATAGTTCACAACAGGTAACTCTGTTACATATGCACAGAGTTCTGGTTGATGGGTAATTTCAAACAGTGAATATTTTTCTTTTAATTTATTGTATTCTGGTTGCGACCTTCCAGCCTGGCGCATAAACCATAGGGGCGTGTAATCTGTCTTTTCTCCGTTATAAGCTTTTAAAATTGTGTCATTAAACGTCGTCATTAATAAATCACCTTTCGTCCACGGGATACTTTTTTGTTCTAAATTATAATAATTCTAAATTTATGAAGTTGTCTAAAGTATAAAAGAATTCCATTAGTGTGTATAGTATTTGCAAGCAATTGTCATGAATTTGCCCTATTCCTAAAGTCCTTTATTACCTTGCTGATATCTTGATATTCGGCCTATCTAAAACGCACGGTCACGATTAGACGCAGTTCCAGTTTGGGCATTGAGCGGATTTACTGGTACAACGTAATACGATGGATTATCTAAGAATTTCACTTGTTTCACTCGATATGACTCTTGACCTGAAACTTCTCCCACACGGTCCACTTCGCCACCGACATCCCTGTATACATGATATTCTACACGTTCATCCTCAATCCCAGACCAACTGAGCTCTACAAACAAACCGTCTAGAAATCCTAATGAAATGTTTGCACGGAGGTCTGTAATTTTAGGTAGTTCAATTGGTTCTGCTAGATCGTCTACGTTCTCTGGTTGATCAAAGGCCGTTTGAAATCCTTGTTGTGCATCTAAACTTGAAAGGATTTTTTTCGATAATGCAGTGGGAGCAGCACTACCTCCTGTTAAATAGTGAGAATCATCTGTTTGATCATATCCAGCCCAAGTAGCAATCGTATAGGCTGGATTAAATCCTACAAACCATGTATCGCGAGCTCCGTCTTCTCTGTTTGGATGTTGTGTAGAACCTGTTTTACCGGCCAAACTCTTGTTATACTCCCCATGGTTTCCTGTACCATCTGTGACTACACTTTCTAACATACGTGTTAAATCCCAAGCAGTTTGTTCCGAAAACACACGTTCTTCGTTAAGTTCCGGTTGCTCGAGAACATCTCCGTTCCGATCACTCACTTGAGAAATAGCATATGGCTCTTTGTAAATTCCACCATCATATAATGTCCGATACAAAGATGCTAATTCTAAAGGTGTTAGCCCTTCATTCAAGCCACCTAATGCAACGGAAAGTCCGTCGTCCTCAAAATCAATTCCCGCTCGATTGATATACCCCTTACCAGTTGCAACTCCCATTTCATCCATCACGGCTACAGCAGGAGCATTCTTTGAAAGCCTGAGAGCGTCATACATCGTAACTTCACCATCATACTGACCATCAAAGTTTTTAGGAGTGTAGTCGTCATAAGAGACCAACTCATCTTGTAGGAGGTCATGTGGACGATACAAATCCTCGTCCATAGCCGGACCATATACGACAAACGGTTTTAAAGTAGAGCCGGGCTGCCGTTTAACGTTAATTCTGTTTAAGTCCCCACGCTGGTAGGAACGCCCACCCAAAGCTGCCTTTATAGCTCCTGTTTGTTGATCAAGCATGACCACTGCTCCTTCAACATTTTCTTGCGACCCAAGAAAATACTCATCCTGTTGCATTTCTTCATGAACTGTCTCTTGTGCTTCAAGATCTAAGGCGACGGTAATCTCATAGCCACCGTTATAAATTTCTTCCCGACTCAAATGAAAGCTTTCTTCTAGTTCATCTAAAACAAGGTCGACATAGCTATTAAGCCATGGATTCTTTTCATTTTCTCCATAATTTAAGCCAAGCGTTTTCCCACGTTCTTGGTGCATCTTTTCCGCATCAATCATTTCTAAGTCATACATTCTTGAAAGTACGACATTTCTTCTTTCCAATGCGCGTTCCTCATCTGCTAGAGGAGAATAATAATTCGGGGCTTTTGGCATTGCTGCGAGCATCGCCCCCTCTGAAATAGTAAGGTCACCAACAGATTTTGAAAAGAAGGTTTGGGCGGCTTCTTCCACCCCATGAACCCCATTACCGAAATATATTTCATTCAGGTAATACTCTAATATTTCATCTTTCGATTTCTCTCTCTCTAAATGGATTGCGCCCATGACTTCTTTCGTTTTTCGTAACCATGATTTATCGTTTGTAAGAGAAACATTTTTTACTAATTGTTGTGTAATCGTACTTGCTCCTTCTGCTTTACTCCAAGTGATCACATCACGATACACCGCCCTAGTAACTGCCCAAAAATCAACCCCGCTATGATCATAAAAACGGTGGTCTTCTATAGCTAAAAACGCGTCTGTAACATGGTCAGGTATAGCTTCCAAAGGTACATACGTCCGGTTCTCATTATATAGTTTCACTACTTCCTCTTCGTCTTCTGTTTGTAAAACTGTCGATTCCGATAAGATGAAGTGTTTATCATCGACAACAAACCGACCTCCAAGTACAATAGTTGTAAATCCAATTATACTAAGTAAAAGTAATACCATGAAACTAATGAAAAGCCATTTCAGCTTTCGCATTCTTTTCCCGGGTTTTCTCTGAAAGGCCATTGTTTCACCTCATTAAGTTTATTAAAAATATGTATAAAGCACCAACCTATATTATAATATAGATAGACCTGTTTCGACAAAACATTTACCTATAACGGAGGGTGATTATATGAAACAATTTTGGATTACAAGTGGAACGTATGATTATTTAAAATCATTAAAAGCTAAAGATAACTCTGTGGTTGTGATGGAAGGCGAGGAAACAGCCGTAGCATTTAAAGAAGGCCAAGAAGAAGCTCCTTTTGAAGAAGCTAGACATTATGAAATTGTAGATGAAGTTGGCAACCTTTCTGATGAGGGGTATGTCGTATTAAATAACATTCCAGTGACAAGTGAAGGACGGCCATTATTTGAAGAACGATTCAAAGACCGAGCGGGAACCATTGAAAATGAGGAAGGTTTTTTAGCAATCCGTATTCTTCGCCCAACTAGAAACAATACGTATGTGGTATTTACAGAATGGGATAGCGAAGCTTCTTTTAAAAAATGGCGAGAGTCCCAAGCATTTGAAAAAGCTCATCAGAAGTCAGGCCCAGATTCAGGAGAGAAACCATCGTTTATTGATGGCCCATCTTATTTAACAAAATTACAATCAAGAAATGAAGAATAATTCAACCTTAAAACACCCTAAACTCGGTTTAGGGTGTTTTCATTTAAGCGATGAGGGTTCGCGATATCCACAAAAGTCTCGTTATATCCAGATTTCAGGCAGCATATACACGAATATTTCAATATATCCACGAATGTCGATGATATATCCAGAAAACTCAAGAATATATCCAGGAAAGTTACCGGATATCCATATAAGTAAGCAGATATCCAGAAAACTGACACTCGTGAGATATTTCTTTATTGCTTCATTAATTGATTTCGGTGTGCATAGACTGCTGCTTGGGTGCGATCCTGTACTTCAAGTTTGTGTAGCACATTACTCACATGCGTCTTTACTGTTTTAACACCTATATACAACTTTTCACTTATCTCTACATTTGTTAAACCATTTCCAATACAGATCAAAACCTCTAATTCACGTTCGGTCAACTCATCGTGAGCAAGCTTCTTAGGTGTTCTCATCCTGGTCATCATTTTTCCAGCCACTTTTGCTTCTATAACATTTTCTCCTCTTGCCGCTTTCTTGATCGCAGCGGCTATTTCATCAGCAGAAGATGTCTTTAACATATAACTAAACGCTCCAGCCTCTAAAGCCGGGAAAACTTGCTCATCATCATAAAAACTCGTCAAAATAATGATTTTACATTCACCATACTCCGCCATTATTTTTTTCGTAGCTTCAATTCCATTGCCATCTTCCATCATCAAATCCATTAAGACCACATCTGGCCTTTCACGTAGCACAAGTGCTGCCCCTTGGTTTCCACTAGAAGCTTCTCCAATCACCTCTAGTTCATCATCTGTCATTAAGTAAGTTACAACACCTTTACGCACAACATCGTGGTCGTCGATAATCACTATTTTTATAAGTTCCATTCGCTATTTACCCTCCCTACTTTGGTATTCGTATATCAATATAGGTCCCTTCGCCAACTTTGGACTTAATTTTAAATGTTCCACCAATTTCTTCACATCTTTCTTGCATGGTTTTAAGCCCATAAGATGCTTTCGAGTCGATTTGCTGTTCGACATCAAATCCTTCTCCATCATCATTTATATGAATGATAATTTGACCTCGATTCTTAATTTGTAAAGTTGTGCGATCGGCATTGGCATGTCGCAATATATTTGATAAAGCTTCTTGTACCAACCGAAAAATATGTTCTTCTTTTGTTTGTGAAATGCCTAACTCTTCATCTATGTCTAATTCAAATAACATATTACATTTTTTCTTCAACTCTTCTATTAGGTTCGTAATCCCTTGATGCAGTGGCTCATCAGATAGTTGAATTGGTCTTAAATGTAATAATAAAGCTCGCATTTCATTTTGAGCTTGAAGAGCCATATGTGCGATTTCCTCTATTTGGGATTTTGCTTGCACTGGGTTTTTGTCCATTTGTTTTACAGTAGCTTGTGACATCATCGACAATGCAAATAATTGTTGGCTAACAGCATCATGAAGGTCTCGTGCAATACGCTGACGTTCCTCAATGGTTGCAGCCATGTGAGCTTGCTGGGCATACTCTGACCTTTCTTCTGCCAACCTTTCTAGTGATTTCACTTGTTTACTCATTTTGATGGCAACGTCATTCAATTCTCTACTTAACGTATCGAATTCATCCCCGTTTTCCTTTAATAACAACTTTGCATCATAATGTCCTTTGGAAAGTAGCGATAAGAAAGTAGAATAAGCTTGTTGATGCGTCTTAATTTCCCCTGTTTTACGGTACATGACGTATAACCCTATAGGAGTCATTATTAATACAACAGACGTGACAAATAAAAAAATCGCCTGAATGGAAAGCCACGCTGGTTCCATCACGGAATAAGTGAAAAATAGCACTAACGCAATAATTAATAATGAGAAATAGATAATATATAAAGCAGTCCGCATATATTGAAAGCGGATCCCTTTTAATTTATTTAGCATTCGAAACAGCCCCTATACGGATAATACGATGATGTTTCCGACTTTATAACTTGCATATATATTTAACTTTCTAGTTGCCTCTTTATAGTTTTCGGATTGATAAGACACTTCATTGTGAAAACCAGATCTCTCTTCTCCGAAAACTTCCACATCGCCAATGTTAACTTTAGTATAGATTTTCACCGCGACACTTTCTGGAATCTTCATCATAATATCTGCCACGTAGCCTCTTAACGTAATAGCTGTCTCTTTATTTGGGATAAACCCTTTGGAAAAATCAATATTCACATCGCCAATACCCGTCCACAAGTCCATCGGTTGTACTTCCCAATTTTCACTAGATAAATTAAGGTCGGTTACAAATTGTTTGCCAGACTTGATATTGTATTTATATTTACCTGAAGCTTGTCGAGATTCTTCTTTTTCCTTTTTCTTTGCAGTAGAATCATCTTCCTCCCATTCTTCATCTTCCTCAAAAGACTTATGGTATTTCCAACCCGACTCCCCAATGCCTGCTTTAATACTATTTTTTATATCTTGACCAAGGCCTTCTAAAGAATCTTCAACATCTTCAAGCGTATCTTCTATATAGTCGTCATAATCGTCGTAGTTATTTTTTTCTTTTTTAGATTTTCCTGAATAGCCATATTTCTTTTTATAAGATCCATATGAATTTTCATTATCATTTTTTATCACTTCTACTTTAATCGCCTTTCGACCAAAAAGCATATTTGCCCCAATATAAATAAGAATCAAAGGCCATAGTTTCCATATATCTGAAAATGTAAAAGCAATGTAATCAAAATTACCAGCCCATAATAACCCTCCAAATATGATTAGAAAGCTAGAAAAGAACCAACTTGTACTTCGACTACGCCTAAATGAATTAACCAATAAATAAAATCCCAAAAACACTAAAATAGCTGGCCAAGAATCCCAGACAATATTCGATATTTCCAGGGAAATAAAGTTAAGGTTTTGGAGAATCAAAACTCCACCAAAAAATATTAAGATAGCTGCAAAAGCCCATTTTATAAATCGCATACATATCACCCTTTATCCTTCTGTTTTATATATTCTTGTCGAAACCCGTAAATCCTTTTTTTCTCTATATTAATCGTAATAAATTTTCTTACAATCTCATACATTCCATAGAACCTTTTCTTATCCGTCTCTAGACGGAGGGACGTTTATTGTAACGATCACGTTGTTTGAATTAAAAATGTTACGGGTATACTTTTAATGTAGAAAATACAGTTGGAGGGATTACGATGGATGCAAAATTAAAAGAACTTATTGATGGATTGAATGAAGATTTAGCACATGAATATGGTGCCGTAATCATGTATACGTACAACGCAGCTGTTGTATCAGGGATCTATAGACAAGTATTGAAACCATTTTTCAAAGGTGAAATCCAAGATGAATCTGGGCACGCCCTATATCTATCAGAAAAAATTAAAACATTAGGTGGTACACCAACGACAACACCTGCTAAAGTAGAGCAGCTGACAGATGTGAAAAGTATGTTAGAAGCTGCACATAAAGCAGAATCAGATACAATCGATCGTTACGAAGAACGCAAAAAGCAAGCAGAGGCACTAGGCTATACGGAATTATCCGTGAAACTAGACGACATGATTGCTGATGAGACGCACCATAAAGAAGACATCGCTCGTATGTTAGATGACTCAAGATTTGAATAGTTTGTTGATGAATCAGTACAGGGGTTTCCTTGTACTGATTTTTATATAATTAGAAGGTGAATGCATTACGTATTCCGAAAATTCTGTTATACTTATCTTCATGAAATGTGAAGAGGAGGATTTTTTTATGTGGGATCAATTATATGAAAAAATAGATACATTATATGACAGAATGGTAGAAGACCGCAGATACTTACACCAACATCCCGAGCTTTCTTTTGAAGAAAAAGAAACGGCTGCTTTTATAGCAAAGCGTTATGATGAGTTAGGCATTCCTTACCAAAACAATATTGGTGGGTATGGTTTAATAGCTAAAATAGAAGGTGGAAAGCCTGGTAAGACAGTCGCCTTGCGCGCAGATTTTGACGCACTGCCAATTCAAGAAGAAAATGATGTACCTTATAAGTCAAAAGTTGACGGCAAAATGCATGCATGCGGCCACGATGGTCATACTGCCTCCTTATTAGCTGTTGCAGAAGCTGCGTTAGAATTTAAAGAAGAACTTCCAGGTACACTTGTTTTTATCCACCAACCTGCAGAGGAATATGCTCCAGGTGGTGCAAAACCGATGATTGAAGAAGGAGCATTAGAAGGTGTAGACGCTGTATTCGGTACCCATTTATGGTCTAATACAAAATTAAATGAAATCGAAACGACAAGTGGACCATTCATGGCTGGTGCTGACCGCTTTAAAATTACTTTCCAAGGTAAAGGTGGCCACGGGGCTATGCCACAACAGACGAAGGATCCTGTTGTAATGGCTGGCCAGGCGATTGTAGAACTACAACAGGTGGTAAGTCGTCGTATAAATCCTTTGTCCCCTGCTGTATTAACGATTGGGAAAATAGAAGGCGGAAATGCTTTTAATGTAATTCCTGATACGACAGCTTTAACGGGAACGGTGAGAATCCTAGACAAAGATGTGCAGGATGAAATTATTGAAGAAATGCACAAGATCTTAAAGGGAATTGCTGTTAGCTACGACGCAGAATATGAACTTGACTACGTTAAAGGTTATCCACCTGTAGTCAATCATGAAACTGAAGTAAACTATTATCTTCATGACGGAAATCAGATTCCAGGAGTTTTAAGTGTTCGTGACGTAGAACCGATCATGGGCGGAGAAGATTTTGCCTATTATTTAGAAGAACGCCCTGGCGCCTTCTTCTTCACTGGTGCACAAATTGAGGGTCATGCATACCCGCACCATCACCCGAAATTTAATATTGATGAACGCGCTTTACCAACAGCCGCTAAAGCACTAATGCATGGCGTTAGAAAGTATAATGAAAATCACCAGTAGATAACAACCCGGTGACTATTAAGTAAATTTAAAAATCCCGCTTGCTACATTCAGTTGCAAACGGGATTTTTTATGTTAGTTCTAATTATGCTGATTCATAAAAACCTTGTCCTAATACTTCCGCTGAATCTGTCACAATAACAAATGCCTCAGGGTCCACTTCTCTAATCGTACGCTTCAATGCACCCATTTCTGATTGATACACGACACACATTAATACAGGCCGTTCATCTTGTGTAAAACCACCTTGCGCAGCTAAACGAGTAACCCCTCGGTCCACCCGAGTATAAATCGCTTCTTGCACATCTAAATATTCATTGGAAACAATTAATGTAGTCTTTGTTTTATTAAAGCCTGTTTGCACCAAGTCAATTGACTTACTCGTCATATACAAACCTATTAGTGCATACAAACCTAATTCAATATCAAATACGATAATTGCTGTTACTACAATGATTCCATCAATAATTGCAATGCTAGAACCAAGTGTCAGGTTAGTAAATTTATTAATGAGTTGCGCAATTAAAGCCGTTCCACCTGTTGAGGCATCTCCTAAAAAAACAATTCCGATTCCTACTCCAACACCTAGTCCGCCAAATAATGCAGCAAGTAATGCATCATTTACAAACGCATCCATATGCCGGGTTAAGAATACAAAAAGCGGGAGTAACAATGAACCCGCCAACGACCTGAAAGCTGAACCTCTACCTAATAAGTAATAGGCTACGAATAAAAGCGGAATATTGATTGCCCAGATCACGTATGCTGGTTCTATTCCTAACAATGCCTCCGTGATCGTACTAATTCCACTCACACCGCCTGCTGCAACATAGTTTGGTAATAAAAAACCATTATATGCTAAGGCAACTATAAATGAACCGACCATAATATATATAAGTTGCTGCCACTTCGTAAACTGCCCCTTATTTCTCTTCTTACCCATATGTACCCGAACCCTTCTTTGCTGGTTAACTTGTCCTATTTCTTTAGCCTAGATGATTTTAACACTATGCCCACACTTTGTGAACATTAACAGATGAACGCTTTATCAGGATGAAGTGTTTATAAAAACACATAAAAAATCAGAACAACTAAAAGCTGTTCCGATTGAAATAATCCTATAAAAGATATGTTATGCAGTCAAAGTCTGAATTCGTTTTTTAACATAGAAATGCTCGAATAAAACAGTGAAAGCAATAGCGATACCTCCATAAATGGTAGCATCTAAAAATCCAGTTCCAAAATAGAAAGCAAAAAATACAATAACGATCTTAACAGACATCAGTACTAAGATTAGTTGATGAACAGCTTTTTTCCTGTAATGGTGGGAAACTGGATAAATATCTAGCCATTCCATTCGTTTATGGTGGTTATAAATGGTGATGAATTGGAAACCTGTGATAAATAAGATTAACATCGCAAAAACCACTTTAGCCCAGAAAATAGGAATCCATAAAGCAAAGAAAATAGCTAGCGCAACTAATCTAAGATACATTCCTAAATAATCACCACTACGAACAAAAGTAAGTGCATATAAATAAAGGTAGGTGCTTTCTTGGTTATAATCCACATTTTTCTTAGCAAAACCAGCCATACGATGCCGCTTCTTCGGCTTATGCTTAATATGAGGAACATCGGTCGACATATTGGCAATTCGATAAAAGAATTGCAATCTAGCATCTTCTTTTTCAACTAATTGATCCCAAGGAAGACTGAATTTCTTATAAATATTCCAGTAGTTCAAAAAAGCTACCCCAAGGATTAATAGAGCTGCAGCCAAAGCATTGAACATAACCCCATTAACGAGGAAATACACAAACAAAACATTAATTACTAATCGAACGACTCGGTCCAAATTAGTAAGTCGCGGGTCTCTATTTGTATCTAGATACCAAGTCGCAAATAAATTCCCTACTTTCACTAATAGCACACCTAATAAAATAGCAAAAAGATAGGAAGCTGGTATCTCTGGATAAATAGTTAAGTATAATGGAGCAAAAGCAAAGACGAAAATAGCTAACCAATAACTCTGCATTACAAAACTATAAACCAAAGAATTTCTTATATAAGGTTTTAATTTATTCTCTACAGGCAGTAGAAAAACGGTGTCTGCCTCTCTGAAAAAAGTACGTACTGGACTATGTGTAAGTAAGAGACCAATTACAACAGCCATCATCCATGCAACTGGAAAGTTTTGAGGAACAGTTTCTAACCACTGCTGATAAAAATAAGCAAATCCTGCTACAAAGAAAATTAAGGCAAATGCTAAATGATCATTGAAGATTAAGCGCATATATCTACTAACCATTTTTACATGTTGGCCGAGTCTTTCCTTCCATAATTGATTCGTATTCATTTAAGCATCGTCCTTTGTCAATTGGATATAGATATCATCTAGACTCGCACCAGCCATACCAAATTCATTTTGTAATTCTAATAATGTGCCGTAAGCTTTTATTTCCCCATGATGCAAGATTACAAATCGATCACAATACTTTTCTGCTGTAGCAAGTATGTGTGTAGACATTAAGACACCTGCACCTTGTTCTTTCATTTCATTCATCGTATTCAAATAAGATTGAATCCCTAATGGATCTAACCCCACAAATGGTTCGTCCACAATGTATAACGATGGTTGTACCAAAAAGGCACACATAATCATAACTTTTTGACGCATCCCTTTAGAGAAGTGTACAGGGAACCATTTTTTCTTATTAAATAAATTAAACTCTTTTAATAAAAGATCAGCACGCTCGTGATAAGTTTCTTCCTCAAGACCATAAGCCATTGCAGTTAAATGTAAATGCTCTTCTAACGTCAATTCATCGTAAAGCATTGGCATTTCAGGGATATATGCAAAGTTCTTACGATAAGACTCTAAATCATGCGTTAACTCTTCTCCATTAATAGAGACGGAGCCTTTTTTCGGATTCATCAAGCCAATAATATGTTTAATGGTAGTAGATTTCCCGGCTCCATTTAAGCCGATGAGACCGACTACTTCTCCTTGCTTCACATTGAAAGAAACTCCATGTAAGACATCTTGTTTGGTATATCCACCAACGAGTTCCTTTATTTCTAATAACTCACTCATTCATTCTCATCTCCTGCTCTATCTTTATCAATATCATACCAAAAAACAAAGAACATTGAATAGCCATACCCATTTATTCTTACATTCGACAAAGGTTTACGTTACAATATAGACAACTCAGTTTATTACCAAGTCTTAAAGGTAATAGTTAAAGTTAGATATACGTTTAACATGAAAAGTATAATTATATTATAGGAGGATGTTTATGTCAGATTGTATTTTTTGCAAAATATTAGACGGTGAGATCCCTTCCTCAAAAGTGTATGAAGATGACTATGTCTATGCATTTTTAGACATTAGCCAAGTTACGGAAGGTCACACGCTTGTCATCCCCAAAAAACATTGCCAAGATTTATACGAATTAGACCAAACAACCGCATCGGAACTATTTAAAGCGGTTCCATTGATTGCAAATGCGATGAAAGCTGCTTTCACCCCTAAAGGACTGAATATGCTAAATAATAATGGTTCCTTTGCAGATCAAAGTGTCTTCCACTTTCACCTCCATCTAATACCACGTTACGATGAGACAGATGGTTTCAAATTAAATTGGGAAGTTCATGGAGATAACTACACACCTGAGAAGTTACAGTCATTAGCGGATAAAATTCACAACAATCTATAAAGGTGGAAAACATAGGCTTTGTTTTATATCCAACAACAATCGTGGATGATGATTAGCACTAAACATAATAGGGAAAAAGGTTTATAATAAAAATAGAATGGAAAGGGGTTATAAATATGCCAAGTGGAAAGTCATTATTATTAGGAACGCTCGTAGGTAGCGTAGTAGGTGCTTCCATTTCATTACTAACAACACCTAACTCAGGACAGGAATTACGTGGTCGCATGCGCGATCAGAGTGAACGTTTACGAGAAATCTCTCAAGAGTTAAAAGAAAGCGGATTTGATCTCAAAGAACAACTTACACAGACTTCTAAAGAAGGTGCAGCCTTACTTAAAGACCTCTCACAGGATATAAAAGCTTCCGTTGAAAGTTGGAAAGAAACAATCGAACCACACCAGGAAAATCTACAAGAACACTTGAGACAAATTGAAGAGGGTATAAAAGAGTTAGAGGAAAAATTAAAAGAACAAAAATAGTTTTAAAACGATTGTAAGAGGCTAGGACAAATTCCTAGCCTCTTACTTTAATATTACACAAAATATGGGTCCCTCTTCTTTAACATTGCATAAAAAACGATCAGAAGGAACATTTTCCTTTCTGATCGTTAAATATTTTTATTCTTCAGCTGCTTCAAGGTCTTCAATCGAATCGATATCCATATAAGATGGAACAACTAAACCGATTTTTGCACCTTCTAAATTAGGTCCTAAATCCACTACATCTTCTTCTACACTTTCATAGAAATCAGCATGCGTAAATGGTAACCATGCAGCTAATGTTGCGTCTGCATCGCCATTTGCAATTGATTCAAACACTACAACAACATCTACAGGTGTTACTGTTACATCGAACCCTTTCTCTTCTAAAACAGCTGCCATTACACCAGATGAAGCACGTTCAGAATCCCATGGAGTAGACACTAATTCTACTTCTTCTCCATCTACGTCTTCTACGCCTTCAATCCATGCATCCACACTATCACGGTTATCTTCTACCCATTGACTAGCAACTTCGTTAATATCTTCACCAGACTCGTTTGCGTCGTACATAATCTCTTCCATGTCTTCTACGCTCCACTCGAACTGGTCAAGAATTTGATTGGCTTCAGGATGTTCTTCTTCAAATCCTGTGCGCGTTAATGTATTGATATTTTCAGCTTCTCCATAAATCCCTTCAGGATCTTCTAAATATTTCATATCAGGAAACTGTGCGAACATCCAATGTGGATTCCAACCAGTTACTACGATTGGTTCTTCATTGGCAATCGCATCTTCTAGCGCCGTGATCATTGCAGCCGTTGAAGATTGTTCCAGATCCCACCCTTGAAGACTATCATACTCCTCAATAGCTGATTCCGTGGTAACTGTAATACCAGCTCCAGGTTCGATTCCTACAATTTCATAATCTACTGCTTCACTATAATTCCCACTATCAGAACTATCATCACCACAAGCAGCTAGAACCATCAAAAATAAAATGGAAACTAACAAAAATACTTTTTTCTTAAACATCTTTTGAAAAACCCCTTTTTAATAAAAACCTCCCTAACCGCTTCAAGCGATTAGAGAGGTGATGTGATTTAAATCTCTCGTTTTGCTTAAAATCGATTATTCGATTCCGTCGCTCCACTCAGAAACTTTATCTTCGTTATTTTCTACCCAGTTAGCTGCAGCTTCTTCAGCATCTGCACCCTCTTGGATTTCAAGCATTACTTCTTCCATATCTTCAGTAGTCCAGTTGAACTGGTCTAAGAATTGATATGCGTTTGGAGCATCATCTTCAAGTCCTTCACGAACCATTGTGCCAATAATTTCTTCGCCACCAAAAGATTCTTCAGGGTCATCAAGATATTTAAGGTCATATTCAGCGAACTTCCAATGTGGAGTCCAACCAGTTACAACGATTGGCTCTTCATTATCATAAGCTTCGCCTAGTTCCGTTGCCATTGCACCACTAGAAGAAGTTTGTACATCCCAGCCATCTAGGCCGTAATCTTCAACTGCTGATTCAGCAGCTTGTACTACACCAGCACCAGGTTCGATACCAGTGATAGTTTCATTAAGGTCATCACCATGTTCTCCTAAGTCTTCAATAGAATCTACATCCATGTACTCAGGTACAACTAAACCAATTTTAGCACCTTCAAGGTTTTCACCAAGGTCTACTAATTGATCTTCATACTCATCAAATAAATCACCATGAGTAGCAGGTAACCATGCAGCTACCATACCATCAGCTTCTCCATTTGCAACAGACTGCCACATAACAGCGTTGTCTAGTGGAGTAACTGTAACGTCAAAACCAGCATTCTCCATAGCGGTTGCTACAACATGAGTAGATGCAATTTCAGAATCCCACTCCACGTATACTAGCTCAACTTCTTCGCCACCGCCGATATCAGCTGTGTCGCCACCTTCTTCAGATGCTTCATCCGTATCTGTTGTTTCTTCCGTATCTTCACCATCTGCGTCGCCGCCTGTATCCTCTTCTCCTTCATCGTCAGCACCACATGCTGCAATGACTAGAACAAGGGCAAGAACAGCGATTAATCCTAAACGCTTCCATGTACTTAATGACATGATAAAAACTCCCCTTCTAAAATAAATTTATTGGAACCTGCCTCCTGAGTGTCAGGAGGCAAGATATTCCCTAAGTCAATGTTTACATCTTACTTATCTTTGTTCAAGTTTTGTGTTACACGGTCAATGATAATTGCTAGAATTACAATACCTAAACCTGCAACGAAACCTGGACCTGCATCAGCACGTTGAAGTGCAGATAGTACTTCGCGTCCAAGACCAGGTGCCCCGATCATAGAGGCAATAACTACCATAGATAAAGAAAGCATTACGGTTTGGTTTACACCAGCCATGATTGTTTTCTTCGCCATTGGTAATTCGACTTTGAACAGTTTTTGATTCCCAGTTGCACCAAATGCTTCTGATGCTTCTACTAATTCGTCTGAGACTTGTCTAATTCCTAAATTCGTAAAACGAACAACAGGTGGTGTCGCGAAAATGAATGAAGCGAATACACCTGGTACCATCCCAATACCAAAGAATGCTACTGCCGGAATAAGGTATACGAATGCCGGCATTGTTTGCATAAAGTCTAAGACTGGTTTAATAATATTTTCAGCAAGATTACTCTTTGACATCAAAATCCCAAGTGGTATACCAACGATTACTGAAATCAAACTGGCATAAAGCACTAATGTGAATGTATACATCAGTTCTTCCCATAGTCCTTGGTTTTGAATGAAAATCAAACCGATAATCGCAAATATTGGTAAAGCAATTTTCTTACCACTTATAAAAAATGCTACAAGAGCCATTAAAATGATAATAATAATTGGTGGAACAATCGATAGATATTCTGCAGAAGTATCTAATACTGCTCCAAATCCATCTTTTACTGGATCAAAGAAAAAACTAAATGTATCTGTAATCCAACCTACTCCGTAATTAATCCAATCGGCCATAGGTATCTCTGGAATATTATCTAGTAGCATCTTCATTCACCCCATTTCCATCAGCTAGTGCTGCAATAACTGCACCACGAACAACAATTCCTCGTAGTTTTCCATCTTCTGTAACTGCAACAGGAACTGGAGAGTCATGAATGATATTGAATATCTCATGAATACTAGTAGAAAGGTCTACAGTAGGCATGTCTTTATTTAAGATTTCATTTAAATCACCAATACCATCATCTTTAGCTCTCTTAGCTTCATCAGCAGTTACATAACCCTTTAAATTACGAGAGCGGTCGATGATATATATACTCGATAGGCCTTGTTCTCTCATTCTTTCTAGAGCAACACGAGGTCCATGCTTTTCAATATCAACTGTTTCTGGACGTTTCATTATGTTTTCGGCTGTAAGTACTTTCGAACGGTCCACATCCTCAACGAATCGTTCAACATAATCGTTTGCAGGATTAATAAGTATTTCTTCCGGACTACCTACTTGCACAATAGAACCATCTTTCATTAAGGCAATTCGATCGCCTATACGTAGTGCCTCATCTAAATCGTGTGTAATAAAGATGATAGTTTTACGCATTTTCACTTGTAGATCTAATAGCTCATCTTGCATATCTTTACGAATTAATGGATCTAATGCAGAGAATGCTTCATCCATTAACAACACTTCCGGGTCATTTGCAAGTGCACGTGCTAAACCAACACGTTGCTGCATACCACCTGATAATTGGCTTGGGTACTGATTAGCGTATCCCTTTAAACCAACTAAGTCTAATGAAGTGTTTGCTTTCTTGCTTCGTTCTTCCTTTTCAATGCCTTGAATCTCTAAACCGAATTCGGCATTTTCAAGTACTGTACGGAATGGGAATAACGCAAAACGTTGGAAAACCATACTCATTTTCTCACGACGGATTTTACGTAAATCCTCGCCACCCATTTTGGCTAGGTTTTCTCCTTCTATTTCTACGTCACCTTCTGTTGGTTCTATTAAGCGGTTCAATAAACGTACCAACGTTGATTTACCACTACCAGATAGTCCCATGATAACGAAGATTTCGCCTTCTTCTACTTCAAAAGTCGCACGGTTTACACCAACTGTACAACCTGTTTTCTCTAAAATTTCATCTTTCGAATAACCTTCATCAAGAAGTGCTTGAGCCTCTTTTGTCTTCTTGCCAAAGATTTTCGATAAATTATTGACCTTGATCACAGGCATCTTTACTCCACCTCTTTCTTTTCATTTTTCTAAGTACTAAGTTTTATTTTTGTAATCAATCTGTAACATGCACCTTACTTACTATATTACTCTTACCGTCAAACTTCAACAACTAAATACACTTACATCTTTCTATTTAGTCCGTAAAGTTTGAACTGTACGAACTTGAGATGCAAATATGCACAAATTACTACGAAATACTCCAAATAACTATCCAACATTATTCTTTCTAAATAATTGAAACTCATGTAAGTTAATTATAGATAACTGTTTCAGGAGGGTTTGTATGCAACCTAACGAAAAAGAATCAGCTAGTGAATCGTTTCATCATCATATGGTTTCTGAGTTTTCTAAAACACTCGAAATGTTTTCATTAAATACAACAGAATCACAGCTTTTTGTGATTTTGTATTTAAGTGACGAACCAATGACATTAGATGATATGAAATATGAACTTGGGAAAAGTAAGACTGCTATGAGTAACTCGATTCGTACTCTTTTAGACTACAATTTAGTGGAACGAGTGTGGAAAAAAGGTGTACGGAAAGATTTATACCAAGCAGAAAAAGATCTTTATGCAAAGTTTATGAAAGCCTATGTGGAACGCTGGCTCACTGCAATTGATCGGCAGCGTGCTAATTTAGAAGAATTGGAAAGGTCCTATCAGCCCGCAAAACATTCAAAAGATGAGTTATCTAAAAGGAAATTAGCTGAAGCGATCAGGTTTCACGATGCATTAGAAGAAGTTTTCGATGAGTTAAAAACAAAATAGATAAAATACAAAATAAGAGAGTTGCAAAATTATTTCCTTTTTTGCAACTCTTTTTTTGTTAATATGTTAAAATAATATTAAATAATTATTTTTCGGAATTTTACAAAATATAGGTCAAAAAGGAGTGTTTTACGTGGATAAGGATAAAGATACGTATTCGCTACAAGAAGCCATATTGTACTCTCATAAGATGGCTCAATTATCAAAAGCAATATGGAAACAAATTGAGAAGGACTGGCAAGAATGGGTCAAACCGTTTGGGTTGAACTTAAATGAGCATCATATTTTATGGATTTGCTATCATTTGGATGGGGCAAGTATTTCAGAGATTTCTAAATTTGGAGTAATGCATGTATCAACTGCTTTTAACTTTTCTAAGAAATTAGAAGAAAGAAGTCTATTAACATTCTCCAAACGAGAAGAAGACAAAAGAAACACGTATGTGGAACTTACGAACAATGGAAAAGAACTTTTTGAAGAAACGATGGAAGCCCACGCAAAAGCTACCGAAAAGAATAGTGTAATGCAAGCTTCTTTACCACTAAAAGATTTATATGGTAGATTTCCTGAATTTCAAGATTTAGAAGCAATTGTGAAGGGCCTTTATGGCGAAGAATACTTAGATATTCTCGAGCGCACCACAGAAAGTATTCGGAAGGAATATTAAGAATTTATTTTCTTTCCAAAAAAGGGTTGAATTTTTGCTTCGACAGGCGTATATTCATCTAAGGCATATTAATATACTAGAATATATGTAATAACTTGTTGCGCTAAAGGAGGCCCTGGTACTATGACATGTTGGAAGTCATTTAACCTAACGAAAGAATTTGGTCAAAATCGATTAAGAATACTTTCGGTGTTCACTGCAATCTTATCTTTTATTATACTGTTCGTTCCATTTTCGATCATGTTTCAGCATGTAGAAATTCACGAACCAGGGCTTTGGAAGATCCTTATTGCATTATTTATACTTCCGATGTTACACAAATTAGCTCATGTGTTCCCAACGATTTTTACAAACAAAGATGTTCATTTACGTTGGGCATTCAAATATAAATATATACCTTTTTTACGATTGAAAGTGAAATCAAGTCTATCAAAAAGAACATCTATCATCATGACGCTTGCACCAACAGTGATGATTACTATACCATTGTTAATAGGAGCAATTGTTTTCCCTACTTTTTATCCAATCTTAATTATTTTGACAGCCATACACATTGGCATTTCCTTGTCTGATTGGTTGATTTTATCTTATTTCGTTCAGGCACCGAAACAATGTGTTGTAGAAAAGTCGAAAAACAATTATGATATACTAATACAATCTCCTTAATAAATACAAACTAGGAGGGGAAAATTTGTTATTGTTTTACGTACCATTTGCTATATTTGTATTATGGGCATTTAACTCGATGACTCAGAAGTTTTGTACAAAATCAGAAATGTCCTCTGAAAAAAGCTCTCGTGTTTATCGAACAATCAACGTATCCATGTTAATTCTACTAATCTCTTCATATTATGAAGTGAATTATCTTTAAAGAAACGTTCCGAGCCCATTCGGAACGTTTTTTTATGTACAGAAAAGGTTGATCCATCTATGGGACCAACCCTTCATTACTTTATATCCTAGAACCAAGCAGCACCAACAATAACTAATAAAATGAAAAGCACTACAATCAACGCAAAACCACTACCATATCCTTTTCCGTAACTCACCTGATCCACCTCCTCAAACACGTAACTACAGTATCCTATGTAGGTTAGGTAATTTGTGACTAGGCATTCTAACAAATGTTTGATGTAAGTTTAGAGTAATTGTGGTATATTATTGATTGAATATACTAAAGAATTGTAGGGGTGTCATGCGAGTGAAGTGGAAAGTATTGATGGTAACTTTATTGTTTGGTTTATTGTTAAGTGCGTGCAGTGAGGATAATGAACAAAGTGATGTAGCTGTAGAATCAACTGTAGGTGAAATCACTGAAGAAGAATTTTATGAAGAATTGAAAGAGCGTCATGGTGAAGAAGTTTTAAGAGCGATGACAACCAGAATGATTTTAGAAGAAAGATATGATATACCACAAGAAGAACTGGATCAAGAAGTAGAAGACTTTAAAGATCAAGTTGGGGATCAATTTGAGCAATTCTTGTTACAACAAGGCTTTCAAAATGAAGCTGAATTTAGAGAAGCTCTTTATCAAAGTCGCTTAGAATTTGAAGTTGCAACGGAGGACCTTGATGTATCAGAAGATGAAATCCAAGAACATTATGAACGCATGCAAACAGAGGTACAAGCACGACATATTCTAGTTGATGAAGAAGAAACGGCATTAGAAGTTATTGAATTGTATGAACAAGGTGATTCATTTGAAGAACTGGCTTCTGAGTATTCCAGCGATGGAAGTGCGGACAATGGAGGCGACCTTGGTTACTTCACTGTAGGTCAAATGGTCGAACCTTTTGAAGATGCAGCATTCAGCCTAGAAATAGGTGAAATTAGTGAGCCAGTGGAAAGTCAGTTCGGGTATCATGTCATTCTGGTAGAAGATAGACGTGAATTAGAAGACGAAATTGGTTCATTAGAAGAAATGGAACCTCAAATTCGCGAAGAGATTTTGGCTAGCCAAGTCGATCCTCAAGAGCTTACAGAAAGAATTGATCAATTGATGCGTGATGCTGAAATTGAAGTGAACTTGGAAGAGTTTGAAAATCTTTTTGAGTATGACGAAACAGAATAATAAAATGCGTTTTGGCAATTGCCAAAACGCATTTTTCTTATTGTACTTAAACTTACTCTTCTAATTCAGGCTTATAGAAGGCACGGTTATCCATAGCGAAAATGCGATCGGTAAATTCACCCGGCTTTACCTTTTTAAGAGCACGGTTCATCATATTCATCTTCGCATCAATCATATCAATTTGATGTAGAATCTCTGCCTCTTTAAATAAAGGAGCTTTCGGACTTCCCCACTCTGGTTTACTATGATGGCTTAAAATCATATGTTGAAGTAATAATACTTCCTCTCCCTCAATACTTAAATCTTTAGCAGCCTCACTGATCTCATCCACCATCATGGTAATATGGCCTAGCATTTTCCCTTCAAGAGTATAGGAAGGCGAAACAGGACTTGAGAACTCTTTAACTTTCCCGACATCATGTAAAATAACTCCAGCATATAGAAGGTCCGTATTTAGCTCTGGGTATAACCCCTTTAACTGTTGAGCAAGCTTCAACATACTAACAATATGGTGCAATAACCCTGATGAATACTCATGATGATTTTTTGTCGCTGCAGGGTAGATTGAAATTTCTTGATTATATTTTTTCATCACATAACGTACAATACGCTGAATTTTTGGATTTTCCATTGAAAATATAAACTGAGTCAATTCCTCCTGCAGTTGCTCTACCTCTACAGGCGCCTTTTCAATAAATTGTTCCACACGTACTTGATCGGTTTCATTTGAAATCCGAATTTGTCTTACATTCAATTGGTTTTTCCCTCTAAACTGCCTGATTTCACCTTGGACATTTACAATCACTTCAGGCTGTAAAGATTCTTCATCCTCTTTCGTAGCTTCCCACAATTTTGCTTCAATTTCGCCTGAACGATCACGGAACATAATTGTCAAAAATGGTTTTCCTGCTGCAGTTGTCCCTTTATCCACAGATTTAATTAGTAAATACCCATCAAACTGGCTACCAACTTCATAGTCTGCAATACCTTTTGTCATGAATAGCTTCCCCCTTTTTTACTCTATTGTATTTTTGTGATTTAAACGAATCATCTTAAAATCATTGTTAGGCGCAGGTTCTTTAGAAAAATAAATTATTTGTTGTGACTGAGATTTATGTTTTAGTAAATCCATCATCCTACTTTTTCGTTCTACATCAAAGTGCACAAATGGATCATCTAGTAAAAACGGAAATCCTTGTTTCTGATTCACTGCTTGATTCAAAGCAATTCGAAGTGAAATATATAATTGATCAGCTGTTCCTTCTGACAATTGCTGTACATTAAACCATAATTCATTTGAATGTTTTACTAATAAATTTTCGTCATCCGTAAACTTGACCTCTTCATAAGCTCCATTAGTTAATTCATTTAATAAGACTGCCGTTTCATCTAATACATTTGGTAAATATTCATTTTGATATTTAGCTTTCGTTCGTCTAAGAACTCCTCGCACGGTTTGGTGGACAGCCCACTGCTTGGCAAGGTCATTTATTTCCGCTTCGATCACAGACCTTTTATGAAGAATGTCTGACAGTGTACCATCTTCCTCCATTTGTTCAATGCTTGCATTAATATTAGCTAATGTTTGGCGAATATCATCTTTTCTATTTTGAATTAAGTCCAGTTGATCTCGGTCTTCTTCGACTTGTCGCTCCATCTTATTCCAATAATATCCTTGATTCACAATTGATGTAGCTTGATCCCCATAAGCTTGGAAAATTAGTTGGAAATGTTCTTTTCTCTCCTCTAACAAATTTGCTTTTTGTTCCACTTGATGAAGGAGTGCTACAAATTCCTCTTCCCTAGCAGCTCCAGTGGTATGATAAATATCTTCCATTTCATCGAGATAAGGTTGCTTAGAAGCTTGAAGCTCTCTTTGTTCTTGGGTAATATCTCGTATCCATCCTCTTTCCTTTTCAAGTTGCGCAATTATTTCCATTTCTATAGAAACTAATTGCTCTATTTTAGCCACAAGATTTTCACCTGGTTCAAGTGTTAATTCGTTTTCATTTAAAACTTGTCTGAGTAAGGTTTCTTTTTCTTCCATGCTTTTCGTTAGATTAACTTTTGTCTTTTCCAAGTCTTTTATGTCTAAAGCAAGTTGTTTTGCAGTATACAATATGTCATACGTAGATGGCCAATATTCAATTGGGATGCTTTGCAACAATGGATTTTTCATTCTCTGTTCATCGATTGCACCATCCAATTGAACTAGTTCGTTCTCTTGGTCGTCGATCTCTCTTTGTAACTCCCGCTCATCAGCCTCGATTAAATCTTTTTTAACAGTTAACTCATTTACCTCTTCACGTAATAAGTTGTCAGAGCTTAATCGAGATCTTAATTCTGTTATATCTATATTTGCAAACTGTTTATCTGAGTTAGGTGTCTCTATTAACCCTTGTGTGAGTTGGGTTAACATATAAAAAACAAAGACAGTTGCTAATAAAAACAGAACAGGTATTATATAATATAAAAAACCTGTTGCTGGGGAAGCTATGAGCCACCCTCCTGCACTTGCCAACAGTATGCTACTTATCATCCATTTCATTATCGTAGCATATTGAGATATTGATTTAGACTTCGTAGCGTTTTCGGTAGCACGAACTTCATTATCTTGTGAATGTGTTTGATTATAGATATAAAGTTGATGTTCTACAAACCCTCTCTCTGTTTCTGGGAGGACTTTCTCTCGTTTGATGTTAAGATCGTGCTCTACTTCAGTTATTTCTTCCTTTTTAGACTTTTGCTTTCGCTGTAATTTATTTTGAGATTCACGAAGTGTTTCACTTCTGAATTTCAAGGTTTCCCATTGCTGCTTAATATACGTGGTTAGAGGAAGATCACTTAATTCTTCTTTCTCTAATTTCAATTCATTTTCCTGCAATTTTTGCTGAAAAATCGCTTCTTTCGATTCTTTTTTGCGTATTGTTTCATTTCGTTCGTCATTATCTCTATACCAGGTTTTTATTGCCTGTGAGATCGCTTGAAGTGACTCTGAAGCACTTATTAGCTTCCTCTGCTGCCTGAGTTTCTCTACTTGTTGTTCTACTTGCTGCAGTCTAGTATGCACTTTTTGTTCTTGTTCTTGAATAGAGTAAATTTTGTCACGTAAAAAATAATATCGATCAATCATATCGTCTGTAACAAGAGAAGTATCGTCAAAAGATTGTATTTCCTGCTCAATCAATTGATATTTTGATAAAGGATGTTTTACTTGAAGTAATGACTGATGGTCTTCCAGTCTACTTTTAATTATTGTTTCTCTCTCCACTAAGTCATTCCATTCATTTTCAAGGTGTGTTTCCTCTTCTTTTAGTCCTTTATACGTTGACTCTTTTTCTCTAATACGATTTTCGTCTTCTGAAATGCTTTTTAATTGGAGCAGCTTTTGATTTATTAATGGATTTTTACCTTGTTTCTTAAAAAGTTTTTCTGCTTCCACAGTTGCTCTTTTTTCAATATTTGCGATTTCTTCAGAACCTGTTAATCCTAAATTGAATAATACTTTTCCGACTTCTTCTTTGGATTTATTCCTGATTTGATATAAATCTCTTGCTTGGAAGGAGAAGATCGAGTGAAACGTATGCGAATTGATGCCAGGGAAAATTTCTTGGAAATCAGATTCTGGTACCGGCTCCCCATTTTTTGTAACTATACGTTTCCCTTTATCTTTATGAGACGAGCGTTCAATGATAAATCGCTCTTCGTTATTGGTTATATGAATTTTTCCTGCGAGCATTCCAGTATCCTTTGGAACAACTAAGTTCCGCTCTGAAGGAGACAGACCAAATAATACATACTGCACGAACTTGCGCACTGTAGTCTTGCCTGCTTCATTCGTTCCATATATATAATTTAATCCACTATCAAATTCAATGCTCAAATCACGCCATTTTCCAAATGAAATTATTTCGAGTCTCTGAATTTTCATTTAATTTGACTCACCCTTTATTAATTCTTCCAAAATCAATTTCTCTGCTTGGTCTTTTACTTCTTCTTGTTCTTCTTCATGAAAATTAGAGTAATACTTGCTGTACACACGATGACTAAGCAAATCGTGCATGTCTTCCTTCATTCCACTCGTTGAATCTAATTCATTTAATAATTCATTAATAAAAGGATTAGACTGTTTCAAACGCTCACGGTCATAAGTTAGGTGTTCTTTAAAAATAAGTTTTTCCACCCATACCCAGTCATCTCGATCCATTTCTTGTTCATTTATAATTTTTATTATTTCCTCTAACTGTTCAGGAGGTTGTTTTAGCGTGACATATAGTCTTAAGAAACTTTTCCCAATTTGCTTACGAATTTCTTCCTTTTGTTCACTAAGTTGTTTTATTAATTCATTTACAGAGGACCAATCAGTGATAGTAACCTTTTTTTCTTGAAACTGTATTTCTTGTAAGGGGTGGAATTCAACCACTGGATTTCCGTTAGTAACTTGAACAACATAACAACCTTTTTCACCAGTTTCTTTCATATGTCGTCCTTGAATATTTCCAGGATAAGTTACTGGTGGATCATGCTCTAGAGTTTCACGCTTGTGTATATGGCCAAGTGCCCAATAATTAAAAGGTAGAGCTTTTAAGTCACTTAATTGAAATGGCGCATAATTCGCATGTTCCCCTGCGGACTCTAAATTTCCGTGTAACATTGCTATTTGAAAAATATCCGGTTTCTTAACATTGGGAAATTCTTTCGTTTTGTTTTTTGTTATTGCACGGCTTTGGTAACTAAAGCCACTAATTTCGGCAATAAACTCTCCCTTTTTTTCAAATGTATATGTATCGATTTTTTCTTCCTTAAAAACAAAAGTATTTTCAGGTAATTGTAATTTTACTTTGGATAGTAAATCATAATCGTGATTCCCAAAGCTGACATAGCACTTAATGTCATGTTTAGCAAGCTCTTCAAGCCCTTCTACCCACTTCATCAAAGAATGTAAAGATGCAGCTTGTTGGTCAAAAACATCCCCAACCATGAGTACAAAATCCACAGATTGATCTATAGCAAGATTAATTAATTTACTATAACTTTTGAACGTGCTGACCTTAAGATCACCAAAGACCGTGGAGGGTAAATCATATAATCCTTTGTATGGACTATCTAGATGAAGATCTGCGCAATGGATAAAAGTAAATGGTTGTGTCATATGATCGCCTCCGAATAAAATGTATATATCTATTTTACCAAAAACAAAACACGAATACACGTTCTATATTGAATTAATTTAAATATTATGTCTAAAATTATTGAATACTCATTCACTTATGTATTTACAAATTGAAGCTTAATCCATATAGTTAGTACTATAGATACTTAAAAAAGGAGCTAATCAATATGAAAACTTATTTTTTAACGGTTTATGCTCAAGATGGAAATGCGCTTGTCAATGAAACGATTGAGGCGGAAACGGAAGAAAGTGCAATTAAAATGGGGAAAGAAAAACTAGAGGAAAGCGACTATATAGATACCACACATAGGCTTGTGTCACCTGATGGCCGTTTATTGCTTTTTCATAGGTAACAAAAAAAAGAAGCATGCCGGAGAATTCTCCGACATGCTTAAATTTTACTGCTCTTCTTCTTGCTCACCATATAATTCTTCTAATGGCTTAGTGATAATTTTGCTGATATCACCAATTACCGTATTTAGGCGTTGCTCTTCTTCCATTAACTTAGAAATATCTTCGTTTTGCTGAACTAGCTCCACTACTGATTTCGCTTGGTTTACTTCTTCTTCGCTAATTTCTTCGCCTTGCATTTGTTTTTGTTGTAGGTTTAATTGTGTTTCACGGAAGTTATCGAACATCTGCTTAGTAGATGGGTCATTCATCACCTTATCATAAGCATCGCTTAGCGCTTTAAATTCTTCACTTTCACGTAGACCTTTTTCTAAATCGTATGCTAAATCATAAATATTACTCATTTTAAAATTACCTCCTATTTGCTTCTTCAAGATTCCTATACTACTGTAACAAAGATATAAACCGATGTATAGTATCATCATTATTTTCAGACTTTCATGATTTCAAGAAACAATCTCTTAAATCATGAATAAAACTACAATAGCTTGTAAAAGCCCGATTGACCCACCTAAAACGGCACCTAGGTAAGTAATCATATTAAATTCTTTCTTTGTGATCTCCAAAACCATCTGCTCAATTCGACTAACATCGAATTTCTCTACCTCTGCCTGAACCATGGAAGCTACTTGCATTTGCTCCATCAACACATCTACTTGACCAGCTAGCTGTGTAAATACACGATTGACAAGCTCTGGTACTAATTTCGTTGTTAGATAGTCTTTATGTGCAGCCACTAATTCATTAACTGGACGATCAAGTTGCTTGTCAATTTGTATGAAAGAAGTGATTTCGGCACTCAGCTTAGTGAAAAAAGCATCCGATCCATATTTTACTTTTAGGCTGTCTAAATCTTCCTCTAGCCATTTATTCCATTCATCTCTCATCATAGCTGTCACTTTTTCTTCTGTACTTTCCGCTGTTACGAATTGCTTAATGGAAGGTTCAATCTTTTCTACTAATCCATCTGCACCTAAATACGAATTCACCATGTTTCCAAGAAAGCCCTGATTTTCTAGAAACTCAGATGCGGCCTGGGAAAACTGAATCTTCGCCTCTACTGATGATACATATTGGTCTACTTTTTGCAGTACGACTTGAGATGCTCCGGGTATAGATTGATCAACATATTCTTGTAATTCATGTGGTAAGATTTGTGCTAAGTTTTGTTTCGAATGCTCTTCATACCAAGCTCGTAATTCTTTTTCGATTACTTTTTGAGTTTCCTTTTGTGTTTGTTCTTTTGAAAAATCTTTTTTTACTTGCTGGACTGCTTCTTGAACTGTGTGGTTCTGTTCAAGCCAATTGATAAGTTTGTGGTTGATAAACGAACTAATTTGTTGGTGGAACTTAGATTGAGATAGCTTTTCACCTATTGCATCAGCTGTAACTAAGTGATTGGTAACCAGTCCTCCTAGTTGAACAGCAAGCTCTTGTCTTCTTTTTGGAATTAAACCTGGTGTAAAGGGGAGCTTCCATTTTCCTATATAAACAGGATGGTAAGGTCTAAATAACATTTTTATTGCTAAATAATTTGTCATGCCACCGATTAATGCTCCGATAGCAACCATTAATAATATTAAAAATAACGTATCCACTCTGATCCCATCCTTTTGCTTTCTACACATATGTCCTAACTAAAAATAGCATATTTTAGCGATTGAAAACAGTCGTATGATTTCTCTTTTCTTTCACAAACTAAAAGTATATTGGGAGGTGAGTGAATTGGACCATAAACGAGAAGCATCAGAGGATAGCCGAAAAAAGTATGATTTAGATGTAGATCGAATGTTAAATGAAGGATTAGCTGGAGGTTACACGACAGGTGAGAAAGGGAAGCAAATTGAAGAAGCAGTAGATATTCGTGAGAATGATGAACCATTTGATGCTCCCAAATAATAAACCCTTCGAATGCATCCAAATATAAATTTTATGTAACTATAAATAAAAGGGGCTGTCACAAGGACAACCCCTCCTTTTATTTCATTATTGTTGTTGGTTTTGTTGACCACTCATTTGTTGTTCAGCCATTTGTACTAAACGCTTTGTAATTTCACCACCAACGGATCCGTTCGCACGTGAAGTATTTTCAGCACCTAGTTCTACACCAAACTCTTGAGCGATTTCATATTTCATTTGATCTAACGCTTGAGCAACACCAGGAACTACAAGTTGATTAGAGCTATTATTCTTTCTGTTTTGTGTCATGATCTTCACCTCCTGTGTAAGATTAGTTTAAACAGGAAGGGAAAAAGTATGACATAAAATAAAAGGTAATTGCTGTTAATTATTTTGCGTTTGGTTTTGTCATTTCTTTCGGGTCAACTAATTCATCAAATTTTTCACCTGAAAGAATCTCAGTAGCCTCGCAAGCTTCACGTAATGTTAAGTTATTTTCATGTGCGTACTTAGCAATTTTAGCAGCATTTTCGTAACCAATATGAGGATTTAGAGCTGTTACTAACATTAGAGAATCGTTAAGATATTTTTCAATCTCTTTTTCATCTGGTTCTAATCCTACCAAGCAACGCTCATCAAATGAACGCATACTATCACCAAGTAATTGACAAGATTGCAAGAAGTTATAGGCAATAACTGGTTTATAAACATTTAATTCAAAGTTTCCTTGGCTAGCAGCAAAGCCAATAGCAGCATCATTCCCCATTACATGTGCTACCACCATTGTGATTGCCTCACTCTGGGTTGGGTTTACTTTACCAGGCATGATGGAGCTTCCAGGTTCGTTTGCTGGAATTGTAATTTCCCCAATTCCGCAACGAGGACCACTTGCTAACCAACGAACATCGTTAGCGATCTTCATTACATCAGCTGCTAACCCTTTAAGTGCACCGTGCGTATGAACAAGTTCATCATGACTCGTTAAGGCATGGAACTTATTTTCTGCAGATATAAATGTACCATTTGTTTCTTCATTAATTGTTTGTGCAACCGTTTCAGCGAAGTCAGGATGGGCATTAATTCCCGTTCCTACAGCTGTTCCACCCAATGCTATTTCTCGAACATATTTTAACGAATCATTAATCATTGATTCCGTTTTCACTAACATACGATGCCAACCACTAATCTCCTGTCCTAACGTCAGTGGTGTTGCATCTTGGAGATGTGTACGACCAATTTTAACAATTTCTTCATTTGCTTCTGCTTTTTCTTTTAACGTTTGTTTCATCTGCTGTAATGCTGGCAATACATGCTCTTCTACTTTTTTAACTGCAGCAATATGAAGAGCCGTTGGATAGGTATCGTTAGAGCTTTGAGATTTATTTACATCATCGTTTGGATGTAGTCGAGTGTCTTTCCCTTGTTCTTCTAACCATTCGTTACCAACATAAGCCAGTACTTCATTCATATTCATATTTGATTGGGTACCACTACCTGTTTGCCATACAACCAATGGGAAGTGTTCATGTAACTCTCCTGCAACAACGCGATCGGCAGCATGTCCAATTGCATTTGCTTTATCTTCTTCTAAAAGTCCTAGCTTATAATTTGCACGAGCTGCACTTTTCTTTAAAATTGCGAAGCCTTCCACAATTTCTTCTGGCATTTTTTCATCACCAATTGGGAAGTTTTGCAGACTGCGTTGGGTTTGTGCACCCCAATATTTTTCTTTTGGCACTTTCATTTCACCTAATGTATCTTTCTCAATACGAAATTCGCTCATACTTTAATTGCCTCCTCAAGTTATCGAATCATAAACTATTACCACTTCATATTATAAAGATTTTTGTCACAATTTTAAATGTAAATGTGAAAGTAATTAGGAATATGAATTAGAATACCAAAATAAAAAATATATGGGAACTTCAAAGAAATATGCTGAGCCATGATTACCGCTTTATGCCGGCATACGACATAATTCGCCTGTATATCGCATTCTTTGTCGGCATAAAGAGCCCTGCACCCGCAAATCTATTTTCCCGCCCGCAAAAGCTTGCCGATCACCCGAAAAGGTAATTCTTATGCCGGCAAAACATTTTCTTATTGAAAATATACCAAAATAAAATATAGGATATTATGAACAGTATTCCCGATTAAACTTCATCAAGAAAAGTAGCTTGTTATCCAGATATCCTTTGTGGCCAATAGTAACTTAAATAAAAAAATACCATAGAACAGTATTCTATGGCAGCAATTTTATATTTTCTAATCTTTATAAAAATGAGCCACCATTTAAGGTAGCTCAACCATGATTTATATAGTTTTTATATAATTTACTATAGTAATTAAATGCATCTTGATCATTTTCGTCGATAGATCGATTAATTTTTGATTCCAGTAAGTCTTGGTTCCAGCGATAGACCAATTCATCCATGACCAAACGCGATGCCAATTTCAACTCATATGGAACGTCTCTTCTTGCTTTTAGCGCAATTTGTTTCGGAAGCTGATACCTGATTAAAATATACGAGGTAACATGTTTTTTCATAACCTCTGCCCCCTTACTCCTTTTTTCTATTATCCTAAATAAGTAGGATAATTGCAACAATTTTCTGAACTTTTAATTTATACTATGCGAACATGGACCACAAGTTTCTTACATTGTCTAAAAGGTTCTTATTATTTTTATACCCGTTTTAGGTTATTATTAGTCCTATAATTTAAATTATTGGAAGTAATTTTCAATTGTGTTTAAATCATGCATCTAACTTTTAAATAAAAAACCCCTGATGATAAAATCATCAGGGAAAATCCTCAGTTGGGAGAGAGGTTTATATATGAACTTCGCCAAAATAGCGAAGGTTCAAACTGTTTATTAGTTTCCTTTGTTATTAGGCCCTTTTCCGTTTCCATTGTTTTTATTGGATCCGTTTTTATTACTTTTATTTTTTTCTGGGCCTTTTGAAGCTGCTTCTTGCTTTTTTTGTTCACCTTTGTTTTTAGCTTTAGATTTTACTTCTTTTGGTTCGGATTTCACTTTTCCAATTTGAGGCTCTTCCTCTTTTTCTATTACTTCTACTTCATCTGTTGATGTTTCTTCACCTGCAGAAGTATCATTAGAACTTTCCTCTGTTGGTTGTTTATTTGATTGATCTTCTGTATCCTTCTCAGTAGTTTCCTCAGGGTAATCCTCTGTGGAATCCTCTACTAAAAATTCATCAGTTATTTCATTTAATTGTGAAATTAATTCTTCTAAGTCTTCTTCAGCGTATTTTTCTTCTAACCGGTCCAATGACCGCTCAATATTACGCTTTAGAGCTTCTTTAGCTACTGGATTACTCTTCGCTTCCATAGCTTTTGCCAAAGAAAGAACATTTTGTCCTACCGTTTGTTCGTCTGAAGCTTGGTCTTCTTCTACTTCATCAACTTCAGAACTATCTTCTGTTCCTTCTTGATTAGACTCTTCGTATTCATCGCCTATTTCTTGACCGTCTTCCCGAGCTTTTTCTGCTTCTTCAAAAGTTTCCAATAATTCTGCTATAATCGCTTCTGCATCAGCGAGGTCAACTTCCTCTAGATCCATTGCCTCGACTGCTTCTAATACCTTTCCATTTGTAAAGTTCAAAATCTTTTCGGCAAGCTCATAATTTTCTTCCTCAAGCGCAACCGCTAATTCTTCAGAAAGCTTTTCATAAATAACAGATAATTGCGATTCAAAACTTTCTTCTTCTTTAGGTTCGTCTTGATTGTCTTTCTCTTCATATGTAGTTTCGTCGCTGGAATCTTCTTCTAAATCAGCCTCATTTTCTTCGTTCACTTCTTCTAATTCATCTTCTACATCTTCCTTAACCTCGTCCTCATCGGCAAATATACCTAAAGGCGAAAATACTAATGCAGTAGTTAATGCACTTGCAGATAAAATAGATATTAATTTTTTGTTTCTCATCGATTCACTCCTTTTGTTTGATTATTCATAACTTACGTTAACCACTCTCCACTTTATGGGGGTGTGTTTGATTTTTTAAAATTAAACTAAAAAAAGAGCAGCCATAGCTACTCTTTAATATCTATTCTATAGGTTCCCCCTTTTCAACAATAAGTTCCCACGATGCCCCATCATCATTTGAAATATACAAGTCATTGTCAAAAGTTCCTGCAGCTAACATTCCTTCGTTAGATGCTAAGGCCATAATTGGTTCATTTTCTGACGGTTTAGGAAGTTCAACATTCTCCCACGTTTGTCCAAAGTCACTAGTTGTTCGCCACATTTCCTGTTGACCTACACTATAAACTAAAAGTTCATCATTCGTGTACGTCGATGCCAAGAAAACTTGTGGTTCTTCACTTAAGAGCTCCCAAGTTTCACCAGCATCTTCGGATTTAAAAACGCCCCTTTGATCACTCAACATTAATTGGTCGGGGTCATCTTTATTAGATATTAAATCTAAAAACTCACTAGGATTAAATGTTTCATCTCCCTGTTGCTGAAAGGATTCTCCACCATTATCTGACCGGAAGATGGCACCAGAAATAGAGTCAAAACCATATACAATTTTATCGTCATGTTCGTTCACATCAATTTTATGAAAATCCACTTCTTCATATAGAACCTCGACTTCCCATGTTTCCCCTTGGTCATCACTTAACATCGCTCCTAGGGGGTCTGATAAATCAGATTCATCACTAGGATGGCCACTACCAAGAAATTCACCGGTTTCACGTATACCAAATCCCATAAAATCATGTCGTTGTGCTTCATTTCCTTTCCAAGACCATTCATGATCTTGGAAATTCACCTCTGCTAAACCATAATGTGTTCCAATAAATAAAGCATCATCATAAAATTCTAAGTCATGTATATGATCTATCTTTGTAACACTTCTATCACCATTTCCACAAGCAGCTAAAAGCAATAAACTAGCTCCCAAAATCAATAATTTTTTCATTAAAGCTCTCACCTTTTCTACCACTTAATTTTTTAATCCTTTTTAATTACACACTATATGCATGACATTTGTGAAGTGAATTGACTCACTTGTAAAGAAAATGTCATAGGAAAAGCCCAGTTGCTTTTACACAACTGGGCTGCATTTCAATTATATTTATCCGTGTATTTTCTTAGCGACTTCATAAGCTCGTTTAGCTTGGTGTTTTACAACATATTCAATATCGTCTTGAATATTGCCTTCTCCGTCTACTGTGGCACTTGTACCATATGGGTTACCACCTGCAGCGAAAATTTGTTCATCCGTATACCCTGGTGCAACTACAATGCCACCCCAGTGATAAATCGAAGTGTAAAAGTTTGTGATCGTTTGTTCTTGTCCACCATGTGGATTTTGAGCAGAGGACATTGCTGTTACAACTTTGTCTACTAATTTACCTTGCGCCCATAATCCACCAGCCATATCCATGAACGTTTTTACTTGTCCTGGGACATTTCCAAAACGTGTAGGAATACTAAACACATAACCATCTGCCCACTCTAAGTCATCTACTTGAGCTTCTGGAACATCTTGTGTAGCTTCATAATGCTTTTTCCAAGCGGGATTTTGATCAATTGCTTCTTTTGGAGCTGTCTCTGGAATCTTAACTAATTTCACTTCTGCTCCAGCTTCTTTCAATCCTTGTTCTGCCCACTGTGCCATTTGGTAATTGGCACCTGTTGAGCTATAATAAAATACTGCCATTTTAGTCATAGTATCTCTCCTTTAAAATGTATATCTTCTACATTGTCAAGGTTACCCTAGTTATCTTGAATTTAAACCTTTTATTTTAACACTGTTCACTCAACTTTAGACGATCGATCAACACCTCAATAGAAGTCCACCCATAAGCCGTCTCTTGATACGTTCCTTTACCGATCGTAACATTTTCTGCTTCGACAACAGATGCACCTAAACGAACGTAAAAGTCTCCAAAGGGGTTGTCCGTTAATATCCAGACTAATAGGGATTGGTTCCCATTAGTATAACAGTCCTTTACGAAGGCTTCTACAAGCATCTTCCCGTACCCATTTCTTTGGTGGTTCGGGTGTATATAAATATCGTATATTTCACAATCGAAATTAAAGTTTTCTGTGCGTTCTTTTCCGCCTGATAAAAATCCTACAACTCCACTTTCTTCTGAATCAACAACATAGACTCGATGAGTGCTGGATTGAAGAACTGTTTCCCACATAATTTTTCTATGTTCTGTTGAAGTTACTTCTTGAAGATCATCTTCTTTTAATAAAGGTTCATAAGTCGCCTGCCATGTTTGATCATATACACTAACAATTTGAGCTGCGTCTTCTTTTCTAGCTTCACGTATGGTAATCATATCTTTCCCTACTTTCTTATCTATTAGATCTTACATTGTAAGGAGAAACACGGTGGCTATTGCTCCAATCACTGCAAAGATAACATTCAAATTAAAGAAAGCAATAAGCATTGCTACTACTCCACCTGTAATTCCAACCAAAGGACGTTCTGGTATGACTGTCATAATTCCTGGAAAAATCAATGCTCCTAACGCGGCAAAAGGTATAGCATTTAACCAACGATTTAACCATGGTCGCAAACTGATTTTTTCCATGATAAATGCAGGAATAAAGCGAGGGACCATCGTTACAATCGCCATTCCTATGATTGTTGCAATAATCATACATCTTCCTCCTTCAGCAATGGAATACCAAGTAAACTTCCAAAAACAGTTGCAAGTACAATGGACCAACCCTGCTCAAGTTGAACCCACTCCACTAACAGCACATTAAGGAGCATGCTACTTCCAGCAATCAGACCAAGTCTCCACTGTTTTTTAACTGAAGGAACAAGTAAACCAATGAACATAGCGTATAAGGCGATGCCCATACTTTCACTTAATGCTCTCGGTAATGTATCCCCTATAATAGCCCCTATAAAACTTCCGAACACCCAGGAAAAGTAAGCAACTAAAATTAATGACAAATAAAAATATCTTCCGTAATTTTTCTTTGCTTCCTCGCCATGTAAGGACGACACAGCAAATGTTTCATCAGTTAAACCCAAAGATAAACCAAACTTCCACCTCATAGTAAAAGATCTAATCCGATTTATAAATGACATGCTCATCACAAAATGTCTAAAATTAAGAACAAATGTAGCAATTACTATTTGAATAGCAGCTGCCCCTTGTGCAATCATATTCGTTGCCATAAACTGTGCAGCTCCTGCAAAAACTAATAAACTCATCATGGTCGTTTCAAAAATTGTTAGACCTGATCGTTGTGCCAGTACACCATAAGCAATCGAGATCGGCATATACCCTAAGAATATCGGAAACCCTGCAACCGCTCCATTCTTTATAGCTTGTTTTCTCGATTGACTATTTATGGACTGTGCTTCTGTATGTCCCATAAGCATTCCTTCTCTCTTTCTTTATTCAACTTTTGGGTACAGCTCTGGATGTAAAAGATACCCCAACTTTTTTAGACCTTCTAACAGTCTCGGGGAGGGTCTACAATACAAATATTCTTCCAGCACATGAATTTTGGAGTTTCGAATTGCACGTAAGCCATCCGCATTTTCTCTCTTTTTCACAATCGCTGGATTCATTTTTTTCTCTTGTACACCAACCCATACCATACAGATTTCTTCTGGGTCCTTTTCAACAACTTCCTGCCAATCAACGGATATACTTGCTTGATCATAATCTGAGAATATATTTTCCGCCCCAGCAAGTTCACTAATAAAAGTAAGCCAGTTCTGCCCTCCAGGTGTAAAAATTGGCTTGGGCCACCATTCCCAATAAATTTGTTTTTTACGTGAGATGTTTTTAGCAATATTTTGGTAATAATCTATTGTTTGATAATATTCTTTATACGCATTATTCGCCTGTTCTTCACGGTTGATCGCTTTACCTACTGTTATTAAATCTTCCGCAATTTCATCTAAGGAATTCGGGTCTAAAATAATATAAGGTAGCCCTTTGCTGTCTAATTTTTCAATATTACGCTCCATTCCAGGTACACTTAAAGAAGCCAAAATCAAATCGGGTTTTAACTCCTCTACAAGCTCGATTTCTATATTTAAATCTCTTCCAACTCGTGGTAACGATTCAACTTCTATTGGCCAATCGGAATCATCATCAACTCCAACAACTAAATCCATTGAATCAAGGTATGCCATAATCTCTGTATTGCTTGGACATAAGGAAACGACGCGCATACAAACACTCCTTTAGAAAATACTTGAAGTGACTACATAGACTACAACAGTCACAATAACTACGAGCCATGCTGGTTGCTTATAAAACTGTAATAAAGCAAATGAAAATAGAGCAACTGCAAAATCAAGTGCACTAGATACTCCTGTTACAAAAATGGGTTGATAGAATGTAGCTATTAATATCCCAACAACTGCAGCGTTCACTCCTAGCAAACCTGTTCCAACATAAGGGATGGACCTTAGCTTTTGCCAAAATGGTAATATACCAATAATCAGTAAGAATGATGGTAAAAATATGGCGATAGTCGCTAATAACATGCCAGGGATCCCATGAATGACTGTACCTAGATAGCTAGCAAACGTAAATAGTGGGCCAGGCACCGCTTGTGCAGCCCCGTAACCAGCTAAGAATAATTCATCAGTAACTAAATTATCCGGCACAAGCTCACGTTCTAATAGTGGTAAAACGACATGTCCCCCACCAAAAACGATGGAGCCTACCCGATAAAAGGTATCTGCTATTTGAAGATAAATATTATTAAAAATTGAATTTAGTATTGGTAAAATTGCTAACAAACCAACAAATAAAGATAATGAAATCGCACTTACTTTCTTTGGAAGTTGAAATAGCGATTGATCTGTATTTGGTTGACTATGTTCGGTTAATAGAAAAGCTCCAACTAAAGCAGCGACAAGTAAAATAATAATTTGCACAGAAGCAAATGGAAATAATAACAATATAACGGCTGAAAACACTAATAAACCTTGTCTTTTACGGTCTGGAGCTAGTTTTGTTCCCATATTAAATATCGCATGAGCAACTACTGCTACAGCCACAACCTTTAATGCATCGATAAATACATTTTGACCTAAATCATATGTAACCACGTAGTAGGCAAAAACAGTTAGCGCAATGACCGAAGGAAGGGTAAAACCAATCCAAGCTAAAATCCCTCCTAAGATCCCGCCACGTAAAATGCCAATTGAAATACCTACCTGACTACTCGCAGGGCCAGGTAGAAACTGACATAAAGCAATTAGATCTGCATACATTTGATTTGTTAACCAATTTCTTCTTTCCACATATTCATTTTGGAAATAACCTAAGTGAGCAACAGGACCACCAAATGATGTTAAACCTAGGCGAAATGCTACAAATAAAATCTCTAAATACCTACTCACGTCAACACCTCATATATTCTTAGATGAAAAGAAAGAGGTGGAATAATGATAACCACCTCTTTCTACTAATTATAATTTAAATTGTTGTACTTGACCATGCAAGTCTTCCGCTAAATTCGCTAAATCATCAGCTGCACGTGCAATTTCTTCCATAGAGCTATTGGATTGCTCAATGGACGCCGCAGTTTGTTCCACCCCGGCTGCTGACTCCTCTGATATAGAAGCAATTTCCTCAACCGACTTATTCATTTCATTACTATCTTCCATTACTTCTTTTAAGTTGGCAGTGATTTCTTGAATTTTACTCACTACTTCATTAATTGAATCATTAATTTGAATAAATGTTTGTTGGGTATTTTTTATTTGCTCAGATCCAAGCTCTACTTCTTTATATCCCGTTTCCAAAGAACCTGTTACTTGTTTGGATTCCGTTTGGATCTTCCCAACAATTGTTGTGATGTCTCCTACAGAATTTCCAACTTGTTCTGCAAGTTTCCTTACTTCATCAGCTACCACTGCAAAACCTTTTCCATGTTCTCCAGCACGAGCTGCTTCTATTGCTGCATTTAAAGCAAGTAGGTTGGTTTGTTCAGCCACATCTTCAATTACTTGGACTAACTTTGAGATTTCTTGTGATTGGTCGTCTAAACCTTTCACTTTTTCAACAGCATCTTCTACTAACGTATGAATTTGAGACATTTGATTAACGGATTGTTCCATCAAGTCCCGACCTTCTCCAGCCATTCGAAGTACCTCTTCTGAAGCATCAGATACGTTTTCTCCACCTTCATAAGAAGTACGGACTTTAATAACAAACTGCTCCATCATCTCGGAAATCGATGATGCACTTTGAGCTTGTGTTTCAGAACCGGAAGAAAGCTCTTGCATTGTTCCTGCAATTTGTTCGCTACCTTCTTTTACTTCATTGGCAGATTGCATCATTTCTTCACTTTGACTTGAAACAGATTCAGAGGCAGTTGCTACCTTCCCAATCGTTGCTTTCAAGTTAGATTTCATAGCATTCATAGATGTTGCAAGCTTTCCAATCTCATCTTTTCCTTGATAGTTCATATCATCTACTTGTAAGTTACCGGTAGAGATCTCATCAGCAACATGAACTACACTATTTAGATTTGTACGTACCTTTCTGCTTATAAAGAATAATAAAATGGATGCAACTACAAGAGCAACGACTAAACCAATGATTAAGGCCGTTTGTACAGCAGTCATTGCTTGACGTGTTTCTCCAGCAGCCTGATCGTAGGCAGCTGTCACCTCTTCTCTTAATTGTTCAAGCATAGGACCAGTGTCTGTTCGTATCGTGTTAATTGTTGCTCTAGCTGCTAAGGCATCCGTTTCATCACGATTGCCAACCGCTGGGATAATCTCACCTTCAAACAATTCGTCTACCTGATCGTTATTAGCCAGAATCTCATCTAATACAACTGACTGATCCTCTGATAACCTTGGACGTATGTAATTCGCTAATTCCATAAACTCTTCATTCATTTCACGGTATTCATTCGAATAATTGTTCGTTTTAAAGGTTATGAAATCACCTACACGGATATCTTTACCGTTAAACAATGATTCCATTTGACCAATCACAATAGCTCGCTCACTACGCCTATCCTGTTGATCTACTGTATCATTCGCTGTTTCTGTTAAGAAAAATATAAGTCCAGATACTGCAGTAAATAATAATAAGGTAATGCCAAAAACAGTACCGTATTTTTTACCTATGTTTAAATTATTCCAACCGATACTTTTCTTCGACTTCTTTGATTTATTCTGTTGCTTATGTATTTGCTTATTCGATTTTTTCCGTCGAATTTTCAACACAAATCCCTCCCCAATCAAATTTTTAAAAATACTGAAAAATAATACTTTTAGATTAGCACAATGTTCGACATAATACAATGTGCTTATATCATAATTTACATACTCTTAAGACGTTAATCCCAATAAATTGACTTCATATATACTTTTTGAGCTAAAATTTTTTCTAGATGTGACTTAAACTTCAATATCTTTGTACTTTGAAGCGGAATCGAAGTACGAAGGGTAAGATACCCACTCTGTTTTGTCAAAGCGTGGTCTACGAGAATAACTGGTTTCTTTATAACGGAAAAATGAGATCGTAACAATTTTTTTACATCTTCATATTTGCTATTAACTCCTGGCCCTTCTTGAAAAAAGCTAATACTCTCTTTCAAATGCAAGCTGGAAGTATAATAAGTCTTTAGAAATAGATCGTTGTCATATTTCGATAAAACCGTTGTAAATTTAGATTTAGGTACTTGCTCCCATAATTTTGATCCTAATCGATAAATATTAATTCCCTGCTTTTTTTGTTCGTGCAATTTGATATCTTCCTTTATATATAAATAGGCATCTCTTCTCCCAACTAGTTCTAGTAACTTTTTTTGAATAATGGTCGCATAACCTTCATTTAATAAACTAGTGCAATGAATCTTTGCAAAAAATCCCGCTTCCTCCATACAGTATAATATAATCTCTCGTTTCCAAGCTTCGTTTATAAATCCTTCCTTCATAAGAAAAGAAAGCACTTCATTCTCTATTTCCATTTCGCTGTTAACATGTGAAAAAGAAATGATCGCCCTTATATGTAAAAGAAAATCGCGAATTTCGCGAAATGGTATATATTGATGTATGTTGAAGAATTGGTGATCTGCTTTCTTTCTTATAGTAAAAAACGCCTTGGTGGTTTGCTGTAATAGTTCATGATGTCTTAAGAAATCTGCGTGTCCAATCACATGTGCGAGAATCCACTTTTTTTGTTCCTTCCGTAAATTCTTCCGTAGATAGGCTATTGGATATGGTCGAGGCTCAAAAAGCTCCATCACAATGTCGGATGACGGTGTTTTAGAAGTTGCTGGAATCCACTTCGCTTCATATCCCCTTGCTTGAATGGTGATCAGTTCTTGATCAGATAATTCTTTCACACGAAAGGGAACTGGGTTCAACCCTACTTCACTTGCTTGGTCCATCAATTCTTGTAAAGAATCCTTTCCCATCATTGCCCCACCTCTTTAATAAATTATCGGATTTTCTTCGCTATATAAAAAAGGGTAGCCTTAGCCACCCTTTTTTCTTATCTTTCTAAATTAGGAAAAACTCTTTCGATCATCTGGTTAAATTCTTCAAAAAATCCTTCCACAGGATCTCCTTGACGAACCTTTGTTGCATAATCATCCATCATATTTCTTAAATCGGGATTTGCAGAAACATAAACGTTTTCAATATCATCTTTTTCAGATTGAACGGCTTGAGCTACTTCTTCTTTCGTACGATCGTTTATTTCATCATCATTATTATTGTTATGAAGCACAACTGTCACATATGCATTATTTTGACCAGTTAAAACATACGCACGTTCTACTTCATCTACTTGATCAGTAATTTCATCTGCAACTTCTTCTGCTACGTCATAGTCTCTTGTACCTTGGTTATTTTGATTTGTATTTTGTGTGGTGTTATTCATGTTGTTATACTGTCCATTACGATTCATTTGCGTGTCTTCATCGCCATAACGAGTTTGCTGATAATCCGTTTGATCACGGTCGCCCATCAAATTCGTATCTGCATCTCCAGGCTGACATGCTGCTAATGACAAAGTTAAAAAGATAGCACTAGGCAAAATCATGATGCGCATACAACCGCCTCCTTTCCATCAGAATATATGATTAGTATGGAAAGGTTTTGGTCAGAATATGCTTAAATGTAATTAGTAAACGATACCAATACGCTTTAATCCCTTCTTAAATCAAACATTTGACGTAAGGAACGATCTAATGGACTAACCTTTTCGATTGTTTCTTCTAACCTGTTCATGTTTGTGGTGGCCAACAACTTTCCGTCTTGTAAAATCCACATAGAAGAGGCCAGTTGTTCAATGACATTCCAATCATGAGAAACAAACACGAAAGTCATACCTTTCGTGTTTAATTCTTTAAGCCAAGTAAGCATGTCATATTTTGCAGCTAAATCGACTCCCACAAAAGCTTCATCTAAAAAAACGATGGAAGGCTGATGTACCATCCCTACTGCTAAATTAACTTTCCGCTTATTTCCACCACTTAAGTGTTTAACCTTTTTCTTTTTTACTTGATCTAAATGGAGCGCAGATAACATATCTCGGATAAACTCTGTCTGTCTTGTCTTTGTCAATTTCATATATAAATTTACGTTTTCTTGCACGGTTAACTCATCATGCAAAGCTATATCTTGGGGAATGTAGCCAATTGGATTTGATCGGGTACGATTATTTAACGTACAGGTACCCTCATTTGCTTTTAACAAACCCGCCATTATTTTTAAAAGTGTTGATTTGCCAGCACCATTGGGACCAAATATACACACAGAGTCTCCGTATCCTACAGTGCTATTGATCTGGTCTAGAATTATTTTGCGTTTGTACGTATAGGTTACGTTATCGACATTCAACACTACAATCGCCCCTTTAGGGTAAATTTAAAATATATTAAAAACTTTTACGTGAGTAACCACACAGGAATAAAGATTTTATACAGAGGGTGGTCATGAATTAGTTGTGACTGAATCAATAATGCCATTACAAATGATGTACTTCCGTAAAAAATCACCAGACTCGCGAATAAGTATCTGCTTTTCACATAATTAAAAAGAATTATATAAATCAATAAAGATAAGACAATGCATATGCAAAATATTATGAATGACCCTTGCCAGCTTATAAAGGCGGAATCATAGGAATTGGAGATAGTGATCGCGCCACCAAGAAAGGCAAAGATTATAAGGCTAGTCAATATAAACCATGCACTCACAACGATCTTTTTCCCGCTAGAAATAGGAATCAACCTTTCTAAAATTCCGATTTCTCGCCACTTATAAAGAAAGTTCACAAAGAAAATCAGCATTAACCATGTGTAAAACCAGAGAATTAGTGGAAAGAAACTAGCTTGTTCATTCGTATCTTCTACTTGCGCCTGTCCATCGTAAGCTCTAAAATCGATCGTAAAAATCGGTTCTGGCTCAAAATACTGCAATCCGTGTGCATAAACTTCCTCCCACGTTGCATCAGTATGTTCTTGAGTGACCATATTAGCGGCTTCAGCACGAACAACATCTTTAATTATGGTAGAAGCTAGCTCTTCTTTAAAAAGACCATCAAACATGCTATTTTCATTTCGATGCCATGTAATCAAATGATCTGAATCACCTTCTGCAATTTTTTCTTGCATGCGATCAGAGAATTCGAAAACAGCTTCTACTTCTCCCCGTGCTAATTCATCAAGATTCAATTCTTGTTCATAATAAACAGTAAAGGCCTCTGATTGAGATACTTCTTCAAAAACCTCTTGAACATAGGACTGTTGAGATTCATCAACTATAACAATTGGTACCGATACTTCACTTGCAGTCTCTTCTGTTAACGGTATAAGAATCAAAAAGAATATAGAAGGTATAAGCAATACAATCACCCATAAAGCCTTCGTCCGAATCATGGATTGGATTATATTAAACATGACTCTTCCCCCTTGTGAAAAGGAATGGAATCAAGACCATTACAACTACCATTAATACCATTCCACCTAGTCGATCCCAGGCAATTGACTCACCTACAATCACAGATACAAATTGAGCATAAAATAAATCAAAAGGTACCCACTCACTTCTTAAAGTTTCTGGTAAATACATCGGAGGAATAATCATCCCCATGAGCAAGCACGTAATAAACCCTATGCTACCAAAAAGTAAAGTCGACATCGCGGAAACTTTCACAAAATACTCGCATAATACCAACAATCCAGCAATCCAAAGAGCAACGAACATCCAAGAAATAACTAGTCCTACTTGTATGGGCACGTTAAATGGGAATGCGAATGGAATAATAAACGCATAAAAAAACAAGAATAAACATGCGACTAAACTTACATGGACCAACTTACTAACCAGTTGCACTCTATCGGTTACCCCAATAGTATGAAGTCGGTTTTTTTGTTCTTTTAATTCGTTCGTTTTAAATAAGAAAGCGTATAAAGAGATGGAAGACAATAATAATATCATAACAATGGCAAGGTATAGCTGTTGATTCCAACTAAGGTTATTTGTCTCATGATTAGACGTTGACTGAAATAAGTCATTTCTACTTAGTGCTAAAAACGTATAATGAACTGTTAATTGCTGAATCCAATTCGAACGATCCTGATCAGAAGCCAATAAATCCGATAAATAATGGTTTACCGTGTTCACGCCACTTTGAGCTGCTGTGATATACGTTTCTCCACTAGCCAACAGTACATAGGTAAGTTGAGATTGAAATGGAAGTTGTTGGTTTAAATGAACGATAATGGACTCATTATTTCCAGACCTTAATTGCTCTGTAAAATTCTCAGGTATATGTACAATGGCAGCATTTTGTTCCTCTTCAGCTTTTAGAGATTCCACCGACTGATGATGATCTCGTTTGAATGTCAAATGATTTTGCAAGGTCTCATCAGATTCAAGTTGACTTATTAACATTTCCGTTTCAAACGTTTGGTCTTCGTCATTCACTGTAATATTTATATTTGTAATTTCATCACCTAGGCTTAGGTAAATCACGAATCCTATCATTCCTATTAAAGCTAATGGAAAAAGTAATGTGAATATAAAAAGAAGCGGCTTCTGAATAATTCTTTTCCATTCATAATGTATTAAATGAAAAATCATATTCAGGCCGCTCCTTTCGAGTCACTTCTGTAATGGTTGTAGAATTAAAATGGAAATAACGAGTCAACAAAATCATCATAGTACTCAGTAGCATGTAGCTGTATTTCCGTCATGAATGTAGTCAATTCTTCCTGTGAATATTCATTAACTAATAATACAGATTCCGTATCAAATTCAGGCATTTCTACTTCATCACCAAAATAATAATCTTGAGCAATATGAATCTCAAAACGATTCATTTCGTCTGTTTCACTGTCATTAAAATGCAGTTGAATCTCATAATTTTCACTCGTTAAGGAGTCGTCACGCTCTAACGACTGTTTCACCCTACCATTAATGGAAGGGAAAAGGGATTGCAACATATCCGATTGTAATGAAAAGCTAGTATTAGCCAAATTATTGTCATATAAAGTGTCAGCCGTTAATTGAACAGACCCAGATTCTTCATGCTCATAACCGAGAGTTAAATGGCGATCCACTTTATATCCGTCTTCTTCCTTTTGTCCGTTTACATCTAACTGAAGAGTTACAAAATTATTAGTGTTTAAATCTTCTAAGCGTAATCTAGAATCTAGTTCATAAGCTTGATCTTCATACAATGTTGTGTCCGCATTCCAATCAATTTGATACAATTGATCTTCTAAAGCGGCATTTCCTGATAATTCCCTGTGTGCTACATATTCATTACTGTAATAAGCTTCATAGGTTAATCCCTCTGGAAATGTGATTTCATGTAATAACTCAGTAATAGCTTCTTCATTCCCTGGTATACCAGCAGTTAACTGTGCTTCATATTCATTTAATAACCCTCTAAACAGGGAATTTGCTTCTTCTTCTGGTATAAAAACAGAAAAACGGGCAAGTGTTTCCTCACCATAGGTTACATCCTCTTCTGTTTCAATTTCAAACTCCCCCATAGCATCTCTAAGGCGATTCACTATGTCTTCTGATAACCCGTCTTCAGATTGGGAGACAACATTTTGCTCTTGTTGCATCTCACTAATGTTAGGGATTTGTTCAATGACAGGGGCTTCACCAGTCGTTTGTAGAAGTTCACCTACTTTATTATTTTCAATACCAAATGGCTGATTATATAATATTGGTGAATCGAAAGCAGAAATTCGTTGGTCTTGGTATAGTTCTCCAGAAAATAACTCCGTTGCTTGAATTCTCATTCTAAGATCCATAAGTGTTTGATGTTGATGGGGATTCATATATGTATCTACCTCTAAAGTTGTTCCACCAATAAATGATTGAATCATTGAAAAAATCATATTATCTTGTGCGAAATTGTCATTTGCCAATTGCATGTCACCAGTAATAACAGATTCTTGCATACTCATTTCATTTTGAAGTTGTGACCTTAGTTCATTCTGTTCTTTTTGATGAGAAGCGGTTGGCTCGGTTATATGTGCAATAGTCTTTTCTTCTGCCTCACGATATTGAACCAATGGATGGTTCACCACAAAATATTGATAAGCTAAGGCGCCTCCTGCAGTAATAATCGCTAAGAATACAGAGACTACAATTATAATTTTTTTCTTACTTCCTCCACCACTAGACATAGTCTTCCCTCCTATAGATGGACAGTTATCGTATTATCATATGTACTTATACTTTGTTTTAGAACTATAATTGCTATTCTAACACAAGAAAAATAAAATGGAGATACGATCTTAAATATTTTATAATTCGAAGTACTTACTATAGATGAATCAGTTAGATCGTATAGGCAAGCATTCATCCGCTTCTAAGGGGCACCAACAATATTAACAATGATCATTAAAAGTGCCTACAAATAAAAAAACAGACCTTTTTGTTGGTCTGCGTTAATCATTAGCATTATTTTCTTTTTTCTTTTGTCCTGGCGGTGTAAAGTCTTTATCCTTACCTGAATTTCCAGGTGGACCTTCTGACTTGTCTTTCTCTTCGTCTTGATCAGTTGAATCCTTTTTTCCATTATTATGATCTTTAGACTTTCCCTTTTTGCTTGGATGGTTCTCATCCTTATCGCTATTATTGGATTTTTGGTTGGATGGGTGGTCCTCATCTTTATCACTATTATTCGACTTTTGATTGGATGGATGGCTCTCCTCTTTTTCACTATTATTCGACTTTTGATTGGAAGGGTGATCCTCATCTTTATCACTATTGCCTGATTTCTTATTGGAGGGGTGGTTTTCATCCTTTTCCCTATTATCTGAATTTTGGTTGGATGTTTGTGGTTCATTACTTTCTTCTTCAGCAACAGTAGGCTCAGGATCTTCTTCATGATCTACTGTTTCTTCCGTAGTTTCGGCATCACTAGAATAATCTTCTTCAGCATTTATTTGTTCTTCATTTTCCGAATCAAGAAATCGATTAAGTGCATCGCGCGTTTCTTCTTCCACATTGGAAAAGTTCATTTCTCCTTCTCCATCTTCTGGGTTCTCCATCAATTCATTGGCAAATACCGAATTCATCGATGATTCCAGTTCTATTGATTGTTCTCTAATATTCTTAGGTACCTCAAATAAAGACAATTTTCCATTTGAACCAAGTTGGTCACTTAACGTTTCAGAAAGGAGATCCAGAGCTTCTTGGTCGGTATCAAGCATTCGCTTAACGAAACTAACACCAAATAGAATATCTTGATCTTCTGATATAAAACCTAATTCCTCACTTGTATCTATCAACCCTTTGGAAACAAATTCTAACGACCTGCCTTTCCATTCACTCATTTCTTCCAACAGTTCATTTCCGTCATCATTGAGAGCATGGGCGTGAATAACTTTGTATCCTTGGTCAACTTGAAGTTCGATACTTGGATTAATATCAATATTTACATAGGCATATGTTTGGTCCTGAGACATCCATGTGTAAAATGGTATAATAAGGGCAAGACATAGGACGATACTCAGTATTGCTTGCCACTGTAAACGTCCACTGAACCAAGAAAGGATTCGGTCAAGTGAAAAAGATGCTTGTTGCTTAGGGTCAAATACAATTTCCTCACCAACAGCAACTTCTCGCTCTTGTTTCGTTTTATAGAAACCACCATCACGAGTCATTACTATTGATTTTTTTCTTTTTTGCTCCACGACAATTCCCTTTTCCATTTTAATTCACCCCCTCTACATATTCTCGTAAGTACACAAAGTCCTCTGAAAACAGAACAAAGATTGCTAATATGTACCTTCGATTTCTTTCAATCGTTTTTTTACTCACATTGACATGAGGTTCAATCTTTTTGATAGGTAATCTTTTTTGTTCCAGCACATAATCTCTAATTTCATCATTCTCATATACGAAACGTGCAACCTTTTTAGCTGATTCTTTTGCATCTTTATGTTTGGGACAAATATCTACCAATTCTTGAAAAGATAATTTATACTCTTTTAACTTCTCGTTGTACTCTTCAATTTCTACTTGTCTGTACCAGCTTTGTTGATCGAGTTCGTATGCTTCTTTTGAAACATTTGCCAATCTCCAGTCAGCACTAGAGGTCATCTCCTCATCACTACCATCATCCAATGGTATGTATGTCATTTCATCTGCTTCACTTCGGATGTAGTCAATCACTCTACGAGAGATAACAAGACGTGCGAATGTTAAAAATGAACTGCCTTTTTCTTCAGAATATAAATTGATTGCATCGTTAAATGCCATCAGACCTATACTATATTCGTCATCTCTTTCTGCATCAATGTAACGTTTACAAACTTTTGATACAGCTGTTGCTATAAATGGCTGATAATTTGACAACAGATGATGACGGGTTTGTTCGTCCCCGTTCTGAATAGCATTGATTTGCGATTCGAGGGACGCGCCTTCTGTTTCTTTACGACGCTTCAGCACCCCTCATCACCCCCAACTATTATAAATTTCGTTATTCCCCCCTCTTTTATGGGTGCAAACGATTAAATGTTACTCATTTTCTGATTTTAAATAATAAGAATCGATTGGAATGGACAATCCGATTCTACCGTGTTCCTCATCCTGTCTTGTTGCATAAATTACAGCAATCACTTCTCCATCTTGATTGATTACCGGACTACCACTATTGCCACGGTATATCGGAGCGTCAAGCAATAATACTGACCCTTCCACACTACTTGAACTTGCTTCGCCTATGATTTCACCTTGATTGGCGATGCCACTGAATCCTAATGGGCTACCTATAAAGTAAAATGGTTCTTGAGGTAAATAACTCGTCTCTTCTGCGAGTTCTAAATAAGGATGTCCATCTCCTTCTATTTGAAGAAGTGCTAAATCAATTTCTGGGTACTCTTCTACTATTGTAGCATCAACTGGACCCTCATCGGCTAGATAAATCCACAATTGCTCTCGGTCATCGATTACATGTTGATTCGTAAGCATATATCCATCTTCAGAGATTATGAAGCCTGTACCTGTACTTACACCGGTGTCAACTGTCACAATCGACTCACGATATTCTTGCACATCCTCATCCAACATAAGCTCGGCTGATGTTCGAATGAAATCAATTGCTGGCAAGGAAAAAATTGATGGCAATGCAGCTGCAATATTAAAAAATAATAAAAATGCGATAAGCCAAAAAACCCACTTCGGAAAGGGGCGTTTTGGCTTTTTTTCTTCTTCTAATTCTTCTTGTTTTTTTCTAGCACGTTCTTCTTCAATCAATTCACGCATTTCATCTTCATCTAAGTCTTCATACAAATCTTTATCTATTATATCTTTATGTTGATTATCACTCATTGCCATACCTCTCCCACTGGGAATTAGAAGATGCTACTAGTTTTTTTACCAAGTTGCATTTGATACATCTTATAGTATTCTCCACCAGTATTCAAGAGACTTTGGTGGGTACCTTGTTCCATTATTTCCCCTTGGCGTAAAACAAAGATTTGATCGGCATCTTGAATCGTCGATAACCGGTGTGCAATAACAATCGTTGTTCTGCCCTCTTTTAAGACTTTTAGAGCCTTATGGATCATTGCTTCGGTTTCTGTATCAATGTTTGCAGTAGCTTCATCTAATATCAGTATAGCAGGATTAAATGCAAGTGCACGAGCAAATGATAATAATTGACGCTGACCTGTTGAAAATTCCGATCCTTTTTCTTTTACAGGTTCATCATATTGATTAGGAAGTTTTTCAATAAACTCATCGGCCCCAACTGCTTTTAAAGCTGCAATTGCTTCTTCTCGCTTAATCGCTGGATTATTCATCGTAATATTTGAAAGAATGGTTCCAGTAAAAATATAAGGATCTTGAAGAACGATTCCCACATGCTTCCTCGCTTGCTGTCTACTTAACCGTTGAATATCTATGCCATCAATATATATCGTTCCTTTCGTAGGATCATAAAAACGGAAAAGTAAGTTCATAATTGTACTTTTACCAGAACCAGTATGACCCACAAAAGCTGCAGTCTCTCCTGCTTTAATGTCGAAAGCAATATTCCGAAGTACCCACTGATCCGTTTCATAGGCAAAAGAGACTTGATCGAATTGAATTTTCCCATAATAACGTTCAATCGGTAAATTCTCTACCTTTTCCCCAGGTTCATCTAACAGTTCGAAGACACGTCTACCGGCTACTCTAGCTTGTTCCAATTGCTGAAGCTGACTTACAATCTGGTCCATTGGTTCAAATAAACGCGTAAGATAATCGACAAATGCATAGAGTACCCCTGCGGTGATGACTCCTGTGCCATCTAACGAGATACCACCAAAATAAATAATAAACACTACAAAAGACGTGTTACGTAAAAAATCAACTAAATTAAAGGCGGTAAGTGCCGTGAAAGTATTCATTTTCTTTTGATACGTGTAATGGTGGTGATTTAATTGTTCAAACTCTCCAGTCATTCGATCAACTTGGTTATATGCTTGAATCATCGACATACCTTGAATAGATTCATTGATATTTGCGTTAATATTACTATTTGTTTCTCTAATTTCAAGGTTGTATTTTCCAGCAATTCGCTTATATAACCGCATGATTCCATACAATATTGGAATAAGAATTAAACAAATCATAGCTAGTTGAACGTCTAAAATAAACAAAGCAATAAAGATTCCCAACATATAAATAAATCCTGATGCAAACACTTCCAATACTTTCACATATAACTCTCTGATTGCTTCTGTATCATTCGTAATTTTCGCAACAATTTTACCTGCTGGTTGATTAACAAAATAATTAACGGGTAATCGTTGCACGTGATTAAATACATCTAAACGCATATTTCGAATAATTCTATTTGACGCATGCTGTAGCAAGTACGTTTTATAGTACAAAAATACCGATGCGATTAAGATTAATACCATGTATAAACTTAACCAAAAGATAATGGAAGAAATCTCCGGCTCAAAAAACGGAAATACCTCCGAAGTCGCTAACTCCTTACCAGGAACAGCAAAGGTGGCACCGTCTAACTCAAACACAATCTCCTCTGAGCCCGCCTCCACTAACCGAGCCTGAGTAGATACCGCATCCTCTGCAAAATAAAAGTTTAATCCGTCTTGATAAAGCGTTACTTGATCTGTATCTTCGCCACCTGAAGCACGACTTGACCTGATATAGTAATCACCTTCAAATTCCACTTCTCCAGTAAATTCATCCGTTACAGCATACTGACTCGCTACACCAACAATATGATCATCAATTACCTTCTTAGCAATTAAAGGGCCACTTAACTCTAGGCCAACAGCAATGATTAAACAAATCAATCCAATAATAATAATTTTCTTTACAGTTAAAGCATAACGATAGAGGCGCTTTTCCGTTGATGATTGTTGCATCTTATTCGCCCCCTTCCATTTGTTGCTTGATGAACTGACGGTAATACCAACCTTGTCGATCCATTAATTCCTGATGCGAACCATGTTCTACGACTTCCCCGTTTTCTAACACCAATATTTGATCAGCATGTTTAACAGCGGATAAACGGTGAGCAGCAATCCAGGTCGTTTTGTTGGAGCGCTCTTCGATTAAATGCTTGATGATTTTTGCTTCCGTCTGCCCGTCTACAGCCGATAAGGAGTCATCTAAAATGAGCCATTCCGGTTGTCTAATGAGAGCTCGCGCTAATGATACACGTTGCTTTTGACCTCCCGATAAAGTGACACCACTTTCTCCTACAAGTGTTTCTAATCCATCAGGTAATTGCTCGATATCCTCTTGAAGGGATGCCAATTTTAAAATATGCTTCATTTCTTGTTCGTCGATTCCATCACTACCAAAGGCAATATTATCCCAAACCGACTTTGAAAAAAGCACATGATCCTGCGGCACATAACCAATCCACTCACGAGTTGTTTCTAAAGAAATGTTTTCTAACGGTTGATTATTCACTTCAAGGAACCCTTGCTGAGAAGCGGGGTATTGTCTTAACAATTGTCGAATCAAAGTTGTTTTTCCTGCTCCTGTCTTACCTACGAGACCAACCGTTTCTCCGCGCTTTACTTCCAGGTTTATGTTTTTAAGTGCTTGATCTGAAGCGTTCGGATAGGCAAACGATAGATTTTGAAATCGGATCACATTTGGCTGATCAATTTTTATTGGTTTATCTGGATCCTTTACATCCGCCTCGTGCGACAATAATTCATCCGTACGATCTAAGGATGCATTCCCCCGCTGCATGACATTGATCAACTCTCCCACTGCGAACATTGGCCAAATTAACATTCCTAAGTAAACGTTAAAACTCACCAATTGACCAATTGTAATACCACCTTGCATCACTAAATAAGAACCAAATCCAAGGCCAACTGTGTAAGATATCCCAACTAATGTTTTAATAGTAGGTTCAAATAAAGCATCCATTTTAGCAACATGCATATTTTTTTCAAAAACATCTTCAGCCTTTGCTTCAAACCGACTTACATCTTCACGCTCTTGGACAAATGCACGTATCACCCGTACTCCTTGGATGGATTCCAACGTATCATTATTTAAATCACTAAAAGCTGTCTGGGCTTTCATAAAACGCTCATGAATCGCTTTTCCGTATTTTTGCATTAATAAAGCCATGATAGGAAGTGGAATTAAGGCGGCAAGTGTTAACTGCCAATCAATTAAAATTACCATCATTAAAACAATTAAAAACATAAAAACGGTTGCGTCTACTAATGTGAGAATACCGAATCCTGCAGTTATTTGAATTGCCCGTAAATCATTAGTAGATCGTGCCATTAAATCTCCTGTGCGATATCGACCAAAAAATGTCGGTGTCATTCTCATGAAATGACTCATCAATTTAGAACGCATCTTTCTTTCTAGTAAGAGAGCACGACCGAATAATGTATAGTCCCAGTAAAATGAGATCACATAAATTGCCACAACTAATGAAATAAATATGAATAATAATTCCATAAAACGTTCTTGGGTCAGTTGGTTAAACTGAATTAAATCAATAGCTTCTCCAATTAAGATCGGAGGAATCACTCCTAAAATATTCACGATGATTAATGCTGTAATAGCTAACGTATAACGCAACCATTGTTCTTTAAAATACCAACCTAATTTCCTGAAAACAGATATCATTTAAATCTCCCCCTTTCCTATTTACAAGAAATTCTTTACCCACCTTCTGTCCGCTGTCTCTTACGAACTAATTGCAACTGTAGTCGAATCATTTTTTTCACTCCTTTTCTCGTTTTATATTCAATGGAAAATGCAATCATCTGGATCCCTCCTTTGTATAGGTAGATGTAACGTATACTGTAAAATGAGATAAAAAAACACACTAGACCAATAGCCAAGTGTGTTCATCAAAAAAAGCCGCAACATACTAATGTATGCGCGACTTTACACGTTACGTCCTATATTTTTAAATAAAATTAAGAATAATAGGCATAAATCGGCAAGGTCGCATTCATATCATATTTAATTCCGCGTGTTTGTAGTAAATTTAATGTCATAGTCAGCAACCTACCTTTCTCCTATTTTCTTTTCATAGTATATACTTAAATTTGGAAAACAACAACCTCTTTTTTCAAAATTGTTTGTAAAATCTTTATTCGAATGTTACGACCGGCATTGGGTGTTGTTTTAATAAATTGGCCATATAGATGGTGTGATGAGCTAGCCATTTGACATGACTCTTTGTAAATTCATTTTCTATCCCGTTTGCCTCAATAAATGATGGGCCAGGTCCTGCCTCTCCAACCCAATACGCATCCACGTTTGGTGGTATAACAAAACCTATATGTGACATGCCATATAAGATGGAGCGTGCAGCATGTTTTGCTCCGTCCTCATTTCCAGTAATCACAGTACCTGCTACTCTATTTAAATAGATCGGATTGCCATCATCATCCTTTAATGTACTACTTCCATACAATCTTTCCATAGCAACAGTTGCTAGACTACTTTTCTCACCCAACCATACCGGTGTACCTAGAATAACGATATCCGCTTTTTTCACTTCTTCTAAAATTTGTGGCCACTCATCTCCATCCCCTAGATCATCAGCTATTCCATATTTAATATGATAATCGGCTAAGCGAATAGATTTGGTTTCGACGTGATGATTCGTATAAATTTTTTTCACTTCCTCAAATAGTGCGTCTGTATTTGATTCCTCTTCGCTAGATTTCAAGGAAGCATTTAAAAATACTGCTTTTAATACACTCATAACATTTCGCCTCTTTTCCTTATTTAAGAAATCATATTCCCTTAAGTGAAACGAGGTAAACGAATGGTTAACGGGTCAACTCAAGAACTGTCACCACTAAAAGTGTAATAAATAGTAAGGATATAAAAATAATCGATAAAATTCGGGACACATTCACTGTTACTTCTTTCTTCCATTTGACAGGTCGAATTCCTGTAAGAATAAATATAACTACCGCGCTTAATAAAATACAACTAACATTTGTCGTAATTAAAAGCAATGCTCCATACGTATCTGCCCATCTCGCTTGTCCGATCGACATTCCAAAAGTTACACAAGGTGGAAGAAGTGCAACAGCAACCATCACACCGATTAACCCACTAGATACACGGTTAATAATCGATAAAGCTCCAGCCGCGCCTGATGCAAGTGCCAACATAAAATCAGCAAGTGTCACTTCCGTTCGCATTAAGTATTGCCTTGTATCAAGTATTTCTTCAAAGAAAAAGCCGAAAGTAATAGCAATCACAGTAACAATAATAAATCCAACAAACAATGATAATCCAGCTCGGTATAGTCGTTTTCCATCACCTAAAACAGTCGCAAATCCGATAGAAATGGCTGGCCCAATCAAAGGAGCAATCGCCATGGCTCCAATTACAACAGCTTCACTATCCTTCATAAACCCAGCAGTTGCGACGATTGCTGAGAAAATAATTAATAAGGTGTAATTCATATTGAGCATACCTTTTTGCTCCATAATATGTGTTAATTCTTGTCTGCTAGCTCGCAATAGTTTCTTTGAGCTATTTTGATCAGACCCTTGCTCACTGTCACCATCATGTTTGGAACGCTCTTTTTCAATCGTCTTACGAGAAAAATACGTATGCACAGGAGATAAGATCGTTTCAAACCCTTCCGTAAGCGTAGAAATTGCTTCTAAATAGTCCAGTACTTCTTCTACATCATCATCCGCTACGATCATTCGAATTAAGTATCTTGTTTCTAGTTCATTTTCCTTCCATGCCCCTCTTGAGGAGAAATCTTTTAATACTTGTTCCACGGCATCATAGCGATCTTTCGGTATATACACTTCTACTAATTGCATGAAACTCACGTCACTTTCATTCAAATCTTATTTATTCATAGTATTTACATAAAAAATATTTTCCATCACATACTACCTAAGAAGATTAGATGACATTTCACCCAAGGGGAGAGTCCTATGAGAAGAAGAACAAATAAATCAAAAGGTATTTTTCCTTGTCAATTAACGGAATTAGAAAAGAAATTACATGAAGATTACTTTCTGGATTCACCTGATTTAACAACAAAACAAATCGATTTTGATAATAAATCCTGTGTTATTTTGTATTTAAACCACATGGTGCGCAAACAATACTTATATAACCAATTAATTAAGCCCATCCAATTTTCCACGACTGCTTCCTATGAGCAATTTAAACGAATCGTTCCGGTTGCTGGAGATGAAGCACTAAACACTTTAGATGCTATTGGAGAAGAGTTAATTGGTGGCGCAGCTTGTGTTTATATTGAAGGGGAGGATTACGCACTTACCTTTCCAGTACCAAAGTTAGAAAAAAGAAATCCAGAACGAGCAGAAGCAGAGTCATTAATTTTCGGTCCTAAAATCTCTTTTACAGAATCGTTAGATACGAATTTAAATATCGTGCACTGGCGTATGGATACAAAAACGTTAAAAGTCGAAAAATTCATCATTGGTAACACTGTGCCAACTGAAGTGCGGTTAATTTATTTAGAAGAATTAGCAAACGAGGATAATGTTATCGAAATGAGGAGGCGGTTAGAAGAACTCTCCGTCGATGACATCATTGAAAGTTCTACTTTAACCCAATATATTGAGGATAATTCTTATACGATCTTTCCTCAATTTCTCGTTACCGAACTGCCAGATCGATTTTGTTACAGCCTAAAAGAAGGAAAGTTAGGATTGTTAGTAGATAAGAGCCCCACTGGTATAATAGCTCCCATTAATTTTTTGAGCTTTTTTGAATCAACGGAGGATCTATACACTAGATGGAGCATGGGTTCGTTTATCCGGGTAATGCGGATCGTTGCTATGTTTATTTCAGTGGTGCTTACACCTTTATATGTTGCTGCATTAACCTTTCATTACGAAATCATACCAACTGCGTTACTTGTATCACTCGGACACTCGAGATCGCGCGTCCCCTTCCCCCCTTTAATAGAGGCGTTTGTATTAGAAATTTTAATAGAACTCGTACGTGAAGCTGGTGCTAGGCTACCTACTAAGGTCGGTCAGACCATGGGTATTGTTGGTGGGATCGTAATCGGACAGGCTGTTGTGCAAGCTGGATTCACAAGTAATATTTTAATCATTATTGTCGCACTAAGTGCCCTTGCCTCATATACTGCACCTAGCTATTTAATGGGCTCTGCTATACGGATTATTCGCTTTCCAATCATTTTATTAGCTGGAATGTGGGGCTTTATCGGTATCATTTTCAGTTTATCTTTTATTGTCATTCATTTAATTAAACAGCGTTCTCTGAACCGTCCATATTTTGCACCTATATACCCTTTTCAACCAAGAGACGTAGATAACTCACTAATACGACTACCGTTTTTGTCCAGTAATAAAAGAGCTTATTCCGGCTCACCTAAGAAAATTACTCGCTTTAAGAAACCAAATAAAAATAAACCTAAAGATATCGATGAGTAAGGTGGATCTATGAAAACACCACTACAAATTCCAATAGATAAAAAAATAAAAGCGGTTTATCTCTTGTTAATCATTCATACGATGCAAGTTGGTGTGGGAATCGCTGGACTTCCTCGGTTTATTTTTGCGGAAGCGAAACAGGATAGTTGGATTTCTTTGCTACTTGCTGGAATTATCATTCATATCGTTGTAGCAATTATCATATTTGTTTTGCGTACCTATCCTAATACGGACCTACTTGGTGTATTGTCATATTGTTTTGGAAATATATTCGGTAAAATACTTGGAATGATCTTCACGTTTTATTTTTTCCTCGTGTTTTTGAGTATTCTTTTGAATTATGTAGAGTTCGTACAGGTGTTTATTTTCCCAAGGATGCCTTCTTGGTTTATTTCTTTATTGTTAATATCACTAGTTTTCTATGCAGTTTACAGCGGCTTGAGAGTAGCAGTGGGTACGTGTATTGTATTCTATTTCGCTACGTTTTGGATTGCCCTTTTACTTATAGAACCAATCACAATGATTGAATTTGACCATTATTTCCCTATCTTTCATGCTTCACCTACGGAAATATTAGAAGGTGCTAGAATTACTACTTATTCACTATTAGGCTTTGAGTTGCTTTGGTTGATATATCCTTTTATCCAAGACCAGCGTAAAATCGGTAGGTACGCCCAAGGGGCCGTTGCCATAACGATTTTATACGGATTATATGTCGTGATAGTTTCTATAGGATATTTTAGTGCAGATCAATTAGAAGAAAAGATATGGCCCCTTCTTACAATGTTTAAGATCTTATCGCTTCCAATGTTTGAAAGGTTCGATATCTTAGCAGTTGCTTTATGGATGATGGTTATTCTCCCTAATCTAATTATGTTTGCCTGGATGATCTCTTATAGTTGTAAACGTGTTTGCGGTTTCAAGCAGAAACATTCTTTAGTTGCTTTCCTCCTAGTTGCTTTAATTATTTCAAGCATTGTTCAGAAGAGAGAGAACGTAAACGCATTCACTACCTTTATAGGTGAAATCGGTTTTGGGTTTGGAATTCTCTTTCCACTGCTCATTCTTCCGTTTGCTATATTCCATCGTTGGAAAGGAAAGAAACAATCATGAAACGTATCCTTCTTTTTTTTATAATAGGTAGTTTGATGTTCTCCTCTGCTTGTGTGGAGGAAAATTTAATTGAAGAATTGGGAATCGTGACTGCCTATGGTTTTGATTTTAATAAAGAGACTAATGAATATGATGCAACCACCGTTTTATATCAATTTAATCCAGATATCACCGATGCCTCGCAGATTATTAAAAGTAGTGGCCGTACGTTTCAAATGGCAAAATCTAAGGCAAATAAAAAAATCGGGATATAAAATTGTAAACGGACAGTTGCAAACAATATTATTTGGACCAGAAATAGCTGCTGAAGGGATCTTCCCTTTACTAGATACTTTAGAACGAGATGCCTCTATATCTGATATGCTCCATGTAGCAGTTTCCAGACAAAAATCGGATGATATACTTTCTGCTTCTAATTATGAGCAAGCACCTAATATTGGTACCTACTTAGACCGATTAATAAATACCGCTGTCGTTAACGAAAGATTAATAAGTAGTACCTTACATGAATTTTTAAGAGATTATTTTGAAGTAGGAAAAGATCCAATGGTTCCCATGCTTTATGTGGATGACAATAAAGTCGAAGTTAATAGCATCGGTGCCATGCAAGATGATCGTCTTGTTGGAGAGTTTACTCTTGAAGAAGCTTTCTATGTCAGATTATTAAACGGAACTTTTCACTCTGGGAGTGCAGAAGTGGAGATAAAAACAGATTTAGTGAAGGAATATTTATCAGAGTTTGTCACCGATGAAATGTATGAAGAATCTTTTATTGTTGTAATTGACAAGTTGAATAATAAAATGAATAGAACTTTAATTAGTAAAGATCCTCTCAAGTTTCACGTCGAATTAGATGTTTCAGCTCGAGTAATTGAAATGAATCAGCGTGTAGATTTAGATATTCCGGAAGCTTTAAAGATTATTGAAGAACAATCGGAGCTACATTTAAAAGAAGAAGCTGAGAAGATCTTGAAAGAAGCGCAAGAAATGAATTCAGATATATTTGGGTTTGGTCAAGAATATAGTACTCATGTACGTGACAAAAGATTAACTAAAGAAGAGTGGCGAGAGCTTTATCCTGATATGGAAGTCGATATCACTATTAACTTGGATATTGAACGTTTTGGGATTATCCATTAAAACAAAAATAGAAGCGCTCCCTATAAACTGGGGCGCTTCGTATATTTATAAATCAAAAGGTTAAGTTACTCCGCATCTTCCGCGATCAAACTAGATAGCACATGAACTCGCAGGATAATGCCCTCTAATCGATTTTCTTCATTTACAACTGCGATCGGATACGTGGTCTCTACTGCTTTCGGAATGATCTCTTCCAAATAATCATCCTTTTTAACCGTAGCTACATCCGTAAATACGACGTCTTCAAGCGTCTTCTTTTGATTAATGCCTTCTATTGCAGCATCAATCGTTACAATTCCGTGTAATTGGCGCTTTCGATCAGTCACAAATACACTTGAAAGGCCATTGGATTCCATTTCTTGTACCGCAACTTTTAAACCATCTTTTAAAGAAACCATCGCGTTCGGTCTAATCATAATATTTTCTGCTTGGATGATTTTCGAACGATCAATATCTTTAATAAAGTCAGATATATACTCATTTGCTGGATTTTCTAGAATTTCTTCAGGAGCACCGGTTTGAACCACTCGTCCATCTTTCATTACTGCTACGCGATCTCCGATTTTAAATGCTTCATTGATGTCGTGTGTAATAAAGATAATAGTTTTTTGTAGTCTTTCTTGTAGGTCTAATAATTCCAACTGCATTTCGCGTCGAATAAGTGGATCCAAAGCACTGAATGGTTCATCCATTAATAAAATATCTGGGTCATTGGCAAGTGCACGCGCTAACCCAACACGTTGCTGCATACCACCAGAAAGCTCATCTGGATACTTATCTTCCCATCCTTTTAACCCAACACTTTCTAGGTTTTTAGTAGCAATTTCTCGTCGTTCCTCCGCAGATACTCCACGAATTTCAAGACCATACTCTACATTGCCTAAGACGGTACGGTGACTGAATAAACCAAAGTGTTGAAATACCATCGCGATTTTATTTTGTCTATAATTTTTAAGCTTTTCCGTTTTGTATTTTACTACATCTTCTCCATCTACAACTATCGAGCCAGAAGTCGGCTTGTTTAGTAGGTTTAAACAACGAATGAGTGTTGATTTTCCACTACCGGAAAGCCCCATAATAACAAACAGCTCACCTTCATTTACATCGATCGTTGCATCATAAACCCCAACGGTATTACCTGTTTCAGCTAATATCTCATCTTTTGATTTGCCTTCCTTAATTAAAGGAATAGCTGATTTTGGTTTCGGCCCGAAGATCTTTGATACATGCTGCAAACTCATTTTTACACCCATTAGTGATCCCCCTTATCGCGTTGGAATTTATCACCGATACCTGCTGTAATACGGTCAATAATAATAGCTAAGAAAACAATACTGATTCCTGCCTCAAAACCGAGTGCAATATCAATTCTGTTAATAGAGATTAATACCTGTTCACCTAAACCACCTGCACCAACCATGGATGCAATAACCGCCATCGCTAAAGCCATCATTGTTGTCTGGTTTACACCAGCCATCATTGTTGGAATTGCTTGTGGTAATTGAACCTTTTTCAAAATTTGCATGCGAGAAGAACCGAATGATTCAGCCGACTCGATTACTTCACGATCCACATTACGTATTGCTAATTCTGTTAAACGAATTACTGGAGGTACTGCATAAATAATCGTTGCAAATACCGCCGGAACATTCCCTAATGAGAAAAAGAAAATAACTGGGATTAAATAAACAAAACTCGGCATCGTTTGCATTGCGTCCAATACTGGTCGCATAAAAACAGAAAAGGCTTTATTCATTGCCATAAATATACCTGTTGGAATACCGATTAATAAGGATATTATGACGGCTGTTAATACGATAGCTATCGTAATCATCATTTCATCCCATAATCCAAAACTACCGACTAAAAACATAAACCCTGCGTAAAGTATTCCAGCAGACACATTTTGAAAATAATATCCTAAAGCAAAAATTAGAATTAAAAATACCCACCATGGCAACATGGTTAAAAAGCCATCAAAACCTTGAATTGTATTCGATGTTAAGTAAAAAATAAAATCGAAAAATGGGGCAAATGTGGAATCGATCCACCTAACGATGAAATCAACCACATCACCAATCGGTATAGAAATATCCGGGAATTCTTGCATTTCATCTCACCTCTTTAAATTTATGTAAAACTTTGATTGAAACAAGAAAGTAGTTAGCCAACTAGCGTTAGTGGCTAACTACTACTTTTAAAACTACATTCCTAGACCAGATTTTACATCGTCCGCTACATCTTCTGGTAACCAATCTGTCCATAAATCTTCATTTTCTTCCATCCACCATGCTGCTGCTTCATCTGCATCAACATCTTCTTCTAACATGTATGCCAATGCATCTTCCGTTAAAGCCTCAGATGTTTCATAGTTTTGCAAGAACTCATATACTTCAGGAGCTTGATCAGGAAAATCACCATGAACAGCTACTGTTACATCATTTGGTGGAAATTCAGTACTGCGGTCTTCTTCCCATGCTTCTCTTTCGAATTCATTATCTTCTAATAAAGTCATATCATAAGAAGCAGTTACCCAAGTTGGAGACCAGTAATACCCAACCCAAGCTTCACCTGAGTCATATGCAGAAGCTAATGAAGATACTGCTGCAGAGTCTGAACCTGGTGATAGTACATTAAACATCTCATCTAAACCATATGTTTCAACTTTCTGAACGATTTGTTCGTTCACAGCCCAACCAGATGGACCATTTACAATACGACCCATGGAAGGATCTTCTGGATCTTCAAATACTTCTGGGTAGTCAGCCAAGTCTTCTACTGTTCTTAAGTCTGGCGCCATTGGTTCAATATCTCTTTCTTCGTCCCCTTCAATTACAAAGGTTGGAACATAAAGACCTTGTTCGTTATCGTCAAAGTTGATAGAGGTTTCAATAATGTCCCCATCATCGATTGCCCCTTCATATACTTCACGAATATTATCCGTCCAGATTTCGGAATAAACGTTTACATCTCCATCAATAAGTCCTTGAACGGTGTTTGCAGTAGAACCACTAATGACGTCCGTATCGTACCCATATCCGTGTTCCATGATGTTTTGCATGACTGAGTTATGGAATTTAATACTATCCCAACCAGCGTCAGCTAAAACAATTTCTTCTAATTCACTTTCGTCATCTCCTCCACAAGCTGCTAGTACCAGCATGGAAGCGACAATCACTAATGTAATTAACTTTTTCATGTCTCTTTACTCTCCCCTTTTATTTAATAATTTTACGAAACCATTATGTAGAATTTCGTTCCGCCCCACTCTTAATAAAAAAAAGACGGTTTTTTTCAAACCATCTTTAAGTATACGTATCAATGAACTTTCATTCAATTTTCAAATTAGCTTATAAAATTCGATATTCCGACAAATTTTACGAAAATATTTACTTAAGGTATGCGAGTGATACAATCAAGTAATTTTTCGCTTATTTATAAGCAATAACGAAAGATCATCGGCTAGATTTATTTCATTGTATCGTGAATTAACGAGATTACATCATTTTTTGTTTGTTTTGCTTCATATGTCTTCATCTGATCTTGCATGCTTTGTTTATTTTTATAAAGCTGGTTCACTTCTTTTGCCAATGACTCTGCAGTTACTTCTTCATCTTCTAATACAGCTGCAAAACCACGCTTTTCGAACGATTGAGCATTTAAAATTTGGTCCCCACGGCTAACTTGCTTCGATAATGGAATTAAAAGCATTGGCTTTCGTAAAGCGAGAAACTCAAAAATTGCATTGGAACCTGCACGAGAAACAATAACGTCTGACATAGCTAATAAATCTTTGAGTTCATCCGTCACATACTCATACTGAACATAACCAGGTTGTTCTATAGTGGGGTCTACCTTTTCTTTCCCACATAGATGAATCACTTGATATGTTTGAAGTAACTCTGGTAAGGCTCCTCGAACCCCTTCATTGATACTTTTTGCTCCAGCACTCCCACCCATCACAAGAATGGTTGGTTGATTCACATTTAAGCCTGTAAATTCAGCTGCTTGTGCTGGATCTCCTTGCATTAACTCTTCTCGAACTACTGCACCAATATGCTTTACCTTCTTTTGAGGTAAATGTTTGCCCGATTCTGGAAATGTCGTTAACACGTATTTTGCAAAATTCGTTGCTATTTTATTCGCTAGTCCAGGGGTATAATCCGATTCGTGAATAATAGAAGGAACTTTGGACCATTTCGCTGCCATAACAACCGGTACAGATACGAAACCTCCTTTTGAGAAGACTACTCCGGGTTTGAGCTTTTTCATCAATTTTCTAGCTTGAAGAACACCTTTAAGTACTCGAAACGGATCTTTCATATTTTCTACAGAAATATATCTTCGTAGTTTACCTGTTGAAATGCTATGATACGTAACACCTTTCATACCTTCTACTAATTCTTGTTCAATTCCTTTATGTGACCCTATATAGTGAACATCATAGCCATCTTCTACAAAGGAAGGGATTAATGCAAGGTTCACGACTACATGACCTGCAGTGCCTCCGCCTGTAAACACAATTGTATTACTCATTTTATATAAACTTCCTTTCTATTCTTTTCATCTAAACTAAGATATAATAACATACTAGCAAAATATGTACATGTGGAATACAGATGGAGGTAAAAAAGTGTATCAAACTAAAACGACCAAAGAAAAATTCAGCTTATTCATACGCATTCTTATTCCAATTCTTATTACACAAGTTGGAATTTATCTCATGAATGTGGTTGATACGATCATGGCAGGTCAAGTTTCAGCAGAAGACTTGGCTGGTGTGGCGATTGGCTCCTCTATCTGGATTCCAGTTTTAACAGGTATCAATGGGATTTTACTTGCGATTTCTCCAATTGTTGCTCAACTTCTTGGTGCGAATCAAAAGCAGTTGATTAGCAATGCGGTTAAACAAGGAGTGTATCTAGCAATAATCTTATCAGCTGTCATGTTCCTTGTAGGAATATTTACTTTAGATCCGATTTTAAACTTGCTTCAAGTAGATCCCGAAGTAAGACATATTGCTTTTTATTACGTAGTTTCTTTAGGTGTTGGGATGATTTTCTTATTCAGCTTTAATCTATTAAGATCATTCATTGATTCTTTAGGCCAAACGAAAATCTCCATGATCATTATACTTATTGCTTTACCCTTAAATGCATTTTTTAACTACATTTTTATCTTTGGAAAACTTGGAATTCCAGAACTAGGTGGAATTGGCGCAGGAATTGCTTCTTCGATCACGTACTTGATTACGTTTTTAATTACTGCTTTAATAGTACAATTTATGGACCCTTTTCGTAGATATCAAATTTTTAGTTATTTTGTGAAACCATCTCTACGGAGTTTTAAAGAAATTCTATTAATTGGCGTGCCAATTGGAATTACCATTTTCTTTGAGACAAGTATATTTTCAGCTGTTACGCTGTTAATGAGCAGTTATGACACTGTTACAATCGCAGCGCACCAGGCAGCTTTAAATTATGCTTCTATCTTCTATATGATTCCACTAGCAATTGCTATGGCATTAACCATAGCTGTGGGATTCGAAGTAGGTGGGAACAGACTTATTGATGCAAAAAGGTATAGTCAAATTGGAATTATAACAGGATTATTTTTTGCGATCATGAGTGGTATATTTATTTATGTGTTGCGTGAGCCAGTTGCCCAGCTATATAGTAATGACCCTGCCGTTATTGTACTTATGCAACAATTTCTCATTTATGCAGTCTTCTTTCAAATATCTGATGGATTTGGAACACCAATTCAAGGGGCTCTTAGAGGATACAAAGATGTTAACGTCACCTTAACAATTGCTTTTGTCTCTTTCTGGGTGATCGGGTTACCATCAGGAATTGCACTTGCCCACTTTACTGATTTAGGTCCATTTGGTTATTGGATGGGATTAATTATTGGTTTAGCAACAGGTGCATTTATATTAATCATCAGGTTGTTCTATATTGTTAAGCGATTCAAGTTAACTTAATTAAGATTTTATATAAAAAAATCCAGCCCTTTTTTAAAAAGAGCTGGATTTCTTTATTGTCTATCTTTTCTTGTTAATAGATAAAAAATCGGTGTATCTATTACCGCTATTGCAAGCTTAATAAGGTACTGACTTACAATCATAATCCATAACTCTGGAACTACACCTGCAAAGGCAATGGTAATAAATATCGTGGTATCAACAAACTGCGAAGATGCTGTACTGACATTATTACGTAACCACTTAAAGCGTGAGTTCGTTAGTTTTTTTAGTTTCGAAAAAACATAAACATCTAAGAATTGAGAAGCTAAATAAGCAGCCATAGAGGCAATAACAAATCGCCAATTTTGTCCAAGTAAAGTTTCATACGCTTCCTGTTGCTCGGGTGCAAAAGGAGCAACAGGTAGGTAATATCCAATTAAAATCATTATACTTGCAAATACTTGAGCAATAAAACCGAAAATGATCGTTCTGCGTGCTTGTTCTTTACCATATTTTTCATGAATGATATCGGTGATTAAGAATGTAAATGCATACGTAACAACGGCCGCAGGAATGACAAAGTTGTCACCAAACGCGACAACTTTTCCTGCTAAAACGTTAGCTGTTACTAGCGCAGTTGCAAAAATCGTATTTAAAAGAATCAATAATTGAGACCTATCCAGCATATTCACGAACCGCCTGAGTCGTTAGTTCAATTCCACCTCGTGCCGTTTGGTGAACCGTTACCGTCACGTTTTGAGCTTCTATTGCATACATCACATCATCAGCAATTTGAGCTGCAAGCGATTCACAAAAAGCACCCTGATCACGAAAGGACCACAGGTAGAATTTTAATGACTTTGACTCGATACATTTATCGCGAGGAGTATAGGTAATTTCTACTTTTCCGAAGTCGGGTTGTCCAGTCTTAGGACAAACAGCCGTGAACTCTAATGCTTGAAATGTAATAGACTGTACATTCGGTGCATCAAACGCTTCATTCTTCAAAATTTCTCTTCCATCTTCCACACTTTTTGGCCTAGGCATGGGCCCAGAACGCGGTAAATAATAGTTCTCTGACATAAATAATCTCTCCCTAGTTTTGTTTAAGCAGGATGGTTTCGAACTGCTTATTTCGGTAATCTACCGAATGGATATTATATCAGACTACACTGTATTTGCAATGAAAATAGAATGGCAAAAAATTTGAACAATTATTAGAGCTGGGTATAAGGGCAGTTGTGATGAGCTGACGAGCGATTGGAGCGTGCTGACGGGCGATTGGATATCAAGATAACAAGGAATGAATCGTTATCCAGAAAAGCCACCTCATATCCAGAATTCTCATCGTTTATCCACGAGAATTTTTTTATATCCAGAATAGTTACGAGGATATCCAGAATTCTTATGAATATATCCATAAAAAGTAAACTTTATCCATGAAAGTAACTTTATATCCAGAAATGTCTGCTGGCCAATAATAATTTATATAAAAAAGCTTTGAGTCCTCGGACTCAAAGCTTTTTGTGAAATTAATTATTTATAGGAATAAACCAGCGATTGTTGCAGAAAGGATCGATGCAAGTGTAGCACCAACAAGTAGTTTCATACCGAAACGAGAAACCATTTTACCTTTCACACTATCAATACCAGCTACTGTACCAGCAATAATACCAATGGAACCAAAGTTCGCAAAGCTTGTTAAGAATACAGATACAATACCTACTGTTTTATCGGACATTTCATCCATTACTTCTAAGAACTGTAGCATAGCAACGAATTCATTCGTTACAACTTTAAGTCCCATTAAGCTACCTGCTTCAACTAACTCTCCAGGTGCAATACCCATTAAGAATGTTAATGGAACAAAGAGGTAACCTAGGAATAGTTCTAATGAACCTCCTGGGAATATAGCACCAACAGCAAAGTTAACCATTTCTAGTGCAGCTAAGAAGGCAATTAACATTGTAGCAACAATTAACGCAATCTTACCACCATCCATGGCACCATTTGCCATTGCTTCGAAAACACTTTTCGATTCAGACACATTTTTAATATCTACTTCGTCGTCTTCTTCTGTAACGACAGGAGGTGCGATGATCGATGCAATGATTAGCGCACTGAACATATTAAGTGGAATTGCTACTAGTACGAACTCAGGCGGTAGCATTGTCATATATGCACCAATAATTGATGCAGATACAGACCCCATTGCAGAAGCAGAAACAATATATAGTCGGTTCTCCGTAATACGGTGGAACTGAGATTTAATTGCGATTAACGCTTCTGACTGTCCAAAGAACATACTGTTAACACCGTTAAATGATTCAATCTTCGGTAGACCAGTGATCTTAGATAATCCGCCACCGATATACTTTATGAAAAACGGTAGTATTTTTAAGTAAGTTAATACAGATAGAATAGTTGCAAAGAAAATAATAATTAATAGTACATCAAAGAAAAACACGTTTGGATCATCCGGATTTGTCATTGCGATTCCGCCAACAACAAATTCAACTCCGTTTCTACCAAACTCAATTAACTTTTCAAATACTGCTGCAATACCTTCAATAATGATGCGACCGATTTCCGTGTTAAACATAAATGCAGTAATCACTAATTGGAAAGCGATCATGATACCGATTCCTTTAAATGGAATCTTCGTGCGATTATTAGACATCAACATTGCTAGACCAAGGGTCGCAGCAATGGCGATGATCCCTAAAATAATATCCATGCTATGTAATCCTCCCCCAAATTTTTAGATATATCTCATATCGTTATTGAATTTTATCAATATATATATATGAAAACGCAATCATATATATAAAATAAATTCATTTCTCTCTATTTTTCTCTATTTATTTCCTATATACGCCATTGATTCTTATTTTTGGATAAACATTTGCGTCCAATATGTGGAATAGCTTCCACCAGTTGCATATCCTACCCCGATGTGTGTCATATTAGGATTTAAAGTGTTTTCTCGGTGCCCTTGACTATTCATCCAACCATCTACAACACCTTGTGCCGTTTGTTGACCTGCTGCAATATTTTCAGCACCACGCTGATAAGAAACATCAAAGTCACGCATCATCTGAAAAGGAGAGCCATACGTTGGTGACTGATGAGCAAAATAGTTCTGGTCCCGCATATCAGCTGATTTATATCTCGCGACTCTCGCAAGCTGCCAATCAATCTGTAATGTGGAAAGCCCGTTTTGTTGACGATATTGATTGGTTAGCTCCACCACTTCTTGTTCGATTGCTTTTACCTCTGTCTTAAGAGGAATTTTCACTTCATCGTTCGGATAAATTAAATCAGGGTTTTGAATTTGCTTATTAGCATTAATGATCTCGCTTAAGCCTATTTGATAACTGCGTGAAATTTTCCACAAGGAATCCCCTGGCTGTACAATATAAATATCATAACTTTGTGCATGACTTGTTATATGCGGTGGGACCAATGATGTAGAAGTCAACACAATTAATAACATTCCTGCAAGTACTTTTTTTATCAAAAGATACACTCCTTCCATTTAGAAAGTAGTGTCACCTATAAAAGTACTTTTTATGTGTGGATTTTGTAAACCTTCCGTAAATGCCCGACTGTTGTTTGACACGTGGATTAAATGATAACACGCATGTTGGTTTACTAAACTTAAAAGCTTGCTGACTGCACGGTCTACTAGCCTAGAAGAAATCAAACTATCTGTAACATGGGTGATTTCCATTTCTACATGTAGGTCTGTAAAATAATCTAAAACATGATGATAACTAGTTCCACCATCACATTCAAAATCCAATAGAAGCGAGTCGGAGTAAGCATTTATAAATTCCGTATGATAAAGGTTTAACCCAGGCTTCAATGTACTATTTATGATCTTTTTATTCTCAGAAGCTTTCCAAAATTGTTGCATGGACCGAGATACATCAATTAGGTTTATTATTATTTTCTTATTTTCTGTTACTAAGTCAATTTTATTAAATACGACTATATCATCCTGTAGCTTTTGATAAAGCAACTGATTAGTAATTGTTTTGGGAATATTAATAGTTTTAGTTTCTCTTGCTGCGTGTATTACGTGTTCATTAGACGCTTGGGCTTTTTCTAGGATCAATTGCTGCACTTCTTTTTTTGAAATAGGGTCACGATTGAATGATAAGGAACTGTTTCCTGTGAGTACTTGCTTCGAATCCAAATACTCTTCTGGAATCGATTGATGACCATGGAAGAAAGTGACATTACTTGCCTTAGAATTAAAAATTAACCTCACCACCCCCTACTTCCAAACTATTCATCTGAGACCATTATTATCATTCATTTAATATTCACTAAAAATAAGTGACTTAGATTGCTATATCGCTCGATATGGGTTAAGTTAGCCTTACTCATCAATTATGAATTGGTGTTAGTTATTCCTAACCGATAGATAGAGACAAAAGGGAGGGTATAACAATGCGAATGAATTATTTAGTTGCCTACAGCCTCGTTATTGTAGGGGCAGCATTTTGGGGGTTAACTGGATTATTCGTAGAGAACTTGTACGCGTTTGGGTTTACTCCATGGCAAGTTGTTACAGTTCGACTTACGATCTCCAGCCTAATCTTAGTAACCTTAATCACGACATTTGCAAAACACTATTTAAAGATCAAATTAAAAGATCTTCCATTCTTCATTGGGATTGGTGTTATTAGCATTGCCCTATTTAATTGGTGTTATTTCGAGGTGATGGAGCGTTCATCAGTTTCTGTCGCTGTAATTTTTGTCTACACTTCACCAATTTTTGCGGCGCTTATAGCAAGTGTTTGGTTTAAGGAGAAATTGACCCTTCAAAAAGCTATCGCTATATTCATAACGATGATTGGCTGTGGACTCGTCATTGAATTTTTACCTATCGGAGGACTATCTTTATCAGTGGGGACAATCATTTTAGGGTTTTTAGCCGGCTTATTCTGTGCTTCTTATAGCATATTTGGGAAATTTGTCAGTAGAAGGTATCATCCACTGACAATAACAGTATACGCCATGGTTTGCGGAACATTATTTATGTTTCCAACTAGCTCGATCTGGTCGCAAGGAGAAGCTTTTGTACACGGTGAAGTTTGGTTAAACATTTTTGCTATATCGATTATTTCAACGATCGCTGCATACATTCTATATACAATCGGACTAACTTATATCGAATCTAGTAAAGCTACGATCTTAGCATCCATCGAATTAATTGTTGCAGTATTGGTTGGAGTATTCGTTTTAAATGAAATTTTAACCGGTTGGCAATTAGTTGGTATTGCTTTAGTGATTTTATCGCTGTGCTTAACCGTTTTTTCTTTCAAAAACATAATAGCTTTACTCTTTAAATCTCGATTAGAACGATGATTGTGAACATTTATTTCCCACTAACAAGTACTATTTTGGTACTTGTTCTTTTTTTTTTAAAAAAACTCCCTAGCTCTAATAAAGAACTAAGGAGTTTGAAGTTAAGTTTAACCTTCTAAAAGTAGATCATACGGATCTTCAATCAATTCTTTCACACGTACAAGGAACTGTACTGCTTCACGACCATCAATAATTCTATGGTCATAAGACATTGCGATGTGCATCATTGGACGAACTTCGATAGAATCATCATCCATTACCATTGGACGTTTTTCGATTTTATGAAGTCCAAGGATCCCAACTTGTGGTGCGTTGATGATCGGTGTAGAATTCAATGAACCGAAAATACCACCATTTGTAATGGTAAAGGAACCACCTTGAAGCTCATCTAAAGAAAGCTTTCCATCACGTGCTTTCTTCGCTAAGTTCATGATTTCTCCTTCAATTCCAGCGAAGTTTAAACGGTCTGCATCACGTACTACTGGTACAACTAGACCTTCTTCTGTAGAAACTGCCATACCGATATCATAAAACTTCTTCATGACAACTTCATCACCTTGAATTTCAGCATTTACAAGCGGGAACTCTTTCAATGCTGCTACAACTGCTTTTGTGAAGAATGACATGAAACCAAGCTTGATGCCGTGCTTATCTTGGAATTCATCTTTACGTTCGCCACGTAGCTTCATCACGTTCGACATATCGACTTCGTTGAATGTTGTCAACATCGCTGCGTTCTGTTGTGCTTCGACAAGACGCTTCGCAATCGTTTGACGACGACGGGACATCTTCACACGCTCTACAGGCTTATCAAATTCTGTCTTTTCAGAAGAACCTTTATCTTCTTTTTTAGACTTAGATTTTTCTTTACTACCTGAGTCTTTAGATTTCGCAGCAGCTTCTACGTCTTCTGTAGAAATTTTTCCTACTGGATCTTTAGGTTTGATTTCAGAAAGGTCAATGCCAAGTTCACGAGCGCGTTTACGAGTTGCAGGTGACGCTACTGGCTGTTCAGACTTATCTTTCGAGTCTTCTTCCTTACTTTCTTGAGAATCAGATTTTTCCTCTTTCTTCTCTTCTTTCTTTTCCTCTTTGGACTCATCTTTTGCTTCTACTTTTGACTCTTCTTTTGATTCCTCTTGATCATCACCGGAGTCATCAGATTTAGCACCTTCGCCATTTTCATCGATCTTCGCGATTGCGTCGCCAACTTCAACGTCATCGCCTTCTTCAACTAGTAGTTCAGCAACGACACCTGAATGATCCGCGTTCACTTCTACGTTTACTTTGTCTGTTTCAAGTTCACAAACTGGATCACCTTTTTCTACTTGGTCACCTTCTTTGACTAACCATTCAGCTACGGTACCTTCCGTAATCGATTCAGCTAATTCAGGTACAATAATTTCCTTCACGTTATTCTCCTCCTTTAATCAAGCTTTAGAGCTTCGTTTATAATGCGACTTTGTTCAGATTTAGAGATATTTGGATCACCAACTGAAGGTGAAGAGCGGTATGGACGACCAATATAATGAAGTTTCTGTTTCACTTTCTTGATGTCTTGAATGCGTTCTTTAACGAAGTCCCAGCTACCCATGTTCTTCGGTTCTTCTTGAACCCACATGATCTCTTCTACATTTTTATATTTCTTCAGTAATTCTTTTAACTCTTCATCAGGGAAGGGATAAATTTGTTCTAAGCGTGCGAAATGAATTGCTTCATTAGCATCGCGTTCTTCAATTGCTTCTTCCAAGTCAACCATTACTTTACCACTTCCGATGATTAAACGTTTCACCGCTTCTGCATCTTCTCCGGTAGTACTTTGTTCCATCAATGTTTCGAATTTACCTTCTGATAATTCCTCGTGAGCCGACGCAACACGCTGGTTACGAATTAAGCTCTTCGGTGTCATTAAGATCAGCGGTCGAGCAGCCTCTGTTCCGACAATTGCAGCTTGACGCCTTAGTAAATGGAAGTATTGAGATGCAGTAGTTACATTCGCCACTGTCCAGTTATTTTCTGCTGAAAGCTGTAAGAAACGTTCAAGTCTTGCACTAGAGTGTTCTGGTCCTTGTCCTTCATAACCATGTGGAAGAAGCATAACCATACTAGCGATTTGTCCCCACTTTGCACGACCAGACGAAATAAACTGATCAAATATTACTTGAGCAGCATTCGCGAAGTCACCATACTGAGCTTCCCAAAGTACAAGTGTGTCATCAGACTGAACACTATAACCGTATTCAAAACCTAATACACCAGCCTCCGATAAGGGACTGTTATAGATACTAAATGACGTATCAACATCTTCTAACCCATGAAATGGACTATACGTTTGTTGATTTTCGACATCATGTAAAACCGCATGTCGGTGAGCAAATGTACCACGTTCTGAATCCTGACCAGACATACGAATCGGTGTACCATCGTTAAGGATCGAAGCAAAAGCTAAAGCTTCGCCTAAAGCCCAGTCAACCTTCTCGTCATCTTCAAATGCTTTCTCACGGCGTTGTAAGATTTTTTCTAGCTTTTTAAATCCATTAAAATCTTCTGGACGGTTCAGCATATCTGCATTCAATTTCTTAAGCGTATCTTCTTTAACCGCCGTCTCGATTTTATTTAATCCATTAACCACTTCGTCCGGAAGCTCTGGAATCGAAGGATCAGACTTTTCATGCTCAGTCATATTATTATAGATTTCACGCAAATCTTTGACTACATCATCTTTAAACTTGTCCACTTCGTCTTTTGAAATGACGCCTTCATCTGCTAACTGATTTGCAAAGATTTTATACGTTGTATCATGAGCATCAATGTCTTGGTATAGATGTGGTTGTGTACCACGTGGTTCATCCATTTCATTATGACCATATCTTCTATAACCAACCAGGTCAATGATCACGTCTTTCGCAAACTCTTTACGATACTGATAAGATAGTTCCACTGCATTTTGACAGGCAATTGGATCATCCGCATTTACATGAATAATTGGAATTTCAAATCCTTTTGCAAGGTCACTAGCATACTTCGTAGAACGAGCATCAGTGTGGTTAGTCGTAAAACCTACCAAATTATTCGCAATGATGTGGATCGAACCACCTGTGTGATAACCTCTTAGTTGAGACATATTAAGTGTTTCTGCTACAACACCTTCCCCAATAAAGGCTGCGTCTCCGTGAATTTGAATAGTAAATGCTTTATTAAAATCAGAACCTGCATAACCACTTTGATCTCGCAAGTCTTGAACTGCACGTGTATAACCTTCCACAATTGGATTGACGAATTCTAAGTGAGAAGGATTGTGTGCGAGTGTCACTTTTGTCGTGTGCTCGTCATTTCCATATTCGCGATCCGCTCCAAAGTGATACTTCACATCGCCAGTCCATCCATAGTTAATACCCGTTGAACCTTCAGAAGGAACTAACTCTTTATCTGGTGAATGCGCAAATTCAGAGAAAATCATATCATAAGGTTTTCCTAATATATGTGCTAAAACGTTTAGACGACCGCGGTGTGCCATACCCATTAAGATATGTTCCACTTCATCTTTATTACCGTTTTTCATCATTCGATCAATCATCGGTACCATCATGTCTAAACCTTCGATAGAGAAACGTTTTTGAGCTACGAATGTTTTCCCTAAGAAGTGTTCAAAACCTTCCACTTTAGCTAAGCTATTTAGAAGTTCTTTCTTCTCCTCATTATCAAGAGAAACATCAAATGCGCCAGTTTCGACTTTATTGTAAAGCCACTCACGCTCATCATCTTCTGGTATATGGTTGAATTCAAATGAAATATTACCAGAATATTTAGCTTTTAAATGATTGATTAAATCTAAACCATTCTTAACATTTTTAGGTGGATCGGATGTAAGTAATTTTACATCGATTTGTTTTAAATCGTTTTCACTTAAGTCATACGTTTTCGGATCGACCATTGGTGCGGTACGCTCATCTTGCTTCCCTACAGGAAAAATATTAGCTTCTAAATGTCCATGACGACGAATGGAATCAACTAACTTCATAGTCGAAGTCAATTTCTTCAAATCTGCCTGTGAAGATCCTCCACTAACAGCTGTTTCATCACTTGAAGACATCCAGTCCGGTTCACCGTGTTCTTCAAACATTTCACGTAATGATTCATCAACTGCATCGGGGTCATTTAAAAATAATTCATATTGCTCTTCAATATAGCCCATGTTAGGACCGTGAAAAGCATGCCACACGTTGTCGCTAGACCCATTGATTGCCACTATTACTACCCCCATTAAAGTTTGGTTAAATAAAGAATTAACTATTATTAGTCTATAACAGTTTTTCATCACAATCTATAAAGATGTTTTCCCTAAAAGAAATGGAAACAAACAAGCTTCTTTAGAATCGACGAAAAACAAAACATATCTCCAATTAGTATATATGAAAATGGTTCATACGAAAAGGTTATGCTCCATTAAAGTACAAAATTTTCATTTGAGAATGGACTCATAAACCCAATCTTCTATCATTTCAAACGTAATTTGTTGATTTCTGTTTATTTCCAGTAGAAAGGTTTCTCTCACCCAATCTAAAAATTTTTCAGGAGATTGAAATTGATGAAAGAAGGAAAGAAATATTTTCTGTCGAAGTTCTTCTTGAATGAAATCAGGAAACATACTCATGGATTCCGCCCTAATCGATTTAGAGCAGATCCATTCTTCAAGCCTTTCTTCCTTAAAAGAATCTGTAGTCTCTTTATCGATAAAAAGGTCTTTAGCACTTAATTTCTTTACTATTTGCTGTAAAAGTTCTTGCCATCTGTCATACTCATACTCTTCAAGAGCTTGATACACTTCAAATGCTATTCGATTATAATACAACTCTCTAGCTATTTCGATACTTATTTTATACTTCTCTTTTTCAGAGGATTTTAACCGTAAGTCGCTATCAATTCGAAACTTTAACTGGTTTAATAAGACATTTGCATCCACAATTTCAAACTTACTCATACACTCACTGAGTACATCTAGAACAAAACGAGGCTGCATTCCAATAAATCCATCTTTTCCGAACGGTTCATCTAACCCACTCTTATATAACTTTAACCTCTCTTCGATCGAATACTCAGCAGTGTGAAACACGAGTCTTGAAATAATCACAGTTTCTGCAAGTGTATTTAATGCATGAAAACATAATTTTTCATGATCCTCGCTCTTCATTTTCATTCTATAATATTTCACCTCATCATCTACATTTAAGTTATAAGGGATCGAATGAAACAACATACGAGTAGATAAACTTTCATTTTCTGGTCTTTTAAGAAATGATTCTAATTCAGCCATATTTGTATGAGCAATGGGAAGAACATCTGGATATACATTTGATTGCTTTGGAATTTTATACAATCGCTCCTCCGTTATACTTTGAAAGACATAGAGAAAACTAGGAATATTTTTAAAAAATTCATGTAATTCTACTATACCTCTATTGGCAACTTGAAACTCTCCATCATATCGATAGCTTCTAGGATCAGAAGAACTTCCATAAGTGGTTATGGAACTAAAATCTATTGACCCTATCAACTCATTTAGTTCCTGATTATATGGGTCTCCCGGATGAAAATCTCCAATGCCAATTCTTTTTTCAAAAGAAAGATACACTCTTTCAACAGGAAGTTTTCGCCAGTCCTCTTGGAAATTCTCCTTTAATCTAAGCTGATTTTTCGATGAAAGAAACCCTTCAATTTGTAAGCTCACTGCATGATTTAATTCTTTTCTCTCTTTTTCTGGTAAGGCTAACAACGGGTCCTCATGTAACGGGCATTCTTTAAGCTGAAATATTGCTCCTTCTTCTGTCTTTGATATATATACCAATGCTTCTTTTAGCAAATGTACCAAGGTAGACTTTCCACTGCCAGGGGGACCAGCTAAAACAAGCATTCTTTTTCGAACATCATAGCCTTCAGCAGCAGGTGTGATATAACGATCCAGTAGATCCTGAAGATGTTCTTGTAAATGTCCTAATGTTTCAACTCTATGATTTAATAGCCAGTGTACTGCCATTTCTAAGCGCTCATGAACTGTTCGTGGTCTAAATTCCCCCTCATGAATCAAGGTATAATATTCTTCAAGTGTTCCTTCTTTAAACATGTAATCACCTCAATCATCAGATGATACAGTTTATTCATTCGTCATAAAATAAGAAGATTATTTGAACTTATTTACACTTTCATTAACAAATCGTATACTTTTGGTTATAATGAATGTAATATGTAATGTGGACAAAGAGGAGGATTCTTCATGCGAACTGCAATTGTCATGGGTGTTTGCCTAACGTTTCTAGTGTCAATCTTTACAGCAGGTTATGACGCTACACCAGGTGAACCACGAAATAAATAAGTTATCACACAGAAAAAGCTTGGCTATTCGCCAAGCTTTTCTATTTAATACCTGGAAATCCTTGTTGTCTCAATGCCTCGTATATAATAATTGCAGCTGTATTAGATAAATTTAATGATCTGACTTGGTTCGTCATATGAACACGCAAGCAGTAATCTTCTTTACCAATTAGTAATTCTTTAGGAATTCCATCTGTCTCTCTTCCAAAGATAAAGAAAATATCTTCCTTTTGATCACTGTAATCATAATCCGTATAATGCTTCGTACCGAAATTTTCAATATAATAAAACGTACCCTCAGGATATGCCTGAAGTAATTCTTCGACTGAGTCATAATAACGAATAGCCACATCATGCCAATAATCTAACCCAGCGCGCCTTAACATCTTATCATCTGTAGAAAACCCTAACGGTCGAATCAAATGTAATGTTGTATTTGTTGCAAGTGCTGTTCTTGCAATATTTCCTGTGTTCGCAGGGATTTCTGGTTGATACAATACCATATGTAAACCCATATATTCACCTCTTCATTAATTGCTCCGCGAGTATTATACCACAACTTATAAAGAGGATTGCATATTTGAATGGGTTTTGTTTTCTATTTTTAATAAGTTTGTTTTTTTATCCAACCCACCTGCGTATCCCGTTAAAGACCCATCTTTCCCAATCACTCTATGACATGGAACTAATATAGAGAGTGGGTTTTTGTTAATCGCACCGCCAACTGCACGAACAGCTTTTGGTCGACTTATTTCCCGGGCAATATCTCCATATGTCGACGTTTCTCCATAAGGAATAGAGACCAGAGCTTGCCACACATCGATTTGAAATGGTGTGCCCTGAAGCCGATAAGGAATTCTTTGAAGTTGATCTTCTCCCCTGCTTTTCAAATAATTTTCGACGGCCTCTTCCGTTTCAACAAACAAAGCTGTTTTTCCTTCTGAAACCATACCTAGCGAATGTTTTGTTACAAACTTATCCACCCACTCCTGGGTTTCTTTAAGAGAACCAAAGTTAATAAAATATAATTCTTCCTTGTTTCCACCCACTGTCATTGGTCCTATCGACGTTTGAATAGTTGCTACAACCATATCAGTCATCAGATCCACTCCTTTTATATTTAAACAGATGTACTTAAGAAAGCTAATCCTTTTTCAATTTCTATCTTAACAGAATTATCCTCTTCTTTAAGCAGTGATTGTTCCAATATTTCTTGTGAATCATCTCTACCAATTTTTCCTATTGCCCAACCAGCTGTTCCTCTTATGACAGGGCGAGGATCGTTTTGAAGAACGTAAATCAAGGTGTCAACTGCAGTTTCATCTTTATAATGGGCAAGGGCAATGATGGCATTGCGTTGAATCGGTTTCTTTCCTCTCCAGGATCCAGCCATCTCTCCAAACGTTTCTTTAAACTCACGATTAGACATTCTTAATAGAGGTTCTAATTTCGGTTTAACGCGTTCAGGATCTGGTTCTAGTTGAGGTTGAACATGAAAATCAATACCTTTGTTTTTCGGACATACGACTTGGCATGTATCACAGCCGTATAGACGATTTCCCAACTTTGTACGAAATTCATCAGGTAAGTATTCTTTTGTCAGGGTTAAATAAGCAATACAGCGATTAGCATTTAATTGTCCACCTTCGACTAATGCTCCAGTCGGACATTTATCTACACATATATTACAATCCCCGCAACCTTCTTGCACGGGTGTATCCGGTTCAAAAGGGATATTGGTAATCATTTCACCTAAATAAACATAGGAACCGTATTCTTCCGTAATTAAATTGGTATTCTTTCCGACAAAACCTAAACCAGCTCTTTCTGCAACAGCCCGGTCATGTAGCTCCCCTGTATCCACCATTGCTTTCCAAGTTACCCCTTCTACTTTTTCATCTAAGAAACTTCCTAACGCATTCAGTTTTTCCCGAAGCACATCATGGTAATCCCTTCCCCACGATGCTCTTGCGAAAATACCGCGGCGATCTCCCTTTTTACTTTTGGGAGCATCCTTCATACGAGAGGGATAGGCAACTGCGATCGATATAATCGATTGTGCTTTAGGTAGTAATTCAGAAGGGGTTGTGCGCTCTTCAATCGAACCCTTTTCAAATCCTGATTGATAGTTGAATTCCTGCTGAACGACAAGTCTTTGTTTTAACGTATCAAAGGTATCTGCAGAAGCAAAACCAATCTTCTGAATATTTACTTCTTCACTATAAGCTTGCAACTCTTTTTTTAAAGTTTGAAAATTCACGTACAACCCCTCCTTTCTCCTTATCTAATCCATTACTTTCTACCTGGTGACTCTACTGTCATACCTCGAAGTCGGTTGATTGCTGCCGCTATTTCAAAACGACGTGGCCTTGCTAAGTCACCTGGGTGCTTATTTTTTTGTTTTTGAGTAAATTGCAACCCTTGTTGGTTGATTAGCGTTTCTATTTCGTCTAGCCATTCTTGCATAGTCTTCTTATTGTTCTCTGCAAACGCCATATATTTTAACACATTTGCAATCATACGTGTTTGCGATACATCAATTAATTGCTCTACTAAAGAAAGGTCAATCGACTGTTTATCAATTAAAATTGTCTGTTTTCCTTTTGCCTGTACTTTCGCTTTCGAGCCAAGCTTTCGCTTAATGGATTCTGTTTGAATAACCCGATCAGACCATTTACCAAAAGAACTATCTTTTTCCTTTAAAACTTCCTTTTGATCTGCTTCTGCAATAGCTAATGCCTTAGAAGTAACATTAACTGGAACATACTGATCCATCATTATAACTTCATCAGCGATATCAAAATAGTCTCCTGAACCACCCATTACCAAAACAGTCGAGATTCCAAGGTCATCTCTTAGCTGTTTTACTTTCTGAACAAATGGAGTGATTGGTTCCTTATTTTTTGCAACAAGCTGCTGCATTCGTTCATCGCGAATCATGAAATTCGTTGCACTTGTATCTTCATCAATTAATAAACTCGTTGCACCCGCTTCTAATGCCTCCATCACGTTGGCAGCTTGTGATGTACTTCCACTTGCATTCTCTGTAGTGAAGTGATCTGTGTCAGCTTTGTTTGGCAAATCATTTATAAATGGAGAAATGTTTACTTTCGATACGCTTCTTCCATCTTCTGCTCGAATTTTTACTGCAGCAGGGTTCGTTAGTACGTATTCTCTTCCATCTCCTGCAATATGCTCGTACACACCTTGTTCCAATGCTTCTAGTAGCGTGCTTTTTCCGTGGAATCCTCCACCGACGATCAAAGTAATTCCTTGTTTAATCGCCATTCCCTTCATAGGTGCTTGAAGGTGAGGAATAGAAAAACTAACTTCATTTTCTTCTGGACTCTGAAATGGAATAGCATCTTTCATAGGTTTTGTACTAATTCCACTGCTCCTCGGAAGGATTGCCCCATTCGCTATGAATGCAATCCAATTCTCCTCGTCCATTTTCTTTCTAATAGCATCATGTTGATCAGCTAGTTGCATTGCTTCGGTCAATTGTTTCTCTTGTAACGAAAAAGCAGACTGTTTCATGATCAAAGGAAGAGCTTGGAAAAATAGTTTCTCCGCTTCTTTGCCATTAATTTTACGCCCGTTAGCTGGCAGTCCAATCGTTAAACAAATTGTTAATTCCTCATGTGTTAATTGCACTGCTGTTCGGTCAACAATATGTTGATCTGGTCCATCAATTGCGATTAAACCACTTTTCCCCGTACCTTTTACATGTATATTATTTTTTGAAATTGCTTTATTAATCACCCGAGCAATATAGTCTTCTACATATACACGACGTCTAGTTGTTTCTAACCATTCTGACTCAATCTTCTGTTGATTATTCGGAATCGTAATTCTTATTTTAGAAGGTGCCGCAAACGGGTCACCTTGCACATAATCCATGTGCAACTTGTACTTCTCAAAAGAAAAAATTCCTTGGATATCTTTATACGCTTTATAGCTTTTGCCATCAATGCGTTTAAGCTGTTCTTCTAGTCGTTTCATGTTAACCCTCCAACTGGTTAGTCAGCGCGTTTAATTTTATCAATCGTTTTCATGATGTTCGTATTCCATATAACCGGAACCGCAATAACTAAAACGTAGGCAGTAACAACCAGGATTACTGTTACACGGTCTCCTTCTACAATACTTGCTCCAAGAAAATTGTATAAAAGTGTACCTGGTAAAATACCCAAGACGGTTGCTTTGACATAATCACTTAATTTCACCTTTGAAAGTCCGGCAGCATAACTTATTAAATCAAAATTAACAATCGGTAAAAATCTTAATAATAAAATATAGCGAAATCCTTTTTCTTCAAACTGCCTACGGAAATATCCGAGCTTTCCTTTCTCTTTCAACTTGATTGCGTTGGTACCAAACTTTCTCGAAAGCATAAAAGCAAGGATCGCTCCAAATGTCGCTCCGCTTAAGGCTAGTACTGTTCCAAAATAAGCCCCAAATGCAAGTCCTGCAACAATAGAGAAGACAGAGGCTGGGAATAAAATTAATGGACGGAGCGTAAATAATAATAAGTAAAAAAGTGGAGCAAGCCATCCAGCTGCATAAATAAATGAACGTATATCTTCAGGAGAAAATACCAATAATCGTTGGTTAAAGGAATAAAGAAGAATGACGAACAAGATGACAAGGGTAATACTTATGATGGTTTTTCGATTCATCGTAATCATCCTTCCCTTTCTAATAGTCTATTCCCATATCTAAATTGACTCAATCACAATAAATTATTTTACTGTCACGTTCTTTTATTATACGCGTCTACTTAGATATAAAGCAAAACTTGACTCACTTCCAACTGCTTACCAAAAGGAGGTTTCACAAATGAAAACAATTCGTAACTATCTACTGCTATGTACTATATTATTCATTCCGATCGTTCTTGTGGCATGTTCTAGTAACGATGGGGATGCAGCTTTCGATGATGCAAACGAAACAACTCAAGAAGATTCTGATCAATCCGTTTCCATGAACACTAACTCAGATCATGCTACAGAAGACGAACAAGCAAGAGAAGAGAGTTCCAATGGTGGCACAGATGGGCAAGAATCAACGGAACATACTGAGGATGCTATCGAATCAAGTCGTCAGCAAATGGTAATCTATACAGGTGATTTAACAATAGAAGTCGATCAATACGAGGAAGCAGAAACCTCCATTCGAGAAGAGGTAAATGCAAGGAATGGATATATCGTAGAAACATCTTCTGAAGACCATGAAAATGATCGTAAAAGTGGACACATGACCGTACGTATACCACAAGAACATTTCCAAGACTTTATGAATAACGTGCAAGGAAACGCGATGAATGTCATCAATCAATCGACTCGTGGCAATGATGTAACAGAAGAATTCGTAGACTTGGAATCAAGATTACGGTCAAAAGAAACACTCGAAGACAGACTGTTAACCTTCATGCAAGATGCAGGAAACACCGAGGATTTATTAGAAATATCAAATGACTTATCCCGCGTCCAAGAGGAAATAGAGCAACTAAAAGGACGCATGCAATACCTAGAAGATCATGTAGCATTCTCTACTGTCACGATTCATTTACAAGAAGCCTCTGTAGAAGTACCAGAACTTCAAGATCAATCTTCTTTAAACACATTGGAACGAGCACAACAGTTATTTATGAGTACAGTAAATAGTTTATTGTCAGCAGGTTCACACATAGCTGTTTTCTTAATCGGACTATCTCCTGTTTTAATACCGCTATTAATCGTAGGCGGAATTATTTATTGGAGAAAGAGAAGGCGTCGAATTTCAAATGAGTAGCTTCAGCTAAAGCAGAGGAAAACAACAATTAACGCTAGAAAAGCAAAACCAGCCAGAGATATTATAAAATATTTTCTCCGGCTGGTTTATTATGTATTTGCACGAGCTTATTCTATAATTTCTTTTACTCGTCCAACTTGTCCATCTTCTAAGCGCACTTTAATTCCATGTGGATGGTTGGCTGACTTGGTTAAGAGATCTTTGACCACACCTTCTGTTAATTTCCCAGTACGTTGATCTTGTTTGAGAACAATTTTGACCTTTTTTCCTGGCTGAATATTACTTCTTTGTTGCCCACTCATGTGATACACCTCTTTTCCATTTTCGCTTATTATATCATTAATTTTATAATGTTATGTTACATATTCGTTGATTACTTGCCAACTGACTACTTTTTCATCATACGATTTATTATACTTGCCTGGGACTGGACTAGTAGATGGTAGTTGTTTCACATCATAATTAGACATTAAATACTTAAAATGTCTCTTAAAAGTTTGATAAGATTTTGTTCCGTTACATGCAATCAGTTGAATACTCGGATGTTCTTTTAACAACGTTTCTATTGGATTAGGTATAGCATTTTTAATTTTCGAATCCAAACTTCCCTCTCGTTCACACGAACCTATTACATCCCATAGAGCAATTTGGTTTCGTTTTAATAAGTTTAAACGCTCTTCGTAACCTTGGATTGGATTAACGTCTAACAATGTAAACATAATTGGCCAAAAATGATTGCGTGGGTTCCCATAATATTGTTGAGTTTGAAGGGATTGTACTCCTGGAATAGACCCTAGAATTAAAACCTTTGGTCGGTCTCCTATTACAGGGGACATGGATTGTATTACTGTCATATCAATCACCTTTCATTGTAAATTTTCATACAGACCTTCCATCTCATTACCACCTATTCTATACTAAAAAATATATAATCACATTCCTACTATAAATATGGGAGGGATTTCATGAAAGAAAAAGTTTTTTGGCTCGCAATCTTAGGGACAGTTCTCGTTTTCATTTGGCAAAGCATTGTCTTTCATCAGAACCAATTAGATGAACCAGTTCTATACGATGCCACGATTGAAATTCACAATGAGGAAGAAGCTCCGTTTCTAATTACATATATTGATAATAAAGCAAACCCTAGAGGATTGCATGCGGTTTATTGCGAAGAAGAGCAAGCTTTCTTGTGTGCTGATCAACCATATCACTCCAACATTGATCAACATACAGGTCGTCAGGTTGATCAAACATTATACACAAATAATTATCATGAACTTCGACAAGCGACCCTTACTCTTAGAGAAGAATTTGATGAAGGAGAGTTCCCTTCTGAATTTGAATTGTTCTTTAATGATGGCACTAGTATTAATGTAGAAATGGACATCATAGAGAAAGAAAATCCAGCCACGCTATATGAAGGAGATACTTCCCCTTCTCTTATCGAACAGAAAATTAAAGAAGCATTGGATGGTGAATAGAGTGACGAACCCATTCCTTTTAATTTTATTAGGTTTTATTCTTGTTTTTGTTGACGTTCATTTATTTTTCTTTGATATTTTAGCAGACCCAGTTGGTTACATACTCATTATGTCTGGCGCTCAATTTTTTAGTGAGCAATTTAATAAAGCGTTTATTCTTATGGTATCAAGCTTTGTATTAATCTTCCTATCGATTTCCGCAATTGTTTCCCTTTCCATTATAGGATTCGCACTCTCTATTTGGTTCTTTGTATTGATTTACCGTTTTAAAGTCGATATGGATGATGATATAAATAGTGTCGATCACATATTATCTACAAACTCTGATAACTATTAGGATTTTAAAAGAAAAACACTGCCATTTTAAATAATGACAGTGTTTTCCTATTCCATATGTTGCATTAAAAACGACCCTAACGTATCCATATATCTACTAGGATAAAGTGCATAGGCTTCCCCGTGCCCTGCATCTTTGAAAATATGAATCTCTTTTTCTCCTGAAGTATTTTCATAAAGTTCTTCTGCCATATAAGTTGGGACAAACATATCGTTATCCCCATGTAAATAAAGTACAGGTAAATTTGTCTGTTTCACTTGATCTAATGCAGAAGCTTCACTCAACGTATATCCAGCTTGTAAATTAGTTACCATATTCGTAGTAGGTAGGATTGGGAACGATGGAAGGTTGTACATTCGTTCCATTTGATACTTAAACAAGTCATAGCTACTCGTATACGGACTATCAGCAACAACAGCCTTCACATTATCAGGCAATTCTTCCCCGCTTGCCATTAATACAGTAGCAGCTCCCATAGATAAACCGTGTAACACAATTTCCGCATCTTCCCCTTGCTGTTCAATAACTTTCTGCACCCAATCAACAATATCTAAACGGTCATGCCAACCAAAGCCTATATAATCGCCTTCACTATTACCATGGCCACGCAAATCCGGTTTAAGTGTATTGTATCCTAGCTCCTCATAATAGTGCTCCCCGTATAAAGCCATATCACGAGACCTTCCTAAATAACCGTGCGCAAAAATCACCGTTCGATTCGTCATTTCTTCCGCTTGCAAATACTTTCCCTCTAAAGTCAAACCATCAAAGGACTGAATTTCCCACGTTTCAAAAGTTTGGTCACGATACCATTCACGCCAACCACCTTCTAAAAAAACATCCATCGCATCTGCGGACACCTCTAGATCTTGATTCCCCACTAAGAAGTCTTTTTGTTCTCGTTTAATTGCCAAGTCATAGAAATAGAAGCCCGCTATGATATCAGCAATCAAAAGGATCGACAACAAACCGACTGTCAATTTGAACCATCTCTTTTTCTTCACAACTCTGCTCCTTTCGACTTTCTCTTACTTCTATTATACTAGAAAATCGAATTTTCGGAATACTGAAATTTTTGGAAGAGGTATTTAGACATATGTTTCTACCAGTTCATACACCATATTGAAGGTATATTAGAGCTTAAACGTGTCTAAAATGTAAATAAAAAAGATGGAGACTAAATGAATGAATCAAACGCTATGGGACCTATTAGTTGTTTTTGGAAGAATAATTACCATTCTCCCTTTACTTTTAATTGTCATCATTTATATGGGAAAAAGAGCTGTTGGCCAGCTTCCTATCTTTGACTTCCTCATAATAATCACATTAGGATCCATTGTTGGTGCAGATATTGCTGATCCTGGTGTGAATCATTTACCTACTGCATTTGCAGTAGTTTTAATTGGGGTTATTCAAAAGATTGTGTCCAAATTAAAACTTCAGAATAGGCGCTTTGGAAAACTACTAACATTTGAACCCACCGTGATCATCCAAGATGGAAAGTTGTTGCCTGAGAACTTGAAAAAAGAAAGTTATTCCATTGATAGTATTTTGCAAATGCTACGTGAAAAAGATGTCTTTGATGTAAGTGAGGTAGAAACAGCAACAATCGAAGCTAATGGTGCATTAAGTGTCTTGAAGAAGCCTGCGCATTTAGGAGTTACCATTGAAGATCTAAATTTATCTAAATCCTCCAACCTGCAATTTCCTGTTATTATGGAAGGCGAAGTTTACGAAAATGTATTACAACAATTTGGACTCTCCAGCAGGTGGGTATATCAAGAACTAGAAAAGAAAGGTATAAAAAAAGTTGATGAAGTGTTTTTCGCCTCCATCAACAATCAATTAGAACTATTCGTTTCTCCAGCTAATGTTAAAACAAATGTACCTTTTATCAGACATTAAATCTCAAGTTTCTAATTGCTACCTCACAACTTACTTGTCTTGATCCTTTGCCTTTTTAAATAAGACTTCTGGAATCATTTCAAAGCCGTCAATAACAGTGTTTTCTTCTACTTCTAACATTAAAGAAAGCTTTCCATTCATCTGAACTTGGCGAACATATTTTAGATCTTGGGGACTAATAGAGATATCTGCAATTTTCGTTTTTATCTTAATCGACTTAGACGTATACTTTGGAACGATATTATTTGCTTTTATCTCATATTTTTCGTCATCGATGACTTGTTTAAAAGCTGTTTCTACTTTCTCTGAATCAACATCTTTTACACCACTACTAGTCAGCACACGTTCGACATCTTTATAATCTAATTTCGGTGCTTCTTCTTCCTCGTTTTCTTCAATGGTTCGGTGCACTTCATCATAAACTTGCGAGAGAGTTGAGGTGTTGATTTGGTTTCCAGAAACCCGCTTCACTATCTCTTCAAACACACCTTTATCTTCTTTGGCAGTCATGATCTCTTCTGCATTAATTACTTCTTCGATAAATTCCTCATCTAGCTCATTCGCTTTTCCAGAGGCGTATAAAATATGATTAACGTCTTGCGCATTATCCGTAATGGTTGGGAATAAAAAACCGGAAATAGGTGATTTCAAATCAATAATCGGGTCTACAACAACATTATATTTGAATTCTTTCTGCACATAATCAAATAACAATTCCTTTTTCGGTTCTTGTGTCTTATTCATACTACATAAAATAAATGGATGAGAATAAACGGTGTCCAGACCGCTTTCTTCCGCTTCTGCATTACTCGCTTTCATCGGCTTTCGGTATTCCCCGCGAATAAACGTGACAACGATATCCATTTCATACTGTTGATGATTCAACATCTTCTCGACAATTTTAAGCATTTCAGCTGTCCAGTCCTCTGCGCTTTGACCCAAAAGCCCTTGATGCAACATAAGCTGGCTACTATTTTCTACATCTCTTTGAAATTTTAATTCGAATAACTTTTCATCTAACTGACCTGTAAGTACTTTTTTAAAATTGTTCATAAACAACTCTTTCTGCTCTTCTTCTAACAGGTCAAAAGCTAAACTCTGATAGTGATAAATTTCACTAGATTCTTTCATAATATAAACGTTAAAAATATCATTGATTTTCATTAATTCATTATCTAACTTAAACTGTTTTCTTATATTTGCGATGTCTTTTTTATTCATGTTCTAGCACCCCTATGTAGATTTTCGGTGTGTTAAGTTGGCACACATCTACTCATCTTATCATAGAAATCACATGATATGAGCCTAGAAAATAGGTTACTGTTTATTTTTTTCCTCATTAGATGTACCTAATGCTTTCATAAAATAAGCTGTTGGAAGAAGTACACCTAAATACTTGCTTCAACCAACGCAAAAAATCGTGCTGGCCCAACCGGCACAAGATCCCCATAACCAACGGAGAGGATTGTTTCACCACTAAAATATAATGCATTTAGGAATGTTACTGGAGCAGGATCTCCTGAATTGGTTTCAATTACTACATTATTAATTCCTAATGCATAATATAAAACACCGAAACCTACCGTGATTCCGGTTAATACAATGAATAATTTCATGAACAAAACCGAACTAAAATAACTGTATTTATAAGACTTGTTAGTGAAGAAATAATACAAATTCACCACAATAAAAATACCTGCTAATGCTATTAATAATGTCGCCATCTAACCCCTCCTCCTATTTAAATCTCCTGAATTAAAAGTCGATAAACCTTTTTAAGAAACCAATATGTAACCTTTTAATACAATTTAACCTATGCTAGGTTCTAACTAAAAAATGGTAAGTACTGCAAAGAGTACTCACCATTTCTATTAAATTTATCATACGATATCCCAAGTGACAGCAATACCTCTTCTGACATCACGATTCACTTTTTTCCCTAACAGCACATTATAATACTTTGGAGGTATTCCATGTCCAGGCCGAATTGCTTTTAGGTTTTCTTTTGTGAATCGTTCCCCTTCCTTCATATCTTTCGTAACATAAAGTGAACGGCGATATTTCATAGAGGCTTCTTCCTCTTTAGTCGCACCATACGTTACTCCGCCGAGTGCTTGCCATGCCCTTTGTACTTCCGTTGTCAGGTTTAAGAGTTCATCAGGCTCTAAGGAAAAACTTGCATCTACTCCACCATCACTGCGCCAAAGGGTAAGATGCTTTTCAATGACTGTTGCTCCTAATGCCACACTCGCTACAGCCACCCCACTCCCCATCGTATGATCTGATAACCCTACTTCACATTGGAAAAGTTCTCTCATATGAGGAATTGTGCGTATATTAGTGTTTTCTGGCGTTGCCGGATAGGTACTAGTACATTTTAGTAGAATTAAATTTTCGCAACCTGATTCCCGAGCGGCATTAACTGTTTCTTCAATCTCCCCAGCAGTACACAAGCCGGTTGAGATAATCATTGGTTTTTTAGTTTGGGCAACTTTTCTTATTAAAGGTAGATCTGTACATTCGAAAGAGGCAATTTTGTAACAAGGGGTTTGAATGGATTCCAAGAAATCGACTGCTGTTTCATCGAATGGGGTACTAAAACCGATCATTCCTAATTCTTTGCAGCGGTCAAATATAGGTTGATGCCATTCCCATGGAGTGTGCGCTTTTTTATACAACTCAAATAGCGATTGACCGTTCCAAGGGCTGTTATCATCTTGAATAATAAATTCCTCTCTTGCGTCATCGAGCGTCATCGTTTCTGCAGTGAAGGTTTGAATTTTTATTGCGTCAGCTCCAGCTTTTGCAGCAGCATCTACAATCTCTAGTGCTCGTGTTAAGGAGTGGTTATGATTCCCTGACATTTCTGCAATGATAAAAGGTGGATTACCTGAACCTATTTTGCGTTCACCTATTTTCATTTCATTCATTTTCTTCCCCCTTTCTATTATACCTTTTGAATAGTTTATCTTTTGAAATCTCCCATTGACTTGAAAAAATCGCCATTGGAATGATATCTACGTAGTTGTTATTTTTTCTTAAATGATTTTTAAACAAACCTTCTTCTTTGAACCCTAACTTTTTATGATAAGATAGACTGCCAGTATTTGTTGAGATCACTTCAGCACAAACTTTATTCAATTTAATTTCTTCGAATATTTTATTTAATGCTAACATCCCCATAATTGTTCCGGAGCCTTTAGGGGCGGAATCATCTCCAATATAAAACCCCCAATAACACCTGGAATGTTCCGGGTTAATATTAGAAATACTCACTAATCCTAATGGCTGAGCGAATCTATAGAAGATCCATACTCTCAACCTAGAATCCGCACTTACTTTCTGGTACCACTTATAGTGTTCACTCCATGATATTTGTTTTTCAGTGTACATAACGGATCTAATTCGATCTGAATTTCTCCAGCGCAACACTAAAAACAAATCATTAGAAGTTAGTTCTTTTAATTGAAATTCATCTATACTAACCATCACTCTTCTCCTTTGAGTAATAGATTAACTAGTGCACTTTCATCAAAATCTTTCATTATTGACCGGGCTTCTTTCTCCATTTTTTTCACCTTGAGAGGGGAATTCATCAAATGCTGAAGTCGGGCTGTTATGTCCATTGGCTTCACATCCTCACTCTTTCCAAGGTGTTCAATCACTCCCCTTTCTGAAAGCAAGGATAAGATTTCAGATTGATTATCTGCAGTCTCAATAGTCAATGAAGGTAATCCCATAAAGCAACGCTCCCAAGTAGTACTCCCACCAGCCCCAATAGCCAAGTCTGCTTGAAACATCAGTTTTGCTATATAATCAACTTGGAAATGAATAGTTGCTTCAGGTATGAATTCACATATATCTTTTATATCCGAGAAGTTCGGGTTTGTGTCCCCAATCACTACGTCTACTATGATTTCGGGTCGATCCATGACATGAATCGCTTGAAGCACTTTAAAAGTTTCATTTGTTGGATCGCTCCCTCCAAAAGAAATTAAAATCCTTTTCACTTTTCCATTCCTAGCTCTCGTACATCTTTTCTCTCTAAATTCTTGTCTGAGTAAACAGTACTTCGGACCCGATAAAACCACCGTGCCTTCTGTGACTAGATTCAAGTATTTACACGGCCCCATTTTGGCTACATTTTGGTCTAATAAAAGCGCACATTCATGTAATCGATTTGCTAAATCATCGATTACCATCAGACGATTTACATACGGCTTGATCATTCGTTCCCATTTGATTTCAAGTGAGTAATGATCCACAATTAGCCAGCTTACTTTCACCTGTTTGGATAGTAACTCAATCGTTTCTTTTGCATCTGTTTCCCAATTCTTCTCGATCCATTTTTGTAAATTTGTTTGTGCGTTTTTGTATTGCGGTAAAGTCCATACTTCGAACCCCTTTTGTTCTATAACCTTTATCATATGACCTGAAGTCTCTCTACATATAAAAATTACATGACACTGGTGTTGGCGTAAATCTTCTGCAAGTACTAAACAACGCATGACATGACCTGTGCTGATATCCACGGAGGCATCTGTTCGAATAAAAATATTCATGTTCTCACGCTTTCATTCTCGTTTTTGTTCAATATGGGAATTGATCTGTTTCCATGCAGGTTTCTTCTCTAACAAATGAATACAATCTTCCATTGTAAAGTGTGGTAGGACTGGATAGATTGCTTCGATCATATTTTTCACAAGGGCAAAATCCTCCCGTGTGTCCACTGTCCATCGAAAAGAACTATAATCTTTATTGTGAGTAACATTAAATAATTTAAAAGAACTCGAATGAGTAGTTATATAACGCGTGACATGTTCTCGGTCAATCTTTGACTTCGCTTGAGCATGCGACGCTTCTAGTGCTTGAAACGAAAACACTTCTGTATCCATTCCACGGGGATAAGTTCGTTGCAATGTGTTGGAAGCGTATTGTACAGCGTCCTTTTGTTTCAAATAATTTTTCATAACTGTATCAATAACCTGTGGATCAATAACCGGACAATCGCCAGTAAATCGTGCTATGACATCAGCCCTGTGATATTTGGCTGCTTTATAATATCGATCTAACACATCCTCTTCCTCTCCCCTGTAAAAGGGAAGGTGGAGTGATTGACATAGCTCTACGATTTCGTCATCCCTTGCTTGATCCGTAGTAGCAACTATTACCTCATCTAATAGTGTAGAGCGTTTTATACGTTCGACCTGATAGGCAAGCAATGGCTTTCCAAGAACTTCCTTTAGAACCTTTCCCTTTAATCTACTTGATCCCATTCGAGCCTGTATAATTCCAACTTTTTTCATCGTTTTCTCTCACTCCACAGCATAATATGAAATAACTTTCTTCACTCCAGCGATTACGTCCTCGACATCCCTATTAGTCATTTTCGGAAACAACGGAAGGGTTATTACCTCTTCGTAAAGACTTTCGGTATGAGGGCATAACCCCTTTTTATAACCCAGGTGTTGATAATAGGGCTGAAAGTAAACGGGAATGTAGTGAACATTCACCCCTATATTTTCTGCTTGTAATGCTTTATATATTTCCTCACGGGTGCCATTCAATTTGTTTAGTTTTAAGCGAATGATGTACAAGTGCCAACTTGAACTACTTTCAAACCTTTGATATGGAGTTACGATCTCCTTTAAATGTTCCAATGCAGAAGTATAATTCTTTGCATATGACTTTCTTTTCTCCAGAAACAAAGGTAATTTTTTCATTTGACTTACTCCTAAAGAAGCTTGCAGATCAGTCATTCGATAATTAAATCCAAGTGATTGCATTTCGTAATACCAAGGTTTATTCTTTTCTTTTATTTTCGATGAATCACGGATGATCCCATGACTTCTAAAATCCACTAACTTTTTATAGAGCGCTTCATCATTTGTTGTAATCATGCCACCTTCACCTGTAGTGATGTGTTTAACTGGGTGAAAGCTGAACATAGTCATATCTGCAATGGTTCCAATATATTCCCCTTTATAATTAGCACCTAAAGCATGTGCCGCATCATCAATTACTACTAAATTGTGTTCTTCTGCCAAAGACATGATCGCATCATATTCAGATGGCTGCCCAGTGAAATCAACAGTTATAATCGCTTTAGTATTTTTAGTAAGGAGATTTTTAATAGATTCTGGGGAAATTGTATATGCTCGGGGATCAATATCTGCGAAGACGGGCGAACCACCCATATATAAGATGCTATTTGATGTTGCTGCAAAAGTCATAGCTGAAGTGATTACTTCATCTCCCTTTCCGACTCCTGCAGCATAACAAGCTCCATGTAAAGCAGCAGTGCCACTCGAAAAAGCTACAGCATATTTTGCACCTACGAACTCTGCGACAGCCTTTTCAAATTGACCGATAGCAGGTCCAGTTGTAATAAAATCATTTTTTAACGTATTTACCACTGCATGAATATCCTCTTCATCTATCCATTGCTGGCCGTAAGGTAAATAAGAATCTCTAATGGGTGTACCCCCGAAAATCGCTAGTTCTTTCTTTTTATCCATGTTATTCCCTCTCCATGACCTAAATCAGAGTAGTAGATTTAATCCATTCCTCCGTCTTTCGAATCCCTGTTTCTAAATCAAAATCCGGGTGCCAACCTAGCAGTTTATTTGCCTTGCTGGAATCACATAATAGCTTTTGAATTTCACTTTGTGGATGAATATGCTCTACATATTTAATCCGTGAATGATCTCCACTAATTAATTTTGCAAGCTCTTTAATACTGACATCCATACCTAGTCCAGCATTCACAATCTCCCCATTCACCTGATCAGAGTAACCGGCAGTAACTACGAACCTCGCACAATCTTCTACATATAAGAGATCTCGCGTTTGCAACCCATCTCCGTAAATTTGTAGCGGTTTATTAGCCAGCTTATTTTTAAGAAAAACAGCAACAACTCCACCTTCGCCCCCTGTTTTCTGATAGGGTCCATACGTATTGAATGGTCTGATAATCGTAACTGGAAGACCATACGCATAATAGTAGGATAAAACCATGTTCTCCGCTGCAAGTTTTGAACCGGCATACGGTGACGCTGGTTTTACTGGATTTTGTTCGGTTATTCCATCTTTCGATTTCGCCATTTCATATACCATACATGTACTCATAAACACCATCTTTACTTGGTGATGCTTGCATTGTTCTAGAATATTAAACGTTCCAATCACATCATTATCGAAAGTCTTTTTTGGAAGATCTATACTATCCTGTACATTAATGCTCGCCGCCAAATGATAACAAACATCAAATTTATTTCGGAACAACTCACGAAGTACTTGAGTATCTTTAATGTCTCCTTCTACAAACTCTACAAAGTTTTTACCAGTTTTGATCTCTTGTAAATTTTCCACACGCCCATTGGAAAGATCATCTAACACCCACACTTGATGGCCATCTTTTATTAGTAAGTCTACAACCCATCTTCCAATAAACCCCGCTCCTCCTGTTACAAGAACCTTCAACTTATTCACACTCCTTCCTAATCGTTCTCCATTTATTTTATTCACTCAAGTAAAACAAGTTCATGGCAGATCTACTAGCATAAATCCCTATTTTAAGTTGCTGTATCATTTGCTAAGTCTATTCACTAACTCTTGTAGACGATTACCTGAGGAACCTACATTAGGATAGGCATATTTCAAAAATTCCTCTCTCGCATTGTCAATTGATTTTTTCCAACTTTCATCATTGAAATAGTTGATGATTTGTACCGCTAACCTTTGAGGATCTTTCTGAACTGCTTCTCCAAGAGCATCAAAGTAACCGGTATAACTCGGTAACCGTGTATGCATAATGAAGACTGGTTTATGAATTAACATAGCTTCGAGTCCAACTGTTGAAGTATAGGAAATTACACCATCTACAATAGGTAGAAGATCATAAAGTTCTTCATTTTTTGTCGACTGGGCAAAAGGATAACGCTTAACTAATTCATGGGAAGGATTACTGGGAAAGTCTTTGATTAATATATTCATATCGAGTTCTTTTGATTTAGAAATCGTATCTAGGAGAATTTTCCACTTCTCTATGTGACGATTTCCTCTCACAATAACCATTAAGGTTTTCTTTTTTGTGTTTAGTCCTAACTTTTTGTACATGTTCTGTTTATTAGGGATTTTATTTTCGAATAATTGGTCAAATCTTGGGTGTCCAATGATCTCAAGTGATTCAACCGGTGCACCCATTTTTTTATACCAGTCGACCTCATATTGACCATAGACGGGATCTACTGTCGCAATCTTTGGCAAGTAACCAAACTCATTGGCGACAATGCCATGTTGTATACAAATGGTTGGAATTCCTCGTTCAGCTGCAACTAATGCAACAACACGACTGAAATGATTAGGGCTAGAAATAATAATACAAGAAGCTGTTACATCATCTAACATTCGATTACTAATCTCAATTTGATTGGCCACATCAGCTGCTTTTCTTAGAAGTAGTTTCTGAAAATACTCTTTACCATATAGGTGATGACCTTTATACGCTTTAAGAATCTGTCTTAACTGATTTTGAATAATGATCTTCTGCTTCTTTATATTAATTTGGTATTCACTAATATATTTATTAGGGATACGTGTTGGAGTTATTATTGATTTTTCTTTATTGCTAGTTTTGACTATCACCGTATTGGATGGGGGAAAGTAGTCTTGGTAGGTTTGATCTGGTAAGCGAATCAGCCGGTCACCTATCACTATTACTTTCCCTTCTGCTTTTTTAGCTGAAGGGGACTGTTTATGTGATTGAAAGTACTGCGTAAAGATTTGTTGGAACTCTTTTTGGTCCGTAATTTGTCTTGCCAGCCTTTCTGCAAATGCATCCTGATGAAAAGCATTCCACACTTCAGGTCTTTTTCGAATCAACGAAGGAAAGTGGATCAAATATGATAAGGAAAGCCCTCTATATGTCACCTTTTGAAAATCAAGAATAAATTCGAGGTATAATGACCAATAATTTTTAATATACGTATTCATGATTACCTCCTAGAAAAGTCTATCTCGTAAGCTTTGTAACTAATTGCTTAAGTCTTTCTGAAGAACTAGTGACAACGGGATAAGCATACTTCAGAAATCTTCTTTGTCTTGCCCTCGCATAATTTCTAAAAGATGGATCACTAAAGTGTTTTCTAATTAATTTCCCTAATACCTTAGGGTCTGAATGAATTAGTCGGTCTAAGGATAGGTAATAATCTGTATAGCCTTTTACTTGATTATTCAAAATAAATACTGGCTTTTTCGCAAGCATTGCTTCAAGTCCAACTGTAGATGGATAAGCTACAACCGCTTCTACATGAGGAAAAATGTCATAAATAGAATAGCCTTCTGTAGAATGAACAAAAGCATATTCCTTTGTTAACGGGTGAGCTGTTTTGCTAGGGTAGTTTTTAATAATGATATTTATCTTCATCCCTTTTATTGTTTCAATAAATGTTCGCCATAACTTTATATCCTGCTCCCCTCGACAAACAATCATTAGTGTCGGACGATTGGAGTTCAACCCGAGACGACGCTCAAACTTCAATCGATTCACTGTGAGGCGTTCAAAAGCTTGATCGAACCTCGGATGACCGATTATTTCGATGGATTTCTTTGGTGCACCAATTTTTTTATACCAATCCACCTCGAACTTCCCGTAGACAGCATCTACAGTAGCGAGTTTGGGAAGATATCCGAATTCACTAGCGATGATTCCATGTTGCATGCAAATCGTTGGTATACCCTTGCTAGAGGCTACTAAGGCGAGAATTCTACTAATATATCCATGAGTAGTAGAAACGACGACGCAAGATACAGAATGCGTATTAAAAAATTGACGTGATTGTTCAAGTCTATTAATAATCTCTGGAATCGTTCTCAAGAAGTGCGTTTGAAAATTTTCATCTTGATACAACGGATGATTTTTATGTGCATGAAAAATTTTGCGTGCATCATTTTGAACTTTTGCAATCGATTCAGGTGTTGCTGTTTTATAGTTCGATAAAAAACGAATAGGAAATTTATGATGGAAGACCTTATTGGGTACTGTTTGTACTGGTGCCTTCGTTTTTCCTGCTGGAGGAGCCGAAATAACTCTAGATTTTCCTTGTTTCTTTTTTTTATTGGAATGTTTACTTTTATTTGTACCTGCTTGAAGAATCATCGTATTAGAATTAGAGAAATTCCTTCGAATAGCTAAAGGGGAAATACGCAACAGTTTATCCTGATGAAAAACTACTGCACCACTTTTATGCTTCTGTTTTAAGCTACCTCGATGCTTTGAGGTAAACTGATTAAAGACATCCTGCACTTCTTTGCGATCATTTACATGAATCTTTAAGTGCTTAGAGAATTTCTTATCCGCTAATGCGTTCCATAAAGTTTTATTGTTACTAACAAAGCTATAAAAATGACCAAATAAATAAGGGATCGAATACCCATTGTAAGTCAGTGCTTCAAAGTCTTTTAGAAAATCTAAATACAAAGACCAGTAATTTTTTATTTGTGTATCCATGGTTTACCTCCTGTCTTGAGTTTTCTCTATTAAATCAAACCCGCTTCTTTAAGCAACATTCGTAATTCTTCTATTGAAAGAGCTTGCTTGCCACTAGAACTATAGGTTCCATGGAGAGCCTTTTTTGCTTTACGAGGCGGAGAACTGTTCGTAAATCCGGGAATGAAAAACATATGATCTAGCTCCCATGCAAGCTTTGATTCATCATAAGTCATTAATTCTTCATACCATTTCTCCCCTGGTTTCAGCCCAGTAACTTCCACTTCGATTTCCGCTTGATTGAATCCATATTTTTCACACACTTCTTCCACTAAGATGTTTGCTAAGTCACCTAGTTTAATGACAGGCATTTTTAACACATAGACTTCTCCTCCTTTTGCTTCTTCTAAGGATTTAACAGTCAGATTAGTTGCCTGTACCAACGTCATCATAAATCGTGTCATGTTCTCATCAGTAACTTCTATTTTCTTATCATTAATGATTTTATTTTTAAACAGAGGGATGACCGAACCTCTTGACCCCATTACATTACCGAAGCGCACACTAGCAAACACGGTAGAATGATTTTTTATATAAAATTCTGTAGCCGTAATCATTTTCTCTCCAATTAATTTAGTAGCCCCATACGTATTAGTTGGGGAAATAGCTTTATCTGAACTTGTAAAAATAACCTTTTTAACACTCTGTGCGATTGCACCCCTGATCACGTTTTTCGTTCCATGAATATTTGTTTTCACAGCTTCATCTGGGTTCATTTCACAAGCATCTACTCGTTTCATAGCAGCTAAGTGAAACACATAATCAATATCCTCCATGGCATGTAAAACACTCTCATACTCCCTGATATCTCCAATAACATATCGTACCTCTTCTTTGTAACCAATTTCTGATTGAAGCTGTTGTTGTTTATACTCATCCCGACTAAATATTTTAATATACTGTACTTGTTCTTTTAGTAAGTATTTCAATATGCTTTTTCCTATTGTTCCTGTACCACCAGTAATAAGTATCTTTTTATTTTTATAAAACACTCACGGGTCCTCCTTTCCTTAACCAAACTGTTTACCTAACTAGTGTTCTATTTATGTATATTTCATTTTCAGTCAAACCGATAAAGCTTCAAGCCTACTAAATCAACCCATTTTCCCTTTTAACAACAAAAATAGTTGCCCTTCTTGACGCTTTACTAGGTCATCTATCACATATTAAAAAAACTTCAATATTATATTAATGTGATAAAAATCGGAATGGTTGAACGGAAAGGAGATCGATTGAATGGTAGAAAAATCGAAACAAAATGAGGGTGCGGAAATGAACGATGTACAGATAGAATTAAGCAATATATTATTAGCGATCAAGGAGTTAAAAGAGGAATTAACAGGCATGAAAGGAAAAATAGAAGGACAGGAAGAGAAACAACTGCTTGAAGAGATGAAGCAAATAGTAGATCATACAGAATCCAATATAGATAAGTTAATGAAGGAGATTGCCTCCCGTAAAAAAGATTTTATAGCACTAAAAGAATTATTGATTGACGATAAGGAAAACGTAAAGCTTCAGTCAGAATATAGTATTTTGCAAAATATACTTCAGAACATCACACCGCCTGCTGACCTTAATACAACACAAGCAAACAATAACCAACGTAAGAAATCAAACTCATCATTATATAGAAAGCCCAAACCAAGAAACCCAAACGCTAAACAAACAAAAGATAAGTTACAAAAGAACCAATCCATTTCAAGAAGATATAGATCAAAGCCTTCGCTGAATAATCAATACGTCTCAACGAAACATATGCCTAAAGCTATTTCGCCATCATTTAGAATGAGATAATTCAAGATATGGTAGGCAAAGATTACGAAAAGGTTCCTACAATTGCCCTGTCAAAAATTGATGAATTCCTTATAATATACTAGATGTGAAAGGAGATGATTCTTTGAAAGCAAGAGACATAAGTAATAAGGAGAACTTATCAAGTTATCAGGAAAGAAGAAATAAACCGATTGATCTAACTGCGCCTGGTGTGAAATATAACACTACAAGACGTGGAGGTTGCGGGTGCGGGAAAAAAAGATAAGTTAATCCAAACCTAGAATAAATTTAACTACACCAAAAAGGTATAATTCCGCATGCAGCATTTGCGAAATTATACCTTTGAATTTTCCCCCTATTAAAATGTTCTACCTACTATGAATCTCAAAAAGATTTTTTGCTAATTTAGTAATTTTTACAGGAAAGCTATTGTCCTCTAATTTATTTAACTTTTGAAAGTAGGCTTGAATTTCCTCCTCTTGTAATGAAAATTGTCTCTTCGATTTCTTTCCTTTAGGATATAGTATTTTTTTTGGCAAAGAAGTCCCTACTGGTTCAGAGCCAAGTAATGGAATAGTGTCACATAAACTTAAAATCGATTCATAGGCATGCGTTTCCTTATCCCAATTACAATAATAAGATAATTCATCTTCACTTAAACCGCTAAAATAATCTAGATAACCACTTCTGTCGTCCTTCAAAAATATTTTGATAAAATTATGGAGCTCGTGTGCATTCCTGGCTTTTACCCCTAATTGATTTGGCATACTTATTTCGTCCTCACTTGAATAAGGTGGCACATAAGAAATAAGTCTTTTTCCAAGAAGGAACGCTTCAATACCTGATGTACACCCATTGTGAATAACAATTTGTGCAGCCATTAGCCACTTCACAATATTGCCTTCGCGGATCACATGAACATTCTTATAAGAGGAGAAGGCTTGTTGATAGGTTTTCATCGATTCACCTGGATGAGGCCTAATCACTATATTTAGATCTGGAAAGCTATCACACGTTTTTCTAATCATATCCATATAGAGATAAAACAACTTCTTAATGAGTCGAAAATGAGGATTTTCCTTTTTTCCTTTTGCAGTATTGTAACGTGAGAACCGCGTATTTATTAAGACGAAATCTCCATAAGTAACTTTTAACTTCTCTACTTCTTCCTCATAAATCGATTGAAATTTCGGCTTTAGCAGGTCGATTCTAGGATTCCCTGTGACGCGACACTTATTGTTCATTTCGGGATTAGCAGATGTAATCAAATCTTTTTGATATTTCCCCCAACAAAATTCATACGTCACGAGATCAAGAAGTTCAGAAGTCATTCTTCCAGATAAATAATTATTTCCCTGAACGAGTAAACCTTCTTCATCCAATTCGACTACATGATGTCTGGAATGTTTCGCATTTGTTATAACTTTCTTTCGAAAACCACGTGGGTATCCCTTTGAAAAAAATATACCAGCAGGCAAATGGTCAGCTGCGTTTTCCACTAAAATATGATCGCCGATAATAACATGATAACCGCGTTTTGATGCATAATATGCTAACAATAACTTAGAATCCAGCTCCCGAACTTTGATCTCTATAGGTAAGTACAGCGACCCTTTAAAATTCAATCCATTCCTACATCCTTTCTTCCTAATTAAATCATCTTAATCTTCACAGAAATAAAAGAGAGGAAAAATTACCTCTCTTTATTTCTATGTGGAGTTTTTATCCATTATTTCCATTCGATGCGACCCCGTTGGGAAATACGACAGGACACTGAAGTGGCATAGCAGGTGCAGGGCAAGGAGGGAACGGAAGAATATCTCTTGGCTGACAGAACCCAGCTACAATCTCAAGTGTGACATCAAATGTTGATTGTATACTTTGGCACAAACGAACAGTTACCGTTACATCCAACTCATCCGCTTCTGTTGTAGTACCGGTATCACAAGATGCAGTACAAACAAAGCAGTCTAAATCAGTATACGTTACGTCGATATCGGTGCCATCTGGTGCACATAGAATTACTTGCTCACAGCGTGTAAATTCTGCAGATCCAACCTCAACAGTTGTACCACCAAGCTCAGGAATTAGGTCTACAAAAATAGTTACTTCAAAGTTCTTGCGAATATTCACAAGCTGTAAAGTTACCTCTGCGCCATCTACTACAAACTCTTGATCCTCTCTGTCTAATATTACGATTGGATCGATTTCGGCAGGACTTACCACACATGAAACAGAGTCCAGATCAATATCATCACATTCTAGATCATCACCATTATTCGGATTTAGAGGTAAGTCTAAATCAGTTAAACTCAGATCAAAGTTAGCTTCATTCAGTATCCAGTCATAAACCTTCTCTGTATTTATACACAAAAGCTCTTGATCTACATCCAAATTATCATCGTGCATATTACAAACACCTCCAAAAGATTGATTTCAATTATAGCTTATGCCTACTAGACATAATGCGTTAATGAATACGCGGAGATAATATGATATTTAAAGAGATAGGTGAATATATTATTAATAATAGTCCTCCGCTCCAAACAATAATCAAATATAAATGGTCAGTGCACTACTTAAAAATCATATTAGTTCATTTATTAAATCAAAAAAATGCACATGTTGTATAGTGCAAAATAAAAGTAGTGAGAATTGCAAAGAAAACTTTAGAACGCTGTAATCGACAAAAAGCAAAAAAAAGGCTTGCCAGCCCAATCAAAACACCCTACCGTTAATGGTGACTAAACAATTAATGGTGGAGGGGAATGAAAGGATGCTGGCAATGCCTGAAGTTAATCATATCAAAAAACTAAGAAACGAGAAATCATTATCGATCAATGAAATATCAAAAAGAACGGGTTTCAGCTGGGAAACAGTAAAGAAATATGCAGATGAGGATCAATTTCCTTCGGAGATTCTCCCTAAAAAGGGCGGCATGATGTATGAAGAAAA
>NZ_AUHI01000006.1 GCF_000423105.1 Halalkalibacillus halophilus DSM 18494 | reverse complement strand
AATTTGAGAGGAGCTGTCCTTAGTACGAGAGGACCGGGATGGACACACCGCTGGTGTACCAGTTGTCCTGCCAAGGGCATGGCTGGGTAGCTACGTGTGGTCGGGATAAGTGCTGAAAGCATCTAAGCATGAAGCCCCCCTCGAGATGAGATTTCCCATTGCTTCAAGCAAGTAAGATCCCTCAGAGACGATGAGGTAGATAGGTTCGAGGTGGAAGCGTGGTGACACGTGGAGCTGACGAATACTAATCGATCGAGGACTTAACTTCGATCGAACGTGAAACGTTTCGATGCTTGGTTATAAACTCTTATCTAGTTTTGAAGGTACATTCCTTCTAAAAAAGTAACACGATCCGGTAGCAATGGCAGAGAGGCCACACCTGTTCCCATGCCGAACACAGCAGTTAAGCTCTCTAGCGCCGATGGTAGTTGGGGTTCTTCCCCTGTGAGAGTAGGACGCTGCCGGGCTGTTATAAATGTTAAACTTGAATAGTTTTTATTTAGCAATTAAAATATATTAACAATATATTTTAATTTTTTTTAGACATAATAATACCATTCCAGCGTAGCTCAGTGGTAGAGCAGTTGACTGTTAATCAATTGGTCGCAGGTTCGAATCCTGCCGCTGGAGCCAAATGCTTCCTTAGCTCAGCAGGTAGAGCGCATCCATGGTAAGGATGAGGTCACCGGTTCAAATCCGGTAGGAAGCTCTCTTAAACAAATGTTTTTGTAACGCTATTCTCCAGTGAATAGCGTTATTTTTTTATTGTAAACTAGCTACAGGTTGATAGGTTTGGGCGGTTGAATTTATGAAAATATATAAACATATATGAAGTGCATGGAATCTAATTAAAACAAGTTTCATTTAATGTAATGAGTCATTTGCCTGTTCAACGTATGTTCAGCCTATGGTTATTATCCCAAGTCGATCTGCTAAGCCTCTCCTATGACGTATTTGAATATTCAAACTAACTACCTTATACTTAACCCCGAGGTGAAATAATTGATTAGAGAGAGGGATGTTTCATGCAACGCTTAATGTGTAAGGGTAAAATTCATCGAGCAACCGTAACAGAAGCAGAACTAGATTATGTAGGAAGTATCACGATTGATTATAAATTGATGAAGGAAGCAGATATTAAACCATACGAAATGGTTCAAATTGCGAACATAAAAAATGCAGCTAGGTGGAAGACATATGCGATCCCTGCGCCTGAAGGATCGAAGAGAATTTGTTTAAACGGCCCGCCAGCTAACTTATTTTCACCAGATGATATAGTTATCATTTTAAGTATGGGACATTTCACAGATGATGAAATCGAGTATTTAAAACCTAAAGTAGTATTCGTTGATGAAAAGAATGAGATAACAAGTGTAGAGGAGCATGATTTGCACTGGCCAGACAAATAGAAATGAAATTTTTCTTAACTCAATCTTATATCAACAAAAGCCACAACGACGATCGGAAGTATATAAAACTTTTGATAAAATGTCTAGGCAGATTTTTTGTATTTATAGCATTAAAACATTGTAACGTTAAACATAGCGAGTGGTAGCAATTACCTTAACAGAGGTAATCATATTGTTTTAGTAAGGATGTATTAAACAACTTATAATAGAAATTTAAAACTAAAGTATCAAAAAATACACTCCATCACCACCTCCTATAATACTCAAGTTGATTAAGAAAGTATTATCAAGAGAGGCAATGTAAGTGTATGATGGTCGTTCTAAATGTTACAACTATACTATTGAACTTTAGTTTTCAATTGTTCCAAAAACAGGATAATGATCTGAGTAATCATTATATTCGTAAGTTGTACCCCAAGATGTTACTGACCATAATGGAGATTTTACATCCTCCGCATGAAGGTTCATAGAATTAGGTTGTTGATGGTTGTTAGATGTAAAGATGTAATCAAGAAATTGGGCTTCATACTCTGGATAATTATAAGCTGCAATGGAATTTGTTTGAGGATCCCAAGTCGCATCAAACCCAGAGTATGCAGGTTCTGAAACGTTTAGTTGATTTAGCATGGAATCATATTCGTTTGACCCCTTGATCACATTCAAATCCCCACCAATAATTAGCATTTCTTCGGTAGGTATATTATGTTCGTCAACAAATTGGTTTATTTCATTCATTTGTGACGCCCTTACCTCTGCTGGCTCCCCATCAGAGCAGTTTGAGTCTGTAGACTGCATATGTGTACCAATAATGTGGTACGGATCATCATTTTTCATTACCTTGGTGTAAACAAAACCTTTGTTGCTCATCCCCTCAGGACCACATGCATCTTCAAATACATACTGGATTTGTTCTTCAATTGGCCATTTACTAATAATATTCACTCCGCCATTCTCTGGAACAACATAAGAATAGCTACCTTGAGTATCGTCCCAACCAGATGTTGTACTACCTAAAATAGGAGTCTGGTGAGGGTAGGCATCTCTCAAATTGTTTAATAGTAAATCAGATGATTGACCATCAAATAACTCATTTAAAATGATAATATCTTGCTCGTACATAAACTCTACATCCCCAAGTAGTTCAGCTCTTTGGTTCTGTCCCCATTTTGGATGAAGAACGCTAGACATAAAATAAACATTGTAAGCCATAATCTCTAGATCTGTATTATATTGATGATCTGTTTCTTGCTCTGCATGGACTTGGTTGTGCGATAGTGTAGCTAACATTAATACAACTATAAGAGTAGATAGTACTTTTCTCATTAAAATAAAATCCTCCTTTTAGTTTTCATTGATAAAATGTGGATCTGTAGGAAATGCTAGTTTGATAGGGTCATTTCTTTTATAATGACCTAAACCATGAGCGTTGAAGTCATCCACCATAATCTCTTCACCAGAGATTAATACAAAATAACGAGTAAAGCTTCCGTTATAAACGATTTTAGAAATTTTACCTTCCACATCCCCATTAGGCATAATGGATATTCTCTCAGGTCTTACAACGGCTTTTCCGTTTTTAGACGAATTGGAAAATTTACTTTGAACCTCAAAACTAAAATGTTCAGTCTTGAATAGCGTTTTGTTGTCATGGTCTTCAAATTGACCTTCTAAAATATTAGTATGGCCGACAAAGTTTGCAACGAACTCATTTTGTGGTTGGTTATAAACATTGTCCGGTCGATCAAGTTGCTGTATCTTTCCATCTTTTAATACAATGACGCGGTCAGATATACTTAAAGCTTCTTCCTGATCGTGTGTAACAAATATAATAGTTAAATTTAATTCTTCTTTCAGTCGTCTAATCTCTTCACGCATAATCATTCTTAAATTAGCATCTAAGTTAGAAAGTGGTTCATCAAGCAGTAGAACTTTCGGTTGAAGTACCAAGCACCTAGCAATGGCAACACGTTGCTGTTGCCCGCCACTTAGTTCACTAGGTTTTCGGTCTTCATAACCTTCAAGCTGTACTTGAGCTAGCGCATCTTTGATCCTTCTATTACGTTCCTCTTTCTTTACTTTTTCGACTTTTAATCCGTATTCAACGTTTTTAAAAACCGACATGTGCGGAAATAACGCATAGTTCTGGAAGACCATTCCCGTAGAACGTTCTTCTGGTGGTAAGTGGTCAATTTGTTGACCATCTAGATTAATTGTTCCTTCATCCTGTTTATGGAAGCCACCAATTATTCTAAGAAGTGTAGTTTTACCACAACCACTTGGTCCAATAAAGGAAATCAGTTCACCTTGTTCGATATCAATCGAAATATTATTAACAGCTGTAATTTTATCAAAATATTTATACAAATTATTTAAGGCTAGATAATTTGACTGATTACTCATAGTGTTCACTCCTTCATTTTTCTTTGTTGTAAAGGGGAAATTATATATTCACACCAGTTTTCTTCTCAATCCATTTAAGTAGTCCCATACAAGATAGTACGATTAGTATTAGAATAAAGGACATTGCGGATGCCATACCAACGCGTGCTTGTTCTGCAAGGTTTAAAATATAAACAGCAGCAAGGTTTGTCCCTGGTGCAATTAAGAATATAACAGAACTGATGGAAACCATTGCTGTCATAAAGGTATAAACGAAACCAGCTACAAACGCTGGACTCAATAATGGTACAACAACTTTTCCAAATGTCCGATAAGGTCCTGCACCTAAGTCACTTGAGGCTTCTTCCATCGAAGTATCAATTTGGTGCATCTTACTAATGCTTGCTTCAAGTCCAACACCAATTTTTCTGAACGTCATATTTAAAACAATCAGTAAAACGGTTCCTGTTAAGAAGAATGGTGGTCCATTAAAAATTAGTACATAGCCAATACCCATAACAGTACCTGGGACAGCAAGACCGAATAATGTTAAGAACTCTAAGACTTTCTTTCCTGGAATCGTTTTTCTAGCAAATAAATAACCTTGTAGCATACCAATTGTAGCTGCGAGAATAGCTGCTAAGAATGATACGACAATACTGATGTAAAGGGAGTCCCAACCACTCCTATTTGTAAAGTGCTCTAAAGTGAACGTATTATCTATCCCAATAATTCGTACAAAAGCACCAAGTACAACCATGACGAACATTAAGACAATAAATGAGACGAATATTGTGTTTATCGTCATAACTATTGCTTTTACTTTTGGAGAAAGTGGAACATTAGAAGCACCAGACTCCCCACTAATTGTTTCTAATCCAGTATCTTTCAAGAAATAAGTTTGAAAGATAAATACTAGTAAACTAGGGACTATTAAGAATACACCTAGTACAGCTGCTTGTTCTAGATTTTGTTGACCCACAACAAGTAAATAAGCTTCAGAAGCCAAGAACGGCTCTCCACCACCAATAATCAGCGGATTGGAAAAGTCAGCTAATGCCATAACGAAAACAAGCAGTCCTGCTTTTACAATCCCAGATTGAGATAAAGGAAGTGTAATCTTTCTTAATGTTCTTCCTTGTTTAGCTCCTAAATCACTTGATGCGTGCTCTAAGCTAGGGTTCATATTACGCATCGTACTTTCGACTAACATATAACCAATTGGAAAATAACCAAGGACTTGTGCAATGACAACCCCTGAGAAGCCGTAAATACTGAATTCCCAACCGAAGGCACTATTCATGACTTGTGTGAAAAGGCCATTTCTACCGAATAAAATAATTAAGGATAAGGAAAAGATGAAAGGTGGTGCTACAAGTGGTAATAATGCAGCCCCTCGGTAAAATTTGGATAGAAAGCTTGTAGTTCTTGTAACATACAAAGATATACAAACACTTAAAAAGACAACGATTAGCGTAGAGAGAATCGCTGCACTTACACTGTTGACTAGTGATTCAAAATAATATGACCTCGCGAAAAAATTTTGATAGTATTCTAGGGTTACTTCACCAGATCCAATTCCAAAACTTTTAAATAGAACAGCAAAAACAGGGACTACAATGAATAATAGAATGGCCCCCGCTAAAACCAAGGTCAAAATAGCAAACCAAGGCTCAGACCAGAAGTTACGAAAATCAGAAATCATTTTACTAGTTTTCGTTTGCGTTGATGCTTTTGTACTCAAATAGAATCACCTCAGTTATATGTACATTGAATATTGATAGACCAGCGACGTTATAGACGCTGGTCAAGTGGTTTAATTAGAGAATCTGTCTTGCCATTCTTCCATTATACGATCACGGTTATCTGCATCCCATTGGGCATCATAATCGATAAAGCTTTCTTCTAAACCTTCATCCTCAGTAATACCAGGTTTTGTTACCATTGAACGGTATTCCGCTGATAACTCCATGAAATCCTGTGTACCTAAGTAATCCATTACTTCCTTCGCTTTCTCAGGTTGTTCCGTGTTCTCAAAAATCCAAGCAACGTCTAAACTATAACCAACACCCTCTTCTGGTAACACGCTATCAATAGGGTAACCTTGGTCAATATAGTCAAAGACAGCTTGGTCCCATGTGATTCCAATAGCATACTCACCTTGAGCTACCATTTGTGCAGGTGCCGTTCCTGATTTCGTATACTGGGCTACGTTTTCATCAAGATCTTCAAAGTATTCCCAACCAGCTTCTTCACCCATTAGCTGCATAATAGTAGATGTAACTAAAAATGCTGTACCTGAAGTACCTGGGTCAGGTAGTACAATTTCACCTTCATATTGTGGGTCTAATAAATCTTCCCAAGATTCAGGAACATCAAGACCTTTATCTTCCATAATGTCTTCATTAACTGCAATCATGTTATACCAGAATGATGTACCGTACCATTCTCCATCTTCTTGTTTAAATTGATCTGGTACGTCTTCCCATTCCTCTGATTCATGTGGTAATAAGTAACCAGCTTCTTCAGCTTTCATACCAAAACCGTGAAGCATACCAATTTGCATATCAGCACCTACATCAGGAGCTTCAGCTTCAATACGACTCCAACCTTCTCCACTAGATAAACGAAGAACGTCCATTTCGATTCCTGTGTTTTCTTCAATATCTTCAACCATTGCATCCATTTCCTCAGAATCATTGTGCGTATAAACTTGCAACGGCTCTCCATCAGAGTCCGAGCTGCCACCGCATGCAGCAACTATTAGCATAGTAAGTAGTGTAATTGTTGCTAATGTTAACTTTTTCATTTAAATTTCTCCCCTTATTTTTTATTTATTTATAGAACAACTGTTGTAGTTGTTTATAATGAGTTCAGCATCTTGTAAATAGGACGCGTTCTCAACACTATTAGGTGTGACCCCAATACCAGCTTTAAGATTCGCGTTTTTTGCTAATTTCATATCTCCATTCGAGTCACCAAAAACAATTGTTTTATCACGATTCGCATTTAACTGTTCACACGCTAAATCAGCCATATCACTAAATGGTTTTCCTCTAGAGACTGAATCATGGCCTAAGATTGTGGAGAAATATTCATCTATCCCTAAGAGTTTTAGGTGAAGTATGGCATCCTCTGTTAAATCAGAGGTAACTACTGCCATTTTAATCCCGTTACTTTTGGCTTCTGATAGGAAGTCAATGACTCCATTAATTGGTTTAATGTATTTATTCCAATTGAAATTCTTATTAACTGCTTCAAAACTTTCTATTATATGTGTTAAAGCATCATTCCAAGGAATCTCATGTTGATATAAGTAATGTGTAAGTAGTGTAATTAAGTCACCTGTGCCGCCGATAGCTAAAGGGCCTTTTGGGTCCCATGTTTCGGCTTCTAAATTTAAACCAATCATGTGAGCAGCTTTATTTTTATTAAAAGGTATTCTGTCCTTTACACGGGAATCGATCTCTTGGAGGATAACTTCTCCCCAATTGCCCCAAACCGAATAAAAATCAATTAACGTGCCGTCTTTATCAAATAAAATAGTATCTGCTTCAAAGTGATGGTCGTGAATAGTTACATGAATATGAAATCCTCCTTTCAACTTTGAATAATAATATTGAAGTATCTTAAATTGCGGCATATTAACTTTGTTTTAAAAAAACTTAACAAAATTAATAAAATTAACGACATTTACTAGCGTAATCAGAGTTCCTAGAGAAGTCAAATTGAAATAGCTAATTCTTAAGACCTAAGATCTATGTATTGTGCTTATATCAGTGGATAAAGAAGATTAAAACTTTTTAAAATAAATTTAATTAATTTGAAATTTCACTGAATTTTTGTAAAAAAATTGATATAAAGTGGAGGTAATTGTTTTAAAATTTTGAATTTATTTTGTCGCTTTACAAAGCTTTTAAATGTGTATATAATAAAACTTGTCCTTTTCTGATGAAGGGTATTATTATTTACACGGCCCGTTGGTCAAGTGGTTAAGACACCGCCCTTTCACGGCGGTAACACGGGTTCGAATCCCGTACGGGTCATCACCATTTTTAGCACATTTGTTAATATGTGCTCGGGAGGATTAGCTCAGCTGGGAGAGCACTTGCCTTACAAGCAAGGGGTCGCAGGTTCGAGCCCTGCATCCTCCACCATGCACAATTTGCCGGCCTAGCTCAACTGGTAGAGCAACTGACTTGTAATCAGTAGGTTGGGGGTTCAAGTCCTCTGGCCGGCACCATTTACAACTGGAGGGATAGCGAAGTTGGCCAAACGCGGCGGACTGTAAATCCGCTCCCATCGGGTTCGTAGGTTCGAGTCCTACTCCCTCCACCATTATTGGGCCATGGCCAAGCGGTAAGGCAACGGCTTTTGGTGCCGTCATGCGTAGGTTCGAATCCTACTGGCCCAGCCATTATTTTTTCATATAGTACATTGAGCCATTAGCTCAGTTGGTAGAGCATCTGACTTTTAATCAGAGGGTCGAAGGTTCGAATCCTTCATGGCTCACTCTTTTTTCATATTTGGGGCCTTAGCTCAGATGGGAGAGCGCCTGCTTTGCACGCAGGAGGTCAGCGGTTCGATCCCGCTAGGCTCCACCATATATGAATCAAACGCACACTTTCTATTAGGAAGTGTTTTTTTGTGTTTGAAACAAAGTTTTCTTTACATGCATGTTTTATCCAATTATAGAGACACTCAATGATGAGAGCGGTTTCATATGTGCATATTTATTCACGATTTTGTGCAGTTGAGTCATAGTTTGAAAAAGGTATAAAATGGCTAGTGGAGAAAGGGGTTATTAATTTGAATAAAATGATAGGAATCATAGGGGCTCCACTAACAGTTGCACAACCGAATGATGGTGTAGACTTTGGACCAGATGCAATCCGTTATGCTGGTTTACATAAACATCTGGAAGCTTTGAATTTGGATATGTCTGACTATGGAAATGTTTCTATTGAAAATACTAGAAATCATAGTATTGACCCAAAAACTAATTTGAGAAACTTAGATCAAGTTGCTCAAGGAAATATTGAAATTGCCAATAAAGTAAATGAAATTTATAACAAAGATGAATTCCCATTAATTCTAGGGGGAGATCACAGTATCGCGATTGGAACGATTGCTGGGGTTTCGGACCAAACAAGGAAGCTTGGAGTAATTTGGTATGACGCACATGCTGATTTGAATACGGCTGAGACATCACCTTCTGGAAACATACATGGTATGTCTTTAGCAGCTAGTATCGGGCTAGGTCATGATAGACTTACTTCCATTAAAGGGAATTTTCCTAAGGTTGACCCAGAGAATATAGTTATAATAGGTGCGCGATCTATTGATGACGGGGAGAAAAAGTTAATTAAGGAAAAAGGTATTAAAGTTTACAGCATGCATGAAATTGAAGAGATGGGGATGGAAGTAGTTATGAGAGAAACCATTAACTACTTGGAGGAAAGAACTGATCATGTTCATTTAAGCTTAGATGTAGATGGCATTGATCCAATACACACCCCAGGAACAGGCACGACAGTAGATGGAGGAGTATCCTATAAGCAAACGCATTATGCTATGCGGATGCTACATGATGCAGGTATTTTAACATCTGCAGAAGTTGTGGAAGTGAACCCACTATTAGATTACAAAAACAAAACAGCAATAGTAGCAGCTGAAATGATCGCTGCCTTTTTAGGAAAAAAATATATCTAAACTCGCTAAGTCCAGGTTACTTTATAAAAGGTAGCCTGGTTTTTAGTGTAAATCAATTTTAAGGAAGGTATATCGGCAGTTAGAAATTTATATCAACTTCTAGATGAAGATATCAACGTTCATGAAACTATATCAGCGTTCAAATGAGAATTTCAGCGATTAGCATAATATATCAATTTTGGAACCCACTCTCCGAGATCCAATCGCTCGTCAGGAAGCCCAATCGCCTGTCCAGGAAGCCCAATCGCCTGTCAGCACGTTCCAATCGCTCGTCAGGAAGCCCAATCACCACCCACCATTTTTTAACCCCCACTCAACCCCCTTCCCACACAAAATTTCCATCGAATTTAACAATAAATTGAAAAATTTTGAATATGGAGTTCTCATTTATTGGAAGATGTATTATAATGATGAGACAGTTATTATTTCAGAAAAATTTTGGTGTTGAGTTTGCGGGGGAAATGGTATGAACCAGGCAGTTGGGAAACGGGTTACAGCTTTTAAAGATGGGAATGAAAATGCTTTTGAGGAGCTTGTGCATCAATACGAAGGAATGATCTACAGTCATTGTTATCGAATGATTGGAAATCGTCATGATGCGGAGGAATTCACCCAGGAGACTTTTTTGAAAGCTTATAAAAATATAAACTCTTGCCAAGACCATGAGAAGTTTCAAGCGTGGTTGCACCGAATAGCGACGAATGTAACAATCGATTATATGCGTAAAAAGAAACCGTCCGTCATATTGGATGACGAAATTAAAGATTGCCAGGATATAACGTACACCGATCAGCTCAGAAGTAAAGAACCTTTGCCAGAGGAAGAGTGTGCGAAAAATGAAAAGAGAAAACTGATCTGTGAAGCAATCTATCAACTACCAGAAAAATACCAAGCAGTTATTTTTCTAAGGTATTGCGAGGACTATAGTTTAGAAGATATAAGCAAAGCATTATTTCTTCCAGTTGGTACTGTTAAAACGCATCTACACAGAAGTAAGCAAGCTTTACACAAACTAATTATTTCCAATCCACACGTTGCATCGAGTCTGTTTGACTAGGGGCAACGTTTTATTTTTTATAAATAAGAAATAAAATACAATTCCTATCCTTATCCAGAGCAGGAAATATGCTATAATGGCTATGATTGTTTTAAATTTGAATTCATATAATTTTATTATATATTTTTCTTAATACAGTGATGTGAAGGGCGTGTGGGCATGAGTTTTGAGGAATTCGACTTCCTGCAATTTTTACGAATTGTAGTAGACGTTGCCCTTGTATGGTTTGTAATATATAAATTATTTTCAGTTATACGGGGGACAAAAGCAGTACAGTTACTTAAAGGAATCTTTGTTATATTAGGTATTTGGTTTTTCAGTTCGATATTAGAATTACAGACGGTGCAGTGGTTAGTATACCAGGCTATTACATGGGGTTTTCTTGCAGTTATTATTTTATTCCAGCCTGAAATTAGAAGAGCACTGGAGCAATTAGGAAGAGGAAGCTTTTTTGCTAGAAATACATCCTCACAAGAAAAAGCGATCTCTGATTCCATAGAAGCAATTATTCGTTCTTGTAATTATATAGGTAAGCGTCGAATTGGAGCTTTAATCTCGATCGAACGTGAAACAGGTATGGGTGACTATGTTGAAACTGGAGTATCAGTTGGTGGAAGATTATCTAGTGAGCTCTTAACAAATATATTCATTCCGAATGCACCTCTTCACGATGGTGCAGTAGTTATTCGTGATGATGAAATAGTGGCGGCAGCTTGTTACTTGCCATTAAGTGAGAGTCCATTTATCTCTAAAGAATTAGGGACGAGGCATAGAGCTGCAATGGGTGTCAGTGAAGTAACGGATGCATTTACTATTATCGTATCAGAAGAAACGGGTAGCATCTCCTGTACCAAAAATGGGGAATTGCATCGTAAGCTTGATGAAGAGTCGTTACGTAAAATGCTTCAGAAAGAATTGAATCCAACAGATCAAACAAACACGTCTAAATCTTGGAGTTTTAGGGGGAAGCGAAATGGACAATCTGATTAAAAGCCCTTGGTTCACAAGAATTGTTTCTTTGTTTCTTGCCTTATTATTATATGTGACGGTTGCAGTAGATGAAGCAAATACATCTCGCTCTAATGACACATTTTTACCGTCTAATTCAAGTGAGTCGGAAATGATGGAGAATGTGCCTTTACAAGTTATATTAGATGATGAACAGTATGTGGTGCGTGGAGTACCGGATACGGTAAATGTGACTGTCGAAGGTCAAAGAAGTGTGATTACACAAACGGTTAGGCAGCGGAATTTTGACATTCAAATAGATTTAAATGATTTGGGACCTGGAGAACATGAAGTTGAGGTTGAGCATAGTGGTATACCAAATCAGTTAGAAGTTTATATAGAACCGCGGATGATTGAAGTTATTATTGAAGAGCGTTCCACGGTTACTTTGCCCGTTGAAATTGATTATGTGGGTAGAAACGACATAGATGAGTCAGAAGTTTTCGCAAGTGCTCCAGTGGTGTCCCCACAAGAGGTGGAAGTAACTGGTTCCAGTGAAGAAGTCGAGTCAATTGCGATGGTAAAAGCGATTGTTAGCTTTGCAGAACTCTCTCAAGATGGTATTGCGACGAATACACCAGTAAGGGTTTATGACTCAGATGGAAATGAGCTGAACGTTTTTGTTAATCCTTCTACTGTTGAAATAGAAGCAGACGTGTCAGTGAGTGATAAACGCTATCCGATTCGCCATGAGACTACAGGTGAATTAAGTGAAGATTTAGTTCTTGAAGGAATTTCAGTGGACCCAGTATCAGCAACTCTTTTTGGTACCACGGAACGATTAGAGGAGATAAATATGCTAGAAGCGATATCAGTAGATTTATCTGAAATTGAAGAGTCTACAACGATTGAAGCTGATCTTCCACTTCCATCTGGTACGACAAAAATAGAACCAGAAACGGTAGAAATAGAAGTGACCGTGCAAGAAGCGATTGAAGAAGTGTACGAGGAAATGGAAGTCGAAGTAGAGAACTTAGAAGATGACCAAGAGATTACCTTCTTAGACCCAGAAGACCCTGAAATAGATGTGACAGTCATTGGAACAGAAGAGGACTTAGAAGACCTTGATCGTGATGATATTCGCGTATGGATTGATGTCGATGGTTATGTAGAAGGGGAATTCTTTGCAACGGTTCAATTTGAAGGTCCTGACAACATCCGATTGCAAGCAGAAAATGACCGTATTCGAGTCAGAATCGATTAAAATAGAACGAATATTATAGACGCGAGAAATGAAGGAGCGAGTGTAAGCATGGGTAAATATTTTGGAACAGACGGAGTCCGTGGCATTGCGAATGAGGAATTGTCACCAGAGTTGGCCTTTAAACTAGGACGTTTCGGAGCCTATACATTAACAAAAGATGCAGTAGAAAAACCAAAATTACTAGTTGGAAGAGATACACGTATTTCTGGAGAAATGTTAGAAGGCGCTCTTGTAGCTGGAATCCTATCTGTTGGTGTAGAAGTAATGCGATTAGGTGTCATTTCTACACCTGGTGTTGCTTATTTAACGAAGGCTTCTGGCGCACAAGCTGGAGTGATGATCTCTGCTTCACACAACCCAGTCGAAGATAACGGGATTAAGTTTTTCTCAGAAAACGGATTTAAACTGTCAGACGCACAAGAAAAGGAAATTGAAGATTTACTTGATGCAGAAGCAGATGAACTACCACGTCCAGTCGGTTCAGACGTAGGTCAGGCAATCAATTATTTTGAAGCAGGTCAAAAATACTTACAACACTTGAAACAGACAGTAGATACAGACTTTGATGGATTAAAAGTTGCTTTAGACTGTGCCCATGGAGCCACGTCTACATTAGCTTCGCATCTATTTGCTGATTTAGAAGCGGACATTCATTCTGTTGGGTCTTCGCCCGACGGAACAAATATCAACGAAAATTGTGGATCTACCCATCCCGAGTTGTTGCAGCAAACTGTTAGAGAACAAGGGGCTGATGTTGGTTTAGCTTTTGACGGAGATGGAGATCGTCTAATTGCTGTTGATGAAGAAGGAAATATCATCGATGGCGATAAAATTATGTACATCTGTGCAAAATTCCTTAAAAGCCAAGGCCGCCTTCGTAACGACACGATTGTCACAACAATCATGAGCAATATCGGACTTTACCGTGCGCTTGATGAACTTGAAATTGCTAATATCAAAACAGCTGTAGGTGATCGCTACGTGATGGAAGAAATGCGTGCGAATAACTACAACTTAGGTGGCGAACAATCTGGTCATATTATTTTCCTAGATTATAATACAACAGGTGATGGTCTGCTTTCCGGTCTTCAATTACTAAATGTGATGCAGGAGACAGGTAAACCATTATCAGACCTTGCGAAGGAAATGGAAAAGTTCCCACAAGTATTAGAAAATGTGCGTGTCATCAATAAACAAGAAGTTCAAACCGATCAAGCGATTCAAGATGAGATCGATCGCGTGGAGAATGCCCTTGGTGACAAAGGCCGCGTACTTGTGCGCCCATCAGGAACAGAGCCAGTCGTTCGCGTCATGGTAGAAGCACCTACCAAAGATGAATGCGAAAAGTACGTAAGGCAAATTGCAGACTTCATTGACCAAACATATGGACTGCATGATGAATAGAATAGAGTAAGGCATCCTATGAACTGTGTGGATTAGAAAATTGACTTACATTCTGCTATTTAAAATGAGATATTGATCTCATTCACGTAGGATGCATGTCAATTTTCGATTACCTCACTTAAAGGAAGCTGTATACCCAACTCTCCTATTGACCTTTGATAGGAATGTAAGTAAAATGTGATTAGTTTGATTCAAGAATGGAAAGGAGCATAGTAGGCTTTACAATCAACAAAAAGCGCCAGGACTACTGATCGAACGGTAAAAGATGAGTAGTTGACGAGGAGGAGGTTCATCGAGCTTTCGGCGGATGCCTCCCGGTTGTTACACCTCAACCGACATATTTGTCATGGCAAACCATCAAGGCGACTTGATGAACAAACCATACAAATAAGGTGAACGAAATTAAAATACGAGAAAGGGGTAAACAAAGCCCCTAAATTAGGTATGGATTTGTTTACCTCTTTCTTCTAGGAGGTAACACATATGTGTGGAATTGTAGGATATATAGGAAATGACGATGCGAAAGAAATTTTATTAACAGGACTTGAGAAGTTGGAATACCGCGGTTATGACTCGGCAGGTGTAGCTGTTCGATCGAAGGACAACACGGACCTTTTTAAAGTAAAAGGAAGAATTGCGACTTTGCGTGAGGCAGTCGATTCAAACGTTACAGCAACGACAGGAATCGGGCACACCCGCTGGGCAACTCACGGACAGCCGAATCAAACAAACGCACACCCTCACCAAAGCACAACAGGACGATTCACCCTTGTGCATAACGGAGTGGTAGAGAACTTTCAAGAACTTAAAGATGAATATCTAAGTGACGTTAATTTCGTCAGTGAAACAGATACAGAAGTAATCGTGCAGCTAATGGAACGTTTCGAAAAAGATACGAACGACACGCTAGAAGCATTCCGTCGTACGATTGAACTTTTACACGGATCTTATGCATTAGCCGTACTGGATCACGATGCAGAAGATACAGTATATGTAGCGAAAAATAAAAGCCCATTACTCGTTGGACTTGGTGACAATTTCAACGTGGTAGCAAGTGACTCCATGGCAATGCTACAAGTAACAGATCAATTCGTTGAGCTAATGGACGAAGAAGTTGTTTTAGTTACGAAAGATCACGTCAAGATTCAAAAGCTAAATGGAGAAGAGGTTACTCGTGAACCATTCACAGCTGAAATCGATGCTAGTGATATCGAAAAAGGTACGTACCCTCACTTCATGCTAAAAGAAATTGACGAGCAACCATTTGTCATGCGTAAAATCATCCAAGAGTATCAAGATGAAAATGACCAGATCAAACTAGATCAAGACGTACGTCAAGCGATGGCTGACTGTGATCGTGTGTATATTATTGCTGCAGGAACCAGTTATCACGCTGGGCTAATTGGTAAAGAATTTTTAGAGAAAATCGCACAAGTACCAACAGAAGTACACATTGCGAGTGAATTCTCTTACAACATGCCATTATTATCTGAAAAGCCATTATTCGTATTTATTTCCCAAAGCGGTGAAACAGCAGATTTACGTTCCGTATTAGTGGAAGTAAATAGATTAGGACACCCAGCATTAACAATGACCAATGTGCCAGGATCCACTCTTTCTCGTGAATCAAATTACACGCTACATTTGCATGCCGGCCCAGAGATTGCCGTTGCATCGACCAAAGCGTACACAGCACAAATGGCAGTCTTAGTCATTCTAGCTGTAGATACAGCAAGAGCAAAAGGTCTAACACTCGACTTCGACCCACTAAAAGAACTAGCAATTGTCGGGAACGCAATGGAAGCTTTATGCGATCAAAAAGATCAACTCGAAAAGATCGCACAAGAATACTTGCAAACAACACGTAACTGCTTCTTCATCGGACGTGGTCTAGACTACTTCGTCGGACTCGAAGGCGCATTGAAGCTAAAAGAAATCTCTTATATCCAAGCAGAAGGATTTGCAGGCGGGGAGTTGAAGCACGGTACGATTGCTTTAATCGAAGAAGGTACACCAGTAATCGCCCTTGCAACACAAGAGCACGTAAGCAGTTCGATCCGCAGTAACGTCTCAGAAGTCGTTGCCCGTGGAGCCAATGCATGTATCATCAGCCCAGAAGACCTCTACAAAGAAGGAGACGCCTTCACATTCTCTGATGTGCATCCATTGTTAACACCACTTGCATCTGTCGTGACATTGCAGCTGATTTCTTACTATGCAGCACTACATCGTGATTGTGATGTGGATAAACCGAGAAATCTTGCGAAGAGTGTGACGGTGGAGTAAGTTTTGTGAAGTGAAAACAAACAAATCAAGTTTCAAAATAAATTTGCGAAACTATACCCCTTTGGATATGATTATCTGAAGGGGTGTTTTGTAGGTTAAGAGTTATACTACGAACAGACCATTGTCCCTAAGAATATTTTTGGAAAGAAGGTTTCAAAAATGTTAATTACACAAGCTCTTTTAAGGGGAGGCATACCACTTGTTATTATGGGAGGTATTGCCTTAATTTTATATTTTCAAGGTAGGTTTTATGATGCTAAAGGAACATTTGTTGCAAGCCTAATAGCTTTTTTTGTGGGTGCAGCAACTGTTATTTATAACATAGATCATTGGAGTTTTACTAAGCAAAGTGGTGTACATTTTTTAATCATGCTAATAACCGTTTATCCGATTCTATTGTTAAGTGGTTGGTTTGAAATTTCCTCTATATTGGATGCTTTTAAAATTTTCCTCCTATTTGTCTCTGTGGGTGTAGTTTTATGGATTGTGATGTTTATATTAGCTAAAATATTCTCTTGGTAAATATTCGAAGGACATTCTATTATCAAAGCGCGATTACCGAAACCATCAATATAAGAAATAATAATTAATATCTATGAAACTTCTAAATGACTTTATTCGTTTAAATAGAAATTTATAATTTTAACTCTGAAAATTATTGGAGGATACATATGTCAAAATTAGAAATCCTGCCATAGGAACTGTAGCAGCTTACTCAAAAGAAAAGTTTCCCACATTAGTGAGCAGCGTGATTTATCTTCCTCATTTCCACCTAATCGCTTCCCAAATCGACTAAAACCTTGACAAGGTGAATCATAAACTAAAACTATAAAAACATATAAAACCTTTGCATTACGATAACATATAAGTTATCATAATACTTAATAACATGTATGTTATCAAATGCCGAAGGTAATAATACTATATAAAGAGGTGAGCCGGAGGCATGGATATATTCTATTATGCCGATCATCGAGGAAAACAGCCCGTTGACGAGTGGCTAAGGAAAATTAAAAAAAGAGAACCTGAAGTATATCGAAAAACAATCATTATGTTTTCATATCTAGATGAAAAATGGTGATTTAATCAGAAGTGGTGAAGTAAAAAGGAAAGATATCAAACCTCTAAGGTCAGGAATTTGGCAACTTAGAGTAAAAGATGATCGTGTATTGTTTTTTTACTTCAGCTCTGATTCGATAGTACTAACAAATCAATTTAAAAAGAAATCGAATGAGACCCCTAAAAACCAAATTGAGCGGGCAATAAAGAGACAAAATGAATGGATGTCCAAGCACAACAAACAATAACTTTAAAGAATTTAATGTTTATAAACTTAAAGGAGGATATTTTCATGAAAAACTTTAATGACTTTCGTCAAGAGTTAATGGAAGAGGGCGACAAGGAAATTGTAATACTTAATATTACAGGTAAAATTTTAGCAGCTAGAGAGCGAAAAGGATTAAGCCAACGAGCATTGTCAGAGATATCCGGAATCCCACAAAAAACAATTTCAAGAATTGAAAGTGGTAAGGATGTACCCAAAATGAGTACATTGATTACACTTACTGAAGCACTTGATTTAGAGTTTTCACTAAAAGAAAAAAGTTCAGACATTGAACAAGCTGCTACACTATAAGCGAAAAGTCTCGCACAAAAATTTGTGCGAGACTTTTTTTTACTTATTTTATAGTTTAACCATTATCTTCTTTCATAAGTGTGTTTATTAGCGTTGTCACAGTAACAATATCCTTTCCATTGAGTTTTTTATTAAAAATGACAGAAGACATTAAATATGCCTTTTGCCTTCTCCAAACCTTTACTTGTATGGTTTAAGAATACTTAAACGGTTCTTATTAGTTGATTCAATACCTAATCCAATTGCTACACTTGGACCAAACATCGTCCACTCCTGTTTGACAAATGCTAATACTCCACCAAAAATACCAAGAATATAAAGTAATGAACGAATAGATTCTAATAGTCTCATAGCCGAAGGAGTATTTTTCACAAAACCACCTCATTACTTTCTGATACTAATTATTTATAATCAATGCCTATTATGTGTAATACTTATAATAATTCAAAAATAAGAGGGTGAACGCTTATGAAAGCTGTTCAAGTAACAGGATACGGTGATGTTGATCAATTGAAAGTCATCGAAAAAGATATTCCCGAGCCTAAAGAACATGAAGTGTTAATTAAGGTAAAGGCCTGTTCCATAAATAATACAGAAATCTGGATGAGAGAAGGGGCTTACGGGACGGGATCCAAGTCTGGGTGGCGACCTGAAGGAGTCGGGTTTCCACGCACACCTGGTTCAGATATAACTGGTATCGTCGTCAAAGCTGGACAATCAGTGGACAAGTCTATGCTAGACAAAGATGTTGTTCTTTTCCCGTTTACTTCATCAGGTGAAGAAGGTTTGGAACATATTTCGGAGGATATGTCGTTCATCGGATCAGAATATGATGGTGGTTACGCCGAATATGTGGTGTGGCCGGCGGATCTTTGTTTTGATATGCCTCTATCAGACTATATAGAAAGTGCTGTTTTCAGTGTAAGTGGCTTGACGGCATGGCATATGGTCGAACAAATTCAAGTTCAACCTGGAGAAACGGTGATGGTAACGGGAGCAAATGGAGGCGTTGGTTCTTTAAATGTTCAAATTGCCACTAAAGTATTTGGAGCAAAGGTTATAGCAATTGTTGGTGATTTAGACTTGGAAAATAAGTTAAAGGAACTAGGTGCTACGCATGTATTATCCTATAAATCAGATCATCTTGCGGAGGACATATTAGAAGTGAATGGTGGCCCAATTGATTCTGTGTTAGATGTGGTAGGAGATGCATTGTTTTCAACAGCCCTTCACGTACTCAAGAAAGGCGGGAAATACTGCATTTCAGGATCAGCGGGTGGCTAAAAGACTGAGCTCGATTTCAGAACGTTATATTTAAAGCATATTACACTTTATGGTTCCGTATTGGGGACAAGGGAAGAATTTAAACAGATGCTAAAAGCTATTTCAGAAGGGAAAGTCAAACCGGTGATTGATCGTACATTCCCTTTAGAAGAAGCGAGAGAAGCACAAACTTATTTTAAAAAAGCAGGGAAGTTAGGGAAAGTAGTCTTGCTTCCTGAATAATAAACAGTTCAGTTAAACCATCTTCTTTATGGAGGTGGTTTAATTTACATAGTTTTTATCCTTTTCTGCCTACGCATTTCAATAAAAAGAATACTATGTAAGAGACCATCAGGACAAGCCCGATTAAGAAAGAAACAAGAAATCCCATCATTCCTAGCATTCCAATCCATCCAATCGTGAACGTTAGAAAAAGCAACATATAACTCAATCCAGCTATTATGATAGCGATCGGCACGTTAAAAGGAAATATCCGTTTCCACCCTAAAGCTAAATAAGAAGAAAGTAAAACTATAATAAATGCAATGATGGTGTGTAGAAAACCCCACCGTAATCCTGCACGAGATTGTGCTTCTTCCCCCGTAGTAATGTGTGCGGTACTATACAGATTGTAAATCGTATAGACCAAAAACATAGCACCGACGAACAGAAGGATTGAAAAAATTGTCCAGTTGATATTCTTGAAATTGTTTTGATATTTCATTTCACTTTACTCCTTTCATAGATTTAACCACGAACTATTAACTCTCAACCAATGTATCCCACTAAATATACTCAATTTAACTTATTTTACCACAAGTATGAATTCCTAACTTCATGTTATGGGAAATCGAATGAATTATTCCGTCGTTTAAAATGAAGTATGATAATATTTAAGTAAGAATATGGAACGATTGCTCAAGTAGGTGTAAAAGGTGGAATAAAAGATGAAATGTGCTTGGCCAGGAAATAATCAACTCATGGAACTATATCATGATGAGGAGTGGTGTATACCAACCTCTAACGACAACTATATATTTGAAATGTTGACTTTAGAAGGGGCACAGGCTGGATTGTCATGGAGTATTGTATTGTCGAAGCGAGAGGCTTATCAAGAAGCTTTTCACAACTTTGATATAAATTATTGTTCGAAATTGACGGACGAAGATTTGCAGAATGTTAAAGAGCATCATAATGTTATTAAACATCTTTCGAAGCTTCAATCTGTGAGAAATAATGCACAGGCAGTCATCGAGATCCAACAAGAATTTGATAGCTTTTCAAACTTTTTATGGAGTTATGTTAGTCACAAGCCATTAATCAATCATTGGGATGCTGATGAAGAAATCCCTGCTCAATCATCACTATCTCAACAGCTCAGTAAGGATTTGAAGAAGAGAGGGTTTAAATTTGTTGGCCCGGTAACAATGTATTCGTTTATGCAAGCGATCGGCATGGTGGACGATCACGTGAAAAGCTGCCCTTATCATTCTTCAAATAGAAGAAGCTAAAATAATATGATACTGGAGGAAAAGCGATGGTAAACCCGGAAGAGCTGGACCATGAATATTTTATGAGTGAAGCGATTAAAGAAGCCAAAATTGCTGGCGAACGTGGCGACTTACCAGTTGGCGCAGTAATTGTGCACGAAGGAAAAATCATCTCACGCGGGAATAATAGTACTAAAACAAATCAAAACAGGACTTTACATGCAGAGATGTCGGCAATTAATAATCATGCAGCCTTTTGGCAACAGCATGCAAGGGAATGCGTGATTTATACAAGCCTCGAGCCTTGTATTATGTGTTTATCCACCATTGTGATGACCAACATACGTCATATTGTGTATGCTGTAGAGGATAAATATATGAATATGAAACCTTTTATTAAGTCAAACGATTATATTGACCAGCGCGTACATAGTTACACGGGAGGAATACTAGCGGAAGAGTCATTTGAGGTCATTCAAACATATCATGAAGAAATGGCTGGCTTAGTGAGTACTGGAAAAAGGTAATAAATAAACCATTTACATAAGAAGCGGAGGTTTGAAACGAATATGTCAAAAGTATTTATAATTGAAGATGACGAGTCACTTTTTAAGGAACTTGAAGAGAGATTAGAAGAGTGGGATTACATTGTGCACGGTGTCACTGACTTCGCCAATATATTAAATGATTTTATTCGGATCGAGCCGGATTTAGTTATAATTGACGTTACGCTTCCCAAATACGATGGGTTTTACTGGTGTCGACGGATCCGTGATATTTCAAACCTTCCGATTATCTTTTTATCTTCTAGGAACCATCCTTCTGATATGGTGATGAGTATGCAGCTGGGTAGTGATGATTATGTGCAGAAGCCATTTAATTTTGATGTGTTGGTGGCGAAAGTACAAGCTTTGCTAAGGCGTACCTATCAATATCAAAATCAAGATATACACGTGATGAAATTTAGAGATGCCGTGATCGATTTTAAGAAACTGACTGTGGTAAGAAATGAAGCGGAAATGAACATGACAAAAAATGAGTCTTTTATTTTATCTGTCTTGATTAATGAGATCAATCAGGCAGTAACGAGAGAAGCACTCATTGAAAAGCTGTGGGATGATTCTAGATTTATTAACGATAATACCTTAACTGTCAATGTGAATAGAATTAGGAAAAAGCTTGATGATATTGGGCTGGAAGACGCGATCATTACTAAAACAGGTCTCGGCTACATGCTTAAGGAGTGAGGGCCATGTACATGAAACAGATATTGCCATGGCTAATTCTCTTTATTGGCTTCAATCTTTCTATCTTGCTACTTGGCTTGCTGGATACAGATATTCCGAATTTCTCTGTGATCTATATCGTGATCATGAACACTGTCATCTTATCTCTATTCCTGCTTTGGGACTTTTCAAGAGGGAGAAATTATTGGCGAGAGTTAATGAAAATAGAAAAAATTGATGAAACGGACAGTTTGCCGGAACCGGAAACCCCTTATCAGCAACGACTCAACGATCAACTGTCAGTCATGAAGAGACACCACAATCAGATACTGGAAAGCGAATCTAAGAAGACTGCTGAAAATCTAGATGAGCTGACGAGATGGATTCATGACATGAAGATGCCAATGACGACGATGAAGTTGTTGATTGATGACTTGGATAGATCGAAAGGGGCAAGGCTGGAAGAGGAATGGCTTAGGCTTGATGCGACTTTAAATGAAATGCTTTTTGAAAGAAGACTCGTAAACATAAGCAATGATTTATATATCGAAACGGTCGATATCGAGGAGATCCTATCTAATACGATTCGAAAATTACGGACGATTTGTATCGAAAAAGGAATAGGGTTTGATATTGAATTGAATATCACTCATATAGAAACTGATTTAAAGTGGTTCTCCTTTATGGTCGATCAAATTATCGGAAACAGTGTTAAATATTCTCGTGATAGTGACATTACGATCTCGAGTGATGTAAGCGAAGGATGGGCGAAGCTTGAAATAACCGACTATGGACGTGGAATCAAAGCGGAAGATCTTCCACGCGTATTTGAAGCCGGCTTTACCTCCACTAGTGATCACGGGGATATGCGAGCAACAGGTATGGGGATGTATTTAACGAAAGAAGCGGCGAATGCTATGGACATTGCGATCGATATAACATCTATCTATGGGGAAGGCACGACAATCACGCTTACTTTCCCTAAAAAGAATACATTTCAACAGGTGAAGACCATGTGACAACAATGTCACATGGTTTTGTGTATTCGTCACAAGAATCAAACGAAATAGAAGGAGCAACAGGGTAAAATGAAGTTATCAAATCAATGGAGGGACCGTGATGATTCTTGAAGCAAAAGGGATTAAAAAATCTTATGGCAAGCGAGTGAACCGAACAGAAGTTTTAAAAGGAATTGACCTTTCGATTGAACAAGGTGAATTCGTTTCTATAATGGGGGCATCTGGCTCAGGTAAAACGACATTACTAAACGTGCTGAGTTCGATCGATCGAGTCACAAGTGGTCATATTTTCATAGAAGGTCAAGATATTACTGCTCTAAAGGATAAGAAACTTGCAGAATTCAGAAAGAACGACCTTGGCTTTATGTTCCAAGAGTACAATTTACTTAACACCTTAACTGTGAAAGAAAATATACTACTACCACTTTCTATTAGAAGTATGAAGAAAGCAGAAGTTGAAAAACAATTCAAAGTCGTTGCTGAAGAGCTTGAAATTTATGATCTAAAAGGGAAATACCCAAGTGAAATTTCTGGTGGTCAGCAACAACGGACGAGTGCGGCAAGAGCATATATCCACCAGCCGAAAATCATCTTTGCTGATGAGCCGACTGGTGCGCTTGATTCTAAGGCAGCAAGCAACCTTTTAAGGAAACTTCAACAGTTAAACGACAAAAGTAACTCTACCATCATGATGGTAACTCACGACGCCACTGCAGCAAGTTACTCAGGTCGAGTAATTTTTCTAAAAGATGGTCTAATCTATTCCACGCTTAGAAAAGGGGATCGTTCGCAAGAAGAATATTACAAAGAAATAATGAATACGCAAAGTGTGCTTGGTGGTGTCGGCGTTGAGTCTTAACTCGGTTATTTTGAAGAACTTCTTTAAAAATCTTAAGAACTATACACTGTATATATTTGCGCTAGTATTTAGTGTGGCACTTTATTTTTCATTTGTTTTAATGTCTCAGGATGATGGGGTAGCCGAGGAGCTGACGTCGAGTGAATTAATGTCGACAGGATTTATCGTTGGCTCTGTGCTCTTAATTGTCATTATCGCAACATTCGTCATGTTCGCAAACTCGATTTTCTTAAAAAGAAGAAATAGAGAGCTTGCCTTGTTTCAATTGATTGGCATGACTCGTGAGAAAATATTTAGAATGCTGATTGTAGAAAACGCAGTGATTTATTTCGGGAGCTTAATTATAGGTATTGCACTCGGCTTTTTAGTGTACAGAATGCTACTGATGGTCTTGCTTCGCCTGATGCAGATCGATCTATCTGTTGGAATGACCTTTTCCATCGAAGCTGTGATTCAGACTGCTTTACTATTTATATTTATTTTCGCCCTGTTGCTGGCACAAAACTATATCTTTTTAAAGAAAACAAGTCTCATAAAGATGCTTAAACTAGAGCAATCGAGTGAAGCGAGTTATAGAGGGATGGGTGCAGTAACGGTTCTATTTGGCACGCTTGGTCTAGTTATGATTATCTCCGGCTATTGGTTGTCAGCGAGTATGATGAACTTTACGAATGCCCTTATATTTTTAATGTTCGGGGTCTTATTCCTAACGATTGCCGGAACGTATATTACCTTTAAGTTTTCTGTCGCCTTTCTTTTGAATATGCTCAGAAAGTCTAAAAATGGTCATGTTAATGTGAATGACGTGCTCTCACTTACGAGCATTATGTTTAAAATGAAGTCAAATGCCTTCCTGCTTACCTTAATTAGTGTAGTTAGTGCAATCAGTATGGGCTTAATGTCACTCTCGTATATCTCCTACTACTCGGTGGAGGACACGATTGAGGCGTCTGTACCGAATGACTATACTTTTTATGAAGAAGAAGACATGGAGTACTACAGTGATTTGTTAAATGAAAATGATATTGAACACGAAACAGTCAATATTCCAACCGTCTCTTATGATGTGGAAGGTGACGCGATCGCGATTGATGCAGAGGCTCCAGGGGGATTCGATACAGCCCTAGCTTTAAGTATGGTTAGTGAAGAACATGTCGATGGATTTGAGGTCGAGGGAGATGAAATCATCATCACTGGTGTCCCTTATTTTCTAGACTCCTACATTGAATTCAAACTTAACGAAACCATCACGCTGATCAGCGATGATTATGAACGTGATGTTGAATTAGTATCGATGGGTGAGAATGCAATTTTGTCATCCTTTGTCACTTACGGATCTCCTCAAGCTATTGTTTCAAATGAAGTATACGAAGAACTTGAGGAAAATCATAATTATGATGAGGAAATGAACCAACCTCGTGAAGGATTTGCGATTGATATTACTGGAGAAGACAGCGAGAGCATTTATCAACTCATGAATGAAGACAATTATTCACAATTCGAATCAAAAATAAACCAGTATAATATGCAAATGCAGGGTACAGGTTTGGTGATGTTTATCGTTGGATTCGTAGGGTTTGCCTTCCTTTTAACATCAGGGTGTATCCTTTACTTTAAGCAAATCGGAGAAAGTGAAGATGAAAAGGGAAGCTACAACATCCTAAGAAAGCTAGGGTTTACTGAAAACGAAATTCTAAAAGGTCTTACTATTAAAATGGTTGTCACATTCGGGATCCCATTATTAATCGGGCTATTGCACACATACTTCGCAGTAAATGCAGGCGGGTTCTTATTTGGTAATGAAATATGGACACCAATGCTAACGGTTATGGGAGTCTACATCACATTATATTCCATATTCGCACTGATCTCCCTCATGTATTACAAGAAAGTAGTGAAAAGGAGTATATAAAATAACTTGCAACGTGTCATTTGAAGGATGAGCGGAGTAATGTTTAGGAGGGAAAAAATGAAAAAGACAGGTATCTTTTTTCTGGGAATATTGTTGGTTGGAGTAATTTTTACTTGGATTTATTCTACTTTGCCAGCAACCACCCAAGCCAATCTCAATCCTTTTATAGAAGAAGAGTATTGGTATGTCCAGATTGATGAAGCAGGGATCATCGGAGGAGAACGAGAATCCGTCATTTATGAACTTCCTGCAGTAAATGAAGATGGCGAACAAAAAGACGTAGAATTTACTGCACTTAGTGAATTAAGAGAAGGAGCTTATGTTCAACTCACTTTGAAGAATGATGTAGTTATGACTTACGCAGAGGTTAAGGAAGAAGAGATGCCGAAATAAATATAAATTTGCAAACGACTTACTCATAAAGAGTGAGTCGTTTTATTATGAATTAGTAGAAGCCTTGACTATTCAGTTGAACTGTATTATATTATTATACAGTCAGACTATATAGTTGAACTTAATAAAGGGTGAGAATATGAAACAACATAAATTATTACCGTTGTCTGAAACGATGCATTACATTTTATTAGCCCTGCGTGAACCACTTCATGGCTATGCTGTGATGCAAAAGGTAGAAAATTTAAGTCACGGCACGGTGGTTTTAGCAGCTGGTACATTATACGGAGCAATTGAAAATTTGAATAAACATGGTTGGATTGAACCTGTTGGGAATTCCGGCCGGAGAAAATTTTATGTGATCACTACAGAAGGAAAAGAAATTTTGAGTAGGGAAAATGAGAGGCTATCTCATATAGTGTCATTGTACGAAGGTGGTGAACCAAATGAAAATAATTAAAATGTTCTTTGATATAGAAAAAGAAGAGAAGTGGCTGAATGAACAATTACAAAAAGGTTATCGTTGTACGAATATTAACGGATTCGGAATATATACTTTCGAAGAAACCGACAATAGCTATGTGATTCGCTTAGATTGCCAGGAATATATGTCAAAGAGAAAATCCGAGGAGTACATAGGGCTTCATGAGGATTTTGGTTGGACCTATCTAAAAGGATCGTGGTTAGGTGGCATTCGATATTGGCAAAAAGAAGCGGGGAATCACAATGAAATCTTCTCCGATCGTCAATCGAAGGGTAATTATTACAAAAGGGTTATGAATTATTGCTTAGTGTTGGGTATGTTTTGTTTAATATATTCCTTTATGCTCTTCAGTGATCAACCGACTTTGTACTTTGATGGTCTTTGGAGCATGGAAGGTTCCTTGTTTTGTAAAGCATTGATATTTGAAACACCGTTTGTACTATTGAAGCTGCTTCCCGTTTTCATGGCTATTATCTTTGGTATCAGTTACTATAAAGCTTATCAAAAGCATTCTATTTTAAAAGAATAAGAAGAAATTCGAGGAGGATCAGTAATGGAACCCATCACAAAGAAACGCTTTAAGGCTTATTTAATTGACGTTGCAATTTCAAGTGTATTGACTGCGAGTGTTGATTATTTATTGAAGAAACAAGTGAAAAATGAAGCAGTTCGTAGTTTAGTGACACCAACCGTCATCATGTGGTCACTTGAGTATGCGCAGTTACGTCAATGCGGACAAACGCTTGGTTACAAAAAAGCTGGATTGCTCTTAGAAAGTGAAAATGGATCGGAACTTTCATCAAAACAACTCTTTAAACGCATGGGTTATAGGGATACCGTGAGCACTTTTAATTATTTGAAAAACCCTAAAGAATTCGAAGGTAATACTGGAGCGATTTTTCCACATGATCGTTTTTCAGGGACGGTAGTGAAGGAAGATTAAGTGATTTAGCAGAAGGACATATTTTAGAGGGAGAAGTAGTTAATATTTTTGAATAGCTTCTCCCTCAAACCATATATTTTCAACCTTTTTTAATGTATCTTTTTCAACCTCTAATACAAAACTCCTCTCCAAACCAATATCGTCACAGTAAGTCCCCGGCTGAGCAGTTTCAATAATCAATCTATCTTCCTCGTCGACTTCAATAATATCAATTTCTTTAGGACAAGAATTTTCAGTAGTTTGTAGGAAGATTAACGAGGATTCTTCAAAATTAATTTCAGGTCGACTCTCACTATAATTAAAGTGATCCCACCATTTTTCATAGTCCTCCATGTTATCCGCTATTTCTATAACCTTATCTCCGAAGTTGTAGTTGTCTGCTGAGGTTTGTTCGTCGTGAACTACACTTCCATCTTCCAATTCAGTTTGATTGTTACACCCTACTAATAGAGTGATAATAATTACTACACTCAACGGTATAAATTTAATAACAAATCACCCCAATTTATTTAATTAGACGTAATTTAAGAAGTTTCGTTTCAAGTCTAGTTAAACCAATCTCTTAACCGTCTCAATAAATTTAGAAGTTTCTTCGCTTTTATGCTTTGTGATAGCGTAGGTTGCTGCTTTGGGAAGGGATAAGGGAGCGGGTTTCACTTCAAGGATTCTCCCTTCGATAATCTCTTTTTTGACGATCGATCTTGGTAGAAATGAAAATCCGATTCCTTCTTCAATAAATCGTTTTGTCACATGCACTTGGGAAACTTTCATTGTTTTGACATGTGGATAAATACTCTTAATTTCTATCATCATGTTCTCCCAGTATTCAGGGTGATTATGTGTCAAAAGAAGTTCTTCTCGCATTAACTGTTCCAAATCAATCGGTAAACTTGATTCGGCATCTCCGCCATCATGAGGGCATACGACTTTTAGCGGTTCCTCGTATAACTTCTCACATGTCACCTCTAGTCTCTTACTTTCCATTCTAGATAAACCTAAATCAGCCTTACCTTGGACAATGGCATCTGGGATTATCTCTGACTCCATCACTTCTATGACGACTTCTATTTGAGCATGAGCCTTCACAAATTGTTTCATCCAATAAGGTAAATAAGTGGCGGCAACTAGTGGAGAGACGGCGACCGTTAATTCCTGAAAATAACCTTGGCGTAAACGATCGATCGTTACAAGGCTATCGTCCATGATATTTAAAATACTTTTGGCATGGTTTAGAAATTCTCTACCATAGGGGGTCAAATGAACATTTCGACCAGACTTACTAAATAACTTCACGCCTACTGCTTTTTCTAATTGTTTAATATGCACAGATACAGTAGGTTGAGATAAAAAGAGAATTTCTGAGGTTTTGTGATAGTTTTCATATTTTGCTGCAACTACAAATGTACGTAACCACGATGTGTTCATCATTTTCACCTTCAATTAATTAAATTTATTAATCAATTATAACAAAAATAACTATTTTTAATAATCAAATAATTCCTATATGATAAAAATAAGTTAAATTATAGGAGTGAGGATATGTCCATAGATAAAGGATTAACAAAAGTGGTGGCAGCTGAAACTAATATTAGCCATATTGATGGGAATGAAGGGATTCTTATTTATAGAGGGTATAGTGCGAAAGATCTTGCCATTCAATATGATTTCGAATCCGTTTGTTATTTACTTTGGTATGGAAAGATTCCAACTGAAGAAGAATACGAGAGTTTGAACCAAACATTTAAGAAGAATAGAGAGTTACCTGATCATGTTCGTGACATAATAGAGCATCTTCCTCGGAATGTTGATATGATGAGCGTGATTCGTACTAGTTTGTCTGCATTGGGAGATGAAACGATTCAATGGCCACCAACAAAGGAGCAAGCTATTAAGTTAACAGCTCTCGTACCTACGATCATAGCAACTCGTTTTAGAAAACTAAATGGGCTGGAACCAGTGGTACCTAATGAGGAACTTGGTCACGTGGCAAATTATTTGTATATGCTAAACGGTGAGAAACCAATGAAAGCGCATGTAAAAGCATTAAATGCCTATACCGTTCTAACGATGGAACACGGCATGAATGCCTCCACATTTGCCGCAAGAGTTATAGCTTCAACCGAGTCTGAGATGGTCTCCGCAATAACAGGAGCTGTTGGAGCGATGAAAGGGCCCTTACACGGCGGGGCACCGACTGAAGTAACAGAAATGTTGAATGAAATTGGTTCGAAAGAAAATGCAAAACCTTGGCTAAGAGACCGACTAGAATCAGGGAAAAAGTTAATGGGCTTTGGCCATCGTGTATACAAAACACAAGACCCTAGAGCCGAAGCATTAAAAGAAGTTACGCGAAACTTAACGGTCGACGATCACTGGCTGGACCTAGCGAACTATGTGGAAGATCTTGCTATAGAGCTATTAGAAGAGTATAAACCAGGACGCAAATTATATACAAATGTAGAATTTTACGCAGCTGCGGTATTGCGTGCTGTAGAAATGCCGAGTGAATTGTTCACACCAACATTTACTGCTAGCCGCGTGGTTGGTTGGACAGCAAATGTAATCGAACAAGCAGAAGACAATCGAATTTACCGGCCGCAATCTAAGTACGTTGGAAAGATGCCTAGCCACTTAGTAGACCAATAATGAAAAATCTCAATTTTACCAATTGATTAAAAACTCTCTAAGTGCTAAGATAAAGCTAGCTTTAAAGAAGCGGGGGTGGGGTAAGATGTTTAATCAAACTGTTTTAGTGCACGGATATTGGGTTGAGTTCCTTTATTTATACCGTGCAAAATTTGCTGCTGTAATTGTTAACGGGATAGGTATGTCCTTTTTTAACAATTCCATAGCAAACTAAAACAGTGAAAAACATCTCTTAACCCACATGATTGAAAGACGGTTGAAGGAGTGCATTTTCATGCATTCCTTTTTTTATGGAATAGAACACTGATCGAGTATCTTTAGTGTTCTTCTAAACCTGAGCCATGGGAGGATATGTCTTCCTATGGCTTTTTTGTATTTATAAGGAGGAATTAACGTGATTATATGTAGCGTAAATAAAATTGCAAAGATGTATGGAGGAAACTCTATTTTTGAAGATATATCGTTTGAAATAAAAGAAAAAGAACGAGTTGGTTTAGTTGGTAGAAACGGTAGCGGGAAAACAACGTTAATTCGTTTGCTCGCAGATATGGAAACGCCAGATACTGGTCAAATACATTGGAAGAAAGGTGCTGTCATTGGTTATCTGACTCAGATCCCGGATTACTATAATGTAACGACGACAAAAAATATATTAAGATCAGCGTTTTCTACTTTAATTCTAATGGAAGAAAAGATGAAAAAGCTAGAGACTGAAATGGGGAGCGAGACAAACCCTGAAAAGCTACAAAATCTCATCAGTGAATATGGAGATTTACAAGATCAATATACGAATAATGGTGGTTATGAAACCGAATCTAGTATTGTAAAAATAGTTCACGGTTTGAATATTCAACACTTAATTGATCAGCCCTTCTCTCGATTAAGTGGTGGGGAAAAAACGAAGGTCGGACTAGGGCTGCTGCTATTAAAACAACCTGATTTATTATTGTTGGATGAGCCAACGAACCATTTAGATTTAATGGCGGTGGAATGGTTAGGGAATTTCTTAAAAGAGTACAGTGGCACAGTTGTCGTCATCTCACACGATCGTTATTTTCTCGATGAAGTGGTTAACAAGGTGATTGACTTGGAAGATGGGGAAGTATATACGTATCACTCCAACTTTTCAGGCTTTGTCAAAGAAAAGGAAGAAAAGCTCCTAAGGGAATTCCAAGCCTATGAAGAGCAGCAAAAGAAGATTAAAAAAATGAAGGAAGCTATAAAACGCTTAAGAGATTGGGCCAACAGAGCCAACCCACCAAATGCAGCACTTCATCGACGAGCAAGAAACATGGAAAGGGCATTAGAGAGAATGAGAAAACTGAATCGACCGATCCTAAACCGGAAGAAAATGAACTTAGAGATGGAGACTTCTGATCGAAGTGGGAATGATGTTATTATGCTTGAAGGTGTCGCAATGAGCTTTGGTGACAACTTATTATTTAAGGATGTAAATATGCATATTACCTACCAAGACCGAGTAGCGATCATAGGAGAAAACGGAACAGGAAAATCAACCTTACTAAAGTTAATTTTGGACCAGTTTGAACCAGACGAAGGTGAGGTGCGGGTCGGACGTAACGTTAAAATCGGATACCTATCTCAACGTATTTTCTCTTCCATTGAAGACGAAACAGTGATAGAGACGTTTAGAGAAGAAGTGAAAGTAACAGAGGGAGAGGCAAGAGGTATTTTAGCAAGATTCATGTTTTATGGATACGCTGTTTTCCAGAAAGTTTCTCAGCTCAGTGGTGGAGAGAGGATGCGTTTAAGGTTAGCCCAATTGATGTATCAAGATATTAATGTGTTAATTTTAGATGAACCAACGAACCATTTAGATATTGAATCAAGAGAAGTGCTGGAAGAAGCCCTTGATGACTTTAAAGGTAGCTTAGTAGCCGTGTCGCACGACAGGTATTTTCTAAATAAATTATTTGGAAAGGTTTATTGGATCGAATCAAAGAGAGTTCATTGCTTTGAGGGGAACTATACCTGGGCCAAGGAAAAAATGACGCAATTAAAAGAAGACACAGGACAAATAGAAATGAAGGAAAAGGAAGAAGTTCCTTTACCTCAGAAACGACCGAAAAAGAATCAACACATGCAAAATGAAAACTTGGAAATTAGTTTAGTCAATTTAGAGGAAAGAATTGCGGACCTAGACAAAAGATTATTGGAAGTGGAAGACTTAGAATTACTACAACAGCTATATAAGGAAAAAGAGGACTTAGAGCATGAATGGGAAGAGCTTTGTGATCAGTTAGAAGGTTGACTTGCCTTAATTTATCGATCACATATTATTTCATACGTGAATTCAAATAGGAATTCACGTATTTTTCTTTCCAACTCTTTTAAATAGGAAAAGCTTGATAATGAATATTCATATCTATTTCAAGATTACTTTAGTTCCTGAGCCAAAATCTTTTTGTGCTCATTTGCTAATTTTATTAAATTAAATTCATCTTTATGTACAAGTTCAATTATTTCTCTTGCTTCCTTATGGGCTAAATTATATTGATACTCGGAAATAACCCCTTGTTCAAATGCTTCCTCGAGTTCATCGGTATCAAGCAGCATAATTTCACCTGAGGGTAAGACTACAATATCTAAAAATAGATCATCCATCCAAGGTACGCCATCTTCCACACCATTTTGTAAGCAAATGTCTATATACCATTGAACAATTTCTCCATTTGAATTGAACATAGTAGTCACGGAGTGGTATTCATTTGTAGGGTAATGATGAAGCCAGGAATAACCATTATCTACAATGCAGATTTCCTTGTTACCATATGTTTTTGATAGTGGCTCACTTACCTCTTGAATATGTATTAAAGACGCATGCCCATTAAATTCATTTGTGTGAAAGAAAGTCTTTGTAAAGCTCTTTTTTAGTACACGTTTCCAGCCATGATGATCACCATATTTTCTTTTTAACAACTCGCACCCCTCATTTCTATATATGTCCCTTGAAAGACAAGCAAATTCTCTCCTTTAATAGGTACTTTATCAAAACTACTTAATTTTTCAAAGTAGCAATACGACTAACATTAGTGTACTATATCTGCAATAAAAATTTTATTACAAAAAGGAGTTCTAACATGGACGAAAATGTATTTGAAGAAATGGCGCAACGCTATGATACAGAAGAAAGAAAAGCATTAGCTGAAGTCATATTAAAAGAAGTAAGATCTGAATTACAAGATAGTGAATCTGAATCACTCATGGATTATGGGAGTGGAACTGGTTTAGTCGGATTAGAGCTGATTGACTTAGTAAACTCAGTATTATTAGTGGATTCTTCACAGGGTATGTTGGAAGTTGCAGATGCAAAAATATCACAGCGAGGGCTCAGCAATGCTAACGTGCTTTGTGCTGATTTGACCCAAGAGACTCCAAATATAAAAGCAGATATTGTTTTGGTCTCGCTCGTTTTACTTCATATCCCGGATACTGTAAAGATTTTAAAGGAACTACATGGGATTTTAAATGACGGTGGCAAGTTATTGATCGTTGATTTTGATAAAAATGAACAAATTAATCATCCGAAAGTTCATAATGGTTTTGTCCATGCAGAACTTAAAAACTCTTTATTGGAAGTGGGTTTTCAACCAAATGATATTAGAACCTTCCATCACGGGAAGCAAATATTTATGAATCAGGATGCCTCGTTGTTTCTATCTACTAGTAAGAAGTAAAATATAATTCCCCCTTGTTCTTATACTTGTCTGCTCTCATGAGTGCAACAAGTGAAGACAAGGGGGAGATTTTTTTAATGGGCAATCATTTCGTGTACAATTCCTTCTGCATCTAAGTCAGAAGGGTAATACGTAGGCCAATTCGTAACTTCTTCCAGTAACTCTTCTCTGTCATCACCCCAGTATAGGTGGTAATGGTGAGCATCTGTAGGATAGATATTATGGTCACTAAATTGAATATATTGAGGCATCTCGCCCGAGCCTTCCACTAATTCAAAAATGAACCTTACCCCTCTGTTTCCAGCTTCATAAGTAAGGATTTCATATCCATCAGAGGTGTATTCCCCTGAGTACTCCTCCTCGTTTTCAAAGAAAGTCACATGTCCTTCATCAATAATAATACGATCAACATCTGTTTCATATCCTACTTCGTAATATTCTTTGTATTCTTCCTCTGTCATGTCGCCCTCTTCTGCTTTATGTGTAAAGACTTCATCTAATTCTCCAGATTCATGGTATGGGTAAACGGATTGCCAATCGCCTTCCCAGTCAGATAATTCGCGATTTTCAACTTGGCTATCTTCAAAATATCCATCGTAAATTTCCTGGCTTTCTTCGTCATGGTCATGGCTGTGATCATGATCGTGATCTTCTTCATCATGAGAATGTTCTTCCTCATCATGGTCGTGATCGTGATCATGATCTTCGTCGTGATCTTGATCCTCATCATGAGAATGGTCGTCTTCTTCGTGATCATGCTCTTCTTCAGTTGGTTCTTCACCAGTTTCCTCAGCTTGTTCCTCGTCTGAAGATTGGCATGCTACTAAGTAAAAACTCATTAGGACTAATATTGCTAAGCTAAAAAGTAATCGTAATCTTTTCATTTTCTTCCTCTCCTCTTTATCTGAATTAAATCGTAATGATTACGATTTATAGATTAAACCCTTCTTTCTTTTTTGTCAACGACTATTTTTAAATAAGTTATTGAAGGTAGTTTGCATGTTTTTTGAAAGGGGAAGACGAACAAATAGAGATGAGAAGTAGCGATATAAAGGTTTTAAGGGGTTGTCTGAATGAAGCAAGAGTCACTTTGGAAGAGGATGAAAGAAAAATTAAAGGTAATTGGACCAGGAGCGATCATCGCGGCATCCTTTATCGGGCCAGGTACTGTATCTACAGCTACTGAAGCGGGTGCAACGTTTGGGTATGCGCTGATCTGGGCGATTGTCTTTGCTATAATAACGACGATCTTCTTGCAAGAGATGGCAGCACGTTTAGGGATTATCACAGGAAATGGATTAGGTGAAGCTGTCCGGAGTCAGTTTGAAAGGCCTGTTCTGAAGTATGGGGCAGTTATTTTAATCGGGCTTTCAATCGGTATAGGGTGTGCCGCCTATATGGCAGGCGACCTTACTGGTGGAGCTCTAGGAATCTCTCTATTAACTGGAATCCCTCAAAATTATATTGCGCCAATTATAGGTACTGTAATTTTAATTCTAGGTTTAACAGGAACTTATAAGATGTTTGAAAAAATATTAATCGGATTAGTTATTGTGATGAGCATTACCTTCTTGACGACCATGATCGTCATTCGACCGAATGTGCTTGCAGTGATGGAAGGGGCATTCGTTCCAACTATTCCGTCAGGGTCAATTGTAATTATTGTTGCTTTAATTGGAACCACCGTTGTCCCTTATAACCTTTTCATGCACGCCTCAGGAGCGACGGAAAGATGGAAAGACCCTGCTGATCTTAAAAAGGCTCGTTGGGATACTATTTTGACTATAGCTGTTGGAGGATTAATCACGATCGCAGTGATTGTTACTGCGGGCGCTGTCATTCGTGGAACAGAAGCGGCTGGGGTGGAAGCTCTAGCAACAGCATTAGAACCGACACTTGGTGGCTGGTCTGTAGCATTTATAAGCATCGGTATGTTGGCAGCAGGGCTATCTTCAGCAATGGCGGCTCCCTTAGGTGCTGCTTATACAATCGGTGGCTTAACAGGTTGGGGTTCAGGCTTTAGTAGTTGGAAATTTAAAGCGATCTTCAGTACTGTCATTGGGATAGGCATTATTACTTCAGCAATCGGTTTTGAACCTATGCAACTGATCTTAACTGCACAAGCTTTAAACGGATTGATTTTGCCGATAATAGCCGTTTTCTTATTGATTGTCTTGAATAATAAGAATGCTATGGGTGAATATGTAAACTCCTTGAAGCTAAACATCATCGGTGGAGTAATTGTTTTGATTGTTAGTGGTCTTGGTATTTATAGTCTGGTAGATGCCGTGACGACGTTCATGGCAGGATAATATAAATAAATGTAAAGAGACGATCTCGGGGATTCGAGATCGTCTCTTCATTATTGTAAGGGGCATTATCATTGCACGTTTCTACTCATTGTATGTTACAAACTTAATAAGTTCATCGAGCGTACCTTCAAAAATTTCAACCTCAGGAATATGATAGAATGTACTGGTTGTCTCCACATTATATACTTCACTATTCGGGGAATAGAGGTACACTTTTTTGCCTTGTCCTAATGCTATCCCTAATTCAATATGACTTCCCTTTCCTGCGGGTAATAGGACAATTACGAAATCTGCCTCTTTGACAGCCTCTTTTTCTAATTGCCCAATTGTTTTTAATTCTTCAAGTGTCGAAGCCTTATCATTTAGAGTCCAATCATACGTATGATTGAAGCCTCTGTTAACTAAGTCCTGGCTTACTTCGCGCACAGTGTTAATGTTTTTTAAGCTTGAAGCTATGTAAAATTTTTTCATGGGTGTGCTCCTTAATTTGACTTTAAAATGCGTTGAACTTCATTATCAATATAAACTCTTAATGAGTTTAATTCATAATTTTTGGGTAAGGAATTAACTTTGCCTTGGTACTGGGCTAACAATTTCCTTATTACACTTTCATATTTAGTTGGAAACGTTTGTATTGCTAGATTTCCCGCTTCAAGTTTAGAGATAATTTGTTGTTCTTTAAGGTACCAGAACACTCTTATTAAATTTAATGAACAATAAACCGGATTGTTTTCAATGTTTCTAAGACATTCATTATAGTCCCCCCATGATCGCAGATATATAGTCACGTTCAGGTATTATCGGGAAAACATCTTCAATAGGTTCACCATCGAGGCATACTCCTCTGTGAATAGTTACAGTAATATGAGCAGATAAGTCAGGGTCTGTAGTAACCTTCTCATTGGAAGGTATAAATGAATTGTTGTTTAAAAACATACTTTCAAATTCACCCCTCCAGTCCTCGCTATAATGGAATTCAAAAGGGGAAGGATGCCTCCATTGATTTAATTGATGAACAGAAAGAATACTTATTTCAATAGGTGTCGGTTTATTCGATTTTTCTATTAAGAGTCGAGCTAAGCAGCGATGATTCTCCTCTGTTAATGTGGTATAAGTAACGACTAAAATATCTAGGTCACTCCTGGAAGGGCTATAGCCTCCCATAGCTAGTGAACCGTGCAAATAAAAACCAACATAGTTATCGTTTAAAATGTTCTTAATACTATTTTTAAACTCTTCAACAAAAAGTTTTATCTCTAGCGGACATGTCTTCCACTTATAACTCATTTTCTAAACCACCTATACTTCACTATTAAAACTTAACACTAAACCCTTTAAATTCATGCACCCCTGTACCGAATTTAACCAGTTTATTCTGCTTTAAATAATCTACCCCTCTTTTCACTTCACTAAGTATACTAGCTTCGATACCTGCTGAATTGTGGCCACCATATATTTTATTAACTCCAGGAATATTTGAAATCTTTTCTAGTGAATCGACTAAATCATCTGGGCTGGTCGTAGGAAAAAAAGCGTAAACTGGTGTCTCATCGTAAAGTAGGTCGCCAGTAAAGAGATAACCAGTTGATTGATCAAAGATCACTATATGGCCGGGAGAGTGACCTGGCGTATGATAGATGGTTAGATCTCGATTACCTAACTCAACAATCTCGCCGTCACTTAACAATCCAGTTGGTTTCCCTTGAAAAGGTCGGTAAGTTTCTGGGTTGAAGGAATCAGGAGTTGGCTTAGTAATATCCCGGCTTACATCTTTCCTTATTTGCTCAATAGGCAGTTTTTTAATGCCATTGATTAGCCAATCTTCTTCTGCTTTATGTACATATATATGTTCGAACTCCCCGTGGCTTCCAATGTGGTCCCAGTGAACATGCGTAGTTAATACGATGATAGGTAAAGCAGTAAGCTGGTCTGTTACTCTTTTAATATTATCAATTCCAAGCCCTGTATCAACTAGTGCTGCGCGATCTTTGCCAATTATTAAAAAAGAATGTACCTTCTCCCAGTGTCCATACTCACTTATAGCAAAAGTATTTTCATCCAATTGAGTTACTGTAAACCAATCGTCTTTTATCTTCATAAAACCCCTCCAAGCCTTAGTCAAAAAAGTCCATATGCGGCTTTTCTTGTTTATAATAGTCAATGCGATCTTGTAGCGTCCCCGTATGAAATTCAAACTTATGCCCATCAGGGTCTGTGAAATAGATTGATTTTTTATCTTGTTCATCTCTTGGTCGACCAGATAAGATATTTACATTTAAATTAACTAGTTTGTCGTACATATTGTTAAATTGATCTTCTTCAATTGTAAAAGCTACATGTGTATAAGATTGTTCTATTTCTTTACGCGGAATTTCTTTCTCCTCATTTAGCGCAAGCCACATTCCATTTAAGTCGAAATAAGCAGTGGTGCGCCCTTTAACTAACAACTTAGCATCTAAGACTTCTCTATAAAATTTAATAGATTGATCTAAGTTGGAAACAGAGAATAGAAAGTGATTTAGACCCTTGATTGTCATTGATAAATCTCCTCCTTCACTAGAATGTATTTTTATTCTACCATTTATTATTAAAAATACTGAAATCGGGCTATAATTCAACGTTAAATAGATAGGCAGAATAATTTGTTTAACTAAAGAAAAGTCGTAATATTAAGTTAGATTAATAGTCAGATAGGGGAATATCCAATGGAATTTAAAGACTTTGCAGCAGCTCAAATAAGAGTAGCAAGACCAACAGATAGATTTGAAGAGGTCATTGATTTTTATGTACATGGATTAGGGCTTGAGAAGATCGGAGAGTTCCAAGGACATCGGGGATACGAAGGTGTCATTATTGGCTTGCCGAATGCCGATTATCACTTGGAGTTCACGCGTCACGAAGAGGGAAGTCCATGCCCAGCGCCAACCAAAGATAACTTATTAGTATTTTATATAACGGATAAAAATCAAATTAACCATGTACAAGAGCGACTACAAGATATGGGATACCATGCAGTAGAGCCCGAAAATGGGTATTGGAAAGAAGAAGGGATCACGATTGAAGACCCTGATGGTTGGAGAATCGTGTTGATGAATCGAGCTTTTGAGTAAGTAGATAGGAATGTGTTGTTACTGCAAATTTTAAGCACAGCATATCAATTTAAGTAAGGTAAGGGAATGTCACTAAAAATAGGTGGTTACATTTTTCACTACTGCATCTTGAAGTAATAAGAAGATTAGCCACCCTCCCGTTCCAAGTCCAATAGATATATATAACGGTATGGAGGCTTTAAGAGAAATTGCGACAATGATCAGCATTACTGCCGTGGCAGGGAAACCCCATAAAACACCTAAAGCAAATTTGCTTAGATTAGCTGCTTCTTCACCTTGGATATTAAGCCAAATTAAGCTGAGTAAACTAACTAATGGTAATGCCGCGACGACCCCACCGTATTTAGGAAAGATTCTTGAAATCTCAGTAACGATCCCAATAACTATTGCTGATAAAAGAATTTTAGTTATCAGATACATGTTTGGCACTCCTAGATAGAAGAGTGAAAGTAGATTCAATTTTTTCAATCTCATCAGCACTCAGATCTTCTAATAAAATTTCTAATTTCTGCTCATCTAAACGTGTATGTTTATTTAATACTTCATGTCCTTTTTCTATTAACACCACGAATACTTTTCTTTCATCTTCTGTACTTCGTATCTTTGCTATGTAACCCTTTTTTATTAGCCTTTTAACGTGCTCAGAAGCTGTGTTATGAGATACTTTTAGGTGATTGGATAAGTCACCCACTGTTACACTCTCCGATTTTTCTATAAACTGTAGTGCACGAACAGCCTGATGTGAAATATTCTCTTGATGCACTACATGTAAATGATGGTAAATATCTGTCCAGTCTTGATTGATTTGTTTAATTATTTTTTTATTGTTCATATAAATGCTCCTTATAGTATCGTAAATGATAATTATATCTTAGTATACGATATAATCTTTTGTAAAGATATAATGTTATATGCTATTAATAGATAAAGAAATCTAAAGGAATGATGAAATGGCAAGAAAAGTAGAAGTAATTCCATACAGCAAAAAATGGCCTCAATTGTTCGAGAAAGAGGCTGGTAAACTTCGGGCTCTTTTTGGAAAGGAGATAGTAACTATACATCATATTGGAAGTACCTCTGTGCCAGGACTTAAGGCTAAACCAGTTATTGATATGATGCCGATTGTGCAGGATATATCTATGGTCGATTCCTTTAATGACGAAATGCAACAAATGGGTTACGAGTCTAAAGGTGAGAATGGAATTAAGGGCAGGAGATATTTTCAAAAAGGGGGAGATCAACGCTCACATCATGTTCATTTTTATCAAGTTGGCTCTCCAGAAATTGATCGGCACTTAGCTTTTCGAGATTATTTACGCGCTCACCCAGAGCCCAAGCAACGATACGGAGACTTAAAAGAAGAATTAGCTATGCGATTTCCTGACGACATTGAATCTTACATAAGTGGCAAAGAAAGTTATGCAAAAGAAATTGAGAAAAGGGCACTAGATTGGATTGGTGATTGAAAATAATGAATAGTGGAGGGATGAAATATGAAGCCTTTATACGACAAGATTGGCGGGACTTATGATACCACGCGTAAAGCAGATCCTGAAATCACCCGCCGACTACGCGAGCACTTGCAACTAGCTGATAAAAGTAAGGTTCTTGATGTCGCCTGTGGGACTGGTAATTATACGATTGCGATGGAGAAGACGGGTTTAAGCATGAGTGCTAGCGATCTTTCTCAGGAAATGATTAATAAGGCCGAGCTTAAAACTAGTAATGTAGAGTGGAAGGTAGCTGATGTCAGTAATCTTCCGTATCCGAGCGGGGTGTTTGACGGAGTGACGTGCACACTATCCATCCATCACTTTGAAAATCTATTAACTCCGTTTAAAGAAGTCTATCGCGTTCTGAGTAAGGGAAGATTTGTGATTTTCACTTCAACTCCTGAACAGATGAATAACTATTGGTTAAACGAATATTTTCCAATAGCATTGAAAGAATCCGCTGAACAGATGCCAGCGTTATCAGTCGTCAATGACCAGCTGAAAGAAGCGGGTTTTGACATAGTGGGAGCAGAAACATTTATCATCCAACCTAACTTGCAAGACTTCTTCCTTTATAGCGGTAAGTATGACCCACGTATGTACTTAGATGAACATGTTAGGGCAGGCATTTCGACTTTTGCCAACTTGGCCTCAGAAAAGGAAATATCGCAGGGTTGCGAAAAGCTCAAGCAAGACATAGAAAGTGGACATATAGAAAACGTGATGCGTAACTACAGTAGTCATCTAGGAGATTACGCTTATGTAGTTGCTGAGAAGAAATAGAAGGTAGGTGGGTAAAAGTGATTTTCAGGCATGTGGAGAAAAGAGATTTGCCTCAATTGCACGAATTGTTTCAAGAAACGATTTCAACGGTGGTTGAAGTAGAAGGTTTAGCTGACGTAGTCTCAACAAATGATGAAGTTCAACGTTTGATGCAAGTGGTAGAGGATTCATTCAACAAGGACCAAACCTACTTCTTTGTCGCTGAAGAACAGGACGAGCTCCTGGGAACGATTGCGATTACCCCTCCAGGTGAAATTATTAGAAACCATTGTCCAGAGCTGAGCGAGGTCTTGGAAATAGGTTGTGTATACATAAAAGTATCAAATCAAAGCCAAGGAGTCGGTCGCTTTCTACTAACTAATATATTTGACGAAGCGCGCAAACTCAACATGACCAAGTCGAGCTTAGATGCGGGATTTAAGTCGTCTCAAGCGTATTGGATGAAAAAACTTGGTGACCCTATTCATGTGGTGAAGGATTGTTGGGGGAAAGGTGCAGATCATATGGTGTGGGAGATAGATTTAATAAGGAAGTAATAGTTCAGTCGAATAGGTGTTAAGCGGACAAGAGATTATAATTTTGTTTTCCACGTGTGCTTGTTGAAGTAAAAGTAATAACTTAATTCAAAAAAAATTAAAAACATAACAAATAAGCTTGCGAAAGATATAAAGAGTCGATAATTAGGGTTAATATTAATATGAATAAGAAAGCAATTGCTCCTAATATAATGGATATTTAAAACGTCTCATACTCAATATATAAAACCTCCTTATCAATAGGGGATTTAGGGAATTCTACTTAAACAAACTTTATAATTTATGTTTATTCTCTAATAACAAAGAATAGGTGCAGCCATGCTTGAAAGAGGTTCCTTCATGAAATCGTGTCAATCCAGTTCGGCATGTTAACTTTGACTTCTTTTTAAACCAATAACAACCACAATTCCAGCTACAAAGGTTATAAAAGACATATACATGATTTGCGTACTTATAGCACCTTCTATTTCATGCATGATTGCAAATATCGAAGCACTGACCAATCCGATCATTGCAGCATATGTCCCCAAAGAATAATTTGCTAATAAAAAGCGGATTAATTTACTTGTTATCAATACGCCTAAGGTTATCCCAGAGCCTATTGCTATAATTATAGGAAAGTGAAGTGCAATAAGTGAAGAAGTTGCTAGCTCATAGAGTCCCAATATAGTAAGGATTAACGCCCCACTAATGCCAGGTAGGACAAGAGCTGTACTTGCAATGAACCCAGAAGTAATTAAAAAGATGTAATCCGCCAATGATAAATTAATTACGTTTAACTCATTGGCCCCACCTAAAATCTGGCCGATTATAACTAACCCAAAAAATATCGCCATAATTATGAAATGCTTTGGTTGAAATGTGGATTTAGATTGGTTAAGGGCTTCTTTCCAAAGGTATGGTAGAAATCCAACAATGACTCCGACAAAAAACATTAACGTTTGTGTTCGATAGTTTGTTAATAAATAGTCAATTATGTAAAGGGTACTGGCAAATCCAATCACCATACCGAAACCAAACATCAATAGAAAAGGGAGAACCTCTTTCTTCTTGCTGGTTGTCAACATACTTATGGAATAGAGGAGCCGTTGATAGATTCCAAGTATCATGGCAACTGTGCTCCCACTAATTCCAGGAACCATTTCAGTTACACCAACAGCCATCCCACGAAATATAAGTCCAAACACACTTGATCCCTCCTTCAATAGCGATCAAAGGTTGCAATTGCATATAGGAAAAATTATACTATTTCAAAAGGTGTTTTCCAAGTATTGGTTATTGATTTGTTAGTCATATGGAAAAGTTTTTATGTTCAAAGAATAGCAGGAGCAAAGGTGGTATGCGTATGTCAAAAATAAGAAAAAAACCACTCAATATCTTCCTTATTTTATTGTGTGTAGCCCTCTTAACCGTAGAGTATTTTAATATCTCATTAACTTCTTTGCCTACTACGTTTTCAGAAGCAACTAAAGACAATTTAGCAAATCAAGAGTTATTCGACGAGGTTGAATAATTAGAAGTTCGCCAAGATGGCACAATGGATGAAAACTTGGAATATATCCCTCCCGAGGATGATCGAATGATTACGATAGATAATAAAGATGAAATTTATGAATTATTAAACAGTGATCTTCGCATTTACAACGGGGGAAGAATTGAAAATAATAGCCAATCATTTGAACTTCGTATTCATTTTGATGTAAGAGATGTACATGTATATCATATAGATAAGGAAAGTGTTTTTGCTAGAGATACTGATAATGACCGTAAAGAATATAAGGTGTTAGATGACCAAAACGAGCTGTTTGATTATCTATCTTCATTGTACGGTGAGTAGAGCTAGGTATTTCTTAATTAATAGTAACAGAGAGAAGAGATAACGATGAACAAGAAAAAAGTCGTATCGATCCTACAGGATATAGTTATGAGTGGTCACCTGCGAGAGAAGAAAGCGGAATTCCTTTAAGGTACGAAATAGTAATTAAAGCTTATGGCTGGGAAAAGGGACTAAGAGAAGGTGCTTATGTGTCTTTTAAGAAGGAAGATGTAAAAGTAAACTTGATCTCGTTAACAGATTACATAGGTATTTCAAAAGTTGAATAACTATAAAAAATTTGTGGAGGACAGTAACGCATATGATGGGACAAGTGTATAAAAGTCAGGGAAGTAATTATGGAAACTAAAAATTATCACAGAGCTTTCGGTGTGTACGGACTCTATGGAGTAGACGATCAATTATTGGTGATAAATAAAAATGGAGGACCATATATTAATCGTTACGACCTCCCTGGTGGAAGCTTAGAAGAGGGCGAATCTTTATCTACTGCTATGAAGAGAGAGTTTAAAGAAGAGACCGGTATTGAAATCGAAATTGAGAAAAACATTGGACTTATAGATTTTAAGTTTCCTTCCTCGTGGAGGGATTTCACAGATGTGCATCATATCGCAGGCTTCTATGTTGTTAATAAAATTGGCGGTGAATTGAGGGTTCCAAAACAGTTTGAAGGGCAAGATTCACTTGGAGCACTGTGGGTGTCTGAGCAAGGTGTCTCTTTGAATAATGCTTCCCCGCTTGTTTTAAAAGCTTTTGAATGGCTTAGAACCAAAGAGTTAGGTGTTGGACCAGTATCGTATGAAGAATGGCAGGTTTTAAATTAAGTAACTACTGGACTAAAAGATTAGAAGCATTTAAGAAAGAATATGAGAGGGGGAAAAAGCGTGACTACGAAATACGTACAGTGGGGAGAAGCGAAAGTAAAATTAACGTGGAATCATGATCATGAACTTCCACCTAGAAACTTAATCACAAGTGTACATGGATTCTGTTTTAAGGATGGAAAATTGATGTTGGTGAAGTTGAATAGGGGCTGGGATTTTCCTGGGGGACATGTGGAAGATGGAGAAACACCTGAAGAATGCTTTAAAAGGGAAGCTTATGAGGAAGGTTACGTTACTGGAAAATGCTCTTTATTAGGACACATTACAGTAGATCATAACGAAAATCCTCATTGGAATCCAGAAAGCCCTTATCCCAAAGTAGGCTATCAGGTTTTTTACCGTATGGATATAGATGAATTACATGAATTTCAAGCTAGATTTGAGTCAGCAGAAAGGATGCTAATAAATCCCTCTGCTGTAACTGAGTATTATCATAAATGGGATGAATTATATCAAGAAATACTAGAGTGTGCTTTTGTGGATCGGTGATTTATATTTGGATAGCTGCAAAAACAATGATTAAAGATATGATTACATATAATACTATTCTTTCTGCAGTTTGATTTCCATTTTCCTTGCTTGTGTCTGCATCCCCATAGCTTCATAGAACTTTATAGCAGTTTCATTAAACTCCCAAACGCCAAGTTCCAAACTAGTTGCATTTACTTCCTCTGTGAATTCAAGTGCCTTATCAAATAATAAACGACCTAATCCATTCTCTTTATAATTCTTATTTACTCCAAAGTCTTCCATAAAAACATATGAATGTTTAACAACTGTTTCACGATCGGAGGCGATGTTTTTTCTTAAAAAGGTAAAGGCTATTATTTTCTTATCATATTCAATTACATAAACTCTTCCCTCATTGTTATTTACTAGATTTAAGTAATATTCTTTGTCTAACGTATTTTTCGTTGGATTATATTTATCTGGTCTACCTTCCACATGTAAGTCATGAACTTCTTTATGTATAGGTTTAATCTTTTCATAATCCTCTGAAGTTGCTATTCGAACTTGATACTTCATTATATATACCTCCAACAATTAAATTATTGAGACCCCTTCAAAAATTCATTCTTATTGCAAATTTTTAAAATATATTATCGATTTTAATATATTTTTTAGCTTAATACAAAGAATGGAAGTTCAATATTTGTCATTTATTTATTGATTATCAATAAAAAAATGTTTATAATCAATAAAAAGAAACATTAAATTTTTAAGAAACAGTTTCAAATTCCTTTTTAGGAGATTAAACAATGGCAATCAAACAACTCTTTCGTTTTGGGTGGCAGCAGGCGTTGGCTTGTGTGTTTCCTGTTATTATTTTTGTCTCATTAGCCATTACGCAGTGGATCGAGTTGCCGTTTTTACCTCGGTATGATTGGTTACTAATCATCTGTTTACTTGCTCAGTGGTGGATGATTCGTTCTGGGTTAGAGACAAAGAGTGAATTAATGGTCATCACGTTATTTCACGTAATTGGTTTAACTTTAGAAATTTATAAAGTGCATATGGGGTCGTGGTCGTATCCGCAAGAAGGATTTACGAAAGTTTTTGGGGTACCTTTATATAGTGGTTTCATGTATGCGAGTGTGGCAAGTTACCTTTGCCAGGCGTGGAGGCGACTAGATGTGAAGTTAATGAATTGGCCACCGTATCTCTTAGTTGTTCCGTTAACGGTTGCGATCTACTTGAATTTTTTCACGCATCATTATGTGATGGATTTTAGATGGTGGTTAGGTGCCTTTGTGATTCTGTTATTTTGGAAAACGTGGGTAGGTTTTAAAGTAGGGGAAATTCGTTACTCTATGCCTGTCGTGCTTTCCTTTATTCTGATTGGATTTTTCATATGGATTGCTGAAAATATAGCGACGTTCTTTGAAGCATGGAGTTATCCGCATCAAGCAGAGACGTGGCAGCTAGTCGACTGGGGAAAATTGAGTTCGTGGTTGTTGTTGGTTATTGTTAGTTTTTTAATAGTTTCTACTCTAAAACGTATTCAAAGTAAGTATTCATAGATTAGGGAGGTGTTCCTGTTATGAAGTTTTTAAACTCGTCTTTCTTTTTAAAAATAGTCCTTATTTTATTGAGTCTACCCATCATTGCTTTAGCTATTTTCGGTTTCCCTTTTATAGCAGAAGCGGTTGCAGAGTCTTTTCCACAGATAGGAACCTTAGAAGTGTTAGTGATGGGTTATTTATATGTAATCACGTTTCCTTATTTTTTAGCTTTGTTTCAATCTTACCGCTTGCTGACCTTAATAGACGGGAAAGAAACGTTTTCAGATCAAGCTATCAATGCTTTAAAAGTCATTAAGATTTGTGGCTTTTGGATTGCAGGGATGTTTTTAATCGCCATGCCGCTAGTGGTTTATATGGGCTCTGTACATAACGCCTTTGAAATTGTCATTGCTGGCAGTGTGATTATTATAATCTCCATCGTTATCTCCGCTTTTGCGTTTGTTTTACAAAGCTTGTTAGATGATGTAGTGAATAGTAAAAAAGAAAATGAATTGACTGTGTAAAAGTCTGTGTCAGAAGAGGTGAGGGTATGCAAAAAGGTACTATATGGTTTTTGCGAATGGTAGCAGTGCTGCTTGGACTTGGGGTGCTTGCCCTTTGCGCCATCGTATTACCGATGTTAATGATAGATTTATTAGACAGCCGGAGTTTTGTCCAAGTAGTGATGTATTCAATTATAGTGGGGATGTATTTGGCGGCGATTCCTTTTTATATTGCTTTATTCAAAGTGATGAAATTGTTGCGTTATATTGACCGAGGGGATGCATTTACGAATCGAACCGTTCAATCTTTGAAAGGTATTAAGTGGTGTGGGCTGTGGATTACGTTTATTTATATATTGATGATGCCATTTATCTTTATATTTGGAGAACGTGATGATGCACCAGGAGTAATCGCAATAGGGATGGCTGTGATCTTTGGATCGTTTGTTATTGCAGTGTTTGCCTCTCTATTACAGAAGTTATTAATAAGTGCGATTGATATTAAAGCGGAAAATGAATTAACAATCTGAGGTGAGACGAATGGCGATTATCATAAATATCGATGTGATGTTGGCAAAGCGAAAAATGAGTGTAACCGAACTATCAGAGCGTGTCGGTATTACGATGGCCAATTTATCTATATTAAAAAACGGAAAAGCAAAAGCAATTCGGTTCTCCACATTGGAAGGAATTTGCGAGGCTTTAGATTGTCAGCCTGGGGATATTATGGAGTATGTCCCGGATGATCGAGAAAACAAATAAAAACTTTTTTCATGTTTTCGTATTCGACGCATAGATTGTATAAAACAAGTTTCTCAAACTAGTTGTTTTGAAATAGAGAATTCACAATAAACTATAAAAATTGGCTTTAATTGTCTAAAAATTGTTGAAATCGCTTTCAAAAACATATATACTGGTTTTTAAAAGTTAATATTAGTGCCGAGACTATTGAGAAGCACATATAATCACTGTATCCAGGGGATTGTATGTGTTTTTTTGTATTCAATTGTCTTCACTGATTATTAGCATACTATAAAAGGGGGAGAAACAATGGAACAAGTGAAAGGATTTTTTTCAAAACCATTAGCAATAATTATTTCCATGGTAATTATCTTGATTGGAAGTTTTGTCGCCTACCAAGTGCAAACAGATGGAGGGGAGATGGAGATATCTGATTTAAGATTTACTGGTGAAGACGGGATTGTACATAGTGCACAAATGTATAAACCTGCGAATTTTAACCCGGAAGAAGAATATCCTACAATAGTGAACACGCATGGATATATAAATTCAAGAGAAGCGCAAGCTCCTTTTAGTATTGAGCTTGCTAAGCGAGGGTATGTTGTTCTAACTATGGATATGACCGGTCACGGGTATTCCGAACAATTTGCCTCTGATTTAAGCAGAGGTATGACTTCGGGATTATTGTACGCTCACAATTTACCATTTGTTGATAATGATCAAGTTGGGTTAGCAGGACATTCCATGGGAGGCTGGTCAGCTTTACATGCTGCTACAACAAATCCGGATTTGGTTAATTCCGTTTTCCAAATTAGCTCGTCCACAGAGACTTTTGGTTCTGGAGAAGTTACGGCTGATACGGCTTTTAACTACGGGATTTTATTTAGTGAATATGATGAATTTGCATTGACAATGTGGGGTGTACCAAAAGCCTCTGATGTAAATACTTCTGAAAAGATGTTAAAAGTGTTCGGTGTTGATGAACCTGTGGAACAAGAAGTTGTCTATGGGTCATTTGATGACCAATCAGCACGTGTATTTTATGCACCTCCTGTCATTCATCCAGGCACACATTGGTCTAATGAATCAATTGGGCATGTTATCGAATTTATGGATCAAGCAATGCCTGCACCAACTCCGATTGATGCTTCTGATCAATCATGGAAGGCTAAGGAGCTATCTACACTTGTAGCTTTGATTGGTGCGATTATGTTATTGATTGCTTTATTAGGTAACTTATTAAGAGCTCCATTTTTCTCTTCATTAGTTAGATCAATGCCTGAATCTAAGGCGGAACCAACAATGATTGGTTGGATAATCGGAGCTTTGATTGCAACAATTATACCGGCAGCGACTTTCATTTATTTTCAAGAATTGGGTCAAGGTTGGCTCCCAGCAGGTGAAGTGTTAAGACAAAATATTACCACTGGTCTTGCCGTTTGGGCAATTTTAAATGCTGTGATTGCAGCTGCATTGTTAACCATTTTCCACTTTAGAAATAAAAATAACGGTGGAACAATGCAAAATTACGGATTGATATTAGATGGTAAATCGCTCGGGAAATCAGTTGTTTATGCACTGACTGTTGTAGGGTTACTATACGTGACAGTTTCAGCAGCTGCATTATTCTTCGGAATTGATTTTAGAATTTGGGTTATGGCATTTAAACCGATGAGTTTAACTCAGTTTGGATTAGTATTAACTTACTTTATCCCATTCTTGATTTTCTTCCTTGTAAATGGAGTGATTTTACACGGCCAACTTCGTTTAAAAGACTCTTCGTCTGAAAAGAAAACATTCTGGAAATGGTTTAGTGCTAACTTTGCAATTAATGCATTAGGGATTGTTGGTTTGCTTGTTATCCAGTATGTGACTTTATTTAGTACAGGAGAACTACTTTGGGCGAAACCTCTACTCACAATAGTTGCTTACCAATTCGTATTTGTGAATTTAATCGTTGCTTTCGTTTCCACATTCTTATTCCGTAAGACTGGAACAATTTATGCTGCAGCACTTGTGAACGCATTCTTAATCACATGGTATATTGTTGCAGGTCAAGCGATGCAAATATAAAAATTAATCCCCTTGGCAGTTCATTTGCTGAGGGGAATTAAATTATTTCGATATAGTGAGTAGATGAATTGCCTCTTAGCATTGAATGAGCTACTCTTATTCATAGTAATATTCTCAAAAGTCAGTTCGTAGGGGGGTAATATATGAATTTACAAGAGCAGAAAATTCTTCCTGCTATAAAGAGTATGAAAGATTTTGAACGTATGCTAAAGAGTAATTATAAGTATGGTGTTTTTTTAGAATTGCACATTTCTCAAGTTAAACCTGTAATGAAGTTAGCGAACCAGCACAACAAGAAAATGTTCTTACATGTGGATTTAATTCAAGGTTTAAAAAATGATGAATATGCTGCGGAGTATCTTTGTCAAGAGGTCAAACCTTATGGGTTAGTCTCTACGAAAGCAAGTGTTATTTTAATTGCTAAGAAAAAAGGGATAAAGGCAATTCAACGAATATTTATCCTTGATTCCAATGCTTTGCAAAGAAGTGTGGCTCAAGTGAAGAAGACTCAACCTGATTACATAGAAATACTTCCAGGACTAGTTCCAAAGATTATTCAAGAGATTCATGAGGAAACTAAAACCGAAGTATTTGCTGGGGGATTAATTGATACACCTAACGAAGTCAATCAAGCATTAATTGCGGGTGCTACTGCGATTACAACTTCTGATATTAACCTTTGGAAACATTTTGAACAGTAAATCATGTGCGTGCTTTAAGGTAACATTGATTCAATTAGAGGGAGTTATGTAATGAACACTTATATTTTAGCTTTAGATCAAGGGACAACTAGTTCTAGAGCCTTTTTATACAACAAACAGGGGGAAGTGGTTTATTCTGCTCAACAAGAGTTTAACCAACACTTTCCTCACCCGGGTTGGGTTGAACATGATGCGAATGAAATATGGGAATCGATTTTATCCGTGATAGAAAACTGCTTATTAGAATCAGGAGTGTCAGCAGAACAAGTTGCAGGGATTGGAATTACTAATCAAAGAGAAACAACGCTCGTATGGGATAAACAAACGGGGATTCCGATATATAATGCTATTGTCTGGCAATCTAGACAAACTTCAGCGATCTGTGAAGATTTGAAAAGGGATGGACTGGAAGATATTTTTCGTCAAAAAACTGGATTAAAAATAGATCCATATTTTTCAGCTACAAAAATCAAGTGGATTCTTGACCATGTAGAAGGCGCTAATAAACAGGCGGAGGATGGGCAATTAATTTTTGGTACAATGGATACTTGGTTAATTTGGAAATTAACTGGTGGTAATAGGCATGTAACAGATTATTCAAATGCTTCAAGGACGTTATTGTATAACATTCATGAATTAAAATGGGATAGTCACCTACTTGATCTTCTTAGTATTCCGTCTTCCATGTTACCTGAAGTAACTTCTTCATCTGAAATTTATTCTAGGACAGATCCAAATGCTTTTTTTGGTCATTCCATACCAATATCTGGCGCAGTGGGCGACCAGCAAGCTGCACTAATAGGAAATGCATGTCTTGAAAAAGGGATGGCTAAGAACACTTACGGAACTGGGTGTTTTATGCTGATGAATACTGGCGAAGAGGCTATTCAAACGACCTCAGGATTACTTACGACTATAGCTTGGGGAATAGATGGAAAAGTGACGTACGCCATAGAAGGCAGTATATTTGTAGCTGGTTCAGCAATTCAATGGCTACGAGACGGGTTAGAGTTAATCGAACGAGCAGAAGATACGGACCGTCATGTTCAACGTATAGAATCGACTGAGGGTGTTTATATGGTTCCGGCATTTGTTGGTTTAGGTACACCTTATTGGGATAGTGACGTGCGTGGTGCCATTTTTGGGTTAACTAGAGGTACTACAAAAGAACACTTAATTCGCGCAACTTTAGAATCAATTGCCTTTCAAACAAAAGATGTCGTAACAGCCATGGAAAATGATTCTAATATAACTTTGCAATCACTTAAAGTGGATGGCGGTGCTGCACAAAATAATTTTCTTATTCAATTTCAAAGCGATTTATTACGAGTGCCAGTTGAAAGATCTGAAGTTAGTGAATCGACTGTATTTGGAGCTGCATGTTTAGCTGGTATAAGTGTTGGTTTTTGGAAAGATCTAGATACCATTACTAGACAAGTAGAAATTGCTAGAGAATTTCGGCCACTGCTTAAAAACAAAATCAGTAATGAACTTTATAGTGGCTGGAAGAAAGCAGTGCAAGCAACGATGATTTTTAAATAAACGATTGTATTCGATATAAATAAGTTAATAAATTGGTCAGAGACTTGGAGAGACTACACGAAACATAAGGGATAATTCCCTTAGCGTTTTTCGTGTGGTCTTTTTTATATTTAGATTGTACGAGGGAGGAGTTTTTAAATGGAAAATAATCAGTTTTCTACACGAAATAGAAATAAAATAATCAATGAAATGTCAGAAGGAACATATGATTTACTAGTTATTGGAGGGGGGATATCTGGTGCGGGTATAGCTTTAGATGCAGCGACTAGGGGGCTGAAGGTTGCGTTAATTGAGATGCAAGATTTTGCTTCTGGCACATCTAGTCGATCGACAAAACTAGTTCATGGGGGATTGCGTTATTTAAAGCAATTAGAAGTTGGACTCGTTGCTGATGTAGGTAAAGAAAGGGCAATCGTATATGAAAATGGCCCACATGTAACAAAACCGGAAGAAATGATGCTCCCTATACACGTAAATGGATCTTTTGGAAAATTTAGCACGTCATTAGGTTTAAAAGTGTATGACTTCTTGGCGAGGGTAAAAAAGGCAGAACGACGAAAAATGTTATCGAAATCAGAAACCTTACAAAGAGAACCGTTAATAAAAGAAGAAGGACTAAAAGCTAGTGGTTGTTATGTGGAATACCGTACCGATGATGCACGATTAACTCTTGAAGTAATCAAAGCAGCAGTATTTCATGAAGCAAAAGTACTCAACTATGTAAAAGTAACAAATCTATTATATAAAGAAGATCAAGTGGCTGGAGCGGTTATTGAAGATCAATTATCGACTAATCTCTTTAACATAAATGCGAAAAAGGTAGTTAATGCAACAGGACCATGGGTGGATGACATTCGAAAGATAGATCAAGTAGAAAACGAAACGGAAAAGAACTTACTTTTAACTAAAGGAGCTCATATTGTTATCGATCAATCGCATTTTCCTTTGAAACAATCTGTTTATTTTGATGCACCAGATGGAAGAATGCTGTTTGCGATCCCAAGGGAAAACAAAGTATATGTTGGGACCACCGATACATTCTACCAAGGAGATAAAACGGAGCCAGTTATTACTGAGGAAGAAATCGATTATATATTAAGTGCTATTGGTTATATGTTCCCAAGCATCCGTATTACTGTCGAACAGATAGAATCTAATTGGGCAGGTATTCGGCCATTAATACATGAAAAAGGAAAGAATCCTTCAGAAATATCTCGCAAAGATGAAATATGGCAATCGAGCTCAGGCTTGGTTACAATCGCAGGTGGTAAATTAACAGGTTATCGAAAAATGGCTGAAAAAGTAATAGATTTCACATTCCCGACGCTTCAAGTGAAATCTCAAACAAAAAGTCTGCCTATTTCTGGAGGAGATGTAGGAGGAGCAGATAATTTTCAAAACTTTAAAGACAAAAAATTAGAATTAGCTATGAATAGTGGTTTAACGGAAGATCAGAGTCGTTGGTTAGTAGATCTTTATGGATCAAATGTGGATACCTTGTTAAATTTAGAGACCAAACCAAGTGAAAACTTCAAACTACCTGCAGATATTTATTTATCAGTTGTTTATGGAATCCAATATGAAATGACAGCAACCCCGATTGACTACTTTATGCGGCGTACCAGTGCGCTTTTATTTGATGTGGCCTGGGTGAAGAGGTGGAAAAATGAAGTGATCGCATGTATGGCATATTTACTAAACTGGACTGATGCCGAAATGAAGCAATACAAAAAAGAGTTAGAACAGTTGATAAGCTCTTTAGAACAACCTACCTCTAAAATATTTGTGGAGGAAGAAAGATAGAGTCTATTTTGATACTGAGATGTTTTCGAATAAAAAGATGTTAGAGTTTCTTAAACGAATTTGACCAAACAGAATAACAATGCTTAAATGGAAAAAACATCAAAAATGTGAAAGCCAAGGAGTGTTTCCAATGTGATTAAATCCCTAAATGTAAATAGAAAGAATTAGGGATGTGATAAAAATGAGTTTATATAAAGAGAGAAACTTTCAAGTATTATGGTTTGGTCAATTGGCGACTATATTTGGGAATCGATTTAGTGAAATTGCGATTCCGCTTATTGTTTTGCAGTTAACGGGTTCTCCGTGGCATGCAGCGTTAGTGGTGGTTTGTTCGCAACTTGCTCCACTGTTTTTGTCGTTACCAGCAAGTAGTTGGATTGAAAACCAGCGTAAGAGAAGTGTTGCTTTGCTTTCAGAAGCGATTAGTTTTATGACCATGGTTGCTCTTGTCCTATTTGTGGTCACGGATCAGTTAACGATCTGGATGCTGGCAGGGAGCTTACTTATTCTAGGTGCATCTGGGTTGTTTTTTAGAATTTCGTTTGGAGCTATGGTACCAGGAGTGGTCGGGAGAAATAATCTCGTGAAAGCTCACAATAGCTTTGAAGGTGCGGATGCAGTAAGTACTTTATTTGGTCCAACTTTGGCGGGAATTGTCTTATCTGCATATGGGGTCGCGGCGGTATTGAGTATTGATGCGACTACTTATTTGATTTCCTTTCTAGGGATTTTATTTCTTAGTTATAAGGAGAAGAAAAAAGTTGATCCCATAAAGAAAACATATATGCAGTCCTATGTAGGCTCTTTAGCTAACATCAAGTTATTATTCAAAAATGAGTATCAAAGGTTTACCTCTTCTCATATGGGGATCTTAAACTTCACTACAACAGCGGTCACGTTAACGGTTATTATTTATACAAATCAAACACTGGGAATGAGTGAGTGGCAGACGGGATTAGTGTTGTCTGCAGCTGGAGCAGGTAATCTAGTAGGTGTGTTTATTCTTCAAAAAGTCCAAGACAAGCCATGGAGATTACTTTATGCTTTTTTAATGGCTGTCTCAGGATTTGGCTTAGTTTTGCTACTTTCAACAGATTTACTCCTGTTGTTAATGCTTGGAATGTTCTTGTTTGATGGTGCTTTGTCTATGGCTTTTGTGGTAAACGGATCTGCTAGACAGGCGATTACGCCAAACCATTATTTAGCACGAATTGGTGGGGGTGGAATGCTTCTGGCAGGTACAGTCGCAATTATAGGAAACCTATTTGCAGGTAGTGTATCGGAATGGGTAGGACCACAAATTGCGATTGGAATTTGTGCGGCATTATTATTCTTAGGGTGTCTGATTACGGTTCGATTTAAAAATGGGAATAAGTCGGTGAATGAGTTGGAGCCTATTGAGCTTGACTAAATTAAGGAGAGTGTTAAAGTGTCAAAACTTGGAGCTTACTTTTTAGTATTATTTATTGGTTCGATGGTACTCTATGTCATTGTTAGCAGAATGTTAGGCACGATTGATCCGACCATTTCTTACTTGCTATCGGTAATTGTCGTTCATCTTATTTTGATAGAACATCCTCGTATAATTGAGGAGTTGGGTCTATCAAAGAAAAAAGAGTCTAATGATTAACCAGAAAGTCTTTAGAGGACCCAGTAATTTTTCTTTAACTTGTAGTCTCATGATCTTTTTTACTTTTGTATATTAGATGTGTGATAATAGTGAATACAATGAGAGGGGACGTTACAAACATGGTTGAGTTGATCATAGAAAAAAAATTTATAAAACAATTTGAAAATAAATATCCTTTAATTCATAGAGAGGCTATTCGAAACGCGAATGAGCTTAAAGAAGAAGGAGAAATTATTCATTTAGTCGATTCGAGTCAGAAATTTATTGCTAAGGGCTATTACGGCAACCAGAATAAAGGCCTTGGTTGGGTTTTGACGCATAATCCGGATGAGGAGATAAATGTATCTTTCTTTCGGAGTAAAATTTTATCTGCTATCAATAAAAGAAAAGGGTTTTATGATGATCCACAAACTACTGCTTTCCGTTTGTTCAATGGAGAAGGAGATGGAATCGGTGGTTTGACAATTGATTATTATGACGGGCACTATTTAATCAATTGGTATAGCGATGGAATTTATTCGTTTAAAAATCTCGTGGTTACCGTTTTAGAGGAGTATGGTGAGTGTAAGTCGATTTATGAAAAGAAGCGGTTTGATACGAAAGGGAAGTATATTGACGATGATGACTTCGTTTCAGGCGAACGCGCGGAATTCCCATTGATCATCAAAGAGAATGGTATGAATTTTGCGGTTGATTTGAATGATGGTGCAATGACCGGAATTTTCTTGGATCAAAGGGATGTTCGTCGAGCAATCCGAGACCGTTATGCGAAAGGAAAGCATGTGCTTAACACGTTCTCGTATACAGGTGCTTTTTCCGTGGCAGCAGCTTTAGGTGGAGCAAAGAAAACTTCTAGTGTTGACCTAGCTAAACGTAGTGAACCGAAAACAATGGAACAGTTGAGTTTGAACGACATTGATATTGAGAAGCAGGATCTATATGTGATGGACGTATACAGCTATTTCAAATATGCCAAGCGACATGATTTGAAATATGATATGGTCGTCTTGGATCCACCTAGTTTTGCACGTTCGAAGAAAAAGACTTTCTCTAGTGCAAAAGATTATCCTTCTTTGATTACGAATTCTGTTGAGATCACGAAATCAAATGGCATAATAATCGCTTCTACAAACAATGCTTCATTTGGAATGGACCAGTTCAAGAAGATGGTGGATAAAGGCTTTAAAGAAGCGGGACAAGCTTATCGCATCAAAGAAGAATTTGGCTTGCCAAGAGATTTTACGGTGCATAAGCTTTATAAACCAAGTAATTATTTGAAAGTATTGGTCATTGAAAAAATAGCGAAATAATAATTATCGTTTGTATCATCGATATATAAATAAAACCGTTCAGCTTCTTAGCTGAACGGTTTTTGTATGCTTAAGTTTTATTTCACATCAAAACGATCTGCGTCCATGATCTTCACCCAAGCATTGATAAAGTCATTGACGAATTTTTCTTCGTTGTCTGCTTGTGCATATACTTCAGAAATGGCACGTAGTACGGAATGTGAACCGAAGATAAGGTCTACACGAGTTGCTGTGCGAACGGTTTCTCCCGTTTGGCGATCACGAGCTTCGTATAGGTTATTTTCAACTGGCTTCCATTCTACATCCATATCTAATAAGTTAACAAAGAACTCATTGGATAGTGCGCCAACATTTTCGGTGAATACGCCGTGTTCTTTGTCGCCATAGTTAGCGCCAAGTGAACGCATACCTCCGATTAGTACGGTCATTTCAGGTGCTGATAGTCCAAGTAGCTGTGCTTTGTCTACAAGAAGTTCTTCCGGGCTAACCGCGTAATCTTTCTTTTGATAGTTGCGGAAGCCATCAGCAACAGGTTCTAAGACTTCGAAGTTTTCTTCTTCCGTCTGTTCTTGAGTTGCGTCTCCGCGTCCTTGTGTGAACGGTACGGTTACGTTATGACCAGCATTCTTAGCTGCTTTTTCAATTGCTGCACTACCGCCTAAGACGATTAAGTCAGCGATACTTACATTTTTATCAAAGTCAGCTTGAATCTTTTCATATACATTCAAGACTTTTTCAAGCATATCTGGTTCATTTGCTTCCCAGTCTTTTTGTGGAGTTAAACGAATACGAGCACCATTGGCACCACCGCGGTTATCTGAACCACGGAATGTGCTTGCGGAAGCCCAAGCTGTTTTCACAAGTTCACTCGTTGTTAATCCAGAGTCTAAGATCTTCGCTTTTAAGTCTTCGATTTCAGATGTTGTTAGTTCATAATCTACTTTTGGTACTGGATCTTGCCAGATGAAGTCCTCTTCAGGAACTTCAGGTCCAAGATAACGGTCTTTAGGTCCCATATCACGGTGAAGTAATTTGAACCATGCACGAGCGAATACGTCTGCGAACTCGTCCGGGTTGTTATGGAAACGACGTGAAATTGCAGCGTAATCTGGGTCTTCACGCATTGCCATATCAGCAGTTGTCATCATTGTCTTAACTTTTGTTGTTGTATCACCAGCGTCTGGTGCTAAGTGATCTTCGTCAGGATTCACTGGCTCCCACTGATAAGCTCCGGCTGGGCTCTTTGTAAGTTCCCATTCGTAGCCAAACAACATGTCAAAGTAAGACATATCCCAAGTGATTGGTGTTGGAGTCCAAGCACCTTCAATACCACTTGTAATCGTGTAAGGGCCATTACCTGTTTCATGTGTACTCTTCCAACCAAGACCTTGTTCTTCAATAGGAGAGCCTTCAGGTTCTGAGCTTACATGGCCTGCATCGCCTGCACCATGTGCTTTACCAAACGTGTGTCCACCAGCTGTAAGAGCTACAGTTTCTTCATCATTCATTCCCATACGCTTGAATGTTTCACGAATATCAAACGCACTTCCTTTTGGATCTGGTTCACCGTTTGGACCTTCTGGGTTAACATAAATTAATCCCATTTGCACTGCGGCAAGAGGATTTTCTAATTCGCGTTCTCCATGATAACGTTCGTCACCGAGCCACTCTGTTTCAGGACCCCAGTTGACGTCTTCTTCTGGATGCCAGATATCCTCACGTCCAGCTCCGAATCCGATTGTTTTTCCACCCATGGATTCAATTGCAACATTCCCTGCGATGACAAGTAAGTCAGCCCAAGAAATTTTATTTCCGTATTTTTGTTTAATTGGCCATAGTAAGCGACGCGCCTTATCAAGGTTACCGTTATCTGGCCAGCTATTTAATGGGGCAAAACGCTGTGAACCGCTTCCGCCGCCTCCGCGACCGTCTTGCATGCGGTACGTACCAGCTGCGTGCCATGACATACGAATGAAAAATGGTCCATAATGTCCGTAATCGGCAGGCCACCAATCTTGGCTGTCTGTCATTAAGTCATGTAAATCTTGTTTCAATGCATCATAGTCTAGCTTTTTAAATTCCTCTGCATAATCAAAATCAGTTCCTAGAGGATTCGTTTTTGTATCATGCTGATGTAGAATATTTAAATTTAATAGACTTGGCCACCATTCGTGGTTTTTCGTTCCTCCAGTTGGATTAGAAGGCATTTCTTGATGTGTTACTGGGCACTTCTCAACATTTTCATTGTTCGCCATGCAAAAATTCCCCTTTCTGAATAAAAAAGATATATTTTAAATCCTGTTAGTTTTCTAACAACAAGATTTATTCTCACTTTATAATTATAATAAATAATGACCTAAACAGAAAGTAATAAGGTTTTAAAAATCTAAACTTTTTTAGAACAAGCAATAAGACATCTTCTTGAAGTATTAATTTAATAGATATAAGACAGTTTTGATCGAATTGTAGCAAAACTTAATGCACAAAATTGATAGCGCTTTCATAGTTAGTTAATCTGAAACTAATACAAGAAAAGGAGATGATCTAATGAGTTTTGAAGGAAAGTTTGTTGTAATTACTGGTGGTGCTGGTGGAATTGGACTAGCTACTGCCCAGCAATTTTTAGCCGGTGGAGCAAAGGTGTTGTTAGTAGATTTAAAAGATGAGGCGTTGAAAGAGGCAAAATCAAAGCTTAATAACGCTGATAATGTTTATACATTTTCAGCGAATGTTTCTAAAGAAGAGGAAGTGAAAGCTTATGTTGATTACGCAAAAGAAGTATTTGGTAAAATAGATATATTCTTTAATAATGCTGGAATCAACGGGCCGTTTAACATGATAACAGAGCTTGAATCTAAAGATTTCGACGCAGTAATTGATGTGAATGTGAAAGGTGTATTCTATGGATTAAAATACGTTTTAAAAGAAATGAAATCGCAAGGTAGTGGCGCAGTAGTTAACACTGCTTCTTTAGCAGGAATGATTGAGACTCCTGGAATGGCAGCTTATGGGGCATCGAAGCACGCTGTTATTGGCTTAACAAAAACTGCCGCCAACGAAGTAGCTGGTGAAGGAATTAGGGTTAATTCTGTTTGTCCTGCCCCAGTGGACACAAATATGATGCGAGCAATTGAGACGAATATGAACCCTGACGACTCAGAAAGTGTAAAGACGGAGTACTCCAATTCAATTCCATTAAAACGTTATGCGGAAGCTGAAGAGATTGCTAATGTTGTAATATTCTTAGCTTCTGACGGTGCTTCCTATGTGACCTCAAGTCATTACACAGTAGATGGAGGAATGACTCCAAACTAAGAATCTCTTTTATACACAGCAGCTGGTGTGAAACTAATAACTCGCAGTAGCTGCTGTGACATGTATTCAGGAGACTCTTGAAAGCCGCGCTTAATCCACTCGATAACTATCCCGAAAATACCATATGCTCTGAAAATAATGAATTGAGACAAATTTGTTTTCTCTTTAGTAGAAGGCATTAAATATTTTAAATCCTCTTTGAGCAAAGTTGTCATCTCATCTATCATTTTTTGCTGAAACTTGGATAAAAAGCGTGAACGAACAATTAAATTAAAGAAATCCTTGTGCTCAAGAATATATTGAAAAATTGCGATTGATGAGGAGGAAATGTTTGCGACATTATAATGGCGAGCATAGATATAAGGCGCTCTAAATGCCTTAATTAAACCTTTAATTTGGTCTTGCTCTAAATCAAAAAGAAGAGATTCTTTATCTTGAAAATGGCGGTAAAAAGTACTGCGACTAATACCAGCTTTCTTCACAATGGATTGTACAGTCAGCGAATCAAATCCCTCCTCATTCAATGAAATAATCAAGGCATCTTGTAAGTTTTTTCTAGTCCTATAAGAGCGTGCATCAGTCATAAATCCCCCCCTTTTTTTTAATTATATATTATTACATGAAAAATCACTTGCAAAATAGTTTCCTATGAGAGAGAGGTAATCAATCTAGGTGAATATTTTCCTTGAAAGAATTTTCAGTTAAAATAGGTAATAAATCATAAAAAGGAGTGTTTTGAATGGAAGAAAAAGGCTGTATTAAATGTGGAGGAACAGAAGCGGATACAAAGGAAATTGCTGCATCAGGCACCGGGCTTTCTAAAATGTTTGATGTGCAACACAATCACTTTGTAGTGGTATTTTGTACCAATTGTGGGTATTCGGAGTTATACAACAAAAAAGCTTCGGCAAGTTCCAATGTGATTGACTTCTTTTTTGGTGGATAATTATTTTAGTTGAATGATATATAAAGGTTGCTCACTTAACTTAATCAGAGTGTTACAACTAGTCTGGAGGTAAGTCGTGAATAAAGTGATGATGCAGTTAAAAACGATGAAAAAGCAAAACTATATCTTTTACACCACGGTGTTATTCATTGTCATTGCATCTATCGTTTTCGTGCATCACAATCATGGGCTTTATGATAAACCGATTGGAGTTGTAACGGAGGTAAACCTCATAAATGAAGAACCTACGACAGACCGAGCAGGCAATGAAGATACTAGAGGTCAACAAGAACTCTATTTAAAGTTACAAAATGGCAATCAAAAAGGCGAACAAGTCACAGTAATAGATGAATTTACTGGTTCCAAAGCAACAGGAGATCGTTACCGGACCGGAGACCAATTATTTCTCTCTATAAATGGTGAAGAGGCGAGGGTAGAAGGAGTTAAAAGGGACTATTATTTAGTTTATGTTGCGTGGTTTTTCATCTTTGCATTATTATTAGTTGGAAAAAAACAGGGGTTAATGGCTTTGCTTAGTTTGGCAATCAATTCCTTGATTCTATCATTTGCTTTGGATGCCTTTATTCAAACGTCGAACGTTAGTTTACTGTTTGTCTCTCTCATTTGTATTGTCTTATTTACAGTGATTTCCTTATTGATGGTGAATGGGCGTTCGATTAAAACATATGCGGCAATCTTCGCCACACTTTCTGGAATGTTAGCTCTTTTGGCGATTACCTCTATTTTATTATACGTAACAGGAGGCACTGGATTAAGGTTTGAAGAGATGCAATTTTTAACGAGGCATCCGGAAGTAATCTTTTTGGCGGGAGTATTAATCGGAGCTTTAGGTGCAGTTATGGATGTTGCGATTACGATAACTTCATCTTTATACAACCTTTTTGAAAAGAATAATAAAATAACGTTGGAACAGCTGAATTCTTCTGGAAAAGCGATTGGAAAAGATATTATGGGTACGATGACGAACATTCTATTTTTTGTTTATATTAGCGGGTCCATTCCGATTATTATAATTTATATTAAAAATGCAGTACCTTTATCTTTTGCTCTTTCCCATACGATTTCCTTAGATATTGCTCGAGCACTTGCTGGTGGGATTGGTATTGTAGTGACCATTCCTATTGCAATCTACATTATCAATTATTTGATTAGCCGAAAGCAGGTGAGATCATGAATGTACTATGGCTTTTGGCGCTGATCCTTCTTAGTCTTATGTATTGGGTAGGTGGAAAACAAGGTGTGAAATCTTTCTTTACGATTTTCTTCAATTTTTCCATTATCATCGTAGCAATTATATTTATGGCTGATCCTGCTAGAAACCCTGTTATATTAGCTTTATTAGCATGTGTAACGATTGGGTATGTTAATTTATTTTTCCTGAATGGAAATAATGTCAAAACAAAAGCTGCTTTCCTATCGTCCATGCTAACAATTGCCGTGTTGATGATCGGGATTTATTTTATAACTGAATTAACCCACATTCAAGGATTTGGGGAGGAAGAAGGAGAAGAGATTGCGGCTTTATCAGTAATGATTGGAATTGATTTCGTTCAACTCATGGCCTCAGTTATTATACTTAGTACTATTGGTGCGATCATTGATAATGCTATTTCCATTGCATCTCCAATGAATGAAATACACCGTTACCATCCTAACCTTAAGCGCAAAGAGCTATTTCGAAGAGGGATGGCTATTGGAAAGGACATATTAGGAACAAGTGCTAATACAATCTTCTTTGCCTTTTTTGGTAGTTTTCTCGCCTTACTCGTCTGGTTTAAAGACCTTTCTTATAGTTTTGGTGACGTGGTGAATGCCAGGGTCTTAAGTGCAGAATTAATTACCGTGCTATTTGCAGGGGCTGGTGTTGCTATCATTATTCCTGTTACAGCTTGGGTAACAGCATTCGTGCTTGAAAAGGGTTGGTTTAGAGGGAAAGAGGGTGAAGGATAAAGGGGATTAGTAAGTAGGTGGAGTGGTAGTGGGAGTCTTAAAGGAGTAGGTGCTCTCGTATTAAGGGGAAGTCATAGCCATGATGGTGTGATGAGCTATTTGCCGGCAAATAGCTCTGTTTACCTGAATAAGTGTCATGTTCACCTGAATAAGGCGCTCCTCCGCCCGAAACGGGAGCAGTCCACCTGATTAAGCTGCTTATATACCTGAATACGAGGTCCATTCGCCCGAAACGGAATCTGTGTGCTTGTCAGACATCAAATCTATCGTATAAAAAGCAGTCAGCAAGAATGGTGCCGGGTGGTCTTTTCCAGGTCTTTCTTAAGGGATAATGCCCTCTAATACATAAACAGAGCTACAATAAAAAACATCCCTAGCATAGCGAACCCTATTGCTGCTAACAAGAAAGGATTAAATGTGCTTGTTTGTTTGGATTCAGGTTTTGATGCTTGATTGGAACCAACTGTGGTTAATTTTCCAGGAGCAGATGTACCATAAATTGTCGGTCGTGGCACGGATCCCGATGTGAAAGCTTTGATGACTAATGGAATGCAAGCTCCTACTCCTACAATCAATAAACTAAAAAGAAATCCGGTTGATCCTAATAAAGCGGACATCAATCCTATAATAGCAAGTGCAGTTATAATAACAATGAGGTTCATGCGTTTCATACTCATTCTCCTTTTGGTGAATCTGACTACTTCATATTCTCAATTTTATTTGAAATATGGGAAAGTGACAACTCTACTAGCTTTAAAGTAAGTAAGAAAACCCAAGTCACGCAAATATAAAAAATTATGCTTGTAAATAAAAGGTGGTAATCGGAAGAAAAATGAGCGTATAATTTTTCGCTTATTCCTATAATTGTTGCGGCTATCGTGTACCTTAAAATTCGTGAACCTACGTTAATATGATCTACGATAAAAGAAACAGGAATACCAACTATAATATAAACAAATGTTACTATAAAATAAATGGGAACAAAAATTTGTAAATAAACATACTCACCGCTTATTAATATATTAGGTATAAGTGGTATATAAAGTATAATTGGTGTTAAAAAAGCAGCTAAAAATCTTTTCAAAGAAGCATCTCCAACTCTTTTATTTTTAAAATAACATAATAGTACTAGGAAGAGAAATTTATCCATGAAAAGAAAGTTTTACTTCCATCTATCAAAGTGTTATACTACTTAAAATCTTAAAAGCTGTGATAAGAAGAGTAAACATGCAAGGACTCTGACAGAGAACTCCGTGAGCTGAGAAGGAGTGAGTGACCTTTTATGTTGAAACAAGTCTTGGAGCTATGTATGGGAACCTTAATCGGGGATTGTACATCGTTTGCTTACGTTATAAAGCTAAGGTATAAGTAGGAGTTTCTCCTGCCGTACCTGATGAGGATTACTTGGCAACAATTAATCAAATTGAGGTGGCACCGCGACATTCGTTCGCCCTCGAGACTACTAAAGTCTTGGGGGTGTTTTTAGTATGTGGCGATGTCGAGTCATGAAGTTGTTTTCTAGTTGGAAATTTCCTGCAATTTTACTGTTTGGGATTGGGTTATCTTCTATTGGATCATGGATTTATTTTATTGCACTTAATTTAATTGTATTTCAAATGACTGGATCAGCTATGGCTGTTGCCGCTTTGTATATCATTCGTCCGTTTGCGGCTATTTGTACCAATTTTTGGGGTGGAAGTTTAGTAGATCGAGTAAATAAAAAATATGTGATGGTTGTGTTAGATGTTTTACAATCTCTGTTTCTGTTGTTGATGGTTATATTTATTACGAATCTACCTGTCATCTATTGTGTGGTATTTGTGTTAACTATGATAGAAACATTGTATAGTCCAGCTTCCTCCAGTTATATTACTCGTTTGATCCCAAGAGAGCAACGTCAACGTTTCAATGCATTAAGAAGTTTGCTTGATTCAGGTGCCTTTCTGTTAGGACCTGCGATTGCAGGAATATTATTAACGGTTGGTTCCCCAATATTCGCGATTTATATCAACGCTGGAACCTTTTTCATATCCGCTATTGTGACGATTGTGATGCCTAACGTAGAAAAGCATCTAACGAAGGAAACCACAATGGAACGCCTTACTTTGAAGATGTTGAAACATGATTGGAAGGAAGTAGTTATTTTTAGTCGCCTTTATTCTTTCATAACGTTGATTTATTTACTGTTCGGAATCTTTGTAGTGATGCAAACGGCAATTGATTCTTTGGAAGTAGCATTTTCTAAAGAGGTCGTTGGTTTAACAGATTATCAATATGGTGTTCTAGTAAGTATTGCTGGAGCTGGGATTCTAATTGGTGCAGGGGTTAATGTGGTTATGGTAAGCAAGCTATCGATTCCGTTTTTAATGGGGATTGGCTCGATTATGGTATCCGTTGGTTATATTTTGTTTGCCTTTTCTAATACTTTTTTGATGGCAAGTGCCGGTTTTTTTGTATTAGCTTTTTTTAATGCGTTTGCCAATACTGGTTATCAGACTTTCTATCAAAACAATATTCCGGTTGAACAGATGGGGCGAATCCGGAGTTTATATGGGTTAGTGGAAGCAGTTTGTATTATTTTTATGACAGCTTTAATAGCACTCCTCTCACACTTGGTATCTGTAGGTGTAGCAGTAATATTCGGTTCTGTTGTTATATTATTTGTAACAGTCATGCTCTTACGATTAGTTCGTATCAAACATTGACAGTTTTAAGTCAATCTTCAAAGAAAATGACTAAAGTGATTTTTTTGTGTATTCAGATAACGATTTGTCAGTTAAAATAAGTCTATATAAAAATTTACATAGAAAAGAAGGGTGTTAAGATGAAAAGACTTTTATTTATAAGCATGATAGCTTTTGTATTAATATTGGCGGCTTGTCAAGATGATGCGGCTGAGGAGACGGATGAAACGGAAGAGGATGTAGAAGAAACAGAAGAAGAGTCAGAAGGAACAGAAGGAGAATCAGAAGAGGGATCAGAAAGTGCGGAGCAGAATGAGCTGGAACAAGAACTACAAAATCATATGAATGTAGATGCATATATTCCAGATCCTGATGATTTGACTGTCGGTGTTGCAACAGTAGGAAATGGTTTTCCTGATGAAGGGGAAAATGAAGAAACATCACCAGATGGCGACCCAACTGAAATGAATGTTACTTATTTACGATCAGGGGAACCAGATGCGGTTAGTGACGAGGAACAAGCTGATTGGGAAGAAATGGCCCAATCGGAAGTAGTATACGGGAGTCTTCATCAAGACAGGGAAGATATTTTATTATCTGTGCTGACAGAACCACACGACTATATTCAAGACGCACAAGTTATTGAATTGAACGATCAAGAAGTAGATTTTATGATCCATGAAGCAGAAGACTTTGAAGTGGCGATTTTTGGAACCTCCTTTAACGATTTACATTATATTGTAGAATATTACTTAGTGGACGGTGAAACCGAAGAAGATGCAAAAGCGTTTATGGAAGATATCATTGAAAACATGCAAGAGGAAGCGTAACTAAGGAGACTTGTGTATGTGGGACTCGTTTCATGTTTTGAAGACAGGGGATGGACAACAGCGCTCTGCCTATGAAGTGTTGAAAGAAAGCTGCTTATTTAAAGATTTGGCGACATATAACCCGACATTATGTGGCACATATCCATTAGGCATTCATATAAATGGCTCAGATTTGGATATTATTTTAGAAGTAGATCACTTCACAATATACGAACAAAAAGTAAAAGCATTGTACCATATGAAAAAGGGCTTCTCGATTCATTCGAAGGTTATTAGGAACAGGGATGTTCTGAAGGTTAATTTTATAGAAAATGGATTTGACATTGAATTGTTCGCACAGAATCAACCTGTAGAAGAACAAAAAGCTTATGTACACATGTTGATTGAAAAGGAATTACTAAAAAGGGACCCTAGTATAAAAGAAGATATTATTCAATTGAAAGAACAGGGGTATAATACGGAAGCTGCCTTTTGTAGAGTTCTAGGCTTAGATGGTGATCCATTTGAAAAATTAATTGAGTATGGTGTGAGAGAAGAAATTATCTAAGTGAATACTAACTTAATAACTAAATTAAATTACCTCACTTTTGTGACTATTTAAACATTACCTTTTACTTATATAAAGACTAAATATAGGTAATAAGATGACGATATTACTAATGTTTGAATGAAAGCATGCAGAAGGAGGTAATTTTTTTGAGAAAGAAAGGAAGTATTCAGAAGAAAATTTTGATATTCGTTCCATTTATGATCATAGCTATCGCTATATTATCGTACTTCAGCTACTCGTTTGCTAAAAGTGAGTTAGAAGAACAAATAGATGATAAGATGGATTATTTATCTAATGAAGTAATACTAGAAATGGATTCCAGGTTAATTGGTCACCAACGTTTAGGTGAAACATTAAGTTCAGTGGTATCTAGTTCAGGGATGGAAATGGATCAAAGTGAATACGAAGATTTGTTTGAGAGATTTTTGAATTTGAATGAAGATACGTTTGGTATGGGGGTTTGGTATGAACCTTATAGCTATGAATCGGATGAAGAGTATTTTGGCCCTTATAGCTATAAAGATGGCGAAGAAACCGTTTTTACCGATGAATATGAGGATTCTAGTTATGATTACCCAACGCAACCTTGGTACATGGTAGGAATGGAATCTGATGGACTTGCATGGACAGAACCTTATTATGATGAGGCTCTTGATACAGTGTTGATCACAACCAGTATTCCGTTCACAGGCGAGAATAATCAGACTGGTGGTGTAATTTCTAGTGATATAGATATTGGTCAATTACAAGAAGTTGTTCGAACGATAGACACTGGATACAGTGGGCAAAGCTTTCTCATTGGCGCGGAAGGCCAGTTTATTGTTCACCCTTCAGAAAATAATAGTTTGGATATGCAACTTGAAGAGGACGAAGAACTTCAAGCGCTTTCCACAGTAATAGAAAGTGAAAATTCAGGTGTACACTCTATTGAAACAGCAAATGGGGATGCTAGTGTTTATTATGAAACTCTACCTAGAACAGGATGGACATTAGGTATGGTGATTCCTGACCGCGAAGCATACGCAACGTTAAATGACTTACTTATACAAATTATCACATTGTCACTAATAGTCGTTGCATTATTTACAGCTTTTTCAGTGATTTTTGCTAGAAAGTTAACGAAGCCTATTAAATCATTAAATGAAGAGGTTAATAAAGTGGCTTCAGGGGACTTATCTGTACATATCGAGTCGAATTCAACAGATGAAGTGGGCCAACTTACAGCCAATTTTAATGAGATGGTAAGTGGATTACGTGATTTGGTTACCTCTGTAAAATCATCTGTTCACACAGTAAGTGATGCAACATCACAACTAAGCGCAGTGTCTGAAGAAACCACTGCAACAAGCGATGAGATCGGTCGAGCGATGGGAGAATCTGCGAAAGGAACAAATGAAGCTGCTGGCTATGCAGAGCGTACGAATGAATCTGCTTTATCACTTTCCAACCAATTGTCTAACATTGTTAGTCAGACAAATTATTTAGCTAATCTATCAGAAAAAGTTCAACAGGTGAATAGTGATGGAATGGATCAAATGAAATTACTTAGCGAAAAATCAGAAGAATCTACTGATGTAGTGCACTCTGTTGAGAAAGTTATCCACAAATTATCCACTGAAATGGAGCGAATCGGTAAAGTGGTGCAAACGATAAGCAATATTTCTGATCAAACCAATTTGTTAGCACTGAATGCTTCTATTGAAGCTGCTAGAGCTGGAGAGCATGGGAAAGGGTTTGCGGTAGTAGCTGAAGAGGTAAGGAAATTAGCAGAGGAAACTTCAGCTTCAACAGAGGATATCCGTCGCAATATTGAAAGTGTTCAACAGGAATCAGAAGAAGCGGTGACTTGGATTACCACCTCTCGTAAAATTTCTGACGAGCAAAAAGCATTGTCGGATGAATCGATGAAAGCGTTAGAATCGATATCCATTGAAAACAATGAAATGGTAAAATCTATCGAAGAAATTGTCCAAGAACTAGGAAACGTAGATTCTTTCAAAGAACACGTGGTGGAGTCAATTAGCCATATTGCTGCTATATTAGAAGAAAATGCAGCATCGGCTGACCAGGTAGAAGCGTCTGCCTCTGAGCAATTAGAGGCACTGCGCTCCCTTACTACTTCTGCAGAAAATTTACAGGAGTCTGGTGAAGAATTAGATCAATTAATTAAAAAGTTCCAAACATAATTATGCAATACCCCTCTAACAAAGTTTGGAGGGGTATTAACGTTATATAGAAACTAAGCATACCTTACTCTTAGTTATTTATCCCAAACTAGGAAGTGATCAAGTGTTTTATCATGTTAAAGATCTGCAGTATGAAGCTAAACCAGATCGACCAGACGCGTTATTCGCAAAGCAACTCCAAGAAATTTTAGGTGGACAGTATGGTGAAATTTCTGTTGCGATGCAGTATTTGTTCCAAGGTTTTAATGTTCGAATGGATGGTAAATATAAAGATTTATTGATGGATGTAGGAACGGAAGAGTTGGCTCATGTAGAGATGCTAGCAACTATGATTGCGCGTTTATTAGATGACGCGCCGATAGGAGACCTAGAGGAAGCTTCGCAAGACCCGGCAATGGCAGCTATCTTAGGTGGGATGAACCCTCAACATGCGATTGTCTCTGGATTCGGCGCAATGCCAGTAGATAGTGTTGGCAATCGTTGGTCAGCTGATTATATCGGTGCGAGTGGAAATTTAATTGCTGATTTTCGAGCGAATGTCATGGCAGAGTCTCAAGGTAGGCTTCAAGCTAGTCGACTATATGCAGCAAGTTCTGACCGTGGTGTTCGAGATATGTTATCCTTCCTCATTGCTAGAGACCGTATGCACCAAAACATGTGGTTAGCTGCCTTACAAGAGCTAGAAGAAAAAGAAGGGGTCATCGTTCCATCGACATTCCCTTCTGAAGATGAAAATAAATCCGTAGCTTATGATTTTTATAATTTATCATTAGGGGATGAAAGTAGTGCTGGTCGTTGGGCTCATGGTCCTAGCATCGATGGCTGCAGTACGTTTAAGTACATTCAGAATCCTAAACCTTTGGGCGGGGTTCCGCATTTACAAGCTGCTCCACCTTATTCGTTTAATACAAACCCACATATTCCACCACAGTTATGTTAAAAAAGTTCCAGTTAGTGGATTGATTGGCTAACTGGAACACTTACATAAATAATCATGGATATATATGTTAATCTAAATAGTAATACGACTACTTTTTGTCCGAAAAGAGAGGGACTGTTGATGCATATATCCGAATTAGATGGATCTAAATTAACTGATGAACAACGAACGAAGCTTTTATTTCATGGGATAAAAGACGATGGTAGAAGTGGAGATTGTATTTTCGTTGTCGGAAGCAGTAAAGCTACGGTTTACCGACTCCCGAAAGCTGTTGAACTATACCACGCTGGGCGAGCGGACAAAGTTTTGTTTTCCGGTGGAGTGACCTGGCCGGAGAATCCTGCGACAGAAGCCAATATGTTAAAGGCTGAAGCGATAAGAATGGGTATACCTGAACAAGATATTTTAGTGGAAAATCAATCGACTCATACAAAGGAGAATGTATTAGCCTCTTTACTTGTGTTAGACCGAGAGTTTTATTTAAATCAAGTGAATCGTTTGCTAGTCGTAACATCCGCCTATCATATGAGACGGCTCCATTTAACCTTACAAACTTACATGCCGAGTTGGGTGGATTTTACTTTATGTCCAGTGAATGATCAGAATAGTAGAGAAGATAATTGGTTCTTAAACCGAGCGGGAAGAGAACGGATTATTGGTGAATCGAATAAATTGATTGAATATGTGAAGCAAGGAATTTTGGTTGATCAGGAGATTGATTTTGGCTCTTAAGTGTGCAAATTCTAAAGCCTCTCAATCACTGGTGACATATTTGAGAGGCTAAAAACCTAGAAATAGTATTAAAATTTTTCATCTTCTTCTAATAAGTGGGGGCTCCAGTTATCTTTTGGAAGCTCTGTTACGATTTCTAGCAAATTCCCATCAGGATCTCGAAGATGGATAGTTTTAATCCCCCAATCAGGGCGTTCGGTTAATTCATTTACGATCGTCACGTCCTCCTTGCGCAGTTTTTCAACTAATTTTTCTATGCCATTTTCTTTACGGAAAATCAATGCAAAACGGTCCTGTGCGGGAGGTGTGGATGGAAGATTTTCAGTATGTACTGCTTCTGCCATCTCTTTTCTACTGAAAATCGCAAATATCTTTCCATTACCTGCTTCAAAACTTGCATACCCACTACCAATTTCTCCCCATGTAACATTTAATTCTAGTATTTCCTTATAAAATTGAAAACAAGCATCAAACTTAGTTACTAAAAGACGAGTATTGTCTAATTCCATAAAACCACTCCTAGCATTTATTAATATTAATATAACAATATATGGATTTAAAAGGAAGAAAGTAATCAAATGTCGAATTTAGATAGAGTAACAGTTTTGGAGGAATTGAAATGATTAGGTTAGAATATTTTACAAATAAAGATTATGACCGTTTAATTAACTGGGTAGAATCAGCGAGATTTATGATGAAATGGGGAGGGCCCGGTTTTACTTTCCCTTTAACGAAGGAGCAGTTGGATGAGTATACAGAGGAAACGAATGAAGTCGGAAGTAGTCGTTATGTCTATAATGTAGTATATACGAAAACGGAAGAGGTGATCGGACATGTTTCATTAGGGAAAATCGATTACTTCCATGGTATTGCTAGAGTTGGAAAGGTTCTTGTTTCACCAAATGCTCGTGGGAAAGGGTTCACGAAGTATGTTATGGAAGAAGCATTAACTGTTGCTTTTGATGAGTTAAACTTACATCGAGTCAGTTTGGGTGTGTTTGATAATAACCAACCTGCTGTTAAAGCTTATGAGTCGTTCGGGTTTGTGAAAGAAGGGTTACTCAGAGATGCTAGACGCTTTGGCGAGGAGTACTGGGATCTTTGGGAGATGAGTTTATTAGAAGATGAATGGCGTACCATTCAAAATAGGAGGAATAATAATGAATCCATTTAAGGAACAAGTTCTAGAACATTATGAGGCATCCATCGTATTTGTAAAACAATTAGAAGAGATGGATGAACATTTATGGAGACAGCCGATTGCCGAGGGGAAATGGTCTGTTGCGGAGATTGTCAGTCATTTCGTCCCTTGGGATTCCTTTATTAACAATGACCGTTTGCCATATTTAAATAGCGATACGCAACTTCCATCGGCACCAGAAGTGGAAGCAATAAATTCAGAAGCGGCCGAACGTGCTCAGAAAGAAGACCAATTAGAAACGATAAATAGATTCGTTGAGATGCGAAACGAACTAATTACAAGTTTGTCTGAAATCTCGGATAACTACTGGGAACAAGATCTGCAGTTAGGCACGAAGCAATTGTCCTTAGTCGAATACTTTGAAGGATTAATTCAACATGACCACCACCACTTCGGCCAAATTGAACATGTGATTTTAAAAGGGGAAGAAGAATAAAAATAAAGTTGAATATGGGAGTGGGAATCTAGCTCCCTAATTTAATTTTTCTAACACTTGATAATCCTTTGATTTTTCTACAGGAATATTTCGATCTTCTGCAAGCCTCTCCCATTCCTCGAAAAACTCCTTTTTCGTAAAATCACCTAAGGGCACATTCCACCCACTCTTCACGTGAATTTTCATATATTTCGTTTTCCATCTAATGCGTTTACAACTGACCTTTTCGATTTCCTCATACTGAATCCATTTTTGATATACCGGCACCCATCCAAGGAACAATTTATTGGAAAACCGTTTGTTAGAATGGTCAAATATTATTTCACGTTTAGAGCTTAAAGAAATGATGATAAGCAGAATAAGAAGGTAAGAAATTGGGTTTAAGCTTGGTGATAAAAATAATACTACTAAGTAGCCTATGATCAAAACACTTAAAAAGACTTTAATACTTTGTGAAAGTTGAGAGGTATAGATCATGAACGTTCCTCCTTAATTTATCCTTATTTTACCACATTACTTTGATTATGAGGATGCGATGACTGATAAATTGTTGTGAGGCTGATAAGTTGTAACGACTGCTGATATATGGATGTAACGGCTGATAAGTGTGCGCGACTGCTGATATATGGATGTAACGGCTGATAAGTGTGCGCGACTGCTGATATATGGATGTAACGGCTGATAAGTGTGCGCGACTGCTGATATATGGATGTAACGGCTGATAAGTGGTAGCGACTGCTGATATATGGTGGTAACGGCTGATAAGTGATAACGACCGCTGATATATGAAAGTGACGGCTGATAAAGGCTTGCGACCGTTGATATATTAATGTTTGATAGTTTACCTCATCCGGTTAACCCCTTAATTTTCCCTCACGAAGACTATGTTACCAATCCATTTAATTTAATGTAATTTGCAAACAAAAATAAAATATGTTTATAATTAAACAAACTTTAATAAGGTGTGTTTATTTTATGGAGAAATCAGAAGAGTTTTGGACGGCGTCGGTTGAAGAAATGCAATCAGGTTATATTTTTGATGAGGTTACAGAAATTTTTTCGTGTTTAATATGTGGTCAAACATATGAGCAGGGTGTGATTTACCCTTTTGGTGAGCTTTGGTGTGAAGCGAAAAAAGCGATGAAAGCTCACATTCATGAACAACACGGCTCGATGTTTGATTATCTTATTAGTCTAGACAAAAAGTGGAATGGTTTGTCCGATCACCAAAAAGAACTCTTACATTATTTTAAGCAAGGAAAATCAGATAAAGAGATCGTGAATTCACTAGAAGGTGGCAGTGCATCTACCATCCGTAACCACCGTTTTAAATTAAGAGAAAAAGAGAAACAGGCTAAAGCATTTTTATCGATTATGAATCTACTAGAAAAGAAGGAAGAAGAATTCATTCCATATCACAAGGGGGCAACTATGGTGGATGATCGTTACGCAACAACGGAACAGGAACGGGAGAAAATTCTCTCCACTTATTTTAAGGATGGTTTAGATGGGAAATTATCAAACTTTCCGAGTAAAGAGAAGAGAAAATTAGTCGTATTAAGAGAAATTATGAATCGTTTTGATCAAGGTAAGACCTATACAGAAAAAGAAGTGAATGAACAGTTAAAACAAGCCCACGACGACTTCGCTACCATTCGTCGGTATTTAATTGAGTACGGGTTTATGGATCGAAGTAAAGATTGCACGGAATATTGGGTGAATAACTAACTTAGAAGTGAAAATTATTTAGTCAAAATAAGAATTCTACAGCTAGGAGACGTGGCAATGAATCAAGCAGTTATATTTGATATGGATGGGACGTTATTTCAAACTAATCAAGTATTGGAAAGTGCCCTTGAAGAAACGTTTGAGTATTTACGTAAAAACGGCCAGTGGGAGGGAGAAACTCCATTAAAAGAGTACCAAAATATTATGGGGGTTCCTCTTCCAGAAGTATGGGAGACGTTGTTACCAAAGCAAAATAAAGAGACGCAAAAAAAGGTAGATCAATTATTTTTAGCGAATCTAGTAAAGAGTATTGAAAAAGGTAAAGGCGCGCTCTATTCAGGGACAGAAAATCTATTAAAGGATTTGCATGATCAGGGTTATGATATTTTTATAGCAAGCAACGGGTTGGTAGACTATTTAGACTCGATTGTCAGTTATTATCAGCTTAATCGATGGGTTAAAGGGGTCTACAGCATTGAGCTAATATCATCTAATAATAAATCAGATTTAGTAGAGAAGATTATCGAGGAGAATAAGGTGACGAGTGGTGCTGTCGTTGGCGATCGTCTGTCAGATATACGTGCGGCTAAAGATAACGGACTAGTTGCGATTGGTTGTTCATTTGATTTTTCGAAACCAGAAGAGATGAAAAAAGCTGATTATGTTATAACAAGTTTAAATGAATTGACTGGAACTTTAGCTCTCAAGTATTAAGGAGCGTGACAGGAATGAATGAAATACCAAACTTCACAATCAAAAACAGAGGCCCCGTTTCTGATTGCTTTTATAAAATAGGTGTACAAGATTTCCATCAGGCTATTCACTATGCCGGGAACTTACCGTATGGTAGGAATTCTGATCGAAGTAATTACTATCTTATGTTTAAAGAAGAGGTTGGTACGTGTAGTACTAAACATGCGGCCCTGGCTAAATTATGTGAAGAGCAAAACGTAGAAGATATTCTACTGTTTACTGGGATTTACGAAATGGATGGGATTAATACGCCTGGTATAGGAGAGGTATTAGAAAAGTATAATCTGAAGGCGCTTCCAGAAGCACACTGCTATTTGAAGTATGAGGGGCAACATTATGATTTTACTAGAAGTGAAACCTCTGAGAACGAAATTAGCTACTTTTTGGATGAGAAGGCAATTAGACCATGGCAGATCGGCGCAGACAAAGAAGAGTATCATCAAAGTTATATTTCTCACTGGATAAAAAAGAATGGGTTAGAACCTAAATATACACCTGATGAAATTTGGAAGATTAGAGAAGCGTGTATTCACCAGCTAGCAGTAAAAGGATAAAGCTATTTAGTAGTTTGAAAGGAAGAGACAAAAGTGAAAATAAGAACGATGAAGGAATCGGAGTTAGATTTAGTAAGCGAATTTATCTCTAAGCATAATCGTGAGGATCATACACATATCGGTTTCTGTGGGGAAGAAGTCGAATCTATTAAACATGATATGAAATCAGAATTGGATTTGGCATACACTGAAAGTTTTCTTGTTACCTATGATGAGGATCAACTTGTAGGAGTCCTTGGGTTTGATGCCGATTTTTCAAATAAAAATGCTGAAGTTTGGGGTCCGTTTATCAAGGATGGTTATGAAGAGTGGCGACATAAATTGTGGAAGGGTATGCTTTCCTATATTCCAGATGGTATTGACTCTTTGGAGCTGTTTCCAAATCACCAAAATGAAGTGGTTAATCAGCTGGCGCGTGAGGCTGATTTCCAAAAACATAGTGAACAGCTTATTTTAACTTATTCTGAGGTAGAGGATGCTTCGAACACAGACCACAATGAGCTTTCTGCTGAGCAACATCACAACTTCATCACCCTTCATGATCAAGAATTTCCGAAAACATATTATAACGGTGCCCAAATTATTGAACGTATGAACGAACATCGTAAAGTATTTGTGAAACTTAATGAGGAAGGTCAACTAATCGGTTATATTTATGTCGAGGTTGAACCTGAAGTGAGTGATGCGAGTATTGAATTTTTTGCTGTGGATCCTTCAGAACGAGGTAAAGGAATTGGGAAACAACTCATGAAAGAGGCGTTAGCTTGGATGTTATCGTTTGAAGAAATTAACTCCGTGGCCTTATGTGTTAATGCTAAGGATGAAGGCGCAATTGGGCTCTATTTGAAGTCAGGATTTGAACGAAAACATCAACTTGTTTGTTATATGAAGTCTTTAAAAGGTAAAGGTTAAGTCTTAGTAATTAAAAAGAGGTGATCGCAATGAAACATGTGTTAATAATCGGAGGGTCTGGAATGCTTAAAGAAGCGTCCCGTTGGTTAACAACTCGTGCCGAACATACTTCAATTATCGGACGGAAGCGGAAAAAGCTTGAAAAAGTATTAAATGGGGATGTCCAAGCAGAGGCCGCCACACTAATCTCAGTCGATTACCGTGACTCGGAAGAATTGAAGCGACATATTCAACAAGCGATTAATGAACATGGTCCAATCGATGTCGTCGTAGCTTGGATTCACTCTTCTGCACCTGATGCCTTAGAGGTCGTGGATGGTGTCGTTAGTAAGTCTGTTTCTACCTATGAGTTATATCATATTAAAGGAAGTACTAAACAGATTCCTAAAGAAAAACCGAAGATAAGTGAACAAGCTGTTTACCATCAAATTATCCTAGGCTTTATTCTTGAAAATGAAGATTCTCGCTGGCTCAACCATATTGAAATCTCAAAAGGGGTAATTTCAGCGATTGAGACTAAGCAAAAAGTGACCATTGTAGGAACCATAGAACCTTGGGAAAAAAGACCTTAAAGGCAGAGGCTCATCCATACTTTTTCTGGTGAGCCTTCTTTTGTTTCAGGTACTCTTCGTCGTTACGTACGATCTTCCACTTCTCTTCGAAAATCCGCGCAGCTTCTGCTTTCTCCTCATCAATATCCCGTTCCTTGACTTCCCCATTCTCGTCGTATTTCTTTCCGCCTTTATAATTAGCGTATCTTCGTGCACGTGTGTGGCCCATCTGGATAAACTTCCGTGCCATATCCATGCCAACAAAATCCCCGTTTCGTTTATACGCTTCAAACATTTCATATATTTTTTCTGAGGATTCTTTTGCGATTTTGGGTGTTTTAAATCGCCAGTGTGGAAGGATCTCACCTTTATACGGTTCCACCATTAAAACGCCTTGCTCCCCACGTCCAACTCTATATTTGTCGGGTTCTTTACGAAAATCTATATTATCAAAATCCATGTTGTAATCGAATGCCATTTGAATCAACTCCTCCATAATAAATCCCCTTTTATATTATTTCCTAACCTTTTTTGAAAGGAAATTACTGAAAAGAAGTTGAATAATGAAGTATGAGGTGATGAGAATGACTTATATAAATAAATATCATAATCAGAGAGATAAAAGAATTTAACCTGTTATAAAAAGGAGCAATTAGATGTTATCAAATAAAGGATTCGACTTATGGGCGAATGAGTACGACCGTTCTGTTCAGTTAAGTGAAGAAAGCGATTCTTATCCGTTTGCGGGCTATAAAGATATTTTGAACACCATTTATAATGAAGCGATGCGTCATAGCGACTCTCGTATATTGGATTTAGGTTTTGGTACGGCCGTTTTAACGAGTCAATTATACAAACAAGGTCACCAGATTTTTGGTGTGGATTTTTCAAAGGAAATGTTAGCGATTGCTCAGGAGAAAATGCCTCAAGCTATTTTATATCAAGCAGATCTAACGGAAGGAGTACCGCAGAATTTAGCTGAGCAGGCATATGACACTATTATTAGCACGTATGCCCTTCATCACTTAGATGACCAAGCTAAAGTAAATTTAATCAAACGTTTAATGAGTATGCTTAGAAAAAACGGGAAACTTCTGATCGGCGATGTCGCGTTTGAAACGAGAGCGAAACATGATGCGTGTAAGTTGGAGAATGCACACCATTGGGATGAGGAGGAGTATTATTTTGTTTATGAAGAGCTTCAGCCATCGCTTCAAGCCTTTTGTGCAAGTGAATTTTATCCCATATCTCATTGTGGTGGAGTGATCGAACTACAAAAATTTGAGGCAGAAGCGGATGTTACAGATAAGGCGATTTAGCAGTTGATAGTAAAATAGATTAGGGGTCCAAAAGTCGTTACGTCTTCAAAGTCTAAACTGTTTTTGGGACCTTTAAATTTTTTACGAGAGTGGTTCTAATTAAGAATCTATAAAACAGGGAATAGATAGTTAAAAGATGAAGAAGGAGTACAGCATGAAACCCACATACATGGACTTATATGAAAAACTTTATAACCGCTATGGAGCACAAAAATGGTGGCCTGCCGATTCTGATTTTGAAATGATGATTGGCGCGATTCTTATTCAAAACACAAGCTGGAAAAATGTTGACTTGGCATTCGAGAAGCTCCGTCCTTATTTGGAACCAGAGAAAATGGCCGAGATGGATATAGATGAACTCGCTCAGTTAATCCGCTCGAGTGGATTTTTTAATATTAAAGCGAAGCGGATCAAGTCGTTTTTAAAGTGGTTTGAAGGTTATGATTATGATCTTGAAAACGCGAGGCAAGTAGACGGAAAAGAGTTGAGAAATGAGCTCATCGGCATTCATGGGATTGGGCGAGAGACTGCTGATGTTATTTTGTTATATGCATTGGACTATCCAGTATTTGTAGTGGATGCGTATGCACAACGAATTTTTAACCGTGTGGGGTATGAATTACCAAGCTCTTATGATGCCTTTCGGAAGGAAATAGAGAAGGAACTACCTGATGATTTGCAGGTTTATAATGAGTATCATGCTCTCCTTGTTGAGCATGCGAAAGTTCACTGTAAGTCCAAACCGATATGTGAAAGATGTCCTTTGGAGGATGTCTGTGAGAAAAGGGTGGAGTAAAAGATCTATTCTGATGACAAAGGAGCTATGCCGATGGATAAAACGTCGATTTTACAAGAACGTTTATTAAGACAAGGTTTGCTTAAGCCACTGACTAATCCAAATGATGAAACAGCTTATCTAGAACTACTAAAAAAATTACAACCCGTTGCACCAGTGCATTTTGGTCGACCAGGAAATCCTCCTAAGCTCGTTCATCGTACAACTTTTAATGATGAGTTGTTGTCTGAAAAATTAAGGGAGAAACATCACACGGTGAAAGCTCGCTTTCAAGGTGGGCGGATTGCTTACGTGGTGGCGGAATATTTGAATTTATATGCAGGAGTTTACCGGAAGCCGATTCAGAAACATAAAGAGACTTATGACGAGATCCATATGTTGATTAAACAATCTGGTGGGATCGATAAAGAACAGTTGAGGGAAGCTTTGGATTATCCATCAAAAGAAATCAATCCAGCATTAAAGAAGCTACAGGAAGCTTTTGTAGTGTATGAAGATCAGATCGACACAGATTGGAATACAGGGTGGTTTGATTTTGAAACAGAGTGGTTTGAAATTAATTTAGGCGAACCTTTGGAAAAAGCTGCGGCAAAAATTGTGCAACGATTTTTAGAGGCTTATGTCTTTGCAAGCTTTGATGAAATTAAAGAATGGTCGCAATTGAAAAAAACGACATTGAAGCAGGCTCTCGATTATTTGGTAGAGGAAGGGGAAGCGCAACAAGTAGACGCTCAAGAACTTGGTGAGGGATACATGCTAGTGAAGGATCTATCTGTAACACATAATCAAATAGATGCGTCGGTCTTTATGCTGGATAAATCAGATTTCCTTGTGCGAGCGAACTTACATGTATTGAAAGAACTGTTCCAAGGAGAGGAAATCTTACAGTACTTACTCATTGATGGTGAATTCAAAGGAGCTGTAATAGGGCATTGGCGAATCGGTCCGCATGATGTAGAGGATATTAAACTAACGCTTCCGAAAGAAGAGGCAAGTAAACGTAAAGAAGAAATTCTGGCTGCTGTTCGAAAAGGATACTCGCAGGAAACAACTGCGATTCTTAATTATAATGGTGAAAATTTATAAACTGGAGGGGTTATGGTGGTCAATTTAACGCATATTCAAATGAAACCTTCCACGAATCTAGAAGAATATCCTTTTAATTTACCTCTGGTGAAGCAGCTTGATGCCTTAAAACTAGAGAAACCAGTAACTATTTTAGTGGGTGATAATGGAACGGGGAAATCAACGTTATTAGAAGCGATTGCGAGTGAAATCGGTAGCATCTTAATTGGCGGGGAACATATTGATGACCAGCCTGACCTCGAAGATGCAAGGAAACTTGCGGAGCAGATGAAGCTAATTTGGAAGTTACGCACAAAAACAGGCTTCTTTTTTCGTGCAACAGATTTTGTGAAGTTTGTAGAGAAATTGAGTGAAATCAAAAAGGAATCTGCTGAAAGCTTAGAGGAAATTAAGAAGAGGGATCCAAATAGTTTAGAGGTTCTACCTTATGCTAGAACTCTAAGCGACCTACAACAATCATATGGGGATGGATTAGAGTTTCGTTCGCATGGAGAAAGCTTTTTGGATTTATTCCAAGCTAGGTTCAAACCAGGCGGGCTTTATATTTTAGATGAGCCGGAAGCTCCGTTGTCACCCTTAAAACAATTGTCATTAATTTCAATGATTAAAGAGATGGTTAAAAAGGACGCTCAATTTATTATTGCGACGCATTCTCCTATTTTAATGGCTATACCTGAGGCTCAAATCTTAGCAATAGAAGAGGGCGAACTCGTTAAAAAGCAATATGATGACCTGGAACACGTGACACTGACACGGGACTTTTTAAATCATCCAGAACGTTTTCTAAGACATTTGTAGTTCGAAAATTATTGGGGGAAGTCGATGATTATTCAAGATGAGTTATATGGCACATTCGAAATCGAACCTGTATTGGAGGAACTGTTAAAAAGCAACGCTATTCAAAGGCTGCATGGTGTTCATCAAGGTGGAGCAAGTTATCTTGTGAACTCTCGGTGGAATCTGACGCGTTACGAACATTCCGTTGGGGTTATGTTGCTCGTTCGTACCCTCGGAGGAAGTCTTGAGGAACAAATCGCAGGACTTTTACATGACGTGTCGCATACCGCATTTTCTCATGTGGTTGATTTTGTAACAAAAAACCAGGACGAATCTTATCATGAGGATATTTTTTTAAGCGTAATTGAAAGTTCTACGATTCCTACTATTTTAAAGAAATACGGATACAATGATTACTCGAGTTTATTGGATGATTCGAATTGGAGAATCCTCGAACAACCTGCGCCACACTTGTGTGCAGATCGGATTGATTATACATTAAGGGACTTACATAGACATGGAACAATCACTGATACAGAGGTGCAACAGATACTAACAAACCTAACGGTGGAACATGGAGTGGTTGCTTTTAAAGATACCGAAAGTGCAGAACTTTTCGTTGAACTTTATTATAAAGAAGTTATTGATTACTTCATGGACCCGCTTAATATTTATGCGAATGACCAGTTAACCAAGGTTTTGCGAGGAGCTGTGCAGGGTGAAGTAATTAATATGGATGATTTTATGGGAACCGACGAAGAATTATTGTCGAAGGTAAGAGAAAATGGAAACGAAAAGTTAATAGATACTCTTCATCAGATTCATTCTAATGTACATTTGGAAACAACCTTAGAAAAATCGGACATTTATAGGAAAAACAAAGTTCGTATGATTGATCCAGCCGTTAAAGTGGAAGGTACGATCAAGCGTGCTTCAGAAGTTTCTAAGATAGTTGAGAATATGAATGAACAGGCTTATGAAAGAACTGTGAAAGGTGTAGGGGTTAGAATTTTGCTTTAAAGTGGGGTTTTCGTTATGAATAACAAAATTAGAATAACTTTAGGCGTGGCTCTGTATGTTTTATTGTGTATAAACGATTATGTATTCAAAAATACAATTAACTGGGAAGCGAATATATTACAAACTATAATAACCATGGTAATTGCTTGGCTGGTGATAGAGGTACTCTCGAATAACGGAAAAAAAGTTTAAGAACCTTTAGGAATAGTAGATCTTAATTTTGGAGTTTACACTTTCATTTTTAATAGCATTAGCTTTGTTTATGTTAAAAAGGGGCGTAAATTAAAATGTACTTTGACCGTATAAACAATAAAAATGAAATTGAACTGTTTGTGCGTTCTTTAAGCAGTCCGGAACAGTCGAAGGATTTTTTTCTAAATGGTTTAACAAACTCATCAAATACAGTTTCCTTAGCGGTAAGGAAAGGTCATGAGATCATAGGTGTCCTTCACACTTGGCATAACACATTTCATCCTCATATAACATATATGTCTATGATAATTGATCCTACATTTAATCTAAAATCGATTGCTGTTCCTATGTTGGAGCAATTGAAAACGGAAGAGTCGGAAATGAAAAACAGGATGCAGATCTCTTTTTGTTCAACAGACCCATTAGTGAATGTTTTTAAAGAAGTGGGGGCAATAGAGGTACGGCGAACGTATATGCCGACAATAGCTCTGAGGAAAAAATGCATTAATAAAGAATGGAATAATGATTATAATGCAATTCCGTTGGCAGACCTCACTAATGCTTTTGAGAAGGGGCAAGCGATCGAATTTATTCATGATACATATATTCGTACCTATCAAGCAAACCCGCCTGCAAATTTTTCAAACGATGTATGGGAACGATTGATTTTCGCTGAGGATACATTATTAGATCATAGCTATGTCATTACTAGTGTAAAAGATGGTGCAATTAAAGCTTTTTCCTTGTTACATCATATTGATACACAGACAGTTGAGGTTGGTTGGGTTGGAGCTGATTCTGCTAATTCTTTTGACTTGTTGGATTACGTAATAGTCACTCAGTGGAACGCTTTAGTTAATCAAGGTTATGAGAAACTAGAAGGTGAATTCGACTCGACTAGTCCGTATGCGATGCACGTATTAAAAAGCCTTTCCCCAAATTGGGAAAAGGCTCTGGTTACTCTTCAATTCGATCTTAACTCCCTAAACCTTTAGATCCGGCTCGAAGAAACCCGAATTTTTTTTCAGTATAGTAGGCGACATAAACACCTGCAATCGCCATTGGTGCCCAGATCCAAGCGTGTAAACTTAATGAGGCTAATCCACTAAAGTAAGCACCGACGTTTGCGCCGAACGAAATCGTTGCTCCGTATCCCATTAACAGTCCCCCGATTAAAGCGGCAATCATCAGGTGGGGAGGGATTTTACTGAAGCGTATTAGTCCTGCAATAGACATTGTTATTAGTGCGCCACTGATTACCCCAAAGTTTAGAACACTTAAGTCATCAGTGAATACCACATCGCTCAAAGTACCAAGTGGTTCTTGCTCACCCCAATACCCCCATGAAGATACATCGAATCCAAGGTTATCCGCAATTTTAGATCCCCAAGTGGTAAAGGCTGCCGTTAATTTCCACGGGCTACCCTGGACAACTAGTACAGCGGCGTTTAAGACTGCAATGACGACAGCACCTACCCAGATCGGCCACGTTCCATATAAAAACTTTGCCCAACCTGAACCTCTTGGCATCTTTGGTAGGTCAGGTGGTCTCTTGCTTTTATTATAAATATAAGTCCCAATTGCAATTACTACAAAAATAGAAGTTTGTAATGCTAGAGAACCCCAGAATCCAAGTGGTGTATCATGGATCAATGAAAATTCTGGACGATTAGGTAAGGTATCGTTCCAGAATTGAAAGTGGAAGGCGCCGACTGTAGCTCCAATTAAGAAACCTAATACTGTAAATACAGAAGCCGTTCGTCCCCCTTCAGCAGTACGCATCGATGCTGGTGCTAAGCCACTTCCAAACTCCATTCCAAAACCGAATAAAAAGGAACCGACAACTAACCCTACGGTGATTGGTGATAATGCACCTGCAGGAACGACTCCAAATAACCCAATTCCTAAATTAATAATAAGTGCAAATAAAGTCGTTGCGATGATCAGTTTAATCATATGTCCGCGTAACATTTCGGTATTTCCGGTTTCAACAATTTGCCTATAAACACTAGCGAAACCATACCTAGCGTGGAATAAGGTATACCCAATCAACCAACCAATGATAAATAATACAACAAATTGCCAACCAGAGTAATGGTAAGCTCCATAAGCTAGAGCAACCGTAATCAGGAAAAAGACAATCGTAATAATATTTTGTGGATTGGAATACTGTTCTTCCGATTTTTTATTTTGATTACTCATAATATATTGTCTCCTCAAAATCTAACATGCCTATCCGTTCCCTAATTTGAGTGATTTTTAACTTACTTATTCATGGAATATTATCCAGGTGGATCAATGATCGTCACAATTTATTGGGACGTATAGATATTTATTCGTTTTCATGAGGAAAGTATCAGACTTAATATGAAGATATCGAACTTTGTTGGGTGGGAATCGGACTTAATTTAAAGTTATCCAACCTTATTAGGAGGAAATCAGACATAATATAGAAGTATTGAACTTTAAGATGAGGAAATCAGACATAATTCAGGAGTATCGAACTTTATAGGGAGAATATCAGACATAATTTATTCATCTCCAACCTTATTTAAAACTCAAAATAAGCTTGCGTATAAATGGTACTGATTATGCAACACAAAAGTGGTACAATTATACTGTCGAAATTTTCGAAATGTGAGGTTAGGGGGAGTCTGTTTGAAAGCTAAAAACGAATGGAAAAACCCGCTAATTTTATTATCTTCAATTGGAATTGCTAGTTTTGGTGATTTTATTTATTTAGTAGCAATAAATATTATCGTTTATCAACTTACTGGATCGGCAGCTGCTGTTGCTGCTTTGTGGATAATCGGTCCGTTGACAAATATTATTTTAAAGTTTTGGACTGGAAGCTATATCGATTATCGAAGTAAGCGTTCGATTATGATTTATACATATTTATTTCGGAGCTTTTTTATCTTTTTAATCCCTTTTGCACCAAATATCATAGCGATTTACATATTACTTGTCCTATTGAGTGTAGCGAAGGCTTTCTTTGGTCCTTCTTCCACTACGTACATAACTATGTTAATACCAAAAGAGCAGCGTAAAAGATTCAACTCCATACGATCCTTTGCGACGTCCGGGGCATTTATTATAGGTCCTGCGATTGGTGGGGGATTAATTTACCTTACGAATACAGATGTGACGTTATGAGTTAATGCGGTATTTTTCGTTCTTGCAGCTGTATTGCTAAATAAGCTTCCTGAACAAGAAAAAATTGATAAGGCAACGATTCCAAACTTAACTTTTTCTCAAGTTAGGAAAGACTTCACGGTAGTAATAGCATTTATGAACAAATATAAGTACATTACCGTTATTTACTCAAGTTTTATATTTATTATGATTTTTACCTTTGCGATGGATGCTCAAGAAGTGGTTTTCACCCAACGTGTAATAGGCTTGTCCGAAACGGAGTATAGTTTAGTAGTAAGTATTACTGGGGTTGGTTCCGTTACAGGCGGAGTTATACTTGCGATGATCACTAATTATATTTCGCTACGGTTTATGATCGTGATTGGAGTTGTACTAAGCTCTATCGGTTACGTGATCTATGCCTTTTCGTGGTCCTTTCTTTCCATCACGGTTGGTTTTGTCATATTAGGTTTCTTTTTAGTCTTTTTAAATGCAGGAATAACCACCTTTTATCAAAATAATATTCCTGTGAACGTCATGGGGCGTGTGACTAGTATTTTTCAACTGATCCAAAGTGCGCTACAAGTACTATTCGTGCTAGGTGTAGGTGTGGTAGGTGACTTCATTCCGCTTCGTCAGACGATCGGTTTCTTAGCCATTACCATGCTCGTTTTTACTTTGTTATTTGCGATTGCAGTATTAAATTCAAACTTCAAAAAATATTATGATGAAACGTAAGGAGTTGTAAAAGTTGAAAAAAGCCCTTCACTTTCTTAGATATAGTGTAGTGTTATTTATTATAGGTACTTTTTTTGTGGGAACCACTTTATACATATATGAAAAGTTCGGTGTGAACCGGGATACAATTGGACAGCTACGTTATTTGGGAGCAATTATTTTGGTGTTTTTGATTGATCAAAACAAGATTCAATTCACACGCTTTGGATTTCAAGGTAGCGGAGAACAGTTATCTAAGAAATTCACTGGTAGAGCTCTAGCAGTTGCTTTTGTGCTAATTGTTATTCCAATTGTATATACATTAATCTCACAAACAATTGTGGCGTTAGGAGGGTAGGATTATGGATCAATCTTTTTCGAAACACATTAAAGACTTAGAACAACAGCTTTTATCCCCTGAAGTGAGGACGGATTTAAAGAAGCTTGACCAACTGCTTGCTGAAGATTTTTTGGAATACGGAAGCTCTGGAAAGGTATTTGGGAAGAAAGAATGCTTGAAACCTGGTGGAGTTGGACCTCGTCATTTAAAGATGTTGGATTATACAGTGAAGGAACTATCTACAGAATGTGTAATTTGTCATTTTAAAGTATGGGACGAGGAACGCCAAGTTGAAACCTTACGTACATCGATTTGGAAACATAATAACGGACAATGGCAAATGAGTTTTCATCAAGGAACGGTGTCGAACGAATATCAGTAAGGGTGAGGATTATGAAAGATTGTGTACTTTGCGACATAGAATTACGGAACGACCAGCGTGTTGTTTTAGAAAATAAATTCTGTCGTTTTGTTCAGATTCCCCAAGGTGTTTTAGAAGGTTCAGGTTTAATTGTACCGGTACATCATGGAGCTACCCCATTTGAGTTAACGAAAGAAGAGTGGATTGCGACTTATGACTTGTTGCAAGAAGTAAAGAAACATTTGGACCAAAAACATCAGCCGGATGGTTATAACATAGGTTGGAACAGTGGAAGTGTGGCAGGACAACATATAGGACATGCTCATCTACATGTGATTCCAAGGTTTCAAGATGAACCGTATGCAGGTAGAGGGATTAGGTATTGGTTCAAACAGAAAGAAAATAAACGTCTGAGCTAATTGGAGGTTTTTCAATGGGTTTTATATTGTTCTTGGTAATTATTCCGCTGTGCTCAATCGTTGCAGGTGTATTAGCGTTTTATCTGTATAAACGTAGTTGGTGGGTCGCGCCAGTTGGAACTATTGTTACATATTTGATTATACAACTTGCTTATCAAGTATATTATTATTCCAGTATTTCTATTGGTGAATTAGGCGGTCATTTATTGAGCTTTCCCATATGGGTTTATGCATTTTTAGCGTTGATGTGTGCCTTACCTGCTATTGGAAAAACGGTTTATGATCCAGACGAGGATGATGAGAAAGAAGAAAGTCCATAGATGGAGGGGGAGCTTGAAGTGAGTCAATCTTTTAACGATTTAAATGAAATTAGAAAAGATTTAAGCATACGCGGGAAAAATGGCATCCCTTTCATACTAGCTGCTATTATCATATGGTCGATTGTTACTGTAATTTTCTTATTGCCACTTGATTTACATACCCAAAATATAGCGATGTTATTTTCAACAGGATTAATGTTTCCTTTAGCGATTTTATTTTCGAGTGTCATGAAAGCGGATTGGAAATTGGAGAATAACCCATTTGCGAATTTGGGAGTGATTCTGAATGTTGCTCAATTAATGTATTTTCCGGTAATCGTTTGGGCGATTTCCGTCAGTCCTGAACAAGCGGTTGTATTCTTCGCAATTATTGTTGGGGCGCACTTTTTCCCATATGGCTGGTTTTATAATGCTAAGGGATATTATGTGATGGCACCAGTCATTTCTGTTGTGGTTCTATTCATTGAATTTATTGTCGGATCTGATTTGTTATGGGTTGTGCCATTGTCTACAGCAGTTTTACTCGGAATAGTCGCTGCCTGGTTATATAATGGTTATCGTCGGAAGTTGGACTAACGATCGATAAGGTTCGTGACGACTGATAGAGGAATTTAACAACTGATTGGAACGCGCTGACGACTGATAGGGGAATTTAACGACTGATTGGAACGCGCTAACGACTGATAGGGGAAATTAACAACTGATTGGAACGTGCTAACGACTGATAGAGCGCCCTAACAACTGATAGACCTGCAACTAAAAAAGCTTCCGCCATATATAAGCGGAAGCTTTCCTCGTTATTCTACATCATGTTTAAATTTAACTGTTTCGCCATTTTCATATTCTACATCTATATCAAAGTCTTTGACGTCATCTTCATTTACATCAAGTGCATTTAGAACTTCTTGCTTCATTTCTTGGATGGAGCGGTCCATTGTGATCGAGATGTTACTTAGTAATTCCTCGATTTCAGTCATAGCAGCTGAACCTTCAATCTCTTCGTTTCCACGTTCAATCTCGGCTTCTTGATCGTCTGCTTCGTATTCATATTCCCAGTCGTCTCCTGAGAAGAAGTCAATGTCCATGTCGAATTCTCTAACATTTCCTTGATTTTCATTTTGAACAGATTCATGGTCAAATACGATTTCTTCGCCTGATTCAAATTTGATTTCTAGATCGAAATCTTCTACCTCATCTTGGGAAAGGTTTAATGCTGCCAATACCTCTTCTTTCATTTCCACTAATGTTCTGTCAGTAGTGATGTTGAATTCAGCCATTAAAGACTCAATTTCTTCTGCTGCGGCTTCTCCTTTTACAGTTTCTTTACCGTCTTTTTCGATTTCTGTATCTTCCATATCGTTACGCTCATACTCATATTCCCATTCTGTATCATCTGTAAATTCGATTTGAAGGTCGAATTCGTGAACACTACTCACATCGTAATCGCCAGAAGCTTCCTGGTTTTCATTTGAAGTTGTTTCTTCATTTTCTGATGCTTCTTCGTTCTCATCTGCTTCTTCAGAAGAGGGTTCTTCGGTGTTGTTTTCCTCTTCATTGTTTGTCTGTTCTTCTGTTTCTTGATCTGCTTGGTTACCTGTTGTATCTTCCTCTGATTCAACATCTGTACCGCAAGCCGCTAAAAATAGCGCTGCAACTAAAATAAATAATAATTTTTTCACTATTGTTCACCTCTCCGTTCCTGTTTGTTCAATTATAGAATACCTCGCTTAAATGAATTTCCTCTGATGAGAAGATTAGAATTTCATGAGAATTTTAATTGGAAATTATTTAGGGTCATAAATTTGTGTGTGAATTAAATACTAAGGAACGAGTAAAAGAAAAGGATGTGAGGATATGCAAGGGAAAAATATTCAATGGATTCCGATGATTGCTTCGATTGGAATTGGTGCTGCGACCTACAGTATGATGACTGGTAAAGGCGGTCAACTTCAACAAGTTATGCCGATGATTACTGGTATGACTGGTCAAGGTCAGCAAAACGGTCAAAGTCAAAATCAAATGAATAACTAATACAAAAAGCCGAACTCCTTTTTAAAAAGAAGTTCGGCTTTTATAAAAATTATATCCACAAAAGTAGTGTGATATCCAGAAAAGCAGTAGCTTATCCACGAGAATTTTAACTTATCCAGAAAAGTCGAGAGGATATCCAGAATAGTCACAATTATATCCAGAAATTCAAGCATTTATCCAGAAATCACTCGCTTTATCCAGAAACCATCATTCTACGCACATATGCTTACTGTTGCATGAGGTCGATCAGTTCAATGTCTGGATTCTTATCCTTAAACCAGCGTTCGTTAAAGGCTGATTTAAATAGGACTACAAATTGACCTTCACGATCCACGCATAAAATATTTGTGTTATCGAATAGGCTTTGATCTACTTGGTCCGATTTAAGCCACCTAGGAACACGTTCTCCCATAGAATCAAGGGTTACTTCACAATTGTACTCATTTTCCATACGGTATTTGAATACTTCAAACTGGAGTTCCCCAACCGCGCCAATAATTAATGAATGTGTTTGATGTTGTTTAAATAATTGAATCGCACCTTCTTGTACGAGCTGCTCGATTCCTTTGTTGAACTGCTTCCCAGCCATGGCATTCTTCGGGGCGACACGTTTGTACATTTCTGGTGGGAATTTTGGTAATTCATCAAATTCAAAATCGGCTTTCCCTTCTACTAAGGTGTCCCCGATTCGATAAATATTCGGGTCATAAATCCCGATAATATCTCCAGCATACGCTTCTTCAATTGTATCTCTAGAAGAAGCAACGAATTGTTGGGACTGTGATAAGTTGATGATTTTACCAGTGCGAGCGAGTTGCACGCTCATGCCACGTTCGAATTTACCCGAACACACACGCATAAATGCGATTCGGTCACGGTGCTGCGGGTTCATATTGGCTTGGATTTTAAAGATAAATCCAGACAAAGATTCTTCTTCAGGTTGCACAACAGAAGTCTGTGTTTTTCTTGGTGTTGGAGAAGGAGCCATATGGATAAATGTATCGAAAAATGTTTGTACTCCAAATGGTGCTAAGGCGCTACCGAAGAATACAGGCGTTTGTTCCCCGTCCAATACAGTATCTATATCTAAATCATCCCCAGCTTCTTCGAGTAAATCTAGCTCCCCTTGGGCAGAGGTGAAGTCAGGCTGGTTGACTAGGTCTGGATAGTTCTCGGCTGTTAGTTCCTGATTTGGAATATAGGTTTCTTCTTCACTATGATTAAACTTAACAAACTGGTCATTTTGTCGGTCAAATACACCTAAGAATTCTTTACCCATCCCTGCTGGCCAGTTCATTGGATAGGTTTTGATATCTAATACTTCTTCGATTTCTTCCAATAAATCAAATGGTTCTTTCCCAATTCGGTCCATTTTATTAATGAAGGTGAAGATTGGAATTCCGCGCATCCGACAAACTTTAAATAGCTTCTTCGTTTGCGTTTCGATCCCTTTTGTTGCATCTAAAATCATGACCACACTATCCACGGCAGTTAATGTACGGTAGGTGTCTTCACTGAAATCGTCGTGACCAGGAGTATCGAGAATATTCACTTGAAAATCTTTATAAGGAAAGTTCATCACACTTGAGGTGACAGAGATTCCACGTTGTTTTTCAATCTCCATCCAGTCTGACGTTGCGAATTTACCGGACTTCTTCGCTTTCACGGTACCTGCTGAACGTATCAAATTACCGAATACAATAATTTGTTCCGTTAACGTTGTTTTACCAGCATCGGGGTGCGAAATAATCGCGAATGTTTTTCGTTTATTTACTTCATTTTTTAAACTCATGTTTATCCATCCTTTTTATTAACCTATTAATTTTAACACAGAAAAAAATTTATATACAAAATATATTATTGTAAGCAAAGTTTATTTCTTACTTTCGTTTAGTTAATCGATTTTGGTGGAATAAGATGGATATAGAAAATGGAGGTAGATAATTGTGAAGCAACATCAAATATATATAAATGGTAAGTACGTAGATTCTGAAAACGATGAATGGATTGATATTATAAATCCTGCAACAGAAGAAGTGATTTCGAGGACCCCGAAATGTAATGAGGCAGACGTTGACCGAGCAGTTGAAGCGGCAGAAGCAGCTCAAAAAGGGTGGGAATTAACCCCTAATATTGAACGTGGTCAGATTGTTCGTAAGTTAGGTGATAAAATTGAAGAAAATCGTGAAACTTTTATCGATTTACTTCAAGAGGAACAAGGTAAGGACTACGAGCTTGCAAGTGGAGAAGTAGACCTTGCGATTGATTATTTCCGTTACATGTCCGAATGGGCTCGTCGAATCGAAGGCGATGTGGTACCGAGTGATCGTGAGAATGAAAACATTTTTATTTATAAAAAGCCGATTGGTGTCGTAGCAGGAATAGTTCCATGGAATTTCCCTGTTTTCATTTTGGCGCGTAAAGTTGCGACAGCTTTGGTGACAGGTTGTACGATTGTCTTGAAGCCGAGTCAACAAACCCCAAATACGGCAATGGAATTCACGAAAATAATTGACTCGATGGATGAAATTCCTAAAGGTGTTTATAATCTCATCACTGGAACAGGTTCTGAAATAGGTAATGCTTTAGCAAGTCATTCAAAAGTGCAGATGATTTCTATGACAGGAAGCGTACCAGCAGGAACCAAAGTAATGGAAGCAGCAGCTCAAAATATTACAAAAGTAAATTTAGAACTAGGAGGAAAGGCACCAGCGATCGTCACGCAACATGCAGATTTAGAAGTAGCAGTAGATAGCATTGTCACATCACGACTTGCCAATAATGGACAGGCATGTACAAACGCAGAAAGAGTGTACGTGCATGAAAGTTTAAAAGATGACTTAGTAAATAAGCTAGAAGAGAAGTTTAGAGCTTTAACCATCGATAATCCGCGTGAAAATAAAGAAGCGGATGTTGGGCCATTAGTTAGTGCGGACCGCTTAGAAGAAGTAGAAAAGATGGTGAATGAGGCAGTAGATCAAGGAGCAAAGGTTGTCACAGGAGGTAAGCGAGCTTCGAAAGATAAAGGTTTCTTCTATGAACCAACAATCTTAACTAACGTGACACATGATATGGATATTATGAGAGAAGAAATATTCGGCCCCGTAATCCCGATCGACACCTTTAAAACCTTAGATGAAGCGATTGAAAAAGGAAACGACACAGAATTTGGTTTAACGTCGTCTGTTTATACAGATGATTTAAATGAAGCAATGCGAGTTGTTAATGAACTGAAATTCGGAGAAACGTTCGTCAATCGTGAAAATTTCGAAGCGGTTCAAGGGTATCATGCCGGCATGCGTAAATCTGGTTTAGGTGGAACAGATGGCAAATATGGAATGGAAGATTTCCTTGTTACCCAAGTAGTGTATATGCAGTATAAAAATGATAAGAAGTAATACAAAAAAGTAGCTCATCATCTATGTGATGGGCTACTTTTTATCTTATTCCACATCAGAAAACAGTTTCTGAATATAGTCATAACTTTGCTTGAGTCTTTCCTGATATTGAGGATCATCCCACTTCTCCCATGTGTATGTTGCAACAGGAGATACGAAAGAAACTTCATTTGAAGATTGATTTTGAAAAACGGTAACCAGATCAATTCCTTCTATTTCAATGGAGGCTTCGATTCCTTCCGACCACATATCACCAATGAATTCTAATTGACTTGGATCTCTTGCATTAAGCATCATCCAAGGAATTCTTATTTCAATGATTTTATCTTCGTAATAATAATCAGATAAAGAATCATAAGCTTCGTGATCTGGGTCACCTATGCCATATTTCAATTCCCCTGTTTCTACATATTCGAAGGGGAGTTCTTCTCCTGTGTCAGGACGAACTAATCCCTTATTTAAAGCAAGGCGTAACGGGTGAAAGCTTTCTTCTTTTTGGTTCATTTCTTCTTCCGTTGATTCAAACATATCGAGACGTTCGGTATAATCATAGTAGAACGAATCATAATCACCAGCCGCTTCTAGCTTTCCATCCATTCCGTTTAGCGTTAATCGGAAGTCGGATAGGAAGTCGATTTCATCAGAAATTTCCACTCCCCCATTGGAACGAATACTAAAATGAGTTTCCAACGAATGGTCTTTAAAAATTTCTTCAACTGCATCTTCTAGTTCGAATTTTAAATAAAGATAACGTTCATCGTGATCAGCGGTAAAAGTCCTTACCATATCCCTTGAGTTAGAATACAATTCATCACCAGAATCCCAATCGTCTTGGCCGTTTAATTTTACTTTCAAACGGTCAAAACTCATTAAGCCAAAGTGTTGTTCATTTGTTTGAGCATTGGACCAAAAAGGCCTTCGATCTGGATTATCATAATCCATTGTGTTCCATGTTCGTTTAAACCATTCATCTTGCCAGGTGAAAATCAATCCACCGAGCATATCTTGTTCTAGAATATCCTCATATAAACGACTCACAATTTGACCTTGCTGCGCTTCTGAAATAAATCCTTGATTCCAACCAAATGGATTTTTGTGTGTAATGCCTCTTGATGCAGGAATCCCAAACTCGGCTATCAAAATCGGAATATCGTGTATTGATTTAAGATCTTCAAGATATCCTGCATAATTATTTCTTTCTCCTCGGTGGTCAATATGCTCCGTATACTTTTCTTCCAAGTTTAAGAAATCTGGATAATATGGATATACGTGATAGGAAGCAAACATTCCAATTTCGGAAGCTTCTTCTTTCGTGTGGATATGGTTAGGATCCACCGTTGCAAGGTCTTCTTGTTCTAATGGTTCAGCAGGTTGGTCGATATTATCTGTGGTTACCCAATTTGTGAAGCTTAATGGCCGCATCGACTGGTAGTTTTCTACTTCATAATCCATCAGATAGTCGAATTGCTCAGCTAACCAATATTCCATTGGGTTTGCATTGTCTGTGTACATATACTTACCGTCGAAATCGCCTAGATCAGCATACGCTTCCGACATATGTTCTACCATAAATGGGTACCATTCTATCCCAATAATCCAACCAATAACATAGGGGGATATGTCTGCATGGTAGTGCCCAGAAGCATGCCCAGGCTGAGGATCGATCGTAGCATCCCCGTGCATTGCTTGAACAATATTTCTCATTTCTTTTTGAAAGGTTTCCGTACTTTCAGGTTGAAAAGCATCGAGAGTTTCCTCTAAAGGTTCCTCATCAATCCAGACACCATGGAAGACATAGATTGGATTGTCTGCTGACTGGTTATATTCTAGTAAAGCTTCATAAAATGCTGGAGGATGTAAGGTGTAAACGCGAATTGCATTAGCATTCATCTGTCCGATTTGTTGAAACCATCGTTCATATTCCTCTTTTGAAATCGCAGCCTGTCCCGGAAATGCGCCAGGTTTGCCCATCCCTAAATTAACACCTTTAATAGTTAGATCTTTCCATTCCCCGTTTTGATAAACCTCAAAATGTTCTCCTGCAATTCTTGATGGATACTTGTTGTCATTTAATTGGGCTTGATTGTTCGTCTCTGTTGTACTCACCTCATCCACATCCATTTGAGTCTCACTGGCTTTTGCCAAAATATTTTCCATCATCGGTCTATAGGTCTTCCAGAAAAAGCTAGTCTGGGGATTGATAAATTCAAAGGACAGAAGCGAGCGAATGGTATCTAAACCTGCATATTGGTACACAGTAGGAATGTTTTCAAGGTCTACAAAATCTCCTGCAAAATAGTAAATGTTAGAATCCTGTTTTTGGTGATGCAATACTGCCGGAAACTCATGTGGAAGATTGTTTTCTTTAAGCAAATCGTCTCCTTCATCTGTCACATTAAGAGAAAAAGTAGCCATCGTTTGCTCCTCATGTTCCGGTTCCACAATATCAAACCAATATTGATAAGCCGTTGAATCTTTCACACCCAATAATTCTTCTCCTGCACTGGTGAACTCCATATGAAGTTTAGAATCGTTTAAGCCTCCTTTTTCTTGAGATAATACGATGACATCCTCGGTAGCATCATCCACAAGAATATACCCTTCCCCTTGGTAATCCCAGCTTTGTTGATTGCTTTCATATCGTTCGACAATCCAAGCAGGTACCTCTGACTCAGATGGATGTAATTCTTGAAAGTATCTTCCGGTCCACCCCGTCCAATCCAATTGTAGGAAGTCGGTTACTTGCTCTCGGACATTTTCGTGAGTTGGAGAGGCAAAGGAATTGAATTCCATCACAAGGTCAGTAGGAGTAGAGTTGATTCTATTTTCAATCGTCTGCCATTCCTCTTCTTGTAATCCTCCGTAAATTAACTCGTTCTGATCGTCCGAAGAATCTTCCCATGCTAAATCAGACGCACTAACCCCATAAGTGTCAGCAATATAAATTAAATCGGTATCGGTTATTTCGTTAGGTAGTGATCGGGTGCTATAGGCTTCTGCTTCCTCGTCCGGAAAAAATCCGTAATAATCATTATTCATTTCGTACCGTTCTTTATCAGATGGGGTGTATTTACTGTGATTCAACAACCAATATAATCCTTGGTGTTCGCGGTAAGATTCATCTGGTACCGTTTTATTTAAAACTAAAACGTCTAGTTGTTCATCACTTTGCATGAACCAAATAATAAATGGAGTAGATAATAAAAAAATTCCGATTATTAAAGCTATAATAAATGCTTTCATACGACCCCTACCTTACTTATGTACTAGTAATTTCAGTTTAACATAATAGAAAATAAAGGAATCTATAATTGTGAAAATTGCTTTAACTTTTCATTTGAAGTAGGAATAGATAGAATGGGGATTATTAAGATGATGAGGGGGACGTCTGATGATTAGGGAAGCAAATCAAGAAGATGCGCAATCGATAGCAAAAGTTCATGTGGACAGCTGGAAAACTACATACAAAGACATACTACCTTCTACCTTCTTAGAAAAACTATCCTATGAACACCGTGAAAAGATTTGGACCGCAAATATTGCTGATCCCAACAATCATATTTTTGTATATGAAAAGGGTGGGGAAGTAGTCGGGTTTGTCTGCGGAGGTAAGAGAGATGAGAACCAAGTAGAAGGTGCAGGAGACCTCACTGCGATTTATCTATTACAAAACGTTCAAGGAGAAGGGATAGGAAAGCAATTAACCAAAACATTGTTTGGGAGGTTGAGGGACCTAAACTATACAAAAGCCTTTGTGGAAGTGCTTGATGATAATCAGTCCAAACAGTTTTACGAAAAACTCGGAGCAGAACTCTATGAGGAAAAAGAAATTAACATCGCGGGTACAGAACAACGCCTATTGATTTATCTATGGAACGATTTAAATCGTTTGATGAAGGAGCACTAAAAATGAGCTATGTACTAAAAGGACGATTAAAAGAACAGTTTGATAAGTTCGAGCAAAGCTATTATTTGTTGAAGAAATATGAAGGAGACGCTTTGAAAAGTGATTTAGAACGAGCGGGATTTATCCATTTCTTTGAGATGACAGTAGAACATGCATTTACCGTGATCGAAGAAATTGCCGAGGAAGAAATAGGTGAAAAATATAACCGAAGAGAGGCAGTTAAATACCTCCACAATCGCCCCTTTATACAGAACGTTCGCACCTGGTTGAAAATGGATAACCGACGTAACCTCGTCTATTTTTTATATACGGAAAAAGTGTCAAAAGAAGTTGTAGCAGATATCAAAGAATCCTATATTCAAGAATTGGATTATTTCCACGGGGAGTTAGATTAGAGGGTGACAATTAGCGAGGGTCCCCGCGAAGGATATCAGCTGTAATCGGAAAATATCAACGGTCGTGGGGATATATCAACCGACATCGGAAAATATCAGCACTCACGAAGAGATATCAGCGCTCGCGAGAATATATCAGCGTCCGCGAGAATATATCAGCGTTCCAGCGGAGATATCAGCGCCCACGAGGATATATCAGTGTCCACAAGAATATATCAGCGCCCGTGAAAATATATCAACCGACCTCGAAATATATCAACGGTCAAGAAGATATATCAACCGATCTCGGAAAATATCAGCGGTCGTGAGGATATATCAACCGACCTCGGAATATATCAGCGGTCGCGAAGATATATCAACCGATCTCGAAATATATCAGCGCCCGTGAAAATATATCAACCTACAGAAAAAAGCCGTAACAGCTGATCAAAAGCTGTTACGGCTTTTCTTATGATTCTAACAACGTACAACTTACTTTTACATCCAATGTTTGGCCGCCACCACGATAAACGCCTTGCACGGGACTTACGTCATTGTAATCTCTACCTGTTCCTACGCGGATATGGTTTTCGAGTGCTTCTACATTATTGGTCGGATCTAGTCCACACCAGCCAATACCGGGAACCATTACTTCTACCCACGCGTGTGTTGCTGCATCCCCTACAAGGGCAGAGTCTTCCCCAACATATAAGTACCCACTGACATATCTAGCAGGGATGAGATTAGCACGTAGTATGCCAATCATGACGTGGGCAAAGTCTTGGCACACGCCCCCGTGAAGGTCGATTCCCTCTTGAGCGAACGTATTTACATGTGTGGCCTCTGTATCATATGCGTAGTTTGTATACACATAATTCATCACATTTAAAGCGAACTCCACGGGGTTCGAATTATCACCTACTATATTTACAACCTTGTCTACTTGTTCCTGTTCCAAGTAGGTGTAGGATGTTTGGTTTAAATAGGCAAGGTAATGGTCGCGAAATAGCTTAGAATGATAAATATTACGCATTTCTGGCGAATATTCGACTCTATGAATAAAGGGGCTTCGCTGGATACTGACAACGGAACTAGTTTTCACTTCCAACTTATCGTGCATTTCCGGTATGAAAAAGGTTTCCACTGTATTTCCCCACAAGTCGACATATTCTTTGATTACAGACTCAGGAGATATGTCCGTGCGATAAGTGAGTAGTCGCTGGCATTCGTCCGTTTTAGGCTTTAATCGTATATGGTTCATGCTTTGGTCGACGTTGTTTTCGTAGTGGAATTTGTTGATATGTTCTATTTGGTACTTCATGTTGGTCTTCCTTCCCTAGGACTGATTTTGATAAGACTCAGATAATGATGGGTCTACTAAATAATATGTTTTAGAGAAAATTTCGCCAATCTGATTACAATGTCCTTGGAACTTCTGTAAGAAATCGAACAGCTCTAACATTGTGGCATCATGTGTAGAAATGCTGGCTAAATCATCCGTAGCTTTTTCTAAAATGGTAAATAATGCTTCCGAATAAATGGATACCTGACCGTCTTCCATTGTAGATATTTCATCTTGTACATGTTCAATACAATATAAAATTGATCTTGGAAAAGAATTATCCACTATTAAAAATTCTAAAACGTCTGCGCTTTTGATGGAAGGTGGATATTTCTTTAAAAACGCTTCGTGTCCGTTGACGAACTGTAATATTCGTAAGCATTCGTAATAAAACTTTTCTGTCGGTTGCACGTGGTCTTCCATCATCTTTTCGCACATCATGGTGAGGATTCGAGATGTTTTCTCTGCTCTTTCTAACCATTTCCCGATTTGAATGAACGCATAACTATCATCCCTAGTTAAAGAGGACTCAATAATTCCTTGAGTCGTGAAGGATGTTTGTATGATTTGCTTCAGAAGTTGATCTACATCTTTATAATTCCATTGTTTATCATCTACTTGCTTGCTCGCCCAATAACAGTCATTTAATGTTTCGAATAATTCAGAAGGGATGATTTCTCTTGTTGATTTGGCGTTTTCCCGAGCTACTTCAATTGATTTAAGTAAAGCATTTGGATTTTCTAATTGAAAAGCCAAGTACTGAATGACTGTATCGGGATTTTGTGTATAGTCAGTAGCGACATAATCGTCAAATGAGGAGCAGATATCAATGATTTCTCCCCAATCTCTATTTGCGATTACTTCAGAGTCATCCGCTTCCAAAACATTTATTAAACGTGTAGAGATAATTCTCGAGTTATTTTCTGCACGCTCAATATTTTTGGCCATCCAATATAGTGAGTCTGCAACACGGCTTAACATCCTATTCGCCTCCTTCTTTTATTACCCATGTATCTTTTCCACCGCCACCTTGGCTGGAATTTACAACAAGCGATCCTTCTTTTAGCGCTACTCGAGACAAGCCACCAGGAAGCACTTTCGTTTTCTCCCCACTCATTACAAAAACTCTTAGGTCAATATGACAAGGGTAGAATTTGTTATTTTGAAACGCAGGCATACGGGACAGTTTAATCGTCGGTTGGGCGATGTATTGATGTGGTTCTTCTATAATTTTCTTTCTAAAACTTTCAATCTCATGTTCAGAAGCATGCGGTCCGATCAACATGTCATACCCACCAGAAGCACCTACATTTTTGACAACTAACTTCTCGAGATTTTCTAAGACATAGTTGCGTGACTGTTCTTCTTCTAGTAAATACGTTTCTACATTTTTCAAAATAGGCTCTTCATCCAAATAATATTTGATGATTGCTGGTACATATGCATAAATGGCTTTATCATCTGCCACACCATTTCCTATCCCGTTTAAAATAGCGACATTTTTCTTGTGATATGCTTTCAGAAGTCCGTTTACACCTAGCATAGATTCAGGCTTAAACGCTTCTGGGTCTAGATAATCATCATCAATTCTCCGGTAAATAATATCTACACGTTGTAATCCGTGAATCGTTTTCATATATACAACGTCATCTCGTACGAGTAAATCTCTTCCTTCAACCAATTCGATTCCCATTTGTTGTGCTAAAAATACATGGTCATAGTAGGCGGAATTGTACTGGCCTGGTGTGAGTAATACCATGGTTGGATTGTGTGGAGACTCTGAATGGTCAGGTACATGGCTCTTTAAACTATCATGTAATAACGACATTTGATGTTCTAACGTACGAATTTGATGTTGATTAAAAAATTCAGGGAAAACACGTCTCATGACAAATCGATTTTGATAAACGTAAGAGAGGCCAGAGGGGTTTCGCAAATTATCTTCTAGTACACGGTATTCCCCGTGTTCATCCTTAATCAGATCAATCCCTGCTAAGAAAATATGGTTATCTAAAGGAATCTTGATCCCAGCTGCCTGTTGTTGGTAGTAGTAAGGGTTATTTTCTATTAAATCTCTTGGCACGATCCCGTCATCTAAGATGTGCTGGTCGTGATAGACATCTTCTAGAAATAAATTTAACGCTTTTACTCGTTGAACCATGCCTTTTTCGACACGTGACCATTCATCTGTAGGAATAATTACTGGTAGAAAATCAAATGGCATGGTTCTTTCCGTACTTTGTTCTCCACTATAAACGGTAAATGTGATGCCTTGTCTTAAGAAGCTAAGTTGTGCGACTTCATGTTTTTCGTATAGTTCATGGTTTGAAAAGTTAGCTAAAATATTGTAAAAAGATTTGTAATGGTTTTTAGGCTTTTCCGTGCTTTCAAGCATTTCATCGTAAAATTTACTAGGATCATAATTTTTAAACACAACTTTTTCCTCGCTTTCTTTGGATGTATTAAAAGGAAATTCAACTAATATAGATACTTTTAATCATACCATAAATGTTTAAAAATTTTGAAAATTATTGTCGTAAAAAGACGAATTTCTAACTGTTTAGAAACCCGTCTTTCCGTCTTACATTTTAATTGTAATGTTTTTTAATGTTTGCTTGATCACCCAGCCTGTAAATAAGATGATCAGAATTGAAACAGCGATGGAGACTATCCACGGGACAGATGCCCAACTAAATGATAAGGCAAACAAAGTCACTTGCGTCCCCCACATGAAGTCATCAATAAATAATAATCCAATTGCTAATGCAATATACCAAAAACCTCTTCTCGGGGAATGATAGAAACCAGAAGCAATCAACCAACCGAGGAGATAATAAAGTAAAACACTAATCGTATATATGAAGAATAAAACAAGCCAATTTGCGTTCACCCCGAGTAGGGAGTCGGTATGCACATCAATCGACAACCCTGTGAGCCAAACTAATAAATACTCACTTCCGGCGAATACCATGGATATGAATGCTAAAGCTAAGGATAATGCGATAGCCGCCAGTGCACCACCTTTTATATATTCCATACGGGTAATACCGTGTTGTACAGCATAAGTTAAGAATACAAATAAAGCTACTATTCCAACGATTAACATATAAATCTTAGCTGATTGGTGGGAAAAGTTTAAGAACCCACCTAATGTGGATCCACCTTCATCAAAGATTAATATAATGCCAAGGTGAATGATTCTCAAAGTGAATATGATAGCAAGGAACCAGACAGACCATTTTAGCTGTTCCTTGAACAAATCAATAAATACCATACGATCACGACTCATGCTCTTTTTCCCCCTCCTTAGTCAGGTGAGTGAATAATTCTTGTAAATTTACTTTACCAGTCTTCAATCCTTGTTCTTTTGCTAATGTACGTTCATCATACGTTAATCTTTCAAATATAATTGCCGTTTTAGAGCCAGCGAGCTGTTTTTCATGAATTATTCTACGGTCTTGAATAAACGCATCTACGGTTTCTGTAGCACCCGTGACAGAAGTTCCTTTAATAAGTAAGTTATCGTAAGACTCTTGAAGTAATATTTCACCTTGGTGAAGAATGATCACTTCATCAAACAAATGGTCCGTTTCAGATACTAAGTGTGTAGAAACAATGATAATTCTCGGATGATTTGCCTGGTCTTCTAAAAGTTCTTCATAAAAAATTTCTCGAGTAGGTGCGTCCATCCCTAAATAAGATTCATCGAAAATGGTAAGAGGCGTTCGACTAGCTAAACCGATGATAACATTGAAAGTGGACTGCATCCCTTTCGAAAGTTTATTTAAAGGCTGATCTACAGGAAGACTGAATTTCTTAATTAGATAATCTGCATAATCAGGGTCATAGTAGGGGCGATAGCGCTCTTCGAATTTCAAGAACTGCTCAACCTTCGTGGATTCTTCTCGGTAATCCTTATCATAAATGAGAGAAATATGTTGCATGGCATTTGGGTTTTCAAAAATGTTCTCGTCATTCATCTTAATTAAGCCGCCAGACTTTGGTTGAAAAGAAGCCATTAACGACAAAAGCGAAGTTTTTCCTGCACCATTTCTTCCTAACAGTCCATAAATTTTACCTGTTTCAAACTCTAAGTTGATATTTTTAATCGAAAAGTCATTTTCATATTTTAAGCTTACGTTTTGCAGTGTTAATATATCGCTCATTTGGCATCACTCCTCTGTGTATGTTTAATTAAGTCTATTAGTTCCGCTTCAGTGAATTCTAAGTGATTTGCCTCTTGAACCATTGGTGTGATGTAATCGTCAACAAATGCTCGTTTTCGTTTGTTAATTAGGTTTGATTTTGCTCCTTTGTTTACAAAGGTACCAATGCCACGCTTTTTATACAAAATACCTTCATCAACTAATTGATTGATTCCTTTTGCTGCAGTTACATGATTAATGTTATAAAAATTTACTAATTGATTTGTCGATGGGGCCTGTTCTTCTTCAAGTAATTGATTGTTAACGATTTGATCCTCAATACGATCTCTTATTTGAATGAAAATCGGACGGTCATTATCAAATGTATGATTCAATTTTCTTCACCACCTCAACCATCTATTGTGCTACGGTCATATACTCATATATATAACTGTATCTTCGGAGGGGAGCGAAGTCAATAAAGAAGCCTTTTACTTGCAATGAAATATAAAGATGTTTATATCTTGAAGTAATAAAATCGAAACTATTGCGAATACATAATGGATACGAAATAATAGAATAATCAATAGGAGGGATCTAATGGCATTTGTAATTACAAGTCCGTGTCAGTCGGAAAAGGCAGGAGAGTGTGTCGAAGTCTGTCCAGTCGATTGCATCGAAGAAGGAAAAGACCAATTTTATATAGATCCCGACGTCTGTATAAACTGTGGTGCATGTGTTTCGGTTTGTCCTGTAGAAGCAATTGTGGAAGATTTTGAGCTGATGCCTGGAGAAGATCGATACTTACAAGAAGCGGAAGAATTTTTTAAGAAAAAATAAGAGAACGGAGCGATGATGATGACGGAGCCATCTGTAGAATATTTATGGAATGATTTTGTGAAGCATACGAAAGTCTCTCAACGTCCGGAGTTAAAAGAAGTATTCGCATTTGGTGCCGGCGAAGAAATGGCAGATGAATTACTAGAGCTTGTTTTACAAGGAAAAAAACGAGCGACGGCATCTGCCTACTGGGAATATGAACATTTCGACGAACCATTACCTAAAGTAGGAGACTATTCAATCGTTACGGATGCAGAAGGTGTGGCAGGATGTATCATTCAAACAATTTCTGTTTCCATTCGTCCTTTTAACCAAGTAACGGAATCCTTCGCAGCAAGAGAAGGAGAAGGGGACGGAAGCTTGAAGTATTGGCGTGAAGCCCATCAAGAGTTTTGGGAGAAAGCATTAAAAGAAATTGATCGGTCCTTTGAAGAAACAATGCCGGTAGTATGCGAAGAGTTTCAAGTTGTGCATACAGCAAAAGAGCCCACCTAATATTAGGGGGCTCTTTAAAATATGATAACGTATTATAGCATTGTAATAATCCAACTGATAACAACAATCGCACCAATAACCATTAAAATTGTACGAAGCATATTTAACACCATCCTTTTGAACTGTTGGTATTTAAATTCCCCTATTTTTATAAAACGTAAACATTTTATAAATTTTTATATATAAAAATGAGTATGAAGTACTGCTACATAAAGGATTTATCCCCTGAAATATGGTATAATAGAGAAAGAGTATTAGGTTTGAGAAAGGTGGATTATATGACTGCTGAGTTGCAAAAGTATTTTAGGTCCGCAAAAGCATCCGTAGAGATGGAGGGCTTTGAAGTTACAGAACAAATGGAGAAATTGATTATGAAAAGACAATCAGGAGCCATTTCGAATGAAGAATTTAGAAATAAAGCTTTGCGCATGGCAGGTATATAAAAATGACTGATTATCAATCATCTTCGTTGTATCCTAATTCGGATGTGTTGGTAAATTATTTTGACTTAAAGGAACAGGAAAAACTCGATTTAGTGGAAGGTATATTAACGACGAATCGATTAATGGAATTAGAGCATCACCCTTTAGAAGGTGAATTTGATTTAACACATTTAAAAGCGATACATTTTCATATTTTTCAAGATATTTACCCTTTCGTAGGAAAGATTCGCACCGAAAACTTGGCGAAAGGTTCATTCTCCTTTGCAGCTGCACCATTTATCATCCCCGCAGCAACTCAAATATTTAATCAATTAAAAGAAGAATGCTATTTAAGCAATTTACCCCTAGATACGTTTTGTGAACGAGCTGCTTTTTTCATGGCCGAACTAAACGCACTCCACCCTTTTCGAGAAGGGAACGGAAGGACAATCAGAGAGTTTATCCGCTTACTTGCCTTATACGCCGGATGGAAAATCGACTGGAATTGCTTCAATGGCGACGAAATGCTCGAAGTCATGATCAAATCACCAACCGATTACGAGCCCTTGTCAAAATTATTACATGAAGGATTACAATAAGTAAGGAAAAAATCTGCCATAGAACTGTATTCTATGGCAGATTTTTTATACAATTAAAAGTTACTATGGAGGACATAAGAGATTTCTGGATATAAAGTGAGTTTTCTGGATAAAGATTACTTTTTATGGATATATATGAGAGGGTTCTGGATATCCTGCTCATATTTCTGGATATAAAAAAATTCTCGTGGATAAACAAGGAGAATTCTGGATATCGAGCGGCTTTTCTGGATAAAGATCCATTTTTCTTGTTATGACTGGATTGCGCTCTCGAATCAAAGTGTCCAATCAGGATTCAGCCCGCTTCGACCCCTAATCCATATGCGCAAAAGGTAAGGTTGTATCGACTTCTCCGTAAATATATTTACTCGAGATAGATTCTCCGGCTAACCATTTTTTAAAGTCAAACACTCTAGGCGTTTGATCGCCGCCGATTGCGAACCAAACTTGAAGTTCTTGAGGGAAATAGGCTGATGTATGAATGGTTCCAGCCCAACCCTTGTATTTTTTAGAGAATACTCCTCCGTCTGTGTCGTTCAGCATTCGGAAAGCTTCCTCTCCGCTAATGCCTGTATATCGATTATTCTCAATTGTTTCCATACGCTTATGGGAGTCTCCAAGATGGTTTCTATTTTCAGCTGTTAAAATTTCATAGTGGTTTGTGCATACAGTGGCTTCTCGAGCAGCTACTCCCCTTGGACCGGCTTCAATGACATATCTTTTTCCTGTAGTGTCCATCACCATATAACTGAATGCGTTTCTATGTGGTATTTCTTTCAACAAATCAATCGCTTCTTCCACAGATGAACAGGAATTTAAGATCATTCTTCCAATCATATAGCATACAAATCCACTTTCAGGACTTTTCCTGTGGGTGAAGTTGTATGCCATTGCTAATCCTTTTTCATTCATACCGTCCATTCGTCCAGTGATACGAGAGCTTGGTCCGATCGATGCGAAACCTGCATCCGTAGGCTGAAATAAACTGAAACGCCCCTCATATGTTTGTGGCTGATAATCATAATTTCGAATCATGAATGTAGGTTCCATCATGACTGAACAACCACTGCGGTCAATTTCGACACGGTAGCCGCCGTAGTCTTTTAAAACTTCCTCTAAAGGCTGCTGTAGTCCTTCACTTAATCCAAGAATTTCATCCCACATTGCGGGTACAAATTGTTTGAATTGCTTTTCAGCTTCTTTCACATCGATCTGAAAGCGAGGACGTCTTATTTTCCAATGTTTTTTTCGGTTATACGTAGTTAATGACTTCTTTAACTGCTCTCCGTTATATTTACCAAAGTCAAAATGAGTGCCCTTAAATGTAAGGATTTCGCTATGTACTTGTTTCATAATTGTACCGCCTTTAAGTATATAAATTGCCCACGCAAATGGTGGGCTCAAGTTCGTTACTTCCATTCCTTCTTATACTTTTTCTGGTATTTTTCGTCGGTCTCTAGCTCCATTAATGCTTCTGCACGTTCTTTAATTTCTTCATCTTCCACTTCATTGTACAAGTTTCGTAAACCTACTATTAAATCATATCGAATTAAAGTATGGTTTTTTTCCCCTTCGCAGTCTTTGAATCGTTGTTCTGTATGATTAAGTACTAATTGTTGATGCTCTTTACTTTCAATGCCGACTTTCCACAAGGCTTGTATGGTATGCCTAGCAGTAACGAATTTTTCATCCTTCGTTACTTCCATTAATTTTGGGAAATCATTAAAAATTAGTTGGTCAGGATCACTTTTTGCTAGTTGAACGATTAATTGAGTTGCAATAGCCCGGCGATGATTGTTTTTATGTTTAAAATCGGCGACTAAATCATCCCATACTTCATAAGCCCAATTAACCGGATTTTCCGTCACTTCGTGTAAGTATAAGTAAGCTTGATAACGCAAGTCAGCGTCGTTCGATTGAAGGTTATCAAAAGATTGTTGAATGTCTTTGTCCATACAAATCACTCCTTTACAGTATTTTAACTTAGTGTTGTGAAACTTCCCAGTTCAAACCATTTCTAAACTTGTGACAAACTGTTGAATATAAAAGTCGGAACGTTGAAGGATGTGTCATTCTATTGTATAATACAGTGTTGATTTCGATAATAAATAAAGTTTAAATATATAAGCAAGGTGGTTAGAAATATGGATTACAGAGTGTTGCTATATTACAAATACGTAACGATCGATGATCCGGAAACGTTTCGTGAAGAGCACTTACAATTTTGCTCAGAATTAGGCTTAAAAGGACGTATTCTTGTTGCGGAAGAAGGAATTAACGGTACCGTTTCAGGAACAGTTGAACAAACAAATAAGTATATGGAGGCATTACAGGCGGACCCTCGCTTTGCTGATATGACTTTTAAAATTGATGAAGCAGAAGAGCACGCTTTCAAGAAAATGCACGTTCGTCATCGTTCTGAAATTGTAAACTTAAGTTTGGAAGAGGCTGATATTAATCCCAATGAAGTCACGGGAGAGTATCTAGAACCAAAAGACTTCTATAAAGAGTTACAAAAGGAAGACACAGTCGTTTTAGATGCTAGAAACGACTACGAATATGATATTGGTCATTTCCGTGGAGCGATTCGTCCAGACATCAGAAATTTCCGAGACTTACCGGAATGGGTGAAAGAAAATAAGGAAATGCTCGAAGGGAAACGAGTATTAACATATTGCACCGGTGGCATTCGTTGTGAAAAATTCTCTGGTTGGCTCAAGGAAGAAGGTTTTGAGGATGTGGGTCAATTACATGGTGGCATTGTTTCCTATGGGAAGGACCCTGAAGTTCAAGGGGAGTTATGGGATGGACAGTGTTATGTGTTCGATGAACGAATTACAGTCCCAATTAACCAAAAAGAACATAAAATCGTTGGAAAAGATTACTTTACAGGGGAGCCATGTGAGCGATATGTTAATTGCGCCAACCCTGATTGTAATGAACAAATTTTGTGTTCTGAAGAAAATGAACATTTTTACCTAAGAAGTTGTTCGAAAGAATGTCGTAATCATCCTCGTAATCGTTACATTGAAGAATACACATTAACCGAGAAACAAGTACAAGAGAAGCTTCAAGCAATAGAAAACGAAGAAAAATCACACGCGTAAAAATGGTTCAAACCTCTTAATCATTTAGTTGGTTAAGAGGGTTTTTTAATCGCTTACATTTCTCCCTGATAAAGGAATAAAGTGATTTGCCAGATATTGACCACCAAATAAATGTTTTGAGCAACGAATATTGTGGTAAATTAAACATACTGATATATATTATAATAATGTCGAAAATAGTCGATTAATATAGACTTAAAAGCGGGGAAAAACCATGGAAATTACATTCAACAATGTACAACAACTTAATATAAAGCATCTATGGGGCCCAAAGAGTCAACATGTCGTGGACCTTAGCTTCCACTCTGAACGAGTTCAAACTTCTTCAGCATTCTTTTGTATAAAAGGTGAAACTAGTGATGGACATGCCTTCATACAGGAAGCAATTGATTCTGGTGCGACCACGATTGTTGGTACAGATCACCAAACGCTACAAACATATAGTGAAACCTTTACGTATATTACATTTATCGTTGTTGAAAATATTAGACAATCGATGGCCCGTCTGGCGAAGCATGTCTATAAAGAACCGTATGAAAAGTTATATTCTATAGGCGTAACAGGTACTAATGGGAAAACTACAGTAGCTGGATATGTAAGATCCTTACTCACACTTCTCAATATGCCAACCGGTTCGATCGGTACGACTGGAATATGGTCTCACAACGAAAAATTACAATACAAAAAAAGCACTCCGACTACTCCAGAGTCATTAGACGTTTATCGCATCGGAAGACAATTGTTAGATGCAGGTAATGAAGCTGCGGTGATGGAAGTATCTTCAATAGCGCTTGATCAGTACCGGGTGGACGGAATAGAGTATGATGTAGCTATTCATACCAACCTTTCAGAAGAACATTTAGAGTACCATGGAACATTAGATCATTATAGACAATGTAAGCTTCGTTTATTTGATCAAACAAAAGCAGCTGTAGTTAATATAGATGATGAGGGTATGGCAGAAGATATCCTTAGGAGATATCAAGGGCCATTGATCACCTACAGCATATATGGTAATGAGCAAGCGGACTTGGTTGCTGGTGACATTGATGTGAGTGAACTTGGAAGTACTTTTAACCTTTCTTTTAAAGGACAAACATGTGAAGTGTTTGCACCGGTACACGGTGACTATAATGTAGCAAATGTATTATCTGCAATCGGCGCTGCCTTACATTTAGATTTCAAATTAGAAGATATATTAGAAGTGTTGCCAACTTTAGAAATACCTGAAGGAAGGTTTCAAGTGGTTCGTAAGCCACAGAATCAAACGGTAATCCTGGATTATGCTCACACACCTGTTGCTTTGACACGATTATTAGAAGAAGTAAAAAAGTTAGACTATAATCGTTTAATAATAATGATTGCAGGAATTGGAATTCGTGACTTTAACAAAATGCCTAAAATGGCAAGGGTAATAGAAGGTAAAGCAGAAGAAATTGTGGTTACAGTAGATCATCCGGGCTATTTGGATCCTAACCGCATCGTGGATCAAGTATTGACTGGATTTTTAAATCCTACTTCACCTCATATACACCGCACACTTACTCGTGGAGAGGGAGTTAGAAGAGCACTTGAATTATCAGGTGAAGGGGACTTAGTTCTTTTCACTGGTGGCTGTATTAATGACTCTCAAATTATTAAAGGTGAGGAAATCCCGCATTCTGATATGAGTATTATCGAAGAGTATTACTCAAATGATTGCCCTTCTCCGTCCTAAAATATGTTAATGACAGCCGAACTGGCTGTCATTATTTTTTTCTACCTTGAATCTGCATTCATACTTAGTCTGCCTATATGTTAAACTGTGATAGGTGGTTTGTAGAAATGAGGTATAAAGTATGAATATACATAAAGAAAAACTATCTCCTGAGAATGATCCATGGGAAGTTTACAGGGATGTTGAAGATTTTGGTGAAATGACTTTGACCAATGTAGAATTTACGACAACGCATCTGTGCAATATGCGCTGTCGCCATTGTGCGGTTGGGGAGACTTTAGTTCAGAAGGATCCTGATGCTTTACCCCTTGAAGTATTTATTTCCAGGTTAGAAGAAATTCCGAATCTACGAACATTGAGTATTACGGGTGGAGAACCGATGCTATCGAAAAAATCCGTAGATCAATACGTGGTGCCACTTTTGAAGTATGCTCATGAACGTGGGGTAAGAACTCAGATAAATTCGAATCTAACGTTACCTTATAACAAATATGAAGCAATTGTTCCTTACTTGGATGTATTACATATTTCTCATAATTGGGGCACTGCGGAAGAATTTGCGGAAACGGGCTTTGCATTAATGGAACGAAAACCGAGTTATGAAAATCGTGTAAAGTATTTTGACCGCATGGTAGAAAACAGCAAACGCTTATCTGAGGCAGGTGTGATGGTTTCTGCTGAAACAATGTTAAATAAAAGAACCTATCCTCATTTAGAGGAAATTCATGAACATATTCGTGAAATGAAGTGTGCTAGGCATGAGATTCACCCGATGTATCCAGTAGATTTTGCAAGTGATTTACAGACGTTGACGCTTGAAGAAATGCAGGATGGGATCGAGAGGTTACTGAACTATCGAGATCAGGAGTTATGGATGCTATTTGGAACGTTACCATTTTATCCTTGTAGTAATTCTGAACAAGAACTTCAGTTACTAAAGAAGTTAGATGATGCTAAGAATGTAACCGTGAGAAATGACCCTGATGGTAGATCGCGTTTAAATGTTAATATATTCAACGGCGAAATAACTGTCACTGACTTCGGGGATGAGCCAAGCTTAGGGAATGTTGAAAATACATCAATGCTTAATGCGTTTGACCGCTTTCAAAAAACCAAGCTCGCCCAGTCCATTAACTGCCATTGTCCGGTGGCGAAATGTTTAGGTCCAAATGTATTAGTAAAAGATGTGTATTATCAAGGGGTAGATTTTAGGTCCAAAGAAGCGAATATCTCGATAAAAAATAGATAAAACTCCCATCTATACGAATTTGATATTATTGCAAAATTCAAACTTATCTACAGATTATTGCTCTTTTCTGAAAAGAGTAATAACATAGCGATTATATCTAAACATCATGAGTGAGGAGTTGCTAGATTGAAACTTATATTAAAATTAATTGCAGGTATTATTTTAGGTATTATTGTAGGCTTAACTGGTATTGAGTGGCTCACACGCTTATTTGTTACATTTGAATCAGTGTTTGGGCAATTTATTGAATTTATGATTCCGCTAATTATATTATTTTTCATTGCTTCTGGTGTTTCAAAGTTAGGAAAAGAATCAGGGAAGTTAGTAGGTTTAACTGTTGGTACTGCTTATGCTTCGACGATTTTAGCAGGTATAGCCGCTTTCTTCATAGCGACTTTTATTATGCCTTACTTAGCATCAGAAGGAGCAGCCCCAGAAGAGGGAGAGGGATTAACAAGCTTTCTGGACTTAGAGATTGACCCTCTAATGGGTGTAATTACAGCTCTTGTCTTAGCTTTCACATTTGGAATTGCTATGGCAAAGCTAGAAAGCAAAACGTTAATTCCTGCTTTTGACGAGGGTAAAGCAATTGTAGAATTAGTTATATTAAAAGTAATTATCCCATTACTTCCGTATTATATCGCAGGAATATTTGCTGGTTTAGCGGAAGAAGGAACGGTCTTTGATACCCTTCAAGTATTTGGAGTTGTATTAGTTGTCGCAATCGCTACGCACTGGGCATGGATTACGTTACAATACACCGCGGCAGGTGCCTTTGTAGGAAGAAATCCATTTACGTTAATGAAAACCATGCTCCCAGCATATTTTACAGGTTTAGGAACGATGAGTAGTGCTGCCACTATTCCTGTCACACTTAAACAGTCGAAACAAAACAATGTAAGAGGCCATGTAGCTGATTTTAGTGTTCCGCTTAGTGCTACCATACACTTGTCAGGTAGTGTGATCACGATTGTCAGCTGTACAGTTGCTGTGATGGCTGTACTAGATGGTTATAGCATTCCATCCTTTTTGGAGATGCTACCAGTTATCATGATGCTTGGAGTAATCATGATCGCAGCACCTGGTGTTCCTGGTGGAGCAATTATGGCTGCGATTGGAGTACTATCATCTATGCTTGGATTTTCAGAAGCGGCAATTGGTTTGATGATTGCGCTTTATATGGCACAAGATAGCTTTGGAACAGCTGCAAACGTAACCGGAGACGGAGCCATTGCATTGTTTGTAGATCGGTTTACAGAGAAATGGAAGCAATAACCAGAAAAGCTAGTCTCTATAAGGGACTAGCTTTTCTTCTATATGATATAGTAAATACAAACAAATAATTATACAAAGGTGATACATTATGAATGATGTTTTACAGAGAATAGGAATATTTGGAGCATTTTTATTCATGGTGCCAGCTCTCATCGGCTTTAATGAAAGTGGGAGAACAGGTTCATCCAATCCTTTATTAGTATATATCTTACTGTTTTCACTTGTACTAATGATGATCAGTTCAATCTGGCTATTTAGAAAACTTGAAAATAATCGTAACCTCCTTATAGAAATTTCGTTTTATACCTTGTGGATTTCTACTCCCTTCCTAATGATCAGTCAATTTGTATCTTTACTCTACTTAGCTGAAATAGTGAATCCAGAGCCTGAACTATTGGCGACCAAAAATTTTCTGCTCCCAATCGGGGTTTTATCGCTAGGTTTTCCAATTAGTTTTATTTTGTTGGGTTTAGGCTGTTATTTTAAATCGATAAAAGTAGGTGTCGGGTTACTTGTTTCATCCTTCGTAATGATGTTAGGTCTAATTATTTTTCCATGGATTCATCATGTCGGAATCGTTGGTGTAGCAACTTTTTATATCTTTTTATTAATAAAAATTAAAAAAATGTACTAAAAAAGGTTTCAAAAGTAATTAACCGGGTATCCTTTATAATAGTTATACAAATACTATACAAAAAGGGGATGGATTGAGTGAAGAAGATTTTTTCATTGTTGATTGTTGCTGTGTTTGTGTTCACTGTGTTTGGAGCGGGGGTAGCTGCAGACGATCATGATTCAGATGATGCTATGGTTCGAGTTGTACATGCTTCACCAGATGCACCTGAGGTTGATGTTTATGTAAATGGTGAGGCTGCGGTTGAAGGTGCTGCCTTCTCAGACGCTACTGATTACCTGAATTTACCTGCAGGAGATCATGAAGTTGAAATCTATGCTGCTGGTACTTATGGTGATAGTGATCCAGTTATTTCAACAACTTTATCGGTTGAAGCTGGATGGGCTTACACTGTTGCAGCTGTTGGAGAATTAGAGAACTTAGATTTACAAGTAGCTGAAGATTCGATGGAAGTAACAGAAGGAATGACAAAAGTAAGAGTGGGTCACTTTTCACCAGATGCACCGACAGTTGATGTAGGATTAATTGGCGGAGACGCGCTATTTGCTGGAGCTACTTTCCCTTCTGTAACGGACTATCAAGAGTTAGATGCTGACACGTATGATTTAGAAATCCGTACAGAAGACGGAACACAGGTGCTTGATTTATCAGGAACTACACTAGAAGAAAATACAGTTTATAGTGTTTTCGCAATTAACAACGCAGAAAATCTTGAAGTCCTTGTTTTAGAAGACTATACGATGGCACCAGGTGAAATGCCACAGACTGGCCTAGGTGGTGCTTCGACTGGTATGAACATGACGTTAGTAGCTGGTCTTGCAACTCTTATGTTTGGTCTTGCGCTTGCTGGTATTTCCATTAAACGTAGAAACGCATACCAATCATAAAGATGAAAAAATTCAATGCTTTGATGGTTGTTTCGCTCCTCCTAATTTTAGGAGGGGCTTCTGCCATCTTATCTTCCATTCAGGCGCAAGAGAGGGAAGAGTATACAATTAGTGAGAACAAGTTAAGCTTCTCCCAACCGGAAATGAAACGATTTGTTTATAAACAAGAAGAACAGGAAATAGATAATAGTGAGAAAGATACGGCAATCATTCCAGCAAGAATTTCTATACCTGCGATCTCGGTAGATGCACCAATTATTTCAACAGGACTAAATGAACAAAAGCAAATGGTCGTACCTGATAATGGGTATGAAGTTGCTTGGTTTGAGCCGGGTCGTTCTCCTGGGGCACAAGGGAATGCAGTTTTAGCAGGACATGTAGATGATTATACTGGTCCAGCTGTCTTTTTTGACTTGAAAGAGTTACAGCCTGGTGATGAGATTGAAATTACTGGCTTAAGTGGAGAAATCCTCGTTTTTGAAGTGGAAAAGATTGAATCTTATCCTGCTGATGATGCACCTATACGAGAAATATTTGGTCCTTCAAATGATAAAAGATTAAACGTGTTAACATGTACAGGTTTATACAATCACGAAACTCAAGATCACGAAGAGAGACTAGCGGTTTATACAGTATTAAAAGAAGAATAGAAGCTCGAGAACGATTTTGTTCTTGGGCTTTTGTGTGTTGAGTGAATCTCAAACAGGATCTTTGAATGCAAGTCATTTTTGTGAAATAATTTTAATGTGAAAGATTATTAACAGAAGGAGTGTTATGAAATGAGAGTACTAGTTGTTGGAGCAAATGGACAAATAGGAAGCCAAGTAGCAACATTATTAAAAGAAAATAATAATCATAGCCCACTTGCGATGATTCGTGACAAGGATCAAGCAGATAAATTCAAAAAAGAATCTATAGAAACAACCGTAGCAGATTTAGAAGGTTCTGTTGATCATTTAGCAGAAGCGGCTAAAGGTTGTGAAGCAGTTATCTTTGCTGCAGGCTCTGGGGGGGGTACTGGAGCAGATAAGACATTATTAATTGACCTAGATGGTGCAATAAAAATGGTTCATGCCGCAGAAAAAGCGGGCGTAGAGAGATTTTTAATTGTTAGTGCGCTTCAAGCTCACAATCGAGACAATTGGAATGAACAGATTAAACATTATTATGTAGCAAAACATTATGCAGATGAAGTTTTATTAGATAGTAAACTATCTCACACAATCGTTCGCCCCGGCGGACTAACAAACGATGAAGCGACTGGGAAAATCCAGGCAGCAAAAGACCTAGGAATGGGTCAAATCTCAAGATCAGATGTAGCAAAGACATTAGTAGCTGCACTTGATGAAAAGAATACAATTAATAAAGACTTTGACTTACTATCAGGTGACGAAGAGATTGCGACTGTTTTAAGTAAGCTATAATTAAAACCACCCATTATGTGTATGATTTTTTCACATAATGGGTGGCATTTTTATTCTTCAGGGTTATCTGATTTTAATGTGTCTTGAGTTTTCTGCCAAACAGAATCCTCTGCATCTAAGAAAAGCTTTCGTGTTGGGAAGGCAATGGAGACGCCTTCTTTCTCTAATATGTCCATTACATTATAGTTCACTTCTTCTTTTACAGCCATCCATTCTTCCCAAGCAATAGTGTGCGTAAAGCAGTAAATCATAATATCTAAACTGCCTTCATTGTAGTTATGAAAACGAACAAGCAGAGTCTCTGGGTGAATGTCATCATTATTTTCAAGCATTTCACGAATGTTTGAAACGGCTGATTCTAATTTTTCCCTTGGAGTAATGTATTCCACACCTAGTTCAAAGTAAATTCTTCTTCGACCCATCTCACTCCAATTCGTGATAGGCTCATTTGAAAGAGTCGCATTTGGAATCGTTACAAGTGATTCTGAAAACGTTCTAACAATAGTGCTTCTAAAGGAAATATCTTCGACAATCCCTTCCACACTAGGAGTTTCAATCCAATCATCAATCGTAAATGGCTTCTCTGTGATAATGACGATCCCACCAAAGAAGTTTTTGATCACTTCTTGTGCAGCCAACGCGAATGCCAAACCTCCTAAGCCGAGACCAGCAATAAAACCAGATACATCATATTCAAATTCTTGAAGAATGATGGTTAAGCTGATTGCGATGACTACAAACCGTATAGCTTTAGAGAGGAAGGGGATGAGTATTTGATCAATTTTAAAATTGATTTTTTCATTTACTTTCATTAATAGCAAAGAAGAACTCGATGCTAAGTTAAACGCACCCCAAGTGAATACGACAATAATAAATACTTTGATTAAACTTGTGAATAATTCAGATTGTTGGTTAAGGTAAGGGAAGTAATATGCTGCTATATAAATCCCGATAATCATTAATAACCATCTGATAGGTTTTTCGAATGCATCGAATATGTAATCGAGCAATTCAGACTTTGCTTTTTTTGCTAATCTTTTAAAGAAGTAAAATATATACTTAGTGAATATTTTTCTTAGAAATAGTACAAATAAAATAATAGCAAATGCGATGCCTATATTTATTAGTTCGTTTAAACTGATATATTGGGTGATGAAATCCAGGTTCATATAAGCTGCTCCTTTACCTAGTAAGGTGAGTAATGTCATTTTAGCATATAATGAGGAAACTCATACACTTTTCTATTGGAATAAGTGAAATCATCCTATTCGAAGTTTTATTCATTAAAAGAGTAATTATAGCTCCAAATGACACTATATTAGAAATGATACGTCTCATTGTAAAGGAGAAGTTGCTATGGGAAAAACTACTTTTATATTAGGTGTCATGTTGAGTTTGTTATTCATATCGGGATGTGGAACTTCTAATAATACTTCAAATGACGAAACAGAATGGGAACCAACAGAATACGAAGATGTTAACACCCTTGATGGGGTTACGATGCATGTTAAAGAGGGGACGGTTTCCGCCATTGGGTTAACCGTAATATTAGAGAATTCGCGTGAACAAGGATATACCTATGGAGAATATTTTTCTCTGGAAAAAAAGGTAGAAGATCATTGGGTGCAAGTTCCAATTACAATTGATGGGGATTATGGGTTCAATGATATCGGATATGGATTGGAACCCAATGGTACTAGTGAGTGGAAGGTGGATTGGGAGTGGCTATATGGTAGTCTGGATTCAGGTGATTATCGTATTGTAAAAGATATCCTAGATATCAAAGAGCCTGGTGACTATGAGAGGTATTACCTGGCCGTTGAGTTCACATTAGATTAAAAAAAGTTCGGGCATCAATAGCCCGAACTTTTCTTCGTATAATTTATTCCTCTAATGCTTCAATTACTTTTTGTGCAGCAGATTTACTTGATTGTGGGTTCTGACCAGTTACAAGATATCCATCTCTTACAGCGAAATCAGCCCAGTTGTCGCCACGTTCAAAGATAGCGCCACGCTGTTTCAATGTTGTTTCTAACATGAACGGCATATAGCTATCTAACTGCATTTCTTTTTCTTCATCATCTGTGAACGCCGTAACCGTTTTTCCATCTACAATGGATACACCGTTACGATACATAACGTTCACTAACCCTGCAGGTCCGTGACAAACAGAGCCAATTACTCTGCGATCTTCTGCGAATGTTTGTAAGACATATTTAAGGTCATTGCTATCTGGAAAATCGAACATGGTACCATGTCCACCAGGTAGGAATACTGCGTCGTATCCTTCCGCTTCATCTTTTGAAAGTTTTTTCGTATCCTTCAATAGATCTTGCGCTTCTTTCCAATCATCTTCACTTTCTACACTATTAGGATCAAGTGGAACTTCTCCACCTGAAATACTTCTTACTGTTATATCATATCCTTGTTCTTTAAATACGGAATGAGGTGCTGCAAATTCTTCTAACCATAATCCTGTTTTGTGATCATCTGTTATTGTTGCATGGTTTGTGACAACCATTAATACTTTTTTAGCCATTATAAAAACCTCCTTCTAATCATTAAATATCCGAAATATCGTTTCATTAAACCTAAAGCATGTCACCTACCTGTGGTCAAAATAAAAAGCAACTTAGGCATAATACCTAAGTTGCTTCTGGACCTATTTTAGAATCCTTGCATGGAGCCCATTGATTCCATCATTAGTTCTTCAAATTCTTCCATTGTCATGGTGTCTGCATTCTCAGGGTCAATGGTGAACTCTACATCGCCATTCATATTCTCATATGTGGTGTCCATGGAGAAAGCAAAGTTGAACTCTTCCCCGTTATCGTCCATCGTTGCATCTACATGTACTGCCTGGCTTTCAATTGTATCGCCATCTACAGTTGTGTGTACTTCAAATTGATTGAACGTTACATGGTCGAAAGCTTCATCTAAGTCTGCTTGCGCTTGTTCTAATTCTTCGTTAGAAACTTCATCAAATTCTCTCATAATACGGTCAAGCAATTCACGGATGTCTTCTTCGTGGAAGTGAACAATATATTGACCGTCTTCCCCTTCTTCAAAGTCTTCTTCGTCTTTATTTTGAAGAATATCTTTTGTAATGGCTTGCACACGGTTATTGATGTCTTGTTGGTCCATACTAGCCAGCTCGTCATCCAATTCATTTACATCAATCTCAAGTAATTTTCCTTCAGCCTCTGATGGCAAGCCTAAAAATGCTCCGAAGTTTTCCATTAAGCTATCTGTTTCTACGTACATCATCTGTGTATTCATATTTTGTAAAAAAGGTATGTCGATATTAAATGTCATTGGTGCCATGCTTGCTTCTACATGCAAGGTTGCTTGTTGCATTTCGCGTTCCTTGTCATAGATTTGCGACATTGATAAATCCATATCATTAATCATTTGAATGTAAGGTCCCATAAAAGGGTCGCTAGAATCCATATCTAAATTAAGATCAATGGTGGAAAAAGCTTCATAACTTTCTGCTTCTAATACATTATCAAAAGAATCAACTACTACTTCTTGGTTCGTGCGGCTTTCTCCTCCGCATGCTGCAAGAATTGCTAATGTAGCGATTAACACTACCATTATTAACTTTCGGATCATCTGTATTCCCTCCCTAAATTATTACAACTTCATCATACCATATTTTATAAATTTTCAGGTTAAAAATTACAAAAATAAAAGTTGACCACACTGGTCTAAAGTTATATAATGAAGTCGACCAACATGGTCTAATTATATTTGATAAGAGGGTTGCATATGCCAAAACCGTTTAAAAACCTAACCGAAGAAAAGCAATCTAGAATTATTAATGCTGCCTTAGAGGAATTCGGCTCTCAGGGGTATGACCAGGCCTCCACCAACGCTATTGTTAAGCAAGCTGGAATTGGTAAAGGGATGTTATTTTACTACTTTAATAATAAACAAGAGTTGTACCATTATTTGATTAACTATAGTTTTCATAAGATGAAAAAGCAGTTCATTGAGAAGTTAAACATGGAGGAAAGAGATTTTATTAAACGCTTTAAACAAACATCTTTACTTAAGATGGAGTTTTTCTCCAATCATCCGCATATGTTTAATTTCTTAGGGACCGTCTTACTTGTTGCTGATGATCAAATGCCAGAAGACATAAGAAGGCGCATAAAGGAAATGCGGGCGGTAGCTTATGAAAGTATTTATAAAAATATAGATTTTTCCTTATTTCGTGATGATGTTGATGCAGATAAAGCACTGCAATTGATTCAATGGTCCATGGAAGGATATCAACAAAATTTAAGCGCTCGTCTAGAAGGAAAGAAGATGACGGAAATAGATCTAGAACCATACTTGAAAGAGTTTGATGAATATTTAAATGTGTTGCGAACTAGCTTTTATAAATAGGGGGTATGAAGATGGCGGTATTAAAAGTTAACAAAGTGGAAAAGAATTTTGGTGATTTTCAAGCTTTGGGCGGAGTAGATTTTGAGGTGAAAGAAGGAGAGATCTTTGGGTTTATTGGTCCAAATGGTGCTGGTAAATCGACAACGATAAGAATAATTCTTGGAATTTTAAAAGCGAGTAGTGGAAACGTTGAGATCTTTGGCGAAGATGCCTGGACAGACGCGGTTTCGATTCATAAACGGATCGCTTATGTTCCAGGTGATGTAAATCTTTGGCCAAATCTTACGGGTGGAGAAGTGATTGATTACTTTATCCGTTTAAGAGGCGACCAAGTGGACCAAGATCGTAAACAAGAATTAATTAAAAGATTTCAATTAGACCCAACGAAGAAGTGCGGCACCTATTCTAAAGGAAACAGACAAAAGGTGGCATTGGTCGCTGCTTTTGCAGCGGATGCGGACCTTTATATTTTAGATGAACCAACGTCAGGATTAGACCCCTTAATGGAAAGAACGTTTCAAAATTTGATTATGGAAGCTAAGAAGGAAGGGAAGAGTGTGCTTCTTTCTAGTCATATATTATCTGAGGTGGAACGATTGTGTGACACCATTGGGATCATTCGAAATGGAACAATTATTGAAAGTGGTTCCTTAAGTGAATTGCGCCATTTAACTCGTACGCATCTATATGTAGAAACGAGCAAAGAGATGGACCTTTCAGATCAGGATGGCGTTCATGAATTTGAGCAAGAGGGAGACGGATACGCGTTTCAAGTAGATACAGAAAAATTAGATGATGTTATGCGTTCCCTTTCTACTTTCGGAGTCTTAAAGATAGAAAGCGCTCCGCCTAAATTAGAAGATTTATTCATGCGTCACTATGATACAGGTGGTGAAGTGAGATGATTCATGCGTGGTGGCATCGAACGGGTACGATACTGCGTTTACAGGCCAAAAGAGATCGAATCCGTATTCCTATTTGGATCGTTTCATTTATTGCTGCAACCATCCTCTCTCTAGTTGCTTTTCAAAACGTTTATCCGACTGCAGCAGAGCGCCAGCAAATCGTTGAAACATTAGTTAATCCTGCGATGATTGCTTTGTTAGGAAAAGTTTATGGCATAGAAGATTATACACTTGGAGCAATTTTGGCTCACCAAATGTTAGCCATGACAGCTTTAGTGGTTGGGGTAATGAGCATTCTTCTAGTCGCTAGGCATACGAGAGAAGATGAAGAGATCGGGAGGCTGGAATTAATTCGAGCGTTACCAACCGGTCGCCTAGCTAGTTTGACTGCTACGATGCTCTTATTATCAATAAGTTACTTCGTGTTAGGGATATTATTGGGAGCTTTACTATCTGCATTAGGAGTAGAAAGTGTTGGAATGGAAGGGTCATTTCTATATGGCGCTGCTTTAGCAACAACGGGGATATTTTTCATGGCGATTACTGCTTTGACTTCCCAACTTGCAGAAACTTCTCGAGGAACTGTCGGGCTTGCGTTTGCAATATTGGGCATTGCCTATTTAACAAGAGCAATTGGAGATGTCACTAATGAAACGATCTCGTGGTTCTCTCCGTTTGGGTGGATTCTTGAGTCACAAGTATATGTAAATAATTATTGGTGGACGATTTTTCTTACTTTAGGTGTAGCTGTAGTTATAATGGTCATCGCTTTTTATTTACATGCGATTCGCGATTCAGAGGCAGGTTTTCTACCGACGAAAGCTGGAAAGGACGGGGCATCTTCCTTTTTGCAAACTCCATTTGGCTTTTCCCTTAGACTTCAAAGAACCCAAATCATCTCTTGGGGTGTAGCATTATTTATTTTCGGAGGGACTTACGGAGCTGTGCTTTCTGAAACAGAGACGTATGTTGCTGAAATTGAAGTGATGCGACAAATACTTGACGGAGCTGGTGCAGGTAATCTCATCCATCAGTTCGTCGCATATTTAGCAGTAATCATTGCTATTTTCGCAACAATTCCAATGATTCAAGCAGTTTTTCGACTTTCTAAAGAAGAGAAGGCTAACCGACTGGAATCAATTTATGCAGGTTCAATCTCCAAGACGAAAATCTTTCTAACATATATCTCGATTGCATTTCTCACAAGTTTTATTATGTTGTCACTAGCTGGGATCGGAATGGCTGTAGCTGGAATTTCAACAACTGATGGTGGAGTGACTTTTTCAGAGATTTATTTAGCATTGATCAATTACATGCCGGCTACTTGGATGATGATCGGTGTTGCTGTGTTATTTGTGGGGATTGGGAAATGGAAAGGGTTTGTCTGGCTTTACCTCGGATACACCTTTGCACTGGTGTATCTAGGTAACTTATTGCAATTACCTGAATGGGTAGAATGGTTCTCCCCATTTTCGTATATCTCAGAATATCCAATAGAAGATTTCTCGTGGCTAGCTTGGGGCGGCTTGACGATCGAAGCGTTGATTTTTATGGTCATTGGCTTGATTTTATTTGCTAGGAGAGACTTGAAAGGATAGAACATAGGCAAACACTTCCTGAAACGCGTTTTGGGAAGTGTTTTTTATGTTCGCGTAGGTAGTGATCGTCAGGGAGGATATCCAGAATTGTTGGCATATATCCAGAAATAATTAGTCTTATCCACGAGCTTTAAAATATATCAAGAAAAGTCGAAAGGATATCCAGAATACTTGTACTTATTTCCAGAAAAGTATCCGCATATCACGAAACGCCTATTATATCTAGAAATATCCACTTATCCCCACTTAACTATGATTCAAAAAATACAAAAGCCATACCGCATGATTTTGTTCATCTACTGCTGCTCGCCTAAACTTCTCTTTTACATATGGATTGTTAGAGCGTTCAGCTAAATCATAATAGAACGTCACGGTATTCTGTTTTTCTTTAAATGCATCGTGCAAGCTTTCCGTATAAGAAGTGGATATATCCAGGGGGATTTGCGGTGTGTAAATTTCGCCAGTCATTTGTGTGTAAAAATGAGAAAAGTGACGATAATGAATCGTTTCAGCACCTTTTATAAGAAGAATCTGATCCTGAATTATTTTATTAGGAGCTATATCAGCTAGTTTAGTGTATTGTTCGATCGCATTATTTTCTATAGTTAGTGCATGTAGTAAATCGTCCACCAGGTTAGAGGGTGGATGTTTGTTCCATTCGCTTAGCGTATCATCATAGTTCATAATAAATCCCCCTTCCACTGCATTTTATGTAAGTGGAAGCAAATACTTGTTACAAATAACATAATATAAATTAATTTGCGCATGATAAAAAGAGAATTGTTAAGGAGGAATGCATAATGAATCAACAAATTCGTGAGCTGATGGCGAATAATGTATTGAGTGTGACACCGAACCAAACTGTCCAAGAAGCGGCAACACTTATGGCACAACATGATATTGGTGCAATACCAGTAGTGGAAAATGGAGAGTTAAGAGGTATTCTTACGGATCGTGATATTACGTTAAGAGCAACTGCACAAGGTTTCCAAGCGGACTGTCCAATTGGAAATTGCATGAGCGATCAATTGACCACGTGTGAGGCTGGAATGGATGTACATCAAGCAGCTCAAATTATGGCGCAACATCAAGTAAGACGACTTCCAATAGTAGAAAATGGACAACTCGTTGGGATGTTATCGATCGGGGACCTTGCTAGACAAGATATTTACCGAAATGAAGCAGGCGAAGCCCTTTCAAATATATCGAACCCAGGTGTCAATTTACAAGGGTAAATAAAAAGGAGATGTAGCATAAACGCTGCATCTCCTTTTATACATATTAATGATCATCTTCGTCGTCATGACTGTGATCCTCATCGTCCATGTCGTCCATATCATGCGTTTCTTCTACTTCGCCCATATCTTCTAGATTAGCATCGCCAACTGCAATATCATGTCGCGGCATGACATGTTGGTCGCGAGCGGTCACATGTGGTTGAACATGATAAATCCCGTCTGTTTCAAATGAGTAGTCTACTTGATAAATGCCTTCTTCTGTATGCTCAGCTTCTAACATTTCACTAGCATCTTTCTGCCCATTTTCCCATACTTCAAACATTACTTCGTTGGCATCTTCTACCTGCTCGTCGCCGTGGGTTACGCGTACTTCTAAGGAAGCTTCCCCAACTTCGAGTTCTTCATCAATTAAAACTTCTGCTTCTAATGGAGTTAGGGAATCAGCTTCAGAACTTTCTTCCGTGTCCTCATCTCCACAAGCAGCAAGTAGCATCATGCTAATGAATAAAATAAATGGTATTAATTTTTTCATCTATAAAAACTCCTTTATTTGTACTAATCAAAATATATCATAACGTTGCTTGAATTCGGCCGTGATTTTTGAACATTTAAAGAACCACATGTGAATAAATGTGACATTTGTCATGTGATAGTTCTGACATTCATGACTAGGTACTAATTTTAAATCCCCTTATACTTAGAGTAATTCAGCGCATACTAAAAATGATTTACATATTAGAGGTGATCTTATGGCAAATGCAAAATTAATGGAATTGAAAAAGAAAATTAAGCCATTCGAAGATGCGGATGCACAAGCTAGCACAAAGCAGCTATTAAATACCCTACCACCATTTTTAATCTTATGGACACTTGCTTATTTCAGTTTAAGTCTGTCCGTGTGGTTAACTGTACCTCTTGCAATTGTGGCAGCAGGTTTCGTCATTAGAATATTTATTATTTTCCATGATTGTTGTCATGGTTCATTTTATAAAAATAGAAAATTAAATAACACGGTTGGAACGATAACAGGGATCCTCACGATGTTTCCTTTTGAAAAATGGAAAAGAGAGCATGCGATCCACCACGCTACAAGTAGTAATTTGAATAAGCGTGGAACAGGGGATGTATGGATTATGACGGTGGAAGAATACGTTAAATCTTCTCCATTCAAGCGACTGCAATACCGCTTATACAGAAATCCACTTGTAATGTTCGGCTTCGGCCCGATTTATATGTTCTTTATTACTAATCGAATGAATCGTAAGGATGCCAAAAAGAAAGAACGTAAAAATACGTATCTTACAAATATTGCGATCGTAGCACTCTCTCTAGCAATGATCTGGCTAGTAGGTTTACCGGCGTTTGCGATTATTCAAGGAATTATCTTGTTCGTATCAGGCTCTCTTGGTATTTGGTTATTTTATGTCCAACACCAATTTGAAGATTCGTACTTTGAAGATGAGAGTGAATGGGATTATGTCCAGGCAGCAATTGACGGTAGTTCATATTATAAACTACCACGTGTGTTGCAATGGTTGACAGGGAATATTGGTTACCACCATGTTCACCATCTCAGCCCAAAAGTACCTAATTATAATTTGGAACAGGTACACGAAAAGACGCCACCACTTCAAGATGCAACTACCATTACACTTAAAACGAGTTTAAAATCGATTCGTTTCCGGTTATATGATGAAAACAAAAAGACATTTGTTAGTTTTAAAGCAATTCGTCACTTAATAAAAGATCGACAAGCAATCCAATAATCAATAACTATTTGAACTGCGCCTCCATGTTAAAACATTAACTAATGGAGGCGCAGTTTTTATTATGCTGTGTGAATTAGTGTTATGATAAAGTGACAAGTCAAGATTGGTGGGACAACAAGATGCAAAATTGGTTCAATATTATTCCGAGAAATTTAAGTTTAAATATATATGTATGGATTATCTTTAGTTTTCTTCCGTTTTTCTTTATTTTTAGGTCAAACTCAACCATTGAAATTGTGTTAGGAATTGTATTGATTCTTACATTTTTTTTAGCTTATCGACTATCCTTCTTGTCTGATGGTTGGTCTGTTTATGTGTGGGCATCGATTAAAATGGTTATTAGTATAGGAATGACCTTATTTTATGGTTATGTGTATGTGTCGTTATTTTTAGCGTATTTCATAGGTAATGTCCAAAAGAAATCAGGATTTCTAACACTTTATATTATCCACTTAACAACAACAATAGGGGCTGTATACGGTAGCTTTTATACACAAACCGAAATGTTTTACGCACAACTTCCGTTTATTATGATCACTATTTTAGGGGTTATTCTATTACCTATAAATACATATAACCGAATCAAACGTGAAAAGTTGGAAGGGGAGCTTCGATTCGCCAATGAGAAAATCTCTGAACTTCTTGTATTTGAAGAACGTCAACGAATCGCTCGCGACCTCCACGATACACTAGGACAAAAACTTTCTATGATCGGTTTGAAAAGTGATTTGGCAAGTAAATTAATCGTGAAAGATACAGATAAAGCGCAAGTAGAACTAGACGACATTAATCAAACGGCCCGTACGGCTTTAAAAGAAGTGCGGGAGATGGTTACAAACATGAGGGGTGCCAAACTAGAAGATGAACTCATTCATGTTTCAAAGATTCTAAACGCAGCAGAGATCACGCTTGACCTTCAAGGAGATCAGCAATTATTAGAAACCCCAACGTTAGTAGAAGACATAGTCTGTATGTGTTTAAAAGAATCCGTAACGAATGTTGTAAAACATAGCCAGGCATCAACTTGTAAAGTAATCATAGATGAAGCTACAGATGGTTTAAAAGTTGAAATTAGTGATAATGGAATTGGTAAGACACCAGGGTCCGTACTAGAAAAGGAAAATGGATTGCGTGGTATGCGAGAACGTTTGGACTTCGTTAATGGAACACTTTCCATTGATCGTGAGGAAGGATTTAAAGTTCTTATTTCCATACCGAAAATATTAAAGTCACAACAAGTGGAGGGAGAAGCATGATTCGCATTGTTTTAGCGGAGGACCAGGGGATGTTGCTGGGCGCTTTAGGGTCATTGCTTGATTTGGAAGACGATTTGGAAGTGGTAGGAAAAGCACAGAACGGCCAAGAAGCGTTAGCTCTGGTAGAAGAATTACAACCGGATATTTGTATTATGGATATCGAGATGCCGATTAAAACTGGCTTAGAAGCTGCGGAGAATTTAAAAGATCACCCGTGCCAAGTAATCATTTTAACGACGTTTGCAAGATCGGGGTATTTTAACCGCGCACGAGAGGCTGGGGTTTATGGTTATTTACTTAAAGATAGTCCCAGTGATGAATTGGCACATGCGATTCGAACGATTAGAAATGGAAGGCGTGTGTATGCCCCAGAATTAATTGATCTCGCTTATGAAGACGCGAACCCATTGACTGCGCGTGAGCTTGAAGTTCTTCAACTGATCGCAGAAGGCAAGAGCACAAAAGAAATTGCAGCGTCTTTATACCTAACGTATGGTACTGTCAGAAATTATATCTCTGTAATTTTTGATAAATTAGAAGTAAGCAATCGAATTGAAGCAATCGCGAAACTAAAAGAAAATGGTTGGAATTAGAGGTGTGGAGGCAGCATGCTGAAAAAAGACTGTATTCAAATAGGTTCATTCAAACGAGGAAAACACAATAAAATCACCGATGTACATGGTGTTACTGTGGGAAATGTTACTTTAAACGATGGGGAAGTTCAAACAGGCGTCACAGCGATTAAACCCCATCAAGGAAACATATTTAAAGAAAAAGTCATTGCATCTAGTCATGTCTTCAATGGATTTGGAAAGACAACCGGATTGATTCAAATAGATGAGCTAGGAACATTAGAAACTCCGATTATATTAACGAATACGTTAAGTGTAGGAGACTGTTACCGAGGGCTAACTACCTATATGCTGCATTCAAATCCAGAGATTGGCGAAACAACTGGCACAGTGAATCCGGTTGTTGCTGAATGTAATGATATGAGTTTAAACAACATTCGTAAAATGAATATTAAATCAGACCATGTAATAGAAGCACTCTACAATGCGAGCGCGGATTTTGAAGAGGGCAGTGTGGGTGCAGGAAGAGGCATGAAGTGTTTCGATTTAAAAGGCGGAGTTGGATCCAGTTCGCGAATTGTGTCTTATTCGCATGGGGATTATACAATTGGAATTTTAACCTTAACCAATTTCGGAAAGCTCTCTTCATTTGTGATGAATGGAGACCCTATCGGTGAGCGTTTGAAAAAATCATTAGAAATATTGGAATCAGAAAGCGAGCAAGGTTCCATCATCATGGTTGTTGCAACTGATTTACCGGTAACTCAAAGCCAGCTGAATCGAATCATTAAGCGCACAGGAGTGGGTTTAAGTCGTACAGGCTCCTTTTTAGGCAATGGTAGCGGTGATCTCGCAATTGGTTTCTCAACAGCGAACAAGGGCAAAGGTGAGGAAGAAGGATTGAACATTTTACATAGTATACCGGAAGCAGACCTTGACCAAGCCTTCGAAGCTACCGTAGAGGCAACAGAAGAAGCAATCCTTCATTCCATGCAATTAGCTGAAACAGTGACTGGAAAAGGTGGACGAACACTTTACAACTTACAAGAAGTAGTAGACAAAACGGAGTAAAGGAGATATTCGATGTTTGCAAACTATGATGCAACAGGACTAAAAGGGTTAATAGACCAAAGGGAAATAACACAAGAAGAAGTGGTAGAACATTATATCGGTCAAATAGAAAAATTAAATCCGAAAATCAATGCTTTTGTCCACACGATGTTTGAAGAAGCACGTGCACAAACAGGGGAAAATGCCACCCAAACAGGGCCACTGCGAGGTCTTCCTTTCGCGGTAAAAGATCTGAATCCAGTAAAAGGCCATCCTTATACAAATGGGTCTAAATTACAACAGAATTATGTCGCGGAAGCAGATGATCTGATTGTGGAACGGTTTAGAAAAGCAGGCTTAGTGTTTCTTGGTAAAACTAACACACCAGAGTTCGGCTTCCTGCCAACAACAGAACCTGAATTGTTTGGTCCAACTTTGAATCCGTGGAATCATGCATTTTCACCAGGCGGTTCCAGCGGTGGAGCAGCAGCAGCCGTAGTAGCAGGTATGGTGCCGTTTGCACATGCAAGTGACGGTGGAGGTTCGATTCGAATCCCAGCCTCTTGTACTGGTTTATTTGGGTTGAAGCCATCAAGAGGATTACTCCCATATTCTCCATACGTAAATCAGATTGCAACCAGTCATGCTGTTACGAAATCGGTTCGTGATAGTGCAACGTTATTAGATGCATTAAAAGGGAAGGGGCCATATGAGTTATATCCAAGTGTTTCGGGTGAAGAAAGCTATGTTGACGCGATTAACAGGCCTTTTTACAAGTTAAAGATTGCTACTACAATCGATTGGAATGGCCAAGCGTATGTAGATTCAGAAACTAAAAAAGCCCATGCGAAGACAGTAGCAATGTTAGAGAAACTCGGACATGAAGTCGAGGAAGTAAAAGTAGATTTTAACCTAGATGAATTCGCCAAAAGTTTTATTGATGTCTGGATGGGATCTGGCTCCGTTGTAATCAAACACCTAGCCCAAATGATGCAAGTGAAACCCTCTTCTGAAAACTTGGAAAAGCTATCTGAGATGGTGCTTCGTAGAGGGGAAGAAATGTCTGCACAACAGTATGAAGAAGCTAGAGTTAAGTTATACTTTGCTTCACAAAAACTAATCGCACTACATGAACAGTACGACCTACTACTCTCACCAGTGCTAAATAAATTACCTTTAAAAACTGGAGAAGCTAATCATACAAGTGAAGATGCATTCTACCGAAATTTCATTGATTACTGTAGTTTCACACCACTTACCAATATTAGCGGCCAACCATCGATGAGTGTCCCTGTTCATTGGTCTGAGAACGGCTTGCCGGTTGGAATGCAATTTACTGGACCACTAGGAAGTGAAAGCCTCCTATTCCAACTAGCCGGCCAAATCGAACAAGCCTATCCATGGTGGGATCAATATAAAATCCTTTACCGAAACTAAAATTATTTGTGGATAGAAAAAGAGTGACGTAATTTTAAAAGTGGAAAGTTGGAAAAGTAGCTACGAAGTTCATTAAAGAAAAATTAAGTCTGATAAAGCAGCCGTAAAGTTCGATAAAGTAATATTAAGTCTGATAAGCCGTTACAAATTTCAATACTGACGCTAAGGAAAGAATTTGTAGAACTGATCAACTCTGTGGAAGACCCGTTTGGCGTAAGCGCTGAACGGGTCTAATTTTATGGTTCCAAAACTTCTATTAACTTGTTGCGAAATTTTTCTTGATCCTGGTTGGTAAACGCCTTAGGACCTTTTGTGCGTTGACCGCTTTTTCTTGCCATTGCACTTAGATAGCGCGACTGTAATAGTTGGTCAATATTATCGTGCGTGTATACAAAACCTTTATGATGAAGCACATGACAGCCTTTATTTAATCCTAATGAGGCTAAACCGTAGTCTTGCGTGATAATCATGTCCCCCTGTTTTACTAATGCGATTAATTTATAATCTGCAGCTTCAGAAGCGGAGTCTACATAAATTGTTTCTACACCTGGCTGTTGATCATTTGGTGAAAAATGGGCATAGCTTTTCACAAGAGTTACTAAAATATCCCGCTTAAATGCTTCTTCTATTACGACATTAGTTACTGGACAGGCATCTGCGTCAATGAAAATTTTCATAAATACACCTCATTCAAATTAGTTATAAAGATTTAGGTAAAAATATGTACAGAATTGTCGATAATAAGAAAAGAGGCATGTGCTTTTAAGTTAATAACAAGGAAAGGAGGACCAACATGGAAGCTACTTCTAAATATATCGTTTTTCAGTTAAATAATGAACGATTTGCGATTAATATTCAACAAGTCCGTTCGATTGAGAAGGTTCCTGAACTTACATCAATGCCACAAATGCCAGTATCCATGAAAGGAATTTTCGAGTTACGCGGGAAAATTACACCTGTGATAGACCTAAAAGAAAAATTAGAAATGGGTACGACAGAACAACAAGCAGATACACGCGTGCTCATCTTAACTATTGACCAAGAACAAGTTGGAACAATAGTAGATCGTGCAACAGAAGTGATAGACCTTAATGATGATGAAATTGAAGAACCACCTGGGATGATTTCAGGTGTGCATAAGGAATACATAACTGGTGTCGCTCATTACGAAGAGAAGTTATTAGTATTACTAGATTTAGACCGAGTGATTCACTTTGAAGAATTAAACATTGTATAATATGTTTTTTCAACTTAGATTCACATAATTAGGAGGAAGAAGATGAAAAAGAAGTTAGCGTTGAAAAGTGTGCGCGCAAAAATTTTAGCGGGCTTTTTAAGTGTGATATTTTTAGTATTAACTTTAGGAGCATTTAACTTTTATGCGGTTAATACAATCAATAATGACACAGACGAAATTGTAAATGAAGAATTACCATTAATGGAAGCGGACGAGGGATTAGCCTTTAATATGGCTCAACGAATAGCACTTGCAAGAGCATATGTGCTGTATGGTGATGAAGAACTTAAAGAACGATTTGATATGTATACAGAAAGTAGTATCGCTCATGAAGAATACATATTATCTGCAACCAACTCACAAGAATTACAAGAGCTGATTACTCGTAGTGAAGAGTGGGAGCAATTAATTACGGAAGAAATCTTTGTAGCGTATGATAATGGAAACGAAACCGTTGCTAGTCAAATGTTAAGGCAAGATGCCCAAACGGAAGCAAGAGAGATTATGGATGGTTTTGAAAGTGTAGCAGCAGAACGACGAGACATTATTAGTCAAACTGGGCAAGATGCGATTAATGCAGGAAATATGATTATGTGGATTGGACTTGCGATTTCAGGGTTAGTATTAGTTTTAGGAATTGTAATCGCCTTAGCCATGGCAAATATGATTACCAATCCAATTAAACAAGTAATGAATCGAATGAAAGCCGTTTCCGAGGGTGACTTAAGTCAAGAACCCCTAGAGAAAAAGACGAATGACGAGATTGGTCAATTAGTAGAGTCAACGAATGATATGACGGAACAGAACCGTCAAATGTTAACAAAAATTCGTGACGTTTCTCAATCTGTATCAGCCCAGAGTGAAGAATTAACCCAAAGCTCGGATGAAGTGAAATCAGGATCTCAACAAATAGCAAGCACGATGCAAGAACTTTCATCTGGATCAGAATCTCAAGCAAATCATGCGAGTGAGCTTTCTGAGAAAATGGGTAGCTTTACAGAAAAGGTTAACATAGCAAACACAAGAGGTGGAGAAGTTTATGAAACCTCTTCACAAGTATTAACTCAAACGAATAATGGTAGTGAAATAATGACCGAATCGGTTCAACAGATGCAGGCGATTGATCGAATTGTACGGGACGCAGTTGAAAAAGTAACTGGACTTGATCAACAGTCACAAGAAATTTCAAAATTAGTAAAAGTGATTAAAGACATAGCGGAACAAACCAATCTACTTGCATTAAATGCTGCCATTGAAGCAGCAAGAGCTGGCGAACACGGTAAAGGCTTTGCTGTAGTCGCGGATGAAGTTAGAAAACTAGCTGAACAAGTCGGTGATTCGATCTCAGACATCACAAATATTGTCGATGGCATACAAAGAGAATCAACAGCAGTAACTAGTGCTCTACAATCAGGGTACGATGAAGTGGAAAAAGGAACAGCAAGCATGCAAACAACGGAAGGAACGTTTGCACAAATTAAAGAAGCCGTCCAAGGTATGGCAACAAATATCCAAGACGTAACAGTGAACCTAACGGAAATAGCAAATGATAGTCAAGAAATGAATACAGCTATTGAAGAGATTGCATCGATCTCAGAAGAATCAGCAGCAGGTGTAGAACAAACATCAGCCTCTGTAGAAGAATCTTCAAGTTCCATGGAAGAAGTATCTGCTAGTGCAGATGACCTTTCTAAATTAGCAGAAGAGCTAAACCAATTGGTTAGTCAGTATAAAATATAATAAAAACCAATTGGAAAACACTTAGGTTACCAGCTCCATAAAAGCACTTTCGCCATCCGGTGAAAGTGCTTTTTAATATTTATATTTACTTTTGGAAATGACGTGCTATACTAAAATAAAACTAGTGCATTACATCACTAATGCACTGACTTACATAAAGTAGGCAGGTGAGAATGAATGGTCCTTAATCCGAATAGCATGAAACCAATCTACGTCCAGATTTCGGAATGGTTAGAAACAGAAATACTAAATGATAATTTGAAAGCAGATGACAAAATATATTCCCAATATCAATTGGCCGATTTACTAAATATAAATCCAGCTACAGCAGCCAAAGGACTTAATCTTCTTGCTGATTATCAAATTGTATACAAAAAAAGAGGGCTAGGCATGTTCGTGACTTCGGAAGCTAAATCCATCATTTTAGAAAAGCGAAAAAGTGAGAATCTTAAGCATTTGATCGAGGATGTTGTAAAAGAAGCGGATTACTTAAATGTGAGTCGAGAGGAATTAATTAGATTATTAGATGAAGTGAGAAAGGGTGAATAAAATTGAAAGCTATTCAATGCGAGAATCTAACAAAGCGGTATAAAAAATTTGCTGCAGTTGATGATGTAACTTTCACGATTGAAGAGAACACGATTACGGGGTTGATTGGAAGAAATGGTGCTGGTAAAACAACATTACTTAAAACTATTATGGGATATTTTAAGCCCTCTAGCGGTTCTGTGAGAGTGTTTGAAGAAAATCCCTTTAATTCTTTAAAGGTTTCTGCCAATGCCATTTATGTTGATGATTATATGACCCTGCCTCAAGATGTTCCACTATCTAATATCCTAGATTTCGCAAAATCTTTTTATACGAATTGGAACCACGAGCTTGCTCTCAAGCTGTTTCAATATCATGAATTTCACAGTGATGAACAAGTACAATCGCTTTCTAAAGGAAGGAAAATGACTTTTCAAACAATCATAGGAATTGCAGCAAGATGCCCCTTAACGATTTTTGATGAACCTACTACTGGGATGGATTATGCAGTGCGACAAGAATTTTACCGAACTATCTTAAAGGACTATATAGCTCATCCTCGTACGATCATTATATCTACACACCTTTTTAATGAGTTAGAAGATTTCTTAGAAAATATTCTGTTGATGGATAATGGGAAAGTCCAACTACACTCTTCTATCGATCAATTGCAGTCTTATACTATTGGGATCACGGGGTCATCATCTAAGTTAACCCAACTTATAGAAAAAAGAGAAGTAATTTATAAACGAGAAATTTCCTCAGAGCAACAATATGTTGTTATTAATAATGATTTAACCACCGCCGAGCTACAGTACATTAATCAGGAAGGGCTAGCGACTTCTAGTGTGGCATCAGCAGATTTAACGATGTACCTGACAACAAGCAAAAAAGGAGGGATCGACGATGTATTTAACAGAAGTTAACCACTGGGATAATGTGAAGAAGCAAATTAGATTTAAACTAAGCGTTTTCAGTGGTTTATTTACAACGTTAGTTTTTATCCAATTATTTGCGATGTTTATCTCCTTTCAAGGTACCGGGAGTTCTGGCACTACTAGAGGTGTCTTTAATTTAAATATTAGTATGATTACTGGAGATATTATTTTTTTCTTTACAGTAGCATGGATGATCGCGGTCACCGTAGGTATTATACGTACGTCAACAATAGATATGGATCATACTTTTGTTTCCAGTCGAACGACGAGTCACCTTGCTAATGGCGGCTTTTTAGTGATCGTTAGTTTTATTGCGACGATAACAACTGTGATGGCGGAATTTACATTGAAAGCGAGCTATTATTTAATATTTGGATCAGAAAGTGTGGCAATCATTGAGGCATATACGTTCTTTGAGACGATTATCAGTGTACTAGTGATTTTTATGTACTTATTGTTTGCGGGTGCATTTACTTACTTTATTTGGCATTTAGCTTCCATTCATATTTTATTAAAAGTAATCATACCAGTCGTTTTATTTGGTTTATTCATGATAAGTTTTGCTACACCAATTTCAAAGGTAGCTAGCTTTTATTTTCTAGAAAACAATTTGCTACTATTTATAATCAAAATAACTCTCACAAGTGCTTTTTTGTTCGGAGCAACAATCTTTTACACTGCTAGTAGAGAGGTGAAGAAATGAGGTTAGAGATCATGGCATCCATCCTACCTATTTTGGTATTAATTTTAATTGGATTAATTATAAACTATTTATTTAAGAGAAGAGAAAAATATACTTCTTCGAAAATAAGACAAAAATCTGACGTCTTCTTGCTTTACACTTTTATAACTATTTTATTTATAGGGTCTATAGTGTATTTTAGTGTTGTGAACCATGCAAGTGGTAAGGAAGCGAGTGAAACTTTAGGTGATTTGAAAGAAGCAACAGAAAAGATAAGAGATGCACAAGGGTTTGGGGGAGAGACATTAGACTTTGCACAGTTAGATGGAGTTGATCTTCAACAGGAAAAACGCATAGATTATGCTCAAGAAGAGTTAATAATTGAAGTATCAGGCAATCATCATTTTAATACAACTATTTTCATTCAAAGAAGTGAGGGGCAAGAAGAGCAACTTGTCCTTCAAGTGTTTGTTCCCTCCAAAGTGATGTTAGGACCTTATGAAATGAATGAAAAATACCCAGAAATCGGGGAAATGATTATTTCAGGTGGCCGATTACAAATTAATTTACCTAATGAAATTAGCATATCGAAATATTCCTTTGAGAAAAGTTACACCAATCGTTTTATTTCTAATGGAATAAGTGGAAGTAATTTAATAAGAAGAGAGTATGATGATTTATACCCAAATGCAGTGGTGTTAAGGGTTCCGGAAAGTTTAGAAGTGAATGCAGCTGGTGATGCAGTTCAAATTCATGAAATAGAATAATGGAATGGTGGAGATGGTCTCAAAGGTTTTTCAAAGTTTCGAAACACCCTTGAGTCCTCCACTTTCTTTCTTATTCAAAAGAAATGATATTAAAAATTAGTAAGCGTAATTGGCTGCTCTTTAGCGAAAAACAATTTATCAATCGTATCGACATGGTCTTCATTTGAAACGGTAGTTTTTCCGTACAAATGAAGTTTATTAAACCCAACAACGCCTAATACAAGACTAGTCAGATCAGCAATATCAATCGTAATTTCCGTATCTGCTTTTGCACCATTTACGACGGTTGGCTTACCGTTTTTAAACGCAACAGTGACGTCACCTGCGTTGGCAGGGTACATGGTGTCATTGACTTTAAAGGTAACCGTGTGCGTCATGTTGTTAAAGTTATGCTTACTTAACTGCGTAAATAGACGTTTAACATTGATGATTCGGTACATAAACCCAACGCCTGATTGGTTCGTCTGATGATAAACGAACGGTAACATTTCATCTGTCCCATCACGCGGATCGGAGAAAAAGTGATGCATCCAGGGATCTTGAGTTGGAAAAGTAATTCGGTTGATTTGGTCTTTTTGCGAATGGAAAAATGTTGATAATTGTTGCAGTGCATCTTTATCATTGTATACAAATTCATGAATGGTCATGTTGTTTGATAAGCTGTTATTGATTTCGCGCTTTTTGAAAGAAAAAATAGCATAACCAGTTAATTGACCATTTTTTTTCACACCGACGATTTTTATGCCGAACTTCTCAAAGGTCCTTTTATATTGGAAAGGGACTTTTTTCATAACGCCATGATGCTTGTCTGCATAACGATGATAACAATCAAGAAGCATTTGTTCTTCATCTTTAGAGACATAGGTTAAGTCCGACTTTTCCCCAAAGTTTGGGAACGCAGATGGTGATACCGTATAAACATCTTTCTTGGCAGCGTATCCAAAGCCCATTTGGTAATAAAAGTCCGGTCTGAAAGCATATAAAGCAGTTAGCGCATATCCTTGGCGGTCGTAATGCTCCAAGTAATAATCAACTAGTGATTTAGCTACGCGACGTTTTTTATGCAGCAAATCGACAGCTACATCACTTAACCCACCAACAGGTAAATAGGATCCAAAGATGTTCATCTGAAAATCTAACAGCGACATCGAGCCGATTAGCTGAGACCCTTCAAATACCCCGTATGCATGAAGGCCTTCAATTTCTTTTAAAGCTTCTTTTTCTTTTTTTAGTGCTTTATCAATTTCTTCATCGCTTTCAGCAGCATATGCTGTATAAGCCTGCTGTTCCAGAATTATTTTTTGTCTTAGTTCATCTGATTGGATCTCTCTTACTTGATGCATAATTATTCCTCCTGGTTTTTCTTATTCGTCATTTCCGTCATCTGTTTCCAAATGGATCCTTGTGCTTCTTGGCCTTCTTTTATTCTAGCTAAAGCCATTTTCGCTTGCATCCGTACTTCAAATTCAGGATCTTCTAGTGCCTTCTCAAGAGCTGGTAATGCTGTTTCATCCCCGTATTCATATAAAAACATAGCAGCTCTCCAGCGAACAATCCTACTTTTGTCGTCTAGAGTATCTATCATATTTGGAATAGCCTCTTTATAACCGAGGTCAGATAAGCAATCGCCAGCTGTACGTCTAACAGTGACAGTCCGGTCCTCTAAAGCCTTATATAAATAAGGTAAGGTCTGAGGCGACTCGATCATACCAAGATATGCTGTCGCTAGTCTTCGGATCGACATTTTTTCATCTTCTAAAGCTTTTCCTAAAATCTCAAGGTCGTCCAAAGTAGGGTCGGGCATACGATCTAATGCTGCGTATCGTTCTTTCCAATTATCTAGTTCTAGTTTTTCAAAGGTCAATTTCTCTTGAACCTTGCCAGATTGTTGTCCAGCCTTTTCTCCTGATTGAGCAAGCTTCACAAGTGTACTTAATCTAGTATCATTATAAGTAGCTTCTATTTCATCTACAACGACCTGTCCTACTTCTTCCATTTCACCATATCTTACGTCTTGTTCGGTCCATTTACGTTCTTCAAGCATGTTAGCCCCATCTTTAGAAGCCTCCATAGCAGCTTCGGTGAAACGATTAGCCAGGCCGAAACGCTGTTCATTTTCATTTTGCTCTAATTTGACTTGCATCGGAATTTGCCTAAACATTTGGATGAAAACGTGGATTTCCCCATAGCCATCCTCTACTTCTGCAGGTTGTTTTTCCGAGGTAGGGTCTACTTCTTCTGCAGTATCCATTACTTCTTTAACTTTTGGAAGGATTAATTCCCACTCTACCTTAGGATTTCTTTCTAGCGCGATAAAATCAATGACTCGATACAATTCTTTTACCCCTTCAATTTGAAGCAGCTTTTGCGCGTAGGTAGGGGTATCTGTTAAATCATCTGTTGCTTGAAAACTTTCCGTCACTCCGTCAGCTAAACTTTCATCTATATTAATTTTCATTGAATAAGGACTTGGTGTTGGTTCAATGGAAATAATTCGCATCATAAAAACCTCCTAAATCATATATAATGATAGTTTAACAAAAGAAAGTACAATGGACGACTTTTCCTACTATATTGTTTGAAGGAACTTGTAATATTATCTAATATCATGACAATTCCATCTCAATTAATGCAAATATATTGTTGGTCAAATACTCGCATGATAAGATATGAAGGTTCATTACATAATAGTAGAAAGTATAGGTGTAGCAAATGAAAGATTTAACTTTTTCCGTTGTATTTTATCTCTTAGGTATGGCAACGTTATCATTCGGTATTTCCATGTTAATATTATCGGATCTAGGAGTGGGCGCATGGGACGCTTTATTCGTAGGCCTATTTGAACTACTCGGATTAACTGTAGGTTCATGGATCTTTATCGTCGGGATCTTACTAATAATTTTAAATAGTTATTTGCTTAGGGAAAAGTTTGATTTCTCTGCAATTATAACGATTTTTCTTATTGGTATTTTTATCGACTTTTGGGTATTGATAGTTTTTGATGGTGTCATATTAAGTGATTTAGTGCTTAGAACTGCTTTATTAACATTTGGGATTATGTGTATGGGTGCAGGGATTGCGATGTATTTACAATTCAATTATGCCAAAAATCCTATAGATAACTTAATGATGGCGGTGCACTACAGAACTGGTAAAAGTTTAGCGTTTTCTAAATCAAGTATCGAGATTGTGATATTGATTATCGCGTTTATTATTGGCGGTCCGATTGGAGTAGGGACATTCATCATTGCTTTTGGAATTGGGCCACTCGTACAATTCTTCTATAAACGTGTTTCTAGTTTCAAAACATACCTTGTTCAAAGTTCTACACACTAACATGTTTGAATGAGATCAATTAGGGTATTTGTAACATTAGACCTAGTTCTTAAGTAGTGTAAATGAATGATTGTAAAAGGTGAAATCAATGAGACATAAATTTATCAAAAATAAACTAAATCAATCTATTAGCAGTGCTTTTCTAGTTATTCTAGCACTGTTATTTGTTGGTCAATTCTTTGGTTACATTATTGATTATTATATATTTAATGAAACGTTATTGAATGGTATTTGGCCAGTTATATTTGATCTTTTATTTTTATTATTAATAGTAGCTCCGATTGTCTACTATCTTTTAGAAAATATGAAGAAGAGTATTATTGAAAGGGAAAAAGCGAAAAACGAGTTAAAGGAAAGCGAAGATCAATATCGTAAAATTATCGAGCTCTCTCCAGATGCAGTTATTGTGCAGCGTGATAACATAGTTATTTATACAAATGACCAAGGTGCACAGTTATTAGGTGGATCTCAATCTTCTGAAATTCTAGGGAAGTCAATTTACGAATTTATTGAAAAGGGTTATGAACATTTACTAGCTTTCCACCAAGAAGGTGTCGTACCCGAACCAGTAGAACAAAAATTGAAAACACTGGATGGAAGAATAATAGAAGTAGAGTCGATAGGGGTCCCTATTACATTTAATGGCGAAAAAAGCATTTTAACGATTGACCGGGATATAACGAAAAGAAAAGAAATTGAAGCACAACTTGATATAACACAACGTCATTACGAAATGATAGCGAATCACATGAATGACTTAGTGGTAATTGTGAATAAGCAAGGTCAAATCACGTATGCATCTCCTTCACATGAAAGTTTATTAGGATTTACACAAGAAGAAGTGCAAAGCAGTAATACTTCAGAATTTGTTCATGAAGACGACGAAGGTCAATTGCATCGTTTGTATGATGATATTTTAATGACAGGTATTTCTCAACAAATAGAAGTACGGGTAAAAACAAAAGAAGGCTGTTACGTTTGGTTAGGTATTAAAGGCTCTCCAGTTATGTCAACTGAAAACCAAACATCATCAGTGATCGTTCCAGAAAATATACTGTTGATTTCCAGAGATATTACAGAAAGAAGACATCTGGAATTACAACTAAAGCATATGGCGTATTTTGATGAGCTGACACAGTTACCGAATCGTAAATCACTGGAGCTTCATATGAAAAAAGCCATTGCCCGTATGGAACGGAAAGATAAAGAGTTAGCGGTATTTTTTATTGATCTAGATGGATTTAAAAAAATAAACGATCAGTTAGGTCACAAAGTTGGGGACCTATTACTACAAATTGTGGCTAAAAGGTTTGGAAAAAGCTTACGTGAAGAGGACTTTGTAGCAAGGCACGGTGGCGATGAGTTTATTATTGTGTTAGAAGATATTACTCGTCAATATGCAGAAGAGGTAGCTCGCAGGATAACAGAGTTACTATTAGAGCCTGCAATAATCAAAGAACATGAAGTGTCGATTGCGCCGAGCATTGGAATAACCATGTACCCTAGTGAGTCAGAGGATCTACATGAGCTAATTGACCAAGCAGATCAAGCGATGTATTTCGCAAAACAAAAAGGGAGAAATACATTTACGTTCTATCATAAAGATTTAAAAGAATTGGAATCCGAAGTAGTATCCACCCCTATCATTAAAATGGTACAAAATTTACGAAGATAAAAAGACTTGAGTTGATCATCAACTTAAGTCTTTTTCGATTTTAAAAGTAAGTCATAATAGAGTATTATAAAGCATGAGGAGGTGGATGAAGGTGAGAAGAAGCTATTTATTTGTTATTTTAACGAGTTTACTTCTCGTACTGGTTGCCTGTGGGGCAGGGGATGAAGGCGACACTCAAGATTTCGGAAATTCCGATCAAGATGTCCCGAGCAAATCAAAACCTGAAATAGAGAACGAAGACCAAGCAGAGAATAACCAATCTAAAACCAACTCAGAAACCTCATCTACAATAGAAGATGCGTCTTTAGAAGTACATTTTCTAGATGTTGGACAAGCTGATGCGACGTTACTAAACTATGAGAATGACGGAGAAGAAAGTCATATCTTAATAGATACCGGGGATTGGCAAAGCGAGGATTTATCTTATTACCTAAATGATTATGATATAGAAATTATAGATCTACTCATTGGAACGCATGTCCATGCAGATCATATCGGACAACTTAACCAAGTCATTCAACAATTTACTGTAGAAGAAGTTTGGTTAACGGGAAATGAAGGGGCATCGCAAACATACGACCGAGCGTTGGCAGCAATAGAAGAAAGTCAGGCAAATTATCATGAACCGCGTGCAGGGGAAAGTTATGATTTAAATGGGTTAGAAGTAGAGGTGCTTCACCCGGAGTCATTAACCGGGGATTATAACGATGACTCGATATCCGTTAAAATTAGCCTAGAAGATAGTTCCTTCCTATTTACAGGTGATGTAGAAGCAGCAGGAGAACGTGAAATGGTTAACCGTGAAGCACCTTTAAATGCAGATGTTTTTCAACTTGGGCATCATGGTTCTAGCACGTCAAATACATCTGAATTTTTAAATGTTGTTGATCCCTCGATTGTTATTTATTCTGCTGGCGCAAATAATAGTTATGGTCACCCGCATGAAGAAGTGATAGATGATGTATTAGCAAGAGATCTAGAGGTTTATGGAACAGATGTGCATGGCACCATTTCTGTTATAACAGACGGAGATTCTATCGACTTAACCACGCAGCATGAAGGGGACGTGATTCCTGGTACAGGTGGGGAAGAAACGAATAATGAACCCCCGGAGGATTCTCCTGAAACAGAATCATGTATAAATATTAATGAGGCGTCGGTTGAAGAATTACAAACAATCACCCATATTGGACCAGATCGGGCTAATCAAATAATTGAATTACGCCCATTTGATCAAGTGAATCATATGACTAGAATCAACGGAATAGGCGATGGTCGAATAGGTGATATCTTGGATGAAAATATAGCATGTGTAGGTGATTAAATGGAACGTAAACATGGTGTAATTGATCGCGTGGAAGACAATATGAAAGCAGTAATATTAATAGAGGAAGAAGAGAAAGAGTTAATTGTTCCTTCTGAGCAGCTACCTCCTGAACATAAGGAAGGAGATTGGTTAGTAGTAACTTTTGAAAATGATCGTCCAACCAAATACGAAATCAATTATGAAAAGACAAAAGAGGCGAAATCATCCACCGCTGATCGTCTTTCTAGATTACGAAAAAAAAGCTCTGGAAGTAAATTTAACAGAAAGAAATAAATACATTTCATATTATTTTTCTTACCTTTTTGAAAAGCGTATAATAAAGTAATCATGTTCAAATTGGAGGCATCACCTTGAATTCAAATTTCGATGGAAAGAAAATCGTTTTTTTTATAATTATTATTGTGATTATAATGGCGTTTATCACGTACGGCATTTTCACGTTTATGGATCAAAATGACTACATTGATGAAACCATTTCTAGCCAATCTATTTTATTCCTAACACAACTCTGAACTTCCTAAGAAAGAAGGCAAACTATGGCGCAAGAACCTAGTGAAGATCAAGAAGAACGATCTGAACCAATAAAACGAGTGCCTCTGATGATTGTGTTGATGTCAGGGGCTTTTGTTGCAATACTTAACCAAACACTACTAGGAACAGCATTACCACATATGATGCGAGATCTTGAGATAGACGAATCTACTGCCCAGTGGCTGCAATCCATTTTTATGTTAGTTAACGGAGTCATGATTCCTGTTACTGCCTTATTAATTGGGAGATTTACGACACGAGCCTTATTTTTAACAGCAATGATGTCCTTTACGATTGGAACACTTGTCTGTGCCATTGCCCCTAACTTCTCTGTATTACTAGGTGGGAGAGTACTACAAGCAGCTGGTGCGGGAATTATCTTACCATTAATGCAAACGATCATCTTCTTGATTTTCCCTATAGAAAAAAGAGGAACAGTTATGGGGACGTTTGGGTTGGTGATTGCATTTGCACCAGCAATTGGTCCTACTCTATCAGGTTGGTTAGTAGAACAATTTGTATGGAGAAGTTTATTCTATGTGATTTTACCAATCGCAATCATAGATTTAATCGTTGCTTATATAATTTTGAAGAATGTAACGAAGCGTAACTTTCCAAAGGTAGATTATTTATCGATTATTTTATCGACGATTGGTTTTGGTGGCTTACTTTATGGATTCAGTGTTGCAGGAAACTTAGGATGGACACATTTAGAAGTATACGGGTCATTAATCATCGGTGCGATTACGTTATTTGTATTTATTGATCGCCAATTCAAGCTTCGAGAACCTATCTTAGAATTTCGTATTTTTAAATATAAGATTTTTGCGATCACAACTGGTATTGGTATGGTTGCTTTCTTTTCCATGATTGGTGGCGCAATTATTTTGCCATTGATGATGCAAAATTCGCTCGGGTTTACAGCGTTTGAGGCAGGACTGATGTTGCTTCCAGGAGCTGTTCTAATGGGTACGATGAATCCAATCACTGGTCGATTGTTTGATCGTTATGGACCAAAATGGTTATTGTATACTGGATTAACCTTGTTAATCGTTTCTACATTCTTGTTTACGGTTTTAACTCCTGATACGAGCTTCACTTATTTAGCGACAGTTAATGCTTTTAGAATGCTCGGTGTAGCAATGGTAATGATGCCTGCTACTACAGCAGGATTAAACGAACTGCCAGAAAGATTAATTTCGCATGGATCAGCTATGAATAATACGTTAAGGCAAATGTCAGGTGCAATCAGTACTGCGTTAATGGTTACGATTATGGTAACGCTAGCAGTTCCAAGTGAAGGTGTCGCTGGGGAATTAAGAGGTGTGAACGCGTCTTTCTTCTTAGCGGGTATCATTTGTATTATTGGACTCGGATTAGCGATTTATATGGAGCATATTCGTAAAAAGGAACAGAAAGACTTAACAGAAAATGAAGGAGGAGAGCTGTAATGAACAACCCAAAGGCAGAGTTTTTTAAAGAATTTAATAAGGCATTCATGACTGGAAATATCGAATTCATTTTAGAAAGTGTAACAGATGATGTTACATGGACGATGGTTGGTCAAGACACCATTGAAGGCAAGGAAGATTTGAAAGAGGCATTATCTAACATGGGAGATTCTAGTCATTTTGAACTTGAAATCCACCATACCATCACGCATGGGTTAGAAGCTTCTGTAGATGGAACTATTAAGGTAAAGCATGCCGGAAGTGATGAAGTGAAAACATATGGCTTCTGTGATGTGTATAAGTTGAATAAGCATAAAGAAGGAAAAATTAAAGAATTAACATCCTATGTTGTGAAGAAATAAGGAAAGGCTTCTTATCAGGTTAACCTGGTAAGAAGCCTTTTTACTATTTTCCCATTTTTATTTCTGGATTTCGAGCAAATAACTGTCTAACAAAATCATCTTTAGATTTAGGTGAAATAGTTATTACACGGTAGTCGAATCCATAAGTGATTTCAATACGATCGATCGCTAGAGCAGGAGCGACAGTGATAGATTTTACAAGACGAATTTTTTCAATATCATAGATAGGAACTTTTCTTTTATAAGGCCCGTATTTTATATGTATATGTTCCCCATCAATTCGGTAACTTGTTGAGAACCATAGCCATACAATTGCTATAGTAAAAAGCACACTTACGATTTGTGAAAATAAGTCACTATACATGAATGACCATACTAAAGCGAAGATTGCAATACCATAGAGTAACCCCGTAAATAATATATCTTTCTTAGACGGATAAAACATTTCAACCCCTCCTAATATAAGCATATCATATTTTATTTGCTTTTTAAGTAACACTTTTGCGATCCTATTAATATACTAATATAATGTTAAGTTAGAGGATCAAAAGGAACGGGTATAGTTTCTAGTGATTAGGATACATTTAGTCAAGAAAGGAGTGGGCAGATGAAAACAATCTTAGTTCATGGATTCTTAAGAAATGACAAAGATATGCTGCCCCTAGCTGCTTATATGCAAGAATTAGGATATAAGAGTTATACACCTGATCTGCCACTGACATTCAGAGAATTTGATTTAACTGTCTCCATATTAGATGAAATTGTTAACGGTGTAGTCAATTCAGAAATGGAGCCAGATGAAAAGGTGCACTTAGTCGGTCATAGCACAGGTGGTCTTGTCATTCGAAAACTTTTATCAGAAACGAATCATATTGAGAAAATTGGTAGAGCAGTATTATTAGGAACCCCCAATAGAGGAAGTCAATTAGCCGATTTTGCTAATAGAGTAAAAGGATATACGACTGTTTTTAAAACAGTTCGTTCTTTAAGTAGAGAATACTTAGAAAACATCGAGTTTCGTGATGATACTGGTGTGGAAATCGGAGCAATTGCAGGTAACGTTTCTAATAGACCTTTAGGGAGAATTATTAAAGGGGAAAATGATGGGATCGTAGAAGTTGAGTCTGTTTTTTATGAAGGGTTAAAAGATTTTAAAGTACTTCCATTTAGCCATACAGAATTGCATTATAAAGCAAAGACCGCAGTATATATAGATCGCTTTTTAAGATCGGGAAAATTTAATTAATATTCTTTCTTGTTATAAGGAAAAAACAAAAGGGATTCAGCCAATATAGCTGAATCCCTTTTTATATCTTTAGATGACTTTATCATGAATGTATTAAAGAACTTTTAAAAACTGCAAGAATGAATTACCGGATTTTTTCTTATCTTGTTTGCGGTTCTGAATATATTCTCGCTGTTTATCTTCAATGATTGCTTGACGAATTAATTGATGATCAAACATGTATTTCGCCTCCCTTAATGTGTTTCCATATTGTAGTATACCCACATTATATGCATTTGTAAACAATTTGTTCTTAAAATATGAAAAATAGTTTCTTTGTGTAAAAAGATTTTAATTATATAAAACTTTCTGACAATAAAACCGCTTTCAGTTTTTCATCTTGTTAAAATTTTCAGAATAAAAGAATAGTTAAAAAATTGGACTAGACAATACTGTTAGAGCGTGATAAAATATTAAAAAGCGAACAAACATTCGATTAAAATCCACTATGCTCAACTATTTAAAAACTCCCCATTGTAACTACTTGTAAAACAATCCATACTTTAAGTAGATTCTATAAAGAGGTGTATAAAATGAAGATATTTCATACTGCTGATTGGCACCTAGGTAAGCTTGTGCAAGGAGTTTACATGACCGAAGACCAGCGATTTATTCTAGATCGATTCATCGAAGCGATCGATGAAGAAAAACCTGATGTGATAATTATTGCAGGGGATTTGTACGATAGAGCGGTACCGCCAACAGAAGCAGTAGAGCTATTAGATGAAGTTTTAGCAGCTATTGTTTTAAAAAGGAATATTCCAGTTGTCGCAATTGCAGGAAATCATGATAGTCCAAGCAGATTGCACTTTGCTAGCAAAATACTAAAAGATAATGGGTTGCACTTAGTTGGACAACTTTCAACTGAAATGGAACCAGTCATCTTAAATGATCAGTTTGGAGAAGTTCATTTCCATTTGGTTCCGTTTTGTGATCCTAGTGTGATCAGAAGCATATTTGATGATTCCACGATTAAAAATCATAACCAAGCTGCATTGAAAATAACAGAGAAGATTAAAGAAAATATATCGGAAAATGTAAGGAATGTAATGGTTGGTCACTTGTTTGCAACACCTCACGGGGAAGAAAAAGAAAATACAAGTGATTCAGAAAGGCCACTTGCCATAGGGGGAGCGGAACATGTCGACGCTCGTTTGTTTGAGGGGTTCCATTACACGGCACTAGGTCACCTGCACCAAGCGCACCACCTTGGAATTGAGAAGATCAGATATGCTGGTTCTCCTCTGAAGTACTCCATTTCAGAAGAAAAACATAATAAAGGTTTCTTGATTGTTAATCTCAATGAAAAGGGAGAAGTAGATGTAGAACGAAGATTGCTGGAGCCAAAACATGACCTTAGAGTTGTCGAGGCAACTATTGAAGAAATCCAGAATCATGATCCTAGTGAAGACTATGTTTTTATTAGGTTATTGAATGAACATACTGTACTTTATCCTATGGAAAAAGTACGTGCAATATATCCAAACGCATTACATGTGGAAAGGAAACCTATAAACAGACTGGATACCTCTAATAATGATGTAACAAAAAGAAGAGATCAAATGAATCACTTAGAACTATTTCGCAGTTTCTATAAAGAAGTCAATCAGGCTGAAGCTCCTGCCGATTCAGAGAAATTAATTGAAGAAGTTCTTCATGATGTGCTCCATGAAGAACAATATAAATAAGCAAGAGAAAGGAGATTACCGTGAAACCTTTAAAACTAACTTTAACCGCCTTTGGTCCTTATAAAGATCAAGAAACGATTGATTTCTCAAACCTTGAAGGACAAAGACTATTTGTGATTTCAGGTAATACTGGTGCAGGAAAAACCTCCATTTTCGATGGCATTGCTTATGCCTTGTATGGATCAGCTAGTGGCGAAGACCGTGGAGAGTCCAAATTACTTCGAAGTGATTTTGCTGACGATGACGTTAATACGAGTGCTGAATTAACGTTTGAACTGCATGGTTGTACATATAAATTATTTAGACAACAAGGTCATGTTAAAAAAGGGAACAAAACACCAACAGGTGAAAAAATTGAATTTATGCAACTAAAAGAAGGGAAAGAAATTCCGTGTGTAGATCGTCAAAGCAAGAACGATGTGAAAGAGAAAGTAGAAAAGTTAATTGGTTTAACAAAAGATCAATTTATACAAATTGTCATGCTCCCACAAGGGGAATTTCGTAAATTACTCACCTCAGAAACGGAAAACAAAGAACAGATTTTGCGGAAGATTTTTAAAACAGAGCCATTCAGACATATGATAGAGCGGTTGAAAACGAAAAAGGATGACCAGGAAAAGACATTCGAAAACCAGAGAAATGAGCGGAGTTTAATATTAAATGAGATTACGTCAAAACTCATAGAAAATGACGAATCTCCACTAAAGATAATGAGTCAAGAAAACAATAAAAATTGGAAAAGTATTTTATCGGAAACGAGTAAATTATCTGATGACATACTTATAGAGCAGGAGAAAACGGAGAATCAATTACAAAAAAACAAACAGAAAATAAATGAGCTTAATGATGCTTATAATCAAGGTAAATATAGAAATGATCAGTTCGACGAGTTGAATAAGAAGGAAACAAGATTGAAGCAGCTTGAACAAGAGAGTCATCATATTTCAGAACTAGAAAAGAAGGTTTTGCTTGCAGAACGCGCAACCCTATTAAAAGTGCATGAAACTAATTTAAAAGAGCGTCGCAAAGTTGCGCAAGAATTGAATTTGGAATTAAAGTCACTTAAAGAAGCAAATGAAGAAGCAAAAAATCGTCATGACAATTTACTTGAAATATACAAAAAAGAAGAGAAACGCGAACCAGAGCGTGAGGAAATAAAAGTTCAAGTACAGAAATTGAAAGAATTGATTCCTAAAGTAAAAGAGTTAAACGATTATGAAGAGAAAATAAAAGAACAACAGGCGAGAGATCAAAAAGTGAGGATTAAACTGGATGAAAAGGAATCAGAGCTTTTAAATGAATCAAATCAAAGGACAAGTTTATTAAACGAAATTGCCGTGCATGAAAAAGAAGTTGAACCACTTAAATCTCTTCAGAAGAAATTGGATGAAAAAGTTGAGTTAGCAAAATTAATTAGGGATTACTTGAAGTATCAACAAGAAAGTGATGAATTAGAAATTTCACAAATAGAAACAGAAAAAATATATGTAGCTGCAAAAGAACGGTATGATGATCAATTGAAAAGCTGGTTCGATGGCCAGGCAACCATATTAGCAGAACATTTGCATACTGGTGAAAACTGCCCGGTCTGTGGGAGTTTGGAACATCCTAAGAAGGCTTCTTCTAATCACCAGATACCTAGTAAGTCAGAATTAGACCAGCTACAAGGAGATATGAATAAGAAGTTTGAGACGTATAAACAAATACAAGCCAACTTGAAAGTAAGTAAAGAAAAAGTAAGTAAACAATGGGATCAAATAAAGCCCTATAATTTAGAACAAGAAAATTTAGCAGAAGATTACAAAAATCTATGTAATGAAGGTAAAGAGTTAAGAACATATGTAGAATCACTGGAAGAAAAAGAAATTAAATTAAAGAATTTAAGAGTGAAACTGGAAGAAACAAATGGAAAATTGGACGAAGCACGCAAAGTAAAGGATGAATGGAAAGAGGAAGCGAATAAAGTATCAACAGAATTACAAATTCTAATTAACGGAAAAGAAAAATTACAAGAAGATATACCTGAGAAAGAACACTCTATAACTTATATAAAAGACGAGCTTCATAACAAGGAAGAAACTTATAAGCAGTTAGAAGAACAATGGAAAGCAGCTCAAAAAGATTTACAGGCGGCAGAACGAAATTATATACAAGTCTCTACCAACCTTAAGAATGTCGAAGAACAGTTGATAAAAGCAGAAGAAAAAAAGCAGACTGAAGAAAGTAACTGGAAACAAGTATTAGAGGAAAGTGAATTCAGATCAGAAGAAGATTACCAAAATGCTAAGATTAGTCTGGAAGAATTGAATGAAGCAAAACAACAAATTAGTGAATACCATAGCGAAGTTCAACAACTCACTTTACGTATTAAGGAACTGAAAATAGAACTAAAGGATTCACAAGAAATAGATCTAGTAAGTTTGAAGGAAAAAATACAACAGGAAGAAAACAAGTATGAGCAATTACTAAGCGAATACAATAGTCTTAAGCAAAAGCGAAAAGAAGCTACAAGACTGTTTTCAAAGTTAAGCGAAATCAATGACAATATTACGGAGTCAGAGGAAAAGGTTGCTCAAATTACAGATTTGTATGACTTAGTAAGAGGTCAGAACCAATTAAAAGTTTCATTTGAAAGATACTTACAAATAGAATATTTAGAGCAAATTATAGAATCTGCAAATATTCGCTTACAACAGCTTTCAAGTGGACAATTCCATCTACAAAGAAGCGATCGTCAAGAAACCCGCGGTAAGCAAAGTGGTCTAGGTTTAGATATTTATGATGCTTATACAGGATTAGCTCGGGATGTAAAATCACTATCCGGTGGTGAAAAGTTTAATGCTGCATTAAGTTTGGCATTAGGTATGTCTGATGTGATACAAAGCTTTCAAGGTGGAGTTTCAATTGAAATGATGTTTATAGATGAAGGGTTTGGCTCATTGGACCAAGAATCATTACACAAGGCAGTAGACACTTTGATCGACTTACAAAAGTCGGGAAGAATGATAGGAATCATCTCGCATGTGGAAGAATTAAAAACAGCCATACCAGCTATCTTAGAAGTTTATAAAAATAAAGATGGACACAGCAAAACAAGCTTTCTAGTGAAATAAATTTAAATCTATTAAAACAGATGGGATTTGAAGCGGGGTACGCAACTTTAAATAAAGGTAAATGGAAATCAAGGTAGCAGCAGAAATAAGTCCAATTGCAGTTAAGTTTAATAGATGAGACTTCTTCAAGATGACCACACCTTCCTTTTATAGTGAAGCTGTATTACTCTAATTATAAATATTTAGTTAGAAAATTCAAATAATTTGTTTGAATATAAAAAAACGCATAACATCTACATGTTAAACGTTTTTTTACTCTACTAGAATTCGAGAGAAACTCATTTTCATACCCCCTTTAAGCTACTTCTTTTGTGTTTTTGTTTTGCTTATTAGGAAGATGAAATGCTGCTCTTTTCAGCATTTTTCTCCAAGATCTTTTTCTTTTAATAGATTTTTTGTAGCCTTTTAGTGAGTAAGCTGAAATATATTTGTCTTGAAGATCTTTAATCATAACCTCTTTTACCATAGGTTCTAAAAACATCTTAAATCGCCTCCGTTTCATGATAACTCTATTGTAGCGTGGAGGCGGTTTGTTTTTAACGGTTTAAAGGTCGATTTCACATCATCCTGTAGACCGATTAGCTCTAGTACTTCAAGGGACACGTTAAATAAAGTCACTCATAATAGGCTTTAACTTTCGCTTTACTTCTTTTCCCCAACCTTTTACAGCATCAGCAGTAGTGTTTTCCATTTCCGCTATTTCTTTAATAGAATATCCCTCAATAATTCTTTTTCTTACGAAGATCCATTGTTTTGCAGATAAATGACGATGAACGGTTTTCCAAAATAAAGGATCAAAGCTCTCTATTTGACTGTTATGTACAGGGGTGTCAGAGATTAATGATTCCATTACTTCTGATTCTTCGTATTTCTTTTTCTTTCTAATTAAGTCAATCATTCTATTACGAATGTACATGGTTGCTAATTTGGGGAAAGTCTCATGATCACCATATTTTTCGTGTGCTTCCCATAAAGCTGTAACGCCTTCTTGATAAAACTCTCCATAATAATCTCGAACTCCTAGTCTATGGATTTGATAATGAATCATCTTATTATAATCTGATAGTAATTCTTGAAAATCATCGTATTTCTTGTATTCATTTGATTTTACTTTCAACGTTTATCCTCCTTTAATGGAGGCCGGCCAACAATTAGAAGCGCTTGTTTAAATATAGTGAATAAGTAGATCTGTGTCACATGGCGTAATTTAATGCGGTATCCCAATTAAATCTCATTTTTAATTGAAATATGTTTTAAAAAAGCAAAAATTGCCATTTAAACGCTATTTGTGAATAATATTAAGAAATATTTCTTACTTCTATAATCGCTCTATGTTATGAAAAGGGTGAGAAAATAAAAAAGAAGCTAACAAATAATGTTAGCTTCTAAAAAAACTATCCGTTAAACGGGTATTCATATTCAATTTCTTCATTGAATGTAATGTAATCTAAATAAATCATTAATAGTAAATACCAAGTTCCTGTTTCGGGATCTGCTAAAACGATATGGTCTTTACCTGCTTCTTCAATAATTCCTGTAAACACTTCCGCATTCCATTGGTCATTGTTTTCAAAAGTCATGTAAACTGTTGCGTTCTTTCCTCGATTCAGTCGTAAAATATTTTCAATATAACTTCTTTCTCTTGGTAATCCTCCACTAGGCATTCCCCCACCCATCATAGGTTGCATTCCTGTAGGTGGTTGACTTGGATATCCAGATGGTCCACCTTGCCAATTTTGATTTTGCGGCATCGCAGATGGATTGCCCATCCCTTGAGGCATACCGTATGGATTAGAATTGTTCATGTAGTTGGGTTGTTGCTGGTAAGGACTAGTTTGCATATTTGAATAATTCTGTTTGGGCTGGTGTTGATTGTTCATTTGATATGGTGATTGCTGATGTGGGGCATTGTTATGTTGTGGATTTGCATACATTGGTCCATTCGCTCGTTGGGTTGGCCCCTTGTCATTTGGGTAGTAGTTTTTTGGTGGTGTCGCTGGCCGGTATGGTTCTCTTGCCGGCTGATGTATTGCCTTTCCTTGTGGTGATGCTGTTCTTTTTGGTTCAGAATTACGTTGATCTTGTTGATTTTTTTCATTCGAATTACTCAACAGAAATCGACCTCCCTAAATTATTTCAAGTTTATTAATAAACATTTGGACAGTCAGCGGGTAGTGGATTGTAAAAACAATGTGATTTAAATCTTCCGATATTCCATTGACCATACCATTGAGGTGGACATGGTCCTTCTGGCATAAAGAACCATAAAGCATTTTCTGCTGGGTCAAATCGTTCCCCAGCTATATTCCTTCTGGCTAAACGAATATCTTTTTCGCGTGCTCGCTGATAGAAGTAGGATTCCTGTGTAGCTTCAAAACCTCCAGGTGATTGATAGATCATATCTGGAAGAGATCTGATATCTTCAAAGTCAAGGCAATCTGCAATAACGCGGTTCACACCTACATTTCCTACTAGCAACATTCCTAGTTGACCTTCTCCTTCAGCTTCCGCTCGCATTAATCGAGCGAGTTCTCTAACTTGAGCATCTGTACTTGCTATTACTGCCAAACAATCACCACCTCATAAGAAAATCCATCACTATTTCATATATATGAGGGAGGTCATAAAATATGATTAAGTAATGGATTAGTTATCTAAAGAAATCAATTCCATAAGAGGTGAGGAATGCGATTATAATGCCGTAGAAAAAAATGCTAACAGCTGAGGACAGAAATAATTTGTATTTGGTTAATCCAATTGCCCTACCAATCACACCGACTGCCCAGCCTCCAATGATTGGAGTGAGGAGAAGAATCATGATAAAGCCATTTTGTTCGATTTTTTCTCGGTAACGATTATTAGAAAGTTTTCGCATCCACACACCAAGTGGTTCCCATTTCATGAGTGAATCGTAGAAATAAACAATGAGTGGGATAGGGAGAAAGTTTCCAATGCTCGCCCAAATCACAGCAGATACAGAATCTAGTCCCATAATCATCGAAGTAGGAATCGCAATATAGATTTCAGTTAAAGGAAAAAAGCCAAGAAACCATGCGATTGCAGTTAGGTATATATATTCGAACATAGCCATTCCCCTTTAATAGTGATAAGAAAAAGCTAAACCAATTCCCAACGGTTTAGCTTATAATAACTTAAATTTGCATAATTGCTTCTAGTTGTTCTCTTTCTTTACGATGCCCAATGTAGAATGATCCGAATTCAGCAAAGCGTGCACTTACTTCATCAAATCTCATTTCGTAAATAAGTTTCTTGAATTGTAGCATATCGTGTGCGTACAGTGTTACGCCCCATTCCCAATCGTCCAAACCAATACTTCCTGAGATGATTTGTCGTACTTTACCTGCGTATTTGCGTCCCGTCATCCCATGGGAGTACATTAGCTTACCACGAGTCTCCATAGATTCGGAGTACCAATTGTCGTTCCCTTGGCGGCGTTTATCCATAGGGTAGAAACAAACATGATCCCATTTAGGAAGGATTGGTTTCAAGCGTGCTTGAATCTCCGGGTCTGTTTCTGGGTCTTTTCCTTGTGCCATGTATGTTGAAAGTTCAACAATAGATGCGTAGGAATATGTTTTATGAAAAAACTCAGCCATTTTTGTTTTATCTAACGAACGTTCTAGGTCAGTTAGTTCATCCATCGTAGGGCGAAGGTTCATAAACATTAAATCTGCTTTATGCCCAATAATCGTATAAAATCCAAAGCTACCTTGTTTGTCTGCTTCCACATCTTCCCAAGAAGCCATTAAATGATTTAGTTCACTAATTGCTTGTTCGCGTTCTTCGTTAGAGGCTTTTTTCCAGGCTGTCCAATCAACAGTTCTAAAATCATGTAGGACATACCAACCATCTAAGGTTTCAACCGCTTCTGCCATGTTATGTCACTCCTTCATTGTCAATACAAATCTCCACTACCTAATATAACATAAGCCTATACGGTTATTAAGGAAAATGGGTTTGAACGTTTTGTTAAATGTGCTGGTTCCGTTTATTCATTAACTTTAAGCGTTGTTCAAACCATGCAAACTCTTTCTCCGTTAATTCGTCTTTTTTAAGCTTGACCTCATGTCCTTCTAGTTTCCTCTCGATCATATCGATGGTCTCTTGCACAGAAAATGATTGATTGGTTAGCTCTTCTAAGGAAATCATGACAGAAGGATCTATCGTTGGATAAGTAAACTTTGTAGTGGAGTTTTTCAGCGATTTTTGATAGAAAGCTTTTAAATGATTGGCCCGCTCCGAGCCAGAACCTTCTACACATAAATAAATCTGAACGGCTGATCCATTTTTAACCCTTCTTTGCGAAATACCAGCGAACTTTTTACCATCTACACTCAAGTCATAGCTCCCCGGACAATAGGAGGCTGTGATTTCATAAGCTTCTATTTTTAACCCCATATCGCTAAATACGAAATCAATAAAATCAACCATCGCATCGTATCCGTCGTGTAGGTTGTAGGATTTGGAATCAGCGAATATTAACGAGATATTTAAAATCCCTTTATCTAATACAACAGCTAACCCTCCGGAATTGCGAACCATCACCTCATACCCTAATTCTTTTAAATAGCTTGTCCCTTCTGATAAATAAGGGAGTCTACTATCAGGGATACCAAGAACAATCGTTGGGCGGTGAACCCAATAGCGCATAGTTAATTGCTTTGTTTCACTGACAGATAGGCATAGTGCATCGTCTGTAGCAAAGGAAGATATGATCTCGGCTTCTTCTGGCTTACTATGGTCAATTAAGCGAATTTTATTTGTTTGTAATAGTTGATGTTTCATTATCATCTGACCTCTTTTATTAAACTGCTCTCATTATAGCAGATGAGAAGGAAGTTAGGGAGGATCGTTCATGTTAGAATAATGGTAATAATAAATGGGAGGAATTGTTTTGAAAAAATTATTACTTACAAGCTTCGAGCCATTTTTAGATTTTAAGGTTAATCCAACTATGGAAATTAGTAAAGCTCTAGATGGACAAGTGTTTGGGGAATATAAAGTCGTCTCTAGAACGTTAAGTGTTGATTTCTCGTCGAGTGGTAAGGAACTATTACAGGCAATAGATCAGGAAAAGCCAGATGCAATTATATCATTAGGCTTAGCGGGAGGAAGAAATAGAATTACACCTGAAAGGATTGCCGTTAATTGTAATGATGGTGGGGCAGCTGATAATACTGGATATATTCCAGGTGGAGAAAAGATAGAAGAGAATGGGCCAGATGGCATTTTCTCCTCTTTACCAATTAGAGACATGGTTACGAAACTAAAAGAAGCAGGGTTTCCTGCAGCTATTTCCGATTCTGCAGGTACATATTTATGTAATAACGTGATGTACCAAGGTCTCACTTATGCTAAAAGTCAGTCTCCTGAGATTCCATCAGGTTTTATCCATATTCCGGCATCACATGAGATTGCAGTTACACAGTCTAATCTATCTAGTTGGTCCCAACAAGACCTTATACAGTCTATTCGAGTTTGCCTAAGTTGTATGTAGATATGTAAAGGAGGAGGCAAATATGAAACCTACATTTAGCCCCATTGGTGATCAAGGCATAAGCATAACTTTTGGCCATACGATTTCCCTTGAAACGCATGCAAAAGTTAAAGCTTGCTATTATCATTTAATAGAAGATCAATTGGAAAATATAATTGAGGTTGTACCTAGTTATCACTCCGTAGCTGTATACTTCGATTGGCGAGTGATAACGTACGAAACGATGAAGTCTAAATTAGAAGAAAAGTTACAACAAGTACCTAAAACGGTTCCTTCTGCAAATAAACGAGTCGTCTTACCGGTTTGTTACGAAAAAGTGCTGGCACCGGACTTGGCGCGTGTGGCAAAAACAAATTATTTAAGTGAGCAAGATGTAATTAAAAAACACACAAATGTTGTATATACCGTATATATGATTGGTTTCTTACCTGGATTTCCTTATGTTGGAGGGCTGGACGAAACGATTGCAACGGAAAGATTAGAAGAACCAAGAGGAAATGTCGAGGCAGGGAGTGTTGGTATTGCTGGGTCTCAAACAGGAGTATACCCGATTGATTCTCCAGGGGGATGGAATATCATTGGGAAAACTCCTATTAATTTATTTCAAGCGAATGCGGAACAGCCTTCTTTATTTTCTATTGGGGACCAGTTGCAATTTCAAGCAGTAAGTTTAACGGATTTTCACATGATCGAATCGAAAGTGAAAAGTGGTGTATACCAATTAAAGACAGAGGAGGTCCGGTAATGAAAATTGATATAAATGCAGATTTAGGAGAGAGTTTTGGACCTTATCAAATGGGCGATGATGAACGATTGATGAAAGTAATTACTTCTGCAAATATCGCCTGTGGATTTCATGCAGGCGATTTCATGACGATTCCTGAAACAATTCATCTAGCTAAAGAAAATGAAGTTCAAATTGGTGCTCACCCGGGGTACCAGGACCTTTTGGGGTTTGGACGCAGAGTAATCGATATGAAACCAAAAGAGATATACCATATGATGATCTATCAGGTAGGTGCGATCGATGGTTTTGCGAAAGTATCGGATTGGCCCTTACACCATGTGAAGCCACACGGAGCACTTTATAATCAGGCCGCAAAAGATAGTGCAGTAGCAGAAGCTATAGCTGAGGCAATCTATGATTATAATGGGGAATTATTGCTTTATGGGCTTGCGAATAGTGAGTTATTAAAAGCAGGAAAAAAAGTAGGATTAAATGTTGCTTCAGAGGCATTTGCAGACAGAACCTATACGCGAGAAGGTTTTTTAAGTCCAAGAAGTGAAAGTAATTCGGTTCTAACAAAGCGCGAACATATTCAACAACAAGTGCTTGATATAGTAACCAAAGGACAGGTAAGCACAGTTGATGGAAGTGTCATTAACCTTTATGCGGATACGATTTGTTTTCATGGGGATGGAGAAGATGTTGTAAACCAAGTAAATGAAGTGAAAAACTACTTGAAGGAACAAGGAATATCAATAAAATCCATTTAAAATAGCTTGGGAGTGTTTACTATGAGCGATGGAGCTATAAAAGTTATAGAACCAGGATTAATGCTTACAATTCAAGACCTAGGTAGGGTAGGATATCAGGATATTGGTGTACCAGTTTCCGGAGCATTGGATCGGTATGCGCTCATTTTAGGAAATCGAATGGTGGGTAATGAAGATCATGCTGCAGGACTAGAGGTAACCTATTCAGGGGCAGAGTTGGAATGTTTAGATTCATTAGAGATAGTAATCACCGGGGCAGACTTGTCTGTTCAGTTAGATGGTGAGGACGTGGAAAGATATGCCCTACTACATGTTGAACAAGGACAAGTACTAACCTTTAATCAACCAAAGGCTGGGGTGAGAGCTTATATCTGTATTGCAGGTGGGGTGAAATCACCAGTGTACTTAGAAAGCCAATCAACCTATGAACGAGGTGGATTTGGTAAACGGTTAGAATCTGGAGAGGTCATTCATGTAGCATCTCAATCAAATGGTATTGCTCAATACAAAGCTAGTATAGAAGATATTCCAACTTACACAAAAGAAGTTACTTTAAGAGTAATAGAAAGTCCATATGCAGATAAATTTACAGCACCATCAATAGATTATTTTTATCAAGCTGAATATGTGATGAAAAAGGGAGATCGCATGGGCTGTGTATTAGAAGCGGGAGAACAACTGAAGCATCTCGATGGGGCAGATATTGTGTCCAATGTGACTACGTTTGGTACGATTCAAGTACCCTCTAGTGGTCAGCCGATGATCTTATTAGCCGATCGTCAAACGACTGGTGGGTATGCCACGTTAGGCACCGTCATCACAGTTGATCATTATAAACTCGCTCAATTACCACCTGGGGGACTTGTTCGTTTTAAAAAGGTGACTTTAAAAGAAGCGGAGAGTATCCTTAGCGATTGGAGAAAGTGATTTTGTGTACATGCTTTTATTCAATTGTCGAAACAGATATAATATAGGTAACTAATGGCGTGAAAGAAGAAAGGGCTGTAAACATGGCTTATCAGGATGAAAAACTGGATGAAGAAAAGGTATTCAAAGACCCCGTACATCGTTACATACATGTTCGTGATCGAATTATTTGGGATTTGGTAAGTACCGCAGAGTTCCAACGACTAAGAAGAATTAAACAGCTTGGTACCACGTTTTACACTTTTCACGGAGCAGAACATAGTCGTTTTAACCATTCATTAGGTGTCTATGAAATTGTTAGAAGAATCTTAGAGAATTTTAAAGGCCAAACCTACTGGGATGAAGAGGAACGTATTCTTTGTTTATGTGCTGCCCTCCTACATGATCTCGGCCATGGACCTTATTCTCATTCCTTTGAAAAAGTGTTTGATTTGGACCATGAAGATTTCACGAGAGCAATTATTTTAGGTGATACGGAAGTGAATCAGATATTAAGAAAAGTAAGTGACCAGTTTCCGCAAGATGTGGCGGATGTCATTCATAAAACGTACTCCAATAAATTGGTGGTAAGTCTTATATCAAGTCAGATTGATGCCGATCGAATGGATTATTTACAGCGAGATGCATATTTTACTGGAGTTAGCTACGGTCATTTTGACATGGAGCGTATTTTACGTGTGATGCGGCCGAAAGAAGATCAAGTAGTAATTAAAGAAAGTGGTATGCATGCAGTAGAAGATTATATTATGAGTCGTTATCAAATGTATTGGCAAGTTTATTTTCATCCTGTGACAAGAAGTGCAGAAGTGATCCTTTCAAAAATTCTTCATCGAGCTAGAGATCTTTTTTTCTCCTCCGATTATGCATTCGAATTTGAGCCTAAGCATTTTGAGAGTTTCTTCCACAAAGATGTAAGCTTGAAGGACTATTTAAAACTCGATGAGAATGTGGTAATGTATTATTTTCATACGTGGCAAGAAGAATCGGATGAAATTCTAGCTGATTTATGTCGCCGGTTTATTAATAGAGATTTATTTAAATATATAGAATTTAACCCAGGGACACAGTACCGTGAATTGATGGATTTAAAAGAGAGTTTCATAGAAGCAGGAATTGATCCTAGTTATTATTTAGAAATGGATTCTTCTTCCGACTTACCTTATGATTTTTACCGACCAGGGGAAGAAGAGGAAAGGCTTCCAATTCATTTGCAATTGCCGAGTGGTGAGTTGAAAGAGTTATCAAGACAGTCTGAAATTGTAGAGGCAATCTCAGGTAAGAAGCGGACAGATCACAAACTTTATTATGCCAAAGATCTAATTCATGAGCTTCCAGATGACTCGAAAGCGAAACAACGTATACTTGAAATTTTAAAAGGGTAAAGGGGATGGAATCATGCTTGAGGATCACGCGAAATTGATGGCGTTCTTTAAACAAGCAAACGAAATCGTGGGGCGAAAAAGGTTGCAGAAGATGGTGTATATCTTAAAGAAATCCGGCTTCCCATTTTCCGAAAGATATTCTTTTCATTTTTACGGACCTTATTCTGAAGAACTGTCAACGCGTATAGAAGAACTATGCAATCTCGGGTTCATAGGCGAAGCGAAAGAAAAGGAAAAAGGTTATTTTCAATATCGTTACTACCTAACCGAGCAAGGAGAAGGTTTTCTAGCAGAAGCGGACGTAGGTGTATCAGATATGACAGGGCTGATGGAGGAGATGGACTCTAAAAGCTCTAAATTCTTAGAACTTGTATCTACGATGTTATATTTCGAAGAATTTACGCAAGAAGAAGTAGAGGAAAAAGTTCTCACCGTAAAAAGTAAGCAGAATTATACAGAAGAAGATTTTTCAGAAGCATGGGAATTTATTCGAAAGATGAAGGCTCACTAAAAACAAGGGGATTAATCCCCTTGTTTTTTCATTAGATGACTATGAAGAAATTGCTTTCCGGCGAAGAGGGTTGTGATTCGGGCGAACGGCACATGTTTTCGGGCGGTTGGAAGCTCCAATCGGGTGGATGGCTCGGTATGCCGGCAAAGGAACTGTAATACGGGTGTATAAACTGTTTTGCCGGCATAGGAGTAGTTATAGTTAGAAGAATGCGTAATTCTTGATTAGAAAGACAATCTTTTTTACGATAGGTATTGTCTACATAGATTAGAGAGGAAGATTAGATGTCAAAATCAATTAAAATAATCGGAATTAGTGGTAGTTTAAGAGAGGATTCTGTAAATAAAAAGCTTTTGGAAAGAGCAGAGGATTTCCTACCTGAAAATGCAAGTTTTGAATATGTTGATTATAAGCAGGTGCCAGTATTTAATGAGGATGAGGAAAACCCTTTACCGGAAGTAGTAGCTAATTTCAAAGAAAAAGTGGAGTCTGCTGATATCGTTTTATTCGCGACACCACAATATAATGGTTCTTTCCCAGGAGTGCTGAAAAATGGCATCGATTGGTTAACGAGGCCAGGTGGAAATAATTCGATCAGTGGTAAAGTTGCTGGAATTGTTGGAGCGACCCCTGGAAATAGTGGAACCATTCAAGCGCAATTGCACCTTCGTGAAGTACTAAGTCACTTGAATGTTCATGTGCCACCACAACCTCGCGTACTAGTTAGTAGTGCAGGAGATCTTTTCGATGAACATGATAATTTAGTGCTTCCAGAAGCGGAAGTTAATAGATACGAAAAATTAATCTCAAAATTAATCGAATTAGTTTAAAAGTAACTAATGTGGAATAAAGCCCTTACTAGAAGGGCTTTATTTTTTTGAAACAATGTAACTATTATTGGTTTAATATGTAATTATTTGAAATAAGTATTTTTGTGTGGGAAAATAAACCTAGTAAAATACTAGGGGGATTGGATGTCGAAAATTCTTAAAAGCTCACTTATCATTCTAACCATTGTTGTGGTGGGTGCGGTTAGTTACGGTGGGTGGTATGGTTACCATGTCTTATTTGGCAATGATGCTATGCAGGAGGATACGGAAGAGGAAGACCTAGTAGCGAACAGAGAACAAGCCGAGACCTTCGAAAGTGAAGAAGATGTAGAGAGATATGAAGAGGAAGGCTTAAATCCATTTGGTGGGACTACAGAGCAAGACGAGTTAGCCAATCGTCATTTTCAAGAATACATACACGGGATGTCACACCAAAAGATTCACGCTGATGAAAAGTGGGGTTTCTATTTAATTACGGACCGACGAATTGAATGGCTATTAAATGGACTCGACCAAGTAGATGTAGGGGAGAACGAAGAAGAATATCGTGATATCTTAGAACGGTGGAAAGCTGGAGATTTCTCTCAAGCAGATGTCGATCACAATATCATATGGAACATGCAAGGTGGCACAATAGGTAAAGCTACTGGAGTTATGACCAAAGAGGAAGAACAAGCGTATATAGAAGAACAAGAAGGACATTAATAGGTAACCATATAACTTAGTTATTAAGTTATATGGTTTTTTAGTTGTTTTAAAGCGAACGTGAATCATTTAATTAGGAAGTCTACATAGGAATTGCCGAATGATGATGCGACCCGACTCAAAATCGCAAAACACTTTGTTACTTAGGCAAACACCCTTTTACAACAAACGTCATATGATGTCACAGGGAGGTGGCATCAAAATGGATTTAACGTTTGCGCATGGGTTATATGCCTTTGTTACTATAGCTGTAATTGTAACGATGATTTTAAGAAAGGGTGTCGTTTTACCAACACTCGTTGGGACGTTTTTGGTTGCCTGGGTTCATACGGGTAGCTTAGTGATCGGATTTACGGCAGTATTTAATGCGAATATGACAGCAGCTACTGAACTATTTAGCATTTTCCTTATTATAACTTTTATGGTCGCATTACTTCATTCGCTAAAAGATTTAGGAGCAGATCAGCAGATGATCGCCCCGATACAAAAGTTTATGACAAATGGTCATGTGGCTTTTGTGATTTTGCTTAGTGTTACTTTTGTTATATCTTTGTTCTTCTGGCCGACACCAGCTGTTCCATTAATATGTGCTTTGCTTGTGCCTGCTGCAGTTAAGGCTGGACTACCAATTATGGCGGCTGCAATGGTTGTGGCACTTGCGGGTCAAGGGATGGCTTTATCAAGTGATTATATCATGCAGGTTGCTCCAACTTTAAGCGCCTCTACAACAGGGTTAGATGCAGGAGCTATTGCTGATCAAGCACTGGTATTATCTTTGATAACTGGTGGAGTGGCGTTAGGGATCGTTTACGCTATGTACCGTAAGAAAATACGTAAATCAAATAATCCTTTAAATCTAGTGGAATTAAAGAAACTACCTGGGCAAGAGGAAGTTAAGACAGAACTCGTTCCCTCTAATGAAAAGTGGAAGCATGTCTTTGCAGTGATTGTTCCAATTGCAATGTTAGCGATAATGATTTTCATGATCTTCACTAAGATTGATGGTGGCAGATCTGGAGGATTTGAAGGCGGCGACGGGGCTGCATTAATTGGTGGAGTTGCTGTATTATTACTTGCACTGGCATCGATTGCTTTTGGTAAGATTAATGCACTTGACCGTATTGGGGAGCATATTACGAATGGATTCGTGTTTGCCTTTAAAGCAATGGGTCCTGTTATTCCGATTGCGGGATTCTTTTTCTTAGGAAGTGGTGAGTTTTCTGGTAGCATTTTGTCCTTAGAAGAAACGCCACCAGCATTCTTGTTTGACCTTGTAGAAGCTGGTCAAACGGCGATTCCTGAAAGTGCATTCTTGACCGCTTTCGGTATTCTTTTAATCGGAATTATTACGGGATTAGATGGATCCGGGTTTTCCGGTTTGCCTTTAACTGGCGCCCTTTCAGAAGCGCTGGCTGTTGGTACAGTTGACGCAACAACGCTTGCCGCGATTGGGCAGCTAGGTTCGATCTGGACTGGTGGAGGTACACTGGTTGCGTGGTCTTCTTTAGTTGCGGTGGCTGGTTTCTGTGGTGTTTCCGTTATGGAACTAGCAAGGAAAAACTTTTTGCCTGTAATTGTGGGCTTAGTTGTAGCGACGTTAATAGCTTTGTGGATTTGGTAAAATCGCAAACTGCCTTCCACGTGGAGGCAGTTTATTTTTTAGGGGAATTTTTTGGTATAATCAATGTTATGATAAAAGAAAATGGTAGTTGGTGATTGGAATTGCGTCATTTAATATGGGTTTGGCTAAGTATTCTATTTGTGAGCTGGGGACTTGGATTGCATACGAGCAATGGCAGCTTTGCAGAAGTGGGTTATAGTACGTGGTTTGCGAGTGCTGCATTCTTTGCGGTAATTTTCCTCATTTCATTATTTAATAATCAAAAAGTTGCTATATTCATATTATTAAGTCTCGCTGCATTACTGACTTGGTTTACATTTTCAACTTCGCAAGGCGAAAGTACGAATCCATACGTATTGATTATTTTTACATATATAGCTGCAGAAGCAGGTTTTCGATTGCCAAAGTTTTATTTTATTTCCCTATCAATTATTTCAGCAGGGGGATTATTTTTAACTTCTAATTTATCGTTTGTGTTTACGAGCTTTTATATCGTGGTTCTAAGCACCTTATTTATCCTTGCATTTATTTTAAAAGGAAAATGGGAAGACTTATCGTCCAGGCATGAGGCTTTATTGGATGAATATCGCAGGTTGAAAAGAACGGTATCTTCTAATGAAACGCACGTGAGACAAGAGGAACGCACTCATATTGGTAGAGAGATTCACGACAGGGTCGGTCACAAATTAACGAGTCTGTTAATGCAAATCGAAGTACTTCGTCTCAAACAAGACACCGAAGATATACGTTTGTTAAAGGAACTTGCCAAGCAAAGCTTAGACGAGACGAGAAACGCTGTTAAGGCAATGAGTCAGGAAGAAGTAGGTGGCTTGTCTGCAATCATCCGGTTAATTCGAAAGCTTGAGGCGGAAAACTTCATTCGAATCAATTTCTCGATTAAAAATCGCGCTTTTTCAGCTGACTTGGATGTGGAGCAGACCGTTACAACGTATAGGGCAGTTCAAGAAGCGTTAACCAATGTGATGCGCCACAGTAAAGAGCGTGAAGCGAATATAGTATTTGAGTCTCCTGGGGAACGTGTTTTTCGGTTTGAAATAAGTAACCCGGTAAGGGAGCAATTTACTTTTCGAGAAGGCTATGGGCTGACTTCAATGAGAGAAAGAGTGAAACAATCTGGTGGAACTTTAGACCTTTTAGTCTACCAAAATCAATTTATTGTACGTGGAACTTTACCTTTAGTAGAAAGGAGTGGAGAACGTTGACTCGTGTATTGTTAGCTGAAGACCAGTCGCTTGTAGTAGAAGGTTTGAAAATGATGATTGAAACAGATGAAGAGCTTGAAGTTACGGGGATCGCACGAAATGGAAAAGAAGCAATAGCATTATGTGAAAAGCAATGGTTTGATATTGCGATTTTAGATATTCGTATGCCTGAGATGGACGGGTTAAAAGCTGCGGAATTAATATTGAACAGATGGCCAAATATGAAAGTGTTAATGCTTACGACGTTTAATGACGATGAGTATGTCTTAGAGGCGCTGAGAATTGGCGCACATGGTTATATGTTAAAGGATGCTGATGCGAGCTCTTTAATTAAATCGATTAAAAGTTGTTTGCAGGGTGGCCTTCATATCCAAGGGGAAGTAGCGGCGAAAGTGATTCCTAAATTAATGGACCAACGTCAAAAGCATTCAAAAGAGGAACTTAAAAATGTAACTAAGAGAGAGATGGATATATTAAAGAAGATCGGTGAAGGGAAAAGTAATAAGGAAATCGCAAGTGAATTGGCGCTATCTATTGGTACTGTGAAAAATCACATTAGTGTACTGTTAGATAAATTAGAACTAAGGGATCGAACCCAGCTTGCGATTTTCGCAATTAAACATCAAATTGTTTAAAAAGTGACTAAGGTCATGGGTGATTTATAAAGTTAGTGACGGAAGGCAGTGTTCGCACTGGCTTTATTTTTTTATGATGAACATATAATTAATCGGAATGGGAGGTTTTAAAATGTTAGAAGCGGTCGGATTACGGAAGGTATTTAAGAAGAACGTAGCTGTAGATGATATTAATCTCTATTTAGAAGAAGGGGAATCGGTGGGGTTATTAGGTCCGAATGGGGCTGGTAAATCAACAGCTATTTCGATGATTTCTACTTTGATGGACCCTACTTCAGGCGACGTGAAATGGAACGGCGAAAATGTGTTGAAAAAACCAAATAAGATTAGGAATGTACTAGGTGTAGTGCCACAGGATATTGCTTTATACCCTGAATTATCAGCTTATGAAAATCTGAAATTCTTTGGAAAGCTTTATGGTTTGAAAGGAAAAGAGTTGGAATTAAAAATTACTAGTGTATTAGATATCGTTGGCCTGGAAGAAAGAAAAAATGAGCAAGTCTCGAAATATTCGGGTGGAATGAAGCGACGAATTAATATTGCAGTAGCGTTAATTCATGACCCGCAAATCATTATTATGGATGAACCAACTGTTGGGATCGATCCACAATCTAGGAATCATATTCTGGAAATGGTCCGGAGATTGAATACAGAAAAAGGTATGACCGTTCTATATACGAGTCACTACATGGAAGAAGTAGAAAGATTATGTGACCGAATTTATATCATGGATCACGGAAAAGTTATTGCAACAGGAACAAAGCAAGAATTAATTAGTATTTTATCAAGTGAAGAGACGGTATTACTGACATTAGACCAAAGCAAGCAATCTTTTACTGAACGAATGAAGAACCTAGATGGTGTGCTGCAAGTAATTGAAAACGACACTTCGTTAAAATTAATTGTTCCTAAGGGGAGCCGCTTATTAGGATCAATTTTTAACATAGCAGAATCTGAAGAGGTTCAAATAGTTAGTGCTAATATTCAAGTTCCGACATTAGAAGATGTGTTTTTACATCTTACAGGAAGAAAATTAAGGGACTAGGGGGTGGACCGGATGCTTCCATTTTTGAAAAAAGACATGACGGTATTAGTAAGAGATCGGACGGAATTATTAGTTTTACTGCTAATGCCATTAATTCTTACGGTAATATTAGGGTTTGCATTAAGGGGCATGATGGCAGGCGACATAGGTGACTTAGATTTACGTGTAGCTGTTGTCATGGAAGATGATGCGGATGCAGGGGTCGAACAGATCATTGATGATTTAGAATCGGCAGGAGCAACCATAGACCGTGATTCATTAACAGATAGCTTAAGCGAGGCTGAGCCTATTCAAATCTACCAGTCGGCGTTTGAATCAGGGGATTTAGCAGAAATGCTCACTGTAGAATACGTTAGCAAGTCAGAAGCTCAGGATGCATTAGAAGAGGAAGAAGTAGCAGCGGTTCTGACATTTCCAGATGAATTCACCTATGATGTCCTTCAAAAAGGAATTTTAGATGAAGGTGATGGTGGAGAAATCACAATTCAACACGGCACCGAGAATCAGTTTTTATCTACTATTTTTGAAGACGTCGTTGTACAAATAACAGAGCAATTTAATATGGAGTTAGCCATCAGTCAAATTGTGGGTGAAGATGCTATTGCGATGATGGAGCAGCAGCCTAATTCGAATTTAGGTGGGTTAGAATCGGTAACGGACCAAGACCCTTTGTCCTCTATTCAATATTACGCTTTTGGGATGGCTGTCATGTTCGCTTTGTATGTTGCCTCAACCATTTCTAGTAAAGCTTATTTAGAAAATCACTATCACGTATTTCACCGGATTATTTTATCTGGACAGCATCCATTAAAATATTTACTTGGGAAAGTTGGATCGACAACCATTCTGGTGTTCTTACAAATGATGTTTTTAATAACCATTGCCTCAACCTTTTTGTCAGGATTTACGATTCGAGGGATGGAGCAATGGGCAGGAGTTGGCTTAATTACTATTCTATTTGCTTTTTGTGTAGGCACGATCGCTGCATTACTTACTGCAGTATCGATGCGCGGGGAAAGTGAAGTGATTTCAAATATATTCTCATTTGGTATTGTTAGTATTTTAGCTTTTGTAGGCGGGAGCTTTTTCCCAACTTCGCAGATCTCAAGTGTTATTAGTGAAATTGGAAATTGGGTACCTAATGGAATTGCGTTAAATGCATTTTTACAGTGGACACAAGGATTGTCACTTCAATTTATTACTCCATTATTATGGAAACTTGTAGGATTATCTGTGCTCTTCCTTTGTATTAGTTTGTTAGTCTTTCCCGGAAAGAAGGTGGGTTAAATGAAAGCATTGTTTTTACTGCAATGGCAGAGGGTTTTGAAAGAACCGATTTTGTTTTTAGCAATGACGTTAATGACTTTCGCATTTATTTTCGCAATGAGCGGATTCAATGTCCAAAATTCGGTTCAGGTTCCGACGGTTTTTGATGAACAATTGAGTCAGGAAGAAAAAGCGACTTGGTTAGAGCGGTTGAATGAAATTAATGGTTACTCTTTTGAAGAAGTGTCCGAATCTGAGGCAACCGAGGATGTTGCGCTTGGTAATGAAAGTTTGGCTTTGTCGGTTGAGGAAAATAACTACAAACTCCTTACTCTTGCTGAAAATGAACAGTCGATGCTATTAGCACAAGTGGTGCAACCCATCTTTATGAAAGAAAATCGGCTGACTTATGTGGAAGAACAAACGGATTACCAAGGTTTACGAGAAGATATCCAGGAAGAGTTAGCCTCCCCACCGGTAGCTGTAAATGCGCAATCGGCAAATGAGTCAGCTGAAGATACGGGATATAATCAACAATTACAGTCTTTATTTGGAATGAGTTTATTCTTCGCCATGTACACAATTATCTTTAGCTTATCTAAAATTGCAACGGAAAAACGTACAGGTACATTAGATCGAATTATCTTATCTCCAGTTAGGAAAATTCATGTTTATACTTCCTATATGAGCTTTGCATTTTTATTAGGATTTACCCAGATTGCTTTGATCTTTAGTGTATTTTACTACTTCTTTGATTTTGAGTTAGGGGCCAGGTTACCTGTGATTATACTGATTGTAGCTTGTTTTGTATTTACGATCGTTGCTTTAGGAATGTTAATTCTCGGATTGGTAAGTTCCTTAGAACAATTAAATGCTGTCGTACCGATTATCACGGTAAGTATGGCAATGATTGGTGGCGCCTTTTGGCCAATGGAAGCAGTACAAAATGAAATCATGCTAACGATTTCTCAGTTTATACCGGTTACGTATGCGATGGATGCATTGAAAAGTGTATCTATGTTTGGGGAACAGCTCTCAGATGTTTTACATTCGTTAGCCATTCTATTGTTAATTGGAGTGCTGTTAATGGGTGTAGGGATTAATTTGATGGAGCGGCGTACGAATTAAGTTATAGACTATTAAGAAAAAATAAAAAAAGGGTGGCGAAATGATTGTCTCGCCACCCTTTACCTATTTTATTTAGCTTCTAAACGACGAATGCGTTCTTCAAGTGGTGGGTGAGAGGAGAATAATCTCGCCATTCCACCTTTGTTATTGATTTTCAATGTTTGAACCGCACTATCGTCTGTACGATCATCCATATTAGCTACTTGGTTTTGCAATGAACGTAACGCGTGTGCCATTTTATCTTTCCCAGCAAGATCTGCTCCGCCGCGGTCTGCGTGGAACTCGCGGTAACGAGAGTAACCCATCACAACGATGCTTCCTAAGATAGAGAATAAAATTTGGAATACGATAATCGCGACAATTTGAACGATGAAACGCATTTCCGCTCTTACAAAGTTTGAAACGATAATCGCTGCGATACGAGAGAAGAAGACAACGAACGTGTTGACGACACCTTGCAGTAACGTCATCGTTACCATGTCACCATTCGATACGTGAGCAACTTCGTGTGCGAGCACACCCTCTACCGCGTCATCGTCCATGCTTTGTAGTAAACCGCTTGAAACGGCAACTAAAGAGCGTTTTTTAGATGGACCAGTAGCAAAAGCATTTACTTCTTTTGAATTGTAGATTCCCACTTCTGGCATATGCATAAGACCAGCTGAGCGTGAAAGTCTATGAACGCGTTCTACTAGCTGACGTTCTGCTGTAGATAAGTTTTCGTTCGGGTCTAGCACTTGTACCTTCATCATTTTCTTTGCCATCCAACGTGACATGGCAAGGGAGATAAAGGAACCGGCAAAACCAACTAAAATACTGAATATTGCTAATGAAAGTAAGTTAATTCCGTAAGGTCCTGAACCGTCCTGAATTCCTCCAAGACCGAAATAAGTACTAATGATACTCCATACAACAACAATCGTTGTTAGAACTAGAATATTTGTTAATAGGAAAAATAGTATTCTTTTACCCAATTGTGTATCCTCCTAGAATCTTTATTATCCATACAATATTATAGCACGAACGGTTTTTTAAAGGAATCCGTTTGCGTTTGAATTGTATGAACAATTTCTAACATTATTCGGAACAATTGTGCAAGCTTAATATTGTAAAACGTGATAACATATAAAGTAAGAATACTTGCGGAATTATTTGGAGGATCATAGATGGAAGTAATATGGTGGCTTATTGTTGTAGCACTTTTTATTGGTAGTTATGCAGGAATAATTTTTCCAATCATACCTGCACCTCTTGTATTATGGGGAGGATTTTTAGTTTATCACTTTGCAATTAATGGGGATGAACTGACTTGGATGTTTTGGACAGCAATGGCCGTATTAACAATTATAGTTATCGTTGCTGATATTATTGCAAATAGTTACTTTGTGAAACGTTATGGAGGTTCCAAACGTGGGGAATGGGTAGCAGCAATTGGAGTTATTGTTGGGTCATTCATTTTTCCTCCTTTCGGTATATTAATAGTACCGGTTGTTGCGGTGTTTATTACAGAGTTGATGCAACGAAGAACGTTTGATGAGGCTGTACAGGCTTCTATTGGGTCCTTTTTAGGATTTTTAAGTGGAGCTTTCGCGAAATTTATTATAATCACGATGATGATTATCTGGTTCTTTGTAGTTATTATTATTTAAAATAGGTGATGAGATGAAAAAATTATTATTATTCGGGATGCTTATAATTTTGGTTATGGTAGCATGTTCAGATGATGATCCAGAGTCTGCTCCTGAAGAAGATCCTGAAGAGGAATCTGAGGAGGAGGAAGAGGAACAATTAGCATCTGAAAAGTTTATCGATGATTGGCATGGAGTCATCCAAGTGCCGAATCAGGAGTTAGAAATTGATATAACAATAAATTATGACGACGAAGAAGAGCTTCGTGGTTTCATTCATATTCCTGCTCAGGATTTGGAGAACTACCCACTTAGCGAGCTTGAAGTGGATGAAAACGAGATCTCTTTTGAAATGGATCACCCTAATCAATATATACATTTTGAAGGGGAACTAATAGAAGATGAGGAAGTAATTGAAGGGATTTTTAATCAACAAAGTCAAACGTTCCCATTCAACGTCGTGCGCGGAGAACGTGAAGAATTGGATGAAGAAGAAGCAGAAGATGAATTCCTTTCTGTAGAAACGAATTATGGAGAACTTCGAGGTGAATTGCTTGAAGTAGATGAGGAACCTAGTCCCGTAGCAATCATTATACCTGGGTCAGGACCTACTGATCGTAATGGTAATGGTGCTGGTGGTAATAATGATAGTTTGCGTATGATAGCAGAAGGGTTAGCAGAAGAAGGCATTGCAAGCTTGCGTTACAGCAAAAGAGGTGTAAAAGAGAATGCGGAAGCTCTAATTTCCGAGCAAAATTTACGTTTCCACCACTTTGTGTCTGATGCTATTTCTTGGGTGGACCTTTTAGAAGAAGATGACCGATTCACGGACATTTATCTTATTGGTCATAGTCAGGGAGCACTTGTGAGTATGTTAGCTGCTGAACAATCAAATGTGTCTAAGGTGGTCTCACTTGCTGGAGCTGGTCGTTCGATTGATGAAGTGTTGTATGAACAAATGGAAGAAGAACTTAGTGGCGAGGAACTAGCAGAAGCAGAATCGATTATTGAACAATTAAAGGATGGGCAAACAGTAAGTGAGGTAAGCCTTGAATTACACGCCACTTTCCGAGGGGACATTCAACCATTTTTGATCAGTTGGATGGCTCATCATCCGAATGAAGTGGTCGCAGATTTACAAAAAGATCTTTTAGTTATTCAAGGTGGACGCGACTTACAAGTTTCACTAGAGGATGCGGAACAATTAGTTGAAGCTCAGCCAAATGCAAATTATATGGAATTTGATGAAATGAATCATGTGCTAAAAGATGCTCCTGAAAGTAGAGAGGGAAATATATCAACGTATCAAGATCCTACCTTGCCTTTAAGTGAAGGGTTAATCGAGTCGATTACGGAATTCCTATTAACGGAGGAGTCATAATAAATAGAAGTTATCCAACAGGGTAGCTTCTTTTTTATATGAACTTTTGTATGGAATTTCCACATTGCTATTGTAAGTTTCAGAAAAGTGTGATATTGTGCTAAAAAAGATAAGTGTTTGAATTTTCTTTTTACTCGGAGGAGTTACATTGAAATTGTTTGCTAAGATCTTAATTATAGTAGGTGTTGTGGGGGTACTTGCAGGAGTGATCCCTATTCTGTTTATTTATCCAGGGTATGACTTTTCATCCGTATTGGATTTCCTTCAATATACACTTTTTGAAGCGCCAGAGCGGGTTTTTTGGCAGTTAGGAGTAATTGTCTTAGTAATTGGAAGCCTTATGATGAAGAAACAAAAGAAAAAAGGCAGAATTTTTTATTAAAATACATAACGCACAGGGTATATATTCGAGGGAACTTCAATATAAACCCTGTGCGCTTTTATGTTAGTAGCGGTTATCAAGCATCATATTGATTTGCTCGATTTGCTGGATGACATCTTCTCCGTTGCTATCTTGAACGGCAAAAGTATAATCCGTATCGATGAAGTCATTCATTTCTTCTTCTTCATTTTCACCTTGATCTAAATGGAGTGTAATGTCTTTCTGTTCTAAAAATTCAACTTGAGTTTGTTGAGAGTTATTTTCTTTCAAACTAATATCGATTCTTTCCTCACCCAAAACGTACCCTAAAATATGGTCGTCAACTTCCTGAAGAAAAAATTCACCATTATATTTTTCTGCTACTATAAAACTTTCTTGCTCTATCGTTTCAATTAAATAGATCGCACCGTGGACAATTTCTCTGTTAAGTAGCTCGTTAAACAATGTGTGAGAATCTAATGGTTCATGCTCCACTCTTTCTGTTGGCCAGTCAACATTTCCATTTCTATTATTTGGATCTAAAGAGTGGGAATTATGCACGATGATAGCTTCTTCCTCAGGATCGTAATGATAACCATTCAATTGTGAAATCTCTTTTCCGTTCCAATTAATCACAAGAGCGGCATCAAGTTTACCCTCTTCTAATGCAACGTAAACCGCGCCTAAATAAGGGTCTGATAAATCGGTCTCTTCATCTGTTCCAAAATAATAAATGTAAGCAGTAGAATAAAAGTTCTCATCTTGTTGCGGTTCTCCTAATAGATGTATTACTTCTTCAGGACTCATTTCCGGATCAAGTAGCTCTATGGCTTCAAGGTAATCCCCAAGCTCAGACTCTGCCTCTGGACCATCTGTAGAAATAGATGTTACTACCATAAAACAAACAACTACCCCAACAATAAGTAATGGACCAATCCAATTCTTTTTCATTTATTATACCCCCAGCATATGTATGAACTTATAATACCATAAAAATGGTAATGATTTATCATTTTTTTGAATATCCGTACGTTTTTAGGTGTTTGATTTAGGGAATACTTTAATGTAGTTTTATAAGAAAGGGGGACTAGTATGAAGAAGTTTAGCTTAATCCTTGTAATTGTTATTATTTTACCTATTATTTTTACTGCATGTACGGATCGTGTGGAAGAAAATGCGGACCAAGAAAACACGGATCAAGATGAATCTGTCGAATCAGAAGAGGAAGAAACGGAAGAAAGTGTTATTCCGGAACTTATGCAGCAGTTAGAGGAAGAAGAATCTCGACGAGAAATGGAAAGAGGTTCCATGACAAGTTATCAACTTCAAATGAACTACTCCTCCGATACGGAATATATTTATGTTTATGATATAGAAGAAAATATTTATGAAATTAGGTCGGTAAATGGCCTGTTAGAAGAAAGAACCGATGAAGAAGCAAGGGCTGAATTAGAAGAAATTCGAATTTATATGTCTGTAAATGAAATGAGGCCGCTTCGCTTTATGATGCAGGAATCTCTATCTGCGATGAATTTTTCTCAAGGGTTAATTGAGACATTTTATAATGAATCAAGTTACGAAAATGAAGAAACGCTTGGTTTTAAGATAAACAGTATGCCTGAAGAAGAGAATGGAAATCTAGAAACATTTAATCTTCAAATGGAATTTTTTGAAGAAGAGGACCCTTGGAATTTTAGTTATTCAGGTGAAGGTGCTGAAATAGAAGGTTCCTATGGAGAAGAAAATGATAACCACTCTGAAATTATCGAAGAAATGGTAGGAGAAATTAATTTATCTGCAGAAAGATCTATTCATATCATGATGCAAGAAATCCTGACTTACTTAGAAATAGAGAGTACGGAAGTTAGTTACTTTGACGTGGAAGCAGATTTTGAAGAGAATTTGGTTCATTTTTATTGGGATCGTATAGAGAAAGAGGAAACAGACGAAGAATAACGATTTAAGGCATGAAGTCATTTGGCATCATGCCTTATTTATTAGGCTTTAGAAGTAATTAAATAATCTCTTCCTGCTTAAACTTTTCATAGCTTGAATGCGTTAATTCTTCTAATTCACTTAAGACCACTTCGTCATGCTTTTTAAAATTGAAGCAGGATTTTCCTTGCATTCTTTTTTTAAGTTCAGGAGAAATTTGTTCTAATAAAGCTGGGTAATAATAAACAGGCATTAAATGAAAGCTAACGTAGTTCTTTTTTATAGAAACAGACGCAAAGAAGTGGGGGGAACCATTGATTGGGTTATCTTTCGGCGAATCTAAATAATAAGTAGATTCATCATCCTTTTTTACGACGAGGTTATGTTCGTATTGTTGAAGTGTTGTTTTTAAACGAGTAAATAAATACTGAAACTGTTCGTCTTTTGACATAAGAAAACCTCCATCAATTTAGAGTATGAATTCATTTGTAAAGATGTAAAGAATTAATAGTGCAGTCACGATCCGCAATAGGATTTGAACTTGATGAGGGTTAATTTTTCCGGCTAATCCTACTCCGATTTTTGCTCCGATTAACGAGCCTACGATTAGAACCCCAGTAATGGACCAAATAATGTGACCAGCTGAAATGAAGCTTATTGCTGCTCCAAAGCAACTTGCAAAGGTCGCAATTCGCATCAGTCCGACAGCTCGGTAATAGGCTATTTTCATATAAGAAAATACATAGAACATAAGCGTTCCTTGACCTGGGCCAAACATTCCGTCATAGATCCCAATACCAAATAAAAGGGGTGTTCCTTTTCTTTTTAACTGAAAATGGTTCGTTCCATCAAATGTTCCTTTGCTAATAAATGAAAATAAGAAAGCAAAAAGGAGTAAGCTTAGGGCAAGTATGTACATAACATTAGCTGGGATGGAGGAGGCTATGAGACCACCAGCAATCCCTCCAGCCAAGCTAATGGGAATGATTTTTATTCCCTCTTGTATTGTCACGCCTTTTTGTCTATACACGAGTAGAAAACTGAAAAAAGAGCTGATCGAGTTGGTAACTTTATTGGCACCGATTGCTGAGTGAACGGGAATACCTAAAGCAAGCATAGCTGGAAGACTAACTAACCCGCCGCCTCCAGCTAATGTGCCGAAAATAGTAGCTACAATTCCTATAAAAAATAATATGATTAATTCACTCATGCAATCTCTCCAGGTGTTTTATACTTCGCCTTTCGCTTGGATTAATTCTTTTATTGATTGAAAATCCTTTGTTTGTAACAGTTCAATAATTTTACTCCCAACAACAGTTCCATCTGCATATTGGGAAAGTTGCTTCACGTGTTCAGGTGTTGAAATTCCGAATCCTGCAAGGACTGGAACGTTGCTATATTTCTTAAGTTGAGCAAAATGTTGCTCCAAGGTGGACTCAAAAGTGTCCCGAGAGCCTGTAATCCCATTTACTGTAACGGCGTATAGAAATCCTTGTGACGCTTCTGCAATCGTTTGAAGTCGCTGCGTGGAACTTGTAAGGGAGACGATTTGGATTAGTGCTAATTCATTTTCATCAAGATGAGGTTGAATAAGTGACTGTTGTTCAAATGGGAGGTCTGGAATAATAAATCCATCGATCCCCGCATCCTTCGCATCTTTCATAAATATATCTAATCCATATTGCAAAATAGGATTTAAATAGCTCATAAAAATGATCGGAGCTTGAATTGTTGATCTGTGTTCTTTTATTATAGCAAGGATTGCAGGAAGGGTCACGTTATCCTCTAATGCTCTTTTCCCAGCTTCTTGTATCGTTGGCCCATCTGCAACAGGGTCTGAGAAAGGAATTCCTACTTCGATTGCAGATGCACCAGCTTGATCTAAAAATTGGAGATTTTCAATGAACTGGTCCATTCCTCCATCTCCCGCCATAATGTAAGGCACAAATAGCTTCTTATTTTGTTTGAGGTGATTGTGAAAAATAGTATCTAAATACTCCTTACCATGTGTGTGTACAGTTGGCATGATTATTCCTCCTTTTTTAAGTGATCGCGAACGGTTTCTACATCTTTATCGCCGCGCCCAGATAAGCAAATTACTAATGATTGCTCTTCTTCCATCGTTTCTGCAATCTTCATCGCTTCAACTACTGCGTGAGAGCTCTCAAGTGCAGGGATAATGCCTTCTAATTTTGCGAGTTGTTGAAAGGCGTCCAAAGCTTCTTCATTCGTAACAGCTCTGTAAGTGACTCGTTCAATATCTTTCAAATAACTATGCTCTGGCCCAACTCCTGGATAATCCAAACCTGCTGAGATCGAGTGGGCTCCTTGGATTTGACCGAACGCATCTTGTAGAACATACATCATTGAGCCATGTAACACTCCAGCAGTTCCCTTGGTTAATGTAGCTGCATGTTGTTTTGTTTCTATACCGTCTCCAGCGGCTTCTACTCCGTATAGTTTGACGTCTGTGTCGTTAATAAACGGATAGAACATACCCATGGCATTACTTCCTCCACCAACACAAGCAACGACTGCATCGGGTAAACTTCCTTCTAACTCTATATGTTGTTCCTTCGTTTCTGTACCAATGACACTTTGGAAATCTCTCACCATTACGGGAAATGGGTGAGGGCCTAATACAGAGCCCATAATATAGTGCGTATCTTCAATATTAGAAACCCAATAGCGTAAAGCTTCATTAACAGCATCTTTAAGTGTTGCTGTACCCTGTTCTACGCCAATCACTTTTGCGCCGAGTAACTCCATTCGAAAAACGTTAAGTTTCTGCCTTCGCATGTCTTCTGCACCCATAAAGATCACACATTCTAAATCTAGTAAAGAACAGACAGTTGCGGTCGCTACCCCATGTTGGCCTGCGCCAGTTTCAGCTACCACTTTTCGTTTGCCCATCTTTGCAGCTAATAGAGCCTGACCAGTGGTATTGTTTATTTTATGGGCACCTGTGTGGTTTAGATCTTCTCTTTTCAAGTAAATTTTCGCACCACCGACTTTTTCGGTTAGGTTTTTAGCAAAATACAATGGAGTAGACCTTCCAACGAAAGTACTTAATAGGTGATTTAGTTCTTTATTGAATGCATCATCATTTTTTGCTTCTTCATATGCTTGCTCCAGTTCATTCACTGCTTCCATTAACGTCTCTGGCACATACTGACCGCCATAGACTCCAAATTGTCCTTGTTTAGTTGGTTGTTCATATGTCATTCTTTCATCTCCTTTACTCGTTTAATGAATTGTTTTACTTTTGTAGAGTCTTTTCGACCGTCCGTTTCAACCCCACTCGACACATCTACTATAGCGGGCGTGACACGTTGTAACAGATTTTGAATATTATTTTCGTTTAGTCCTCCTGCGATCATTAGGCTTTCTAGCGGGATATTTGTTTGACTGATTAGCTCCCAGTTGAAAGTCGTTCCATTGCCACCTCGATAAGGACCTTTTGCGCTATCTAGCAGATGGTAAGAAGCTAATGGATCGAGAGGGACTGTCTCGGAAGAAAGTTCTTCCTTTAGGGAAACCACTTTTATAAATGGAATTTTTAGTTGGCTAGAATCTTCTATAGTCTCGTCTCCATGCAACTGAACGTAATCTAAAGGAACCTGTTCAGCAATTTTATGAATGGCATCCGGGCTTTCGTTTACAAATACACCTACTTTTTGAACATGATTAGGAATAGAAGCGGCAATTTCTTGTGCATTTTCTGGTGTGATCTTGCGTTTACTTTCTGCAAATACAAACCCCACTAGATCAGCTCCAGCACGAACTGCATCTTTTGCTTCATGGGTGTTTTGAATGCCACAAATCTTAACTTTTGTCATAATAAACTCACCTACTTTCCTGATTGCCGTGCTTCATTTCATGAATTGCGGTTGGTATGGAATCACTTCTCATTAAACTCTCCCCGACAAGTATTCCGTCTGCTCCATACTGCTGTACTGTACGTGCATCCGCTTGATCTTGAATACCACTTTCACTAATCACGGCAATGTGGTCATTTGAAATGTGTTCTATTAAGGTAGCAGTAGTTTTTAAATTCGTTTCAAACGTTTTCAAATCACGATTGTTAATGCCAATAATATCTGGGTTGATCTTTAAAGCTGTCTCTAATTCCTCTTCATTGTGTACCTCGACAATTACCTCTAAATCGTGCTTTAATGCAGTATCGTAAAGCATTTTTAATTTAGCTTCAGGTAATGCTGCCACAATAAGAAGAATGACATTTGCGCCGGATACTTTTGCTTTTTCTATTTGAATGGGGTCGATAATAAAATCTTTACATAAAATAGGTACATTAGTAGTTTTGGAAACAATGGCTAAGTCATCAAAAGATCCTTTAAAGAATGAATGGTCAGTTAACACCGAAATGGCATTTGCACCACTATCTTCATAGTGCTTGCCTTGCTGGGCGGGGTCCATATGGATATTTATATCTCCTTTTGAAGGAGAAGCTCGCTTAATTTCAGCAATAACAGAAAGATAGGAGGGATCCTTGAGACTTTGATAAAGTTGATTCGCTTTACTAGCATTCTTCCTGTTTTGCGTATCAAAAGATTCTTCGCTTAACTTTTCTACTTCTAGTTTTTTCACTTCTAAGATCTTTTGTAAAATAGTTTCACTCATCCGATTGCACCCTTTCTTTTACGTTCCTTACTGTATTCGACTAAGTTTTCAAAACATTGATAAGCATTTCCTGACTTGATACTTTTTCTCGCTAAATGGACTCCTTGTTGTACCGTTTCCGCTTTCCCATTAGCAAAAATTCCAATTCCCGCATTGAATAATACGGTTTCGAAAAATGGACTTTCTTTCCCACTTAATACATCTAACAGGATTGCCGCATTATCTTTCGCGTTGCCCCCCTTAATTGCTTCATTCGGATAAGTGTTGAGCCCAACATCATGCGGGTGAATCGTGAATCTTTCTTGCACACCTTTATTTAATAAGACGAGGTGGTTGTCACCGGCTAAGGACGCTTCATCCATGTATCCAGCCCCGTTCACAACGACTGCACGTTCACGGCCTAACTCGTGTAGGACGGAAGCCATTTGTTCTATCATGTCCCGTCTATACACACCGAGAAACTGAGTGCGAAGGCTTACAGGATTGGTTAACGGACCGATTAAATTAAATATGGTCGGGACACCTAACGTTTTTCGTACCTGCATGATTGGTTTTAACTGTTGATGTACATGAGGTGCAAATAAAAAGGCGATTCCATTGGACTGTAGTAACTGTTCCACTTCTAGGCCATCAAAATCCAAGGCAATTCCTAGTTCTTCTAACACATCCGCACTCCCGGTTTGACTAGAGACGCTCCGGTTCCCGTGTTTAGCGACTTTAATGCCGGCACCTGCTAACACAAACGCAGAAATTGTACTGATGTTAAAGCTGTGTACCCCATCACCACCTGTGCCGCAGTTATCCATGATATCTGGTAGATTTGTTTGTACGGGCATTGCTTTTTCTCTTAGTACTTCTACGATTGCTGTGATTTCCGAAACGCTTTCTCCACGGACTCTTAAGGCTGTTAATACTGCTGCGATTTCACTACTTGTTGTATCTTGTGCTAATAGTCTATGGGTAACTTCTTTCATCTCTTTATGCGTAAGCTCTTGGCCTTCTGTTAATTTAAGCAATAACTGATTCATATACATTTCCTCCTTGGGTTTAAAGCACTATTAAGGTCCGTTGTTGTAATTGTGTTTCGCTTTGGCGGACGCTTTCCGTGGGCACGGCTCAAGTCTCCTCGGAAGAAATGCACTTCCTGCGGGGCCTCGAGACTCGTGCTATCCCACAGGAGTCGCCACCTTCGCGAATCACAATACAACAACTATGTGCAAACTTTTGATATAACCTATAAAATTAAAAAAGTCCTCTACATACGTAACTGCGTATGTAGAGGACGAACGGGTCGCGGTGCCACCTCTGTTGGAAGACGGTTAAGCCTTCCCACTTGAATCGGATACGGGAAGAGGGGGAATGCATTGGTAATTTTAAAGGGGAGACCCTATCCTATATCCTATCCTGGTAACGGTGGAAACCCGAGATTCCTTACTGTAATTCAGGAATCCTCTCGTAAGTCCATTCAGTATATGGATTCGTACTAACTTCACACCATCGTTAGCTCTCTGAAACGAATCACCTATATACTTACTTCTCTTACTCAACGATTTAATCTATTTAAATGTGTGTTTATTGTTATCAAACTGGCATTTAAGGTACAAAAAAAGGGTTTCCTGTCCTATAAAAAGGACGGGAAACCCGTGGTACCACCTTCGTTGACTGACTAATCAGCCCACTTTAATCATATCGGAGCAAGTTGCTCTAATATGTGTCTCTTGTAACGATGAGACGTTCGCCAGTCATACTAGTAACTAAGTTACGTTAGACTAGAGGCTCAGAAGTCCATTCCTTTGATCGTCGACGCTAGTTCACAGCAACCACTAGCTCTCTGAAGTCTTCCATCAAAGTACTCCTCTTCATCTATGCCAATCCGTTTTTGATTTGATTCATATCATAATCTAAAGTTTATAAAAAAGTCAAGAGTTATTAATTATTTTATTTGTATTCAATCGTTTCGTATTGTGGAACATGCAATTCCATTTCTTCTAATAGCCGAATTGTTTGATTCCGTCCTGTTTCTTTTGCTTGGTATAAAGCGTGGTCAGCATACTTGTATAATTCAAAGTCTTCTTGAAAATCACTTTGATATTGTGCCACCCCGATTGATACCGTGATGGAAAGATGCGTCTCGTTAGGTAAGGTAAACTCATGCTGTTCCACTTGCAATCGAATACTTTCAGCAATCATTTCTACATCAGAGAACTCCATCCCAGTGTACATAACGGAGAATTCTTCGCCACCATTTCTAGCAACAACTGCTTCTGGACCAGCAATTTCTTCAATTAAAGAGGAAAGTTGCTTTAAGATTTCATCTCCTGCAATATGTCCATATTGATCGTTCACTTGTTTAAAATGATCGATATCTAAAAGTAGCAATACAAATGGAGTCCCTTTAATTTTTGCATTTGCTAAAAAACTTTCATAAAAGTGATGAAAAGCTCTAACATTATACAGGCCAGTTAATGGGTCTTTACGAGAAAAGTCACGGTATTGGAAAAATAATTCACTATTTCTTTTAATATAACGCACGAAATAAAATGCTAATGTTCCACCGATCAGGGTGATTAACACATGCAATAAAGCTGTCCCAAATACAAGTGAATAATCGCTTGAAACGACATAAAATGCTAGGGAGAAGATTGCTTGTGCATAAATGAGCATGATGAACCATTTCTTCCAAGCACCAATCATCATGTACTTTGCTATTAACCCAACCCCAATTGCTATAAATAGCATCATGAACATAGCAACATGGGAAGAGAAATTAATATCTATGGCGTAGCGACCAACTGTAATTACAAATGCTGCAACTAATGGAGGGAAAACCCCACCGTAAAAAGCAACAATTGCAACTGGTACATGCCTTAAGTCAAGTATGGTTATATCATTTATAACAATACTATAATGCATTAATATAATTCCTAATAGACCTGCGATTGCACCATCTGCCGTCTTAATCCAAAGCGGAGACTGAGAGGTTAAGGGCATTTTTCGAAAGACTTGATGCCATACAAAGATAAAGGTGATGAGAATACAAATATTCACTAATAGGTCATTGAGCATCGCCATATACCTCACCCCTTACAGGTTAATTAAAGAAATTATATCATACTTTATTCCTGCAAAGAATAGATGTTTGTCGAAAATTCTGAAAAATAACATTTTATATAGTTAGAATTGATTACCAAACACATTTAAATATCCAAAAGAGTAGGATAAAATAACTATAAAGAAAAACATACCGACCATTGTAGAGAAGAAGACCCAGTCTCGCTTTCCAACTTTCATTGGGTGGTAATATGTCCTTTCTTTTTCTCCAGTGAACCCTTTTGATTCCATTGCGATCGCTACACGCTCTGCCTTTCGAATCGCATTAGCCAATAAAGGGATGGAGTAACGTTTAAATTGAATAATTCTCCCCTTAATCCCACGTGCTCTTCCAACCCCACGAATACGGTGTGCTTGACGTAATACTTGTAGTTCGTGTCTGAATGTAGGTAAGAAGCGATAGCCAGCTAGCACGCCATACGTAATTTTTGGACTGATTTTCAATTGTTGCATAAGACTAAGCATAAATTTAGTAGAGTCTGTAGTTAAAATAAATAATAAAGAAAGAGCAACAAAGCATAGGGAGCGGAGTCCTAAACTAATCGCAATCATCACGCTTCCGGTTGTAACGTCAAATTGCCAAATACTAAATAACACTTCACCACCAGCAAACGATTCTCGCGTGTATAGCATCCGCATCCATGCAAAGCCAATTGCTAATAAAACAAAGGGTGTAAATATGAGAAGCCATTTCTTCATCGAGATGTTAGAGAACAAAAAGGTTACTAAAATGACAAACACTAAATAAAAAAGCGGCGTGAAAATATCAAACATTAAACCTAATAACACACCAGGAACAAGAATGGTAAATGCCTTTAAAGTAGGATTAAGTTGTTCGATCATGGAGTAGCACCTACTTTTTCAGTAGCTTCTAATCTTGCTGGAGGTCTTAATCGTGCTTGTTTTAATAGCTCAGTTTGTTCCCACAATTCCTCTGGGCGACCATCTAATGCGATAGAAAAATCATTTAACACAATTACGCGTTTACAATACTGATCAACCAGTTCCATATCGTGTGTGACAAAAACAATCGTTGTTCCATTCGCCTGAATCTGCTGAATGATTCGCATTAATTCCTCAGACGTTTTTGCATCTTGGCCAAATGTAGGCTCATCAAATAATAAGAGGTCTGGTGTTTCATCCAGCATGGTCGCAACACTTAGTCGTCTTTTTTGACCGCCACTTAATGAAAAAGGATTTTTCCATTTATGAGCTGTTAAATGAAAGTGCTCCATTAAATCTTCCGTACGTTTTTTCATGGTTTGTGGATCGATTTCATTTAACGTCATTCCGAAACTAATTTCGTCATAAACAGTATCTGTTATGAATTGGTGCTCTGGGTTTTGGAATACAAACCCTAGATGTTTGCGTAGTTGTTGCTCTTTCCATTTGGATAATGGCGTGTTTAAGAAAGAAACTTCTCCAGCAGCAGGCTTTAAAAGACCAGCCATCAGTTGGAGTAAAGTTGATTTTCCAGCACCATTTTCTCCGACAATCGCTACGAATTCGTCTTTTTGCAGCGTAAGATTTACCTCTTTGAAAATTTCTTTTTTCCACCTTTTAAAGGCAACTTGGTTTAATCGTAAACAGTTTTCCTTTGAAGTCTGTGCAACTGCTATAGGCAAGCTTTCTTTTTTCTTTTGATAAACTCTGGGAATAAATAAACCTAATTCTTCTATGAGACTTTTATTTGATTGAAAAACAGAGTTTGGTGTATCAGCTAAGATAATCGAACCTCGTTGATCTAAAAGCAACACACGACTTATATCCTCAAGCCAATCGTCTACTTGGTGCTCAATTAATAGTACGGAAAGTTGATGTTCCTCTCTAATATTCCTTATGAGCTTCACGAACTCTAAACTAGATACTGGGTCCAGATTAGCTGTCGGTTCGTCTAAAATTAATAGAGTGGGCTCAAGCAATAAGACGGAGGCCAAAGCAATCTTTTGCTTTTGACCTCCAGATAATTCATGAATGGCAACATGTTTGTACGCTTTCATGTTCACAAGGTTTAATACATGATCGATTTTCTCTGCCATTTCTTCTGTGGGTACATTTCTATTTTCAAGGGTAAAAGCGAGTTCATCTTCTACTTTAATCATACAAAACTGGCTTTCAGGATCTTGGAAAACAATGCCGATTTGTTTATTGATCTCGCCTTTCGGTAACGATTCGATGTGCTTACCTTCAAAATAAATATCTCCAGATTGAAAACCCTCTACTGCTTCAGGGTATAACCCGTTTAAACAAAGCGAGACCGTACTTTTTCCAGATCCGCTAGCACCCATTAATAATACAAATTCGTCTTGATTGATCTGAAAGTTTAGTTGATTTAATACAGGGGCTTCCTTTTTTTCATAGGAAAAGCTTAGACCTTTCACTTCTAAAAGTGGGGAACCTGTTTTTACTTTATGCTGCATCGCGTTCACGTTCCTCTTGCATCTCCTTACCAAGAGCATATCCACGAAGGACCCCTGTTTTTGCTAGTTGGTCACTAATCCATTTTCCTAATACTCCTGCAAGTAGTGCTCCACTGATGACACGGACTATAAAGGTAGCAACGATTAACCAAGCTGCAAGGGTGATGTTACCGGAAGAATATAGGTGCCATGCAAAACTGAAGACAGCTGCGAATACACCAGCCAACACAAGGATACGTAATCGGTAATCCCGCCATTTTGTAATAGCAAAGGCAAATTCAGCACCTGCACCTTGGACCATAGCTGTAAGGATAAGCATCGGTCCTGCTGGGCTTCCCATGAGTACTTGAACAACCCCAGCGATCACTTCAGAAGTGAACGCCACACCGGGTTTCCGTATAATATACGCGGCTATAATCGAAACAATAAACCATATCCCGAAGATAATCTCATAACCGAACTCCCCGAGACCAAATGGCATGAGCACATTTCGTAACGTTTGCCCGAAAAAGAAAAACAGTAAATAAATCGCCGCAAAAACAACACCTAAAATCGACATCAAAACAATCTCTTTTAATTTCCATTGGTTTGTCATGTTATTTTAGACTCCTTTTATTTTTTTGTTGATGGACTGTTTGCTGAAATCGTAAATGTCATCGTTACATGAGACACTTTTTCTTGAACCTTCACAAAAGACTCTTCAAGTGCATTGAAAATATCGTTCACTTCTCCATCTAAACGAGTTGCATAGTGAGACGCCGATACTTCGACTCCACGTGCTTTGGAAAGGTCGATCTGTTCGTAAATTTTGTCCATATAATCTTCTCTTCCCATTGGATATAGGGAAAACTTGCACCCTGCAGGTTGAGAAATCGTATCTGATTTTTCTTTGTTAATTGCTTGGTCTGTTTCATCCATATACACGTCCGCTTCATTGTCTCCTGGACAACCGATGGAAAATGTTCCGCTCATTGCAACGTGTTCACCAGTTTTAGCTGCATGTAAATAAATCGCTTTAACGACGTCAAATACATGCACCATTTTTCCGCGAACACAGGTGGTAACATCGTCTGTGTCTTTCCAAACCTTGGATGAATCTACTTCTTCAAGCGAGGATAAAATGATGTCAACGAATTGATCACTCATTGGAAATAATGTAAATTGGCACCCCGCGATTCTGCTTGTTCCACATACTTCTGTCATGAAAATCTCCTCCTAAATTTTTTTATTTAATATAAATTCTCTGTTAAAGCCTATTGTTGGTTGATATTGTCGAATCGCTTAGAAGCGGAAGCTTGCCTAGGGGCTTGCACTCAACTAATTTTTCCTCCATTATCATTCCGGAAAAATGGATTTTCGCGCTGCGCTGATCCCTCAGGCGTCTCCGCTTCACGCGCTTCTCCTCAATATGAAGTTTACTGAATAAAGTCAACATTAAACTATAACAGAGCTAATAAAAAAACTGCACTCCCGAGGGAATGCAGTTTCGCTTTTTATCATTAAATGAATAATTCTTCAGCTAGACTACACTTCCCCACGCTAGTATTATCCAGATCGGGTAGTAAGGGTCAGGCGATGCCTTCTCAGCCACGTTACAGTAGCTCCCCTAGTGATTAATCGGTTATGCAGTTTTGATATACTTATAGAATAATAAATATATAAGAGTTTGTAAACCTTAAGGAATGAGGGATCGTCTTGGAACAAGAAGAAATAGTAAATAGCACAAAAAAATTCGTCCGAAATAAGCTTGAGAATGAAGGGACTGGGCATGACTGGTGGCACATTGAACGGGTAACTCAAATGGCTCAGCATATTTGCAAAGTGGAGTCCGCTAATTACTTTATGACAACGATGGGTGCTTTATTACATGATTTAATCGATGACAAAATAGTAGATTCAACAGAAGTAGCGTCTCAACAAGTGGAACTCTATTTAAGGGAACATGACATTTCATTGTCTGATATTGAAGCAATATTATCCATCATTCATTCAATCTCCTTTCGAAAAGGTATGATTCCAGAAACGCTTGAAGGAAAAATCGTTCAAGATGCCGATCGATTGGATGCGATCGGAGCAATAGGAATCGCCCGGACGTTTATGTATGCGGGCTCAAAAGGACATATCATTCATCATCCTGAGCAAGAAGATTCTTCTAGCGCCATTACACATTTTTATGAAAAATTATTAACATTGAAAGATTCGATGCATACCGATGAAGCTAGGCGTATTGCTGAGAAGCGGCATGCTTATATGGAAGATTTTTTATCGGAATTTTATGCAGAATGGGAAGGTAAGCCTAATAAAGGTTAGAAAATTGTATTTTCGTGGAATATAGATAATAGAAGCACAAAAAGGAGTGAAAGCATGTTAGATTATCAAAATTATATTAATGAACTTTTTGAAGATACAGTAGATAGCTTTTCTGTAATGAACCCGCATACTCGTGAGAAGATTGGCGAGTTGCCTACGTGTAATGAGGAACAAATGAAGCAAGCAATTGAAAAAGCGGACCAGGCATTTAAACAGACGAAAAGCATGACTTCACACGAACGCTCAGAAATATTAGACCGTGCGAGTGAAATTATCGCAGAAAATAAAACGTTGTTTGCAGAAACGATGGCAAAAGAATCTGCAAAACCTTTGAAGTTTGTTGAGGCAGAAGTCGATCGCACCGTGGAAACATTTAAATTTTCCGCGATCGAAGCAAGGAAACTGGAAGGGGAAACGATTCGATTAGATGCTGCACCGAACGGAGAAGGTCGTGACGCTTATACAATTTATCAGCCTGTTGGCGTAATTGGTGCGATCACCCCGTTTAATTTTCCGATTAACTTGGTTTCTCATAAAGTGGGACCAGCGATTGGGACGGGGAATACAATCATTGTGAAACCAGCTAAGAAAACACCACTTTCAAGCTTTCTACTAAGAGAAGCGGTAATTCAGGCAGGCTTTCCGGAAGATGGATTTCAAGTTATTACAGGTGACGGGTCAACCTTAGGTAAGGTGCTACTAGAAAGTGAAGCAGTTAAAAAGATAACATTTACCGGCAGCCCAGAAGTAGGGAAGAAATTAAAAGAAGATGCTGGACTGAAGAAAATGACATTAGAGCTTGGGAACAATTCTGCCGTATATGTAGATACGACACAAAAGGACCGAGTAGAGGATATTGCTGGGAAGGCTGTCGTTGGTGCATATGCATTTAACGGACAAGTCTGTATCAGTACGCAGCGGATTTATGTGCACGAAGATATTGCAGAATCATTTGTGGAGGAATTTAAAAAACAAACCGTAAATCTGAAGTACGGCGACCCTTTAGATAAGGAAACAGATGTATCTGCTTTAATTGATGAGGAATCCCAGATGCGGATCTTAGATTGGTTAAAAGAAGCGGAAGAACAAGGTGCGAAAATTGTGACTGGTGGCAAGAAACACGAATATGGAATAGAGCCAACTGTTGTTGTAGATGTTCCGAAAGAAGCAAAAATATTATCAGAAGAAGTGTTTGGACCAGTAGTTATAATTAACACAGTGAAAAATGGAGAACAAGCACTCATGGAAATGAACGATACGAAATACGGATTGAGTGCAGGGATTTTCACACAAAACTTAAGCCAAGCAATCACCTTTGGCCATGAGCTAGACGTAGGCCAAGTTCTCGTAAATGACTTACCAACCTTACGTTTCGATCATATGCCATACGGTGGGAGAAATGACTCTGGTTATGGGTTCGAAGGGGTTAAATATGCAATGAAAGGCATGGTAAACCGTAAATTTATCAGCCTTAACTATACGTTTTAATCATCGTGGATTTGCAAGCCATTCTATTTATTTTAAGTAGTTCAGTTTTGGTGTACAAAACAAATTGTACCCTTAACTGAACTTTTTTCATATGAAATAGCAGACTAATCAAAAAATTATAAGGATAATTGGTATTAATATGGTAAAATGTGTTAAGAACGTTATTTAACTTCTCATTAAAGAAGAATATTGAAAGAATTATTTTAGGGGGGATACAAGATCGAAGAAGAGAAGAATGGTAAAGTCATACTTTTAACTATTGGTTGGTTATCAGCAGTATTATCATTTGGTTTTTTTCCTATTTTTCTTGGACCAGTTGCTATTTGTATGGGAATTGTTTTAAAAAGAGATTATGAAGTTGATAAACAAGGTTCCGTGTTGATAGGGGTAGGAATAATTGGTCTTATTGTGGGTGTATTGCTAGGCATGAGTTTGTATACTTAAAACACTTCAAAGCTGTCTCAGTTTGATAATTTATCTTGCGAATGTTAGCGGGTTAGGTAGAGCATTTTCCGATAAGGAATGTGCTCTTTTTTTTGTACCATGAGTTACATTTTTTTGAATGTGTTGTAAAGAAGAGGATTCGGGCGGAGGAGAGGACGATACGGGCGTAAACTACTTCGATTCAGGTAAAGTGCGGTCGTTGCCGGCAATAAATAGTATTTACAGGTGAACAGCATGAGTTTGCCGGCATAGGAGAGGTGTTGCCGGCAAAAAAAGCTCTTCTCACAAAAGGTTTCATGTAAAAAATAAAAATTCCGGACATATTACTTTGACAGATGAAGTAATGTGGTATATGATATATTTCAGGAGGTGAGGTAAGTGTCAGGTAAAATTTCAACCGACTTGATTAGAGGGAATACCGTCACGATTATTTTGAATGTTCTTAGACAAGGTGATAGTTATGGCTATGAAATTTATAAACGCATTATCGATTTGAGTGATCAGCAATATGAACTAAAAGAAGCGACATTATATACAGCATTTAGAAGACTAGAGAAAGATGGACTAATAACTTCTTATTGGGGTGATGAAACGCAGGGTGGAAGAAGAAAGTATTACCGAATTACCGAAAACGGCATCGAGAAATACGAAGAAAATCGTAAAGAGTGGGAAGTCGCAAAGGATATATTAAATCAATTAATAACAGGAGGGGATCCAGATGGACGTGAATAAAGAAGTGAAGAAGTATGTAGATGACTTATTCAAAGACGTTGGAGCAAGTCAACAATTACATGATCTGAAACAGGAATTACGTACGAATATGGAAGAGCGAATCAAAGATTATCAGGCGAAAGGGATGACCGAAGAGGAAGCTTTTAAAGAAGCAAAAGTTTCTATGGGAGACTTAAGTGGACTGGTAGATGATATGCGCGAACATGGAAAAGATGAAGCGAAACAACATGTGTATACTTCGATGACGAATCGAGTTTCCATCGGTGGGATTGTGATAGGTTCTATGCTTATTCTATTTGGTGTACTGATGTCAATCGGGATGATGTTTATGGAAATTGAGCCAGTAGCAGTACCGGGGACGGGTATCTTTGCGGTAGCTGGTGCAATTGTTTTAACTTACAGCTTATTAACTAGAGAAACTACGAAGTTATATTCGATGAATAAAGTAAGAGCAGGTTTATATTCTTTAGCAGTGGGGGCAATGCTTTTTGCCTTATTCACTGGAATGATGGCGGGACTTGCAACTGGTGAAATGTTTATAGCGATCTCCTCGTTTACCGTTATTTTTATCGGAGGATTTGGATTATGGATCGGGTTAATCTTAACAAGTAAATCTACTCGGAAAAAAGATCAAATCACATAATAATCAGTAACAAAATAAACACCAAATTACGCGGATGTATTTTGGTGTTTTATTATATATGAAATTATATATCTCATTCAATCTTAAGTATTAATCTCCCTTCTTCTAGATATTCATCGTACAAATCATCGACGTGGTTATCTATATTTCGTCCCCATTGCTCTCCCTTATCGTCTTCTGGCTCACCAAATAATTCATTAATGTATTCATCAATGTACAATTGATTTGTATATATCCTATCTTCCCAAATTTCATAAAAGGTTATAGGAGATACATCTAATGTATCAGCTTGATTATCATAAAAGTCGTTTTCCTCACTATGGATTTCATACCGCATCTCAACATCAGCTTCTGGTGCCATCGCTTGTTTGCTTTCTTCAATTTCTTGTTCAGATACGGTTATACCTCTTTCGATCGCTTCCTTAACTAGTATTTCTTCTTTCAAATAGTTTTTAATATGTTCCTCTGACTGCTCATCATTTAAAGGATACTGCCAAAGCACTTCCTCAGCAGTTATCTCTTCCCCATCTAAGATTGCTACAACATCTTCTTTTTCGTACTTTGGCTGACTACACGCTGCCAAAAAAATAGTAAAAAGGAGAACCATTAATATCTTCATTAAATATTCACGCCCCTTTGGATTTTTTGAAACAGAATCCACCCCAAAAAGAGTATGATCGCTGCTATTGGAAGAAAAGTAGGGAGCCTGTGGTATTCTACTGGTAACAATATGAAAAGAAAAGTTGAAAGTAACATTATTGGAAGAACCCATAAAAACCAAGCTCTCATTCGTTTATTTTTATGAATAGATTTGTAGTATTCCACTATGTATACATCTGCCTTTCTGTTGTTTTTAGTTTACCATAAAAATACCAATTAATTTTATAAATTTCATTAACAACCGAAAAGCTTTACAAATATACTATAGGGGGGTATAGTATATTTAGAAGCAAAAAATGAAAGTAGGTGCTCGTTATGAGTGATGAATTTAATGAAAACAAGGATGATATGAAGCTTGTAATGGATGAAGAGCCAGTAGTGCCTCGTACAAACACGGAAAAAGATCAAATGCTAAATAGGTTGAAACGGATCGAAGGCCAAGTACGTGGATTACAAAAAATGATTGAAGAAGATCGGTATTGTGTAGATGTACTCGTACAAATATCGGCAGTAAATAATGCGTTAGAAAAAGTAGGTTATTCTATGATGGAACGCCACGCGAAAATGTGTGTTTCTAAAGCTGCTGAAGAGGGCGACGGCGAAGCATACATGGATGAATTAATGAAAGTCGTAAGGCAATTCACTAAATAGAGAGGGGGTATTTTACTATGAAGGAAACAAGGTTACAAGTTACTGGTATGACATGTGCTGCTTGTTCCACACGGATTGAAAAAGTACTCAACAAGATGGATGGCGTGGAAGCAAATGTTAACTTATCCATGGAGCGAGCGGATGTTAAATATGATGAAGACCAAGTAACGACGGATGATTTAGTCGAAAGAATTGATAAATTGGGGTATGGCGTGAAACAGGAGCAAGTGGAGCTAGATATTCAAGGAATGACATGTGCCGCTTGTTCGACGAGAATTGAAAAAGGTCTATCTCGAATGTCGGGAATTAATCAGGCAAATATTAACTTAGCGACAGAGTCAGGAACTGTGACATATACCCCCGGGTTGGTATCTATTGAAGAAGTGCAAGCTCGCGTGAAGAAAATGGGCTTTGAAGCGATGGTAAAGAAAGACCGGGAAGAAAAGTCGACGAATAAGGAAAAAGAAATTCAAAAGCAACGCAACAAATTTATAATTTCTGCTATTTTAGCATCTCCATTGCTTTTGACAATGCTCAGCCATATACCGTTTGATGTGAATATCTCGGCTCCAGCATGGATTGAATATCCTTGGACGCAGTTTGTCTTAGCAGCGATTGTTCAATTTTATATAGGTTGGCAGTTTTACAAAGGTGCCTATCGTTCGCTTGCAAATAAAAGTGCCAATATGGACGTGTTAGTTGCAGGTGGTACGTCCGCAGCATTTTTCTACAGCTTAGTGCAGTCGATCTTGTGGCAAACAGGTCAAGTGATGCATGCGGAGTTGTATTTTGAAACAAGTGCGATCTTGATTACGCTAGTTGTTTTAGGTAAGTATTTGGAAGCAATGGCGAAAGGGCGTACTACCGCTGCAATCTCTAAATTAGTGAATTTACAAGCAAAAGAAGCAACTGTGATTAGAGATGGTATAGAACAACAGATTGCAATTGAAGAAGTGCTCGAAGGAGACCATATTATTGTGAAGCCGGGAGAAAAAATACCGGTCGACGGTATGGTAGTTGACGGCTCTACTTCCATTGATGAATCAATGATTACGGGTGAAGCGATACCTGTGGATAAAGTTTCAAACGATAAAGTAATCGGATCAACCATAAATAAGAATGGAACCATTACAATGGTAGCTGAAAAAGTCGGCAAGGATACAGCACTTGCAGGAATCATTAAGATTGTAGAGGACGCACAAGGTTCTAAAGCTCCGATTCAGCGAATGGCGGACCGTATTTCCGGGATTTTCGTGCCGATCGTTGTGGTTATAGCCATAGTGACATTCAGTGTTTGGTTTTTCTTAGTAGACCCTGGTGTTTGGGGATCTGCACTTGTAGCTTCTATTGCAGTATTAGTAATCGCATGTCCGTGTGCGCTAGGTTTAGCAACGCCAACTTCCATTATGGTAGGGTCCGGAAGAGGAGCAGAAAATGGAATCTTATTTAAAGGTGGCGAGTATCTAGAAGGAACCCAAGCAATTGAGGCAGTACTTTTAGATAAAACGGGTACGATTACAGAAGGGAAGCCACGCGTAACAGATGTGGTGACACTAAGCGGTGAAGAAAGTGACTTCTCTTATGTGGCTGCTGCAGAAAAGAAATCAGAGCACCCATTGGCAGAAGCAATTGTTGCCTATGCAACAGAACACAACTTAGAAGTGAAACAGACGGAAAACTTTGAAGCAGTTTCAGGTCATGGAATTGTAGCAGATGTGGAAGATAAGAAACTATTAATTGGAACACGTAAATTAATGATCGAACAAAACGTAGACGTATCAGAAGCAGAATCACAGCTACAAACCTTTGAAGAAGAAGGAAAAACAGCTGTTTTAGCAACAATTGGTGGACAGTTGAGATTTATCATCGCAATTGCAGACACAGTGAAACAAACTTCCAAAGAAGCAATCGCTACGTTACGAGAAAGTGGCATTGACGTCTATATGGTCACAGGCGACAATACGCGCACAGCTAGAGCTGTCGCAAAACAAGTAGGTTTACCAGAATCAAATGTATTTGCGGAAGTATTACCTCAGAACAAAGCAGACCAAGTAGAGAAGCTTCAAAAAGAAGGTAAGAAAGTCGCAATGGTTGGAGACGGAATTAACGACGCACCAGCACTAGCAATCGCAGATATCGGAATTGCCATCGGTAGCGGAACAGATGTAGCGATCGAAGCGGCAGATATCACGTTAGTTAGTGGAGATCTAAACAATATACCAAAAGCAATCAAACTAAGTAAAAAAACCATGCGAAACATTCGCCAAAACTTATTCTGGGCACTCGCATATAACAGCGCAGGAATTCCAATCGCAGCACTTGGTCTACTAGCTCCATGGGTCGCAGGGGCGGCTATGGCGTTTAGTTCAGTAAGTGTCGTATCGAATTCGTTGCGGTTGAAGCGGCAGAGGGTTTAATTAAAAGAATAGTTTGACAAGTATAGAAAGTTATTGTAAGATGAAGTTACATTCATAATTAAGGTCACAGAACCTGCTAAAATAAGGTCTCTGTACCGGATTTGATCCAATTAAGGATCCAAAAGAGTCTGCCATCTTTGGCAGGCTCTTTTATTTTTTCTAGAAATTTGTTGAAAATTCAGATATAATTAACCTTATACAATAAGGGGAGGAATTGGAATGAAACAGTTCGAAAATAACTACACGTTAGGTTTGGATATTGGAATTGGTTCTGTTGGTTGGGGCTTAGTTGATGAGGACCAGAACATTATTGATTCAGGTGTCAGACTCTTCCCTGAAGCGGACGTTAATAATAATACGGGTAGAAGAGGATTTCGTGGAGCGAGAAGATTATTAAGAAGACGACGTCATCGGTTGGAAAGAATTAAAATGTTATTGTCTAATGCAAATTTACCAACTAATCAAGATAAGGCTAATGCCGAAGAAACACCATACCATATTAGAGTAAAAGGACTAACCGAAAAACTTTCAGAAGAAGAGCTATCCCAAGCCCTATTACATCTAGGTAAAAGGAGAGGGATACATAATGTTGAAGTAGCTGAAGATGAAACCGGAGGAAATGAGCTTTCAACAAAAGATCAACTAAACCAAAATGCAAAGGCATTAAAGAATCAATATGTTTGTGAGGTTCAATTAAATAGGTTGGAAAACGAAGGTGAAGTTAGGGGGCATCGGAACCGCTTTAAGACCTCGGATTATGTCGCAGAGGCTAGGCAGTTATTGTCCATTCAACAAAAGTATCATTCAAAAGTCACAGATGAATTTATTGACCAATATTTAGAATTGATTGAAAAAAGAAGAGAATATTATGAAGGCCCAGGATTTGGGAGTGAATACGGATGGGAGCAAGATCGTCAGAAGTGGTATGAACAAATGATGGGTCGATGTAGCTATTACCCTGAAGAGTTACGATCAGTTAAAGAAGCTTATTCTGCTCAGTTGTTTAATGTATTGAATGATTTAAACAATCTAGTATTGACTAGAGATGAAGATCACAAGTTATCAACGGAAGAAAAGGAAGAACTTGTAGAGAAAGTTTTTAAAAAGTATAAGAGTCCTAAATTGAATAAGATTGCTAAGGTTCTTGAACTCAAAGAAGATGATATTAAGGGGTATCGAGTTACCTCCAAAGGAACTGCTGAATTTACACCTTTGAAGATTTATCATGACCTGTTAGGAATTACGGATAAAAAAGAAGTGTTAGAAGACGAAGATGCTTTAGATGAGATCGCAGAGATTTTAACAATTTACCAAACACCTAGTGATATAAAAGAAGAATTAGAAAAATTAGATTTACCTTTAAACAAAGTTGATATCGAATCAATTAGCGAGTTATCTAGTTATAGTCAAACTCACTCCCTTAGTTTGAAACTGATTCATCAAGTAATACCAGACTTATGGGCCACACCAAAGAACCAAATGCAACTGTTTACTGAGAACGGCATTAAACCAAAGAAAATTAAACTGGAAGGTAAAAAATATATACCTTTTCATCATTTAGACGAGTGGATTCTTTCCCCTGTTGTAAAAAGGTCATTTAAACAATCCATTCGAATAGTTAATGAAATAAGAAAACAATATGGAGAGCCAAAGGAAATCGTCATAGAGTTAGCTAGAGAGAATTCTAGCGATGACAAAAAGAATTTCTTAAAAGAATTAAATAAGAAGAACAGGGCAGTTAATGAAGCTGTTATGGAAAAGTTAGAATCAAAAGACCTAGAACCTAAAAAAGGTATGTTTAATAAATTACGCTTATGGCACATACAAGATGGATTGTGCATGTATTCATTAAAGCCAATCCAGATTGAAGATTTGTTATCTAACCCTACTAATTATGAAATTGATCATATCTTACCTCGTTCTGTTTCTTTCGATGATTCTCAGAAGAATAAGGTGCTCGTGCACACAGAAGAAAATCAGAAGAAAGGTAATGAAACTCCATACCAATACCTCAGTAGTGGAAAAGGGCATGTATCTTATGAAAAATATAAATCTCATGTCTTACAACTTGCAAAATCGAGAGACAAAATGCCTAAAAAGAAAGTGGAATACTTATTAGAGGAACGAGATATCAATAAATATGATATTCAGAAAGAATTTATAAACCGGAATCTAGTAGATACAAGGTATGCGACAAGAGGGTTATTAACCTTATTAACAACTTTCTTTAGCGAAAATAATAAAGATGTCAAAGTTAAAGCAATTAATGGAGCTTTTACAGATTTCTTAAGGAAAACCTGGGATTTCAAAAAAGACAGGGGGGCAGATTTCAAGCACCATGCGGAGGACGCGTTAATTGTTGCGATGGCAGGATACCTTTTTCAACATCAACGGGAATTGAAGAAACATAACATCCTATTAACAGAAGGTAAAAATGGTGAAGAAAAAACCATTGATAAAGAAACCGGGGAAATACTAGAAGAGAAAACTTTTGTTAATTCTTTTACAGAGAGAATGGATAAGGTAAAGGCTATAAAAAACTATCCGAATTATAAATATTCCCACAAGGTTGATATGAAACCAAATCGTCAATTAATGAACGATACACTTTATTCTACTAGAAAAGTAGATGATAAGGAGTTTGTTATTGAAAAGATCAAGGATTTGTATGATAAAGACCAAGACAAATTAGTAAAACAAATTAAAAAAGACCCTACAAAACTTTTGATGTACCATCACGATCCCCAGACATACAAAAAAATAGAACGTGCGATAGAACAATATTCAGATGCAAAAAACCCACTTCATAAAATGTATGAGGAGACAGGTGAATATTTAAGGAAATATAGCAAAAAAGGAAATGGACCTATTATTAAAAGTGTTAAGTATTATGGTAATAGCTTAAAAGAGCATAAAGATGTATCACATAAATTTAACACTAAGGATAAAAAAGTAGTGAATCTTTCGTTGAAACCTTTCAGAATGGATGTTTATGAAGATGATGGTGTTTATAAGTTTGTTACCGTTTCCTATAAAGATTTAATAGAAGAAAAAGAAAATTACAGAATAAACAATGATGTTTATTTACAAAAGCTTATTAATAAAAAAATTGCAAACAAAGATGGCTTTGTATTCTCACTTTATAAAAATGATGTATGTAAAATTAACGGAGAATACTTTAGATTAATTGGGGTTAATCATGATGAAGGAAACAGGATAGAAATGAATAAAATTAATTATCATTACAAGGACTATGCTGAAAGAAATGAGATTAAACAAAATCGTATTTATAAAGGGATTAGTAAAAACACAAATGAATTTATTAAGATTCATACAGATGTGTTAGGTAATGTATACTTTAACTCGGTTGAAAAGTTTAAAAGTATGTATCAAAAATAAATTTAAAGGTCTGATGTTATGGGATGGAGAGTTGTACATGTCACAAAGGTTGATCAATTATCTTTGCAACTAGACAACTTAAGAGTAGTTCAAGGGGATTTAGATGTGAAAATCCCACTCAGAGATATCTTTGCTTTAGTTATAGAAGACCTCTCTAGTAAACTAACAACCCGGTTGATGGTTGAGTTATCGAGAAATAACATTCTAGTCTTATTATGTAATCAGCACTATCTCCCGGAATGCATTATACAACCAGTCTCAGGTCATTTTGGTCAACATCAACAAATGATGAAACAATTGAAGTGGACAGAAGAAGAAAAAGATGAAGCTTGGAAGAATATTATAAAACAAAAAATTTATAATCAAATGTTGGTCATGAGGAAAAGTTTAGTGGAAAAGAGTCGAGTGGAAAAATTAATAGCTTTGAAAGAGTCTGTTGTCACAGGCGATCAACATAACTCGGAAGGGCAAGCTGCAAGAATCTACTTCAATAGTTTTTTTGCAGATGGTTATAGTCGAGATAACGATGACTTCATTGAAAATGCCGCATTGAACTACGGTTATGCTATCTTGCATTCAGCAATTGCTCGGACCATTGTGGCAAAAGGATTAATACCTGGTCTTGGTGTGCACCATATAGGAACGAGAAATCCGAATAACCTTGCATCTGATTTAATTGAACCTTTTCGACCTATAGTGGATTACTTTGTGATTAAAAATCCTCCAGAAAATTATTTAACTAAAGATTATAGAATTAAATTAATAAATTTATTGCATGCAAGAATACTAATTGATCAAAAGTCTCATACAGTTATTAGGGCAATCGAAATTTCTATTAATTCACTATTTGAGTTTTTTGAAACTGGCGAATCTAATAAATTAAAACTACCGAGTATAGAAAAATTTATGTTGTATGAGTCATAGATTCGTGAGAATAATGATTATGTTCGATTTGCCAGTCGAAACAAAAGCTCAAGTAAGAACGTATACTAAGTTTCGTAAAAATCTTATTAGACAGGGATTTTTGATGATGCAATACTCCATTTATATAAAGTCTTGTATAAATAAAGAAGCGGCACAAGGAACTGTAAATCAAGTTAAGAGGTTTTTACCAAAAGATGGTCACATCCGTTCTATGATTATTACGGAAAAACAATTTGAGAATATGAAAATTTTAGTCGGTGAAGAGGATCGGAATATTGAAATATTAGGAGAAAACAGGACGATAGAATTTTAGAGGTGATTGTATGCAAGATCATTGGAAAATTGACTTTGAAGATGAGAGATATGATTTGAATATAGCTAATTATAGTTCATTATTTGTAAACTATACCTCAAATGAAACAAATCTAATTAATGTATTAAATGATTATTTGCAACCACGATCAAAAGTGAAAGATGTTATGCACATAAAAGATGTAGGAAATGACTATGAAGAAATCAACCATCACCAAGTGGTGGCATTTAAGTTATCAAATGATTTATTGTTAGCAGAAATAAGCCTTGGAGCAAAGTCTTACACAAAAAATCAAATTAAACATGATTTGTTAAATAACATCGAAACAGATGGGTACCTTAATACGATTAATACCTTAATTGAAGATTTAGTTGAACAAGCTTTACTAGAGTACCCAATACGTAGCAAAGACTTTACAATAGATACATTTATGAAAATGTTAGAAATTGATATGGGTCTAGTAAATAACCAAGGAGTTACAAATAATTTTTTGCATCAAAACAAAATTTTGCTTCCAATTGTTAAAAAACACCTTGAAATAGTGACTAAAGGGAGGAAAATAATCTTCTATATGTACCCAGAGTCATATCTTAGTCCTAAGGAGCAAATGGAGTTGAAGAACTTACTAATTGAATACAGTGAAGAGATTCCAGTTTTTGTTGTTACTAAATCACCAGTTTTTATTTCAACTTCTCTCCATGGTTTGAATTACTTTATAAAAGATAAGCAGCTATTCACGAAAGATTTGATTGAAGAAATGGAATGGGAAAGTCCATTAGGTTATGATTCCAGCTCTATAGAAGAAAGTATCCAATTCATTTTTAACAAATTCGCGAACCAGTTTGAACTTAATCCAATTATTTCAAACTATAAAAATACTGATATTGTGCTGTTTAAATCCATTGATTTATTTGTAATTGTTTATCTTTTTATGAAAATAGGTTTTTCATTTCAATTGGATATTGATGAAGAAAAGGTTGATAAACCAGTGTATGAGTATTTACTAGACTGTTATGAAA